>NZ_JACHIR010000001.1:7200000-8400000 GCF_014203355.1 Kutzneria kofuensis
TTCGATCGGCCGCAGCGGCACGGCCAAGAACACTCACTTCCCGATCGGCGACCGCCCGCTGGCCCGGGACATCCTCGACGAGAGGCTGGGCGACCGACGCCTGGTGTCCACGCTGGCCTCGATGGTCAACGACGAGCACGACCAGCCGCCGGCCACGTTCACCAGCAACCTGGTCGGCAAGAACACGACGATCACCACCAACTACACGCAGGAGCACGCCCCGCAGTTGATCGACTCGGCCTTCGCCCAGTTCCACGACGAGATCGGCCGGGCGCACGACGACTTCGACCGGCTGCGGGCCATCGGCCGGGTCGTGCGCACGCTGCACGTGCTGCACCCGTTCGAGGACGCCAACGGCCGGCTCAACGTGTACCTGCTGCTGCCGAAGCTGTTGCTGCAGCACGGTTTCGAGCCGGCGATCCGGCCCGAGATGAGCGAGCTGTTCAACGGCGGCTACAGCGTCGACCAGATCGCGTCGGCGCTGCACGACTCGCACCGCGCGGCCAACGATCCGGTGCTGGCCAACGAGCAGTGGCGGCACAACCCGGCCGACACCGCGCCCTGGTTCGAGCCGAACCGGCCGATGACCCCGGACCAGTGGGAGCACCTGCGGCGCGACGACCTGCTGGACTCGGTGCACACCGAGAACACCGGCGTGCGCGACCGGCACAGCGACGTCTCCGGCCCGGCCCGGATCCTCGACTCCGACACCGGCATGGTGCGCTACGACGTGCGGCGTATCGAGGTGGAGCCGGGCCGGTTCGTGCGGGAGTACACGGTCAAGCTGCACATGGAGCGCGGCTCCGGCGCGACCCACGAGGACGTGGACACCGCCTGGCAGAAGGCGTCCGACGGCGTGCGGGACGTGCTGAACAAGGGCTACCGCCTGCCGACCGGCGACCAGTTCCACGTGCGGATCGAGCGAGTGGCGGCCGACCAGGCGCACGCCTCCGTGCGGGTCGGCGGCGACGAGACCCGACAGAACCGTTGGCGCATCGAGGATTCGCCGGAAACCTTGGCCCACGCCGTGCTCCAGTTCCTCGGCCCGCGCGACGACACCGGCGTGCTGCATGGGCACGACGCCGGCACCGCCCTGCGCCCGCGCGACCTGTGGCAGGTCGAGCGGGTCACGCAGGACCAGGCCGTCGTGCCGCACACCCGGCTCAACGACACCAGCGCCGCGCCACGGACGGTGGTGCCGAAGACCGGCATCGAAGGCCCGGCGTTCCCGCAGCCCGTGCACCAGCGCGAGGCCGACTCCGGCGCGCAGATGCACTCCGCGCCGGACGTCGTCGTGCCGCGACACGACCGGGTGTCGCTGGCCGATATCGACCTGGTCCGTGACGACGCCCCGCTGAACATCGTCCGTGCCTCCACGGAACACGGCCGGTTCAGCTACGACATGCGCCGCATGGAGGTCAAGCCGGGGGAGTGGGTCCGCGAGGCCACCGTCAAGGTGCACTTCGACGGCGACGTCACGCCGCGCCAGGCCCGCGAGGTCCTGCGCAACCTCGACCTGGGCGCGGAGAAGCAGTTCAACCACGAGCGGCTGCCCGGCGGCGACCAGTTCCGGGTCCGCTTCCAGCAGGTCGAGGACCGGCTCGACGCGCACGCGCGAGTCAAGCTCGTCGCCGAGGGACCGGCCGAGGGACACGCCGTCTGGAGCCTGAAGGACGACCCGGCGCAGCTGGCCCACAAGATTGGCACCCACCTCGGCCTGACCGGCCACCACGTGGGCGAGAAGCTCACCGCGCACCACCTGGAGCAGCTCCAGAACGACCCACGCCGCGGCGTGGACTCGTTGCCGCACAGCGATTCCCACGGCGACACGCGTCAGGACTGGTTCAGCGGCGAGGACGACGCCGGTCGCGAGCGCCGGTTCCCGATGTCCAACGTGACCCACACCGAGCTGCGGGACCGCTCCGGCAAGGTGTTCGGGACGTCGTTCTTCCACGACGACGCCGACCAGCGGCTGGCCCGGCGCTGGGCCGGCGGTGCCAACCCCGACCGCGTCTACCAGTACGACAAGGACGGCCACGGCCGTGTCGTGAACGACAAGGACCTGGCCACCACCGTGCCCGGCCTGGCCGACGAGTCCGCGGTGCTCATGGCGCACGCCAACCCGTACAGCGCCGGCCTGCATGTCCGGGGGCTCGGCGACGTGCGGGTGAAGGCCGACACGCTGGCCGACATCGCCGTGCGGACCGAGGGCTTCAACAAGGCCGTCGACGGCGGCCGCCGCACCACGATGTTGCTGGCCTGCAGGGCCGGCGCGGTCGACGGCCCCGGCGGACTGGCCCACGACCTCCAGCTGGCGCTGGCGGCCAGGAACAAGGCCGACCGGGTGGTCGGTGCCAGCCAGATCATGCTGTTCGGTGAGGGCAACGGCGACCGGCTCACCGCGGTGGAGAGCGGCGGCCACTACAACGTCTTCGGGTCGGTCCTGCCCAAGCACGAGGCAGCCATGGTGTCCGAGATCGCCACCGCCATGGGCAGGGGCTGGAAGTACGCCGACGGCCCGGCCCGCCTCGACGGCAAGATCGGCCTGTCCGACCGGGCCAACACCATGCGGCTGGCCAAGGCCATCGCCGACGACGCCGTGGCCAAGCTGCCCGGCAACGGCGGCCACCTCGATCTCGCCGACGTGTATCGCAAGGCCGGCAAGCACCAGCGGCCCGACATCGTCACCGCGGTCGTGCTGTCCCACATCGCCTCCGACCCGGCGACCAGCGAGGCCGTGCACTCGATCACCGACCGGTACCGCGACCGGCGCGACCGGTGGGTGCCGGTGCCGGTCGGCAGCGCCCGCGAGCGGTTCACCGTCACCGGCGAGTCCACCTGGCACGAGGGCGAGGGCAAGGTGACCCGGCCGGTGCGACTCAACGCGCTGGGCGAACACGGGCCGCTGAGCGAGCCCGGTGGGCATGAGCCCGTCGGCGTGCAGTTCAAGCGAGGCAAGTTCACGTTGCCGACCGGCCGCGTGCCCGAGCTGGACGCGTTCGCCGAGCGATTCGCCAAGCTGGCCCTGGAACGCCAGGCCGACAACCTGCCGCTGCCGGTCGCCAAGATCACCGGCTACTCCAGCGGCTCACCGCTGGGCAACGCCCGGGCCACCGGCGAGGTGTCGGGCCGGCAGCGGGCCGACGACGTGCGCGAGTACCTGATGAACCAGATCCAGCGGCAGCTCAACATCTATGCCCCGCCGCGGACGCGGGAACTCGACGTGGAGCAGCTGGTGCCGGAGTCCGACACGGTCGGCGCCTACGACGCCCACCGGCGCGACGCCGTCGTCACCACGCACCTCGACCACGGCGACCAGGCCCGGCACACCGTCACGCCGCCGGCCACGCGATTCCACGACGCCGCGGTCCGGTCGGCCGGAGTGGAGCTGGGCAGGCATTTCCGCGACGACAGCCCGTTGTCGCGGATCCGCCGCTGGACCTCGACCCAGCCGCTCAGCCGGCTCAAGCGGCCCGCGCCGCTCAGCGCGCACCTGCTGGAGCCCATCCCCGACACGCCCGTCGCGCCCAAGCGGGTCGACCTCGGCGCCCGGCTGTCCGGGCACGGGGCGTCGGACGAGACCGTGGACCTGGTCAAGTCCACCACCGACGAGGCCGCCGAGGAGATCAAGGCGGTCGAGGGCGAGGCCGCCGCCGGCAAGTTCCGGGCCGGCTTGCAGCGGGCCGTGGAGATGCTGGAGCGGGACGGGGCGCTCAATCCGTACCTGCGCAAGGCCGGCGACCCCGTGACGGCCGGGCTGATGCTGTCGCACCTGTTGGACGGCATGGCGCGGGCCTGGGCACAGGGCGGCAACGCGGCGGCCGCCGCGGCCGCGCAGATGGAGATGCGGATGATAGGGATAGAGTTGCCGCCCGTCGGCTCAGTCGGCGTGCCGAGCGAGGGACGTGGGACCGATGACCAGTGACCAGTGGCTGTTCCTGGTCGACCCGGCCTGGCAGCCGGCCGAGGAGGGCCAGAACCCGCCGGCCGAGTCGGTGGTCGGCGGCTGGCTGGTGACCGACGGCGTGGTCGGCCGGTTCGAGCCCAACCCCGACTACGAGCCGCTGAGCCCGGAATCGCCCACCGACCCGGTGGACGCCGCCCTGCGGATGGCCGCCGACGGCGAGGTCGACTCCGACGCCCTGTTCGCCGTGATCCGGGAGTCCGAGTTCGGCGTGGCGCTGGACGAGCATCAGCGGCCGTTGATCGCGCCCGCGCCCGACGACGTGCTGTCGCTGCTGGTGACCACCGCGCCGGCGCACCGGGGCCGGGTGCGGGCCGAGGCGTGGCAGGTCGTCAGCTGCGCGGAGCTGGCCGGCATGTTGGCCGAGCACGAGGTGGACGCCCTGGTCAACCCGGGTGCGTCCACGTCGACACGGTTGTTGGCGGCAACCATCGCGGACGCGGCTGTTCACCCGGCCGGGTGAAGACGTCCGGGGGGACCTGGCAGTATCGGGGACGTGCGCGTGTCCTCCGGCCCCGGTGAGCAGCTGACCGTCTTGTTCCGTGCTGAGCGCGCCACGGGCAGGGTCTCGTGATCAACTGGTTGAAGTCGCGCCGGGCCAAGCCGCAGCGCCCGGTGGTGGAGGCGCAGCCGGTCGTCGAGTTCCAGACCCGGCAGGTGGGGGCGGCCCTGATCGTCTCGGCGCCGCCGGGACCGGGCTGGCACGCGATGGCGCTGGCGGCTTCGGTGCCGCCGGACCCGGGGCGCACGGTGGTCGTGGTGGACTTCCCGTCCGGCGACAACGGCGGCTACTGGAGCGCGCTGGTGCAGGCGCTGCGCGGGCGCGGCCCGGTGCGGCTGGCGGTCTCCGGCGCGGGCAGTGCGTCCGGCAGCGGACCGACCCGTGCCATCGCGGCGCAGTGGTTGGCCGAACAGTTGCAGGCGGAGGTTGTCGCCCCGGACGGCACGCTGGTGCCGGTGCCCGGCGGCTCCACGTTCGTCGCCAACGCGCACGCCACCGGCGCGTGGCGCAGCTACCACCCGGACAAGCCGAGCGAAGCCCTCGGTGCGCGGTTCCCGTCGCCGGAATGGGAGTCGTTCATGACGACGGCGCCGTGGCGGGCGGGGCCGGTGTCCGTGGCCGAACCCGTGCCGACCGGGCTGTGGCTGCACGCCACCCCGACCGCCGCCACCCGCCGGCACTCGACGCTGGCGTTCGGCGTGCCGGTGCGGATGGACGTGCTGACCGTCATCCTCGGCGGGCCGGAAGAGGCCCAACTGCCGGCCGCCGACCTGCGTGCGTTGTGGGAGGCGCTGCCCGAGGAGATCCGCCGCCGGGTGCGGTTCGCGTCGTTCGGGGCCGACCTCGGGCAGTTCGCCGCCGACACCATCGGACGGCCGGTGATCGCGTACAACGGGCTGCCGGTGTCGTCGGAACGGGGCATCGAGATCGGCATCGTGTCGCCGGACGGGCGTCCGACCTGGCGGGCCTTCGCCACCGAGCTGCGGTACCGACCCGGCAAGATGCCGGAGATCGTCGCCGCCCGGCCGCCCGTCGGCGGGTTGAAGCCGCTGCGGCCGGGGCTGTGGGAGTTGACCGCCAACGTTGTCGTCGAGGCCGTAGCCGCCGGGCTGTGGGTGCGGGCCGCCGGGGCGACGCCGGTGGGGGCGGAGACGGTGCGGCGCATGCCCGTCGACCCCGAGTGGGCGCGGATGACCGTGGGGGTGCCGGGGGAACCCGTCGGCGACGAGGTCAGCGTGGCCGGGGCGAAGCTGTTCGCCGGGCTCGACCCCGAGACGCAGCGGGTCGTGCGGTTGGTGTTCGGGGAGGCGCCGAAGGCTGCGGAGCCGGAGGTCGAGGAGCCGACCGTTTCCGAGTGGCCGACGACTGAGGTTCCCGGGGACCCCGCGGATTCCGTGGAGGCTGCGGTTCCCGTTCGTTCTGCGGCTGGTGAGCCGTCGGCGCCGGTGCCGACCGCCGTGGATGCCGAGATCAACTACGACATCGGCGACGACCTGCCGACCATGGTGCTGCTGCGCCGTCAGATGGAACTCGGCCAGCAGGCCCCTGCCGAAGCGTGGTCGGTGCCGGTGGAGCCGCCGCCCGTGCCCGCTCGGGTCGAGCCGTTCCTCGTGGATCCCGGCATCGACGTCGACACCATGCTCGACACGTTGGTCGCCGCCGAGACCGCGTTGGACGAGCACCGGGGATGGATGCGGCGGACCCTCGGCGACCAGTACGACTCGTATGCCAGCCGGGTGCTGCGGTTGCTGGTGCAGCATCCGGAGCTGCGGGAGGGCGAGCTCCAGTCCGTGGTGACCGATCTGGTCGCCGTGCTCGTGTATTTGGCGGCGGGGGAGCGGAAGGCCGACGAGGCTTTGCTGTCCGGGGACGTGGACGCGTTGCTGCCGTTCCTCAGCTGCGTCATATCCGGGTTGCAGCGGTTGCCCGTCTACGAGGGTGTCGCCTTCTGCGGGGGCGCGGTCGACCCGGGCACGCATCGACCCGGAGCCATTCTCACCGAGGTCAGCTTCCTGAACGCCGTGACCGCGGCGGAGGTGGCGTTGCCGGGGGATGCGGAGTTCGTGATCTGGTCGGACAGTGGGCGGCGGACCGGCTACTTCGAGCCGGAGCTGGAGCCGATCGTGTTCCTGCCGGGGACCCGGTTCCAGGTGCTGGGGGTGCACGACAACCGGATCCTGCTCGGGGAGATCGGTGGGGGCGACCAGCTGGCCAAGCTGGAGGAGGCGGCGAAGCTGCGGGCGGCGACCGGGCCGGTGGCGGATCCGGTGCGGTTCGGGCGGTCGATCGGCTCGCCGGTTTAGGACTGTTGGCCGGCTTGTCCGGCGGGGGCGGATGGCTCCGGGGAATCCCGTTATGGTGCTTCGGGGATGTTTGGGGATTAGTACTACAGCCGCAGGCTGTGATGTTTGCGGTGTTGCCGCTGGTAGTGGCATCGCCGGGCGTGGGTCTGATGAAGTCGCCGCCAGTCCGACCATCGATCAGTGTGCGCTCGGGGGTGCGTCGGTCGCGTCAGGATGGCCCACAAACGTCTGATCTCGTTGCACGACAACGGGATCAAACACTCGTGGCCGGCTGTGACGCCCCCTTTGCGTCGCGGTCGCGTTCAGCGGACGCGGTCACGGCCAGGAACGCGGCGGCCAGCATCGACAGCGTGACATGTCGGTACCACGCCTGATACTTGCGGACCTGGTAGTGGTCCAAGCCGGTCTCGTTCTTGGCGAACTGGAAGGTTTCCTCGACACCCCAACGACTGCCGGCGACCCGGACAAGTTCTGCCAACGGCACGGGACGGCGGGTGTGGCAGATGTAGTACGCCAACTCGTCCGGCTTGCTGATCGACCGGCGCACCACGAGAAGGTGCTCGTCCGCGCCCGGGTCCAGCAGCAGCCAGTCATACAGCCGGCGCCCCTTGCTGCCCTCACCGGCCGACAGGCGTTGCCAGCCCTTGCGCGGTGCGCTGCGAGCCAACGCATCCGCCCGCACAGCGCCTTTCGGGGTGGTGAAGCGCTGATCGCAGGAAACGGCCATGACGTAGTCGATGTCGTTGTCTTCTAGCCAGGTTCGCAGGCCGGGATTGTCGCCGTATGCCTCGTCCGCGGTGAACCAGTCGATGTCCCTTCCCGCCTCCAGCAGGCGAGCCAGCATGTGTTGGGCCAGCACGGGCTTGGTCGCGAACTCCACATCCTCGTCGATCCCGGCCTCCGCGCAGCGCTCGCGGTCGTCGGTCCAGGACGCGGGCAGGTAGAGCTCGCGGTCGATCAACGCCCGCCCCCGGGCCGACACGTAGGTCAAGAACACGCCGAGTTGGCAGTTCTCGATCCGACCGGCGGTGCCGGAGTACTGCCGTTGGACACCGGCGGATTTGGTGCCTTTCTTGAGGAATCCGGTCTCGTCGGCGACCACGACCCCGGTGGGATCAGTGATCTGGTCCAGCACGTAGTCCCGCAGGTCGTCTCGGACCGCGTCGGCGTCCCAGCGGTAGAAGTTCAGCAGGCGCTGCATGCCGTCAGGGGCCAGGTCACCGGCCTGCTCGGCGATCGTCCAGGAGTTCTTGCGCTCGGCGCCCGACAGCAAGCCCAGCAGGTACATCCTGGCCCGGTGGCGTGAGTCTGCCTGTGCGAACCGGCCTGCGACCAGCGCGAACATGTCCTCGAACCCTGCCCGCCACCGCGCCAGGCGATCGTCCGCGTTCGTCTCCGGTAGGGCCGTGAGGTCCTGCTCCATGTCCGGCACACCCAAGTCGATCACGCATCGGCGGTCTCCGTGAACACGACACGCCGACAAGTATCACACCGTGCGGCTGTAGTATTAGGGGCTTGGTGGCGGTGGGTGAGGATTTCTTGTGTTGGGTGGGCCGATTTGGTGTGGAGCCTCTGGACGATGGCACTCAGGGCTGTTCAGGGGCAGGCAGAGCCTGCCCTGAGTCGCTGTCAATTGTATGCCATCGTCCACCTCCACACAAAATCGGCCCAAGTGTGGGGTGGAGGTGGTGAAAGGGCTCCGGCAGGTTGGGGTGGGCGGGTTTCGTTCGCTGTGGAGTTGTCAAAGAACGCGGGTTAGTACTGATGGGGTCGGGTGGTGTGGACCCGGCCTTGGGGTGTGGTCCAGCGGGTGGTGCCGTCGGAATCCGGGGTCACCGTGTAGTTGTCGTGTTTGCGGTGGTGGTGCCAGGAGCAGAGGCCCTTGAGTTGGGTGGCTGTGGCTTTGCCTTTGGGCCAGGGGATGACGTGGTCGAGTTCGCGGATGGGGCTGGTGCAGCCGGGGGCGGTGCAGGTGCCGCCGTCGTGGACTGTGACCATTTCCCGCATGGGGGCGGTGGGGCGGTACTTGGCGGTGCTCATGGCCACCGCGTGGCGGTACTGGTCGAGCAGGATGCCGCGCCAGGGGCCTTGCATGGCCAGTTCGCAGGCGAGTTCGGCGGGGATGGGGCCGTAGCCGTCCAGCAGGCCGGGCTCTTTGGTCAGGCCGATGAGGGTCTCGACGGGGATCGTCACATGCACCTGGACCTGGCGGTCCTTCGCCTGGGCCAGGAACCGGTCGAGGAAGGCATCGGCCCGCCTCTGATCGGTGGTCCGGTCGTCTTTGGGCAGGTCGGCGACGTCGGCGTTGAGCAGGTCGTAGGCCATGCGGGCCTCCACGGCGGGCAGCACGGCCTTGAGCTGGGCCATGCCATCCGGTAGCGCCTTGAATTCGACCCGCCGCTCGGCTTTGGCTCGCTGGCAGCGCTGGTCGTGGCCGTCGGGGTCGGCCAGGGCGACCAGTTTCGTGGTCTGGCGGGCGAGTTGGCTGCGGTTCAACCCGGCAGCGACCTCGACCAGGGTGTCTTCGACCTGGGTGATCAGGGCCTGGGTGGGCAGGTGGGCGACCCGCTCGTCCACGACTTCCAGCCGCCGCTGGTCGATCTCCCCGCGCCGCAGCTGGGCGAACAGCCGGGGCAGTGTCTCGACCACTCGGCTGAGTTCTTTGCGTTGTCCCAACGCCCGTTCGGGTTCGTGGCCGGCCATGGCCAGTTCGGTGAGGTCGTCGACGTGGTGGAGGACCTCCAGCTGGATGGCGTGGCCGAATGCGGCGATCTTGCCGGCCAGAACGTAGGCGGTGACTTTATCCCGCTCGGAGAGGGCTCGGATGTCCACCCTCGCCAACAGATCGAACAGGCCCCGCAGGGCTCCCTGTTCTCGATGTCGGGGGTGAGTTCTTTCATGCCTCTAGAATACGCCCGCTAAAGATCGAACTCGAATCACTAATGGGTGATTGTTTCGTGCATAATCGCTGGGCGCTTCGCGTTCTGGGGGATGGGGATCGGTGGACTGAGGAAGTGGGAAGCGGGGAAGCGGGGCCGGCAAGCGGTGAAGCAGTGAGCGAAGCGTGGATTTTGTGTGGAGGTGGACGATGGCATACAATTGACAGCGACTCAGGGCAGGCTCTGCCTGCCCCTAAACAGCCCTGAGTGCCATCGTCCAGAGGCTCCACACCAAATCCACGCGACCTCCACCACAAAAACCCACCCCCCACACGGAAACCAAACCGCCCCCCACGCAAGAACTCAACCGTCCCCACCGCAAACCCCACCACCCTTGATGATGTTGCTCAGCCCCCGCCCCAGGTCGCCGCCCCGCCGCACTACGCACCCTCCGCACCTCCACCCCATCGGCCGTAGGATGACCGGCTCACCTGCATATTGCCGTTTGCACCTCCCGCTCCGCCTCTTGTGAACCATGGTCCACACGGTGGAACAAACCCCCCGGTCACGAATTTTCCTCATGCATCCGCCGCGACTTGGTTCTAGGCTGTGCACCGCATATCTCCCGTTTTGTCTGCTCCACGACCGCCCGGAGCGGAGGTCGGTGACGATGAAGAACGACAGGGACAGGCCCGGCGAGGACAACCGCCTCAGCTCCCGGCTCACCTTCGTGGCGATGCTCGCGGCGGCGTTGATCTTGCCGCCCCTGCTGACAGCGGCAAGCCGAGCCGGCGAACTCCTCGGCCTCCCCGCCGTCTGGGTCTACCTCTTCGCCACCTGGGCGGCCGTCATCGCCGCCGTCGGCGTCATCGTCCACCGGTCGGAGTGACGAGCCATGCAGACCTGGGTGGTAGTCCTCGCCTCCGTCGCCTACCTGGGCACGCTGTTCGCGGTGGCGTTCCACGGGGACCGCCGCGCCGACAAGGGCCGCAGCGTGATCAACAACGGCTGGGTGTACTCCCTGTCCCTGGCCGTCTACGCCACCTCCTGGACCTACTACGGCGGCGTCGGCTCGGCCGCCACCGTCGGCGTCGGCTTCCTGCCGATCTACCTCGGCCCGACGATCATGCTGACCCTGGGCTGGCTGGTGCTGCGCCGGATCATCCGCATCAGCAAGCGGAACCGCATCACCTCGCTGGCGGACTTCGTCTCCGCCCGCTACGGCAAGAGCAGCGCCCTGGGCGGCCTGGTCGCCGTCATGGCGGTGATCGGCATCGTCCCGTACATCTCCCTGCAGCTGAAGGCGGTCTCGCAGACGTTCGAGATCATCCGCCGCCAGCCCGCCGTCTTCCGTGACGCCCAGCTCGCGCACGTCCCGCTGCTCCAGGACACCGCCCTCTACGTGGCGCTGCTCCTCGCCGGCTTCACGATCCTCTTCGGCACCCGCCATCTCGACGCCACCGAACGCCACGAGGGCATGGTCGCCGCCGTCGCGTTCGAGGCGGTGGTCAAGTTCATCGCCTTCGTCGCCGTCGGCGTCTTCGTGACCTTCTTCCTCTACGACGGTTTCGGCGACCTCTTCTCCAAAGCCTCACAGGCCGGCCTCGGCACGCTGTTCACCCTGCACCAATCCAGCGCCACCTGGATCTGGCAGAACGTCCTCTCCGCGCTGGCCATCATCATGCTGCCCCGCCAGTGGCAGATCGGCGTCGTGGAGAACGTCGCCGAGCGGCACGTGAAGCGGGCGATGTGGGCCTTCCCGCTCTACCTGCTCACCCTCAGCCTGTTCGTGCTGCCGATCGCCGCCGCCGGCCTGCTCCGCCTCAGCGGTTCGGCCGACGCGGACGCCTACGTGCTCGCGCTGCCCATCTCCGGCGGCCAGGAAGCCTTGGCCCTGCTGGTGTTTCTCGGCGGCTTGTCCGCGGCCACCGGCATGATCATCGTCGAGACGGTCGCCCTGTCCACCATGGTGTCCAACTCGCTCGTCCTCCCGGTCCTGCTCAAGACCCGCCCGAAGCTCGCCACCCGAACCGACCTGGGTCCGCTGATCCTCGGCATCCGCCGCGCCACCATCGTCGCGGTGATGCTGCTCGGCTTCGGCTACTTCCGCGTCGCCGACCGGGCGACCGCCCTCGCCTCCATCGGCCTGGTGTCCTTCGCCGCCGTCGCCCAGTTCGCGCCGGCGATCCTGGGCGGCCTGTTCTGGAAGGGCGGCACCAGGGCCGGCGCCCTCACCGGCCTGTCCGCGGGTTTTGCCGTCTGGGCCTACACCTCGCTGCTGCCGACCTTC
This sequence comes from Kutzneria kofuensis, assembly GCF_014203355.1. Taxonomy (NCBI): domain Bacteria; kingdom Bacillati; phylum Actinomycetota; class Actinomycetes; order Pseudonocardiales; family Pseudonocardiaceae; genus Kutzneria; species Kutzneria kofuensis. The sequence continues at coordinate 7,211,939 of NZ_JACHIR010000001.1, forward strand.
GCCGAGGCCGGCTGGCTGCCCACGACCTTCCTGCAGCACGGTCCCTTCGGCATCGACGCGCTCCGGCCGCAGGCGCTGTTCGGAGTGTCCGGAATGGACTCTCTCAGCCACACCATGTTCTGGAGCCTGGTCTTCAACCTCGGCGGCTACATCGCGGTCTCGGTCTTCGGCCGCCCCAGCGCAACCGAACAGGCCCAGGCGGTCCTCTTCGTCGATGCCCTGCACGAGCCCGAAAACGCCCGCCGCTGGCGCGGTCGCGTCGCGATCGGCGAACTCCGCGCCCTGCTCGAACGCTTCCTCGGCCCGAAGGCCGCGACCGCCGCCCTTGGCGACCGCAGCACGGTCGTTTCCCCTGCGACGGAAGCGGATCCGGCCATGATCCAGCACGTGGAGACCGTGCTCGCCGGCGCCGTCGGCGCCGCGTCGGCCCGCATCCTGGTCGCCTCCGTCGTCGGCGAGGAGCAACTGAGCGTCGAGAAGGTCATCGAGATGATCGACGAGGCTTCCGAGGTCGCGGCCCTCGAAGAACGCCACCGCCTCGCCCGTGAGCTCCACGACTCCGTGTCGCAGGCGCTGTTCTCGATGACGTTGCACACCCGCGCGGTCGAGTTGGCCGCGCAGCGTGAGGGATGCGACCCCGACGGCCCGATCGCCCGCGGCCTGATCGAGCTGCGCAGCCTGACCCAGGGTGCGCTGTCCGAGATGCGCGCCTCGCTGTTCCAACTCCGCCCCGGCGCGCTGCACGAGGACGGCCTCACCGAGGCAATCCGCAAGCAGGCCACGGCCATCGCCACCCGCGAGAACGTGACGATCAAGGTCGATGCCCCCGACGCCAGGCTCCCACTCGACGAGCGCGCGGAGGACGAGCTGTTCCGTGTGGTCCAGGAAGCCGTGCACAACAGCGTCAAACACGCGTCGCCGCACCGCATCGACATCCGGCTCTGCGAGCATCCCGACCAAGCGGGCGCGCTGCTCATCGAGGTCGCGGACGACGGCGCCGGCTTCGACCCGACGGACACCCGCGAGGACGGCATGGGCCTGCCGGGGATGCGCGAGCGGCTGGCCCGGCTGGGCGGCCTGCTGGTCGTGGACAGCGCCCCCGGCCGGCACACCACCGTCCAGGCAGTTCTGCCCGGTGCGCTGCACGACCTGAGCAACCAGCTAGGAGAACGACGATGACCGAGACGCCCATCCGTGTCTTCCTTGTCGACGACCACGCGGTGGTGCGCCGGGGTATGCGCGCGTTCTTCGACATGCTGGACGACATCGAGGTGCTCGGCGAGGCCGGCGACGGCCAGGCGGCGCTCGACCAACTCGCCACCATGGCGGCCACCGACGAGCTGCCCGACGTCGTGCTGATGGACCTGTTGATGCCGCGCCTGGACGGGATCCGCGCGACGAAGGCGATCAAGCAGCGCTACCCGCACGTCGAAGTCGTCGCGCTGACGAGCTTTTCCGAGGCGGAACGGGTGCACGTCGCGCTGGAGGCCGGCGCGGCCGGCTATCTGCTCAAGGACGCCGAGGCCGACCAGGTCGGGGCGGCCGTCCGTGCCGCCAACCGCGGCCAGGTCCACCTGGATCCGGCGGTGGCCCGCAAGCTCACCCAGGCCCTCGTCGCGCCCCAGCACACCGTGACCGCGCTGACGCCGCGCGAGCGCGAGATCCTCATCCTGGTGGCCGCCGGAAAGTCCAATCGGGACATCGCCGACACGCTCGTGATCAGCGAACGCACCGCCCGCACCCACGTCAGCAACGTGCTGGCGAAGCTGGGGCTCGCCTCCCGGACCCAGGCCGCCCTCTGGGCGATCCGGGAGGGCCTGGCCACCGCGCCCTGACGCTCACGCGGCGTCGGGGCGGGCGGCGGCCATCGCGGCGGAGGCGGCACGGGCGGCCCGGCGCAGTCGGTCGATGACGGTGCCCGGGTCGAACCGGCTGATGTGCCCGCTGATCGAGACGGCGGCGACGGCCTGACCCGCCGTGCCGAGTACGGGCGCGGCGATGCACACGGCTTCCGGGTGCGTCTCGCCGAAGTCGTAGGCGATGCCGGCACGGCGAACCGACGCCAGGTCGGCCTGCAGCCGTACGGGCGAGGTGATCGTGGCGTCCGTGAACCGAGGCAGGTCCGCGGAAAGCACTGCCGTCAAAGCGGTACGCGACGCGTACGCGAGCAGCGCCTTGCCCACTGCCGTGGAGTGAGCCGGCAGCGCGCCGCCGACACGGGAGTCGGCCGGGCTGCGGCGATGGCCGTGCAGCTTCTCCACGCAGCGAACGCCGCTGTCGGTGAGCACGCCGAGGTGCACGGTCTCGTGGGTCAGCTCGTACAGGTCCTGGAGGAACGGCAGGCACGCCTCGCGCAGCTGCGGCGGCAGCCCGCCGGTCAGCAGGCCGGTGATGCCCCGCAGCCGCTCGCCGATCCGGTAGCTGCGGGCGCTGCGCTCCACGATGCCGGCGGACTCCAGCACGCCGAGCAGCCGGTGGCTCGTCGTCTTCGGCAGCCCGGTGCGGCGGGACAGCTCGGACACGCCGAGCGTCTCGTCCCGATGCTCCCACGCCTCCAGCAGCGAGAAGGCCTTCTCCACCGCGGTACGGGTCTCGGATTCGATCGCCATGGTCATCTCGGCCTCCTCCTCACGCCACCGCGGCCGGCCGTCTGGCCGTCACGACACCGAGGCTGGCGCGGCAGGCGGCCAGCAGCCGCGTGGTCGCGCCGCTGCCGCCGGCCCCGCAGCCGGGGCAGGTCATCCGGACGGTGCCGGCGAGTTCGTCGATCGCCACGGTCAGCGGCCGCTCGCAGCGGCGGCACCAGCGGTGCCGGGTGACCGGGTGGACGTGCACGGGGGAGGACACGCACTGGTGGATCCAGCGGCCGTGGACGTGGCAGGTGAGCCGGTCGTCGGGGGACAGCCGGCCGGCGTCCTCGTCCTGGTCCTCGGCCCGCAGCCGGCGGGCCAGGGGTGATTCCACGAGATGCAGGACGGTCATGCCGCCCACCCACCCTCGGCGCTCAGCCGGTCGGCGTGCGCGAAGCTGGCGGCCGCGTGGGCGCTCTCCTGGTCGGCGTCGTCTCCGCCGCGGGCGGCGAGCTGCTCGTGCATGCGGCCCTTGGCCCGGTACCACTCGGCGACGGCCTCGTTCGACGCGCCGGGGGCGGGGCGGTGGGTGAACAGCGCGGTCATCTCGATGATGGCGTTGATACTGGGCTGGGTGTTCATCTCGGTCACCTCATCGGCGGGGCTGTTTTGGCGACACTTGAACTGTGCTCCGCATCACATCTGTAGACATCGGCGTGGAGACCCGACGCGACCAGGGCTTTGGGGCTGCCCCGTCCGGGACGAACGACGATGCGCGGCTACGTCATTTGACGCGGGCCGCAGTCTTCGAGGGTGGCCAGCAGCTCGTCGGGGACCCTGGCCTTCTCCAGGAAGTGGGTCGCCCCGGCGCCGAGCGCGTGTTCCCGCGCGTTGGCGTCGATGCTCATCGCGATCACGGTGATGCCCAGGTCCGCGCTCAGCGCGCGCAGCAGGCCGAGGCCGTCGGCCAGCGCCGGCAGGTAGACGTCGGCGAGCACGATGTCCGGCGCGTGCTCCCGCGCGTGCGCGAGGGCCTCGACGGCGTGCCGGGCCTCGGCGACGACCACGATGCGCGGATGAGATGTGAGGAAGGCGCGCAGCGCGGACCGCACCCTCGTGTCGTCCTCGGCGATGAGGACCCGGATCGGCGCGGCCTGGTCGTCACGGACCATCAACGGGCCTCCTCGCGACGCGCTGCGGCGTAGGAGTCCAGTGAACCTGCTCGGCGTGGTGGCCACCCGCAGCCGATGACTCGACTTGCCCGAGACATATGACGTAGACGGGCTCCGGCCCGACCGCGCACCGTCACCGACAACGTCGTCTCATTGCGACGATCGGGCGGCGGTTTGTCGAGGGGGTCCGCGAGCGGTGATCCGACGACCGAAGGGCGTCGGCCGAGCGTGAACCGGACCTCGATCTCGCCGGTATCACGCCCGTAGCGGGGTGGGCAACGGGCCGTTCCGTGTGCCGGACATCGCGCCGCCGCCGCGTAACCCGCTTGAAGGACAGTAGATCGGCGTTGTCCAACCTTGTGGAACAGACGGTGCCGCCGCGTTCGCACGCTGGTTACGGTGCGCGGGACAACACGGCGGGTGCCCGTTTCCGCCATGTGAGCCGGGAGGGTGAGCGGTGTGACCGCAGAACCGATTGTGCGGCAAGCCAGTTCCGCGCTGGACATTCTTGCCACGAGCCGCAGGATGCTGGATCCGCGACTGAGGGCGGCGGTCGACCGGCTGCCGGGCATGCTGCGCCGCATCGCCGGCTACCACCTCGGCTGGTGGGACGCGGACGAGCGGCCGGTGGCTGCCAGCCCGGGCAAGGCGATCCGGCCGGCTCTGGTGCTGCTGGCCGCCGAGGCCGTCGAGGACCGGGTCGACGAGGCGATGCCCGCCGCCGTCGCGGTGGAGCTCGTGCACAACTTCTCGCTGTTGCACGACGACGTGATGGACGTCGACCGGATGCGGCGCAACCGCCCGACCGCGTGGACGGTTTTCGGTGTGTCGCAGGCGATCATCGCCGGCGACGCGATGGCGTCGCTGGCCAGCGCGGTGCTGTCGGAGTCGGCCGGCCCGTGGGCGGCCAGCGCCGTCCGTTGGCTCAACGACTGCGTTGTGGACCTGTGTGACGGGCAGTTCCTCGACGTCGCCTTCGAACAGCTGGACCGGGTCGACCTGGCCGAGTGCCTACGTATGGTGCACGGCAAGACCTCGGCTCTGCTGGGCGTCTCCTGCGCGCTCGGCGCGCTGGCCGGCGGCGGAACGCCGCGCCAGGTCGAGCTGCTGCGCCAGTTCGGCTACCACCTCGGCCTGGCCTTCCAACTGGTTGACGACCTGCTGGGCATCTGGGGCGACCCCGCCGTCACGGGCAAGCCGGTCGGCGCGGATCTGGTGCGCCGCAAGAAGTCTCTGCCGGTGGTGGCCGCGCTCGCCTCGGGCACGGCCGCCGGTGACGAGCTCGCCCGCACGTACCGGGCGGACACGCCGGTCGATGTGGCCCGTACGAGCGAACTCGTCGAGCTGGCCGGCGGCCGGAAGTGGGCGGAGACCCGCGCCGACGAGGAGCTGGCCCACGCGATGGCCTGCCTCGACTACGCCAACTGCGCGCCCAGGGCCCGCGGCTACCTGGTCGAGGTGGCCAACCTCGTCGTCCGCCGGAACCACTGAGCCCGAGGAGACTGCCATGCTTCGCCGCTTGCCGGTGACCGCGGTCGGCGACCAGACCGCCAATGTGCTGGTGGCCGACGGGATCCGCGTCGACGGTCGCGAGGTGGCCTGCCCCGCCGCCCCGCTGTTGATCGGCGACCTGACGCGCCGCGGCCACCACCCGGAGGTCGCCACACTGCAGGCCGGCGCCGGTGGCGTCGAGGCTGCCGTCGCGTTGGTGCCCGGCACCGACTTGGGGCTGGCCGTCGCCGCCGCGCCGCGGGATCTCGCCACCGCGCAAGGAGTTGTGGCTTCATGGCTGGCCGTCGCGGGGCCGCGCACCGTGTTGCTGGCGAGCCCCCGGTCGTTCTGCGCCGGCGTCGAGCGGGCGATCGAGATCGTCCTGCAGACGCTGCAGCAGCGGGACACCACTGTGTACGTGCGCAAGGAGATCGTGCACAACAAGCACGTCGTCAACGACCTCGCCCGGCGCGGGGCGCGCTTCGTCGACGAGCTCGACGAGGTGCCGGACGGTGCGACTGTGGTGTTCTCGGCGCACGGCGTCTCGCCCGCGGTGCGGGCGGAGGCCCGCGACCGCGGCATGGAGGTGATCGACGGGACCTGTCCGCTGGTGACCAAGGTCCACTCGGAGGCCCGGCGGTTCGCCGGTCGCGGCGACACGGTTGTCCTCATCGGGCACGCCGGCCACGAGGAGGTCGAGGGCACCATGGGGGAGGCGCCCGACGCGATGGTGCTCGTCGAGACCGTCGACGACGTGCTGAAGCTGGAGATCGAGGACGTCAGCCGGGTCTCGGTGCTGACGCAGACCACCCTCGCCATGGACGAGACGGCCGAGGTGGCGGACGCGCTCCGGCAGCGGTTCCCGGCGCTGCGTGGCTCGGCGGCCGAGGACATCTGCTACGCCACCACCAACCGGCAGGAATCGTTGCGACGGCTCACCGTCGACGCGGACGTCGTGCTCGTCGTCGGCTCGGTGAACTCGTCCAACTCGCAGCGGCTCGTCGATCTCGCCGACCGCCAGGGCGTGCCGGCCCACCTGATCGACGACGTGGCGGACCTCCGCCCGGAGTGGTTGGCCGGTGCGGAAACCGTGGGCCTGACCGCGGGCGCCTCCGCGCCGCCCGAACTCGTCTTCGAGGTGATCGCCGCGCTCGGCGGGCTCGGTCCGGTCGAGGTGCGGGAACGCCGGACCGTCGACGAGACCGTCCACTTCGGACTTCCGTCCGCGCTGCGCACGCGGTGAGACAGCCATCCACTCACGCTCGGGAGCTAGCCATGACCAGTGCCTACCAGGCGGCGTCGGACCAGGTGCCGCTACCGCGACCGCGCAAGGCCGCCCACCCCAGCCTGCTGTCCGCCGAACTGGGCGAGTTCGACACCGTGCAGCTGCGCGCGCTGGCCGCCGACATCCGGGCCCACCTGGTGAGCACGGTCTGCGCGGCCGGCGGCCACCTCGGCTCCAACCTGGGCGTCGTCGAGCTGACGATCGCGCTGCACCGGGCCTTCCGGTCGCCGTGGGACGCGGTCCTGTTCGACATCGGCCACCAGGCCTACGTGCACAAGATGCTCACCGGCCGCTGGGACCGATTCCGCACGCTGCGCCAGGCCGGCGGCCTGTCGGGTTACCCTTCCCGGGCCGAGAGCGCTCACGACTTCATCGAGAACTCCCACGCCTCAACGGTGATCTCCTACGCGGACGGCATGGCGCGGGCGATCGAGCTGATCGGAAACCACGGCCGGCGGGTCGCCGCGGTCATCGGCGACGGCGCGCTCACCGGCGGCATGTGCTGGGAGGCGATGAACAACCTCGGCGGCTCCGGCAAGCCGGTGGTCCTGGTGCTCAACGACAACGAGCGGTCCTACGACCCGACGCTCGGGTCCGTCGCCGAACACCTGAGCGCGCTGCGCGCCGGCACGGCCGACGGAAACCTGTTCGAGCAGCTGGGTTTCGAGTACCTGGGGCCGATCGACGGGCACGACTTCGACGCCCTCGACGACGCCTTCGCCCTGGCGCGCAGCCGTCCGCACCCGGTGCTGGTGCACTGCGTGACCGTGAAGGGCAAGGGATACGCGCGGGCCGAGCGGGACGAGGCCGACCGCATGCACGGCATCGGCGTGATCGACCCGGCGACCGGCCGCAGCACGCAGCCGGCCGCGGTCAGCTGGACGAACGTGTTCGCCGAGGAGATCGCCGACATCGCGCGCGACCGGGTCGACGTCGTCGGCGTCACCGCCGCGATGCGGCTGCCGGTCGGCTTCGGCAGGTTCGCCGCGGAGTTCCCGGACCGCGTGATCGACGTGGGCATGGCCGAGCAGCACGCCCTGACGTCGGCGGCCGGCCTCGCCATGGGCGGCATGCACCCGGTGGTGGCCGTCTACTCGACGTTTCTCAACCGGGCGTTCGACCAGCTGCTGATGGACGTCGCGCTGCACCGGCTGCCGGTGACGCTCGTGCTGGACCGGGCCGGTGTCACCGGGCCGGACGGGCCCAGCCACCACGGCATGTGGGACCTGTCGCTGCTGGCCATGGTTCCGGGGATGCGGGTGGCCTGCCCGCGTGACACCGACAGCCTGCGAACCCAGCTGCGCCAGGCGGTTTCGTGCGAGGGGCCGACCGCGATCCGGTTCCCCAAGGCCTCGGCGGGGCCGGCGGTCCCGGCCTGCGCCACGGTCGGCGACGTGGATCTGCTGTCCGCCGACGGGAACGACGTACTGATCGTCGCTGTCGGACAGTTGGCCCCGATGTGCCTGCGGGCCGCGGAGATCCTGCGCGAGCAGGGCATCGGCGTGACGGTGGCGGACCCGCGGTGGGTGCTGCCGGTGAGTCCCTCGCTGGTGGATCTCGTCGCCGGGTTCCGGGTCGCCCTCGTGGTCGAGGACGGCCTCGGCTCCGGTGGCATCGGCGACGCCGTCGCCCGGGCTTGTGCCGCGTCCGATGTGGACGTTCCGGTCCGATCGATGGGGTTGCCAACAAGGTTTCTCGCGCACGGTAGCCGGAACGGGGTGCTGGCCCAGGTCGGCCTGGATGCCGAGTCGATCGCCAGGCACGTCGGCGGCCTGCTGTGAGTGCCGCCGTCCTGGTGCTCGGCTCGACGGGGTCGATCGGCGCCCAGGCGCTCGACGTCGTCGAGGCCCGGCCGGATCAGTTCTGGGTCGCCGGCATCTCGTCGTCCGGCCGGAAGCCGGCGGTGCTGGCGTGCCAGGCGTTGAACCACAACGTCGACGCCGTCGCGGTCACCGACCCGGCCGCCGTCGACAACGTCCGGCTCGCCCTGCGCACCGAAGCCCACCGCCGGGGCAACACGCAGCGGCTGCCGCGAATTCTGTCCGGCCCGCACGCGGACCTGGAGTTGATCGACTCCACGCCGGTGGATGTCGTGCTCAACGCCCTGCCCGGCTCGCAGGGCCTGCGGCCGTCGTTGCTGGCGCTGGGCACCGGCGCTCGGTTGGCGTTGGCCAACAAGGAATCGCTGGTGGCCGGCGGTTCGCTGGTGTTGAAGGCGGCCAAGCCGGGGCAGTTGGTGTCGGTGGACTCCGAGCACTCGGCGTTGGCGCAGTGCCTGCGCGGCGGCGCCGAGGAGGAGGTGGCCCGGCTGGTGTTGACGGCGTCGGGCGGCCCGTTCCGTGGTCGGCGCCGCGCCGAGTTGGCCCGGGTCACCGTCGGCAGCGCGATGGCGCATCCGACCTGGTCCATGGGGCCGCTGATCACCATCAACTCGGCGACGCTCGTCAACAAAGGGCTGGAGGTCATCGAGGCGCACCTGCTGTTCGACGTGCCCTACGACCGGATCGACGTCGTGGTGCACCCGCAGTCGGTGATCCACTCCATGGTGACCTTCGTGGACGGTTCGACGCTGGCCCAGGCCAGCCCGCCGGACATGCGGCTGCCGATCTCGCTGGCCCTGGGCTGGCCGGCCCGGGTGGCGGGTGCGGCGCAGGCGTGCGACTGGTCATCGCCGACGAGTTGGACGTTCGAGCCGCTGGACGATGTGACGTTCCCGGCGGTGGAGCTGGCCCGCTTCGCCGGTGCGACCGGCGGTTGCCTGCCGGCGGTCTACAACGCCGCCAACGAGGAGTGCGTCGCCGCTTTCCTCGCCGGCGCAACGAGTTTTCTGTCCATTGTGGATACCGTGGCCGAGGTTGTCGGCGCCGCCGACCAGTGGCACGGGGAACCCGCCGACGTGTCCGAGGTGCTTGCCGCCGAAGGGTGGGCCCGGACCAGGGCCGCCGCCACGCTGGCGCGTGCCGCCTGATGTGAGGGAGATGATCATGTCTGTCCTGCTCGGCATGCCGCAGGCGCCTGCGCCGGTGCTTGCGCCCCGTCGTGTCACCCGGCAGCTGAAGGTGGGGTCGGTGGGCATCGGCAGCGACTTTCCCGTTGCGGTGCAGTCCATGACCACGACGCTCACCGCCGACGTCAACGCCACCCTGCAGCAGATCGCGGAGCTGACCGCGGCCGGCTGCGACATCGTGCGCGTGGCCTGCCCGTCGCAGGACGACGCGGACGCGCTGCCGGCGATCGCGCGCAAGTCGCAGATCCCGGTGATCGCCGACATCCACTTCCAGCCCAAGTACGTGTTCGCCGCGATCGAGGCCGGCTGCGCCGCGGTGCGGGTGAATCCGGGCAACATCAAGAAGTTCGACGACAAGGTCCGGGAGATCGCGCAGGCGGCCAAGGACCATGGCACGCCGATCCGGATCGGTGTCAACGCCGGTTCGCTGGACCCGCGGCTGTTGCAGAAGCACGGCAAGGCCACGCCGGAGGCGTTGGTGGAGTCGGCGCTGTGGGAGGCATCGCTGTTCGCCGAGCACGACTTCCACGACATCAAGATCTCGGTCAAGCACAACGACCCGGTGGTCATGGTCCGGGCCTACGAGCTGTTGGCGGAGTCGTGTGACTATCCGCTGCACCTGGGTGTGACCGAGGCCGGTCCGGCGTTTCAGGGCACGATCAAGTCGGCGGTGGCGTTCGGGGCGCTGCTGCGGCAGGGCATCGGGGACACGATCCGGGTGTCGCTGTCGGCGCCGCCGGTGGAGGAGATCAAGGTCGGCACGCAGATCCTGCAGTCGCTGAACCTGCGTCCGCGCAAGCTGGAGATCGTGTCGTGCCCGTCGTGTGGTCGGGCGCAGGTGGATGTGTACAAGTTGGCCGAGGAGGTCACCGCCGGCCTGGAGGGCATGGAGGTGCCGCTGCGGGTGGCGGTGATGGGGTGCGTGGTCAACGGGCCCGGTGAGGCGCGGGAGGCCGATCTGGGGGTGGCCTCGGGCAACGGCAAGGGGCAGATCTTCGTCAAGGGGCAGGTCGTCAAGACGGTGCCGGAGCACCAGATCGTCGAGACCCTGATCGAAGAGGCGTTGCGGATGGCGGAGGGGATGGAGTCGGTGCCGGGGTCGTCGGTGGAGGTCGTGGCATGACCGGCACCCGTCGCATCGTCAAGGCCGTCGACCGGGTTGTGATCCGTTTCGCCGGTGACTCCGGTGACGGCATGCAACTCACCGGCGACCGGTTCACCTCCGAGGCCGCCGCGTTCGGCAACGACCTCGCCACCCTGCCGAACTTCCCCGCCGAGATCCGCGCGCCCCAGGGCACGCTGCCCGGCGTGTCCAGCTTCCAGCTGCACTTCGCCGACTACGACATCCTCACCCCCGGCGACCGCCCCGACGTCCTGGTCGCGATGAACCCCGCCGCCCTCAAGGCCAACATCGCCGACCTCCCGGCCGGCGGGACCCTGATCGTCAACACCGACGAGTTCACCAAACGCAACCTGACCAAGGTCGGCTACGCCTCCAACCCCCTGGACGACGAGTCCCTGGCGCAGTACAACGTGCACCAGGTCGCGATGGCCTCCATCACCCGCGCCGCCCTGGAACCCACCGGGCTGTCGAAGAAGGACGCCGAACGCGCCAAGAACATGTTCGCCCTCGGTCTGCTGTCGTGGATGTACCACCGGGAGACCGCCGGCACCGAACGGTTCCTGCGGGAGAAGTTCGCCAAGAACCCGGCCATCGCCGAGGCCAACATCCTCGCGTTTCACACCGGCTGGAACTACGGCGAGACCACCGAGTCGTTCGCCGTGACCTACGAGGTCGCCCCGGCGAAGCTGGCCACCGGCACGTATCGGCAGATCACCGGCAACACCGCGCTGGCGTACGGGATCGTGGCGGCCGGGCAGTGCGCCAAACTGCCCGTCTTCCTCGGCACCTACCCGATCACCCCGGCCTCCGACGTGCTGCACGAACTGGCGAAGCACAAGAACTTCGGGGTGACCACGTTCCAGGCCGAGGACGAGATCGCCGGCATCGGCGCCGCCCTGGGCGCCTCCTTCGGCGGCGCGCTGGGGGTGACCTCCACCTCCGGGCCGGGGATCGCGTTGAAGTCCGAGACCATCGGCCTGGCCGTGATGACCGAGATGCCGCTGGTCGTGCTGGACATCCAGCGCGGCGGCCCGTCGACCGGTCTGCCGACCAAGACCGAGCAGGCCGACCTGCTGCAGGCCATGTTCGGCCGCAACGGCGAGGCCCCGGTGCCGATCATCGCCCCCCGCTCGCCGGCCGACTGTTTCGACGCCGCCCTGGAGGCCACCCGGATCGCGCTGACCTATCGCACGCCGGTGTTGCTGCTGTCGGACGGCTACATCGCCAACGGCTCCGAGCCGTGGCTGATCCCCGACGTCGACGACCTGCCCGATTTGAGTGTGGAGTTCGCGACCGAGCCCAACGCCACCGACGGGTCGGGGGAGTTCTGGCCGTATCTGCGGGATCCGGAGACGCTGGCCCGGCCGTGGGCGGTGCCGGGCACGCCGGGGCTGGAGCACCGCATCGGCGGGCTGGAGAAGGCCGACAAGACCGGCAACATCTCCTACGACCCGGACAACCACGACAAGATGGTCCGGCTGCGCCAGGCCAAGATCGACGGCATCGCCGTGCCGGACGCCGAGGTCGACGACCCGTCCGGGGCCGCGCGGGTGCTGGTGCTGGGCTGGGGCTCCTCGTACGGGCCGATCGGCGCGGCCTGCCGGCGGGTGCGCCGGCTGGGCATGGACGTCGCGCATGTGCACCTGCGCAACCTCAACCCGTTCCCCAAGAACCTGGGCGAGGTGCTGGGGCGGTACGACAAGGTCGTGATCCCGGAGATGAACCTGGGCCAGCTCGCGATGCTCATCCGGGCCAAGTTCCTGGTCGACGCCGTCTCCTACACCAAGGTGGCGGGTCTGCCGTTCAAGGCCGAGGAACTCCAGGACGTGCTCGTCGGCCATGTGCGGGCGATGCGGGCGATGCGAAGCGAGGTGGCGGCATGACCACGACCGATCTCGGCCTGCCGGGACTGACGGGTGTGCCGGCCTTCGAAGGCAAGCAATTCGCCAAGGACTACAAGACCGACCAGGACGTCCGCTGGTGCCCCGGCTGCGGGGACTACGCGATCCTCGCGGCGGTGCAGGGGTTCATGCCGGAGTTGGGGATCCGCCGCGAGAACATCGTGTTCGTGTCGGGCATCGGCTGCTCCAGCCGCTTCCCGTACTACATGAACACCTACGGCATGCACTCCATCCACGGCCGCGCCCCCGCCATCGCCACCGGCCTGGCGACCTCGCGGGAGGACCTGTCGGTCTGGGTCGTCACCGGCGACGGCGACGCCCTCTCGATCGGCGGCAACCACCTGATCCACGCGCTGCGCCGCAACGTCAACCTGAAGATCCTGCTGTTCAACAACCGGATCTACGGCCTGACCAAGGGCCAGTACTCGCCCACCTCGGAGGAGGGCAAGGTCACCAAGTCCACCCCGATGGGCTCGCTGGACCACCCCTTCAACCCGGTCTCCCTGGCCCTGGGCGCCGAGGCGTCGTTCGTCGGGCGGGCGCTGGACTCCGACCGCAAGCAGCTGACCGAGGTGCTGCGGGCCGCGGCCGAACACCGCGGCTCGGCCCTGGTCGAGATCTACCAGAACTGCCCCATCTTCAACGACGGCGGCACCACTCGACCAGTCGACCCGATCGTCCTCCGCCACGGCCACCCCATCCGATCCGAGACACACTCGGTTGTTCGCAACGCCAACGGAAAGCTGACCGTCGTCGACGGCTGCTCCGACAACGCCGTCATCCACGACACGGACGACCTCTGCCACGCCTTCGCACTGTCCCGTTTGGACACCACGGTGACCGGTGTGTTCCGCGCCGCGCGACGGCCTACCTACGACGACCTTGCGCGCGAACAGGTCGCGCACGCCATGGCCGCCCGGCCGGCCGACCTCGCTGCACTGCTGCACGGCGGCAGCGCCTGGCACGTCGCGGCGTGATGTTCCGGGTTGCAGAACAACCGGTGGAACGCCCCGTGGGTGCTTCCTAGACTCGGCACCGCGCCGAATCGAGAGCGGAGATCATCGTGACCATCTGCGACACAACCCTTCTCTGGTGCCCGATTCCGCCGGGAATCCACCCGAACTGGCGGCAGTGGGAGCGCGACACCGTCGCCTGGCTGGAAAGCTTCGCGCTCGAGGACGAGCAGCGGGAGAAGAAGCGGCTGCAGGCCATCATCGCCGGCGAGCTGGCCGGCCGTACCATCCTCAGCTGCGACGACCCGCCCGGAGCCCAGTTCTCCACCGACAGCCTGATGTGGCTGTTCGCGTTCGACGACGCGTACTGCGACGAGGGCCGCTACAGCCACGACCCCGCGGCCATGGCCATGCTCGTCGCCGAGATGGGCCGCATCGCCGAAACCGGCCGGACCGTGTCGACGAGCCCCCTTGCTCGTGCTCTGGCCGAGCTTCGGTCTCGTCTCGATGTCCTGGCCAGTCCCGCCCAGACCGCGCGGTGGGTGCACGCCATGAAGGGCTACCTCGGCTACCAGGTGTGGGAGGCCGCTTTCCGGCACACCGGCACGATTCCCACCCTCGACGAGTACGCCGTCGCCCGGATTCGCAACGGCAGCATGGAAGTCTGCGCCATGACCCTCGACATCGCCGAGGGCTACGAGGTTCCCGCCGCCGAGATCGACCGCCCCGACGTCCGCGCCCTCACCGAGATGGCCTGCTCGCTCGTCGGGTGGGACAACGACATCGCCTCGTACTACAAGGAACACGAGCGCAGCGGCGACCGGATCAACCTCGTCGACGTGATCGCCGACCAGAAGGGCTCGACCCCCGCCGAGGCCCTGCCGTCCGCCATCGCCCTGCGCGACGCCGTGCTGGCCCGCTACCTCGAACTCCGCGACGAGATCGAACCGCACGTGGGTTCCTTGACCTGGCGCTACATCGGCGGTCTGTCGGCGTGGATCCGCGGCAACCTCGACTGGAGCGCCAACACCGCTCGGTACCGTCGGCCCGACTGCCCCACCGTCGCCGTCACCTCCTCGCGTGAGTACGCGACCGGCGACTGCCCCCAGCCTCCCGGCATCGCCTGGTGGTGGACCGCCGACCCGACCCAGCCCGCAGCGGCGTGAGTGTTGGGGCCAAGTCGGTGCCGCTGGATGTCGGGCGACTGCGCCGGACGATCCCGAACCAGGTCCGCAGGGCGTTGATCGTGCGGGATCGGGGGTGCGCGTTTCCGGGACGCCACCGCAGACCGAGGCAGCGTCATGCGGGCTGAGGATCGACGGGGAAGGGCGGAGTTCGAGCGGCCCTGGTCGGAAGGCGGCCAGGGCGTCCGCCGTTCGGTCAGAGGGCGTTCCGTCGGCCGGAACGGGAGCTCGACCCGAGCGGAAAACGGGCCGTCGGATTATCCCATCTTTATTGATAAACCGGGTGGTTGGTCGGGATTGCGCCTGTTCATGTCCTGTATTACGTTCGTCTTCGCCAAGTCGCAGGCGGGCCACCCGGGAGCGTTAATTGATCAGCGAAGTGACCACCTTCGTTGGCCGGGGCAACGAACTGAACCAGGCATGCCACCTGTTGGGGGCGGTGCGGCTGCTGACGCTGATCGGGCCGGCCGGCGTCGGCAAGACGCGGCTGGCGCAGCACGTGGCGGCGAAGGCGGGCAGTGCCTTTGACGACGGGGTGGTCTTCGTCGAATTGGAGGCGCTGACGGACGCGGGGCTGTTACCGCAGGTGGCGGCGGCGGAACTGGGATTACGGGACGTGTCGGTGGCGCCGATGCCACAGTTGTTGTCCTTTCTACGAAATCGGTCGATGTTGATCGTGCTGGACAACTGCGAGCACATGGCCGCGGCCTGCCGGGAATTCGTGAATGCGGTGCTGGAGACGGCGCCGGAGGTCAGGGTGCTGGCGACAAGCCGGCACGTGCTGGGCGTTAGTGGCGAACAACTGCTGCCGGTGCGGCCGCTGTCGGTGCCGAAGCGGGCGGCGGACACCACCGACGACGCGATCACGCTGTTCACGGATCGGGCCACGTGTGCGCTGCCGCACTTCCGGCTGGACGACGACAACTGGGACACGGTGCTGGGCATCTGCTCGCGACTCGACGGCATACCGCTGGCGATCGAACTGGTGGTGCCCTGGCTCCGGGTGCTCTCGACCCACGACGTCCTGAGCCGGCTCGACGACACGTTCACGCTGATCACGGCGGAAGCGGCGGCGAGACCGTCGCGGCAGCAGACGCTGATCGCGGCGGTGGACTGGAGTTACGCGCTGTGCGCCCCGGACGAGCAGATCCTCTGGGCGCGGGCGTCGGTGTTCAGCGGCGGATTCACGGTCGAAGCGGTCGTGCAGGTGTGCGCGGACGAGCGGATCCCGGCGTCGGCGGTGCTGAGGCTGCTGGGCGGCCTGGTGGACAAGTCGGTGCTCATCCGGGACGAGGTCGACGGCGTGACCCGGCTCCGCATGCTGTACACGATCCGCCAGTACGGCCTGCAGCTGCTGGCGGAATCGGGCGACGAGCGACGGATCCGCGGCCGCCACCTCGACTACATGCTGCAGCTGGCGGAACGCTGCGCGGGGGAGTGGCTCGGCCCGAACCAGGTGGAGCTGGCGGCGGTGACCCGCCGTGAGCACAACAACCTCCGCTCGGCGTTGGACTTCGCCCTCGGCGACCCGCAACGACGGATTGTCGGCGCGCGGCTGGCCACGGCCCTGCAGTTCTACTGGCTGGACTGCGGCTTCATCGGCGAGGGCCGCCGCTGGCTGGACCGCGTGCTCGAACTCGACGACCTGCCCGTCCACACGAGGCAGAACGCGCTGTGGATCAACTCGTACGCCGCCACGGCGCTCGGCGAGCTCCCGACCGGGAGGCGCCTCGGCGAGCAGGCGGTGGCGATCGCGCGGGACACCGGCGACCCGCTGATGATGGCCAACGCGCTGCTGGCCTACGGGGGATCGGCATTCGTCGGCGGCGAGCTCGAACGAGGCCAGGAGGTCTACCACCAGTGCGTCGACCACTACGCGAAAGCGGGAGTGATCGACTGCCAGGCCATCCTCGCCCACGCGGCCCTGGGCATGAGCGCGGCCTTCGCCGGCAACCACGACCGGGCGGTGGCGGCGGCCGAGAAGGCGATCGAACTCGCCGACGCGCACGGCGAGCGGTGGACCCGTT
This sequence comes from Kutzneria kofuensis, assembly GCF_014203355.1. Taxonomy (NCBI): domain Bacteria; kingdom Bacillati; phylum Actinomycetota; class Actinomycetes; order Pseudonocardiales; family Pseudonocardiaceae; genus Kutzneria; species Kutzneria kofuensis. Next base: position 7,228,652 of record NZ_JACHIR010000001.1, read on the forward strand.
CGTACGCGCACTACGCGGTGGCGGTGGCCACCTGGAAGATGGGCCGCACGGCGGAGGCGGCCCGGCACGCGATGACGGGCATCCGGATCAAGGACCAGTTCAACGACCTGCTCGGGCTGTCCCTGCTGGTGGAGCTGATGGCGTGGATCGCGGGCTCCGCCGGCGCGATGCCGCAGGCGGCGGAGGTGCTCGGCATCGCGAGCTCGCTGTGGCGGCACACCGGCGGCGAGGTGTTCCTCGCGTCCGACAACTGGGCGCTGCCGCACCGGCGCTGCGAGCAGGCGGCGCGAGCGGCGCTGGGCGACGAGCGGTACGAGTCGATCCACGCCAGGGGCGCGGCGAGCGCCGCCACCGTCGATGACGCCGTGGTGCAGACGCTCAGGGTCGCGACGGACCTGGCCGCCGCCCACGCGGCCGCGCCGACGGTGTTGACCAGCCGGGAGATCGAGGTCGCCGAGCTGGCCGCCGCCGGCGCGTCCAACAAGGAGATCGCCGCCCGGCTGGTGATCTCCACCCGGACCGCCGAGAAACACCTGGCCAACATCCTCAAGAAGCTCGGCTTCACCTCCCGGGCGCAGCTCGCGGCCTGGGTCGCCGACCGCCGCGGTGCGCCGAACCGCCAGCGTGGGAGCACGCCGTGAGCAGCCAGCTGACCACCTTCGTCGGCCGGGACACCGAACTCGCGGAAGCCCGTCGCCTCCTCGCCACGGCTCGGCTGCTCACCCTGGTCGGCCCGGCCGGTGTCGGCAAGACCCGCATCGCGCAGCGGATCGCGCGGGAGTCGGCCCCCGACTTCGCCGACGGCGTGGTGGTCATCGAGCTGGACGCGCTGAGCGACCCGGATCTGCTGCCGCAGGTCGCGGCGGTCGAGCTCGGCCTGCGTGACGTGCCGGCCGAACCCACCGCGCAGCTGTTGTCCTTCCTCCGCGCCAAAACCATGCTCATCGTGCTCGACAACTGCGAGCACATGGTCGCCGCCTGCCGCGAGTTCTTGACGGCCGTGCTCGCGGTGGCGCCCGCGGTCCGGTTCCTCACCACCAGCCGGCACGTCCTCGGCATCGGCGGCGAGCAACTCCTCCCGATCCGGCCGCTGTCGGTGCCCGACCGCTACGTGGCCGACCAGACCGACGACGCCGTCGCCCTGTTCGCCGACCGGGCCACGTTCGCCTTGCCGCACTTCACCGTCAACGAGGACAACTGCGACACCGTGCTCGGCATCTGCTCGCGGCTGGACGGCATCCCGCTGGCGATCGAGCTGGTCGTGCCCTGGTTGCGCGTGATGTCCGCCAGCGATGTCCTCACCCGGCTCGACGACACGTTCGCCCTGCTGACGGCCGAGGCCGCGGCCCGGCCGTCACGGCAGCAGACGTTGATCGCCGCGGTCGACTGGAGCTTCGCGCTGTGCGCCCCCGACGAGCAGACGCTGTGGGCGCGGGCGTCGGTGTTCACCGGCGGGTTCACCGTCGAGGCCGCCGCCGCGGTGTGCACCGACGAGCGGATTCCCGCATCGGCGCTGCTGAGGCTGCTTGGTGGCCTGGTCGACAAGTCCGTGCTGGTACGGGACGAGGTCGGCGGCGTGACCCGGCTCCGCATGCTCTACACGATCCGCCACTACGGGCTCCGGCTGCTGGAGAAGTCGGGCGACGAGCGGCGGTTCCGCCGCCGGCACCTCGACCACTTCCGGCAGTTGGTCGACCGCATCGGCCGGGAATGGTGCGGCCCCGACCAGATCGAGCTGCTCGCGCAGATGCGCCGTGAGCACAACAACCTGCGCGCCGCACTGGAGTTCGGTCTCGGCGATCCGGTGCGGAAGTTCGTCGGCGCCCGGCTGGCGACCGGGATGTACTTCTACTGGCTCTGCGGGTTCCTGGGCGAGTCGAGGCGCTGGCTCGATCGGGTGCTGGCCCTCGAACTCCTGCCCGACGCCGTTCGCCAGGACGCGCTGTGGATCAACTCCTACGCCGCGACGGCGCTCGGCGAACTGCCGGAGGGCAGGCGTTTCGCCGAGCAGGCCGCCGGGATCGCCGACCGGACGGGCGATCCGCTGATGGCGGCCAACGCGATGCTGATCACGGGCGGTTCGGCGTTCATCCGCGGCGAGTTCGAACTCGGGGACACGTACTACGAGCGGTCGGCCGAGTTCTACCGGCACGCCGAGGTGATCGACTGCCGGATCGTGTTGGCCTACGCGTCGATGGCGATGGTGGCGGCGACCGGCGGCGACCTGGTCCGGGCCGAGGCACGCGCGGCCGAGGCGATCGAGATCGCGGAGGCACGGGGCGAGCGGTGGGCGAACTCGTACGCGCACTACGCGGTCGCCCTGGCCAACTGGCGGGTGGGCCGGCACGCGGAGGCGGCCCGGCACGCGATGACCAGCCTCCGGCTCAAGTCGGAGTTCAACGACCTGCTCGGGCTCGCCGTGCTGTGCGAGACGGTGGCGTGGATCGCGACTTCCGCCTGTTCCGCGCAGCAGGCCGCCGAAGCGCTGGGCGTCGCGAGCATGGTGTGGCGGCACATGGGCAGCGAACTCGTCGTCACGTCCGACAACTGGCGCGTGCCGCGCAGCCAGTGCGAGGAGGTGGCGCGGTCGGCGTTGGGGGACGAGCGATACGGCACGGCGTACGCGGGAGGCACGGCGATCGGCGCCAACCTCGACGACGCCGTCGAGCACCTGTTGACGGTGTGCGCCACCGTCGTGGCGGCGGCAGCCGGCCATGTCCCGACCACCCTGACCGGCCGGGAGCTCGAAGTCGCCGAGTTGGTCGCGGTGGGGGCGTCCAACAAGGAGATCGCGGCGCGCCTGGTGATCTCCATCCGCACGGCGGAGAAGCACCTGGCGAACATCATGAAGAAGCTCGGTTTCACCTCCCGCGCACAGCTCGCGGCCTGGGTCGTCGACCGCCGGGTGTCCTAGGCCGCCCAACACACTTCACGCAACGCGGCGTCCGACACCCTGCGCAGCCAGAGCAGGGCTCGTGCCCGGTCCGCCTGTCCGTTCGCGCCCTCGACCACCAGCGCGATCGCCGGCGGCCTCGGCAGCCGCAGCGGCACGGCCAGGCACGTGCCGCCGTGCGGGCCGGTCAGTTCCGCGAACCCGCGCTGCCGGATCCGCATCAGGTCGCCGCCGAGCTCGGCGGCCTCGCGGATGCCGAGACCGGCCAGCCGGATCACGCCGCGCGCCGCGGTTTCGTCGTACGCGAGCAGCAGCCGCCCGGCGGCCGACAGGTGGGCGGCGACCCGGCCCGTGTCGTCGCTCGGGCCCCACACGTGGCGGTGGCCGTAGACGCGGTGCGCGAACTCCACCTCCGTCCCGTCGAGCACCGCGAGGCTCGCGGTCATGCCGGTACGCACCAGGAGATCGCCCAGGAACGGCGCCAGCCGGCGTAGCGCGTCGTAGTGCGCGCCGGACTTCGGCGTCGTCGTCGAGGAGAACCGGGCCGGCTGGTAGTGGCTGCCGACCCGTGTGACCAGGCCGGCCGAGGTCAGGGCCCACAGCATGCGGTGGGTGGTCGACTTCGCGATCCCGGTGCGAACGCTCAGCTCCGTCAGCCGCATCGGCGTGCCGGCCTCGCGCAGCGCGGCGAAAACCAACAGGGCCTTCCCGATCGATCGTGGCAACCGCTGATCCTCCACGTCACACCTCCGGCTCGTGACGGCAATTGGCGGGTACAGCCTCCACCCAACGGTCCTGAGCCAGCTATTGGTGAAGATACGCAGCTTCCTGTGGGCGGTTCCACGTACGCAGTGCGGGCCGCCGTCTACGTAGTCGGCACGCGGCGTACGTAGTGCGGCCGGCATGTTCCGCCCGGCGGAACCCGTCTTGCCCCGGATGGCCGAGGTCGAGCTCAATATCGGTGCTCTTGCCGCGAATGGGTGGACCCACTCGAGAATTCAGGGGGCGAATGATGACTATCGTGTCGAAGCCCGAGCCGAAAACGTCGCGAGTGCCGTCGGCGCCGTCGGCATGGGCCCTCGTCGGCCATGCGCCGAGCCTGATGCGGGACCCGGCGGGCTTCCTGGCGGCGTGCCGGGACAGCGGGCACGACCTGGTGGAGCTGCGGCTCGGCCCGCGGCGGGCGCTGCTGCTGTGCAAGGCGGCGGTGGTCAACCGGGTGCTGGCCGAGCAGGCCGAGGACTACGGCAAGGGCGGCCCGTTCTGGGACGCGATGCGGCCCATTCTCGGCAACGGCGTCGGCACCTGCGACGGCGACGAGCACAAGCGGGCCCGTCGATTGCTGCGGCCGGCGTTCAACCGCGCCGCGGTCAACGGTTACAGTGAAATGATCGACGATTCGGCCAGTGTGCTGGCCGAATCGTGGCGGCCGGGACAACCGGTGCGGGTGGCCGCGGAAATGATGGCATTCACCTCCCGGATCACCGTTCGCGCGCTGCTGCCCACCATTGACGAGGCGGAAGTCGAACGATTCGTGCGGATGATGCCCATTCTCACCGAGGGCGCCTTCTATCAGCTCGTGCTGCCGTCATTCGCGCAGTTGCTGCCGACCGCGCACAACCGTCTCTACCAGAAGACGCGGGCCGAGGCGCGTGATGCCGTCGCACGGCTGGTGAAGCAGGCCCGCGCCGTGGACGAACAGGCTGGCCAGTGCCCCGCGCACCAGGGCCACGGCCTGCTGGCGTCGGCGATCGTGACCGGGCGGCAGGAGGAGTTGCCCCCGTTCACCGACGAGGAACTGGCCGACCAGGTGATGACGGTGCTGTTCGCCGGCATCGAGACCAGCGCGAACGTGCTGTCGTGGGCGTTGTGCCTGCTGGCCTCGCATCCGGAGACCGCCGACCGGATCGCCGAGGACACCGAGGGCGAGGTGGTGCACCGGGTGATCGCCGAGACGATGCGGTTGTACCCGCCGGGTTGGATCTTCAGCCGGAACTCGACGCGGCCGGTGGAGCTGTCCGGCCACCACCTGCCGGCCGGCACCGACTTCATCATCAGCCCCTTCCTGTTGCACCGGGAACCGCGGGTCTTCGACCGTCCCGAGCAGTTCGACCCGGACCGCTGGCGCGACATGGATCCCGACGTGAAGCGCAGCTACCTGCCGTTCGGTCTCGGCCCGCGGCGGTGCCTCGGCGAGTTGCTCGCCAACGCCGAGATGGTGGCGGCGCTGACCACCCTGTGCCGGCGGTGGCGATTCAGCCTTCCCGAGGGCCGCACGGTTGTGCCGCGCTTCCGCAGCGTCCTCATCCCGCACGGTCTCGAACTGGACGTGCACCCCAGGTGACGCCGGCCACTGGCTGTCGTTGCCCGCACGGGCAACGAAAGCGGGCCTTCGGTTGGGTCTCGAGTGCCCGTGGAGAAGACATGGAGAACGGGCCCGCACTCTGGTCGTACCGACTACCGGACCGAGGAAGTGAATGGTCATGAGCGACACGTTCCACGACATCGCCGACGTGCTGGACCGGGTGTACCGCGAGCAGGACGCGATGGACGCCGTCGACGAGAACACGGTTGCCGGGCTGCGGGTCGCGGTGGACGGACCCGTGGCCGTCTCGGTTTCCATGCCGGCCCGCGCGGCCTGAGCCCCGCTCGCGTTCGACGCGCCCTGACCCGGTGCTCACGCCGGGTACGGCAGGATCTCCCGGCATGGGGACGATCGACGGCGTTGTGGACGTCGGGGAACTGCCGCCGGCGACGCAGCCGTCCACCGCCGGGCCGCTGGACCGGCTGGCCGTCTGGCGGCCGACCGACACCCTTCGCGGCTGGCTCGTCACCATCACCGTCACCCTGGTCGGCGGCCTGGTCCGGTTCTGGCATCTCGGCTCGCCGACCGACCGCGGCTATCCCGTCTTCGACGAGAAGTACTACGCGCCGGAAGCGTGGCAGATGCTGCGCAACGGCGGCTACGAGGACGACGTCGGCGAGAAGTACGCGTTCATCGTCCACCCGCCGGTCGGCAAGTACCTCATCTCCATCGGCGAATGGCTGTTCGGCTACGACGGCTGGGGCTGGCGGTTCTCCTCGGCGGTCGCCGGCGCCGTGTGCGTCTTCCTCATCGTCCGAATCGGACGGCGGCTGACCCGGTCGACGATGCTCGGCGCGCTGGCCGGCGTGTTCCTGATCTGTGACGGCGTGAGCCACGTCCAGTCCCGGACAGCGTTGCTCGACATCTTCGTCGCCCTGTTCGTCGTGATCGCCTTCGGCTGCCTGCTCGTCGACCGCGACCAGGTACGGAATCGGCTGGCGGTGGCGGTCGGCGAGGGCTGGGCGGAGGAATCTCCGTGGGGCCCGCGTCTGGGCTTTCGGTGGTGGCGCTTCGCCGCCGGCATCTCGCTGGGGTTGGCCTGCGGGGTCAAGTGGAACGGCATCTACTACATCGTCGCCTTCGGCCTGCTGTCGGTGATCTGGGACGCGACGGCCCGGCGCGCCGCCGGGGTGGACCGCCCGTGGGTGGGGGCGTTGGTCCGGGACGTGCTGCCGGCGCTGTGGTCGCTCGTGGTGATTCCGGTGGCGGTGTACTTCGCCATGTGGTGGGGCTGGTTCGGCAGCGAGACCGGCGTCGACCGGCACACGTACGCCTCCGTCTTCCAGTCGTTCCTCGGCTACGAGGCCGACGTGCTGCATTTCCACGAGACCCTGCTCAGCAGCAATCACCACCACTACTGGGAATCGAAGCCGTGGACCTGGCCGATGGGGTTGCGGCCGATGCTGTACTACATCGAGCAGAGCCCCAGCCCGTACGCCGCCGGGTGCGGCGCGAGCCAGTGCGTGAGCGCGGAGATGCTGGTCGGCACGCCGGCGATGTGGTGGCTGGCGTTCCCGATGATCGGCTGGTCGCTGTGGCGGGCCCTGGTCAGGTTCGACTGGCGCCACGCCGCCGTCATGGTCGGCTACATGGCCGGCCTGCTGCCCTGGTTCATCAGCATCGACCGGCAGATGTTCTTCTTCTACGTCACCCCGATGGCGCCGTTCCTGGTGCTGGGCCTGGTGTTGGCGTGCGGCGACATCCTCGGCCGCGCGAAGGCCGGCGCCGAACGCCGCGGCACGGGACTGCTCTTGGTGGCCATCTACACGGGCCTGGTGGTGGCCGACTTCGTCTGGCTGTGGCCGATCCTCAACGGCGTCCCGATCAGCAACGCCCAGTGGCAGGCCGAACTCTGGCTGCCGAGCTGGCGCTGAGTCAGAGGATCCGCGGGTGCCGGCCGCCGCCGGCCATCCGGCGGAGGTTGCGGCTGACGGTGATCCGCTTCAGCCAGTCGCCGCCGAGCCGGCCGTGCGCGGCCAGGTAGTTGTCGACGATCAGCAGGCTGCCGGGGGCGACGGCGACCTCCTGCTGGACCCGGTCGAGCTCGGCCAGCAGCCGGTCGAGGGCCTGCCGGGCGCCGGGGTCGAGAGGCAGGCAGCGGTCGAGCCGCAGGTACGGCTCGATCTGGTCGCCGAACAGCACGGCCGCCGGCCCCGCGGCGAAGCGGAACCGCTCCTCGGCGAGGACTTCCCGGGTGCCGTCGTCGAGATCCACGTCCCGCGCCGACGCCAGCGTGACGTGGCCATCGCGCATGCCGAGGAACGCCAGGTAGTCGCAGTGCGAGCCGCTCTCCGTGTGCAGATCGCGGCGGTCCGATCCGGTGGGAAGGATGTTCTGCACCATCCGGCCGTTCTGCACGCAGTCGCGGGCAAAGGGATCGCCGACGCACATCGCGCACAGCGCCATAATGGTTTCCGGGACGAGGGTGTGGTTCCGGGAATGTGGCACGTCCCAGTGCGGCGGAATCGCGACGTCGTCCACCGGCAGGCCCTGGATCAGGCACGCGGCGTGCGACTCGGTCATCCGGAACCGCTGCAGGAAGTCCCGCAGCCCCGTGGGAAGCAGTTCCACGTCCAGCCAGTGCCGGTCGTAGAACTCCGGCTCGGTCGGCCGGACTCCCGATTCGACCAGCGCGGTGACATCGGTCAGCAGCGCTTCGGCGGCGCGCTTGTCCAGGTGGTATTCGTGCGGGGAACGGACGCGGTGGGTCGCTGGCGAGCGAAACGCCGTGGCCATCGTGGTCATCCGTTCCGTCGTTGGGCGAATGCTGAACGGACGCTACGGCCGCGGCCGCGAGGCCGGCAAGCGACACGGTCATCGCGGGCAGCCGAAGCCGGTGATTAAGGCAGGGCTGAGGTGCACTTGATCAAGACTTGAGCGGAGCGGGTTGCGCGCGCGACCCGGGGTCCGCTCGAATGGCCCGGTGGTGGATCCGGCGGTGCGGCTGCTCGGCCCGGTCGGCGCGACGCTGGCCGGCGCGGAGCTGAACCTCGGCGCGCCGGGGCCGCGGTCGCTGTTCGCACGGCTGGCGCTGAGCGTGGACGAGACCGTGTCCGCGGACGATCTGGTGGACGCGCTGTGGGGCGAGGCGCCGCCGAGGACAGCACGGTCCACTGTGTACACGTACGCCTCCATCCTGCGGAAAGCCTTGGGCGACAAGGCGTTGATCGGCAGCCGGGCCGGCTATCGGTTGGCGCTGCCGGCCGAGACCGTCGACGTGCGTCGGTTCGAGGCGACCTTCCGCGCCGCGCGCCGGCTGTGGTCGGCGGACGACCACGGGGCAGTGCTGGCGGAATGCGAGCGAGCCCGGCGGGAATGGGGCGGCGTGCCGCTCGGCGGCGCGGTCGGCCCGTTCGTCCAGCGCGAGCGCGAGCGGCTCGACGCGCTCTTCCTGGACGTCCAGGAACTGCGCTGCGCCGCGCTGGTGGAGATCGGCCGCCCGGCCGACGCGATCGCCGATCTCTCCGAGCTGGCCAGGGAAAACCCGCTGCCCGAACGTCTGCACGAGATGCTGATGACCGCGCAGCACCGCAGCGGCCGGACCGCCGAGGCGCTGCGGACCTACGACCGCGTCCGGCGGGCGCTGGACGACGAACTCGGCATCGACCCCGGTCGGGGCCTGCGCGAGGCGTACGAGCTCGTGCGGTCGGAACCCGACAAGCCGTCGGTGGTGCCGGCCCAGCTGCCGCACGGTGGTGGCGCGCACTTCACCGGCCGCGCAAGGCATCTGCGGGAACTGCAGGCCGTCGGGCCCGGCTCGGTGGTGGTCATCGACGGCCCGGCGGGCGTCGGCAAGACCACGCTGGCGATCCGGTTCGGGCACCTGGTCGCGGACCGGTTCCCGGACGGGCAGCTGTTCGTCGACCTGCGTGGCTTCGACACCCGGTCCGGGCCGGTCGCCCCCGCCGACGCACTCGACCGCATGCTGCGGGCGCTCGGTGCGGAGGAGCAGCCGGCCGACCGCGCCGAGCGCTACCGGTCACTGCTGGCCGGCCGGAAGGTCCTCGTGGTGCTGGACAACGCCGTCAGCGCCGACCAGGTGCGCCCGCTGCTGGCCGACGCCCCGGGCTGCCTCACGCTCGTCACCAGCCGGAACCGGCTGATCCTGGGCGGGCCGCGGGTCGGCCTGAACACGTTGTCGCCGGCCGAATCCGTGGCGCTGCTGGCCAGCGTGCTCGGAGCCGACCAGGTCCGCGAGGACCCCGACGCCGCCAGCGAGCTCGCCGACCAGTGCGGTCACCTGCCGCTGGCGCTGCGGGTGGCGGCCGAGCGGATCGGCTCCGGCGCGTACGGACTCACGGACATGGTCGACGAGCTGCGGCGCGAGGAGGACCGCCTCGACGTGCTCGCGCAGGACGACGACGAGTTGTCGGACGTGCGGGCGGTCTTCCGCCTCTCCTACCGGTCCCTCGACCCCGAGCAGGCGCGCGCCTTCCGGCTGCTCGGTGTGCATCCGGGCACCGACATCGACCTGCACGAGGCGGCCGCCCTGCTCGGCGTCGACCTCGGCACGGCCCGCGACACGGTGGCCGGCCTGGTGCGGCAACACCTGGTCCAGCCGACCGGAACCGACCGCTACCGGCTGCACGACCTGCTCCGGATCTTCGCGGCGGAACAGGACGAGCCCGAAGCCGACGCGGCCGTCTCAAGGCTGCTGGCCTGTGCCCTCGCCGCGGCGCATGCCGTACGGGCGGAGCTCATGCCGGGGCTCGGCGACATCGTTGCCGACGCGCGGTGTCCGCACCCGCCGCCGACCGGCTACGACGCGGCGCTGACCTGGGCGGCCGATCGGCTGCCCACCCTCGCCGCCACGGTCCGGGCCGCCGCCGACCGTGGGCACGACCGGTACGCCGCGCAGCTCGCGGCCACGCTGGCGGTGCTGTGTTATGGCACGAGCCACTGGGTGCTGTGGCTGCAGGTGATCGAGATCGGGCTGGCCGCCGCCCGCCGCACCGACGACCCGCTCAACATCGCGCGGCTGTGCAACGACGCCGGCGTGGCCTACGACTTCCTGCCCGGCCACGAGGACCAGGCCATCGCCTGCCACGAGGTCGCCGCGGAGATCCTGGCGGGGCTCGACCGCACCGATCCCGCGGTGGCGGCCAACCTCGCCGTGGCGCACGTGATGTTGGGCCGGCTGCGGGGCTCGCTGGAGTTGCTGGAGCGGGACCTGGACAGCGCCCACGAGCAGGCCAATCCGCTGTTCGAGGCCATCGCCGCGTTCAACCTGAGCATCGCGCTGTCGGCGCGGGGCGACTCCGCGCGGGCGCTCGAGTACGGCCGCCGCGGCGCCGCCGTGCTCACCGCCTCGGGCGCGGCCAACCGGCCCATGTTCGGGCACGCGTCCGAGCAGGTCGGCATGTCCTTCCTGCAGGCGGGTCACCCGGCCGAGGCGATCGGCCACCTCGAGGAGGCGCTGGCCGTCTGGCGGGAACTCGACAACCAGCGGGGCATGGCCACCGCGATGCACTCGCTGGCCGAGGCCCGTCACCGGGCCGGCCGCGCCGACGGCGTGGCGGAGTTGCTGACCGCCGCCCTGCCGCTGGCCGACCGGAGCCGCGCCGCCGCGATCCGGGCGCTGCTGGCCGAGGTCAGCGGGGCAGCTTCACCACGGTGACGAAGAAGTCGTCGATCTGGCGGATGACGTCGATGAACCGGTCGAAGTCCACCGGCTTGGTGACGTAGGCGTTGGCGTGCAGGTCGTAGCTGCGCAGGATGTCCTCCTCCGCCTCCGACGTGGTCAGCACGACGACGGGGATGCTGCGCAGCGACTCGTCGGACTTGATCTCGGCGAGCACCTCGCGGCCGTCCTTGCGCGGCAGGTTGAGGTCCAGCAGCACCAGCCCGGGCCGCGGCGCGTCGGCGTACTCGCCCTCGCGGCGCAGGAACTGCAGCGCCTCCACGCCGTCGGCGACCACGTGCAGCTTGTTGCGCAGCTTGTGGTGCTCGAACGCCTCGCGGGTCATCAGCACGTCGCCCGGGTCGTCCTCGACCAGCAGCACGTCCACGACCTCGACGAACGATTCCGTCACTGGTCCTGCTCCTCCTCGACGACCGGCAGGGTGAACCGGAACACGGTGCCCCGGTCGGCGTCGGTGTCCAGCCAGATCCGTCCGCCGTGATACTCGATGATCTTCCGGCACATCGCCAGGCCGATCCCCGTGCCCGGGTAGGCGTCCTTCGGATGCAGCCGCTGGAAGATCACGAAGACCCGCTCAGCGTACTCCGGCTCGATCCCGATGCCGTTGTCGGCACAGGTGAAGGTCCAGAATTCACCGTCACGCTCGGCCGACAGCGTCACCTTGGGCGGGTCGTCGCCGTGGAACTTCACGGCGTTGCCGATCAGGTTCTGGAACACGGCGGTGAGCAGCGCCGGCTCGCCCCGCACGGACGGCAGCGGACCGGCCTCGATCTGCGCGCCGGACTCCTCGATCATCGTGCCCAGGTTGGCCTTCGCCTGCTCGAGTATGTCGTTGCAGTCGACGACGACCTGCTCCCTGGTCAGCCGCCCGACCCGGGAAAACGACAGCAGGTCGTTGATCAGGATCTGCATCCGCTTCGCGCCGTCCACGGCGAAGGCGATGTACTGGTCGGCCCGCTCGTCCAGCTGCCCTTTGTAGCGCCGCTCCAGCAACTGACAGAAGCTGGCCACCTTGCGCAGCGGCTCCTGCAGGTCGTGCGAGGCGACGTAGGCGAACTGCTCCAGGTCGCGGTTGGAGCGTTCCAGCTCGTCGTGGACCTGCTGCAGCGTGTCCAGCTCGTTCACGATGTGCAGCCGCATCTGGTCGACGTCCGCGGCGAGGCCGGCGAACTCCCGCGACCCGCTGCCGGACACCTTGCGCTGGAACTGGCCGTCCGCGACCAGCCGCACCTCCGTCGCCAGCTTCGACAGCGGCCGCACCACGCCGTAGTGGGCCAGCAGCGACAGCAGGAGGATCAGCGCCAGCAGCGTCACCACGACGACAACACCGACCACGATCAGGTTGTCGGCGGCGGTGTTCAACACCGCGCGGCCGGACGCCCGAGCGTCGGCCAGCTGCGTCTCCTGCACCCGCAACGCGCCCGTGACCTGGTCGAACAGTGCCTTGCCGCGTTCGATGTCACCGGCGCTGGCCTGGGCCAGTGCCGGCGCCGCGTACTCGGCCCGCCACTGGTCGGCGGCCCGCTGCACGGCGTCCAGCGACGCGCTCGCCGACGCCAGGTCGCCGGTCTGCAGCCCACGCAGCACCTGCACGGCCTGCGCCTCCTGCTGCTGGCCCTCGTGGTACGGCTGGAGGAAGTCCTGCCGACCGGTCAGCACGTAGCCGCGCAGCCCGTTCTCCTCGCTGACCAGGGCGTTCGACAACACCAGCGCCTCACGCGCGGCCGGATCGATCTGGTCGACGACCAGCGCCCGCGCGACGTAGAGGCCGTGCAGCCCCCACGCGCCGACGCCGACCGCGGCGGCCACCACCAACACCATCACCACGACCACGGCCAGGTACCACCGGCCCAGCGGCCAGCCCGGCCCCATTCGCTCGTCCATGATCTCTCCAGCATCGGGCAGCGCGCGGATGTGCGCAGCGCGAGCGGGCTCGGTTTGTCACATGCGCTTCCCATGTGGCATCAGACGCCAAGTAGGAAGCGCACGTGGCAGCAGGCGGCCCTACCGGCTGTCCGTCAGCACCACCAGCGCCAGGTCGTCGTCGAGCTCGCCGACCGTCATCCGCTCCACCGCCGACGCCAGGTCGCCGACCAGGTTGCCCCGGTCGCAGCGCGCCACCAGGTCGACCAGGCCCTCCACGTCCAGTCGCTCCGAGCCGACGCCGATGCGCCCCTCGATCAGGCCGTCCGTGTACAGCAGCAGCGACCAGCCCGGCGGCAGCGGCAACTCCAGCGCCGACCACTTCGCCTCGGTCAGCACCCCCAGCGGCAGCCCTGCCCGGTCCCGCGGCAGCGGCCGCGGCCCGGCGTCGTCGATCAGGATCGGCGACGGGTGCCCGGCCAGGTACACGGCGGCCGACGACTGGTCCGGCGCGATCGTGGCCATGCACAGCGTGGTGAAGATGCCCTCCCGGTGCCGCTCGTGGATCAGCAGCTCCTGCAACGTGCTCAGCACCTGGTCGTCGGCCTGCCCGGCCAGCACCAGCGCCCGCCACGCGATCCGCAGGCACACGCCCAGCGCCGCCTCGTCCGGGCCGTGCCCGCAGACGTCGCCGATCACCACGTGCAGCGAGCCGTCGGTGCCCGTGACGGCGTCGAAGAAGTCGCCGCCCAGCTGCATCCGCCGCTGGCCCGGCCGGTAACGGGACGTGAGCACGGGGGATTTCTCGGTGAGCAGCGGCGACGGCAGCAGGCCGCGCTCCAGGCGGGCCGTCTCCTGCGCCAGCAGCCGCTCCTCGCGCAGCTGCCGGTGCATGTCCTCGGCCCGGCGGCGCTCGACCGCGTACCGGATGCCGCGCAGCAGCAGCGAACCGTCGACCTGCCCTTTGACCAGATAGTCCTGTGCGCCGACCGCGAGCGCCTGGATGCCGCGCTCCTCGTCGTCGTGACCCGTGAGCACGAGCACCGCCGCCTGGCCGGCGCGGTCCAGGATGCGGCGCAGGCCGTCCAGCCCACTGGCGTCGGGCAGCCCGAGGTCCAGCAGCACGCAGTCGAAGCCGGGCAGCATCTCGACCGCGTCCCGCGCGGTCCGTGCCCTGGTCACCTCGACCGGCGCGCCCACCTCGTCGAGCAGCGCGGTGACCAGCACTGCGTCACCGTCGTCGTCCTCGACCAGCAGCACCCGCAACTGTCGTGCCCTTTCGTGACAAGTCCTCTGCGGGGATCTTAGGTGTGCGACACTCCGGGCACGCATCGATGGTCACCCGCACGCGTCCCTTGTGACCGTCGCGTTGTCTTCCTAGCGTGCCAACCGTCCATCCGGGCCTGGCCGTTCGGCCGGATGGCACCGACATCCCCGTGAGATTGGACTAGTTCCCGTGGCGCACAAGCGTTACGCAGTCGCGATCGCGGCTGCCTTCGTGACGGCGGGTGCGTTGGCCGCCGCCCCCGCGAACGCGGTCGCGAACGGTCACGACGCGACTCCAGGCATGTTCCCGTTCGATGTGAAGTTCACCATGACGAACATCCCCAATCCGGACGGCACCACGCGGTCCAGCGCGTGTTCCGGCGCGCTGATCGCACCCCAATGGGTGATCACCGCCGGGCACTGCTTCCACGACGTCAACCGCAATCCGGTCAGCGGCCCCGTGCCGTACCCGACGACGGCGACGCTGGGCAAGGTGGACCTCGCCGACAAGGGTGGCCAGACCGTGAACGTGACCGACGTGCGCCAGGCCCCGAAGGGGGACATCGCGCTCGGAAAGCTGGACAGGCCCGTCTACGGCATCCTGCCGCTGTTGGTGAACCGGCAGCAGCCGGCCGTGGGGCAGAAGCTGACCCTGGCCGGCTGGGGCGCGACCGACTCCGTCAACCCGGTCCCCGGCACGCACATGACCTACGGCGAGGTCGCGGTCGGCGCGGTCGAGGACGTCGACCTGCTGGTGCACGGCGTCTCGCCGGCCGCCGACACGAGCGCGTGCCTGTACGACTCCGGCGCGCCCTACTTCAAGCCGGTCGGCGTCAAGACCGGCGTGCTGGTGGCCGTGGAGAGCGACGGCCCGGACTGCCCGCACGACACGCCGGAGACCACCACCCGGGTGGACGTCGTCGCGGACTGGATCGGCAGCCAGCTGGGCTACGCCGGCGTTGCCGCGAACGAGTGACATGAGCTAACGACTTCCGGTCGAGGACGCGATCTCCGGGCGGGGCACCGGCCCGGAGGGAGCAACCATGGCTGCCGGCATCACCGAACGGAATCAGCACTGTTGGCGCTGCGCCACGGTGAATTCCGGCGGCGACAAGTTCTGCCAGAGCTGCGGGGCCTCGCTGGTGCAGCGCGACAACACGACGCGATACCTGTGTGCGGCCGCGCAGCTCAGCGAGGTTTACGCCAACGCGGCGATCCGCGAGTTCCTGGTGGAACCGCTGCGCGCCATCCCGCCGACGCCCGGCGTGGACACCACGGCGGTGCTGCGGGAGGCCGTCGCCTCCCGGGCCCGCCGGCGGCTCCGGGACGGCGTGCTGCTGGCGCTGCTGGCCGCGCTGCTGATCGCCAACCCGGTGCTGTTCGTGCCGTGGCTGGTGTTCGCGCTGCTGCTGGCGCTGTTGCTGGGTCGCTTCGAGATCAGCCGGCGCAGCGCGATCGTCGGCGTCGTCGTGGTCGTTGTCGGCCTGGTGATCGTCACGTTGCTCGGCTCCTTCGGCATCGCCGCGCTGGCGATCTTCTCCTCGCTCGACGAGTCGTCGAGCAGCGGCGGCTACTACCCCGGCGGCCCGCAACCGTCGACGGGCAGCGGTTTCCTGACCGTCGACCTGATCATCACGGTGCTCCTGCTGCTGGCGATCGTCGCCGTGGTCGCGGTGGACGAGTTCGCCGTGCACTACTTGGTGTTCAACCGCTTCCGCCGCGCCGACTTCCTCGCCGACGGCCGGACCAGCCCGCACGAGTGGGAGCGCCGGCTGCGCGGCCTCGGGCTGCCGACGTACCACCTGCCGCTGCAGCGGGTCGCCGCCGCCACCGAGCAGGCCGACCGGCGCGCCACCGACGCGGATGTGGTGGTGCACCGGGGTTTCTCGCCGTTCATCGGCGCCGGCGTGCCCGTGCACGAGCAGCTGATCGCGCTGCCGCTCGAACCGTCCGATGAGGACGAGGAGCCGGAAGCCATCAGCGTCACCGGCCTGCACGACCACGTCACCCAGGCCATCAACCGGTTACGCACCACGTCCACGCTCGGGCCGGGCCGCCGGCTGGAGGACCTGGTGCGGCGCGAGCAGGTGCTGATCCCCGCCGACCGGCTGGTGATCGACCACCTGATCGTGCCGGAGATCCTGCCGGACCTGTACCACGCGCCGACGTCACGGATCCCGGTCGACCAGGCGCGGTCGCTGGCCGACGCGGCCGTGGAGTGGGCGCGGTACTACAGCTGCTACCGGGTCGAGGCGTGGGACCGCGACCTCACCACCTCGTGCTACGTGCATGCCGGCACCGACCAGAAGATGCTGTTCCTGGAGTGGCGGTTCTTCGCGCTGCTGCCGATCATGCCGGGCTTCCGCGCGATCGACGAGTACCGCGATCCCCTGCTGGCGCCGATCAAGTCCACCCTGCTGGAGCTGCTGATCCTGCCGGCCACGATCGTGCGCCGGCTCGTGTCGGTGTTCCGCCGGTTCAAGCCGTTGAAGCAGGGCGTGAACGAGGTGATGCCGGCCAAGTACGGCGCCGACCGCAGCCTGCGCGAGTTCGCCCAGGCCGACCGGGTGCAGAGCTACTTCCAGGACGTCGACGTGGAGCGGTACGTGCGGATCCTGGACTCCACGCTGTTCCGCGCGGTCGGGCAGTACCTGCAGGAGCGCGGCTACTCGGTGGTGGAGTTCATGAAGCTGGCCGACCCCATGGTCAACAACTACAACCTGCAGGGCAGCACGCTCGTCGACTCCGCGGTCGGCACCCGCGCGAGCGTCAACAACACCAAGAAGGGCTAGGCGATGGGCGACAAGTTCGACATGGGCGGCGCGCACATCAGCGGCAGCGCGATCGGCCACCGTGCCACCGTCAACAACTACGGCGGCGCTCCGGACGCGCTGCTGGCGGCCCTGGTCGAGCGGCGCTCGGACCTGCTCGGCGACGCGCCCGCCGACCGCCGCGACGACGTGCGGGCGCGGCTGGACGAGATCGAGGCGCAGCTGCGCAGCCGCCGGCCGGACAAGGAGGTCGTGCGCAGCGGCTGGCAGCGCATCGCCGGCATCGTCGGCGTGCTCAGCGAACCCGTCATGGAGGTCACCAAGCTGATCGCCAAGTTCCTGGCCTGACCAGGTTGTGGTGTCTTCAGGACCCGCTGACCTCAGCGGGTCTTGGAGTTGCCGGCGGGGCCACCGGTGTGCGTCAGGCGACTGGCGTAGCAGTCGTCCTCCGCGAAGCCCTGTTGGTCGCACCACGCGTTGGCCGCGTCGGCGGTGCCGAAGGTGGAGGCCTGCACCGTGACCCAGAAGTCCTTGCCGGAGAAGTTGTTGTAGTCGTTGGAGTTCAGCATGATCGCCTGGGGGAAGCGGGCCTTCAGCGCCGTGAAGTCGGCCATGATCTCGGGGTAGCCGAACTGCACGCCGTTGACCACGAGGCCGAGCTTCTTCGACGAGATCTGCGGAACCCACTGCCCGACAAGGGATTCCGCGGTGGCGTGGTCGGCTGCCACCTCTCGGGCCAGGTCCGCCTCGGTCGGCGGCGTCGGGGTCGTCGTTGTCGTCGGTTCCGTTGTGGTGGTGGTCGTGGTTGTCGTGCTGGTGGTCGTCGCGGCCGGCTGCGCGCTGGTCGTGGCCGGCGGCTGGGCCGCCTGGCTCGTGAAGCGGGGCAACAGGAAGACGATGACGCCGGTCGTTGCCAGCGCAAGCACGGCGACGCCGGCGACGATCGGGAGCACCAGGCTCCGGGTCGGCGCCGAGTGCCGCGGCGGGGGCGGCGGCGGATACGCCTGGGTGTCGGGAACCGGCCGCTCGTGCGGCCGGGGCTCGGCGACGGGCGGCGGATACGCGAGCGGCCGGCTGATCGGCTGCGGCTGGTCGATCGGCGGCTGCTGCTGCGCGACGGGCGTCCCACACGATCCGCAGAACCGCGCGTAGGGGCCGAGCTCCCGTCCGCACGTCGGGCATGCGGTCATGGCAGTTAGTTCGCCGCCGGGACGGTCACGTTAGCCGGGTGAACTCGAATGGGGGAAGGCCGTGACCACGTGTACGGTGCGGCTCATGGGGAGCGCAACGCCCGTGAAGATCTGCGGCCTGACCAGGCCCGAGGATGTGGACGCCGCGGTCGGGGCGGGGGCCGACGCGATCGGCTTCGTGCTCTACCCGCCGAGCCCGAGATACGTCACGCCGCAACGAGCCGCCGAGTTGGCCGCGCGGCTGCCGGCGTTCGTGACGCCGGTGCTGCTGTTCGTGAACACGCCGGCCGACGAGGTGATCGCCGCCGCCTCGGCCGTGCCCGGGGCCCTGCTGCAGTTCCACGGCGACGAGACGCCCGAAGACTGCCTGGCCGCCTCGCAGCAGGGACAGCGTGCCTTTCTTCGTGCGGCACGGATCCCGCTCGACCCCGATGCGCCGCCGTTCGACCTGCTCGGCTTCTCGAAGCGGTTCGACCGGGCGCGGGCGATCCTGCTGGATGCTCACGTTCCGGGTTACGGCGGCGGTGGCCAAACCTTCGACTGGTCGCTGCTGCCGGCCGCGCCGGACGCGCACCTCGTGCTGTCCGGCGGCCTCACCCCCGACAACGTCGCCGCCGGCATCGCCGCCCTGCGGCCGCTGTGCCGGACCCTCTCCGTGGACGTCAGCTCGGGCGTCGAGGCGGCCAAGGGGATCAAGGACCACGGCCGGATCCGGGCCTTCGTCGACGCGGTGGCGAGTTGTTGAGCATTCAACTACACTGGTGGTGACCCGAGAGGAGAGCACCATGCCGCAACCGGAAGGCGCCGAGCTGGAGGCCGTGCGGGCCCGCCGCGAGGAGCTCAAGGCCAAGTACCTGCGTCCCGTGGGGGAGCGCCCCGCCACGCCCGTCCGGGGTGTGCACCACATCGCCCTGGTCGCCAAGGACGTCGAGGCCACCGTCCGCTTCTACCAGGAGTTCCTCGGCTTCCCGCTGGTCGAGCTCGTGGAGAACCGCGACTACGCCGGCTCCAGCCACTTCTTCTTCGACCTGGGCAACCGCAACCTGCTGGGCTTCTTCGACTTCCCCGGCCACCCGCACCCCGACTACGTCGAGACCATCGGCGCCGTCCAGCACCTGGCCCTGTCCGTCGACGCCGAGCACTTCGCCGCCATCAAGGCCAAGCTCGACGCCGAGGGCGTCGAGTACCTCGGCCCCGACCGCGGCGTCGAGGACAGCATCTACGTTCGCGACCCCAACGGAATCGGCCTGGAGTTCTACCAAGAGGAACTCGGCATTTTCAACGGCGAGTCCCTGCATCTCGACGGCGCGGCTGATTGAGCGCCCGTGGCCTGCCGGTGCTCGGCTGCCTTCCCCTTCCCGGTCGCGACTGAGAATCGGTAGCGGCCGGGCGGCCGGCAGGAGTGAGTCAGCCGTTTGCCAGGGGCGGGGCTCCGGAACGGCCCCGTCAACCGGTTGTCGGGCCGCGCACTACGTCACCCTACGCTGATCGTGTAAGTCATTGAGCGCTGGTGACCGCGCTCACCATTCACTCGCTTGACCCGCCGGATTTTCTTGGGGAATCTGAATGATGTCGCGCCCGATTGGCGTGGCGGAATTCATGTGATCCCGGTAGGGGTGGTGTCATGCCTGAATTGTTTTCGTCGCGGTCGAGACGCGGATTCCTGGCCACTTCGGCGGCGGCGATCGTGGGTTCCGTGGCTGTGCTGTCCGCCCGGAACGCCGTCGCCGCCCCTGACGGCTCCGGCATCCGCCCGTTCCGGGTGCGGTTCCCGGAGAGAGACCTTGTCGACCTGGCACGACGGGTGCGCGCGACCCGATGGCCCGACCGGGAGACCGTGCCCGACCAGACGCAGGGCGTGCCGAGGGCGACCCTGCTGCGGCTCGCGGACTACTGGACGTCGCGCTATGACTGGCGTCGCGTCGAGGCTCGTCTCAACGCGCTGCCCCAGTTCATGACCGCCATCGACGGGCTGGACATCCACTTCATCCACGTCCGGTCCAGGCACGACAACGCCCTGCCGCTGATCGTCACCCACGGCTGGCCCGGCTCGGTGATCGAGCAGCTGAAGATCGTCGGCCCGCTCACCGATCCGACTGCGCACGGCGGCAGCACCGCCGACGCCTTTCACCTGGTGATCCCGTCCATTCCCGGCCACGGCTTCTCCGGCAAGCCCACCACGGTCGGCTGGAACCCGGACCGCATCGCCCGTGCGTGGACCGAGCTGATGGTGAACCGGTTGGGCTACAACCGATTCGTCGCGCAGGGCGGTGACTGGGGCGCGTTGATCACGGACAGGATGGCCGTGCAGGCGCCGCCCGCGCTGATCGGCATGCACACCAACCTGCCCGGCGCCGTCCCGCCCGCGTACGACAGCGCGATCCGTGCCGGTGCCATGCCGCCCGCCGGCCTGCCCGCCGACGAGAACGCCGCCTGGCTTCAGCTGTCCGACCTGTACTCGAGGCACGTCGCCTACGCGCGATTCATGGGCACGCGGCCGCAGACCCTGGCCGGGCTGGCCGACACGCCCGTGGGGTTGGCCGCGTTCATGCTCGACCACGATGTTCGCAGCCTGGACCTCATCGCCGCCGCCTTCGCCGGCCACCCGGGCGGCCTCAGCCGTGACGACGTGCTGGACAACATCACCCTCTACTGGCTGACCAACACCGCGGTGTCCGCCGCACGGCTGTACTGGGAGAACCCCGACTCCGTGGTCGCCGCCAAGGGCGTCCGCGTCCCGGCCGCCGTGTCGGTGTTTCCCGACGAGGTCTATCAGGCGCCGCGCGGGTGGGTCGAGAAGGCGTACCCGAACCTGTTGCGGTACAACAGGGTCGCCAAGGGCGGGCACTTCGCGGCCTGGGAGCAGCCCCAGCTGTTCGCCGAGGAGCTCCGGGCCGGCTTCCGCCCGCTCCGCTAGGTCGTGTCGTCGTCGCTCGGCCGCGTCGTTCGCGACCGGGGTCCGCGCGGGTGTGACGGCGCGAGCGTCGACCTCACTCGGCCCAGGGCTCGAAGCCGGTGTGCAGGACGGCTTCGAGGGATCCGCGCAGTTGTGCCGCGGCGACGGCGCCGAAGCGCTCCTCGAAGGAACCTTGCACCGCTCGCCACAGGGGTAGTGCCGCCTTGAACCGGGCCAGGCCGTCCGGTGTGATCGTCACGATCCGTGCGCGGCGGTCCGCTGCCGACGGCTCGACGGTCACCAGGCCCTCCCGTGCCAGCGGCTTGAGGTTCGAGGCCATCGTCGTGCGGTCCATGGCGATCATGTCGGCGAGGCTGGTGATCGTCATCTCGCCGTGGGCCCTGAGCTTCTGCAGGATGCTGAACTGCGTCGCGCGCAGGCCGGCCGGGGCCAGGGCCTTGTCGTACGTGGCGCCGAGGTATCGGGCCGCCTTGCGCAGCGCCAGGTTGTTGCACGCGATGTCGAGGTCCTTCGACGTGCGGGTCATCGTCTCCTCCAGAAGCCTTCCCCACCCATGTTAGGAGCATGTCCTCGCATACGCGCATTGCGGCACCGGACCGACGTGCCGGCGTTCCCGGCGAATGATCGTCAAGGCGGCCGCGGTGCCAGGCCGGCGGCCGGGGACGGGGTGTCGGGCAGAGCCATCGGGGTCAGCCTCTCCAAGGTCTCGTGACTGCCCTTGCCGTATGATCATTGTGAGCATATCGGCGTAACTGGCGCGTGTGTACCCCTCGCTCCTTCGGAGTTCGCGTCTCGACGGGCCGTTCGCCGGGGAAGCGTCCTTGCTGCTGGCAACCGGTGCGCTGGCCCCGGTTGCCGATCCTGGTTCACGCCCTTGCCCCCTCGTAGATAAGAGCATATGCTCCTACTTGCGGGCGCCGAGACGCCCCCGCTCGTGCCGGTGGACGGATCGACGCCGATCCGTGTCCTGACCGGACGACGCCGGCCGAACGCGATCCGACCGGATTCTCCTGCTCCTGCAAGCCAACGAGAGGTTGTGCCGTGGACGGTGTTGCCGACATGGGAGGCGCCCCGAGGTGGGGCCCGGTGCATCCACCGAGACGCCATGAGCCCGTCTTCGGCGAACCCTGGCAGGGCCGGGCGTTCGCGCTGGCGATTCTGTCCAGCCGCATCGCCTGCGGCGGCGTCAACACGGACGCCTTCCGACACGCCCTGGAGCGCCTCGACCGAGCCGCCTACCTGGGCGACGGCTACTACGGGCGCTGGCTCAACGGCGCGGAGCTGATGCTCACCGAACGTTCCATCCTGGCACCCGGCGCCGTCGAGGCCCGCGCCCGCAACCTGCGTGGCGAACACGTCGACGAACCGCCGATCCCGGAACCCGACCGTCCCCACTACGCGCCGACAGCCGAGGGCTCGCTGCGGGCCGTGGACACCGTGCCCGCGTTCGCTGTCGGCGAGTCCGTGCGCGCCAGGAACATGTCGGTGCCCGGGCACACCCGGTTGCCGGGCTACATCCGGGGGCATGTCGGAGTCGTCGAGTCCCGCCAACCCGCAGCGGTGCTGCCGGACACCAACGCCCACTTCCTGGGCGAGAACCCGCAACACGTCTATTCGGTGCGGTTCGACTCACGCGAACTGTGGGGCGCGGACGCCGACCCCTTCGCGCTCACCGTAGAGCTGTACGAGAGCTATCTGGAGACCATCTCATGACCCCGACCGGACCGGACGCACCCCTTCCCGTCGCCCTCCGCGCCGAGGCGCTCGAGCAGCTGCTCACCGAGCGCGGCCTGATCGACCCGAAGGTGATGAACGGGATCATCACCAACTACGAGAGCAACGTCGGCCCGCTCAACGGCGCCAAGGTCGTCGCCAGGGCGTGGACGGACCCGGAATACCGGCGGCGGCTGCTCGACGACGGCACCGCCGCCATCAAGGAGCTGGGCTTCTCGGGTACGCAGGGCGAGCACATCGTCGTCGTGGAGAACACCGCGACCACCCACAACGTGGTGGTGTGCACCCTGTGCTCCTGCTATCCGTGGCCGGTGCTCGGACTGCCGCCGAGCTGGTACAAGGATCCCGCCTACCGCTCCCGAGTCGTGGCGCAGCCGCGCACGGTGCTGTCCGAGATGGGACTGGACCTCGCCGACGACGTGCGGATCATCGTCCGCGACTCGACCAGTGAGGTCCGCTGGCTGGTGCTGCCCGAACGGCCGGCGGGCACCGAGCACCTGTCCGAGGCGGAACTCGCGTCGCTGGTGACCCGGGACGCGATGGTCGGCGTGGCGAAGGTCGAGGCGCCGTGACCGCGCCGCTGGAGATCGAGGGACCGGCCGCACCTCCGCGGTCCAACGGCGAACTGGTGTTCGCCGAGCCGTGGGAGAGCCGCGCCTTCGGCATGGCTGTCGCCCTCTACGAGGCAGGCGCGTTCACCTGGCCGCAGTTCCGGTCCGAGCTGATCGCCCGGATCGCCGCCTGGGAAATCTCGGGGGCCGCGGACGAGCCGTACAACTACTACCGGCTCTGGCTGGCGGCGCTGGAAGAGGTGCTCGCCGGCCTGTGCGCCGTGTCCACCGACGAGGTCACCACACGCGCCCGAGCCCTGGCCGGACGTCCCGAGGGACACGACCACCGGCACTGACGCACCGGTGTTGTTCATGCCCTACCCGCGTCGTGGGCATTCGGCCCCTCGCGCGGCCCACGTCTAGGAGCATCGATGGCCATCCCCGAGAGCCCGGGAAATCTGGGCCTACCGACCCTGCCGGCGGCATCGGCCGCGGTCCCGGAGCAACCCCAGGACCCCGCGGCGCGCCGGCACGCGCTGCGTGTGCTCGCCCTGAGCAGCCTCGGCGTGTTCGTGGTGTTCCTCGACACCACGATCGTGAACGTCGCCTTCGAGACGATCGGCCGCGGCTTCCGGACCACCACCGAGCACCTGAGCTGGGTGCTGAACATCTACAGCCTGGTCTTCGCCGCGGCGCTGATCCCCGCCGGCCGCCTCGCCGACCGCTACGGCCGCAAGCGAGTCTTCCTCATCGGGATGACGGGCTTCGCCGTGACGAGCGCGCTGTGCGGCCTGGCCGTGAACGTGCCGGTGCTCATCATCGCCCGTGCGCTGCAGGCGGCCTTCGCCGCGTTGGCCATTCCGGCCTCGCTGGCGCTGGTGCTGCCCGAATTCCCGGCTTCCCGCCGCTCCGTCGCCATCGGCACCTGGGGCACGATGGGCGCGGCCGCCGCGGCGGTCGGTCCCACACTGGGGGCCCTGCTCGTCCAGTACGCCTCGTGGCGCTGGATCTTCCTGGTGAACGTGCCGATCTGCGCGCTGGTCCTCGTTGTCGGGCTGCGGCTGCTGCGTGAGACCCGCGAGCCGGGCGCCCGGGGGATACCCGACCCGGTCGGGGCGGTGCTGATCGCGGCGGTGCCCGCCGCGCTGAGCCTGGCCATCGTCGAGGGCCCGAGCTGGGGCTGGTCCGACCCCCGGGTGATCGCCGCCTTCGTCGTCGCCACGGCGCTGTTCCCGGTCTTCCTGTGGCGCACCCGGGCCGCCGCCCGGCCCGTGATGGACCTGGCCCTGTTCAAGGTCCGTCAGTTCCGGCTGGTCAACGCGGCGTCGCTGGTGTTCTCCGTCGCGTTCTACGGTGTGATCCTGAGCAACATCGTCTTCCTGCAGACGGTGTGGCACTACCCGGTGCTGACCGCCGCACTGGCCGCCGCTCCCAGCCCGATCCTGACGATGATCGTCGCCCGCCCCGCCAGCCGGCTGGCGCACACCTACGGGCACCGGATCGTGCTCCTCGCCGGGGCCGTCCTTTTCGCGGCGGCCCAGGGCATGCTCGCGTTGACGATCTCGAGCGAGCCGCACTGGGCCGTCCTCTGGTTGCCCGCCATGGTGGTCACGGGGACCGGCATCGGGATGTCGCTGCCCGTGCAGTCCGGCGCTTCCGCGAAGTCGCTGCCGCCGGCCCGGTTCGCGGTCGGCTCGGCGATCAACCAGAGCTTCCGCCAACTCGGCGCCGTCCTCGGCGTCAGCATCTTCGCCGCCGTGGCGGGGACGCCGGGAGCCGGTGCGACGCCCGACGCCTTCCACCACGTCTGGTGGATCTTCGGTGCTCTGGCCCTGGCCGGTGGGCTGCTCGTGTGGCTCCCGCCCCTGCGCCGCACGGCAGCCGCCTAGTGCGCCCCGCGTGTCACGGGACGCCCGGCCGGGTGGCCGTTCACTTCCGGCGCGGCGGGCCGGCGATGACCTGGAGCTCGGTGAAGCCGTACAGCCCCCACGGGCCGTTCTCGACGCCGAGCCCGCTCCACTTGTGCCCGCCGAAGGGCAGGTGCGGCCGCACGCCGGCGCCATGGCTGTTGATGGACACCTGGCCGCTGTCGATGTCGGCGGCCAGGGTCAGGGCGCGGTCGGGGTCGCCGGACCAGACGGACGCGGTGAGGCCGTAGTTGGTCCGGTTGGCGCGGGCGACGGCGTCGGCTTCGTCACGGTAGGAGAGAACCGGCAGCACGGGGCCGAACTGCTCCTCGTCGACGATGCGGATGCCGTCGTCGACACCGTCGAGGATGGTGGGGGCGTAGAAGTAGCCGGGGCGGTCGAGCGGAGCGCCGCCGGTGACGGCGCGGGCGCCGTGGTGCAGGGCGTCGGAGACGAGAGTGGTCACGCGGTCGAACTGCGGACGGTTGTTGATCGGACCGAGCTGTGCGCCGTCCACCGTCCCGTCGTCGACCTTGATCGACGCGGCGATGCCGGCGAGGGCCTCCACCAGATCGGCGTGGATGCTCTCGTGGGCGTAGACCCGTTTCACGGCCAGGCAGACCTGGCCGTTGTTGCGGAACGCGCCCCAGAAAAGCTGCGGCGCGATCTCGGCCACGTCGACGTCGGGCAACACGATCGCGGGATCGTTGCCGCCGAGCTCCAGCGTCACCCGCTTCAGGTCGTCGGCGGCGGAGGCGGCCACCTTCTTGCCCGTCGCGGTGGAACCGGTGAAGCTGACCTTGCGGGGCACCGGATGCGCCACCATCGCGGCGCCGAGCGGGTCCCGGCCCGTGACGACGCTGAGCACCCCGTCCGGGAACACCCCGCGCAGCGCCTGGCCCAGGGCCAGCGTGGCCAGCGGCGTGAACGGAGAAGGCTTGAGGACGATCGTGTTGCCGGCGCGCAGGGCCGGCGCGATCTTCCAGGCGGCCAGGGCGAGCGGGAAGTTCCACGGGGTGATGGCGGCGACGACGCCCAGCGGCCGGCGGACCACCTCCTGGTACGCCTCGGCGTCGTCCTGGATCACCTCCCGCGGCACCTCGAGGTCGGCGTAGTAGCGCAGCCAGGCCGCGGCCGCCCAGACCTCCTCCGCCGCTTCGTTGATCGGCTTGCCCTGCTCCGCGGTGAGCACGGGCGCCAGCTCGCCGGCCCGCTGCTCGACGGCGTCGGCGGCCGCACGCAGGGCCGCGCGCCGCGCGCCCTCGTCCCGCCGCCAGTGCTGGAAGGCGTTCTGCGCCGTGGCGAAGACGGAATCCAACGCCTTGTCGCCGATCTGGGGCGCCTGCGCGAACACCTCCCCGGTGGCGGGGTTGACGACGTCGAAGGCGCCGTCGGCGGCGAAGTCGAGCGCGTCCGCGGACACGATGTCGGCGATGGCGGAGGCCATTGTGTGCTCCTTGTGGGGGCGTTGTCAGGGCAACAGAACGGGTTTGATCGTCGCGCCGGAAAGTGAGTCCGCCTCGGCCGCGTCGATGCCGGCCAGCGGGTAGGTGCGGATGAGCCGGTCGAACGGGAACCGGCCGTCCCGCCAGAACCCGATCAGCCGCGGGATGAAGACCTTCGGCACCGCGCTGCCTTCGAGGACGTAGGTGACCGTCCGCCCGGCCAGCTTCGACGGCGGCACCGTCAGCAGCCCGGGGCCGACGCCGGCCAGGACCGCCTTGCCGCGCCGCCCGAGCACCGCGATCGCGTCGCCGATGACCTTCTCGACCGCCGTCGTCTCGAAGCTGAAGTCCATTCCCGCCACCTCGGCGGTGATGTCGCCGTCGCCACCCCGGACGATGCGGGTGGCGCCCAGCTCCTTCGCCACGTCCAGGCGGGATTCGAGGAGATCGACCACGACGATGTCGCGCGCCCCGGCGAGCTTGGCCGCCATCACCGCCGCGAGCCCCACCGCGCCCGCGCCGAAGACGGCGATCGACTGCCCCGGGGCGAGCCGCATCTCGTTGAGCACGGCACCGGCGCCGGTCTGCATGCCGCAGCCCAGTGGGCCCAGCAGTTCCAGCGGGAGCTCGGGATCGACCACGACGACGTCCCGTTCCGAGGCCACCGCGTGCCGGGCGAAGGAGGACTGGCCGAACCACCGATTGCGCACCGGGCCACCCGCGCTGTCGGTCGCGCCGGTGCTGCCATCGGGATAGCCGCCGCTGACGTTCCGTACGGTGAACTCCTCGCAGTACGCGGGGGCTCCCAGCAGGCATTCGCGGCACGTCCCGCAGGAGGCGAAGCTCAGCACCACGTGGTCGCCGGTCCGTACGCCGCTGACCGCCGCGCCGACCGCCGTCACGATGCCGCTGCCCTCATGCCCCAGCACCACCGGCGCCAGCGCCGCGGCCATCGCCGGGTCGCGCAGGATTAGGTCGGTGTGGCACATGCCGACGCCGGCGATCTCCACCAGCACCTCGTCCGGCCGGAGGTCGGCGAGAGTGATCTCCTCCAGGGAAAAGCCCTGGTCGAAGGAGCGGAGCACCGCCGCCCGGGTTGTCGTCACCGCATGCCTCTCGTTCGCGGATGCATGCATACCGTATCCACGGCGACACCGGGGCAGCACCACGCCGCGGCCGGGCGGGCAAAGCCTTCGTCACCAACCGACGTCTACCGTGGTTGCGCACACAACGAGGGGGCGGCCCACATGATTCCGGCCCGGGGGAGCCTGCTGTCCTACCTGTCCGAAGCCGACCGGAAGCACCTGCTCACCGGCGGGGTGCGGCGGGTGTTCGCGGCCGACGAGGTGCTGATCCGGGAGGACGACCCGTCGGACTTCCTGCACGTGATCGTGGCGGGCTGGGTCCGGGTGTCGACGCTGCTGGCGGACGGGCGCGAGCTGGTCTACGCCTTGAGAGGCCCGGGTGACGTGCTGGGGGAGTTGGCCGCGCTGCACGGCTGGGAGCGCACGGCGTCGGTGCGGAGCCTGGAGCCGACGACGGTGGTGCAGCTGACCGCCGCCCAGTTCCAGGCGTGCCTGCGAACCCGGCCGGAGATCGCCATCGCGGTGATCAAGTCGCTGGCCGTGCGGCTGCGTGAGGCGGAACAGGCCCGTGTCGGCTCGGTGGAGCTGGACATCAGCCACCGCCTGGCCCGCCACCTGGCCGTCCTGATGTCCGAACGCGGCCGTCCCACGGCCGACGGCATCGCCATCGACACGCCCTTCACGCAGGAGGAGATCGCCAGCCAGCTCGGTGCCTCCCGACGGGCCGTCGCCCGCGCGATGGCGATGCTGCGGGCCCGCGGCGTGCTGACCACCGGTCGCCGCCGCATCGTCGTCGGCCGGCCGGACGTGCTGAGGTCGCTGGCCCGCATGTGAGCCACATGGCACGTTCGCCCCGTGTCACACGGCACTGTGCCGGATCCCCGCCCGACGCATGCTGACTTCGCCGTCAAAGGGAGGGGAGATCATGGAGAGTCACGTCATCGTGCTCATCGCGGGAATCGTCAGGGGCTGACCGGATTGCCGAGCAGGTGGGCGGCGTGCGGCGCGACCAACGCCGTGCCGACACGGCCCCGGGCCACCTCCTGCGCGCTCGCGGACAACACCGTGTGCACACGGGGATCCGCCGCCAGCGCGAGGAGTCGGTCCCGCACCGGGCTCACCAGGTCGTAGAACTCGAAGCCCCGCAGCTCCAGCGTCGAGCACTCGACCTCCGTCCGTAACCGATCGAAGCTCAGGTTCTGGCCGGGCACCCCGAGCTCGGCCAGAACCTCGGCGAGCACGCGCCGCAGGCACTCCTCCCCGTCCTCGCGGTACGCCCCGCTGGAGAACCACCGCACGAAGCCCTCGACCGATCGCGTCGGCAGGGACCCACGCAGGTGATGGTCGTTGTCGCCGGCGAAGCCCAACCGCCCCAGCACATCCGCCGCCGGCCCCGCGTACCGGATCACGCCCCCGGGTGGCGCGAACGCCCCCGGCCGGGTCTTCGACTCCACCAGCACGATCCGGTCGTCCTCACGGACCCGTAGCACCGCCGCGCAGCACACCCGGACCGGCCGCGCCCGTCGTTGCCAGAACACGCTCCACCTCCGTCCGAGTGAACGCCGCGGCCTGCCGGACGGGCCGCTCCTAGCATCGAAGTGGATGGTCGCGTGGCCGCCGCGCCGGAACTGGCCAGATCCTGGCCGTGTTGAGCCGGTTCCGGCCGAAGGGGGAGGGCATGACCGAGCTCGACCTGATCCGCGAGTTCACCACCCTGCGCCGGGGCCGCGGCCTGCACCGCCCGGACGTGCACAAGCGGATCGGACGGGCGGTCGCGCGCTGGGCCGACATCCCGCCCGACTGCGGCGGCGCGGAGGTCCGGCGACTGGTCAACCAGGCGATCGGCCGGCTCACGGAGGTCGACCTGCCGGCGGAGGACCGTCGCGCCGTGCTGGTGGCCCTCGGGCTGGACCGGGACCTGCACGCGGCGACGCTGTCCCGGCGGACCGAGCTGTTCGCGGCCGACCGCCGGCTGTCCGAGCGCACGGCCCGTCGTCGCGTCGACGACGCGTTCGTCAAGCTCGCGCAGGTGGTCGTCAAGCGCGTCGACCCGCTCGACCCGGAGCGCGGCTGGGCCGTTCGCCGGTTACGGGTGCTGGTGCGGCTGGACCGCCCGGTGCCGGAGGTGATCGAGGAGCGCACGATCGTGGCCACCCGTGACGGCCTCGACCACATCGTCGCCCGGTTCAGCGTGCCGCGGCGGTCCGACGGGGCCGACATCGACCGCGAGGTGCACGCCGAGATGCAGCACGGGGCCCGCATCGTCGAGGCGAACCGGTTGGGCGCCGGCCACTTCCGCTACCTGCTGGCGCTGCCGAGGCCGCTCGCGTGGAACGAGCCGCACACCTACGCCATCGTGTTCCAGGTCCGTGACGGCCAGCCGATCGCCGACCACTACGTGTTCACTCCGCTGGTCAGCTGTGCGCTGTTCGAGGCTCGGGTCCGGTTCGACGCCGCACGCCGGCCGCTCGCGGTGTGGCGGACGGAGCGGACCGTGCCGCGCACGCTGCCGCACCGGGGCAGGCCGGACGGGCCGCTGCTCGCCCTGGACGGGGCGGACGAGGTCGCGGCCCGGTTCGACCACCCGGAACAGGGCTTCAGCTACGGCGTCTGCTGGCGGTACGCGTCCGATTAGGACAGTCCGAGCAGGCCGTCGATGCCGGTGACGCGCATCACCTTGAGCAGGTGCGGCTGGGGGTTGGCCACGCTGAAGGCGATGCCGCGCTGCTCGGCGGCCTGGCGACCGGACAGCAGCACACGCAGGCCGGTGGAGTCCATGAAGGAGACGTCGGCGAGATCGATTCTCACGGCGTGCGCGCCCGCGGTCGCCACGGCCGTGGTCACGGCCTCCTCGAGACTCGGCGCGGTGCCCAGGTCCACCTCGCCGGAGACGGCGAGGACCACGGTCTCCGTTCCTTCGCTGCTGATTCGCACCCGGCAACCCTACTTGCGTCCGAGCACGTGGCGCACCGCCGCGTCCAGATCGGGGTGTCGGAACACGTGCCCGACCGGTGGCGTGGCGATCCGGTCCGGGGCGTGCGCGGCGGGCAGGTGGGCGGTGAAGTCCGCGCGGGGCAAGGGATTCGGCGACACGGCGTCGATGTCACCGTGCACGTCGGTGAGGACGGCGAACAGGAAGACGCCGACCAGATCGTCCAGTGAGATCCAGTTCACCAGGCGGTCGCCCGAGGCCAGCAGCGGCACCCGGCGGCGCACCAGACCGCCGCTGGGATAGCTGACCCGAGCCGTCCGGTCGCCGACCGTGACCACGCCGGTGGTGAGGTCGACGCCGGCGTCGCCATGGGTGACGATTCGGTGCCCACCGGTGGTCAACAGGGCCTTGAACGCCTCCACGACAGGTTGGTCACGTCCAGTCACCGAGACGGCCATCCGTGGACCGTCGAGGCGGGCGTGCAGGTCGAGATCGCCGGCCAGCTGGCGGTGCCGGTACGCGAACATCCGATGCAGCCTGACCTCGACGAATGGCGCCACGAAGGCGCTGAGCGGCAGGTCGTAGCTGATCTCGTCGACGAGCTTGGTGCCGGTCGGCACCTCGAAGAACCGGTGACGGTGCGTCCATGCCCTGAACGGTCCGTGTTCCTGCACGTCCACGAACTCGTACGGCGGCCGGTAGCCGGTGTGCCGCGCCACCCAGCGCGGCCGCACCGGCCCGGGCACGTCCAGCTCCATCACGGCCCGTGATCCCTCGGTGAGGTTCGGCGCCTCCGCCACGATGCGCATCGGCTCCCACGGCGGCGTCAGCCGCCGCATCGCCCCCGGTCGCTCGTGCCAGCCGAAGACGTCGTTGATCGGATACGGGAAGGTCGTGCTGGCCACGAACGTCTCCATGCCCCCAGTGTGCTACGGCAGGAGCAGGTTCACATCGCCGAACTCGTGCCACAGGTAGCCGCCCCGCACCGCCTCGGCGTAGCAGGCCATCAGCAGCGGCTCGTCGGCGATCGCGGCCAGCATGTCCAGGTGCGAGGCCATCGGCTCGTGGAAGCCGGTGAGCAGCCCGTCCACCACCCGCACGCCCCGCTCCGGCGTGATCACCAGATCGGTCCAGCCCTTGGCCGGCACGACGCGGTCGCCCTCGATGGCGCTCTCCAGCGCCCGCACCGCGGTCGTGCCGATGCCGATGATCCGGTTGCCGGCCTCCCGCGCCTGGTTGACGATCCGCGCGGTCGTCGCCGACACGGAAAACCGCTCCGGGTAAGGACGTTCGTGCGCCTCGGGCGAGGCGACGCCGGTGTGCAGCAGGATCGGCGCGAACTGGATGCCGGCGGACACCAGCCGCGTGACGATCCGGTCGGTGAACGGCCGGGCCGCGCTCGGCATCTCCGCGCTGCCGGGGTGTTCGGCGAAAACCGTTTGGTAGTACGGCAACGGCCACTGGCGCGGCACGTAGCCGTACCGGATCGGCACGCCGTGCTCCAACAGATACCTTGGCACGGAAGGAACATCGAACGCCGCCGTCCACAGGCGGCCCCGGGAGTACGGCTCCAGCAGCGTGACCGAAGCGCCGCCGGGCAGCTCGTACCGCTGGCCGGCGACGGCATCCCGGAACGGCCCGCCGGCGGTGCGCAGCTCGATCAGCCAGCTGCCGTCGGGCTGCTTGGTCGACACGTGCAGCCGAAGGTCCGCGTTCAGCACCGGCACCGCCGCCGGCAGCGTCGCCGAGGTGTTGACGACGAGCACGTCACCCGGCGTCAGCAGGGTCGGCAGCTCGCCGAACCGGTGGTGGCTGATCTCGCCGGACGCCCGCCGGCCGACCAGCAGCCGAACGTCGTCGCGGGCCAGCCCCCGGGCCTCCGGCGGCTCGTGCGCCTCCAGTTCGGCCGGCAGCGTGAAATCCACTGTCGCAGTCATCGCTCACTCCAGATCATCACGGTCGCCCCCGCCGGGCCGCGCACCTCGAAGCCGTAGTGGCCCCGGGGATAGCGGCCCGGCCCGCGCACCAGCTCGTCGGACCGAGGTCGCAGCGCCGTGTACGCCGCCTCCACCTCGCCGTCGGTGGCCAGCTCGAACGCCAGCGGCGCGGGCCCCGGCGAGCCGGGCGTGGCCAGCTCCACGTACGCGCCGTCGGCGGCTCGCAGCACGACCCCGCCGTCAAATCGATCCACTTCGGACAGTCCAAGTCGGACCGTGTAGAACTCCGTCGCCGCCTTGAGGTCGTCGACCTGGTACGGCAGCCACAGCGCGACCGGTCTCACAGCCGGACCCGGCCCGACTCCGGCCGTTCGGTGACCAGCTTCACGTACGCCGGCACCACGGCCTCCGGCAGCTGGCGGTCGCTGATGTCCTCGCCGGGAAACGCGTCCTGGTGCATCTTCGTGCGCAGGTCGCCCGGGTCGACCACCCACACCCGCAGCGCGGGCGCCTCCACGGCCAGCACCTTGCCGATCTGCTCCAGCGCGGCCTTGGCCGAGCCGTACCCACCCCACCCGGGATACGGTTCGACGGCGGCGTCGGACGTGACGAACACGACCGCGCCGTCCCGCGCCAGCAGCGTCGGCAGCGCCTGCTGGGTCAGCGCGAGCTGCGCCAGCACGTTCACCTCGTACACCTCGCGCAGCCGGTCCAGCGGGAACTCCGCGAGCGCCGGCAGCGGGCTCGGCCCCAGCACACCGGCGTTGTTGACCAGCAGGTCGAGGCCGCCGAGCTCGGTGGCGGCCTCGACCAGCTCGGCCCGGTGGTCGGGGTCGGTGATGTCGCCCGGGATCGCCCGGACCGGCCCGTCCAGCTGGTCGGCGGCGGTGCGCAGGTCCTCGGCCCCCCTGGCGTCGAGGACCAGGCCCCAGCCGGCGTCGGACAGGCCGTGGGCCAGCGCGAGCCCCAGCCCGCGGGACGCGCCGGTGATGATCGCGACGGGCATCCCCGTCACCTCCTCGGTGTCGTTTCTGCTCGTCATCGACGCTATTCGGGCGGGGCGGCGGTGCCATCGGGCTCGGGGCCCGCGCGGTCTACGACCTTGGACCTAGGACCGCCGCCCGATCCGCCGGCGCGCGGAACTGGGTACGGTTGCGGGCATGGGCACCTGTGACCGGGACGAGCTGCGCGAACTGAGCGCGGCCGTGCTCGCCGTGACCGCGCGGCGGTCGGTGCGCGAGGTGCTGCAGACCATCCTGACCTCGGCGCGGCGGCTGCTCGACGCCCGCTACGCGGCGCTGGGCGTGCCCGACGAGAACGGCTCGTTCGCCGAGTTCCTGGCCGACGGCATCACCGACGAGCAGTGGAAGGCCATCGGGCCGGTGCCGCGCCAGCACGGCCTGCTCGGGCTGATGCTGCGCGACCCGAACCCGGTGCGGTTGAGCGACATCCGCCAGCATCCCCAGTTCGACTGGTGGCCGGCCGCGCATCCGGTGCTGACCGATTTCCTCGGCATGCCGATCACCGACGGCGACGAGATCCTCGGCGAGTTGTTCCTGGCCAACAAGAACACGCCCGGCGGCTTCAACGCCGAGGACGAGGAGCTGCTGCGGCTGCTGGCCGCGCACGCCGCCATCGCCATCGTCAACGCGCGGCTGTACGAGCGCAGCCGCGAACTGTCCATTGTGGCCGAGCGCAACCGGATCGCCCGCGAGCTGCACGACGCCGTCACGCAGAAGCTGTTCTCCTTGCGCCTCACCGCCGACGCCGCCGCGGCCTTGGTGGACCGTGATCCCGCGCGGGCGGCAACGGAGATCGGCAATGTGCGCCGACTGGCGGCCGAGGTCAGCGACGAGCTGCGCAACGTCGTTGTCGGCCTGCTGCCGGTCGACCTGTCCGGCGACGGTCTCGACGCCGCGCTGCGCAAGCAGGCCGAGCTGTTGAACCGGGTACACGAGGCCGAGGTGGCGTTTGTCGGCTGCCCGGTGCCGAAGCTGACGTCCGCGCGGCGCGAGGCCCTGTACCGGATCGCCCAGGAGGCCCTGCACAACGCCCTGCGGCACGCCCGCCCCGGGCTCGTGGAGATCGACCTCTCGGCTGCCGACGGGCAGGTCGTGCTGCAGGTTCGGGACGACGGCGTCGGTTTCGACGCGGAGCGGTCCGAGCAGGCGGCGCGGAAGTTGGGGTTGTCGTCGATGCGGGAACGGGCGCGGGCGGTCGGCGGTCGGCTTACCGTGACGTCCACTCCCGGCGGCGGGACCACGGTGCGGGTGGAGGTGGCGACCGGTGGCTGATCCGATCAAGGTGCTCGTGGTGGACGACCACCCCGTTGTGCGCCAGGGGTTGCGGACGTTCCTCGACCTCCAGGACGACATCACCGTCGTCGGCGAGGCCGCCGACGGACAGTCCTGTGTGGACGCTACCGCCGAGCTGCGGCCCGATGTCGTGCTGCTGGACCTGAAGATGCCCGGCAGCGGGGGAGTGGAGGCCCTGCGCGGGCTTCGGGAGAACGGCAGCGCCGCCAAGGTCCTGGTGATCACCAGCTTCACCGACCCGGTCGCCGTGCTGCCGGCGGTCCGGGCCGGCGCCGCCGGCTACGTCTACAAGGACGTCGACCCGCCGGCCCTGGCCGCCGCCATCCGGGCCGTGCACGCCGGGCACGTGCTGCTGCACCCCGACGTCGCCCGCCTGCTCGCCGCCGGCGAGGCCCAGCCGCACGGCGTGCACCTCACCGGCCGCGAGCGGGAAGTGCTCAGCGAACTGGCCCGCGGCCGGTCCAACCGGGAGATCGCCAAGTCCCTGGTGCTGTCCGAGAAGACGGTGAAGACGCACGTCAGCGCCATCCTGTCCAAGCTCGGCGTGCAGGACCGCACCCAGGCGGCGCTGCACGCCGTGCGGACCGGGTTGCTGGATTGAGGGACCGGCAGTCCGCCGCCGATGCGAACCGGCGGCCGGACTAGTTCCGGACCAGCAGCACCCGGTAGGCGTTGGAGAAGCCGTGCTTGCGGCCCCACGGCGCGAGCAGCTTGTCGCCGAGGAACGCGAGCACCATCAGCGGCACCGTGATCACCATGCTGGCCTTGCGGGCGATCTTGTGCAGGGTGCTCGGCGGCTTCGGGCGCCACGGCACGTCGTTGCCGCCGACGACCCAGTTCGCCCACAGCGCCACCGCGGCGACCATGTCCATTCCGCCGTGCGGCTCGGCCCGCTGCTCGTCCACCACGCGGAACCCGACCTCCTCGGCCGCCTTGCGCAGGTTGCCGATCGGCATCAGGTTCAGGTGCTGCGGCTGCAGCCACGGCATCCAGTACCGGCCGAGGATCCGGCCCCACCGGCACTCCGGATCCGGCAACTCGATCACCAGGTGTCCGCCGGGCGGCAGCACGGCCGCTGCGGCGGACAGCTCAGCCCTGGGATCGAGCGTGTGCTCCAGGTAGTGGAACATGCTGAGCACGTCGTAGTTCCCGGCCAGCTCGGCCGTCATCTCCGGGAAGTTGCCCCGGAATCCCCGGGCGATCCAGCCCTTCTCCTGGGCCAGCTCCACCCCGGCGCTCATGTCGAGACCGTGGAACTCGGTGTCCGGCAACACTTCCGCGGCCGCCCTGCAGAAGTGGCCGTGCCCGGTGCCGACGTCCAGCCACCGCTTGGGCGCGTGGTGCCTGGTCAGCAGCGCGGCCCGGTCCTTCAGCCCGGCGGTGTTGCCCTCGAACATGGCGGCCATCTGCTGCTCGCCGAGACCGTCGTAGCAGTCACGGTAGTAGAACTCCAGCCCGGCGATGCTCAGCCGCGGGTTCTGGAAGATGTGCCGGCAGTCCGCGCATTCCGACAGTTCGAACCGGCCCGGCTTGTGCTGCAACAGGTCCACGGTGCGCAGCCGGGTCGTCAGCCGGGCGCCGCCGCACCAGGGGCAGTCCTCGCGGCGGGGTTCGAAGAAGCGGTCCAGCCCCGCCGCGATGTCGGCGAGGTACTGGGGGCGCCGCGCGGCGACAGGATCCGTCTCCGGCAGGGAGGAAGCGGTCATGCGCGCAGCGTAGCGGCGATCACCGCCCGCTGTCTGCGTGCCGACGGTCGTAAAACCGAGCCGCCCGCGCGCGATTGCTGCACGAGGGCTTGCAGAACTCCTGGCGACCGTGGGTTTTCACGAAGTACCGGACGCAGCGCGGCGCCGTGCAGGCGGTCAGCTTGGCCATGTCCGGCCCGGACAAGAACTCGATGGTGGACCGCGCGTAACCGGCGAGCAAGCGGGCGCGGGCGTCGGCGCGGACGGACCGCAGGCTCGCCGATGGAGTGTCCGACCAGGACAGTTGCGGCGCGACCGGGTCCAGCGCGGCGGCGTTGTTCACCACGGACAACGCCTCGTCCACGGGCATCAGCCGGGTGGCGTCCGCGGGGCTCGGCGGGCCGGGGCTGACCGCGCGGGCGAACAGGGCGCGGACCGCCCGCCGCAGCGTGACCAGCTCCTGGCGAAGGTCTTCGTCCCACGGAACGTCCGGACGCCACTGCTGTGCCGCCGCGACGGTGGCGAGGTCGTCGGCGACGCCGCCGTGACCGTCGTGCCGGATCGTGCTCGCCAACTCC
Source organism: Kutzneria kofuensis (assembly GCF_014203355.1). Taxonomy (NCBI): domain Bacteria; kingdom Bacillati; phylum Actinomycetota; class Actinomycetes; order Pseudonocardiales; family Pseudonocardiaceae; genus Kutzneria; species Kutzneria kofuensis. The sequence goes on from NZ_JACHIR010000001.1 coordinate 7,265,727, forward strand.
AGCGCCTGCATCGTGCTTGACCGCCTCCTCGCCGACACCCTACCGTGCCTAACGGTAAACCTGGAAAATTCCGTTGGGGGGATTTCGAGTGGCACTGTTGGCGCAGATCAGCGACCTGCATCTGGACGGCACCGAGCGGGCGGCGGACCGGGCCCGGCGGGTGCTGGACTACCTGAACGGCCTGGCGCGGCCGGTGGACGCGCTGCTGGTCACCGGCGACATCGCCGATCACGGCACGGAGCCCGAGTACGAGGAGGTCGCGGGGCTGCTGGCCACCGTGTCGGTGCCGGTGCTGACCTGCCCCGGCAACCACGACGTGCGTGGCCCGTACCGCAAGGCGCTGCTCGGCGACGAGCCGACCGGCGGTCCGATCAACCGCCAGCACACGATCGCCGGCCTCAACATCCTGATGGTGGACGGAACCGTGCCGGCCAAGGGGCACGGCTACCTCGACGACGAGACGGTCGGCTGGATCGTCGACCACCTGCGGGACGGGACACCGACGCTGATCGCGCTGCACCACCCGCCGGCCCGGATGCACGAGCCGTTCCTGGACGGGATTCTGCTGCACGAGCCGGATCGCCTCGCCGCCCTGGTCGAGGGCCATCCGCAGGTGATCGCCGTGCTCGCCGGCCACGCGCACACCGCCTGCGCCACCACCTTCGCCGGCAAGCCGCTCATCGTCGCGCCCGCGGTGACGTACACGCTGCGGATGCCGTGGGAGGGTGGCTCGCTCGACAACTGGGACCAGCCGCCCGGCGTGGCGTTCCACGTGGTCGAGGACAACCAGCTCACCACGCACTTCCGGGTCGCGTGATCCAGCCGTACGCGGTGATCGGTTTCCTGGCGGCGGTTTTCCCGATCACCGCGACTCCGGGCGCCAGCGTCGCCCTGCTCATCCAGGGCGGCCGGCGCCGCGCGGTGCCGGTCATCGCCGGCACCGTCACCGGCCTGTACGTGCACGCGACGCTGGCGGTGCTGGGGTTGTCGGCGATCGTCATGCAGTCCAGCGAAGCCTTCACCGTCGTCCGCGTCGTCGGCGCCGTGTACCTCATCGGCCTCGGCCTGTGGACGTGGTTCGCCGGCGGCGCACAAGCCCCCAAGCCGCGCTCCGAGCCGACCTATGTCCGGGCGTTGCTGGCCAACGTCCTCAACCCCAAGGCCGCGTCGATCTGCCTCACCCTCGTGCCGCAATTCGTCACGCCACAGGAGAACCTGGCGGGGCAGATCTACGTCCTCGTCACCGCGCACGCGGTGCTGGCGTTGGTCTGGCTGTCCCTGTGGGCGTTCTTCCTGGGCAAGCTGCCGCGCACGGACGTCTTCCGTCGCTGGGCGAAACGCGTCACCGCCGTCGTCCTGGTGACGCTCGGCGTCCGGGCCGCCGCCACCTAGGCCGTGAGGGTGGTCAGCGCGTCGTCCACGCTGACCCACTGGCCTTCGGCCCCCGGCGGCACGAGATCGTACGTGTCGTCCAGGAAGTCGGCCAAGTCCTCCGCGAAGGCGACGAACGTGGCCAGGCCGGCCGGCGAGCTGATCGTGAGGTCGACCAGCGCGGGGTCGGCCGCGGCCGGGCGGATGCGGACGTCGCCGAGGCCGGCCTCGGCGATCAGGCCGTCGGCGAGCAGGTCACGGGCGAAGCACCACACGACCGAGCCGGTCGGCGGGACCCGGAACGCGGCGGTGACGGCGTAGGGGTCGCGGGTGTCGTAGCGGAGTTCGACCGCGACCGAGACCCGCGGCTCCTCCGGCGCCACCAAGTCCAGCACCACCACCGACTGGAGCATCGTGTGGTCGTCACGCATCGCCCTCATCCCTTCACGTCGCCGCGTGCGACTTGGCCATGCGCGGCGAGTACCGCGCAAGGAGCCCAAGTCTGATCAACGCACCCGGCCGTGTCCACGCGTGTTCCGGCCGACGGAACGGGGCGTCACCCGGCGGGCCGGTTCAGAACTCCGTGTTGATGATCGCTTCCACGAGTGTCTCGCCGGCCGGGGTGAGGGTCACCGTGTCCTGGGTGAGCACGGCGAGGCCGCGCTCTTCCAGCGAGCGGAACCGGCCGGCCCAGGGCTCGTCGAACAGCGAGCGCCCGAAACGGTTGCGGTGCAGGGAGTCCCGCAACGGCTGCAGCGTGGTCAGGGCCATCTTGATGGCCCGGGTCTCCTGGCCCTCGGGGGAGAACGCGGTGGCCGAGCCGAGCGGGACGCGGCCGGCCTCGACGGCGGCGGCGTAGGTCTGCCAGTTGACGTCGGTGATCGCCTCGGAGCGGCGGCAGCTGGAGCTGCCGCCCAGCCCGATGGCCACCTCGGCGTCCTGCCGGTCCTGGTCGACCATGATGGACTTCCACTTCTCCGGCCCGATCCCGCCGGCGGCGAAGTACATCGTCGGGTGCTCGACGTAGCCGGCGGCGCGCAGGCCCTCGGTCAGCACGGCCCGCATCTCGTACTGCTCGTCGAGCGTCGGCCAGAAGTGGCCGTCCTTCTCCAGCCGGGCGCGGTAGCTGTCGACCTGCCAGGCGGCGGGCTTCTCGCCAGCGACGCCGGTGCGGGTCTCGGCGTACGACTTGAGGTGCAACTTGGTGCACACCACCGAGTTCACGCCGGTCTCCAGCACCACATCGAGATCGCGCCGGACGCTGTCGACGGTCTGGTCCAGCAGCCCGTACATCAGGTCGATGCTGATCCGCTCGAACCCGACCCGCTGCGCCTCCCGGATGAAGTCCACGCACATCTCGGACGTGTGCTCACGGCCGCTCAGCTTCAGCACCGGATCGTCGAACGACTGCACGCCGCAGGACAGCTTGGTGCATCCCTTGGCCGCCAGCAACTCCAGCTTCTCGGTGGTGAACGTGCTCGGGTCGCCCTCGAACCGCACGGTGGTCTCCGGGCCGAAATTGAAGTGCGACCGGTAGAAGTCGAGCAGCCGGGCGATGTCCTCGGGCGGCAGCAGCGACGGCGTGCCGCCGAACACGTTGAACTCGCCGATCGGCGCGCTGCTCAACGACGGCACGGTCTCCAACCACAGCAGGGCTTCCCGGATGTTCCAGTCCACCCACTGGGTCAGCTTGCCCGGATCGCCCTTGACCAGCACGACCGGGTACTGGCAGAACCGGCAGCGGTAGGCGCAGGTCGGGATGTACGACCAGAGGTGGATCGGGGCGGTGTCCCGCAGCTGCTCGTCCAGGTCGGCCAGGAACGCCTCGGGGGAGTAGTCCGGGGTGTCGCCGGGGAACACGTGCGCGCCGAAGGGGTCCCGGGTGACGTACTCCAGCAGATGGGTGTTTTCCGGTTGCCGCAGGACGTCCAGCATCAGAACACACCCCCGTTGCCGAAGTAGTTGTGCGCCTCGCCGGATTCCCGGTCCTCGCAGTAGTAGCGCACGAACTCCCGGAACCGCTGCGGCGGCACCTCGTCGAAGGCCGCCGGCAGCGGCGGCGGGTAGCCGATGTCCTCGCCGACGCTGGCCCGCAGGCGGGCGAAGATCTCGTCGGCGAACTCGAAGTACAGCCGGTAGGACGGCGTCTTGTAGACGTGGATCGGGGTGAAGTCGACGACCCGCATCTCGTCGGCGATCTCCTCGATCCGGGCGTGGAGCCGCTGTGCCAGGTCCGGCCCGAAGAACTCGATCACGTCGGCCGAGTCCAGCAGCGACGGGGTGAGCAGCAGCGGCAGGATGGTGTTCTTGGGGGTGAAGTCCTTGATGGAGAACTCCCACGCCTGCAGCGCCTCCGCCTCGGTCAGGTCGACGTCGCGGGTGCTGGGCCGCTCGGGGCGGATGTCCCGCATCACGATGATGCCGTCGTTGCCGTAGGCCCGGCCGGTGATCACCTCGTCGATGGCGTGGTCCACCCGGCGCGGGTTGATCTCCACCCGCGAGGTCGGCGCGTACACGATGTCCTCGCCGGAGCCGCGCACCCGGATGCCGAAGTCCCAGTCGTCGGACAGGTGGTTGACGAACCGCCCGTTGTGCAGCTGGTAGAAGATCTCGATGCCGCCGACCTTCTCGTAGACGTCCCGGTCCACGGCGAAGCCCTTGCCGTCCGGGAAGCCGCCGAACAGCGCGAACGTCACGGCCCGGCAGCGCAGGGTGCGCTGGATGGCGTCCCAGAGCCGGGGGCGCGCGGTGAAGTGCTCGGGGTTGTAGTAGTAGTCGCAGACGCCGATGGCGGCCTTGTTGGCCTCCATGGTGCGGAACAGCTCCGGCAGCCAGCGCCGGTCCACCCGGCAGTCGGCGTCGGCGGACACCAGATAGTAGCGGGTGCCGGCGGCGCGGCCGAGATGCCGGGCGGCGAAGTCCATGCCGGCCTTGCGGGCGCAGGCCACGCCCTGCTCCGGCTCGTCGAGCAGGTGGATCCTCAGGTCCGGGTGCGCGGCGGCGAACGCCCGGGCCACCGCGACCGTGTCGTCGGTGGAGTTGTTGTCCACCAGCACGATCTCGTAGAGGTCCTTGTCCAGCTCCTGGGCGTACAGGCTGTCCAGCACGGCCGGCAGGTTGTGCGCCTCGTTGAACACCGGCAGCACCACCGACAGCCGGGTCCGGGTGGCCAGCATGTCGTCGACCAGCTGTTCGGTCTGGTCGCGGTCGAAGTGCTGCCGGCCGATCCGGTGGTTGTGTTCCGCCATGCGCGCACGCTTCCCTTCGTCCAGCAGCAGTTCGGCGACGCTGTCCACAAAGGACCGGTCGGGCCGGTCGGTGGTCAGCATCGGGGCCTGGAAGCCGAGGTGGCCGTACACCGTGTGGTACAGCTCGTAGTCGCTGGTCAGGTACGGCACCTTGGAGGCGATCGCCTCACCGATCGGGTTGCCGTAGCTCTCGTAGTCGTACGAGGTGAGGAACGAGGCGAGGGTGGCCTCCGCCAACAGGTCCCGGATCGAGTACGCCCGCCCGGTCCGCACCTCGCGCGGCGCCAGCCGGCCGCCGAACACCACGCGGTCGGTCACGCCGAGATCCGAGGCCAGCCGCTGCAGGTTCTCGTACTCGACGGGATCCTCGGCCGGGTCACCGGCGACGAAGAGGTGCACGCCGGGCAGCCACGCGATCAGGTGGAGGTCACGGTCGATGCGCTTCTGCGGGATCACCCTGGTGCAGCGGGCGATCAGCGGGGCGTCGGCCGGAATGCCGAAGTGCTCCCGAAAACCCGGGTTCCGGCGCGTCGGCGAGTGGTCGAAGGTGTTCGGCAGCACGGCGATGTCGTGCAGCCCCCGCGCCCAGGAGAGCGTTTTCCGCCTGGCCTCGTCGTGTAGGGCGACGTACTGGATGTGCGGCGAGTCGACGGGCTGGACGGCGTGCGGATAGGGGTCGCTGCCGTACTTCCCGGTGCCGGGCTCGCTCTGCCACATCAGGTCGTGGTCGCGCCACAGCACGAACCGCCCCAGCCCGGCCTCGCGCCCGTACCGCTCGATCGCCCGGTACAACGCCTTGGTGTAGGTGATGTTCTCCGGCAGCGTGCCGTTCTCCACCACCACGAACGTCACCCCGGCCCGCCGCCACGCGGCCACGATCCGGTCCGCCACCCGCTCGGCCAGTGCCTCCACGCGCGGCAGCAGTTCCGTCCGGCCGGCGCCGACGACCTCGCGCAGCACGGCCGCGACGAACCCCCCGTGATATCCCTCGATCCCCGCCAAATCCGGCCGGTCCAGCCGCACCCAGTCCGGCAGCGCGGAGGATTCCTCCCGGTACGGCCGGAAGAACGCGTTCTTGTCGGCCTTGATGTCGTAGCCCAGATCCAGGTGCACCCGGTAGCCGCGGTCGCGGAACACCGATGCCGTCTTCACGAACTCGACCACGAGTCCGGAGATCGGGGTCGCGTCGAACGAGATTCCCCACAGCACCGACATGCACCCAACGCTAACTCCGCCGGAGGCCACCGAGGCCGCTCACCCGGTCAGGTTTGCCCGGAACTCCCTCTCGCACTGCGTACTCCGCCGCCAGGTACTACGGTGCCCCCGCGAGTCCCGCCCAGCGTCACAACGAATGTCGGTTTCCGTCATCTGCGCCAGGCGCGCATTCGGTGTGTCGGAGAGCGGGACTCGCCGGGGTTGAGCGAGAGTATGCGGCGTGACTACGTGGTACCGGCCGATGCGGGCCCGGGGCATGCGCGAGGTGCACCGGGTGTCGACCCCGCTGGAGCTGTTCTTCGACCTCTGCTTCGTGGTCGCCGTCTCGCAGGCGGCGTCGCAGCTGCACCACGCGCTGGGCAGCGACCACCCGGGCACCGGCGTCCTGCACTACGCCATGATCTTCTACGCCATCTGGTGGGCGTGGATGAACTTCACCTGGTTCGCCTCCGCCTACGACACCGACGACGGCGTCTACCGGGCGACGACGCTGGTGCAGATCACCGGCGTGCTGATCCTGGCCGCCGGCGTTCCCCGCGTGTTCACCGACGACGACTGGCGCATCATCATCGTCGGCTACGTGGTGATGCGGCTGGCGATGGTCGCCCAGTGGCTGCGCGCCGCCCAGGGCGACCCGGACCGCCGCAGGACCGCGCGGCGCTACGCCGCCGGCATCTTCGTCGCGCAGCTGCTCTGGCTGACCCTGCCGCTGGTGCCGAGCTGGCTGTTCATCGTGTTCGTGCTGGTCGAGCTGGCCGTTCCGGTGTGGGCCGAGCAGGCGGCGCCGACCACCTGGCACCCGCACCACATCACCGAGCGGTACGGCCTGTTCACGCTGATCGTGCTGGGTGAGTCGGTGCTGGCCGCCACCACCGCCATCCAGGCGTCGCTGGACTCCGGCGACGGCATCGCCGAGCTGCTCACCCTCGCGCTGAGCGGCCTGGTGATCGTCTTCGGCATGTGGTGGCTGTACTTCGACCGCCCCGCGCACTACCTGCTGACCTCGCTGCGCACGTCGATCATCTGGGGCTACAGCCACTGGGCCGTGTTCGCCTCGGCGGCGGCCGTCGGCGCCGGGCTGGAGGAGGCCGTGCAGGTCCACGACCACGTCGGCTGGGCCATTGCCGTGCCGGTGGCCGTCTACGTGCTCAGCGTCTGGGCGTTGCAGGTGCGGCCTCGCCGGGAGCACGGGCTGGACGCCGTGCACCTGGTGGCGGTCGTGCTGATCCTGCTCACGCCGCTGACGCCGTGGACCGTGCCGGCCACCGCGGCGGTCGTCATGCTGCTGGTCGTGCTGAACCTGGTGCTGTCCCGGCCGTCGCCGTTCGAGGAGCCGGAGGAGTTGGCCCTGTAAAGGTGTCAGCGCGCGGCGGCGGTGGACTCCCGGACCACCAGTTCCGTCGGCACGGTGACCACGGTCTGCGTGTCGGCGGGGCCGAACGCCAGCTCCACGGCCTTGCGCCCGATCTCCTCCAGCGGAACGTGCACGGTCGTCAGGTTCGGCCACACGTCCATCGCGGTCGGCAGGTCGTCGTAGCCGGCGACGGACACGTCCTCCGGCACCCGCCGCCCCGCCGCCCGCAGCGCGCTCACCGCACCCGCCGCGACCAGGTCGTTCGCCGCCAGCACGGCGGTGAACTCGCGGCCGGCGGCGAGCAGTTGCTCCACCGCCTCACGGCCGGCCTGCCGGCTGAAGTCGCCGTGCACCACCAGGTTCTCGTCGGCCGCGACGCCGGAGTCGGCCAGCGCCTGGCGGAAGCCGGCCAGCCGGGACGTCGTCGTGGTGCGGCCGTCCGGGCCGGTGATGTACGCGATGCGGCGGTGCCCGAGCTGGACGAGATGCCGGGTGATCGCCGCCGACCCGCCGCCGTTGTCGATCTCCACGACGTCGCCGGGCGCGTCCGGCCCGGGGGAGGGCCGCCCGCACAGCACCAGCCGCGTCCCGTTGCTGCGCATGCCCTTGGCCCGCGTGGTCGCCTCGGCCCGGTACTCCTCGTCCTCCGGCGCCGCGCCGACCAGGATCACCGCGTCCGCCCGGTGCCCGCGCAGCAGGTCCAGGAACGCGAACTCCTGCTCGGGGTCGCCCTCGGAGTTGCAGATCACCGACAGCCGGCTGGTCTCCGCCGCCGCTCCCTGGATGCCCCGCGCGATGCCGGCGAAGAACGGGTCCGACGCGTCGTTGAGCACCACGCCGACGATGCCGCTGGTGGCGTGCAGCAGCGCCCGGGCGTGCGCGTTGACCACGTAGTCCAGCTCGCGCACGGCCTGCTCCACCCGCTGTCGCGTGCTCTCCGCGACCGGGTAGTTGCCGTTGAGCACGCGGGACACCGTGGCCGGCGACACGCCGGCGCGGGCGGCCACCTCGACCAGCGTGACGGGCATGTGGACCCCCGGTTTCGTCCCGTTAGACCAGGTGATCACGGTATCGCTGGACGACCTCCGCGAGCACCTCGGCCCCGTCCCGCGCCCGCATCCCGGCGTTGAAGATCTCCACTTCGACCGGCCCGTCGTGCCCGGTGGCGTCCACCAGCCGGCGGATCTCCCGCAGCGGCACGTGACCGTCGCCGAGCTGGCCGCGGCCGAGCAGCACGCCCTCGGGCAGCGGCGTGATCCAGTCGGCGACCTGGAACAGCGCCAGCCGTCCGGTCTCGCCGGCCCGCCTGATCTGCGCCTCCAGGTCGGGCTCCCACCAGCAGTGGTACGTGTCCACGACGACGCCGACCTGCTCGGCGGGGAACGGCAGCGCGAGGTCGATCGCCTGGCTCAGCGTCGACACCACGCAGCGGTCCGAGCAGAACATCGGGTGCAGCGGCTCGATCGCCAGCGTCACTCCGCGCTCGCCGGCATACGGCGCGAGCTCCGCCAGCGCCTCGGCGACCCTGATGCGAGCGCCTTTCAGGTCCCGGTCCTGGTCGCCGAGACCGCCGGACACGAGGACCAGTACTGGACAGTTCAGTTCAGCTGCCTCGTCGATCGCGCGCCGGTTGTCGTCGAGGGCGGCTTTTCGGGCGGTCGGCTCCGCGACGGTGTAGAAGCCGCCCCGGCACAGGCTCGTCACCGCCAGCCCGGCGTCCCGGATCAGCCGCGCCGCCCGCTGCAGCCCGTACGCCGCGACCGGTTCCCGCCATGGCGCCACACCCGGCACGCCCGCCTCGACGCAGCCGGCGACGAGTTCCTCCAGCGACCACTGCTTGATCGTCTCGCTGTTGATGCTGAGTCGGGCCAGCTCGCTCACAGCAGGGCCGCCCTGCGTGCGGCCAGCTCCGGATCGGCGAACAGGTCCAGCTCGGCCGCCAGCTCGTAGCAGCGCAGCAGGTGCTCGCGGGACCTGGCCGTCTCAAGGCCGCCGATCATGCTGAAGTGGTCCTGGTAGCCGCCCAGCCAGGCCAGGAACACCACGCCCGTCTTGTAGAACCGGGTCGGCGCCTCGAACACGTGCCGTGCCAACGGAACCGTCGGCTCCAGCGTGGCGAGGAAGCCCTCGATGTCGCCGAGATCCAGCCGGCCGATCGCCCGCTCGGCGACGACCGCGAGCGGGTCGAAGACGCCCAGCAGCGCGTCGCTGTGGCCGTGCTCGTCGCCGGCGATCAGCCGCGGGTAGTTGAAGTCGTCGCCGGTGTAGCAGCGCACGCCCGTCGGCAGCCGGCGGCGCAGCTGGATCTCCCGTTCGGCGTCGAGCAGCGAGATCTTCACGCCGTCGACGCGCTCGGCGTTGGCCTCGATCACCGCCAGGAACGTCTCGGTGGCCTCGTCCAGGTCCTCGCTGCCCCAGTAGCCCGTCAGCGCCGGGTCGAACATCGGGCCCAGCCAGTGCAGGATCGCCTTGTCCGACAGCTGCCCCAGCAGCCGGCCGTACACCTCGTGATAGTCGTCGGCATCCCGGGCGAGCGCGGCGAGCTGCCGGCTGGCCATCAGGATCGGTTGCGCCCCAGCGCTTTCCACCACCGACAGCTGCTCGGTGTACGCCGCGATCACCTGGTCCAGGCTCGTCGGCGGCGTGGTCAGCTGGTCGGTTCCGGCGCCGCAGGCCAGCAGGCCGCCGTCCGCCTCGGCGGCGGAGCGCTTGATCAGCTCGGCGGCGGTCGGCCAGTCCAGGCCCATGCCGCGCTGCGCGGTGTCCATCGCCTCGGCGACACCCAGCCCGCGCTGCCAGAGGTGGCGGCGGAACGCCAGCGTGGCGTCCCAGTCGACCTTGGTGTTGTCGTCCGGGTCGGCGACGACGTGCGCGGCGGCGAAGATGATCCGGCTGCTCACGGACCTTCCTCGCTGACGCTCGGAGTACGAAGGTCCGCGAGCAGGCTCGCAGTGCTGGATGGTTCCCTCGCGCTCGCTCACAGCGTCAGCTCCGGAACGGCGATGCGGCGGCCCTCGGCGGCCGACTTCAGGCCCAGCTCCGCCAGCTGCACGCCCCGCGCGCCGGCGAGCAGGTCCCAGTGCCACGGCTCGTCCAGCACCACGTGCCGCAGGAACAGTTCCCACTGCTCCTTGAAGCCGTTGTCGAACTCGGTGTTGTCCGGAACTTCCTGCCACTGCTTGCGGAAGTCCACGGGGGAGGGGAGATCGGGGTTCCACACCGCCTTCGGCGTGGCGGAGCGGTGTTGCACGCGGCAGTGCCGCAGCCCGGCGACGGCGCTGCCCTCCGTACCGTCCACATGGAACTCGACGAGCTCGTCCCGGTTCACCCGGGTCGCCCAGGAGGAGTTGATCTGCGCGACGATGCCGCCGTCCAGCTCGAAGATGCCGTACGCGGCGTCGTCGGCGGTCGCGGCGTAGGTGTTGCCGCGCTCGTCGACGCGCTGCGGGATGTGCGTCGCGGTAAGCGCTTGCACGCTGCGGACCGGGCCGAAGATGTCGCGTAACACGTACTGCCAGTGGCAGAACATGTCGAGCACGATGCCGCCGCCCTCCTCGGCGCGGTAGTTCCAGGACGGGCGCTGCGCCGGCTGCCAGTCGCCCTCGAACACCCAGTAGCCGAACTCGCCGCGCACGGACAGGATCCGGCCGAAGAAGCCGCCGTCGACCAGCCGCTTGAGCTTGCGCAGGCCGGGGAGGAACAGCTTGTCCTGCACCACGCCGGTTTTCACGCCGGCCGCGGTCGCGGTCCTGGCCAGGTGCAGGGCGTCCTCGAGTGACTCGGCGGTCGGCTTCTCGCAGTAGATGTGCTTGCCGGCGTCGATCGCGGCGAGGACGCCCTCCACGCGGGCGGAGGTCACCTGGGCGTCGAAGTAGATCTCCACGTCCGGCTCGGCCAGGGCCTTGGCCACGTCCGTGGTCCAGCGGTCGATGCCGTGGCGCTCGGCGATCGCCCGGATCCGGTCCTCGTTGCGGCCGACGAGCACCGGTTCCGGCCAGATCACCATGCCGTCGGAGACGGCGAGGCCGCCCTGCTCGCGGATGGCCAGCACGGAGCGCAGCAGGTGCTGGTTGTAGCCCATGCGGCCGGTCACGCCGTTCATGGCCACGCCGACGGTCCTCCGCGCCACTGCGCCACCTCCGGTCTATAGAAAAGCCTTTCTATGCCGTCACGCTACCTCGCCTGTCAACGTCGCCCGATCGTGTCGACCGCCCGCCGGACCCGGGGGTCCGCCATGAACGCCGCCAGATTCGTCGGGAACGGGATGCGCCAGTTGGGGTACTCGTCGACCGTACCCGGTAGATTCGGCTGCCGGGTCTCACCGATCACGTCGTACGGGGAGGCCAGCACCAGCCGGCACGGGGTGCCGGCCAGCAGGGCGTGCATCGCGATGATCACGTCCTCCTCGGCGGCCGACTCGTCGAGGTCGAGGACGGCCTGGAGCTCCCGCCGCTCCTTGGCCGCCTGCGCGTACTCGGCGTCCACGTCACCCGCGAGCACGTTGAGCTCGGCCCTGACGCGGACGTGCTCGCTGCGCAGGAAGCCCGCCGCCGTCGGCAGGTCGTGGGTGCTGATGCTGGCCGCCGCCCGCTCCGGCCACTCCTGCTGCGGCAGCATGGCGCCGTCGTCGTCCCGCTCGAACCACAGCACCGCCGAGGACAGCATGTTGTTGGCGTGCAACGTTTCCGTGACGACCGGTTCCACCGTGCCGAGGTCCTCGCCGATCACCACCGCGTTGGCGCGGTGCGCCTCCAGCGCGAGGATCCCCGTCATCGCCTCAGCGTCGTAGCGGACGTACGTGCCCTTGCGGGCGTCGCCGGCCGGGATCCACCACAGCCGCCACAGGCCCGCGATGTGGTCGATACGCAGGCCCTGCGAGTGCCGGAACACCGCCCGGAGCAGGTCTCGGTACGGCTTGTAGCCGGCCTCGGCCAGCTTTCGCGGGTGCCACGGCGGCAGTGACCAGTTCTGGCCCTGCTGGTTGAACGCGTCCGGCGGCGCTCCGACCGTCACCCCCGGGGCCAGGACGTCCTGCAACGCCCAGGCGTCCGCGCCGCCAGGATCCACGCCGACCGGCAGGTCGTGCACGATGCCCACCGTCATGTCGTCCGCCGCCTGCCGGGCCGCTTCCAGCTGCCGGTCGCACAGTTCCTGCAGCCAGGCGTGGAAGGAGACCCGGTCGGGGTCGGCCTGCTCCTGCACCGCCGGGTTGTCCGGGTGCCGCAGCTCCTCCGGCCATTCCCGGTAGTCCGCCCCGTGCTTCTCCGCCAGCGCGCAGTACGTCGCGAAGTCGTCGCCTTCTCGCCGTTCCTTCGGCTTCAGCAGCTCAAGCGCCGCGATGTTCGCGTCCCAGACCTGGTCGTAGTCGATCAGCTCCGTCGCCTGGTCCGGCTTCAGCGCATCGACGGCCGCCTTCGTGGCGTCATCCGCTTCGAGGTACTCCCTCGTGTCCGTCACGCGGATGTACACCGGGTTCGTGTGCCGGCGGCTGGAGGGGGAGTACGGCGAGGGCTGGATCGGGTGCACCGGCGCCACCGCGTGCATCGGGTTCAGCAGCACCACCCCCGCGCCCGTCTCCCTCGACCACGTGACGAAGTCTCGGAGGTCCGCGAGGTCGCCCACGCCCCAGGAGTCGCGGGAGTGCATCGCGTACAGCTGCAGCATCCAGCCCCAGGTCCTCGGCGGCTCCGGCAGGCTCTTCGGGGCCACCACCAGCGTGATCTCCCGGTCGCCGGTGGTCAGCGTGTGCCAGCCCAGCGGCAGGTCGCCGGGGACCTCGTCGGTCTGGATGGTCCGGCCGTCTTCGGTGCGGATCGTGGCGGTTGTGGGGAGGGGCCTTGTCTCGCCGGCGCGCAGCACGATCGTCGGCGGCAGCTCGTCCCGCTTGACCTCGGCCAACGCCTCGCGGATCGCTTCCGGTGTGTCCGCCTTCACGCCGAGCTTGGCCAGCACCGAGACCACCACGTCGGCCGGCACCTCCACCCGGCGCCGCTCGCTGCCCTCGTACCAGGTGGCCACCCCGTGGGCGTCGGCCAGCTCCACCAGCTGATCATCCATGGGTCCCATTCTGGCCGGACCCGGCGTCAGAAGAGCGAACTGACCGCCACTGCCCCACCCACGGCCACGATGATGCCGCCGATCGCGAAGCCCAGGGGCTTGCGCCGCCAGGCCGTGTGCCGGTCCAGCGCGTACCAGCCCGGACCGGTCAGGAGCAGAGCGAACGCGATCACCGTCAGGGTGAGCTCCAGCTCGAAGCCCTCGCCCTGGGTGAACCCGCCCGTCCACTTCGCCCGCACCGCGCTGATGCCCACCCCCAGCAGGCCCGCCGCTGCCAGCGGCGTGAACAGGCCCAGCACCAGCAGCACCGCCCCCGCCACCTCGGTGATCCCCGTCAACCAGGTCAGGAACTCGATGTTGCGGCTGAAGCCGTACCCCTGCAGCAGCGTGCCGAACCTCGCCATGCCCGGGCCGCCGAACAGGCCGAACACCTGCATCAGCCCGTGCGCCCCCATCGCGACCGCCAGCATCAGCCGCAGCACCAGGAGCCCGTAGTCCAGGCCGCCGTTCTCGTCCGACCAACGGGACATGTTCGTCACGCCGGACACCCTAGCCACCCCGGCGAGTCACGCTCTCGGACACACCGAATGTCGTTTTCCGGCACATGCCCGAGACCGACATTCGGCGTGCCTTGGAGCGTGACTCGCCGGGGTGCTCAGTGGACCTCGGCGGCTTGGCTGGTCCAGGTGGCGTACATCTGGGTGTACTTGCCGCCGGCGGCGACGAGCTGGTCGTGGGAGCCGACCTCGACGATGCGGCCGTCGTCGACGACGACGATGCGGTCGGCCTTCATGGCGGTGGACAGGCGGTGCGCGATGAGGATGGCGGTGCGCTGCTCCAGGAGGACGTCCAGGGCGTCCTCGATCTTGGTCTCGGACTGGAGGTCCAGGTTGGAGGTGGCCTCGTCCAGGACCAACACGCGAGGCTGGGCCAGGAAGGCGCGGGCCAGGGCCACCAGCTGACGTTCGCCGGAGGAGAGGGACTGGCCCCGCTCCTGGACGACGGTGTCGAGACCCTGGGGCATCCGCTCGACGACCTCGACCAGACCGACGGCGCGGAGGGCGGCCCAGACCTCGTCGTCGGAAGCGTCGGGGGAGGCGAAGCGGATGTTGTCACGGAGCGGCCCGGCGAACAGGAACGGCTCCTGGGGCACGACACCGAGCTGGCGGCGAAGGGACTCGATGCGGACATCACGGAGATCGTGGCCGTCGATGAGTACCCGCCCGGAAGTGGGGTCGTAGAAGCGGGTGACGAGCTTGGCCAAAGTGGACTTGCCGGCGCCGGTGGGGCCGACGAAGGCCACGGTCTCGCCGGCGCGAATGTCCAACGACACTCCCGAAATCACCGGCCGAGAAGAGTCGTAGCCGAAGGTGACGTCGTCGAAGGTGATCTGGCCCTGCACGGGCGGCAGGTCGACGGCGCCGGGGGCCTCGACGACGTCGGGGGTCGTGCCCAGCAACGACTTCAGCTTGGTGATGGACGACTGCCCCTGCTGGTACGTGCTGTACAGCTGCACCAGCTGCTGAATGGGCTGGAAGAAAGCCCCGAGGTACAGCAGGAAGGCGACCAGCTCGCCGATGGTGAGCTGACCGGCCGCGACCATGCCGGCGCCGATCGCCAGCAGCGCGAGCTGCCCGGCCACGCCGACGACCTGGGTGCCCGGTCCGTAGATGGAGTTGATCCGTCCGGTTTGGACGTTGGTCTCGTAGTACCTGCCGGTGACCTGACGGTGGTGCTCGGTGTTGTGCCGCTGCCGGTTGTGCGCGGTGACGATGCGAACACCCTGCAGGCTCTCGGAAAGGTCGGCGAGCACGGCGGCGATGTTGTCCCGAACCCGGATGTAGCCCTTGCTGGAGGCGCGGTGGAACCACAGGGACATCACGGTGAGAATCGGCACCACCAGCACGACGGTGATCAGCGCCAGCCGCACGTCGAAGGTGAACAGGATGGCGGTCACCACGACCATGGTCAGGCCCTGGATGGCGAACTGCACGAGACCGTCCTGCAGCAGCTGCTGCAGGTTCTCGATGTCGCTGGTCATCCGGGTCATGATCACGCCGGCCTTCTCGCCGGTGTAGAAGTCCAGCGACAGCCGCTGCAGCTGGGTGAAGACCCGCACCCGCAGGTCGTTCATCACCCACGCGGCGATCCGCCCGGTCACCTTGACCCGCGCGGCCTGCGCGAACCCGGTGAGCAGCAGGCTGACCAGGAACGCGACGGCGACCAGCACCAACACGCCGAAGTTGCGGGCGATGATGCCGTCGTCGATGCCGATCTGGGTCAGCTTCGGACCGGCCTGCAGGGTCAACGCCTCCACGACCACGAGCACGCCGGCCAGCAGCGACATCGCCCAGTACGGCCGCACCAGGCGCCGAAGGCTCAGCCGAGAGCCGTCGGGATCGGGCCGCCCGTGCTCGAAGACGACCTCCGGCTCCGGGTGCTCGGGCTCGGTCGCCAGCAGCTTGTCCACCCCGGCCTGCATCTCCGACGGCACGCCCGCGAACGGCAGCCCGGCCGCGCCGGCCCGCCCGGCGCCGAACATGCCGCCGCCACCTCCGGGAAACGTCATCGCGCCACACCCCCCAGTTCCTCGACACTCTCGTTGGCCTGCGCCAACACCTCGGCGTACAGCGGCGTGTTCTCCAACAGCTCGGCATGGGTGCCGTCGGCGACGATCTCCCCGCCGTCCAGCAGCACCACCCGGTCGGCGAGGCTGATGGTGGACAGCCGGTGCGCGATGATCAACGTGGTCCGTCCGGCGAACAGCGTCCGCAGCCCGGCGTGGATCTCCTGCTCCACCTGGACGTCGATGGCGCTGGTGGCGTCGTCGAGCACCAGCACCGGCGGGTTCACCAGCAACGTCCGGGCGATCGCGAGCCGCTGCCGCTGCCCGCCGGACAGGGTGTAGCCGCGCTCGCCGATCACGGTGTCGTAGCCCTCGGACAGCCCCATGATGAACTCGTGCGCGCCGGCCAGCCGGGCCACCCGCTCGATGTCGGTGATGTCCGCGTCCGGCCGTCCGTAGGCGATGTTGTCCCGCACGGAGGCGGAGAACAGGAACGGCTCGTCCAGCACGATGCCGACGGTGTCCCGCAGGCTGTGCAGGGTCACCTCCCGCACGTCGTGCCCGTCCACGGTGACGGAACCCGCGCGCACGTCGTAGAAACGCGGCAGCAGCCTGGCCACGGTGGACTTTCCGCTGCCGGTCCGGCCAACCAGCGCAACGGTTTCCCCGCTGCCGAGCCGCAGCGACAATCCGTTCAGCACATCGGGCCCGTCGCCGTAGCCGAACCGCACGTCCCGGAACTCGACGTCGCCCCGGGCGTCCGTCAGCTCGACGGCCGACGGGGCGTCCACGATCTCCGGCTTCTCGTCGAGCACCTCGTACAGCCGCTTGGCCGACGCCGACGCCCGCTGACCCATCATGATCAGCATGCCGAGCATCTGGAACGGCACCTGCAGCATCAGCAGGTACGAGTTGAACGCCAGGATGGCGCCGACCCCCAGCACCCCCTGAATGGCGAGGTACCCGCCGAACACCAGCACGATCGCCATGCCCACCCGCGGCAGGTTCTGCACCGCCGGGGTCCACCGCGCCCGCAGGTCGGCGTCCTTGATGTACGCCCAGCGAACCTTGATCGCCGCCTTCTGCAGCAGCGACAGCTGACGCCGTTCGGCCGCGAACGACTTCACCACGCGGGCGCCGTTGACGTTCTCGTCGACCACGGTCGCCACGTCCGCCAGGCGGGCCTGGATCAGCCATGACACCGGGAACATCGAGCGCTGCATGCGCCGAGAGGTCAGGAACACCAGCGGCATCGGCAGCATGGCCACGATCGCCAGCGGCACGCTGATCGCCAGCATGTAGCCGAAGGAGACCAGCGAGATGGCGCACTGCACCAGCATGAACGGCGCGAACGCCAGGTACATCTGCACCGACCGGATGTCGGAGTTGGCCCGGGAGATCAGCTGCCCGGTCTGCACCCGGTCGTAGAACGGGAAGGACAGGCCGGTCAGGTGCTCGTACATGATGTTGCGCAGATCGTACTCGATCTTGTACGCGGTGCGGAACAGCAGCTGCCGCGCGAGGAAGCCGGCGATCAGCATCACCGCGGTCAACCCGACCAGCCACCACAGGTACTCCGACAGCGGCACCCGGTTGGTCACGATCGAGTTGTCCAGGGCGTCCTGGATCAGCTTCGGCACCTGCACGGCGACCAGCAGGCCGATCGCGGACGACACCAGCGCGGTGCCGAACATCAGCCGGTGTGCCTTGACCAGCGGCCACGCCCGCCGCAGCCAGGACCGGCTCGGATCGGGGTCGATCACGGCCGTCGGCGGCGGATAGGTCTTGCTCACCTGCATTCCCCCCTCTGCGCGCCCTCGCGGGCGGCCCATTCTGCTTTCCTGGCATTCACCAGCGCCTGGTGCCACAGCGACAGCGCGGCCATCGCCTGCTCGGCCTGCTCCTCGTCGAGGAACGCGGCCAGCCCGGTCAGATGGCCCCGGATCTGCGCGTTCGCCGCGTCCAGCAGCTCCCGGCCGGTGTCGGTGACGACGTGCGCGATCTTGCGCCGGTCGTTCGGATCGGGTTCCCGCCGGACGTAGCCGCCCGCGACCAGGCCGTCCATCACCGCCGTGACGGTGGCCGGCTTGACCGACAGCATCCACGCCACCCGCGACGCCGTCGACGGATTTGCCGACGTCAGCACGGACAGCATCCGGTACTGCGGCAGCGTCAGCTCCACGCGGGCCAGCGCACGCTCGGTGACCCTGGCCAGCCTGGCGACGACCGTGCCCGGTTCGACTGTTTCGGGAACCACGTATTTAGAGTATCAAATACTGAGCCTACATCCGTACTTCGGGATGTACGGGGTTTCCCGGATGTTGTGACCACCGGTCAGGCAGCACCATTGCCGTGCCCGGGGGGACTGGGCACATCACGGGGAGAAGGGGCGAGGAGATGGCATCGCAGGACGTGGCGGCGGCCGTAGCGGGACTCGACGAGTCCCTCCAGGCGCTGCCGGCCACGATGATCAGCGCGCTGAACGGCTGGCGGCTGATCAACCCGGAGCACGACCCGGGCGACCCGACCAGCCACGAGACCTACTCCTTTCCGGAGTGGCTCGTGCGGTCGAGCGTGCGGGCCGGCCGGGCCGAGGCGATGGCCACCGCCGCCCTGGAGGCGGTCAAGGCATTGGCCGCGCTCCAACCGGGGCTCGACCCGGAGCGGGTGCTCGAGCTGATCGAGCGCCGGGTCGACGCCGCGATCTCCTGACCGGTCGGGGAGGACCGGACAGGAGCGCCCTGAAGGAGGTTCCGACCCGCCGGGTGGGGGCCGGAGCCTCCTTCAGGTGGACGGCCGAGCGTCAGGCGGTCGTCAGGGGTCCGACATCCGTGACGGTGATCGCCGCCGTCCCGGACTCGTCGGACCCGAGCAGGTCCACCTCGGCGGCGATGCCCCAGTCGTGGTCGCCGTCCGGATCGTCGAACACCTGCCGGACCAGCCAGCGCTCCGGTTCGACGGTGATCTGCAGCAGCTGCGGCCCGCGGGCGTTCGGGCCGGTGCCGATCCGGTCGTACTCGTCGAAGTACGGCTCGAGAGCGTCCCGCCACGCCACCGCGTCCCAGCCGTACTCGGCGTCCAGCTCGCCCAGGATGTCGTAGCGGCGCAGCGCGGCCAGCTCGACCCGCCGGAACATGGCGTTGCGCACCAGCACCCGGAACGCCCGCTCGTTGGTGGTGACCGCGGGCGGCCGCTCGTCGATCGGCTGCTGCTCCAGCTGCTCCTCGGGGTTGGCCAGCTTCTCCCACTCGTCGATGAGGCTGGAGTCGACCTGCCGGACCAGTTCGCCGAGCCACTCCACCAGGTCGGTGAGCTCCTCGGTCTTGGCCTCGTCCGGCACGGTCTGCCGCAGCGCCTTGAACGCGTCGGCGAGGTAGCGCAGCACCAGGCCCTCGGACCGGGCCAGCTGGTAGAAGCCGATGTACTCGGTGAAGGTCATGGCCCGCTCGAACATGTCGCGGACGACGGCCTTCGGCGACAGGTGGTGGTCGAGCACCCACGGGTGGCCGCGCCGATACGTGTCGTACGCGGCGCCCAGCAGCTCCTCCAGCGGCTTCGGGTAGGTGACGTCCTCCAGCAGCGCCATCCGCTCGTCGTACTCGATGCCCTCGGCCTTCATCGCGTTCACGGCGTCGCCGCGCGCCTTGAACTGCTGCGCCGACAGCACCTGGCGCGGGTCGTCCAGGGTCGCCTCGATGATCGACACCACGTCCAGCGCGTACGTCGGCGACTCGCGGTCGAGCAGGTCCACCGCCGCCAGCGCCAGCGGCGACAGCGGCTGGTTCAGGGCGAAGTCCAGCTGCAGGTCGACGGTGATGCGGATGGTGCGGCCCTGCTCGTCGGGCTCGTCCAGCTTCTCCACCACGCCGGCCGCCAGCAGCGCCCGGTACATGGCGATGGCCCGCCGGATCAGCCGGATCTGCGACTTGCGGTCCTCGTGGTTGTCCTCCAGCAGGTGTCGCATCGCCTTGAACGCGTCGCCGGGCCGGCCGATCACGTTGAGCAGCATGGAGTGGCTGACCTGGAAGCTGGAGGTCAGCGGCTCCGGCTCGGCCTCGACCAGCCGGGTGAACGTGGCCTCGCCCCAGGACACGAAGCCCTCGGGCGGCTTCTTGCGCACGACCTTGCGTCGCTTCTTCGGGTCGTCGCCGGCCTTGGCCAGGGCCTTCTCGTTCTCCACGACGTGTTCCGGCGCCTGCACCACGACCATGCCGACGGTGTCGTAGCCGGCGCGGCCGGCCCGGCCGGCGATCTGGTGGAACTCGCGGGCCTTGAGGTGGCGGGTGCGTACGCCGTCGTACTTGGACAGGGCCGTGAACAGCACGGTCCGGATCGGCACGTTGATGCCGACGCCGAGGGTGTCCGTGCCACAGATGATCTTGAGTAGGCCGGCCTGGGCCAGCCGCTCCACCAGCCGCCGGTACTTCGGCAGCATGCCGGCGTGGTGCACGCCGATGCCGTGCCGGACCAGCCGGGACAGTGTCTTGCCGAAGCCGGAGCTGAACCGGAACCGCCCGATCAGCTCGGCGATCGCGTCCTTCTCCGCGCGGGTGGAGACGTTGATGCTCATCAGCGCCTGCGCGCGCTCGATCGCCGCCGCCTGGGTGAAGTGCACCACGTAGACCGGCGCCTGCTTGGTCTGCAGCAGCTCCTCGAGAGTCTCCTGCAGCGGCGTCAGGACGTAGCTGAAGTGCAGCGGCACCGGCCGTTCCGCGTTCTTGACCACGGCGGTCGCGCGGCCGGTGCGGCGGGTGAGATCCTTCTCGAACCGGGTGACGTCGCCGAGCGTGGCCGACATCAGCACGAACTGCGCCCGCGGCAGCTCCAGCAGCGGCACCTGCCAGGCCCAGCCGCGGTCCGGCTCCGAGTAGAAGTGGAACTCGTCCATCACGACCTGGCCGACGTCGGCGTCCGCGCCGTCGCGCAGCGCGATGTTGGCCAGGATCTCCGCGGTGCAGCAGATGATCGGCGCCGTCTCGTTGACGCTGGCGTCGCCGGTGAGCATGCCGACCTTGTCCGCGCCGAACGTCTCGCACAGCGCGAAGAACTTCTCCGACACCAGCGCCTTGATCGGCGCCGTGTAGAACGTCCGCACGCCGTTGGCCAGGGCCGCGAAGTGCGCGCCGGCCGCGACCAGGCTCTTGCCGGAGCCGGTCGGCGTGCTGAGGATGACGTTCGAGCCGGAGACGACCTCGATCAGCGCCTCCTGCTGGTGCGGGTAGAGCGACAGGCCCTGCCCGTCCGCCCAGGCGGAGAAGGCCTCGTAGAGGGCGTCCGGGTCGTTGTCGCCGGGCAGCTGGTCGGTGAGCGTCATGATGGAGTGATCGTGCCCTGTCGTCGGGGTCGGATGCGAATCAGGGTGGTCGCGCCGCGCTGGTCAGGCCGGGCTGTCGCCCAGGGCGAGCAACACCTCGCGCAGCACGTCCGCGGCGGCCCGTGCGGTGTCCGGTGGCAAGGACCTGAGCCGGGTGCGCTGCGCCTCGGTGCTGGCCCGGACCGCGGCTTCGGCCGTGTCCACGCCTTCTCGCGTGAGCCGGACCCAGCTGCTGCGGGCGTCCGCCGGGTCGGCCTCACGGGCGATCAGGCCCGCGCCGGCCAGCCGGCGCAGCACGTTGCTGGTGCCGCCGGAGGAGAGCAGCAGCCGGGCCGACAGGTCGGTGGGGCGGAGGCGGTAGGGCTTGCCCTGGGAGCGCAGCACGGCGAGCACGTCGTACTCCGCCTTGGTCAGGCCGAACCGGGCCAGCTCGGTGTCGGTCGCCTCGGACAGCAGCGTGTACAGCCGGCCGGCGCGCTTGGACAGCTCCAGTTCGATGCCGGCGATCTCGGGCAGCTGGCCGCGCCAGGCGTCGAGGATGCCGTCGACCACGTCCCGCATGTCACTCAGGGTAGCTTGCGTCGAGAAAGCTTTCGGTATAGCTTTCAGAAAAGCTTTCTCTGGAGGTTTATCGTGTTGGTGATCAAGGGTGGGCACGTGCTCGGTGTCGGCGTCGCCGACGTGCTGGTCGACGGCGGGGTGATCGCGGGAGTCGGCGCCTTCGAAACCCCGGAGGCGATCGACGCGCGCGGGCTGGTGGTGCTGCCGGGGTTCGTGGACACCCATCGGCACCTGGTGCAGGCGCCGATGCGGGGGAGCGGGGCCGATCTGACGCTCGGCGCGTTCCTGTCCGAGGTGTTGCCGCGCATGGTTCTCACGCCGGCCGAGGTCCGGGCGGCGGTGCTGCTCGGGGCCGTCGAGGCGTTGAACGCCGGCGTCACGACCGTTCTGGACTGGGGCCACGGCGGCGCTTTCGAGCCCGAGGTCGAGGCCTTGCGGGAGGCCGGCATCCGGGCCGTGTACGGCGCTTCACCCGGGGACGCCCCTCGGTTCGCTTCGTCGGGGCTCGTCACCGGTGCCGTCGCTTCGTTCGGGCCGGCTCTGTCCTTTGCGGACAACGCTCGTGACATCTCGGTGGCCCGGTCGCTGGGGTTGACGACCACCATGCACGTGACCGAGGCCGGGGCCGTCGCCCGGCTGGCCGATTTGTTGGGGCCGGACCTGCACTTCGTGCACGGCAACGCCTGCACCGACGAGGAACTGCGCATGCTCGCCGACGCCGGCTGCGGGCTGACCGCCACCCCGCCGGTGGAGTCCATGATGGGCCACGGCGCCCCCGTCTACGGCCGCTTCACCGCCTTCGGTGGCACTCCCGCATTGGGCGTCGACGTCGTGATCAACTCCGCTGCCGACATGTTCGAGCAGATGCGCGCCGCCCTGTGGCTGGAACGGCTCCGCGGTTCCTCGCTGGCCGCCGGCGCACTGTTGGGTTCCGCCACCGCCGCCGGCGCGCGGGCCATCGGCCTCGGCGACGTCGTCGGCTCGCTGGAGGTCGGCAAGCGCGCCGACATCGTGCTGCTCGACGGTTTCGGTCACCTGCCGTTCGACCTGGTGCCCGGCGGGATCGTGGCCACGGCCGGTGTCGCGGACGTCCGAACCGTTCTGGTGGACGGCCGAGTCGTCAAGCGAGACGGAGTCCTGGTGGATCACGACCTGGCGTCGTTGCGCGCCGCCGTCGACGATGTGGCCCGGCGAGTGCTGGCCTGATCGGTAGGAAGCGGAGCAGGGTGCGCGTCACCCCGCCGACGCTAGTCCCGCATCAGCAGCCGGACGGTCAGCTCCAGGCGGTTGGTGACGTCGGTGGCCGACGCCCGCCGCGTCACCCAGGCGACGAGGTTGGACAGCCACACGTCCCCGATCACCCGGGCGATGGCCTTGTCCTCCTCGGACGGCTCGTCCTTGCCGAGCGCCAGCGTGAACAGCTCCTCCAGCTGCCGCGCCACGAGATCGACCTCGGTCGCCGCGGAGGTGTCGGCGAACATGAACGCCCGGGTCATCGCCTCGGCCAGGTGCGGGTCCCGCTGCATGTTCCGGGTGATCCGGCTCAGCACGTACAACATCCGCTCGCCGCGGGTGTCGCCCGGGATCGGCGCGCGCTGCATCCGGTCCAGCGCCCGGTCCAGCTGCGCCCCCAGCCCCGACACCAACAGGTGGATCTTGGACGGGAAGTACCGGTACAGCGTGCCGAGCGCGACGTCCGCCCGCTCGGCGACGGCCCGCATCTGGACGGCCTCGAAGCCGCCCTTGGAAGCCAGCGCGATCGTCGCGTCGATGATTCGCCGCCGCCGGTCCCGCTGGGCCGACGAGCCGAGTTCCTCCTCGGCGATCTGGCGTGGCGTCGCAGCCATCGAGCCCCCTGCTGTGGTTGTTGTCGCACCCAACTTACACGATCGGAACGTGTTTCATTTTCACGTTATGGGCACGTCGCGGCGGGGGTGGTCGGGCTGGGACGCTCACTCGGACGCCCGTCGCCCGCCTGGAGCAGTCCGCGTAACTGAAACACGTTCTATTATCGGCCGATGTCGATGGTCATCGATGACGGTGGACGACAGCTCCGTGAGGCCGTGTTGTCGGCCGGCGCGGCCTGGTCGGACCTCGCAGCGTTGGGCCTGTTCGGCCTGGTCCTGCCCGAGGCCGTCGGCGGCCTCGGCAACCCGGTCGCCGACCTGGCCGTCGCCGTCGAGGCGGCGGCCGAGCTCCTCGCCCCCGGCCCCGTCCTGCCCACCCTCGTCGCCGCCGTCGCCCTGGCCGGAGTGCCCGACCGCCCGCTCGCCGCGAAGCTCCTGCCCGGCATCGCCGACGGCAGCACCGCCGTCGCCGTCCACTGTGGACCCGTTGCCCTGGGCGAATCCGGGCCCATGCTGGTCAGGGACGGTGACGACTGGGCGCTCGTCGAGGACGTCCGTATCGACCCCGCCGACCCCGTGGACCTCGGCCGCCCCATCGGGTTTCCGCGGGTGGGCACGATCACCGAAGAGCAGCGGCTGGGACCGCTGCCGGTCGAGGACATCCTCGCCACCCTGGCCGCCGCCGAGGCCGCCGGCATCGCCGACTGGTGCCTGCGCACGGCCGTCGAGTACGCCAAGATCCGCACCCAGTTCGGCCAGCCCATCGGCGCCTTCCAGGCGGTCAAGCACCTGTGCGTGGAGATGCTGTGCCGGTCCGAGCGGGCCGCCGCCGTCGCCTGGGACGCCGCCCGCGCCTACGACCAGGAACCGACCGAGTTTCCGCTGGCCGCCGCCGCGGCCGCCGCGATCGCGATCGACGCCGCCGTGGCGAACGCCAAGGACTGCATCCAGGTGCTCGGTGGCATCGGCTTCACCTGGGAGCACGACGCCCACCGTTACCTTCGCCGCGCCATCTCCACCCGGCAGCTGCTGGGCGGCACCGCCCGCTGGCGCCGCCGCGTCGCCGAGTTCGCCAAGGCCGGCAGCCGCCGGACCCTGACGCTGAAGATCGACGCCGACCGTTCCGATATCAAGCGCCAGGTCCAGGCCATCGTGAACGCCGTTGACCAGCGGAAGGAGCTGGCGGACAGCGGTTTTCTCGCCCCGCACTGGCCCCGCCCGTACGGCCTCGACGCCGGCCCGACCGAGCAGCTGATCATCGACGAGGAGCTCGACAACGCCGGCGTCGAACGGCCCGACCTGGTGATCGGCTGGTGGGCGGTGCCGACGATCCTCGCGCACGGCACCGACGAGCAGCGCGAGCGGTTCGCCGGGCCGACGCTGCGCGGCGAGATCACCTGGTGCCAGCTGTTCAGCGAGCCCGGCGCCGGCTCCGACCTGGCCTCGTTGCGCACCAGGGCGGAACGGGTCGACGGCGGCTGGAGGATCACCGGCCAGAAGGTGTGGACGTCGCTGGCCCGCGAGGCCGACTGGGCGATCTGCCTCGCCCGCACCAATCCCGACGTGCCCAAACATCGTGGCATCACGTACTTCCTGGTCGACATGCGCACACCCGGCATCGACATCCGGCCGCTGCGGGAGATCACCGGCGACGCCGTGTTCAACGAGGTGTTCCTGGACGGCGTGTTCGTGCCCGACGAGTACGTGGTCGGCGCGGTCGACGGCGGCTGGAAGCTGGCCCGGACGACCCTGGCCAACGAGCGGGTGGCGATGAGCAACGGCTCGTCCATCGGCGAGGAAGTGGAACGTGTTCTGGCCACTGCCGAGCCGACGGAACGGGTCGGCGCGCTGGTCGCCGACGGGCTGGCGATGTCGCTGCTCGACCTGCGCGCCACGCTGCGCAAGCTCGCCGACCTCGACCCCGGCGCGGCCTCCAGCGTGCGCAAACTGGTCGGCGTCCGGCACCGGCAGAACGTGGCGGAGACGGCGTTGGACCTCGACGGGCCGCTCGGCGCGATCGCCGGCGAGCGCAGCCACGAGTTCCTGCTCACCCGCTGCCTGAGCATCGCCGGCGGCACCGAGCAGGTGCTGCTCACGCTGGCCGGCGAGCGGCTGCTGGGCTTGCCCAGGGCATGACACTGCGCTAGAACTAGAACACGTTCCAGTTAGGGGGTGCGGGTGGACTTCACGCTCGACGACACGCGGGTCACCCTCCGCGAGGTGGCCGCCGACGTGTTCCGTGACGCCCCCGAGGCCGCCTGGAGCACGCTGGTCACGCCGGACATGGACGTGCTCAGCGCGATGGTCGTGCTGACCGAGGCGGGCCGGGCGGCGACGCCGCTGTCCGGACTCGCGCTGGGCGTGCTGCCACTGGCCCGGCACGGCATCGAGGTGCCGGACGGCAGCCGCGTGACCGCCGCGCTGCACGAACCGTCCGATCCCATGACGTCGCGGCCGCGCACCACGGCCCGCGGCGGCGTGATCAACGGGGTGAAGATCGGGGTGCCGGACGCCGTCGGGGCGTATCGGATCCTCGTGCCGGTGACCACCGACGAGGGTGCCGCCGTCGCACTCGTCGACCCGGCATCTCCCGGTGTCACGCCAAATCCCGCCCCCACTTCCACCGGCAACCCCGAGTTCAGCCTGCACCTCGTCGACGTCCCGTACGAACGGACCTTCGACGGGCTGGCTGACCTGCACAGACTGGCCCTCGCCGGGGCCTGTGCGACCGCCGACGGCGCCCTCGCCGCGGTGCTGGAACTGACCCGAAAGCACGTCGCCACCCGCGAGCAGTTCGGCCGGCCGCTGGCGACCTTCCAGGCCGTCGCGCAACAGATCGCCGACGTCTACATCTCCGCGCGGACCCTGCACCTGGCCACCTGGTCCGCGTGCTGGCGGCTGGCCGAGGGCCTCGACGCCGAGTCCGATGTGGACATCGCCGCCCACTGGGTGGCCGAGGAACTCCTGCCGGCCATCAGAACGTGTCACCACCTGCACGGCGGCCTCGGCCTCGACGTCACGTACCCGCTGCACCGCTACTACTCGCTCGCCAAGGACCTGGTGCGCTCGATCGGCGGCGCACGGCACCGGCTGGAGGCGCTGTGCACATCGAACTGACCGCCGCGCAACGGAAACTCCGCGACGAGCTGCGCGCGTACTTCTCCGGCCTGCTGACGCCGGCCGAGCGCGAGGCGATGCTGACCGTGCGGCACGGCGAGATCTACCGGGACGTCGTCAAGCGCATGGGGCGGGACGGCTGGCTCGGCGTCGGCTGGCCGGTGGAGTACGGCGGCCGCGGCTTCGGCGAGATCGAGCAGCAGATCTTCGTCAACGAGGCGGCGCGGGCGGACGTGCCGCTGCCGTACGTGACGCTGCAGACCGTCGGGCCGACGCTGCAGGCGTTCGGCACCGACGAGCAGAAGTCCTACTTCCTGCCCCGAATCCTCGCCGGCGACCTGCACTTCGCCATCGGCTACACCGAGCCGAACGCCGGCACCGACCTGGCTTCGCTGCGTACCAAGGCGATCCGGGACGGTGACCAGTACGTCGTCAACGGGCAGAAGATCTTCACCACCGGCGCGCACGACGCCGACTTCGTCTGGCTGGCCTGCCGGACCGATCCGGCCGCGCCCAAGCACAAGGGCATCTCCATCCTGATCGTCGACACCACGGACCCCGGCTTCTCGTGGACGCCGATCATCACCTGCGACGGCGCGCACCACGTGAACGCCAGCTACTACAACGACGTTCGCGTCCCGGTGACCAGGCTGGTCGGCGAGGAGAACGCCGGCTGGCGGCTGATCACGACCCAGCTCAACCACGAGCGCGTCATGCTCGGCCCCGCCGGCCGGATGGCCGCGCTGCACGACCGTGTGCACGAGTGGGCGGCCAAGCACGACCTTCTGTCCCATGTGGACGTCGCCACCACGCTGGCCCGGGTCAGAGCCTGCGTGCGGGTGAACGAGCTGCTGAACTGGCAGGTCGCCGGGTCCGAGTCGACGGGCATGGACCGGATCGCCGACGCGTCCGCGACCAAGGTCTTCGCCTCCGGCCGCACCCAGACGATCACCGCCGAGCTGGAGGAGATCGTCGGCCGGCACGGCGACCCGGCCGACCGGGACACCGCGGACCTGGTGCGCTGGCTGGACGTGCAGGCCAAGCGGAACCTGGTGCTGACCTTCGGAGGCGGCGTGGACGAGGTGCAGCGGGAACTGATCGCCACCGCCGGGCTCGGCCTGCCGAGGGTGCCGCGATGACCGCCGGCGGAGTCGCCGGCAGGGGAGCTGTCGCGGCGGGAGCCGGCGCCGGCGGGGGAACTGCGGCCGAGGGGATTGCCGCCGCGGCGTGGGAGATGCGCGAGGCCGGCGAGTGCCGGCCGCGGATCGCCCGCGACCCGGTGAACGAGCCGATGATCAACAACTGGACGGAGGCACTGGGGGACACCAACCCCGCCTATCCGGCCGTCGCGCCGCCGGCGATGGTCCAGGTGTGGACCATGCGGGGGCTGCACCCCGAGCCGGACGAGGATCCGCTGGGCCGGATGAGCGAGGTGCTCGACGCCGCCGGCTACACGTCGGTCGTGGCCACCAACTGCGAGCAGACCTACCACCGGCTGCTCAAGCCGGGGGAGCGGCTTGCGGTGACCAGCCGGTTGGAGGACGTCGTCGGCCCGAAGCAGACCGCTCTGGGCGAGGGCTGGTTCGTCACCACCCGCAGCACGTGGCGGGTCGGCGATGAGCCCGTGGCCGAGATGATGTTCCGGATCCTGAAGTTCAAGCCGAAGCCGGCGGTCACGGCGTCCGTGGCGCCGATGGTCAGCCGGGACACGGAGTTCTTCTGGGCCGGCACCCGCATCGGCGAGCTGCGGATCCAGAAGTGCTCGGCGTGTGGTGCCCTGCGGCACCCGCCGGGCCCGATGTGCCCGCGCTGCAACGCCTTGGACCCGACACACATCGTCTCAAGTGGACTCGGCGAGGTGTACAGCTACGTCGTGCACCACCATCCGCAGGTGCCCGGCAAGCGGACGCCGTTCGTCGTCGCCCTGGTGGAGCTGGAGGAGGGTGTGCGCATGCTCGGCGAGCTGCTGGACGTCGAGCCGGAGCAGGTCAAGATCGGGCTGCCGGTGCGGGTCCGGTTCGTGTCGTCCGGCGAGTTCACCCTGCCGGCCTGGGAGGTTCGATGACCAGCCTGCCGGAGCTCACCATCGACGTCACACCCACGTTCGTGATCAGCACGGCGCTGGCGACGCGGGACTTCCAGGACGTGCACCACGACCGGGACAAGGCCGTGCAGCGGGGATCGAAGGACATCTTCCTCAACATCCTCACCACCACCGGCCTGGTGCAGCGGTTCGTCACCGACTGGGCCGGGTCGGACGCCTTCGTCCGCAAGGTCTCCATCAAGCTCGGAGTCCCTTGCTACGCCGGGGAAACGCTGACCTTCAGCGGACAGGTGACCGCACGGGACGGAGCCGAGGCGACCGTGCGGGTGGTCGGCCGGAACAGCCTCGGTGATCACGTCACCGGCACGGTCGAGGTGGTGCTCCCGTGACCGCCGCCATCGCCGGCATCGGGGCGACGGAGTTCTCCAAGGACTCCGGTCGCAGCGAGCTCCGCCTCGCCGTGGAGGCCGTGTCGGCGGCACTGGCCGACGCCGGACTCAAGGCGTCCGATGTGGACGGACTCGTGTCGTTCACCATGGACAGCAACGCCGAGATCGCCGTCGCCCGGGAACTCGGAGTCCCCGAGCTGACGTTCTTCAGCCGCATCAACTACGGCGGCGGCGCGGCCTGCGCGACCGTGCAACAGGCGGCGATGGCCGTCGGGACCGGAATCGCCGAGGTTGTGGTCTGCTACCGGGCCTTCAACGAGCGCTCCGGGCACCGGTTCGGGCAGTTCGCCACGGCCGCGGCCGCCGCGCCGACTTCGTCCGGGGTGGACAACAGCTGGTCGTACCCCATGGGTCTGGGCACGCCGGCCTCGACCGTGGCGATGGTCGCGCGGCGGTACATGCACGAATTCGGGGCCAGCAGCGAGGATTTCGGCCGTGTCGCCGTGACCATGCGGGAACACGCCGCCACCAACCCGAAGGCGTGGTTCCACGGGCGGCCGATCACCCTGGAGGAACACCAGGCTTCGCGGTGGATCACCGAGCCGCTGCACCTGCTCGACTGCTGCCAGGAGAGCGACGGCGCCGTGGCCATCGTGGTGACCTCCGTGGCCAGGGCCCGCGACCTCGCGCAGCCGCCGGCCCTCGTCGCCGCTGCCGCGCAAGGAAGTTCCGCCGATCAGTACGTCATGAGCAGCTACTACCGGGACGAGATGAGCCGCCTGCCGGAGATGGGCCTGGTCGGGCGGCAGCTGTGGCGGCAGGCCGGTTTCGGGCCCGACGAGATCGACGTCGCCGTGCTCTACGACCACTTCACCCCGTACGTGCTGATCCAGTTGGAGGAGCTCGGCTTCTGCGGCCGCGGCGAGGCCAAGGAGTTCATCGCCGACGGGCGGATCGGGCTCACCGGCACGCTGCCGCTCAATCCGCACGGCGGCCAGCTCGGCGAGGCGTACATTCACGGCATGAACGGCATCGCCGAGGCTGTCCGGCAGATCCGGGGCAGCTCCGTGAACCAGGTCCGTGGCGTGGAGAACGTCGTCGTCACCGCCGGCACCGGCGTGCCGACCAGCGGTCTCGTGCTGACCCGGGACCGGTGATGCCGGTCCACCTGCCGACGGAACTGGTTGCCAGGTACCGGGCCGTCGACCGCGAGCTCGTCGGCTCCGCCCTCGTCGACACCCCGCGCCACCTCGACAACCTCACCGCCGACATCGGCACGCGCGGCATCCTGACCCCGCTCAGCCTCGGCTTCAACGAGGAGTTCGCCACGCTCGACGGCAACCATCGCATCGCCGTCGCCATCCGGCTCGGCCTGGAGTCGGTGTCGGTCGAGCTGTTCCGGCAGCCGCTGACCCCGCGACCCGGGCACGCGAAGTCCATGCGGGCCGAGGACCTGGCACTGCTTCGGGAGCACTGGCGTTAACGTCGAGGCCGGTTGCGGCGATCTTCGGGCGGATTCCCCGAACGCCAGGAGCGGTCATGGTCGATCGGCGCGAAGCACTGATCATCGCCACCGGTGCGTACGAGCACGACGCTCTGCGTGATCTTCGCTCGGCGGCGGTGGACGCCACGGCGTTGGCCGCGGTGCTGGCGGATCCGGAGATCGGCGCCTTCTCCGTCGACGTCCTGCGCGACGGGAAGGCGCACGAGGTGCGATCACGCATCGAGGACTTCTTCGCGGACCGCCGTCCGGGCGACGTGCGGTTGCTGCACCTGTCGTGTCACGGCCTGAAAGGCGAGTCCGGCGACCTGTACTTCACCGCGAGCGACACGCGGCCGCAGCGGCTGGCGACATCCCCGTCATGGACAGCTTTCCGACCGGCAGCAAGGGCAGCGGCCGGGGCCGGGCGGTGATCACGGCGTCCAGTTCGATGGAGTACGCCTTCGAGGGCGACGAACTCGCCGACGACCGCGCGCCGACACCGTCGGTGTTCACCTCGGCCCTGGTGGAGGGCCTGCGGACGGGCGAGGCCGATCTCGACGGCGACGGCCTGGTGTCACTGGACGAGCTGTACGACTACGTCTACGACCGCGTCCGCGAGCGCAATCCGGCGCAGACGCCGACCAAGGACATCGAGATGTCCGGCGATCTCTACCTGGCGCGGAGCAGGCGCCGCGCGCGGCTGCCCGACGATCTTCTGGCCGCGCTCGCCGCGCCGAACCTGTTCACCCGGGTCGGCGCGGTCCGCGGTCTGCGGGAACTGTTGCTGGGTACGGATGTTCGGCTGGCAACGGTGGCCAGGAAGGAGCTGGACCGGATCGCCGGCAGCGACGTGCCGCAGGTGGCCGAGGCGGCGCGGGCCGCGCTGCGGGAGCTCGTGGTGGTCCCGTCGACGAGGGTGATCGAGTTGACGGGGGCTCGGCCGAGCTGGCTGCTGCGGCTGGACGGCCCGCCGCTCGCGCGGGTCGGCGGCTGGCAGGTGACCGATCCGCGGATCATGGTGCGGCCGGTGGCGGACGGCCTCGAGGTGTCGGTGGATCCCGCGCATTCGCTGCGTGGCGAGATCACGGTCGCGGGCCTGGAGATCCACGTCGTCGCGACCGGCGCGGCCCACACGCACCCCGCGTCGGTTCCGCGGCCGGTGAAGATCCGGCCGGCGCAACCGGCGTGGACCTGGCGGACGGTGGTGCCGGCCGCGTTCGCGCTGGCCAGCGTGATGCTGGGGCTGAACGGCTGGGCCGACCTCCCCGAGGCGAACAGCACGTTCGAGTACGAGGTGCTGGCCTATGTCGGGCTGCGGCTGATCGAGTCCTTCGCCACCGGCGTCGGTGCGGCGCGCCAGCGCTGGATCTGGGGCCTGTGCGGGATCGGCACACTGGCCGGGGTCTGGGGTCTGATCGTCCATGGACCGGGATTCGTCGTGCTGTTCTGGCTGGTCGCTGCCGGGGTGGAGATCTTCGGCCGACCGGTTGACCGCGTCCGCGCCGTGCTGGCCGCGGTGGTCGCGGTGCCGAGCACCGTTCTCGTCTTCACCGTCGACTCGAACTCCCACGCGGGACAGTTGGTCTTCGTGCTCAACGGCGCGCTGGCCATCCTGCTCGGTGTCGTCACGCTGGCACCGGTGCTGCTGCGGTTGATTCGGTGAGCACCGTGCGATCGTCCAGGGAGGGCAGGCTCGGCGTTCTTCTCGACATGATGCGGCTGAGCAGGCGGAGCGAGGTTCGCGCGATCATGGCCGTCGCCGGACCGAGGACCGGAAGGCCGACCGCCACACGGGTACGGTCGCCGAGGGCGGAGGCCAGCCCGACGCGGCCGAGTGTCTGCAGCAGCTTGTTGCCGCCGACGACGTCGGTGAGCTGTGCGCTGACCAGTCGGGCACCCGTTGTCGAGAAATCCTGGTGCTCCTGCTCGTAGTCCTCGATCAGCCGCTGTAGGCCGGCGCGGTCGCCGGGCAGATCGCGCAGCCCCATGTGGTGGCCGAGCCTGGTGTAGAAGGCGATGGTGGCCGCCACCTCGATGTCCGACCACGGCCGGCGACCGAAGCGCTCGGCCCACCACATCGGGTACTCCGCGACCACCGCCAGCCCGTAGCGGACGTCGTCGCGCGTGAGCCGGACGTGGCGATGGCCCTGGTTCATCCGGCTCAGCGCCGCCCGCGTCGTCGGATGCTCGGTCCCCAGGCGGGCGACGGTGAGCAGCAGCCGCAGCGCCGACTTGCTGCGGGCGTTGGGATCCGACTCGAACTCGCCGGTGGAGCCGAACGCGGCGGCGAGGTGGGGCACGGCGGACACGTGGCACAGTCCGACGGCCAGGCCCAGCCAGAAGTCCCAGAAGGTCGGCCCGGTGAGCAGGTTCCAGGTGATTGCCTCGGCCGCAGCGTGTTGCTCCCGCATCGGGACCTCCCACGGAATGATTCGCCCGTCAACGAATAGCAGTCCGTGGGGGCGGCTTCCTCACGCCGTTCCGGGAGACGGAACAGAACCGGTGAGCGCCACGCGGTCCTCGACATGGGCGGCGACGTGACGCCACTGGCCAGGGCTGGCCAAAACCCGATTACCGCGGAGCGAGCCCCGGCTGTCTGGGCGTTTTGTCACCGCGCTGTCGTCACTTCCCGGACAGGGTGGCATTGCGTTCCACGCTCTCCCGGCGTGTAGTGGTCAACGACGCTTTACGAGCGCATGAGCGATCCTTGGCGGGGTCGTTGAGGTCGTCGACGGCAGCGCGGTCCTGCGGCGCTGGGATAGGGACGGAATGGCATTACGCCAGGCAAGGTCGTCTACCGCGCACCGGATGAGTGGACTGCTCGCCAGTGTGGTGATGCTGGCTGCGGTGTCCAGCGTCGTCAAGCTCGTCGAGCCGTTCATTCCGCCACTGAACCTGTTGACGCTCTACATGCCGGTGGTGCTGCCGGTCGCTCTCGTGTGGGGTACCAGGCTGGCGGTGGTCACGGCGCTGCTGAGCGTCGGGATCTACTTCTACCTGTTCGTTCCTCCGGAATACACATGGGAGATCGCCGACTGGCGGAGCACCGTGGCATTGGGTGTCTTCCTGGTCACGTCGGTGGTCGTGGCAGCGGTGGCGGTGGGTGAGCTGGCGTCACGACTGCGGCGAGCGGCACTGGAATCCGCATGGCTGACGGAGGAGCAGTCCGCGTTGCGGCGGGTCGCGACCCTCGTCGCACAGTCGGTTCCGCCATCGGTGCTCTTCGAGGCCGTCACGCGCGAAGTCGGTCTGCTCTGCCGGGCGGATCTCGCGCACATGGGGCGCTTCGAGGCGGACGGGACGGTGACCGGGATCGCCGGCTGGAGCAGGTCGCCTGCCGACCGGTCTGCGGGCGGGCGGGTCGAACTCGACGGACCGAGCGTCGCGCGCGGCATTCGGGAGACCGGGAACCCGGTCCGGGTCGACAGCTACGCGGACGCGGCGGGCGCGGTCGCGGAGGTGGCGCGCACTGGGGATCCGCTCGTCGGTCGGCTGTCCGATCGTCGTCGCCGGCCGCCTGTGGGGTGTGATCTCCGCATCGGTCAAGAGCGACGTGCGCTTCCCCGCGGACACTGAGTCGCAGATCGCCCGTTTCACCGAGCTCGTCGCCACCGCGATCGAGAACGCCGACGCCCGGGCCGAGCTGGCGGCCT
Organism: Kutzneria kofuensis; assembly: GCF_014203355.1. NCBI lineage: Bacteria > Bacillati > Actinomycetota > Actinomycetes > Pseudonocardiales > Pseudonocardiaceae > Kutzneria > Kutzneria kofuensis. The sequence goes on from NZ_JACHIR010000001.1 coordinate 7,299,946, forward strand.
CTCGGGCCCGCATCGTCGCCACGGCCGACCAAACGCGTCGACGCATCGAACGCGACCTGCACGACGGTGTCCAGCAGCGTCTGGTCTCGCTGACGCTGCGGCTGCGCGCGACGCAGGCGGCGGTGCCGGCTCGGTTCGACGGACTGCGCCGGGAACTGGACAGTATCGCTGTCGGACTGGTGGATGCGATGGATGAACTACGCGAGATGGCGCGTGGCATCCATCCCGCCATCCTCATCGAAGCCGGTTTCGTTCCCGCGCTCAGGGCCCTGACGCGGCGCTCCCGCGTCCCCGTGGACCTCCGCGTGCCTGCCACCATGCGACTGCCGGAGCGACTCGCGATCAACGGGTACTACATCGTGTCCGAAGCGGTGACGAACGCGGTCAAGCACGCGCAGGCGTCCATCATCACGATCACCATCGGGATCACCGACGACGTCCTCCGGATCGAGGTTCACGACGACGGCATCGGTGGCGCCGACCTCGCCGCCGGCACCGGTCTGCTCGGCCTCAAAGATCGCGCCGAGGCGCTCGGCGGCCGGCTCCACATCGACAGCCCGCGCGGACAGGGGACCACGCTACGAGCGGAATTCCCGATCACGACCGACGATGCCGGCCTTCCTCACCCGGAGGTGTAGGTGCCGGTGAGGACCGGGCGGTCGTCGACGTAGGTGGCGAAGGCGCCGTCCCAGAGGCGGGTGCGCAGGGTGTCGCCGGGGAACACCACCCCGGCGAACCGGGCCTGGTAGTGGGGGACCACCTCGCCGAGGTGGTCCACAATGGACTTGTACACCATGCCGTACGTGCACAGGCCGTGCAGGATCGGTCGCGGGAAGCCGGCGCGGGCGGCGAACTCGGGGTCGACGTGCAGCGGATTGCGGTCGCCGCAGAGCTGGTACCACAGGGCCTGCTGCGGCAACGTTTCCGTGACGAGGACGGCGTCCGGCGGGCCGTCCGGGGGAGCGGTCTTCGCCGACGGCCCCCGCTGGCCGCCGAAACCGCCGTGGCCACGGGCGAAGATCTCGGAGCGCATGGTGTAGAGCGGGGTGCCGTCGAGGTCGGCGACCTCGAACTCGGTGACGATCACGGCGGCGGAGCCCTTGTCGTAGACGTCGGCGATCCGGCCGGTGGCCCGCGCCTTGCCGCTGGTGGGCAGCGGGCCGTGCACGGTGATCTGCTGCGAGCCGTGCAAGGTGTCGGCGAGGTCGATGTCGATACCGGGGAACACCACTGTGGGCGGCTCGGTCACGTGGAAGGTGGGCGCGACGACGCCGAACGTCGGCAGCACGGTGAGTTGCGGCTCGAAGGCGTACTTCAGTTCGGTGGCGCCGAGGGCCAGGTGATAGAGGATCACGTCCGAGGCCGACCACTCGAACTCACGGGCGCCCAGCGACGCGCCGACGGCGATCTCGGGATCAATGGACACCGGACTGCTCCTTCACCGCCGACATGGCAAGCGCCGCAAGGTAACCGAAGGTCATCGCCGGGCCGATGGTCGCGCCGGGGCCGGCGTAGGTGTGGCCCATCACCGAGGCGCTGGCGTTGCCGGCGGCGTACAGGCCGGGAATGGCCGAGCCGTCCGGGCGCAGCACCCGGCCGTCGGCGTCGGTGCACAGGCCGCCCTTGGTGCCGAGATCGCCGGGCACGATCCGGACCGCGTAGAACGGCGGCTTGACCAGCTCGGCGAGGCTGGGATTGGGGCGGACCCGCGGATCCCCGTAATAGTGGTCGTACGCGCTGTCGCCGCGGCCGAAGTCCAGGTCCTTGCCGGTTCTGGCGTAGCCGTTGAAGGTGGAGACGGTGTCCTGCAAGGCGTCGGCCGGCGCGCCGATGGCCGATGCCAGTTCCGCCAACGTTTGCGCCCGGTGCACGGCGCCGCACTTGTACCAGCGGCCGGGCAGCGGCCGTCGCGGCGGCACGGCGGCGAAGACGTAGCGATCACGGTAGCGCTGGTCGGCGACCAGCCAGGCCGGCACGCTTCCCGTGTCCCGCATGGCATGCACGGCGTCGACGTACGGCGCGGCCTCGTTGACGAAGCGGCGGCCCTCGCCGTTGACCAGGATGCAGCCGGGCAGGGTGCGTTCCGACAGGCAGAAGTACGGTCCGCCGCTCAGCGGGATCGACGGGCCCCACCACGCGTCGTCCATCAGGGCGACGTCAGCGCCGAGTTCCTGGCCGGCCAGGATGCCGTCGCCCTCGTTCGTCGGCGCGCCGACCGTCCACTCGGTACCGATGTCCTGCCACTTCGACCGCATCGCCTCGTTGTGCTCGAAGCCGCCGGAGGCCAACAACACCCCATATCGGGCACGGTATGTACCCGTGGGCGTGACGACGCCGACGACGCGATCGCCTTCCGTCAGCAGCGAAACCAGTGGTGTGCCGAGCTGGACGTCCACGCCCGCTCGTCGAAGTCCTACCCGCAGCCCGGCCGCAAGCGCTTGCCCCATCGTCAACAACCGCTGCCGGCGCAGCCGGCCGATGATCCCGCGTATCCCGACCCTGGCCGCGCGGACGGGACCACGGGCGTTGCGGGCGATCAACGTCAGCCACTTGTAGTCGGCGGCGGTGATCGGCAGCGGGCTCGGCAGGTAGGGCTTGGCCAGCAGCCGAAGATCGTCGCCGAGCAGATGGCCGTCCAGCGGGCGCGGCTCCACGGACCGGCCGAGCGGCCGGCCGCCCGGCTGCTCGGGGTAGTAGTCGCTGTAGCCGGTGACCCAGCGCAGCCGGAGCGGCGTGGTGGCCAGCACGAACGACAGCATCGTCGGGCCGTGGTCGAGGTAGGCGCGCTGCCGCTCGGCCGACGCGTCGTCGCCGACGATCGACGCCAGGTAGGCGCGGGCATCCTCGGCGCTGTCGCGGGCGCCGGCCCGGGCGAGCACCTCGTTGTTGGGGATCCAGATGCCGCCGCCGGACCGGGCGGTCGAGCCGCCGAACCGGTCGGCCTTCTCCAGCACGACCGTGCTCAGGCCGCGGCTGGCGGCGGTCAGCGCGGCCGTCATGCCGGCTGCCCCGCTGCCGACGACAACGGTGTCGAACTCTGGCATGTAGAACAGGTTATAGACAAGAACGCCCGGAACGCTATGGTTGGGGACGGTAGAAACTGAAACACGTTCCACTCGGGAGGTCGGGTGCTTGCCGGGGTCGTGGTGGTCGGATTCGGGGCGGCCGGCGCGTGCGCCGCGATCGAGGCCGCCGACGCGGGAGCGGACGTGATCGTGCTCGACCGGTTCGACGGCGGCGGGGCCACCGCGCTGTCCGGCGGCGTGGTGTACGCCGGCGGCGGCACCGCCCAGCAGGCCAAGGCCGGCATCGCCGACACGCCCGACGCCATGTACGACTACCTCGCTCACGAGGTCGGCGACGCCGTCACGCCGCAGACCCTGCGCGACTTCTGCGACGGCAGCCCCGACATGCTGGCGTGGCTGGAGGACAAGGGCGTGCCCTTCGCGTCCAGCGTCTGCCCGTACAAGACGTCGTACCCGACCGACCGGCACTACCTCTACTACTCCGGCAGCGAGACGCTGTTCGACCGGCCGGCCCCGCGCGGTCACCGCACCGCCGGCCGCGGCACCTCGGGGAAGCTGCTGTTCCAACGCCTGGAGCGGGCCGCGATCGACCGGGGCGTGCGGATCCTGCGGCGCACCACCGCACAGCGGCTGATCACCGACCCGAACGGCCGGGTGGTTGGCGTGCAGTGCCGCCAGCTGACCGGGTTTCCCGCGCGGGTGCACCGGTTCCTCGGCAAGCTCGCGGCCAAGCCCGGCCTGTACGTGCTGTCGCTGCGACGGCGACTGCATCGCTCCATCCGGCGCATCGAGAGCCGGCACGGCACCGAGATCACCGTCTCCGCCCGGGACGGTGTGATCCTCTGCGCCGGCGGCTTCGTCGCGAACCCCGTGATGATGCGGGAACACGCACCCGCCTACCGGCGCGGACTCCCGCTCGGCACCCTCGGTGACGACGGCAGCGGCATCCGCCTCGGCGCGGACATCGGCGCCGCCACCGCGAAGCTCGATCACGTGTCCGCGTGGCGGTTCGTGACGCCGCCGAGCGCCCTGATGAAGGGGAAGCTGATCAACCAGCAGGGTGAGGAGATCTGCGACCTCAACCGCTACGGCGCCGCCGTCGGCCACGCGATGATCACCGAGCACGGCGGCAAGGGGTGGCTGCTCGTCGACGGCGCCACGCTGGCCGAGGCCAAACGTCAGATCCCGTGGCAGACCACGTGGTTCCAGCGCCTGCAGACCCGCTACCTGTTCGGTCGGGCCCGAACAACCGCTCATTCGCTCGACGAGCTCGCCCGCCGAACCGGCGTCACCATCAAGGACTTCGAGGGGCAGGCGCCGTTCTCGCTCATCGACGTCTCCATCAAGCGCAGCATCGGCTACCCCTGTCCCATGCTGACGCTCGGCGGTCTTGTCGTCGACGAGAACACCGGCGAGGCTCTTTCCGCCGATGGGACGGCCATTCCCGGCCTCTACGCCGCCGGCCGCAACGCCGTCGGCATCTGCTCCAACTCGTACGTGAGCGGCCTGTCCCTGGCCGACTGCGTGTATTCGGGCCGACGCGCCGGGCGGCACGTCGCGGCGGTGAGGAGGTCCGGTGCTCAGCGCTGACCAGCGTGCCGAGGCGGCCGACCGGCTTCGTGACGCGGAGCGGGACCGCGTGCCGATTCCGCCGTTGACCTCGACCTGGCCGGATATCGACGTCGTGGACGCCTACGAGATCCAGCTGCTCAACATCCGCCGCCGCGGGCGGCCGGTGCTGGGGCACAAGGTGGGGCTGTCGTCGCTGGTCATGCAGCAGATGATGGGCGTGGACGAGCCCGACTACGGGCACCTGCTCGACGACATGGCGCTGGACGAGCGGCATTCGGTACCGGCCCGCAAGTACTGCCAGCCGCGGGTGGAGGTCGAGGTCGGCTTCGTGCTGGGCGCGGACCTGCCGGGCGCGGGCTGCACCGAGGAGGACGTGCTGGCGGCGACCGCGGCGCTGGCGCCGGCGATCGAGCTGATCGACAGCCGGATCGCGGACTGGCGGATCGGGCTGGCCGACACCATCGCCGACAACGCGTCCTCGGCCGGGTTCGTGCTCGGGCCGGCCCGGGTTCCGCCCGGCGCGGTGGACGTTCGCAAGATCGAGGCGACGTTGCGACGTAACGGGGAAGTCGTCGCCGAAGGCCGATCCGACGCCGTGCTCGGCAATCCGGTCACCGCCGTTGCGTGGCTCGCGCGCAGGGTCGCCGATTTCGGTGTTCGTCTCCGAGCCGGAAACATCGTGCTTCCCGGATCGTGCACGAAAGCGATCGACGTCCGGGCCGGCGACCGCTTCCAGGCCGACTTCACCGGCCTGGGCCGAGTTTCCCTGACCTTCGCATCGACGACCTCATGGGGAGGCGTGGCATGACCGCGACGGCCGCGATCGTCGGCTCCGGCAACATCGGCACCGATCTGATGTACAAGCTGCTCCGCTCCGACCTCGTCGATCCACAGTGGATGGTCGGTATCGACCCGGCGAGCGAAGGCCTGGCCCAGGCGCGGGAACACGGCTTGCGGACGTCGACGGAGGGCGTGGACTGGCTGCTGGCCCAGGACGAGCGGCCGGACCTGGTGTTCGAGGCGACCTCCGCCGCCGTGCACCGGGCCAACGCCCCGCGCTACGAAAAGGCTGGCATCAAGGCCATCGACCTGACGCCGGCCGCCGTCGGGCCGTACGTGGTGCCGCCGGTCAATCTCGGCGAGCACCTGGCCGCCCCGAACGTCAACCTGATCACCTGCGGCGGCCAGGCGACCATCCCGATCGTCAAGGCCGTCTCACGCGCGGTTCCGGTCAGCTACGCGGAAATCGTGGCCACCGTGTCGTCGCGGTCGGCCGGACCCGGCACGCGCGCCAACATCGACGAGTTCACCCGGACCACCAGCCACGGCATCGAGGTGATCGGCGGCGCCCGCAAAGGCAAGGCGATCATCGTGCTGAACCCGGCCGAGCCGCCGATGGTCATGCGGGACACCATCTTCTGCGCCATCCCCGAGGATGCCGACACCGAGCTGGTGGCAGTGTCCATTCGGGACATGGTCGCCGAGGTCGCCGGCTACGTGCCCGGGTACCGGCTGCTGGACGAGCCCCAGTTCGACCCGCCGTCCGCCGCGACCGGCGGCATGGCCCGGGTCTGCGTGTTCATCGAGGTCGAGGGCGCCGGCGACTTTCTCCCGTCGTACTCGGGGAATCTGGACATCATGACCGCCGCCGCCACGCGCGTCGGCGAGCAACTGGCGAAGGGCTGAGCGATGGACGTCCGTGTCACCGACACCTCGCTGCGGGACGGTTCGCACGCCAAGCGGCACCAGTTCACCGTCGACGACGTGCGCAACATCGTCGGGGCGCTGGACGATGCCGGCGTTCCGGTCATCGAGGTCACCCATGGCGACGGGCTCGGCGGCTCGTCGTTCACCTACGGCTTCAGCCACACGCCGGAACAGGAGCTGATCAAGACCGCCGTCGCCACCGCGCGGCGGGCGAAGATCGCCTTCCTGATGCTGCCCGGCGTCGGCGTCAAGGACGACATCCTCGTCGCCGCCGACAACGGCGCGCGGATCTGCCGTATCGCCACGCATTGCACCGAGGCCGACATCTCCGTGCAGCACTTCGGCCTGGCCCGGGACCGTGGGCTGGAAACCGTCGGCTTCCTGATGATGGCCCACTCCCAGCCGCCGGAGGTGTTGGCCGGGCAGGCAAGGATCATGGCCGACGCCGGCTGCCAGTGCGTGTACGTCGTCGACTCCGCCGGCGCGCTGATCATGGACCAGGTCGGCGACCGGGTTTCCGCCCTCGTCGCCGAACTCGGGTCCGATGCCACCGTCGGCTTCCACGGCCACGAAAACCTCGGTCTCGGCGTCGCCAACTCCGTCATCGCCGTCCGCTCCGGCGCCCGCCAGATCGACGGCAGCGCCCGCCGCTTCGGCGCCGGCGCCGGCAACACCCCCGTCGAGGCCTTCGTCGGCGTGTGCGACAAGCTGGGGATCGACACCGGCATCGACTTCTTCAAGATCCTCGACGCCGCCGAGGACGTCGTCGCCCCCGTGATGGACCAGGAGTGCCGGCTCGACCGCATGGCCCTGCTCATGGGCTACGCCGGCGTCTACTCCAGCTTCCTGCGGCACGCCTACCGCCAGGCCGAACGCTACGGCGTCTCCGGTCCCGAGATCCTGGTCCGTGCCGGTGAGCGGCGGCTCGTCGGCGGGCAGGAGGACCAGCTCATCGACATCGCCCTGGAGCTGCGCGGGCGGTAGAACTTGAGCCATGACCGTCGTCACCTTGCTGCATCCCGGCGCGATGGGCGCCGCCGTCGGCCGGCAGGCCGTGTCCGCCGGGGCCACCGTGCTCTGGGTCGGCGCCGGCCGCAGCGACGCCACCTGTCGTCGGGCTCTTGACGCCGGTTTGGTCGAACGGCCCGACCTCGACTCCGCCCTGGCCGAATCCGACGTCGTCCTCTCCATCTGTCCACCCGCCTTCGCCGAGGACGTGGCTAGGGAGGTTGCCGGCTTCACCGGCGTCTACGTCGAGGCCAACGCCATCGCCCCCGAGCGGTCGCGGCGGATCGCCGGGTTGCTGCCGTCCGCCCGTGTCGTCGACGGCGGCATCATCGGCGGACCGCCGTCGCAGCCCGGCACCACCCGGCTCTACCTCTCCGGCGACGCGACCGGCGTGCCCGAGCTGTTCGCCGGCACCGCCCTCGACGTCGTCGTCCTGCCGGGCGACGTCGGCGTCGCCTCCGCGCTGAAGATCGCCTACGCCTCGTACCAGAAGACGACCTGGGCCCTGGCGGCCGTCTCCCACGCCCTCGCCGCCGCCCACGGCGTCGGCGACCAGCTCCTGGCGGAGGCCGAACGCCTCCACGCCCGGCCGTTGTTGCAGGTCGACGCCTACCCGAACATGGCCGCCCGCGGCTGGCGCTGGGCTCCGGAGATACTCGAAGCCGCCGCCACCCTCCGCGCCGCCGGCCTCCCCGACGGCCTGGCCCGAGGCTCGGCGGAAACCATGCGCCGCTGGGACGCCGCCAAGGACCGGGCCGACCTGCCGATCGAAGACGTCCTGGGCCTGCTCGGCTAGCGGCGGTCGCAGCGCCAGCGGGCGGGGCGGTCGAAGCGGGAGCTGGATGTGGCCGCCGACCTGGTGCGCCAGGTCACGGGAGCACGGTGGTGACCATGCGCCGCACGGCGTCGCGGGAGGGCGAGCCGGACTGGCGGTCGGCGAAGAGCATGTGGCTGCCGCCGATCAGGGTGAGCCCGAGGGTGTCGAGGTCGGCGTCGGCGGGGAGGCGGCCGAGGTCCCGTTCGGCGCGGAGGTAGCCGTGGACCAGGGCGGCGGCCTCGGAGGCGAGGGGGACGCCGGGACCGCGGATCTCGCGTAGCCGCCGGCGCAGGTCGTCGCGGAAGGTGATCAGGGCGACGATGGCGACGGCGACGGAGGAGAAGACGGCGGTCAGGAAGTCGGTGAGGGTCTCGACGACGGTGCCGGCGCCGGGCACGAGGGGCAGGTCGGACAGGCGGGCGATGCGGTCGAGCACCAGCTCGGTGAGAAAGCCGTCGAAGTCCTCGAAGTGCCGGTGCAGCACACCCTTGGCGAACCCGGCCTCGGTGGTGACGGCCCGGCTGGTCAGCGCGTGCGGCCCGTCGCGCAGCAGCACCCGCTCGGCGGCGTCGAACAGCTGCGCGCGAGCGTCCTGGATATGCACGCCGGTCGGCACGGGGAGAACTCTATCCAAGTGGGCGGTCGCCCACTAAGGTGGGCGCATGCCCACTTCGGAGGAGCGCCGGAAGGTCGCGGAGTCGTTCGGGATCGATGCCCAGCGGTACGACCGGAACCGACCGTCCTATCCGGATGCCCTGATCACGCGGATAGTCGCCGGTAGCCCCGGGAAGAAGCTGCTCGACGTCGGCTGCGGCACGGGCATCGAGGCCCGGCAGTTCCAGGCCGCGGGCTGCACGGTCCTCGGCGTCGAGCCGGACGCCCGGATGGCCGACTTCGCCCGCACGACCGGCGTCGAGACGGAGGTGTCCACCTTCGAGACCTGGGACGACCGGGGCCGCCGGTTCGACGCGGTGGTCTCCGGCACCGCCTGGCACTGGGTCGACCCGGTCAAGGGCGCGGCCAAGGCCGCCGAGGTGCTCGGCCCCGGCGGCCGGCTGGCGGCGTTCTGGCACGTCTTCGACCTGCCGAAGCCGATCGGGGAAGCGTTCGCGAAGGTCTACACGGGCGTCGTCCCCGACTCGCCGTTCGACTTCACCGCCAACCGGTCGATGATCGACCTGTACCAGGGGCAGTTCGACCTCACCGCGGACGGCCTGCGCCAGGCCGGCTTCGAGGAACCGGAGCAGTGGCGCTACGACTGGGAACGCCACTACACCCGTGACGAGTGGCTGGAGTTGCTCGCCACGCACGGCAGCATGACCCCGCTCACCGACGAGCAGCGCGCGGAGATCCTGACCGCCATGAAGCCGGCGCTCGGCGACGGGTTCACGCTGCCGTACGCGACGGTCGCGGTGACCGCTCGGATGCCCGGATAGAATGCCGCCGTGCGGGTCGGTGTGTTCCTGCCGACCGTGGGTCGGGGCGGCAGTCCGGGCGATGTCGTCGCGTATGCGCGACACGCGGAGGAGCATGGTCTGGACGCGGTCTGGGCCGGCGACCAGATCGTGGTCGGCTCCGGCACCCCGATGCTGGACGCGATGATCGTGTTGACCACGGCGGCCGCGGTGACGGAGAGACTCCGGGTCGGCTTCGGCGTGCTGATCCTGCCGCTGCGGCCGGTCGCGGCGGTGGCGAAGCAGATCACGGCCCTCCAACAGCTGTCCGGCAACCGGGTGCTGCTGGGCGTGGGCTCCGGCGGCACGCCGCACGGCGTCTCCTCCTGGCAGGCGGTCGGCGTGCCGCAGGGCGAACGCGGCCGGCTGACCGACGCCGCGCTGGCCGTGCTTCCCGGCCTGGTGACCGGAAAGCCGACGAAGCTGGCCCATCTGCCCGGCACGCCGACGATCACCCTGGCGCCGGGTTCGCCGATGCCGCCGGTGATCGTCGGCGGTGCCGGCCGGGTGGCCATCCGCCGGACGCTGGAGTTCGGCGACGCCTGGTTCCCGTCGATGGTGACGCCGACATCCGTGGCCGCCGTCCGGCAGATCCTGTACGACGGCGCCGAGCAGCGCGGCCGCCCGGCGCCCGGCATCACCACCGGCGTCGTGGCCTCGCTCGGCGACGGCGCGCCCAGTCGCCAGGCCCTGGTGTCCAGCCTGGCCAACGGCTTCAAGATGCCGCTGGAGCAGGCCGAGTCGATCCCGATCACGGGCGTCGGCGCGGAGGCGGCGGACCGCATGGCCAGCCACTTCGCCGCCGGGGCGGAGGAGCTGGTGGTCAGCTTCGCCGGCGGCGACTGGTTCCGGCAGGTCGAGTTGCTGGCCGAGGCGCGCCAGGCGTTGTAGTCCGGTGAAAGCCGGTCAGTCCTCGTAGGTGATCTCGACCTCGTCCGTCACGGGAAGGGCCTGGCAGGCCAGGGCATAACCCTCGGCAAGGTCCTCGTCGTCGAGCACCTCGTTGTGCAGCAGGCGAACCTCGCCCCGCACGATCCGGCACGCGCAAGCGCTGCACTGGCCCTGCCGGCACGAGTAGGGCGCATCCAACCCGTTGTCCAGCAGCACATCCAACAACCGTCGATGCGACGGCCACGCCAATCGCCTGCGCGAGCCGTCCAGGGAAACCTCCACAGTGGACGAGGACCCGGTGTCGGCAATGGTCTCCTGGAAGACGTCGAACCGTTCGACCCGGGCCGACGGCAGCACGGAGACCACGGCGTCCATGAACGGCCCGGGCCCGCACACGAAGGCCTCCCGCCGAGAGAAAGGTGCCGCCCACACGGCAAGCTGCGCCACCGACGGAATGCCCTGCAGGCACTCCAGCCAGTGCGTCACCTGGAGCCGGTCCGGGTGCTCGAAAGCCAACCGCCGCAGCTCGTCGGCGAAGATCACGGAAGAAGGATCACGGTTGGCGTAGAACAGAGCCAGCCGCCCCGAGCCGGCGGCCAGCACCGACTTGACGATGGACATCACCGGCGTGATCCCGCTGCCGCCGGCGAACAGCACCAGGTCCCGGTCCAGCGACGACGGGGTGAACACGCCGGCGGGCGGCCGGGCGTCCAACACCGTCCCGGCCACGACGGCGGAACACATCCAGCCGGAGCACTCGCCGCCCGGCATCCGCTTCACGGTGACGGTCGGTTTCTCGCCGGTGTAAGGGGAACTGGACAGCGAGTAGCACCGCTCCAGCCCGTTCGGCAGCCGGAACGTGACGAACTGTCCCGGCTCGTAGGAGAAGTCCGCATCCAACACCAGGGATCGGGCGTCGGGAGTCTCCTCGATCACCTCGGCGACGCGTACCGGCTCAGTCATCCGACGGCACCTCGATCGACCCGTCCCGCACCGCGCGATCGATGCTGTCCCGCAATGCCGGGCAGCCCGCGACCAAGGGCCCGAGAAGCGGGCAGGCGGAGGTGTCGGTCTGCCACTGCACGCTGGTGTGCTGCAGGCTGTTCTTCTTGACCAGCACCGTGGTGCCGCAGCCGTCGCACACGTGCGGCCGCAGCCCCTCGGTCAGGTACCTGGCCGACTCGCGCACGGGCTCAGCCGCCACGCCGGGCCAGGTTCTCGGCGACCTCCTGCTGCCACACCTCGTTGGCCCGCGTGGTGTCCACCTCGAACTCGAACCGCCGCACCATGTCGTCCTGGACGTCCTCCACGTCCACATAGAACTGTTCGTACCAGCGCCGCAGCTGGTACACCGGCCCGTCCTCCTCACACAGCAGCGGGTTGTCCACCCGCGCCTTGTTGCGCCAGATCTCCACGTCCTGCAGGAAACCGACGCCGGTGTTCTTGGCGAACTTGGCGGCGATCTTGTTGGCCTGCGCGTCGTCGATGCCGGGGAACTTCTTGACGATCGCTCCCCACTGCAGCACGAAGGAGTTGGGCGTCACCGGGTAGTGGCAGTTGATCAGCACCGTCTCCACGGTCGCGCCGCGCACGTCGTTCCACAGGTAGTCGATCATGTACGACGGCCCGTAGTAGGACGCCTCCGAGCGCGTGGCCAGGTCGTTCGCCCCCGAATAGGTGGAGCTGGTGTTGACGTCCGGCCGCGCCTTGGAGTTCAGGTACTGGCTGGCGGTGTGCCCCTCGAAGACGTTCTTGAAGTACGTGGGGAAGGCGAAGTGGACGTAGAAGAAGTGGGCCATGTCCACCACGTTGTCCACGATCTCGCGGCAGTTGGCCCCCTCGATCAGCACCGAGTCCCAGGTCCAGTCGCTCCACTCGTCGGAGAAGGCGCCCTCGATCCGGGGGATCGCCAGCTCGGGCGGCGGCGGGTTGCCCTGCGGGTCGTGCCAGACGAACAGCTGCTTGTTCTGCTGGCACGTGGTCCACGCCCGGGTGCGCGCCCGCAGCGGCACCCGCTTGGCGTACGGGATCGACTTGCAGCGGCCGTCGCCGCCCCATCGCCAGTCGTGGAACGGGCAGGCCACCTCGGTCCCCTTCACCGTGCCCTGGCTGAGATCACCACCCATGTGCCGGCAGTAGGCGTCCAGTACGTTGAGCTGACCGTCGGAGCCCTGGAACACCACCAGCTTGGTGCCGAAGGCCTGCACGGCGTGCGGCTTGCCGTCGGCGAAGTGCTCGACCAGCCCCAGGCAGTGCCAGCCCCGAGCGAACCGGGACGGCGGCGCGCCGGCCTCGATCGTGCGGACGTCGGTACCCATCACACCTCCAGAGGCGACTACTGGAACAGGTTATAGTTTCGTGGCGTCGGATGGCTACCGTCAGCGGTCGACACAAACGAGAACACGTTCTAGTCTAGGTCCATGAGCGAGCAGGTGACCGCGGCGGTCCGGGATGTCCTGCCGGCGCTGCGTGAGCGGGCCCAGGAGGCCGAGGACCGCAGGCGGGTGCCGGACGAGTCGATCAAGGCCTTGCAGCTGGCCGGCGTGTTCAAGCTGCTGCAGCCGGCCCGCTACGGCGGGTTCGAGGCGGACCCGGTCACGTTCTACGAGACGATCCGGGCGATCGCCGGCGCCTGCGGGTCGACCGGCTGGGTCAGCTCCGTGGTCGGCATCCATCCCTGGCAGCTGGGACTGTTCCCGGACGAGGCGCAGCGCGAGGTCTGGGGCGAGGACCCGGACAGCCGCATCTCGTCCTCGTACGCGCCGACCGGCCGGGCCGAGCTGGTCGACGGCGGCTACGAGCTGACCGGCCGCTGGAGCTTCTCCTCGGGCTGCGACCACGCGTCCTGGGTGTTCCTCGGCGGCGTCGTCACCGGCGAGGGCGGCAAGCAGGTCGACTTCTGCACGTTTCTGTTGCCGCGCAAGGACTATGTCATCGAGGACGTGTGGGACACGGTCGGCCTGCGCGGCACCGGCAGCAACGACGTCATCGTGGACAAGGTGTTCGTGCCCAGGCATCGGGCGCTGAGCTTCGCCGACACGTCGAAATGCGTGTGCCCGGGCCAGGAGGTCAACACCTCGCCGCTGTACAAGCTGCCGTTCGCCTCGCTGTTCTCCTACGCCATCACCACGCCGATCATCGGCATGGCCACCGGCGCCTACGAGGCCCACGTCGCCCACATGGCGGCCCGGGTTCGCGTGTCCTACAAGGGAGAACGCTCCAACGAGGACCCGTTCGCCAAGGTCCGCATCGCCCACGCGGCCGGTGAGATCGACGCGGCCTGGTTGCAGCTCAAGCACAACATGACCGAGCTGATGGACCTGGCCAACCGCGGCGAGCGGATTCCCCTGCCGCTCCGGCTGCGCATCCGCCGTGACCAGGTCCGCGGCACGGGCCGGGCCATCGAGGCGATCGACCTGCTGTTCGAGAACTCCGGCGGCCGGGCGCTGCGGGTCGGCACGCCGATCCAGCGGTTCTGGCGGGACGCCCACGCCGGCCGTGTGCACGCCATCAACGACCCCGAGCGCGCGCTGGCCATGTTCGGCAACGGCGAGTTCGGCATCCCGGTGCAGGACGCCATGCTATGACGTACACCGAGAAGTGTCAGATCCGGCTCCACTTCCACGAGGCCGGCGCCGGCAAACCGTTGGTGCTGCTGCACGGCGGCGGACCGGGCGCGTCGGCGTGGAGCAACTTCGGCCGCAACATCCCGGTGTTCGCCAAGCACTTCCGGGTGATCGCGCCGGACCAGCCCGGCTTCGGGCTGTCCGACAAGCCGACCGAGCACGGCCAGTACTTCACGCACAGCGCCGACGCCCTGAAGGCCCTGCTGGACGAACTCGGGGTCGACAAGGCCGATCTGCTGGGGAATTCCCTCGGAGGCGGCACGGCCGTGCGGTTCGCGCTGAAGTACCCCGACCGCGCCGGCCGGCTGGTGCTGATGGCTCCGGGCGGCCTCGGTCTCAACGTCTTCGCGCCGGACCCGACCGAAGGCGTGAAACGGCTGGGGGCCTTCGGCGCGTCGCCGACGCGTGACGCGCTCAAGGCGTTCCTCAAGACCCTCGTCTTCGACCAGAAGATGATCACCGACGAGCTGGTGGACGAGCGCTTCGAGTACGCCAAGCAGCCGGAGTCGCTGAAGGCCATGGCCGCCATGGGCGCCTCCTTCTCCCGGCCGGACACCTTCGAGGAAGGCATGCTCTGGCGCGAGGCGCACCGGCTCCGGCAGCGGGTGCTGCTGGTCTGGGGCCGTGAGGACCGGGTCAACCCGCTGGACGGGGCACTGGTGGCGCTGAAGCTGATCCGCCGCGCCCAGCTGCACGTGTTCGGCGGCTGCGGGCACTGGGCGCAGCTGGAGAAGTTCGACGAGTTCAACCGGCTCGCCATCGACTTCCTGAGCGAGGACTGAGATGGGCATCAGGTCATTGGGCTACCTGCGGATCGAGGCCACGGACGTGCCGGCGTGGCGCGAGTACGGCCTCAAGGTGCTGGGCATGGTGGAGGGCAGGGGCAGCGATCCCGAGGCCCTCTACCTGCGCATGGACGACTTCCCGGCGCGCCTGGTGATCTTCCCCGGTGAGCGGGACCGGCTCGCCCAGGCCGGCTGGGAGGTGGCGAACGAGGGCGAGCTGGCCGAGGTCGCCGCGGCGCTGGACGCCGCGGGCGTGGCGGTGGAGAAGGCCAGCGACGCCGATCTCGCCGACCGCAAGGTGGCCGGGCTGATCCGCTTCGACGACCCGTCCGGCAACACGCTGGAGGTCTTCCACGGCGCCGCGCTGCAACACCGGCGCGTGGTCAGCCCGTACGGGCACACCTTCGTGACGGGCGAGCAGGGCCTGGGGCACGTGGTGCTGAGCACCCGTGACGACGAGGAGGCGCTGCACTTCTACCGGGACGTGCTCGGCTTCAAGCTCCGTGACTCGATGCGGCTGCCGCCGCAGCTGGTCGGCCGCCCGGCCGACGGCCCGCCGGCGTGGCTGCGGTTCTTCGGCTGCAACCCGCGCCACCACAGCCTGGCGTTCCTGCCGATGCCGACGCCGAGCGGCATCGTGCACCTGATGATCGAGGTCGGCAACGCCGACGACGTGGGCCTGGCGATGGACCGGGCGGCGCGGCGCAAGGTGCCGATGTCGGCGACGCTGGGCCGGCACGTCAACGACCTGATGCTGTCGTTCTACATGAAGACGCCCGGCGGCTTCGACGTCGAGTTCGGCACCGAGGGCCGGCAGGTCGAGGACGAGACCTGGATCGCGCGGGAGAGCACGGCGGTCAGCCTGTGGGGTCACGACTTCGGCGTGGGCAGCCGGTAGATGGACCGGTTCCGCACGGTACTCGGGCACTTCTGCACCGGTGTGACCGTGGTCACGACCATCGCGGGCGACGTGCCGGTCGGCTTCGCCTGCCAGTCGTTCGCGGCGCTGTCGCTGGACCCGCCGCTGGTGCTGTTCTGCCCGGATCGGCGGTCCGGCACCTGGCCGGCGATCCGGGACTCGGGCGTGTTCTGCGTGAACGTGCTGGCCGAGGACCAGCGCGAGGTCTCCCGGCTGTTCGGCACCCGCGGCGCGGACCGGTTCAGCGGCACCGCGTGGCGGCCGTCGCCGGGCGGCTGCCCGGTGCTGGACGGCGTGCTGACCTGGATCGACTGCAAGGTCGAGGACGTGCACGACGCCGGCGACCATCACATGGTGGTCGGCCGGGTGACCGAGCTGGGCGAATGCCGCGACGGGCAGCCGCTGCTGTTCTACCGGGGCGCCTACGCGGCCACCGACTCCCGCTATCCCGTCGACGGCGAACTGGACAATCTTCTCACCTGGTCACGGAGTGCCGACTGGCTGTAGCGATATATGTGGACGATTTCCCTCCGCTTGGGTACGTTGGTTGTAACAGGCAACTGTGACGACCTGGGGAGTGCGTCCGATGACCGAGATGCTCGAGACAGACCTGCCGTCGTTCCCGATGGCCCGCGAGTGCCCGATGCACCCGCCGGCCGAGTACCGGGAGATCCGCAAGCAGGAACCGGTCAGCCGGGTGCGCATGCCCGACGGCCAGATCGCCTGGCTGGTCACCGGCCACGAGCTGAGCCGCCAGCTGCTGGCCGACCCGCGGGTCAGCTCCGACCGGCTGCACCCGAACTTCCCGCTGGCGCTCACCACCGAGCAGCGCAAGGCGTTCCAGGACAACAACCGGCTCAACTTCCGCCGGTCCATGATCGGCCTGGACGCGCCGCAGCACGGCGTCCACCGCAAGATGCTGATCAGCGAGTTCTCCGTGCGCCGGATCGCGTCGATGCGCCCGCGCATCCAGGAGATCGTCGACCAGTCCATCGACGACCTGCTGGCCGCCGAGCAGCCGGCCGACCTGGTCGAGCACATCTCGCTGGCCGTGCCGTCGCTGGTGATCTGCGAGCTGCTCGGCGTGCCCTACGAGCAGCGGCACGGCTTCCACGAGTGGACCCGCAAGCTGATCAGCCGCACCACGTCCGGCGTCGAGCGCCGCGAGGCCGCCGAGGCGCTCAACGACTTCCTCGACGACCTGGTCACCCGCAAGGAGCAGGGTGAGCCGACGGACGACGTGATCGGCCGGCTCATCGCGCGCAACCGCGAGACCCCGGTGATGACACACGAGGAGATCGTCGGCACCGCGATCCTGCTGCTGATCGCCGGCCACGAGACCACCGCCAACATGATCTCGCTCGGCACCGTGGCGCTGCTGGAGAACCCGGAGCAGAAGGCGCAGATCGTGGCCGACTCGTCGCTGCTGCCCTCGGCCATCGAGGAGATGCTGCGCTACTTCACCATCGTGGAGAGCGCGACGGCCCGCGTGGCCACCGCCGACATCGAGCTCGGCGGCGTGACCATCCGCAAGGACGAGGGCGTCATCGTGTCCGGCCTGGCCGCGGACTGGGACGAGACCGTCTTCGAGCACCCGGACCAGCTGGACTTCACCCGCGGCGCGCGGCACCACGTGGCCTTCGGCTACGGCGTGCACCAGTGCCTCGGGCAGAACCTGGCCCGGCTGGAACTCGAGATCGTCTTCGAGACGTTGTTCCGGCGGGTGCCTACGCTGGCGTTGGCCGTGCCGGCGGCCGATCTGCCGTACAAGGACGACGCCGGCATCTACGGTATCTACCGGGTTCCGGTGCACTTCTGAGGGAAGAGGCAACACCATGCACATCACCGCGGACAGGGAGCGGTGCGTCGGCGCCGGCCAGTGCGTGCTGGCCGCGCCCGCCGTGTTCGACCAGGACGACGACGGCCTGGTCGCGCCGCTGACGCTGGATCCGGGGTCGGGGGAGCAGGAGGCCGTCCGGCAGGCGGTCAACGTGTGCCCATCTGCGGCCATCTGGATCGACAAGGAGTGACCGCTGCCATCGGCCGGCCGGGCTAAATCACCAGGACGTGTCCTGATTACACCCGGCTGGCCGATGGAGTGCCTGCTCTGCGGGGTCGATCTGTGCCTTCGTGTCCGACGACATCAGAGTCCGGGTGCTCGGCCCCGTCGAGATCGCCGGCCCGCACGGGCCCGTCGCGCTGCGGGGCAGGGGGCACCGAACCCTGCTGGCGCGGCTCGCGCTGCGCCCCGGCCAGCCCGTCGCCTCGTCCGCGCTGATCGACGCCCTGTGGGACCACGCGCCGCCGACCGCGCCCAAGACGCTGCGCAGCCACGTCGCCCACATGCGCCGCGACCTGCGCGCCGCCGACGTGCTGAACATGATCGTGACCCGGGATCCCGGGTATCTGCTGCGCATCCCGCCGTTCTCGGTGGACGTCGTGCGCTTCGAGTCGCTGGCTCGCCGCGGGCGTCAGGCGCTGTCCGGCGGTGATCACCGAGCCGCCGCCGACCAGCTGCAGGCCGCGTTGGCGCTGTGGCGTGGGGACGCGCTGGGGGACTGCCGGCAGGGCCAGTGGGTACGGCAGGAGGCGGCGCGGCTGGGGGATGCCCGGTTGGACGCCCAGGAGGACCTGATCGGGGCCGAGCTGGCGCTGGGCCGGCACGGCGAGGTGCTGGGGGAGCTGTCCGGGCTGGTCGTGACCCATCCGTTCCGGGAACGGTTGTGGGAGCTGCTGATGCTGGCGCTGTACCGGTCCGGGCGGCAGGCGGAGGCGCTGGCGGCCTTCCGCCGGGCGCGGTCGACGCTGGTCGAGCAGTTGGGCGTGGAGCCGGGGACCCGGTTGCGGCAGCTGGAGACCGCCATTCTCGCCGAGGAGCCGGTGCAGGAACCTCCGGTGTCCTTGCAGGCCGTCGTCTCCGGCCTGCCGGCGGAGTTGACGAGCTTTGTCGGCCGTGAGGAGGAACTGGCCAAGCTCGGTGGGATGTTCGCCGGCGGGCGGCTGGTGACCTTGGTCGGGACCGGTGGTGTCGGGAAGAGCCGGCTGGCACTGCGGTGTGCGGGTCAGCTGGGGGCGTCCGTGCACGGCGGGGTGCGGTTGGTGGAGCTGGCCGGGCTGCGCGACCGGGCGCTCGTGCCGCATGCCGTGGCCGAGGCGCTCGGCGTGCGGGATCAGTCCGGCCGGCCCCTCGCGGACGTTCTGGTCGACGTGCTGCGGGACCAGGATGTGTTGGTGGTGCTGGACAACTGCGAGCACCTGCTGGACGCCTGCGCCGACTTCGTCTCGGCGTTGCTGCGGGGTTGCCCGCGCCTGTTGATGCTGGTGACGAGCCGTCAGCCGCTGGGCGTCGAGGGTGAGCAGGTGCTGATCGTGCCGCCGATGCCCGTGGAGCACGCGGCGATGCGGCTGTTCGCGGAGCGGGCCCGTGCCGTGGTCGCCGACTTTGCCGTGACGGCCGACAATGTGCGGGTCGTGGAGAGCCTGTGCCGGCTGCTGGACGGCATTCCGCTGGCCATCGAGCTGGCGACCCTGGTGTTGCGGACCCTGTCGCCGGAGCAGATTCTGTCCCGTTTGGACGATCGCTTCGCGCTGCTGAGCGGGGCCCGGCGGGGCGTGATGGCCCGGCACCAGACGATGCGGGCCGCCGTGGAGTGGAGCTTCGAGCTGTGCACGCCGGCGGAACGCCAGTTGTGGAGCCAGTTGTCCGTGTTCGCCGGCAGCTTCGACCTGGAGGCCGTCGAGCAGGTGTGCGACGGTGATTTCGCCCAGGTGGCCCGGCTGGTCGACAAGTCCGTGCTGTCGTCGCGGACCGTCCGAGGTGTCGTGCGATACCGGCTGCTGGAGACGCTGCGGCAGTTCGGCGCGGAGCGACTGCTGGCCGATGGCTGCACGGAGTCGTTGCGGCGTAAGCATCTCGTCTGGTGCCAGCGGCTGGCGTCGTGGGGCGAGCGGGAGTGGTTCGGCCCCAACCAGGCGCTGGTGTTCTCCCGCATCCATGCCGACCGCGCCAATTTCCGTGCCGCGCTGGAGTTCTGCCTCGAATCCGATCCGGCCGCCGGCCTCCGGCTGGCCGGCACCCTGTGGTTCTACTGGATCGGCTGCGGGGTGTTCGCCGAGGGCCGTCGCTGGCTCGACGCCCTGCTGCGGCTTCCCTTTCGTGGCGTCGAGCGGCACAAGGCGTTATGGGTCAACGGATACGTTGCCACCTTGCAGGGCGACACCGAAGCCGCCGTTGGTCTGCTCGACGAGTGTCGGGCCCAGTCCGACGACTTCGTGGCGCTGGCCTACGCCACCTATGTCCGTGGCGCCGCTGCCGTCTTCGACGACGACCTGACCACCGGCTCCGACCTGCTCGCCGAGGCCAACCACGCCCTGACCCGCCTCGGCGAGCTCGACAGCAACGTCGTCATGACCAAGGTCGCCCTGGCGATCACCGCCGCCTTCGCCGGCGATCTTCCCTCCGCCGTCGCGCTGGCCCAGGAGGCCCACGCCGTCGCCGAGCACCACGGCGAGCAGTGGGCCCTCGCCTACGCCCACTACGTGCTCGCCTTCGCCGCCTGCCTCCAGGGAGCGTTGGCTCAGGCCATCGCCCACGCCAAGAAGTGTCTCGCCGTCAAGCAGACCTTCAACGACCTGCTCGGCATCGCCGTCTCCGTTGAGCTTCTGGCTCTGCTCGCCACCATGTCCGGCGACCCCGACCGCGCCGCCACCCTGTTGGGCGCCGCCGCCAACATCTGGCCGCGTGTCGGCGTGCCGTTGTTCGGCTCCCGCAACTTCGCCGCTCCCCACGAGCAGTGCGAACAGCTTGCCCGCCAAGCCCTCGGCGACCGCCGGTTCGAGCTGGCCTTCGTTGCCGGCACCCGCCTGTCCATCGACCAGGCCGTGGCCACGGCCCTGAACTCCGGCGAGTCACGCTCTGGAGCACACCGAATGTAGGTTTCGGGCATATGCCTCAGACTTACATTCGGTCTGCCTGAGAGCGTGACTCGCGAGGGTTGGAGCGGGCCAGTAGGGCGGCGTCGACGACCCGGTCGGCGAAGGAGTGGTCGATGGGGGCGTGCCCGGTGAGCAGCCGGTAGTGCAGCGGCGCGAACACGAGGTCCAGCACCAGATCCGCATCGCCGTCCGTGATCAGCGCCCGCAGCGGCTCGCGCCGGGGCTCGAACCAGTGCTCGCGCAGTGCCGCACCCAGCTCCGGATCCTGCTGCGCGGCCCCGATGAGCTCACGCAGCAACGTGCCGAGCCGCGTGCCGACGTAGAGGTCGACGAAGTGCCGGGCGTGGGCGCGCAACGCCTCCGCCAGGCCGACCGGGTTGCCGAGCGGCGGAGTGCTGCGCGCACGGGCCAGGAAGGCCTCCAGCGCAACGGCATTCTTGTTCGGCCACCAGCGGTAGATGGTGCGCTTGCCGACGCCCGCCTGCGCGGCGATGGCGTCGACGCTGACGGCCGGCCAGCCCCCGTCGACGAGAAGTTGCCACGTGGCGTCCAGAATCGCCTGGTGCACCTGGGGATTGCGGCGCGACTGGTCAGGCACGGCCGTTCACCTCCGCGATCCGCTCCACCAGCTCGGCGTACGGCTCGTCCCACGGATCCTTCAAACCGAAGCCCCGCTGCGGATTCTCCACGTAGCTGCACCAGTGCCAGCCGAGGATCCAGTCCTCGGCGGCGAACGTCGTCGCCAGCAGTTCGTAGCCGTCGGCCCGCGCCGCCTGGTCCGGCTCGCTGCCGGTCCGATGTGGACTCATCGTCGTCGGGCACCAGTTCCCCGTGTCCGCGATCAGCACCGGCAGCCCGGTTCGTTCGTGCCACCGGCCGATCGTCTCCATCGCCGGCTCCACCTTGCGGCCCGGGA
The DNA here is from genome assembly GCF_014203355.1 of Kutzneria kofuensis. NCBI lineage: Bacteria > Bacillati > Actinomycetota > Actinomycetes > Pseudonocardiales > Pseudonocardiaceae > Kutzneria > Kutzneria kofuensis. The sequence continues at coordinate 7,321,602 of NZ_JACHIR010000001.1, forward strand.
ACGTCTGCACCGACAACACATCCACATGTTCCGCCGCCGCGTCCAGCACCGCCTCCGGCGCACCGGCCTTGGTGCCGTACCGGTCCCCGAGGATCAGGTGGTTCGGGTCGTGCCGCCGTATCGCCTCCGTCGCCACCCGGTAGTACGCCTGCGCCACCTCTCTCAGCGGCCCTGCCCACCCTCTCCCGCTGTGATGCCCCTCCCACGCCGGCCCGTCCACCAGGAAGTACCCGAGCAGCAACGGATCGTCCGGGCGGCAGATCGTGCGGGCCAGGTGGTCGCAGTACTCGGCGAAGTCCCGCGACCGCGGGTCCCGGTACGCCGGATGTCCGTTCCAGCTCTCGATTTCCGCCACCCGCAACGCCAGCGTGTACGGCATTCCGGCGCCGGCGAGGTCGTCGCCGGGGATGCCGGCGGAGTGTGGCAGGTCCACCGGCGTGCCCGAGGTGCCCAGGCCGGTGCCGCTGACGTACTCCGGCGTCCAGCCGATCGTGGTGAAGCCCCACGAGCGCAGGTCCGGCACGAGCCCCTCGCGCAGCCAGCGCCGCCGCGAACCGCCGTACCGCGAGCGCCAGACCTCCAGATTGTGCGGGTAGCGCAGGTTGGTGTCGTCGGCGTGCGAGATCCCGATGGACCGGAACGGGCGGCCGTCCGGCGAGGTCAGCCGGCCGTCGACGAGTCTGAACATGGCACTGAGGATACGAACCGGTTCGTCTCCCCGCAAATCCTCTGGCGCAGATTTCTACCAACTGGTAGAGATTTGGGGTGACGGCGGTCACCGACACCGAGGAGTTGGGATGAGCGAGCTTTCCGTGCAGCTGTACACGGTCCGCGACAAGTTCGCGGAGGATCCGGCCGCCGTGCTGGCGCGGCTGGCCGAGATCGGGTTCGAGCACGTGGAGCCGTACGGCGTGCTCGAGAACGTCGAGACGCTGCGCAAGGGCCTGCCGGCCAACGGGCTGACCGCGCCGACCGCGCACGCCCGGCTGATCGGCGCGGACCAGCAGGCGGTGTTCGCCGCGGCGGCCGAGCTGGGCATCGACGTGGTGATCGACCCCTTCGTCGGCGCCGAGCACTGGCAGAACGCCGACGACATCGGCGCCACCGCCGACGCGCTGAACGCCGCCGCGAAGCTCGCCGCCGAGCACGGCGTGCGCGTCGGCTACCACAACCACTGGTGGGAGCTGCAGTCCCGGCTCGACGGCCGCAGCGCCTTCGAGGTGTTCGCCGACCAGCTCGACCCCGCGCTCGTGCTCGAGGTCGACACGTACTGGGCGACCGCAGGCGGCGAGAACGCGCCGGAGCTGCTGCGCCGGCTCGGTGACCGGGTGCGGGCCATCCACGTCAAGGACGGCGGCCTGAACACCGACGCCACCGGCCAGGTTCCCGCCGGCCAGGGCCAGGTACCGGTGGCCGAGGTGCTCGCCGCGGCGCCGCAGGCGCTGCGCGTCGTCGAGTTCGACGCGTACGACGGCGACATCTACGAGGGCATCACCGCCAGCCGCGCCTTCGTGCTCGGGCTCGAGCCGTGACCGGGCCCATGGGCGTCGGCGTGATCGGCGCCGGCGTCATCAGCGACACGTACCTGACCAACCTCACCAGCTTCCCCGACGTGCGGGTCCTCGCCGTCGCCGACCTCGACACCACCCGCGCCGCCGCCCAGGCGGCCAAGTTCGGCGTGCCGCGCTCCGGCACGGTCGTGGAGCTGCTCGCCGACCCCGCCATCGAGCTGGTCGTCAACCTGACCGTGCCCAGTGCCCACGTCGACGTCGGGCTGGCGGCGCTGGAGTCCGGCAAGCACGTGTGGGCCGAGAAGCCGCTCGCCCTGGACCGCCAGACGGGGCGGAAGCTGTTGGACCGGGCCCGGGAACGCGGCCTTCGCGTCGCCAGCGCGCCCGACACCGTCCTCGGCGCCGGGCTGCAGACCGCCCGCCGGGCCATCGACGCCGGCGCCATCGGCACCCCGCTGTCCGCGCTCGCCCTGTTCCAGGTGCCGGGTCCGGAGCTCTGGCACCCCTCGCCGGAGTTCCTCTACCAGCCCGGCGCCGGTCCGCTGCTCGACATGGGGCCGTACTACCTGACCACGCTCATCCAGCTGTTCGGTCCCATCCGGCGCGTCACCGGGGCCGGCGCCCGGGCCCGGGAGCGCCGGGTGATCGCCACCGGTCCCAAGGCCGGCACCGAATTCCCGGTGGACGTCCTCACCAACGTCACCGCGCTGATCGAGTTCGAACGCGGCGGCTCCGCCCAGGTCGTGTTCAGCTTCGACTCCGACCTGGTCCGCCGTGGGCTGCTGGAGGTCACCGGCAGTGCCGGCAGCGCCGTGCTGCCCGACCCCAACAGGTTCACCGGCAGCACCGTCCTGCATCTCGGCGCCGACCCCGAAGAGCTAGCCCCGCAAGGACATTCGGCGGAGCGTGGCACCGGCGCCCTGGAGTTGGCCCGCGCGATCCGTGCTGGCGTCCCGGAACGGGCCTCCGGCGAGCTCGCCTACCACGTCCTCGACGCCATGCTGGCCGTCGAGGAGTCGATCACGTTGCAGCATTCGGTGGAGGTGACCAGCACGGTGGAGGTGCCGCCCGCGCTGCCGGCGGAGTGGGATCCGCACGCCGCCACCCTGTGAGTCGCGTATCACGGTGGCCGTAGGCCCCGTTCGTGCGTGACCGTATGGCCGGCGACCCATCGCCATCCACGCGCGAGGCGGGGGTGAAGTGGCCGGGGCAGCCGTTCGGCCAGCCCCGGCCCGTCGGGCCAGCCGCCGCAGTGCGGCGAGACGCCGCTGGCGTGTGCGACACACTCGTACCCGTGGTGGACATGTAGTGGGCATGCGCAACCCTTCCCGTGGCCCGTGCCGCGAGGCCCGCTTCACGTCGCTGTACGAGGCGGCATACGCCGATCTGCTCCGCTTCGCGCAGCGCCGAGTGCATGCCACTCACGCCGAGGACGTGGTCGCGGAGTCCTTTCTCGTGGCCTGGAGGCGCCTGGACGACCTCCCGTCGCGGCGGGACGACGCACGGGCCTGGCTCTTCGGCATCGCCCGCGGAGTCATCCTCAACACCCACCGCGGAGCGGAACGGCAGCGCGCACTCGCGGTGAAACTGGCGGACGTCCCGACCGGTTCCGCGGCCGACGCCGACGCGGACCTCGTCGCCCGTCAGATAGACATCTCCCGCGCGTGGCAACGGCTGTCCGACGTGCACCAGGAAGCGCTGGCTTTGGCCGTACTCGATGGACTCAACGCGCCACAGGCGGCCGCGGTCCTGGGCGTCTCACCCCTCGCGTTCCGGCTGCGGCTGAGCCGGGCCCGCCACGCGCTGCGGCTCAGCCTCGACCATCCGGCCGGCTCCCCGGCCACGCCTGTCCGCACCTACGGAAGGACGCCATCGTCATGACTCGAACCACCGACATGTTCGTCACGCTGCGGACCCTCGACCCCGCCGACGCCGATGTCGACCCGCACAACCCACGCGCCCGCGCCGAACTCGAGCGCATTCTGGCCGTCGATCCCACGCTGCCCCTGGATCACACCCGGGCGAAGGCTCGGCGCCGCCGTGGCGTTCGCCTGGTGGCCGCCACCGCAACGGTCGTCACCGCCGCGGCGGCCCTGGTCATCCTTCCGTCGCTGACGAACGGCGACCGCGCGTTCGCGTCGTGGACCAGCCGGCCGACCGGTCTGTCGGCACAGGCCGCCGCGGACGCGGGGACCGAATGCCGGGATGCCCAGCTGGATGGTCCCGGGGCCGGTCACCACGACGACCTCCAGCACACCGACACAGCCATCGCCGAACGGCGGGGCGAGTGGACCCTGGTGATCCTCGCCGGCGCCAACGGCTTCTCGGCCCTGTGCATCACCGATGAGTCGACCGTCCTGTTCCGGAGCTGGTTCGGTTCCCTCGGCACTCCGGTTGACCACGCCGCATCCGGTCCGCGTGACGTGGTGGCCACCGATCTGGGCACCGGCGCCATAGATGCCGGTGAGCTCTCGGTCGCCGCGGGGTACGCCGGCTCGGACGTGACCGGCGTGACGTACCACAGTGCCGGCCGCGGCCAAGTCGCGGCGACGGTCGCCAAGGGACGTTTCGCCCTTTGGCTGCCCGGCGACGAACTGAAGGACGCCAGCCGCGTGGGCGTCCAGGTCCAGGTGACCTACCGCGACGGCAGCACCGCTACGCGTCGACTCGACCTTCGATGATCGGCCGATGATCGCACCGCAACCCCGACCGACCGGCGCCGAACCGGGTACTGCTTCGTGGCGAACCTCGCCGAGGGGTCAGGCGGACAGGCGGCGGGCGATGGCCGGGATCACGATCGTGGCGGCGACCACGTGAGTCAGCATCAGCAGGGCCTTGGTGGAGGTGGACGCGTCCGCGAGCACATCCGGCACCAGGGACAACGCGGTGAGCGCAATCGTGGCGCGGACGAACACCGGGCGCGGGCGGCGAGCCGTGCGGGCCAGCACGAGGGCGAGCACCAGGCCCACCACCGAGCAGATGGCGGTCAGCACGGCGAACCCCGGCACCGGGATCGGCTCACCGCCGACGGCGAGGCTGATCCCGGCGGCCTCGCCCGCCGCGGCGACGGCCGCGGTCGCCACGGCGGCGACGGCGGTGGCGGTCAGGCCGCCGATGACCAGCGGCTTTGCGGGAGCGGTGGTGATGACGGACATCGCGGGCCTCCGGTGAGTGGCGACCGGCCCGTTGCCGGCCTCTCACCTTGGCGACGAACGAGCCCGACGCCGATCGACACATCCGCGGAAAAATCTTGAAGACGTGGTCGGACCCTCGGAGCCGTCGACGAACGGACGGGTGGGCACGCCGCCGAAGCCGAAGCCCTCAGTCCAGCGGGACCGTCAGCAGCGACTGGAGGTAGAACCGCAGCGAGGCGACGAGGTCCACGGCGTCGGGGGTGGTGAGCCACTGCACCTGAAGGCCGTCCATCAGCGCTATGAAGGTGACGGTGGCCTGGTCGGGGTCGATGCCGGGACGGAGTTCGCCGCTCTCGGCGAGCACGCGGAACGAGTCCCGGACACCGGAGCGGGCCTCGTCGTAGTGGCGCTTGAAGTACTCGTGGGCGGGGTGGTCGGGGGCGACGGCCTCGGCGGCGAGGCGGGTGTAGAGATCGACGATGCCGGGGTGGCGGACGTTGTGGGAGGCCAGCGCCAGGTAGTGGCGGAGAACCTCCAGCCCGGGCGGGGAGGCGAGCTGTTCGCGTTCGGCGTCCTCGGCGTCGCGACGCTCCAGGACGGCGGCGAGCAGGGCCTCCTTGGTGGGGAAGTAGTACAGCAAACCGGCATGGGACATGCCCACCCGCTTGGCGATCTCCCGCAGCGACGCCCCGTGGTAGCCGACCTCGCCGTACACGCCGGCCGCCGCGGAGATGATGTCCTCCCGGCGGATCCGACCCTTCAGGTAGCCCCCGGTGTCGACGGCGCGCATGAAACCATCATGCCGCAGCGGCAAAAGCACAGACGGCGTGACAGATCGAACAACGAACTTGTGCGAATGACCGAGAGGTGGAAACATCCCAGGAGTGAGAGGGGTGGAACGGCAGCGGGTGATCGTCGAGCGGCTCAAGGGCGCGGCGCAGGTGACGGTCGCGGAGCTGGCGATGGTGACGGGCGCGTCCGAAATGACGGTGCGGCGCGACCTGGACGTGCTGGCGGCCCACGGCGTGCTGCGAAGGGTGCACGGCGGCGCGGTGTCGGCGACGCCGTCCGGGGTGGAACCGCCGTTCGCGGCGCGCGCGGTGTCGGCGACGGCGGCGAAACAAGCCATTGCCCAAGCCGCGGTCGAGCTGATCCGGGACGGCGAGACGATCGTGCTCGACAGCGGCACGACGGCGCTGGAGGTGGCCCGCCGGCTGCGCGACCGGGCGGTGACAGTGCTGCCGCTCTCGTTGCACGCGGTGACGGAACTCCTTGACGCGCCAAGGGTTCGGCTGCTGATCCCGGGCGGCGAGCCGAGGCCGGGGGAACTGGCCATGGTGGGCCCGCTGACGTTGAACTCCCTGAAAGCCCTGAGATTCGACGTCGCCGTGCTGAGCCCGTGCGCGTTCAGCCTCGACGCCGGACTCACCGCGTTCGATCTGGACGACGCGGAGGTCAAGCAGCAGGCCCTGGCGGTGTCGGCGCGGACCCTGGCGCTGGTCGACGGCGCGAAGTGGAATCGCGCCGCGCTCGCCCACGTCTGCGCGGCCGACCGGCCCGACGTCGTCGTCACGGACCCGACCGCACCCGAGGACCAGCGCCAGGCGCTGGCCGAACGCGGCGTGCTGGTGCACGTCGCCGAGGAGCATTGATGCCAGACCGAATGACCCTGCCCCCGCGTGCCGCCCGGTTCGCGACCTTCCTCATCTTCGGCCTCAACGGGTTCGGCCTCGGCATGTGGCTGGTGCACCTGCCGAACGTCGAGCACGACATCGGCGTCCCGCACAGCGTGCTGGGCCTGCTGCTGCTCGTGCTCGGCGGCTCGGCGCTGGTCGGCATGCAGGTCGTCGGGCCGCTGGTGGACCGGATCGGCCCACGCCGGCTCACCCCGGCCGCGGCGGCGACGTTCGCGCTGTCGCTGACGGTGCCGGGTTGGCTGACGTCGTGGTGGTCGCTGGGCCTGATCCTGATCGTGATGGGCTTCGCCAACGGCGCGCTGGACGTGTCGATGAACGCGCACGCCGTGGTGGTGGAGCGCGGCTACGACCGGCCGATCATGGCGGCGTTCCACGCGATGTGGTCGGTCGGCGGCGCGCTCGCCGCGGTCGTCGGCGCGGCGGCGCTGAACGCGAACGTGCCGACCGGCGTCACGCTCGGCGTCACCGGCCTGTTCTGCGCGGCGCTGTCACTGTTCGCGGCCCGCTTCACGATCGACGCCGACCACCACCGCCGGACCGAGGAAACCGTTGCCACCGAGGCGAAGCCGGCCCCGAAGGGCCTGGTCTGGATCCTCGGCTTCCTCGCCCTGGCGCTGATGCTGTCCGAGGGTGTCGCCAACGACTGGGCGGCGTTGGAGCTCAAGGGCGTCCTCAACGCCTCGGCCAGTGAGGCCGCGCTCGGCTACGGCGCGTTCGCGGTGGCGATGACCGTCGGCCGCTTCGCCACGGACCGGGTCGCGGCGAAGATCGGCGCGACCCGGATCGTCCGCTACGGGGCGGCGATCGCGGCGATCGGACTGACCATCGCGTCCATTGCCCCGTGGATTCCGTTGGCCCTGGTGGGATACGCGCTGTTCGGCATCGGGCTGTCCGGCGGCGTGCCGCAGTTGTTCACCGCCGCCGGCAACCTCGACCACCGCTCGGCCGGCGCCCTGATGGCCCGGGTCGTCGGCCTCGGCTACGTCGGCCTGCTCGCCGGGCCGGCCGTCATCGGCGGCCTGACCCGGCTGATGCCGCTGAACGCGGCCTTCGCGGTGCCGATCGTCCTGTGCGTGCTGACGGTCGTGTTCGCGTCCGCGCTCGATCCCCGTGAGGACAACGAACTCGTCGATCAGCGGCCGATGCGGAACGTGTAGTCCAGCCGGCGCCAGCCGCCCGTCACCTCGCGCCCGGCGGGCGGCTCGCCCTCGGCCTTCGGGAAGTCCACGATCAGGCCCTGCTTGACGCCGAACACCGTGTCGGAGTCCAGGTACTGGCCGCCCTTGACGAACAGCTGGGTGACCAGCTTGTGGTAGCCAGGGGCGTTGATCATGAAGTGCACGTGCGGCGCGCGGTACGGGTGCCGGTTGGTTCCGCCCAGCATCTGCCCGACCGGCCCGTCCTCGGGCACCGGGTACTCGCGGGGCAGAATCGTCCAGAACTCCAGCCTGCCCTGGTCGTCCGCGACGAACCGGGCGCGCAGCACGGGGCCGTCCAGGTCGGGCAGCTGCACGTCGTAGAAGCCGTCCTTGTCGGACTGCCACACGTCCACGATCGCGCCCGGCACCGGCTTGCCGTCCGTGTCGGTGATCTCGGTCGTGACCCACAGCGGCTCGCCGTCGAGGCCACCGGAGATGTCCGCACCCTGCTCCATCGCGGGCGGACCCTCCACGTAGAACGGTCCGAGCACCGCCGACGGTGTGGTGAGCGGGCTGCGCGAGTTGGTCAGCGCGTCGACGATGCTGGACACGCCGAGCGTGTCGGACAGCAGCACGAACTCCTTGCGCTTGTCGTCGCTGATCTGCCCGGTGCGAGTGAGGAAGTCGATGGCGAACAGCCACTCGTCCTCGGTCAGGTCGTTGTGCACGGCGAAGTGGTGCAGGTGCCGCACCAGGTCGGTGACCAGCTGCTTGAGCCGCTCGTCCGGGGTCTCGTCGAAGCTGCCGATGACCTGCGCGGTCAGCGCGCTCAGGTCGGGAGCGCCCTCCGGCCGCGTGCCGGCCCACGCCGCGCGCAGCACCGACGCCGGTTCGATGCCGTCCAAAGAGGACTCAGGAAGGCCCAGTTCTCGCAACGAGGTGGGGCCGCCGAGCGAGTGCACGAGGTCGTACACGGCGGACGCGGCATCCGGCACGTCGAGCGCCTCGGCCACGCGGGCCAGCGCCTCCGGCGCCTCCTTCTCCTTGTACGCCATGACCTGCGGCAGCATCACCGTGTGCGTCTCGGCGTGCGGCAGATCGAACTGGCCGCCGAGCTGGTGGCAGAGCTTGTGGTGCAGGCCCATGCTGACCGAGGTCATGCAGGTCCCGGCCAGCCAGGCCGATTCGAGCAGCTCGGACCGGGCGTCCACATCGGACGGATTCGCCGCGACCAGTGGCAGCGAGCGCGCGATGCCGCGGATCGCCTGCACCGCAACGGCGTCGACCACCGGGTTGGCCTCCGGCGCGTACAGCGCCTCGACGGCGTGCGCCAGGGCGTTGACCGCGCTGGTCACGGTGGTCGGGACCGGCAGGTCCAGCGTCAGGTCGACGTCGTAGATCACGGTCTCCGGCAGGATGTCCGGCGACCGGCGGGTGGTCTTCCGGCCGTTCTCGGTCTCGCCGAGCACCGGGGTCACCTCGGAGCCGGCGTAGGTCGTGGGCAGGATCACCTGCGGCACGCCGGTGCGCACCGCGAGGGCCTTGGCCAGCCCGGTGGTGGAGCCGCCGCCGACTGCGACGACGCAGTCCGCGGCGGCCGACTTCAACACGTCGAGCGCCTGCGCGGTGACCTCGACGGGGGTGTGCATGCGTGCCCCGTCGAACTGTGCGACGACCAGCTCACCGAGCGCCGCGGCGACCCGCTCGGCGTGCCGCGGCCGGGCCAGCAGCAGGACGCGGGAACCGCCCAGCCGCCGCACCTCCTCGGCGACCGAGGCGACCGTGCCGGCGCCGAATACGACCCTGGTGGGACTGGGGGAGTGCACGAAACCGCGCGTCATGGCTCAGCCTCGGATCTGGTCGTGCAGCGCGGTCAGCAGGTCGCGCAGCAGGTTGATGGTGGTCTCGTCGGTGATGTTGCCGGCGTCGTCGAACCGCTGCGCCGCGCCGAACAGCATCAGCTCGGGCTTGATGACCACGTGCGAGTGCGTCCACAGGAAGACCTGCCGCAGCGCCAACTGCGCCCGCACGGTGCCGAACTGGCTGGGCGAGGCGCCCATGATGGCGATGTGCTTGTGCCGCAGCACCGAGCTGGCGGCCGGGCGGGAGGCCCAGTCCAGCAGGTTCTTCAGGCCGCCCGGGATGGAGTAGTTGTACTCCGGGGTGGCGATCAGCAGCCCGTCGGCGTCGGCGATGGCCAGCCGCAGCCGGGCCACCGCCTCGGGCAGCTGCTCGTCGTTGTCCAGGTCCTGATTGTAGTGCGGCAGCTCGCCGAGGCCCTCGTACACCGTCACGTTCATGCCGGCCGGCGCGTGCTTCTGCGCGTTGCGCAGCAGCGCCGTGTTGAACGAGCCGGCGCGCAGGCTGCCGGAGATGCCGAGGATGTTCAGGTCGGTCACAGGGGCTCCTCACGATTCGACAAGGTCCACCTAAACGCTATCGGGAACCCGGTGCCAGCCCCCATCGCGAGGTGGACCCATTCGGAAAGTTTCGGTGTCCCAGATCACTCCTTGACCGCGCGGACCACCCAGCACGGCAGTGCCGGCCGCTCCCGCGGCGGCCGCCCCACCGCGTCGAAGTAGGCCACCATGGTCAGGCCGTTCGCGATGAGCGTGGCCTCGCCGAAGTCGGTGATGGTCCATCCGTTGTCGGACAATGGCTTTCGAACGTCCTGTTCGGACTGGGGGAACGGCGACGGCAGGCCGTCCACCACCTGGTCGGAGAACGTCAGCAGGTGCAGGACGGCGCCGGGTCGGGTGGCGCGGCGCAGCGCGTGCAGGTGACGGATCCGGTCGGTGTCGTCCAGGCAGTGAAAGAGAGCACAGCTCAACACGGTGTCGAAAGAGGCAGCGTAGCCGGCCAGGTCGGTCGCGTCGGCCACGGCGAATCGGACTCCGCTGTCCGGAAAGCGCTGGCGGGCCTCGGCGATGGCGGTCGGGCTGCTGTCGACCGCCGTCACCCGGAGGCCCTGGCCCGCGACGAACGCCGCGTTGTCACCGAGTCCGCAACCGACGTCGAGCACGTCGCCGCGGAAGTCGAGGCCGGCGATCGCCGGCTGCGGCTGCGCGATGTCCCACGGGATGCCGTTGTGCCGCAGGCCCGGCGCGAGGGGTTCGCCCTGGTAGAAGGCTTCGAAGTCGTGGCTCATGGGCACCAGTCTGCGCCGTGCCCCGCGTATCGGCCTATGGAGATGGCATATTCCGGCGCTACCCTTCCTGCCGTGGCGGAATCTGTCGTTCTGGACGGCGTCGATCGCGGACTCCTGCACGCGCTGCAACTCGACGGTCGGGTGCCGTTCGCCCGCGTGGCCGATGTCCTGGGCGTCGCGGAGACGACCGTCGCGCGCCGGTACAAGCGGCTGCGGTCGGTCGCGGGGCTGCGGGTGGTCGGCGCGGTCAACGGCGTGCTGTTCGGCCGAACCGCGTGGACGCTGCGCCTGCGCTGCACGCCGGACGTCGCGTTGCCACTGGCCCGGGCGTTGGCGAAGCGCCCGGACGTGTCGTGGGTGCACGTGATGTCCGGCGGCGCGGAGATCTCCTGCCACGCCCAGCTGCCGCCCGGCGAGGAGACGATGCTGCTGGAGAAACTGCCGCGGGCCGGGCGGGTGCTCGACGTCCGGGCGCATTCGGTGCTGCACGGCTTCTCCTTGCCGTCGGACTGGTCGGGGCTGCGCTGGCTGGACGACGAGCAGGTCGAGCGGCTGCGGCCGGCGGAACCGCGGATTGCTCAAGTCGAGGTCGACGGCGCCGACCAGGCGTTGTTGGAGTTGCTCGCCGTCGACGGGCGAACCCCGTACGCGGAGCTGGCGGCTCGGACCCGGCTGTCGGAGTCGACCGTGCGGCGGCGGCTGGATCTGCTGCGGCACAACGGGGTTGTGTCGTACCAGGTCGACATCCCGGCGGCGGCTCTCGGGTTCGGCGCGCAGGCGCGGCTGTGGATGACGGTTCCGCCGCACGCGCTGACCAAGGTCGGCGGCAGGCTCGCCGAGCACGAGGAGACGTCGTTCGTGGCGGCCACGACCGGGCCGACGAACCTGGTCGCCGTGGTGGCGTGCCGGGACAGCGGCGGGCTCTACCGGTACCTGACCGAGCGGGTGGGGGCGCTGCGCGAGATCACGTCACTGGAGACCGCCGTGCTGATGCGGACGGTCAAGCAGGGTTAGCAGCGCCTCGGCCGCGCGGCGGGCCTGGCGGGCGGGCTCGACGCTGCCGCCGATCGCGGCCATCGTGATCGCCCCCTCGGCCAGCAGCGTGATCTGGTCGCCGAGCTCGTCGTCGCCGACCAGGTCCCGGATCAGCTGCCGGAACGCCTCCTTGTGCCGACGGGCGACGTCGGCGACGGCGGCCGAGGTCCCGCCCAGCTCGCCGAACGAGTTCACGAAGGCGCAGCCGCGGAAGTCCGGTTCGGCGAACCACTCCGCCAGCCAGTCGAAGACGGCCAACACGTTGCCGGCCCTGAGCGCGTGCTCCCGCACCGAGGCCAGCCAGCGCTCGTCGCGGGCGGCCAGATAGTCCAGCACCAGCTGGTCCTTGGAGGGGAACAGCTGGTAGAGCCGCTTGAGCGAGACGCCGGCCGCGGCGCGCACCTGGTCCATGCCGACCTGCTGCACGCCCCGCTCGTAGAACAGCGTTTCCGCCGCCGCGAGCACGTCCGCCTGCTCGACCATCCCCGCCATCTCGACCTTCCCTGCCGCCTCGTCCGTCCCCACCCGCTGCTCGCCGGTCCGCGGCGCCCTCTTCCCGCACCGCCCCGTCAGGTCCCGCCCTTGCGCGGAGAACCGACGTTCTCCTAGGGTAACCCGGAGAACGCACGTTCTCTAGTGACAGGAGTCGATCATGGCCGACCAGCGCCCGCCGCTGCCGCCGTTCACCGAGGAGACCGCCCGCGCCAAGGTGCAGGCGGCCGAGGACGCGTGGAACAGCCGCGACCCCGAGCGGGTGGCGCTCGCGTACACCGAGGACTCGGAGTGGCGCAATCGGGACACCTTCCTCAAGGGCCGGGACGAGATCCGCGAATTCCTCCGGCAGAAATGGGCGCGGGAGCTCGACTACAAGCTGCGCAAGGAACTCTGGGCGTTCACCGGCAACCGCATCGCCGTGCGCTTCGAGTACGAATCCCGTGACGCCGACGGCCAGTGGTGGCGCAGTTACGGCAACGAGATGTGGGAGTTCGACGAGAACGGCCTGATGGCACGGCGTTATGCCAGCATTAACGACCTCAAGATCACCGCGGATGAGCGTCGGCTCGCTCTGTAGTGTTTCCAGGCATGACCTCGGCGCGCGACCACGTGATGACGGGCCTGGACGACCTCCGGCCCGGCCTCGAAGACCTCTACCGGGACCTGCACGCGCACCCGGAGCTGGCCTTCGAGGAGCATCGCACCGCCGCCGAGGTCGCGAAGCGGGCGGAAGCGGCCGGCTACGAGGTCACCACGGGCGTCGGCCGCACCGGCGTGGTCGCCGTGCTGCGCAACGGACCCGGCCCGACCGTGCTGCTGCGGGCCGACATGGACGCGCTGCCGGTGGAGGAGCAGACCGACCTGCCGTACTCCTCGACGGTGGACGGCGTGATGCACGCCTGTGGGCACGACATGCACACCGTGTGCCTGCTCGGGGCGCTGGACCTGTTGGCCCGCGGCCGCGACCGGTGGTCGGGGACGATCCTCGGTGTGTTCCAGCCGGCGGAGGAGCTGGCCACCGGCGCCGAGGCCATGGTCGACGACGGCCTCTACGACCGGTTCGGCCGGCCGGACATCACGCTCGGCCAGCACCTCGCGCCGATCCCGGCCGGCTGGCTCGGCTGCCACGCCGGGCCGGCCTTCGCCGCCACCGACACCCTGGACGTCCGGCTGCACGGCAAGGGCGGTCACGGCTCCCGGCCGGAGACCACCGTCGACCCGGTGGTGCTGGCGGCGTCCACCGTGCTGCGCCTGCAGACCATCGTCTCCCGCGAGGTCGCGGCCAAGGACTCCGCGGTCGTCACCGTCGGCACCATTCACGGCGGCACCAAGGACAACATCATCCCCGACCACGTCGACCTGGGTGTGAACGTCCGCACCTTCGACGACCAGGTGCGGACGAAGGTCCTGGCGGCGATCGAGCGGATCGTGCACGCCGAGGCCGTCGCCGCCGGAGCGCCCCAGGAGCCGGAGATCACCCGGGTGAACGCCTTCCCGGTGCTGGTCAACGACGAGGAGGCGATGGCCCGGACGAAGGCGGCCTTCGACGAGGCGTTCCCGATGGTCATCGACCCCGGCCCGGTCACCGGCAGCGAGGACTTCGGCCACTTCGGCGCCGCCGCCGGCGTGCCCACGTGCTACTGGCTGTTCGGCGGCGAGGACCAGGAGCGCTTCGTCACCGCCTACACCGGCGGCACCTTCGAGCGGGACATCCCGTCCAACCACTCGCCCAAGTTCGCGCCGCTGCTGCAGCCCACCCTGGACGGCGGCGTCACCGCGCTGGTGACCGCAGCCCTGGCGTGGCTGGGTTCCGCTCAGGGTGGCCCGTCACTGCATTCGTGACGGGTGCGCCGGCGTGGCTGGGTTCCGCCCGGGACGGCCCGTCACTGCATCCGTCACCGATGCGCTGCGTGGCTGGATTCCGCTCAGGGCGGCCCGTCACTGCATTCGTGACCGGTGCGCCGGCGTGGACGGCTCCGGCGTCGGCTCCTTCTTGCGAGGTTCCCCCAGCGCGACCTTGATCCGGCCGTCGGGCAGCATCACCCAGTGCAGGCCGCTGGCCGCGGCCAGCTGGTCGAAGATCGGAGTGCCTGGCGACATCAGCGTGACTCCCTCCCCGTGCTGATGCCTGCCTACCAAACTCCGGGGACGGCCGAGGCGGAAACTACCCCCACGGGGGTAACCCGATCAGGCTCTTTCCACGCGCCAGTACTGCCGGGTGGCCGGCGTGGTCAGCGGCGCGGACTCGACGAACTCCTTGAAGCGCAGCAGAATGCCGGCCGGCGTGGTGTCGGGGTCCGCTCGCAGCACCAGTCTCGTGGTGTGCGTGTCGAGGTAGTGGAACGTGACGCGGCCCCCCGGCCAGGCGATCAGCTCGTCCTGGCGCTGGGCGGTGACCGGCCGCGGTGAGGAGCTGTAACCGGCCCATTGCTCGTAGGCGGTGCGCAGGGGCACCGCGAGCTCGACCGTCTCCTCGAAGGTGTTCATGTGGGGTGCTTCCTTTTCGTTCTAGCCGGCCGAGGATTCGACCAGCCAGTCCGGCGCCCGCGCGCCGCCCTCCCGACAGGCCGCGAGCAGGTCGGTGGTCCACAGCAGCAGGTGCATCAGGGCGACGGTGTCCTCCTCCGGATCGTGCCGGTCGAACACCAGGCCCAGCTGCATGTCCGCGGACTGCTCGTCGGAGTTCACCAGGGCCATCACCGCGCGGAAGCTCGCCCGCAGCGGCGGGTCGATGTCGTCGATCGGGATCTCGTTGCCCTCGGTGTCGCCGAGCTGCATCTTGATCGGTGCACCATCCCCGACCTGCAAGCACAGGGACTTCAGCATGTCGGCCGAGGCGTCGGCGAGCACGTCGGCCGCCTCACGGGGACTGTGGTCGGCGCCCCGGTACAGCGCCGTCAACGCGTCCAGGGCGCCGTCGGGATCCGATTCCTGCATGCGGTTCACCGCGGTGCGCACCAGCAGGCGCACCATGCCGTCCTTGCGCTCGTCCATCCGTCCTCCCCTCATCAGGCTCCGGGATTACCCGTTCCGGTTGATCTCAATCCTCCGTCCGGCAGAACTAGGGATTTGTGGTGTTCAGCCGGTGGTGGACGGCCCGCAGCGCTTGGTGCGTTTCCACATACACTTCGTAAAGTTCGTTACTGGTCACCGGTTCGAAAGTGCGCTTGACCTCGACTGTTGCCTCCGCGGCCGTCTCGGCGTCGGGGTAGATGCCGGCGCCGACCGCGCCCAGCAGGGCGGCCCCGAGCGCGGCGCTGTCGTGCACGCGGAGCTGGTGGACCGGACGTTGCAGGACATCGGCATGGATCTGCGCCCACAGGTCGCTGCGGGCGCCGCCGCCGCAGAAGGCAAGCGCTTTCAACGGGGTGTCGCAGGCCTTTTCGACGGCTTCCAGCACGTGCCGGCCCGACATCGCCACGCCCTCGAGCACGGCTCGGGACAGGTCGGCCCGGGTCGTCGCCGAGCTCACGTTGAGGAAGCTGGCCCGCAGGGTCGAGTCCCAGAGCGGGGCTCGCTCGCCGGCGAGGTAGGGCGTGAAAATCACGTGTGACCTGCCGTCGGCGGCGTCGGCGAAGACCTCGGGGATGCTGAGGCCGGTCGTCCGGCTCCACCAGCGGACCGCGTCACCGGCGGCCTGGGTGGGGCCGGCATGCACGTACAGGCCGGTGCGCGGTGGGAAGGTGACGATTCCGGCCGTGGGGACGTTCTCGGTGGACGCGCCCGCGACGACCAGGGAGGTCCCGCAGGAGATCATGCCGCGGCCGGGCCTGGTGGTGGCCGCGCCGAAGACCGCCCCGAAGGCGTCCATCGTGCCCACGACCAGCTCGGCGTCGAGACCCGTGACCGGGCCGAGGACGGCTTCCGGCGGCAGGATCTCGGGGAGCCGCTCCCACAGGCCGTCGGTCACGGCGGCGGCTTCCGGGATGTAACCGCCCTCGTTGGCGATGCGGACGCCGGAGAGCAGGTCGGTGGCGATACGGCCGGTCAGCTTGGCGCCGATGAAGTCCTTCGGACTCATGATCCAGCGGGCCCGGCCCCAGGCGTCGGGGACGTTGCGGGCGAACCACTCCGCCCGTGCGCCGACGAACGAGGCGTCCAGGACGATCGGCCCGCCCCAGACGCGGGTCTTGTCCGCCGCGGTGAACCGGGCGTCGATCTCGTGCGCGATGGCCGCGCAGCGCTGGTCCTGCCAGATGATCGCCGGGGTCAGCGGGTTCAGCTCCTCGTCCACGAGGACGTGCGTGTTGACCTGGCTGACGATGCCGGCGGCCCGGACCGTGCCGGGACCGACGGCTTTCAGGCCCTCCTGGACACCGCGCCACCAGTCGTTGGCGTCCTGCTCGGCCCAGCCGGGGCGGGGCCGGTGGATCGGGTAGCCGACGGTGTGGGCGGCGAGTGGTTCGCCGCCGAGGCCGAAGGCGGCGACCTTGACCGCGGTGGTGCCGACGTCGATTCCGAGCATGACTTCCCGCACGCCCGCGACCCTATCGGCGAGTCACGCTCTCAGGCACACCGAATGTAAGCCTGAGGCATGTGCCGGAAACCTACATTCGGTGTGTCCCAGAGCGTGACTCGCCGGGGGTTCGGGCGACGGCCTTTGTTCGCATGAGGAAGTCCGACAGGTAGCTGTCGTGGGGGAGTTGTGGGTGGAAGTAGTGGGTGGGGCGGTTGCCCACGTAGAGGTTGGCGATGGTGGGCTCGTCGAGCAGGTCGGCGATCAGTTCTTCGTCACGGGTGATGGCCGTGAGCACGAGGGTGTTGCGGAGCGGGGCGATGTCCGCCCGATTCCAGGGGGCTACCCAGGCGCACGGGAAGGGGAGTTCGGCGCCTAGTTGTGGAGCGTCGGCCGACGGGAGCAGGTGCAGGGCGGGGCGGATGACCGCGGAGCCGTCTCCGAGATCGGTGACGAGTTGGTCGGCGCCGAGCAGCGGCTGAGTACCGGTCGCGCGCTTGGCCAGGTGGTCACGCAGCGCCAGGGCCCCGGCGAGGGGATAACGCGGCAGCACCGAGTCGGGGAGGGCGCTCAGACGTGCGGCCAAGGCGGTTGCCAGGGGAGCGGGGTCGCCTTCGATCAAAACCCCGGTGGCGTTGATGCAGCCGACGCCGCCGTGATGGGCAATGGACGACACGATGACGTCCAGCGCGGGCTCCCAGTCGTCGGTGACGAGCACCTTGGACCGGCCCGGCCCCTGCGGCAGCACCCGGGGATTCGACCCGTACTTGGCGATCACCTCGTCGCCGCCGTACACCATGCCGAGGTCGGCGCTGCGAAGGATCTCGTCGGCGACGTCGTGCTCACACGGCAGCAGGACCACCTGGTCGTCGCCGAAACCGGCGGTCCGCAGCGCGGAGATCAACCGGTACGGGGTGAACGGCTCCCGCCGGGACGGCCGGACGGCAACCCGGTAGCCGAGGGCAAGTGCCTGCAGCCACAGGGAGTGCACGGCGGGATGGTTGCCGGCGGCGTGCACGGCGAACACGCTGCCCCGCCTGGTCCACACACCGCCTTCGTCCACAACAGACTCACATGCCCCGACGGGACGGCCTTGGCAAGCGGCCTCGTAGGCGGAACCGCACGCCTGGGCTACCGTCTCCGCGGCGAACTGGATGTCCGCGCGAGGCAGCCCGGACACCCGCGTCACCAGCTCCACGTAGTCGGCGGAATCCTCGGCGAACAACGATCCCGCGATGGTCAGGGCCCGGCGACGGTCGGCCAGTGGCATCGCCGATGCCTTGTGCAGCGCGGACATCGTGCGCGTGACGAACAGCCGCGGCACGAGGCTCACCGACGCCACCTCGCCCCCGGTGACATCGGTGATCACCAGCTGCTTCCGGGCCCGATACGGACCGGACGGCCCCAGCGCGTCCACGGTGAACATCGTCAATACACGCCCTCGATCACGGCCTCGTCGCCGAACACCTGCACCGGGGCCAGATCGGCCAGCGAGTCGCCGGGCTGCCCGGACGGGGCCGCCACACGGATCGCGGTGTCGCGCTCGAGGTTGTTGGGCAGCAGCATGGACTTGCTGACGTGGTTGGTCACGACCTGACCACGTGTCCCGTACGGCACCGGCTCCATCGTCGCCGGATCCACCACCCGGAACGTGATGTGCGGGCCGAAGCCGTCGAAGACGGGGAACTCGGTGTCGCCGAGCCGCTGGTTGGCGCCGCCCATGATCATGGTGCTGCCGTACACGCCGTGCAGCGGGATGCCCGGGAACACCTCGTTGCGGAACAGGTCGTGGGTGTCGGCGTCCATGTGCGCGCCGCCCCACATGATCAGCCGCACGCTCCGGGTGATCGCCGCCAGCAGGTCCTCCCGCCGGGCCAGCCGCTCCAGCATCGGCGGCGTGGTCATCAGCACCCCGACCTCCTGGCTGAGCAACACATGTGAGGACTGCTCGACCAGGTGTTCCACGTACGCGTCGGCCTGCGCCTGCTGCCCGGAGGCGATGAGCTTGCGGACCCAGCGCGGATCCATGTCCACTGTGTACATCAGGCCCCGTCGCGCCCGCGCCACCAGGCCGATGAAGTGCCCGACGGCATGGGGGCCGGTCGGCAGGATGCCCAGCCAGTTCAGGCCGAGCGGAATGCCCAGCCGGTCCAGCGGCTCCAGCATGTGCGTGATCATCCGCTGCAGCCAGTCGTTCAGGAACACCACGCGCTTGGGCGCGCCGGTGGTGCCGCCGCTGTCGTACACGCCGACGATCTCGGCGGAATCCCCGTAGCCGCGCGGGATCAGCTGCTCGACGCGGATGTCGCGGAGCTGGTCGACGACGTTCGGGAACATCCGGAGGTCGTCGACCGAGCGGACGTCCGCGCGCGGGTCGAAGCCGAGCGAGGCCGCCTGGGCGAGCCAGAACGGCGATCCCGTCTCGGGGTCGAAGTGCCACCGCATGGCCTCGCGGATGTACGCGTCGGCATCGTTGCTGTCCAACACGTCTCTGAACATAACCCGGCGCATACCCGCGCGGAGTACATCTTCCGGGTATACCCCGGGCCCCGGCCCGGGGTAGCCGACGAACGGCAGCATGACCCGGTCGGGGACCAGGTCATGCTGCCGTTCGGTCCAAGGGGCGTGGCCGTCTCCGCCCGCCGGGAGATGTCGACGCGGTAACGCTTCGGCCACGATCAACGACAGTCCACGACGGACAGTGGGCCCCGTTGCTACGAAGCGGTGAGGAACACGTCGGTCCGGTTGTCGGGCTGCCCGCTGTTGGTCTTCGCGAACACCGAGACGAAGCACGTGCCGGCGGCGGCCATGCCGTGGTAGTCGCCGACGTAGTACCGGCCGTCGCTGACGACCGGGGCGGTGGTGATGTCGAACGGCCCGGCCAACTTCGTTGCGTGCCAGGTGATTCCGTCGCCGGAGGTGGTCTGCCAGTAGCTCGTGCCGGTGCTGTCGAGCTGGTAGTAGGTGACGCCGACGACGCCGTCGGAGTTGACCGCCACCGCCGGCATGAACTGCTGCGCCGGCGAGGAGCCGACCGGAACCGGCGCGGACCAGGTGGCGCCGCCGTCGGTGGAGGTGGCCAGCACGGAGCCGTCGTGATCGCCGGCGAACTGCGAACCCTGCCACACGGCACGGAGTTCGCCGTGCGGGCCGGCCGCGAGCTGCCCGACGATGTCGCGACCGTCGCGCACGCCCTTGCCGCCCGGCAGCGTGGTGCCGACCGACTTGATCGGCGCGACGACGGTCGGCGCGGACCACGTCTCGCCGCGGTCGGCCGAACGGATCGCCTGCCAGGACTGGTCGTAGGTGCCGTCCGGCTTCAGCTGGTAGTACGAGAAGAACGCGACCAGGTTGCCCTGGGCGGTGGCCAGTCGGATGCTGGAGGCGCCGTTGCCGTTGCCGTCGCCGAAGCCCACGACCTTGCGCGGGGCGCCCCAGGTCGTGCCGCCGTCGCCGCTGTGCGCCAGGTAGATCGGCGCCGTGCCGTCGGTGAGGTTGATCCGGTCCCACGCCACGTAGACGTCCTTGCCCGTGGCGTAGACGGTCGGCAGGTCGTTCCAGATGTTCGAGGTGTCGCCGGTGCCCTCGCGGGTGATCGTCGTCGGCGCGCCCCAGGTGCGGCCACCGTCGCCGGACTTGACCACCAGCAGCGCGTGATCACCCTGCGGCGTGGTGGTGTTCATGCTCAGCGAGATCAGGTAGACCATGCCGTTCGGGGCGATGCTCACCTGCGTGTCGGTGGCGCGGGCGAAACCGCCGCCGGAGCAGGTGGACACCGCCGGCGTGGCCTGCGTCCAGGTGCGGCCGCCGTCGAAGGTGGCCTTGGTGACCAGACCTTGGCCGCCGACGCCCGACCAGCGGTCCGTCTGCCAGGTGCCGACCATGTGCGCCGGGTTGCGCGGGTCGACCGCGATGTCCGGCTGCACCTCCGCGTTCGGGTAGTTGGTGCCGACCGGGTCCTTGTGGTCGCAGCCCGCCGGGAAGGGGCTGGGCCCCGAGATCAACGTGGCGGTGGACGTCGTGTCGGCGTGAGCTGTCGGGGCGAGCGCGAGTACGGCCACGACCGCCGTGACCAGGTACTTTTTCATGTAGTTTTCCCCCCTGCCGGGTCGCAGGTTTCGGACCCTACCCCGGCTGCCGCTCGTCGAGGAAGAACAGCGCCAGTCCGGTCACGATCAGCAAATTCGCACCCCATGCCGCCATGTTCCCGACCAGTTCGGTGACGAGCGCCCCGACGCCCGCGCCGATGAGGAAGGACAGCACCACCAGGCCGAAGGTGCGGGCCTGCTGCGCCGCCCCCTCGTCGCGGCGGAACACCGCGCGGTAGGTCGCGCGGGCCGCCGTCCGCAGGTTGCCGGTGGTCATCGTCGTGTTCACCGACCACTCCCGCACCGTGCCGAAGGTGGCGTTCTGCAGCGCCGCCACGAACGCCACCGCCAGCACCACCGCGCTGCTCGCGAACCACGTCGGGATCGCGCCGACCACCAGCAGCACCGCTATCTCGATGACCAGCACCACCCGCACCGGCCGCCGCACCATCGGCGCCACCCGTGGGTGGGTGAGCGTCTCCGCCGCCGCCACGCCCAGTACGAAGGCGATCAGCGGCGGCACGTGCGCCAGCGCCCCCGCCACATCCCCGTGCGCCGCGTCGACGCCGAGCAGCACCACGTTGCCCGTCTGCGCGTTCGCGAACACACCACCGTGAGCCACGAACGTGAACGCGTCCAGGTACCCGCCGGCGACGCCCAGTAGGACGATCAGCCGGAGCGTCTTGGCAGTGATGACCTCCATGGCGCACCAGTCTGCCGGGCCGCCGGCAAACCGCCTTCACGGCGCGACCTCGCGGGCGCTGCCACCACTCGGAGCCTGGTGCCGAATCAGAGCCGGCGGGCGCTGGCCCGGCCGCAGAAGTGGAGGTACGGGGAGCCGTCGGCCAGGGTGTAGAAGCTCACGGGCAGCCAGTGGTCGCTGCCGGTCAGCGGTACCAAGTAGACATCCGGTTCGAAAGCCACCATGGGCAGCTCCTCGACCGGATCGGACACGTACTCGGCGAGCTTGCCCAGCGTCGTCACCCGCAGCACGGGCTTGCCGTCGTCGATGACGACCTCGGTGCGTTGCCCGGCCCGCTCGTACACGCCGACGTAGTCGGTCGGCAACAGTCCCAGCGGCTCCGCCGGCGGCACGGGCTGGCGGGCCATCTCCACGCCGGCCAGCTCCGCGAAGATCTCACGGAAGAGATCCTCGTACAGGTGAGGCGTGCGCCGGTTGGTCAGCAGCGCCACGGCCAGCCCCTGCGACGGCAGCATGACGAGGTGCGACTGCTGGCCGATGGTGGAACCGTCGTGGCCGATCAGGGTCTGGCCGTCCCACGCCAGCCGCATCCAGCCGAGCCCCCACGTGTCGGCGAGCGAGTACTTGGCGTCGACCCGGACCTGCTCGGCCTGCATCTGCTCCACTGACGACGTTGTCAGGAGCTCCCCGCCGCCGTCCAGATGGAGGCGAGCGAACGTCAACAGGTCCGAGACCGTGGACGCGATGAGGCCGGCGGGGCCGATGGAACGGGGAAGTTGCCACTGCCGCACGGGAATCGTCCGACCATCCTCGACCGTGTGGCCGACGGCGGTCGACCGCAGCAGCGCATCCTCCGGAAGGGTGAGGGTGTCGGCCAACCCCAAGGGGTCGAAGACGAGGTCCTTCATGGCGGCGTCCCACACCTGCCCGGTCACCTGTTCGACGACCCGGCCGGCGAGGCTGAATCCCGAGTTGCAGTATGACCAGGTCGCGCCAAGTGGCGAATTCTGGGCAACGTCGGCGAGCTGGGCGACGTAGCGGGCGATGCAGTCGTCGCCGCGCCCGGTGTCCACGAAGACGTCGCCGTCGATGCCGCTGGTGTGGGTGAGCAGGTGACGAAGGCTCACCCGATCGGTCACTTCCGCGTCGCCGAGCGCGAGTTCCGGCAAGACGGCCGAAACCGGCTTGTCCAGGTCCAGCCGGCCGTCCTGGACCAGCCGCATGATGGCCGTGGTGAGGAAGACCTTGGTGATGGATCCCAGGTGGAACACGGAATCCGGGCGCACGGCCGCCCCGGTTCTCGAGTTGCACACGCCGGTCGCGGCCACCCCGCTCCAGCCGGGGGAGGAGATCCCCAGTACGGCGCCCGGCACGCCGTGCCGCCGGGCCAGTTCGTCGAGCCTGCTCTGCCAGTGCTCCATCCGCTGCACCGGACGGAGCATACGGACGGCGCGGGTCGCCCCGCGCCGTCCTGTCAGGTCACCTCACCCCTTGTACTGTGCGAACGTCCGGGTGAAATCCCAGGCGTTCTGCGACACACCGGAGCACGTGTCGTCGTTCGGGTAGGCGCCCGGGCACGGCCGGTCCCGGTTGGCCGACCAGAACGTGAACCGGCCCAGGTGGTGCTGGTTGGCGTAGCCCACCATGGTCTGGGCGTTGGCCACCGTCACCCGCTCGTTGTTGTCGGTGATGCCGTTCATCGACGACAGGCCGCTGTGCCGGTAGGCCACGTCGTCGCTGTAGTGGTACGCGTCCCGCACCGCCCGCTCCAGGCCGTCGGTGGCCTGCGCGGTGAGCCGGGCCATGTCCTGGCCGGCGCCGCCGAAGTCGAACGGCATGATCGTCCACACGTCCACGGTCAGCCCGGAGTTGGCCGCCCGGGTGATCAGGTCGTTGCCCGGGCCGTTCTGGCCGCTGCCGATCGTGATGTACACGGTGATGCCGGGGTTGTTGGCCTTGATGATCTTCAGCGCGTCGACCAGCCGCTGCTGGATGGTGCCGTTGCCGTAGATGTCGCCCTCGAAGTCGAGGTCGATCGCCTTCAGCCCGTAGGTGTTGATCACCTTCTGGTAGGCCCCGGCCAGGTCGTTGGCGTTGTTGCAGGAGGCCTCCAGCTTGTTGCCGTTGGCCCCGCCGAAGGACGGCACCACGTCACCGCCCGCGGACCGGATGGTGTTGATGGTGTTCTGGTCCACGCCGCCGGTCAGCGGCCGGCCGCCGTCCCACATCGGGGTGCAGTACCCGTTGTTGAGCACGAACGCCATCGTGAACCACTTGACGCCGGTCGCGTTCATGATCGTGCGCGGATCCGGCGGGTTGCCCCAGCCGTTGTAGTAGTACGGCGCGACGGCCATCGCCCCGTTCGGGGGCGGGGGCGGCGGCGGGGGAGTGGTGCCGCCGCCGGGGGCCGCCCAGGTCTGGTTGCCCGAACCGGCGCAGTCCCAGATCTGCAGCGGGGTCCCGTTGGCGGAGCTGTTGTTGGTGGCGTCCAGGCACTTGCCCAGCGCGCGGATCGAGCCGTCGGAACCGATCGTCCACTGCTGCGCGGCGGTGCCGTTGCAGTCCCAGATCTGGACCTTGGTGCCGTTGGCGGGGTTCGCGCCGGCCACGTCCATGCACTTGCCCAGCGCCTGCAGGCTGCCGTCGGAACCGACGGTCCACTGCTGGGCGGCGGTGCCGTTGCAGTCGTAGAGCTGGACGGCGGTGCCGTTGGCGCTGTTGGCCCCGGCGACGTCGACGCACTTGCCGCCGAAACCGGTGATCGCACCGGTCGCCGCGTACGCGGTCGCCGGCAGCACCGCCATCGCCGCCAGGCCGAGGACGCCGGTCAGCGCCGCGACGGACTTCGAGATCATGCGACCGTCCACTTCTGGTTGGCGGAACCGGCGCAGTCCCAGATCTGCAGCCGGGTTCCGTTGGCGGAGCTGTTGTTGGTGGCGTCCAGGCACTTGCCCAGCGCCCGAATCGAACCGTCGCCCGGACGGGACCAGTTCTGCGCCGTGCTGCCGTTGCAGTCCCACAGCTGGACCTTGGTTCCGTTGGCGGGGTTCGCGCCGGCGACGTCGAGACACTTGCCGAGGGCGCGGATGGTGCCGTCCGAGCCGACGGTCCACTGCTGGGCGGCGGTGCCGTTGCAGTCGTAGAGCTGGACGGCGGTGCCGTTGGCGCTGTTGGCCCCGGCCACGTCGACGCACTTGCCGCCGATGCCGGTGATCGTGCCCGCACCCGGGGGCGGCGGGTTGCCACCGCCGCCACCGACGAACTGGGTGGCGAGCTGCTGGCCCAGGGAGACCGCGCTGCTGTGGCTCTCGATCGGGTTCACCCGAGAGTGCGGGAACACGATGTAGGTGACGCCGCTGTCGGTGCCGCCGTTGCGCGGGTCGGGGTTGATGCCCAGCGACTGCGCCGTGGCGTAGGAGGATTCACCGATGATGCCGGTCGGACCGGTGTCGCCGACGACCGCATAGGTCACCTGGTTGTTGTAGATCACGGCGACGACCGCGCCGCCGTCGATGCCGGCCGTCCGGTAGTCCCAGGTGCCCGACGGGCTGGGCAGCACGATGTACGGCAGCTTCGCGGCGTCCAGCGGCTGGTCGGTGGACGTGTGGAAGGCAGTGTCCGGGTAGAAGCAGCAGTCGGTCTGCTCGTTGCACTGGGTGGTCCGGACGCCGTCGCAGTCGACGTCCATGTCCGCCTTGAAGAACACGGCGCCATCGGCCTGGCAGACCGGGATCGTCGCGGCCTGGCCCTCGTCCGTGGCGTAGCGGCCGTTGGAGATCTGCTGGCAGTTGGTCACCTTGGCCAGCAGTTGGCTCGCCGAGGGGCCGCCGGGGTCCGACGCCATCGCCGGCGTCGCGCCGAACATCGGCAGCGCCAACAGGAAACCGGCGAGAACGACCAGGATTCGTCTTCTCATCAGCTGTTCACCGTCCACTTCTGGTTGGCCGAACCGGCGCAGTCCCAGATCTGGAGCTGGTTGCCGTTGGCGGAGCTGTTGTTCGTCGCGTCGAGACACTTGCCCAGCGCCCGGATGGTTCCGTCGCCCGGACGGGACCACTGCTGTGCGCCGGTGCCGTTGCAGTCGTAGAGCTGGACCTTGGTGCCGTTGGCGGGGTTCGCGCCGGCGATGTCGAGGCACTTGCCCAGCGCCCGGATGGTTCCGTCGCCCGGACGGGACCACTGCTGTGCGCCGGTGCCGTTGCAGTCGTACAGCTGCACCGGGGTTCCGTTGGCGCTGTTGGCGCCGGCCACGTCGACGCACTTGCCGCCGAGGCCGGTGATCGTGCCGCCACCGCCCGGCGGAGGCCCGCTGTCACCCGTGGTCACGTGTACGTAGTCCACGACCAGGCGGCCCGGGAACGGCGTGCTGCCGTCGGGGTTGCCCGGCCAGTAGCCGCCGACCGCGAGGTTCATGATGATGAAGAACGGGTGGTCGAACACCCAACGGTTGCCGTTGATGTCGGCCGGAGTCCTTGTCTCGTAGGCGTTTCCGTCCACGGACCAGGTGATCCGGTTGGGCGACCAGTCGATCGCGAAGGTGTGGAAGCCGTCGGCGAAGGCCTGGCCGCCGGGCAGTGAGTAGCCGGCGCCGACACCCCCGGAGCCCGAGTAGCCGGGGCCGTGGATGGTGCCGTGCACGGTGTTCGGCTCGAAACCGACGTTCTCCATGATGTCGATCTCGCCGCTGGCCGGCCACCCGACGTTCGGGTCGCCGATGTTGTCGCCCAGCATCCAGAACGCCGGCCACATGCCCTGGCCGCGCGGGATCTGCATGCGGGCCTCGAAGTGACCGTAGGCCTGGGTGAACCGCTGCGCGGTGTTCAGCCGCGCGGAGGTGTACTCGCACGGGCCGTACCAGCAGTTGTGGCCGCCCTCGCGCTTGGCCGTGATGACCAGGTGGCCCTGGCCGTCCAGCGCGCCGTTGGCGGCGCCGGAGGTGTACCACTGGAGCTCGTGGTTGTTGACGTTGTCGCCGGTCTCGTACTGCCACTTGCCGCCGTCGGCGGGGCTGCCGGCGGGGCCGTCGAAGTCGTCGCTGAAGGTGGTGGTGGCCGTCGGCGCGGCGGGGGCGGCCGACGCCGACAGTCCCAAGGGGACGATCGTGGCCGCCGCGAGCACCGCGGCCAACAGCGTGTTGCGTTTTCTGCGCATGTGGGGTCACGCCTCTCGGGGAACGGCAGTTCGCACCGCAGGAGGCACCGGCCGAGGGCGGATCCCGGCTGGGTGCGGCGGTTTTCCTTGCAGGGTCGCGGAATCGGTCTATGGCAGGGGTCGAAATCCAGCGGGCACAGGGGTTTACCCGCCGGCGCGTCGAGTATCGGAGGTATAGACCAGATTTGGCAATGGGTTGACGGGAGTTTGGCCAAGACTAGGAACAAGTCCCGCCACGTCAAGATCGACTAGGGCGCGCGCCGGCCCGCCCGGCGCGGAAACGCCGGGCGGGAACGGAAAACGCCTATCCGTCAGCCAGTGGTGACATGCACGTAGTCGACGACCAGCTTGGCCGGGAACGGCGTGCTGCCGTTCGGGTCGCCCGGCCAGTAGCCGCCGACCGCCAGGTTGAGAATGATGTAGAAGGGGTGGTTGAACGCCCACGCGTTGCCGTGCACGTCCGCGGGCGTGCGCGTCTCGTAGACATGCCCGTCCACCGACCACTTGATGGAGTTCGGCGCCCAGTCGACGGCGTAGGTGTGGAAACCGTCCGCGAAGACCGGGCCGCTGTAGGCGGCGCCGATGCCACCGGAGCCGGAGTAGCCGGGGCCGTGGATGGTGCCGTGCACGGTGTTCGGCTCGAAACCGACGTTCTCCATGATGTCGATCTCGCCGCACTTGGGCCAGCCGACGTTCGGATCGCCGATGTTCGTGCCGAGCATCCAGAACGCCGGCCACATGCCCTGGCCGCGCGGGATCTGCATGCGCGCCTCGACGTGACCGTACTGAGCGCTGAACTTGTTGGCCGTCGTCAGGCGGGCCGACGTGTACTGGCACGGGCCGTACCAGCAGTTGTGGCCGCCCTCCTTCTTGGCCGTGATCACGAGGTGGCCGTTGCCGTCCAGGGCGCCGTTGGCGGCGCCGGACGTGTACCACTGGCGCTCGTGGTTGTTGACGTTGTCGCCGGTCTCGTAGTTCCACCGGCTGCCGTTGGCCGCGCTGCCGGCCGAGCCGTTGAAGTCCTCGGTGAAGGTGGCGGTCAGCTGCGGCTGGGCGGTGGCCGTCGCCGAGGTCACGCAGGACAGCACCGCCGCGGCGGCGGCCGCCACGGCGACCGCAACCCGGCGGGATCGGGCAAGTGACGTCATTGTCGCCTCCAGGTCGAACCAACGACCCGTCGTAGGAGGCGGCGGCGGCTCACGGTGCGCGAGCTGCCCACGACGTGTCGTGCAGGGGAGTCCACCGTAGCAACGGACATACTTCACGGCTAGATGCAAGGTGTGATGAAAACCCCACGAGTCACGCTCACAGACACACCGAATGTCGGAACGGAGCAGAACTGAGCCCCGAGGCTCACTTCTGCCCGAAACCGGCATTCGGTGTGCCGCAGAGCGTGACTCGCCGGGGTCAGGCGACGCTGCGGGGGGTTTCGCGGGGGTCGCCGCCGGCGTCCAGGAGCGCCGCCACCGGCAGGGTGGCCGCGCCGACGGCGACGGCGTCCGGGCCCAGCCGGCACAGCTCTATCGAGGTTTGCTCATACGGGTGCCGCAGCGCGTGCTCGGCGGTGGACTTCTTCACCACCTCCAGCCACTGCTCGCCCATCGCCAGCCCGGCCCAGCCGCCGATCACGATGCGCTCCGGGTTGAACAGGTTGACCAGATTGGCGATGCCGGCGCCGACGTAGCCCGCGGTGTCGTCGAGCACCTTGGCGGCGGTCTTGGAGCTGTCGGCGGCGGCGACGAGCGCGGCCAGCGCCGCCTGCTCGTCGGTGTCGACCGTGCCCCGGCCCCCGCGCGCCTTGCGGTAGCGGTCGAGGATGCCCTCCGCGCCGACGTACGCCTCCAGGCAACCCCGCGCGCCGCAGCGGCACTGCCGGCCGCCGTAGACGATGGTGGTGTGCCCCCACTCGCCGGCGCTGCTGCTGTAGCCGGCGTAGGTCTGGCCGTCGGTGATCACGGCCGCGCCGACGCCGGAGCCGACGAGCACGATCACCGCGTGCCGCGCGCCCCGGCCGGCGCCGAACCACATCTCGGCCTGGCCCTGCGTCTTGGCCCCGTTGTCGAGGAACAGCGGCAGCCGGATGCCCTGGTCGCGCAGCATCGACGGCAGCGGCACCGCGTCCCAGCCGATGGTCTGGGCGTGCACCAGCGTGCGGGTGCCCTTCTCCACGGTGCCCGGCACGCCGATGCCGACGCCCAGCACGCCGCTCTCGGTCACGCCGGCGGCCTCGATCACCTCGCGCAGCCCGTCGGCGGTCCGCTGCACCACCTCGGCCGGATCCGGTTCCACGGAACGCAGCTGCAGGTCGGCCGCGGCCAGCCGGGTCATCGCCAGGTCGAACAGCTCCACCTTGACGCCGGTCTCGCCGACGTCGATGCCGACCACGTGCGCGTACTTCGGGTCGACCCGCAGCAGCACCCGCGGCCGCCCGCCGTCGGACTCCACCAGGCCCGCCTCCACGATCAGCCGATCCTCGACCAGCTCGGCGGTCACGTTGCTGACGGTCGCCGCGGACAGGCCGGTGAGCTGGCTCAGCTCGTGCCGGCTCAGCGGCCCGTCGAAGAACAGCTTCGACAGCAGCGTGGACCTGTTGTGGCGGCGAAGGTCGCGAACCGTGGTGCGCTTTGGTTCCATGGGGTGCCCATCGACGGTGGGGACGTCTGCGTGACAGGATGCCGGACGGACTAAGTTAGCGCCATAATTTAACACCGCAAGAAACCCTGTCGGGCCAACGCGCCGACGCGGATCACCCTGACGTGTCCGGCAACCCGAGGCTAACCCACGGTTCACAACCGTGGATGTTCGAGCCCGGCCGATCCGGCCGGCTTACCCCGTTCGTCAGCGTGCGCTGACCCGTTCACGTGGCCGAACGGACCGCGAAGTCGGCACTCTGGGTACTGACCCGATCGCGCTGGGTGCGGCTAGGCTGCCGGATGTCCCGGTGGTGGCACGGCCGGGCGACCGCCCCGGCCAGGGTTTTTGTTCAAGGCTTAAATTTAGGGTTAATTTTGTGACCGCTCCGTTATTGACGTGAGCTGTGACACGCAGGTTGACTCTGCCGCAACACGCGCCGCGCGGGCGGCGTACACGGTCCACCCTCCTCGCAGACGACAAGGAGGACCCATGCGCGTCAGTCGCAGAGTGGTCTTCGCCGTAGCCGGCAGCATCATGGCGGCCACCGCCCTCACCGCGTGCGGTGGCGGCGGTTCGACCGCGAAGAGCAACGCGAACGGCGTGCTCAACATCGGCATGCCGAACGGGCCCCAGACGGACAACAACAACCCGTACCTGTCCAGTTCGGCGGCCAACTCGCTCGGCTACAAGAACGTAATCTTCGAGCCGCTGGCGATGATCAACCGGGTCAAGCCGACCGACCCGGCCCAGCCCTGGCTGGCCACCAAGTTCGACTGGTCGAACAACTACCAGACGCTGACGCTGTCGGTCCGCGACAACGTCAAGTGGTCCGACGGCCAGGCGTTCACCGCCGACGACGTCAAGTACACGTTCGACCTGCTCAAGGCCACCCCCGGCCTGAACCACAACGCGATCCCGTTCGGTGACACCACGGTGTCGGGCAACCAGGTGACCGCCACGTTCACCAGCCCGCAGTTCGTGAACGAGTACAAGATCCTCACCGACACGCCGATCGTGCCCAAGCACCAGTGGTCGACGTTCAAGGACCCGGCCACCGACGCGGTCAAGGACCCGGTGGGCACCGGCCCGTTCAAGCTGAAGACCTTCACGCCGCAGACCGTCACCCTCGACGTGCGCGACGACTACTGGCAGGACAAGGGCCAGGTGAAGGAGCTGCGCTACACCTCCTACACCGACAACAACGCGCAGGCCACCGCGCTGTCCACCGGCGCGTGCGAGTGGGCCTTCGCCTACATCCCGAACGCCAAGCAGGTCTTCGTGGCCAAGGACCCGGCCCACTACCAGCTGTTCTTCCCGGCCGACATGGCGTTGCACGGCCTGTGGTTCAACACCCAGAAGGCGCCGTTCAACGACCCGGCGCTGCGCCAGGCGATCAACATGGTGGTCAACCGCCAGGACATCTTCAACCAGGGTGAGTCCGGCTACTTCTACCCGGCGGTCACCAACATCACCGGCATCCCGACCCCGGCCGGCGACTCGTTCATCGCGCCGGAGTACAAGGGCAAGGACGTCAAGGTCGACGTGGACGGGGCCAAGGCCAAGCTGACCCAGGCCGGCTACACCTTCGACGGCAACACGCTCAAGGACAAGACCGGCCAGCCGGTCAAGCTGACCCTGAGCGACCCGGCCGGCTGGTCCGACTACCAGACCGACCTGGAGATCATCAAGGACAACGTGGCCAAGATCGGCATCACCGCGACGGTCGACAAGGCCAACCAGGACACCTGGACCAAGGACGTCGACACGGGCAACTTCGACGCCGTGATGCACTGGACCGACGGTGGCGCCACCCCGTACCAGCTGTACAAGTCCATTATGGACGGTGACCTGTACAAGCCGGTCGGCACCCCGGGCGTGAACGGCAACTACGGCCGCTTCCAGAGCCCCGAGGCCACCGCCGCGCTCAAGGCCTACGCGGCCGCCGCCGACGACGCGGGCCGCACCGCGGCGCTGAACACGATCCAGAAGATCTTCGTCGACAACATGCCGATCATCGCGACGTCCGCGGCCAACCTCGGTGGCGAGTTCAGCACCAAGAACTGGACGGGCTGGCCGACCACGGACAACGCGTACGCCGCGGGACAGCCGACCCAGCCCACCGCGCTCTCCGTGATCCTGAAGTTGAGGCCGGCTGCCTGAGATGACTGACAAGACCGGCGAGGTCGTCCTGGAAGTAGACGGTCTCAGCAAGCACTTCCCGGTGCGCAGGAAAGGCCGGGAGCTACTGACCCGCAAGGCACGCAGTGTGCACGCGGTCGACGACGTCAGCTTCACGCTGCGCCGCGGCCACGTGACGGCGATGGTGGGCGAGTCCGGTTCGGGCAAGTCCACCGTGGCCAGACTGCTGGCCCAGCTGCACCACCCCACCTCGGGCGAGATCCGCTTGCACGGCAAGCCGGTCAACGTCAAGGCGGGGCGCCGGTTCCGGGAGTACGTCCGGCAGGTGCAGATGATCTTCCAGGACCCCTTCGGCTCCTTGAACCCCGTGCACACGGTGCGCTACCACCTGACCAGGTCGCTGCGCATCCACGGCAATGCCAACGGGAATCTCGAGGAGGCGCTGCGTGAGCTGCTGACCCGGGTGCAGCTCACGCCACCGGAGCGCTACATCGACAAGTTCCCGCACGAGCTGTCCGGCGGGCAGCGCCAGCGCGTGGCCATCGCCCGCGCGCTGGGCGCCAACCCGGAGGCGCTGCTGGCCGACGAGCCGGTGTCCATGTTGGACGTCTCCATCCGGCTCGGCGTGCTGAACTTGTTGCGGGACCTCAAGGAACGCCTCGATCTGGCGATCCTGTACATCACGCACGACATCGCGTCGGCCCGCTACTTCGCCGACGAGACGGTGGTCATGTACGCGGGCCGGATGGTGGAGGGCGGCGACAGCGAGACCGTCACCCAGAAGCCGGCCCACCCGTACACCCAGCTGCTGATCGACTCGGCCCCCGACCCCGACCGGCCCGCCCGGGCCGACGAGGTCGGGGGCGAGCCGCCCAGCCTGATCCGCCCGCCGGCCGGCTGCCGGTTCAACCCGCGCTGCCCGCACGTGATGGAGCGGTGCAAGACGGAACTGCCGCCACGGCTGGAGATCGGGGACGAGCCCGGCCACTGGGCCGCGTGCTGGCTCTACGCCGACAAGTCCGCGGCGGTGGCGAGCGGGGAGGCGGCCGGATGAGCTATCTCCTGCGGCGGATCGCGTTCTACGTCTTCACGGCGTGGGCCGCGATCACCATCAACTTCTTCGTGCCGCGGCTGATGCCCGGCGACCCGGTGCAGGCGCTGATCGCCAAGGAGCAGGGCCAGCTGTCCACCGACGCCGTGCACTCGCTGTACGTCCTGTTCGGACTGGACAAGCAGCAGCCGCTGTGGCAGCAGTACCTCGACTACTGGGGCCAGCTGCTGCACGGCGACCTCGGCCTGTCGTTCACCTTCTTCCCGACGCCGGTGACGGACGTGATCAGCTCCAGCGTGCCGTGGACGCTGGCTCTGGTCGGCGTCACCACCGTGGTCAGCTTCATGCTCGGCACCGGCCTGGGGGTGGTGGCCGGCTGGCGCCGGGGCAGCTGGGTCGACCTGGTGCTGCCGGTGACGACCTTCCTGTCCTCGGTGCCGTACTTCTGGTTCGGCCTGATCATGATCGAGCTGTTGGCCGGCCCGAACAGCATCTTCCCGTCCTCCGGCGGCTACGACCCCGGTGTCGTGCCCGGCTGGGACATCGACTTCATCGGCAGCGCGGTGCAGCACAGCCTGCTGCCGGCGCTGACCATCCTCATCTCCTCGATGAGCGGCTGGATCCTGTCCATGCGCAACATGATGGTGACGGTGTCGTCGGAGGACTACATCACCGTCGCGCACGCCAAGGGCCTGTCCGACCGCCGGGTGATGCTCAGCTACGCCGCCCGCAACGCGTTGCTGCCCAACGTCTCCGGCTTCGCCTTGTCGCTCGGCCTCATCGTCGGCGGCACGCTGCTGGTGGAGATCGTGTTCTCCTACCCGGGCGTGGGCTTCCAGCTGTTCCAGGCGGTCGGAGCCAAGGACTACCCGCTGATGCAGGGCATCTTCCTGATCATCACGCTGTCCGTGCTCGCCGCCAACTTCCTCGCCGACCTGGCCTACCTGGTGCTCGACCCGCGCACCCGCAAGGAGGGCTGAGCCGTGGCCATCTCCACCGTCGACCTGCAGGCCGC
Organism: Kutzneria kofuensis; assembly: GCF_014203355.1. Lineage (NCBI taxonomy): Bacteria > Bacillati > Actinomycetota > Actinomycetes > Pseudonocardiales > Pseudonocardiaceae > Kutzneria > Kutzneria kofuensis. Next base: position 7,354,998 of record NZ_JACHIR010000001.1, read on the forward strand.
CGCCGGCGAGGCCGCGCCGAGCCCGCGTCCGGCCAAACGGCAGAAGTTCCGCTTCATCGCCAACAAGAAGACGCTGGTCGGCCTGATCATCCTCGGCTTCTACGTGCTGCTGGCCATCTTCGGGCCGATGCTGGCGCCGTACGACCCGGACGCCCGCAGCGCCGACCTGCTGTCCGAGCCGACCAGCGCGCACTGGTTCGGCACCACCCACCTCGGCCAGGACATCTTCAGCCAGGTGCTGTCCGGCGCCCGCGGCGTCGTCTACGTCGGCCTGCTGGCCGGCCTGGTGGCCACCGCGCTGGCCGTGATCATCGGCGTCAGCTCGGGCTACCTGACCAACACCGGCGGCGAGGCGCTGTCCGCGCTGTCCAACGTGTTCCTGGTGATCCCGGCGCTGCCGCTGATCATCATCGTGGCGTCGATCCTGCCGTCGGTCAGCAACACCACGATCGGCCTGGTGATCGGCCTGACCTCGTGGGCCTGGGGCGCCCGGGTGCTGCGCGCGCAGACCTTGTCCCTGCGCGGCCGCGATTACGTCGACGCGGCCAAGGCCACCGGCGAGTCCACGTGGCGGATCATCTTCTTCGAGCTGCTGCCCAACCTGACCGCCGTCATCGCGTCCGGCTTCGTCGGCACGGTGATCTTCGCGGTGCTCTCGGAGATCACGCTGGCGTTCATCGGCGTCTCCGACCCGACCGACTGGAACTGGGGCACCATCCTGTTCTGGGCGCAGAGCCAGCAGGCCCTGGCCCAGGGCGCGTGGTGGTGGTTCGTGCCGGCGGGCCTGGCGATCGCGGTCCTCGGCACGGCGCTGTCCCTGATCAACTTCGGCATCGACGAGATCGTCAACCCCCGGCTGCGCAACGCGGGCCGGATCAAGGGCAAGTCGGTGCGCATGCGGATCGGCTTCACGCCGGTTCTGGGCAAGGCAGTGTTGAATGAGAGGGCCGACTGATGACCGAACCCCTCATCGAGATCAAGAACCTCGACGTCGACTACGGTCTCGGCGACGAGGCCGTGCACGCGGTCAGCGACGTCACCCTGACGCTGCACCGCGGCGAGGTGCTGGGCCTGGCCGGCGAGAGCGGCAGCGGCAAGTCCACGCTGGCGTACGGCATGACCCGGCTGCTGCCGCCGCCCGGCGTGGTCGCCGGCGGCGAGGTGATCTACCACGACCCGGAGCGCGGCCCGTACGACGTGCTGTCGCTGACCAACCACGAGCTGCGCGAGTTCCGCTGGGCCGAGACGTCCATCGTGTTCCAGGGCGCGATGAACTCGCTCAACCCGGTGCACCGGATCGGCACCCAGCTCACCGACGTGATCAAGGCGCACGACCCCCGCGGCAGCGCGCAGGCGCGCAACGCCCGGGCCCGTGAGCTGCTCACCCTGGTCGGGATCCCGGCCGACCGGATGGACAGCTACCCGCACCAGCTCTCCGGCGGCATGCGGCAGCGCGTGATGATCGGCATGGCGCTCGCGCTGGAGCCGAAGGTCGTCATCATGGACGAGCCGACCACCGCGCTGGACGTGGTGATGCAGCGGCAGATCCTGGGCCAGCTGGTGGAGCTGCGCGAGCGGCTGGGCTTCTCGGTGCTGTTCATCACCCACGACCTGTCGCTGCTGGTGGAGTTCTCCGACCGGATCGCCATCATGTACGGCGGCCGGATCGTGGAACAGGCGCCGGCCAAGGAGATCTACACCAACTCGTTCCACCCCTACAGTGCCGGGCTGCTCGGCTCCTTCCCCGCGCTGCGCGGGCCGAAGCGGGAGCTGACGGGCATCCCGGGGTCGCCGCCGGACCTGCGGGCGATGCCGACCGGGTGCGCGTTCCACCCGCGGTGCCCGAAATCCTTCGAGCCGTGCGCCCGGGACCTCCCGGTGCTCGGCGTGCCCGACGTCCCCGGCGGTTCGGACAGAGAGGTGGCCTGCTGGCTGCACCCCGTCCGCTGACCCGCGTACCGACACTGGAGGAGAATCGATGGAAACCACTGCCACGGCGGTCGAGGCAGATCTCATCGCCAGCCTGCCGGCGAACTTCCGTTGGGGCGTGGCCACTTCCGCGTACCAGATCGAGGGCGCCGTCGACGAGGACGGTCGCACACCGTCCATCTGGGACACCTACTGCAGGGTGCCCGGCATGGTGCACAACGGCGAGAACGGCGACGTCGCCTGCGACCACTACCACCGGATGCCCGAGGATGTCGCGCTGATCAAGGAACTCGGCGTCGACACCTACCGGTTCTCCGTGGCATGGCCACGGGTCCAGCCGCGCGGCAGCGGCCCCGTCAACGAGAAGGGCCTCGCGTTCTACGACCGGCTCGTGGACGAGCTTCTGGGCAAGGGAATCGACCCGTGGGTGACGCTGTACCACTGGGACCTGCCGCAGGAGCTCGAGGACGCCGGCGGCTGGCCGGTGCGCGACACCGCCTACCGGTTCGCCGACTACGCGATGATGGTGTTCGACAAGCTCCAGGACCGGGTGCGGATCTGGACCACGTTGAACGAGCCGTGGTGCACCGCCATGCTCGGCTACTACGAGGGCCGGCAGGCGCCGGGCCGGCAGGAGTTCCCGGCCGCCATCGCCTCCGTGCACCACCTGCTGCTCGGGCACGGCCTTGCCACGCAACGGATGCGTGAGGCCGCTTCGTCGCCCATCGAGATCGGCATCACCCTCAACATGGGGTCGTCCTACCCGGCGACCGACAGCGCCGCCGACCGCGAGGCCGCCCGGCGGGCCGACGGTCTCGGCGCCCGGATCTACCTCGACCCGCTGCGCTACGGCCGCTACCCCAAGGACGTCGTCGCGGACCTGGTGCAGCGTGGCGTCGAGATCCCCGTGCGGGACGGCGATCTGGAGATCATCTCCGCGCCGATCGACGTGCTCGGCGTGAACTACTACTCCAGCCACCGGTATTCCGGTGTCGGCGAGGACGGCGCCAGCCGGGACGCCGACGGCCTGCCCGTCACCCGCGCGGTGATGGCCGGTCTTCCCGTGACCGACATGGGCTGGGAGATCGTCCCCTCCGGCTTCACCGACCTGCTCGTGCGCCTCGGCCGCGACTACCCCGGGCTGCCCATGGTCATCACCGAGAACGGCTCGGCCTTCCCCGACGAGGCCGACGCCGACGGTTTCGTGCAGGACGACGACCGCACCGCCTACTTCCAGTCCCACATCGGCGCCGTCGCCGCCGCCCGCCAGGCCGGGGCCGACGTCCGCGGCTACTTCGCCTGGTCGCTCATGGACAACTTCGAATGGTCGTACGGCTACGCCAAGCGGTTCGGCATCGTGCGGGTCGACTACGAGACCCAGCGACGCACCCTCAAGGCCAGCGCCTTGTGGTACCGCGACACCATTCGCCGGGTACGCGGCGGCGCGTAACCCGGAGGGCCGGGTGCGGTGGTGGCGGCCGCCGCACCCGGGCAAACCCCCGCGTCTCGACTTCACGTGAGTGGCTCACGTGGCTCTGCTGGCCAAGTGAGCCACTCACGTGCGGCGAAGCCCGACAATCCGTTACCTCGATCGGGTGAGAGGTGGGGGTCGGGCGGCCCACTGGCCTGGTTCACTTCCTCCATGACCTGGGGAACCCTTGCCGCCGCGGCGGCGCTCACCGCCAGCCTGGCGGCGCCGGCGAACGCCCTGCCGGCGCCGGTCTGGATGTGCCACGACTCGTGCGGGCCGACGACGGCTACGTACCCGGCGAGCCACGACCAAGTACCCCTCGACACCACGGACGTCACCGGCGGCCCGGCGGGCACGGCGGCTCCGCAGGTGGACTGCTTCTACGTCTACCCGACCGTCGACAACCTGCCGAACCTGGTGCCGGTGCCGACCGACGAGGAGTTCGCGCAGTCGATCGCGCAGGTGGGGATGCTGGCGCCGAGGTGCCGGATCTTCGCCCCGACGTACCGGCAGCGGACGTTGCCGGAGCTGGCGTTGTCGCTGATCACGAAGATCCCGCCGGACTACTCGACGGGCATCGGCGATGTGGAGCAGGCGTTCCAGTACTACTGGGACCACGACAACACGGACCCGACCACGGGCAGGCGGCGCGGAGTGGTGCTGCTGGGGCATTCCCAGGGGGCGGCGGTGCTGGCGGCGCTGATCCGGCACAACTTCGACAACAACGCGGACATGAGGAAGTACCTCGTCTCGGCGATCCTGCTCGGCGGTCACATCGTGGTCCCGACGGGCCGGCCGGACGGCGGCGGCAGCGACCCGGCGGCGACGTTCCAGCACGTCCCGGCCTGCCGGCACGCCACGGACACGGGCTGCGTGGTCGCCTACTCCAGCTACAAACCGGGCGGGCAGGTGCCGAGCAGCGACGCCGACCTGGTCCGCGTCGTCGACGACCCGCGGCACCAGGTGCTCTGCGTGAACCCGGCGGCCCTGCTCGAAGGAACCGACGAGGCCCCGCTGGACACGATCCTGTACACGCGCAAGCTGGTCGGCGGCAACGACTTCAACCCGTACGGCCGGATCAGCTCCCTGGGCCAGTCACTGACGGTGCCGAACTACCCGACCGGCTTCGCCCGCTACCACGGCACGCTGACCGGCCGGTGCAAGCAGACCCTGGACGGCCGGAGCACGGTCTCCTGGCTGGACGTCACGGGCGGTGACAACCTGGTCGGCCTGCCGCAGCCGAACTTCTACGGCCTGCACGCGGTGGACTTCAACCTCACCGCGGGCGACCTGAAGGAGCTCATCGGCCGGCAGGCGGCGGCCTGGTCGGCGGGTACGTAACTTCGCCGGCGCACGCCGATTACGTACCGGATCGCGTTGTCCGGTTCCCGCGGCCGCCGCCAGCATGGATCGCATGGACGTGATTGCACGGGCGGAGAGCTGCTGGGGCATTCCGCATGGCGAGTGCCACGAGGACCCCGTCACGATCACCGAGCAGGCGGTGGCGGCGCTGAAGGAACTGGCCGCCCGGGAACCGGACAACACCGACCACTCGCAGAAGCTGTCCTGGGCGTTGATCAACCTGGCCCAGCTGCTCTCGGCCCGCCGCGAGCACGCACGGGCGGACGAGGCGGCGCTGGAGAGCGTCGCGATCATGCGCCGGGCGCTGGCCCGATGACGGCGGCGCTGCTGGGCCTGCACCGCGCGGCCGCCACGCTGTCGGCGTATTCGGCGGCGGTGCAGCTGGGTCTGATCGACCAGATCGACCGCACGCCGGCGACGGTCGAGGACCTCGCGATGACCTGTGGCGCAAGCGTTCGCGGCGTCCGAGTGGTCCTCGCGACGCTGGCGGACAGCGGCCTGGTGCAGCTGCGCGCCGACGGCCGCTACGAGCCGGCGACGACCGGTCTGGCCGGCGTGCACTCGCTGCTGCCGTGGCGCGACCAGGTCACCGACTCGGTCCGTACCGGTCTGCCGGCCCGCGAGGCGGAGCGGGACGTGATCACGACCCTGCTGCACGGGATGCGAGCGGACGTCGTCACCGAACTGCCGGCCGCCAAGCGCGTCCTGGACGCCAGCGTGGACGGGGCGCCGTGCGGGGCGGCGCTGGCCGCCCGCGACCCGCAGTGCCGCGTGAGTGTGTTGGACGTGCCGGCGAACCGCCGCGCCAACCGGTGCCGGCAGTTCGACTTCCTGACCGGCGGCCTGTTCGACGCCCAGCCGACCGCCGGCACGTACGACCTGGTCATGCTGCCCGGCGTCTGCCACCTGCTGGACGCCGACTGCGCCGCCGAGCTGATCCGCCGCTACGTGCCGGCGCTGCGCCCGGGCGGCACGCTGGCCGTGATCGACACGCTCGCGGGCTCGCAGGGTGCGGCCACGCACGAGCTGTCCCTGCTGCTCCGCACTCGTAGCGGCACCATCCACGATCCGGCGGACTACCGCCGCTGGCTGGCCGAAGCCGGACTGAGTGCATTGAGGAGGGTCGACGTGGGCCGGCAGCCCACACTGACGGTGCTGACCGGGCTCAAACCCTGAGCAGCCGCCCGAAGGATCACACGAAGTGCGCTCGCCGCCGGTGCCGATGCCGTGTTCCGCAACAGAATTGAGCCATGGCAAAGCAGGGCGTGCTGGTCACGGGCGGCTCAACCGGCATCGGCCGGGCGCTGGTCCGCCGGTTCGCGCGCGGCGGGCACCGGGTGTGGTTCACCTATCACTCCAACCGCCGGCCCGCCGAGACGCTGGCGGCCGAGCTGGCCGGCGAGGGAGCCGAGGTCGAGGCGTTCGAGTTCGACCAGGGCGATTGGGACAGCCACGTGGAGCTGCACGACCGGCTGCCCGGCCCGGTCGACATCCTGGTCAACAACGCCGCGGTCGGCTCGCAGACCGTGCGACGTTATGTCGACGGCACCCCCGAACAGTGCGACGCCGCGTTCCTCCAGGTGAACAGCGTCGGTCCATTGTGGCTGGTCCGCTCGGTGCTGCCGGGCATGCTCGACCGCGGCCACGGCAAGATCGTCAACGTGGCCAGCGTCGGCGGCGGGGTCGCCACCTTCCCCGACTTCCACATCGCCGACGGCATGAGCAAGGCGGCGCTGGTCTACCTCACCAAGCACCTGGCCGCCGAGTTGGCGCACCGACCGGTGGACGTGTTCGCGGTCTGCCCCGGCGCGGTGCGGACCCCGATGTTGCAGGCCAGCCTGCTGGACGGCCTGGCCGGCGCCGAACTGGACGACCTGATCCGCCGGCTGCCGGGCGAAAGGCTGATCCAACCCGAGGAGATCGCCGACCTGGTCTGGTGGCTGTGCCGCGACGAGGCCTCGGTGCTGCGCGGCGCGGTTCTCGATGCCTCTCTCGGGCTTGGTGTGCATCCAGGTTTGCTCACCGGACCCGGTGCCGCCATGGGGCATGCCAGCAGCACCGCCGCGAGGAGCGTTGCGTGATGGTGTCCCGCCGAGCCGCGGCGCTGACCGCGCATGCCCCGGCCATCGCCGCCGCGCACCTGCGCGTCGAGCGTGATCCCTATGACCCGCAACGCAATCCCGGCGGTTACCTGAACCTGGGCACCGCGGAGAACCGGCTGGTATGGGACCTGCTCGCCGACAAGGTGACCGCGGCGCGGAACATCGAGCCTCGGGACGTGCGGTACGGCCCGTTGCACGGCTCACCGCAGCTTCGGGCCGCGACTTCGCGCCTGCTGTCGAAGACCTGGCACGCGAAGGTGGATCCCGACCATCTGGTCGTGGTGAGCGGCGCAAGCGCCGCGTTGGACATCGTGGCCAGCGTGCTGTGCGACCCGGGCGAGGCGATCGTGGTGGCCGCGCCGTACTACAGCGCGCTGGACGTGCTGCTGACCGGCCGGTCCGGGGCGCGGCTGATCCCGGCGCCGCTGTCCGGCGCGACGGGCTTCAGCCTCGACGCCAGAGCGGTCGAGCGGGCGATCGACCAGGCCCGCAAGGACGGCGTCACGGTGCGCGCGGTCGCGATCACCTCACCCTGCAACCCGACCGGGAACGTGCATTCCTTGGCGGCACTGAGGGACGTGCTCGCGGTTGCCGAGCGGCACGACCTCGACGTGATCGCCGACGAGATCTACGCCAACTCGGTGTTCGGTGACGAGCCGTTCGTCAGCGTGCTCGATCCCCGGCTGCGCGGCGGCAATCGGGTGCACGTGATCTGGGGATTCGCCAAGGACTTCGGCCTGTCCGGGCTGAAGGTCGGCGTGTTGCACACCGAGCACCCCGAGGTGCTCGAGGCGGCGACGGCGCTCGCCTACTTCGCCCCGGTCTCCACCGACACCCAGGCGCTGCTGACGAACCTGCTCGCCGATCACGAGTGGGTGGACGGGTTCCTCAAGGAGAACCGGGCACGGCTGGCCGACTCGTACCGCAACGCCGCCGCCTGCCTGGCCGAGCAGGGGATTCCGCATGTGCGGCCGGGCGCCGGTTTCACGGTCTGGACCGACCTGAGCCGGTGGCTGGGAGAGGGAACGGAAAACCAGCTCTGGCACCGCGTTCTGGACGAGGCCAGGGTGAACCTCATCCCCGGCACGGCGTTCGGGAGTCCCGCGCCCGGCTGGTTCCGGCTCTGCCACACCACGGATCCCGGCCACGTCCACGAGGCGCTGCGTCGCGTCGGCGGGCTGTCATGACCATGGACCGCTGGTACGAGCAGGCCGGGATACGCAACGGCGTCCGGCGGATCTTCCACGAGGAGTCCGAGGCGGGCAAGGTGTTCTTCCCGCACCGGCTGGTGCCGTACCTGTCCCACGAGGCCGTCCGCGACCTGCCCGCCGAGCGGCACCGGGAGCTGGCGGTGCGCCACCTCTACCAGTTCCTGCTGTCCACCGCGCACCTGGAGACCAGGGTGGTCAACCGGGGCGCGGAGCTCATCGCCAACGGCCGCAGCGGGATCGAACTGCCGATGTCCAGCCGGCTGGACGCGTTCAAGGTGTACTGCGACGAGGGCTACCACTCGCTGTACAGCCTCGACCTCGCCGACCAGATCGGCGCGGTGACGGGTGTCCCGGTGCCCCGCTGGAACTACGGCGGGTTCGTCGACCAACTCGCCGACGCGGTCGACCGAACCCTGCCCGACCATCCCGAACTGGCCGTCCTGCTGCAGGTGGTCGTGTTCGAGACGCTGATCACCGCCGTGCTGAACGAGATCCCCCACGACGACACGGTGGTCACCACGGTGAGGGAAACGGTGCGCGACCACGCGAAGGACGAGGGCCGGCACCACCACTACTTCACCGGGTTCTTCCACGAACTGTGGCACCAGCTGGACGCCCCGACCCGGGTCGACGTCGCGTTCGCGATGCCCGCCCTGATCCGCAGCTGCCTGCTGTGGGACGTGGAACCGGTCCGCTCCTCCCTGGTGCTGGCCGGACTCGACGACACCACGGCGACCGCCGTGGTCCGGGACTGCTACGGCGGCGATCCCGGGAACGAGCGGATCAGGGCGATCTGCCGGGCCAGCCTGCGGATGTGTGAGTCGGCGGGCGTGCTCGCGGTGCCCGGTGCGGCGGAGCAGTTCGCCGCGCACGGTTTGATCGACGGGAGTGGTCGATAATGCCGGCTTACGGAGCCTACCTGCAACTCCCCGCGCTGTTGGACCGCCAGCGCCCGCACGCCGACGCGCACGACGAGCTGCTGTTCATCACGGTGCACCAGGTCTTCGAGCTGTGGTTCAAGCAACTGCTGTTCGAGCTGGGCGACGCGCGTGACCGGATGCTCGCGGGCGAGAGCTACCTGCCCCGCAAGCGGTTGGAGCGGGCGGTGGTGATCCAGCGCGCGCTGCTGGGCCAGTTCGACGTGCTCGACACCATGGAGCCGCAGGACTTCAACGAGTTCCGCACCGCGCTGGGCACCGGCAACGGCGGCCAGTCCGCCCAGTTCTGGGAGATCGCACTGCTGTCCGGCTCGCGGGACGCCAGTTATCTCGACCGGCCCTGGTACACCAAGCAGGAACGCGCGCGGTTGCGTCGGCGGTACGAGGAACCCTCGCTCTGGGAGGGATTCCTGGCCCTGCTGGCCGACGCCGGCTTCGACGTCGCCACCAGGTCCTGCCGCGCCGACGCCTGCCGGCAGCTCGCCGCGCGCACCGACCGGTACCGGCAGCTGTGGGACCTCGCGGAGGCCCTGATCGCGCACGACCAGGCGTGGGCGTCGTGGCAGAGCCGGCACCTGCTGACCGTGCAGCGGCAGATCGGTCGCAAGCGCGGCACCGGCGGCAGCGCCGGTGCGGCGCATCTGAAGTCCCACCTGGACAATCGGTTCTACCCGGAGCTGTGGGAACTGCGCGCCACGCTGTAGGCCCGTCGCCTGGTGCAGCTGGTGGCGCTGCTCGGGCCGCCCGCTGGGCGGGACCGGCGGCTCGCAGCGGCCTGACGGCGCTGGTTTAGTCCGATTGGTGCATACTCGGACGAGTGGAGTCGAGGCTGGTTGGCCGTGATCGCGAACTGGGGGTCATCGACCGGGCGATCGGGGCGGTCCGTGGCGGCGAGCGCCGCATCCTGCTGGTGTCCGGTCAGGCCGGCATCGGCAAGTCGCGGCTGGCGGTCAGCTCGCTGCGCAGGGCCAAGGAGCACGACTTCGCGGTGCTGATGGGCTCGTCGAGCCCGCTGCAGGCCGGCCTGGCCTACGCGCCGGTGGTGGAGGCGCTGCGCCGCTACCTCGGCACGCTGCCCGAGCCGGAGTCGGCCGAACTGCTGGACGGCCTGCACGACATCGCCGGCCTGATCGCGGATCCGCGCCTGTCGCCGGCCCCGCCGACCGGCGATCCCGAGCTCGAACGCACCAGGATGTTCGAGGCCGTGCTGCGCCTGGTCGAGCGGATCACGGCGCGACGACCGGCCTTGTTCGTCGTGGACGACCTGCACTGGGCCGACCGCGGCACGATCGAGCTGCTGCACCACCTCGGCCGGGGGAGCAGGCGACGGCGGCTGCTGCTGTGGTGCGGCTATCGCAGCGCTGAGCCGGGCGGGCCACTGACGGCGTTGGCGATGACCGTGCGACGCGACGAGTCCGGCGTCGAGCTGGCGCTGGAACCGTTGTCGGACAACGCAGTGGGCGAACTCGTCGGCGATCTGCTCGGTGCACCGCCGCGCGCCGAGCTGCTCAGCAAGGTCACCGCACGTGCCCAGGGCGTCCCGCTGTTCGTCACGGCCCTGGTCGGCGGCGGCGAGATCCCCGACGGCCTGCCGGTGATCGTCCGCGATGTCGTGCTGGATCGCCTGCAGCGCTTGGACGATCGAGCGCGGCGGCTGCTGGAGCTGATCGCCGTCGCCGGCGCCGGCGGCTCGCCGCGGTTGCTGCGCACGGTGTGGGCCGAGGACGGGTTCGACGTGGTGCTGCGGCAACTGTTCCAGCAGGGCTTGGTCGAGGAGTTGGTGGACGGCCCGGCGCTGACGTATCGCGTGTCGCATCCGTTGTACGCGGAGGTCGCGTACGCGGAACTCACGGTGGGGCAACGGCGTTCGCTGCATGCGGCGATCGCCGCCGCGCTGGACCGCACCGACGTGCTCGAGGCCGCCCCGCACTACCGGGACGCCGGTGATCTTGTCGACCCGGCGCGGGCGTGTGAAGTCCTTGGCGCGGCGGGACAACGTGCGCTGGACGTCCACGACGCGCAGGAGGCGGTCAACTACCTCAGCGTGGCCCTGCACCACGCCCAGTCGATCGAACACGCCGACGTGATCCCGGAACTGATGGACGGCCTGGCCCGCGCGCTGCAGGCCAACGGCCGGCTCGACGACGCCGCGTCGCTCTGGAACCACGCGGATGCCTTGGCGCGGAGCCGGGGTGATTCGCCGCGGCAGCGCATTCTCGGCTACTACCGGTCGATTCTGGAGGCCGAGCGCGGCAACGTGAGCACGCCGATGCTGCCGGTGCCGTTCGAGTCCGAGGACCCGCCGATCGGGCTGGTGGTGCACTGGCTCATCGCCGTTCGGGCCAACGACCTGACCCGGCTGTGGCTGGTGCTGGACGCGATGATCGGCCTGACCGAGCACCAGGACACGGCCGAGGCACGGACCGTCGCGCACTTCGGCGCGAGTGTCGCGGCGCGGATCGGCGGTGACTACGCGGGCGCGTACACGCAGAACCAGATCGCCATCGAGGCCAGCCGAGCGATCGGCGCCGAGTCGCGTGAACACTATGCCTACGCGGTGAAACTGCAGCATCCGGGACTGTCGATCCTGCGTGGCGACGTCGCCGCCGCCCTGCGGGCCACCGGCAACCCCGGCGCGTCGCAGGTGCAGTTCCACCTGCCCGGGGCCGTGCACTACGTCGAGTACGTGAAGGTGTGGGCCACCTACATCTCCGGCGACCTGGCCGCCGCGCTCGCCGTCGCCGACGACAGCCTCGCCCTCGCCGAACAGGTCGGCCAGGACCGCCTGACCGGCCGCGCCCTCGCCGCCCGAGCCTTCCTGTTGCTGGAGAACGGAAACATCGCCCGCGCCGAGGCGGACCTGAAGGCAGCGCGGGAATGCTACGACGCCACTCACGACGACCTCGTCATGGTCACCGATCTCGCCGAGACCGCCTACGCGCTGCGGACCGGTGCCGCCGTCGACGCCACCGCTTACCGGCCGCCGCGCCCGCTCGGGGACCTGCTCGTCGACTGGCTGCGGGTGGCGTACTCCGGCTACCTGGCCGTCGCTCGCAAGGATCAGCCTGCGGCCCAACAGGTTCTGCAGCACCTCCGGGTCGCCGGCAAGACCTCGCCGTTCCTCGACGCGCTCGCCCTCCGCCAGGAGGGACTGATGCTCGACGACCCCGAGCTGCTCCAGCAGGCCGCGGCGAGGCTCGACGCGATGGGCGCCCGTCTCTCCGTACCCAAGGCGCTCACCGGCGCGCAGCCGTTGAGCAAGCGGGAACGGGAGGTCGTGCAGCTGGTCGGCAAGGGGCTGACCAACGCCCAGATCGCCGAGCGGCTCTTCCTCAGCGAGCGGACCATCGAGACGCACCTGCACAACAGCTACAAGAAGCTGCGGCTGACCACCCGCCCGGCGCTCACCCGGTGGGCGCTTGAGCACGCCGACGACTGACTCGCAGCCGCCGGTAGTCCGTCGACCGGTCCAGTCCCGGCACGAACACGTTGACCACGGCGAGGTTCCGGGTCGAGTACTGCTCCCGCGCGTACGGCGTGAACCCCTTGCTGTGCAACAGGTCGACCAGGTGGTCGAGGTGTTGGCGCGGGGTGGCCGGCGCGCAGGTGGCCACGAAGCCGACCTCGGCCGCGTCCGGCAGCCGGCCGGAGAAGTCCGGCAGCTGCCGGCCGGTCGCCGTGCTCTGGAACTGGATCAGCTCGGTCAGCGCCCGGCTGGCCGCGACCCGGCTGGACAGCGCCGCCGCGCTGCCGGCCGCCACCGGCCGGCAGCCCGGCTCGGGCGCCTGGAACGCGTAGAACGCGGGCACGTCGAGGTCGGAGGTCATATCGATCAGGTGCACCGAGCGCCCGGACCGGTCCGCCGCCGTGATCAGCAGGTCGGCCAGGTCGTCCGGCAGCGACGCCGGATCGACCACCCGCAGCGCCCGCGCGTGGTCGCTGATCAGCTGCTCGGCGACCAACTGCGCCAGGGCGTCCCGCTCGACCGTCTCGTTGACGGCATGCACCAGGGCCTCCGCCGCATAGGAGCCAGCCGCCCAACCAGATGCCTCGACGCGGGCGCCGGTCGTCGAATAGTCGTAGAAGTCCTCGATGGTGAGCCGCGCCGGCTCACCCTGCGCGCCGCCGTACTCGGGGATCGTCAGGAACACCGGCACGTCCACGTCGTCGCTGCCGTCAAGCGCCTGGTAGCGCATGCAGCCGAGCTCGCGGGCCGGGCCTTCGGCCAGCCGCGCGACCAGCGGGTCCGCAGCCAGCGGGCCGGTCGCCACCTCGTGCGCCTCGCGCAGCCGGACCTGCCGGTTGCGCAGGCCGTCCAGGCCGCTCAGGTAGTTCTCCAACGCCTCGAACAGCGCCCCGACCCGGGCGGTCTCACGGTCGCCGCGGCCCAGGCCATCGGCTGCCGGCATCTGGACACCGGTGCAGTGCAGCGAGCACTGCCAGCTGCCCGGATCCGCGTCCAGCAGCGGCGTGAAGTGCGCGCTGAGCCCGAGTTCTCCGGCCGCCGCGAGGCCGCGCGCGAGCGCGTTGTCGAGGGGCAGGCCCCGTTCGGCCGGTACCGGCATCACGTGCAAGGTCAACTCCGTCCTGCTGGACGCGCCCACGGTCTTGGACTGCAGGAGTGATCCGCGGGTGCTCCAGATACGACAACGCTGACATCGGTGCCGTCTTTTACCAAGTGGTGTAGTAAGCCCTGCTCAGCTTTTGGTCCGAACGGGCAGCGGTTGGCGGCCCGAGCGGACACACCTCGGATGTTGACCAACTGGTTGGTCAGACAATGAGATCGTGTCGCACTTCGCCAGGTCGCGGGCACAACCAGTGGTTGATACACCGGATATCACCGCACGTCCCGGATGCGTACGCCACACGCTAAAGCTCGCACTGCCGAACTGTTGCTCCCTGCAAGTCCGATTCGCCACTGAGTGCCAACCTGGATGCCGCATGCGCTTCCCGTTTACGCCCTGATGCCACATGGGAAGCGCATGCGGCAGAAAAGTCAGGGGCGGGCGCGGAGGCGGCGCAGCATCCGGGCGTCCTCGAAGCCGACGGCGTGGGCGGCGCTCTCGACGGTCGCGCCCTGCCCGATCAGGTGCTCGGCCCGTTCGAGCCGCAGCAGCTGCTGGTAGCGCAGCGGCGTGAGGCCCGTGGCCCGGGTGAACAGGCGGGTGACGGTCCGCTCGCTGCACCCGACGGCGCGGGCGAGCTCGGCGAGGGGGAGTCGGGCCGTGTAGTGGCCGTCGATGTGGTCCTGCAGGCGGTGCACGGTGTCGTTGATGTGCGAGCGGTGTCGCAGCATGGCGCTGGCCTGTCGGTCGTCGCCGTTGCGCCGGGCGTAGATGACCATCTCGCGGGCGATCCGGGCGGCGATGGCCGGCCCGTGCGCGGTGGCGACGAGATGCAGCGCGAGGTCGATGCCGGAGGCGATGCCGGCGGAGGTGACGATCCGGCCGTCGATCACGTAGAGCACGTCGTGCACGACGGTGGCGGCCGGATACCGCCGGGCGAGCTCGTCCTGGAGCTCGTGGTGGGTGGTGCAGCGCCGCCCGTCGAGCAGGCCGGCGCGGCCGAGGTGCTCGGCGCCGGAGCAGACGCTGGCGACGGTGCCGGGGAACTCCCGCAGCAACGTCATCAGCGCCGGCCCGAGCCGCGGGGTGCGGGTCAGCCGGTCGCCGGCGCACCCCGGCACCACGATCATGTCGCCGGCGTCGAGCGCCGGGATCTCCGTCGTCGCCTGCACGGTCAGCCCCTGCGCGGTCGGCACCGTGTCGGTGTCGGCGAGGTAGCACAGCCGGTAGTCGAGGCCCTGCTTGGCGGCCGCGGAGAACACCTGCGCCGGCCCGGCGAGGTCGAGCAGGTGCAGGTTCGGGGTCAGCAGGAAGGCGACGGTCGGCACGATCTGGTCAGCCTACGGCCAGCTCCGCGATGGTGCTGATGGTGGCGAACCGGCCGGCCAGCGCGTATTCCGTGCGCTCGATGATCTCCTCGACGCCGAGCTCGCCGACGCCGCTGCGGTGCGGGATCGGGAAGGTGGCCGTCGCCTCGGTCACGTATGTGACGTCGAAGCCGAGATCAGCCCCCACCCGGGCGGTGGTCTCGCAGCACTGCTCGGTCTGGATGCCGCAGATCACCAGCTCCCGAATGCCCCGCTCGGTGAGGACCTGCTGCAGGTTGGTGGTGGTGAAGGCGTTGCGGGAGGTCTTGGTCAGCACCGGCTCGCCCGGCTCCGGCTCCAGGCCGTCCATCAGCCGCACGTGGCCGCTGGCCGGGTCGAACGTGGTGTCGCTGCCGGGCTCGGTGTGCAGCACCCACACCACCAGGTCCCCGGCTCCGCGGGCGATGCCGACCAGCTCCTCGGTCTTGGCGACGATGTCCGGAGCGGACACACGCTGCCAGTTTTCCCGCTGGCGGAACGATTCCTGTACGTCGATCACGAGCAATGCCTTGGTCACGACCTCGATCGTGCCCGGCGGCGCGGAGCGTCGACAGGCACGGTCTCGTCGTCATGCGGAACGATCTGGTCAGGACACCTGCCACATGCCGACGGCGGTCGTCTCGTCGATGTCGGAGGTGCGCACGGTCACCGCGACCTGCCACGCGCCCGCGAGCGGGATCTGGGCCTCGGCGGCGCGGTAGCGGCCGGTGCCGACGTGCTGCACGTCGATCTTCAGCGGGCCGACGTCGCGGTCCTTCTGGGTGAGGGCGACGGTGAGCTCGGGGACGTCCTCGGCCCGGCCGGACAGGTCCTCGACGGTGACGTCCAGCAGGTTGGGACCGGTGTGCGCGGGCGTGATGTAGATCTTCAGGTTGCCCTTGCCACCCGGTCCGCCGGTGTCGAACGGCAGGGTCTGGCCGTCCGGCGTGGCCTGCACGACGGGCGTGGTGGCGGCTTCGGCGGTGCGGGCCGGTTCGGCGTTGACCAGGGCGGCGGTGAGCCCGAGAACGATGACAGCGCCGGCGGTTTCGACCAGGACGGGCCGGCGCAGCTTGCCGACGTGAGAGCGGACCCACCGGCGGGAGAAGTAGGCGGCGCCGAGCACCACCAGCACGCCGGCGATCTTGAGCAGCAGCAGGCGGCCGTACTCGGTGTCGAAGAAGCCGGCCCAGCTGCCGAGCTGCCGCCAGCTCTGGTACGTGCCGGTCGCCACCAGCACGCCGACACACGCGAAAGCGACCTGCGAGAACCGCTGCACGGCGGCTTGCGGCGGCTTGGCCCGCCACAACACGACGAGCCCGCCGAGCCAGATGCCCATGGCGTCCAGGTGCAGCACGTCGACCGGCAGCGCGAGATCGGCCTGCAGACCGGCGGCGGCGTGCCCGGACATCGACCACGTCCACGCCAGGCCGTTGAGCAGCACCACGCCGATGCCCCCGAACACCGCCCGGCGATTCGGCGTCCACTCCTCGGTCGCCAGGATTTCGGCGATGTACGGGGCCGCCAACGCGAGCAGCACGATGCGCACGATCACGCCCGTGCCCAATGCAATGTCCAATGTGGACGAGAACAGGTCCCCGTCGAAGAGGCGGTCGAGGCCGGCCCCAGCGCCGTAAGGACCTTGCAGCAACGCGCCCGCGACCGTGGCCAGCAGCAACGTCAGCCACGAACCGCCGATCAACCGCCGCACGCCGCGATTCACCGCGCCTTGCGGCCAGCACCAGAACACGAACGCCACGGCGCCGATGAGCAGCGCGAACGACGCGTATTCGAGGCCACGAGCCGTCCAGTACACAATGGACACCGCCAGGCTGCCGGCGGAAGGCGCGGCAACGGGGGCGGCGGCCGAAGCGTGGCCGACGGAGAAGGTGAAGGCGCCGGAAATCGGGTGCGAGTCGGCGGAAACCACGTGCCAGGACACGGTGTACGTGCCCTGGGCGGTCGAAGTCAGCTGCACGCCAACGGTGTTGCCGCGGCCGTCGATGTGGTCGGCCTTGCCGTTGTCGGCCGACGAGCCGTCCGGGGCGATCACGTGCACACCGTCCGGCTCGACCTGCACGGATTCCCCGAACGTCAACGTGACCCGACTGGGCGCGGACTGCACCAGCGAGCCGTTGGACGGTGCGGAGGATTCCAGCACGGCGTGCGCGGACGCCTGGCCGGCTGTCACGGCCATCGCCGCGAACACGCCGGCCAGCACCAGCAGCAGCGTCCTCATTCGGTGGCCCGCCCGCGTCGCAGCGCCACCATCGCCAGCGCGCCCGCCCCGAGACCGATGACAATGCCCACGATGCCGAAGACCAGCGGCAGCGTACTGTCCGAAGTGGAGCTCGTGGCCGCCGTCGGCACGACCGCGGCCGCGGCCGACTTCGGGGTCAGCTGCACGGTCGGCGCCGGGTGCTCGGCCTCCGGGCCACCGGCCCCCGAGGTGTCGATCCACCGCACCACGTCGCCGTTGTCGTAGGTCTGCACGGCCTTGAACACCAGCTTGTCCGTGTCGGTGGGCAGCGGGCCGAGCGACACCTCGAACTCCTCGAAGGTGTCCGGCCCGATCTTGCCGCCGGTCCAGGTGATCTTGGAGACCGCCTCGGTGATCGGCCCGTCGTCGGACTTCAGCGGCGTCGCCCGCTTCGACTTCTCGACCTGCGCCGTCCAGCCCGGCACCGACTTCGTCTCCACCGACGCGATCGGATGGTCGGCCGGGAACGTGACCTCCAGCTTCACCGTCGAGGCGTTGTCCTCCTCGTTCGGCACCCGGAAGGCGATCTTCGAGTAGCTGCCCTGCGTCGCGGTGCTCGGCTGCGCCGTCACGTGCGCGTAGGCGCTGCCCGTCACCGCGAGCAGGCCGCCCAGCACGATCGAGCCGAGCACGCCGAGCCGCTTCGCTGTCCTCATCGGGAACCTCCATGTCCGTCGGGCCGTCGCTGTACCGGTCGTTCCCGAGTGCGAGTTGGTTCCCAGCAGTGCCACCAGAATCAGGCCGGCCGCCAGCGGGATGTGCGTCACCAGCCGGCTCCAGCCGACCGCGTGCGCACCGAGGTCGAAGGTCGACACCAGCACCAGCACCCCCACCACGCTGCCCAGCAACGGCAGCTGCGCCCGTGCCCGGCGTGGATCGACGGCGACGATGGCCAGCACCACCCCGAGCGCGAAGTTGAAGGCCGACGTCTCGTGCTCCATGTGCCCGGCCATCATCATCGGATCGTCCTGGCCCAGCAGTTCGACGACGGCGACGGCGGCCTGCGCCAAGGCGGCGAACAGCAGCCCGACCCGCACCACTGCCGAGGGAACGGAAATCCGGCGCGGCGAGGGAGAAGCAGGCCCGCGCCCGCCACCGGCAAGCTCCTGGCCGCCGGCGAGTTCCGGCCCGCCGGCGGGGGACAGCGCCGCCGCCCGCCCCAGCACCTCGTCCACCAGGTCCCGCTCTTCACTCGCGGGCGACAACACGGTCAGCCGGTTGATCCGGGCCGCCCGGTCCTGCCAGCTCGCGCAGGCGCCACAGCCCTGCACGTGCCGGTCCACGTCCGTCATGGCCACGCCGGGAACAGCCTCCCCGTCCATGGCCGCCGAGAGCGCTTCGCGCGCGATGCCGCAGTCCACGTGGAGCCAGGTCGTCG
This sequence comes from Kutzneria kofuensis, assembly GCF_014203355.1. Classification (NCBI taxonomy): domain Bacteria; kingdom Bacillati; phylum Actinomycetota; class Actinomycetes; order Pseudonocardiales; family Pseudonocardiaceae; genus Kutzneria; species Kutzneria kofuensis. The sequence continues at coordinate 7,373,560 of NZ_JACHIR010000001.1, forward strand.
GCGACAGCCGGAAAGTTCCCGTGAACCCGTCAGGCGCGGCTGGCGTATCTGCCGGGCGTGGACGCCGAGATCACCCAGTTCGCCCTGGCCGCGCAGCGCGGCGACCGGGCGGCTGCCGCCGAGTTCGTCCGTTCGACGCAACGACAGCTGCGCCGACTGATGGCCTACCTCGGCGACCCGGGCCAGGCCGACGATCTCGCGCAGGAGACCTACCTGCGGGCGTTCGCCGCGCTGCCCCGCTACGAGGGCCGCTCACCGGCCCGGATGTGGCTGCTGGCCATCGCCCGCCGCGTCGCCGCCGACCACGTCCGCACCGCTCAGCGCTCGCCCCGCACCACCAGCGTCGACGGCTGGCTGGACACCGAGGTCGCGGGCCCCGAGGGACTGGTCGCGCTGCGTGCCGCCATCGACGCCCTGGACCCGGAGCGCCGCGAGGCGTTCGTGCTGACCAGGGTCGTCGGCCTGTCCTACGCCGAGGCCGCCGAGGTCTGCGACTGCCCGGTCGGCACGATCCGCTCCCGCGTGTTCCGTGCCCGCAACGAACTCGTCGACGCCCTGGACACCCGGCTGGAGATCGCCCGCTGAGGCCGGCGGCGACACGCCCCACCATGATCACCCGTTCGGCTCAAACGGACCGGTAGGCTGCGGCCACCCGTTGCCAGATCCCGTGAGGACCGATCCATGGCCGAGGCGGCCCCGAAGATCACCGTTGTCGTGCCCACGTACAACGAGCGCGAGAACCTGCCCGTGCTGGTGGCCAAGCTGCGCGAGCTGGACCTTCCCGGCCTGCACGTGCTGGTGGTCGACGACAACTCGCCGGACGGCACCGGCGACGTAGCCGACGGCCTGGCCGGCGACGACCTCGGCGTGCTGCACCGCACCGAGAAGGACGGCCTGGGCCGGGCCTACATCGCCGGCATCAGTCGCGCGCTGGACGAGGGCGCGGACGTCGTGATCCAGATGGACGCCGACCTCTCGCACCCGGTCGACCGCGTCCCGGCGCTGGTGGAGAAGCTGCTCGGCACCGATGCCGGCGTGGTGCTGGGTTCCCGTTACGTCGAGGGCGGGCGGACGGCGTCGGAGTGGCCGTGGCACCGCAAGGCGTTGTCGGCGTGGGCGAACTTCTACGTGAACGCGATCCTGCACCTGAGGGTCAAGGACGCCACCGCCGGCTTCAAGGCGTGGCGGGCGGCGACGCTGCGGGCCATCGACCTGCCGACGATCCGCAGCAACGGCTACTCGTTCCAGGTCGAGATGAACTACCGCACCGTCAAGCGGGGCCTGCGCATCCTGGAGGTGCCGATCGTGTTCGAGGAACGCGCCGAGGGCGCCTCCAAGATGACCTTCGCCGTGCAGCTGGAGTCCGCGATCACGCCCTGGAAGCTGCTTTTCGGGCGGATGTAGCCCACACCGTCGACACCGCCGCCAGCACGCCCGCCGCCGCGCAGCCGATTCCGTACGGCAGCGCCGGTTCGTGCTCGGCCAGCACCGCCACCAGCAGCCACCCGCCGAGTCCGAACAGCGCCCCCAGCGGCACCGCCGTGACGTACTTGCCCGGCCCTGTCCGTCCACGTCGGACGGTTCGGAGCGTGGATTCCAGGTACGCCAACGAGAACAGGCAGGCCAGCAGACTGCCCGCCCCCATCGCGCTGGCCAGCGGGAACTGCTGCGCCACGGCCGGGAATTCCTGTGTGCCGGCAGCGGACTGCAGCCTGCCGGTCACCGCTCCACCCACCAGCCACCGCGTGATGGCCGGGAACGCCACCGAGTCCTGCCCGGCCGCACTGGCGATCTGGATGCCCGCGAACGACAACGACATCGTCGCCGGTCCGCCCGTGATCGGCACCGGGATGCTCAGATCGACGCTGGCCGGCTGGCCGGGCCCGGTGCCGAGGACCGCGAGCTGAGTGACGGCGACCCGCGGACCGGGTGTCGGGGCGACGAAGGCGAGAACCACCATGGCGATGAGGGAGATGGCGGCGATCAGTCCCGGCAGCAACGCGGACCTACGAGCCGGCGGTGCTTCGGAGCGGCCCGACCGGCCGCCCCCGAACTGGTCCGCCTGTTCCCGATCGAACCGGCCCGGCTGCCTTTCGCCCCGGCCCGGCTGCCCGCCGTCGAAGCGGTCCGGCCGGGTCTCCCCAGTCCGGCCCGGCTCGAACCGATCCGGCTGCGTTTCCCCGAGCCGGCAGGATTGCCCGAACCGGCCTGGCTGCCGTTCGCCTGGCCGGTCCCGATCGAATTGCCCCGGCTGCGTTTCCCCGAGCCGGCCCGACTGTCCGAACCGGCCCGGCTGGTCTTCCCCCGACCGGCCCGGCCGACCCCGATCGAAGCGGTCCAGCTGGTCTTCCCTGAACTGGTCGGACTGTTCCCCGTCGAACCAGGCCGCCCTTGTCCCCTCCTCGAACTGCGTCGCCCGGAGCGTCGGCCTCGGCGCCGCGATCGGGCGGGGCCCCGATCCGCTGCCGGCCACGCGGGGTGTGAGGTGCACCGGAATCCCGGACCGCTGCAGCCACCCGGACCCGAAGGTGGCCTCCGCGGCGGTGGCGAGGTCGGCGGCGAAAGCCTCGGCGTCGCGGTAGCGGTGGTTGGTTTCCCTTGCCAGGGAACACATCACAACTTCGGCCAGCGGCGCGGGAACGCCGGTGATGGGGCGAGGATCGCCGAAGATGTGTTGCCGCATCATGCTCAGCGCCCCGCGGTCGGTCGCGAAGGGGAGCGTGCCGGACAGCAGTTCGTAAAGGACGGTGCCGGCGGAGTAGACGTCGGCGGCGGGCGTGAGGGGGTTGCCGGAGGCCTGCTCGGGTGAGATGTAGGCGGGCGTGCCGAGCACCTCACCGCCGTGAGTCACCAGCGTCGCACCCTCGCTGATCACCTGCGCGACGCCGAAGTCGGCGACCTTGAGCACGCCTTGCCTGGTGAACAACAGGTTCTTCGGCTTGACGTCCAGGTGCAGGACGCCGGCGGTGTGGGCGGCGTGCAGGCCGGCGAGGGTGGCCAGCGTGATGGCGCAGGCGGCGTCGGGCGTGATGCCGTGGGTGTGGAAGCGGTCGAAAACCGTGCCACCATCGAGCTTTTCCATCACCAGCAGGCTGTCGCGGCCGGTCTGCACGTAGTCGTACACCGGCACGATGTGCGGATGGTCAAGGCTGGCAAGGACTTTCGCCTCGCGGTCGAACCGGCTGCCCATGCCCGGCTTGTCCAGCAGCTCGGCCGGCAACTGCTTGATCGCCACGTGCCGGCCGAGCGACCGGTGCACGCCGGCGTACACCACGCCCATGCCGCCGGCCCCGATCATCGACCCGACCTGGTACTGCGGCAACGCATTGACGACGTTGGCGGGGGCAGTCACCCGGTCACCTCGTGGGTCAGCGGCATGCGGGTGGTCTCCGGCTCGACGACTTGCGGCAGCGGGTGCGGCGTGAGGTAACCGAGCACGAGCCCGATCACGGTGGTCCCGACGACGATCGGGATCTCCACGCTCGGTTCCGGCGGAATCACGCGCAGTACGGACAACGTCACGACGGCGACCAAGCCGGTGCCGAAACCGGCGGGCATGAAGCGCAGGGCCCGGCGCAAGCGATTGGCGGGGAGGCGATGGCGGGCCAGGGCGAGCAGACACGTCACCCAGGCGGCGATGGTGAGCAGCAGCACCGCGATGCCGAAAACGCCGTACACGGAAAGGATCGAGCCCCGGACGTCGGTGACGGTGTCCACCGCGGCGAGTTCGTTGCGGCCCACATCGAACAGTTCGACCGACGCCGGCAACAGGCCGATCGCCTGCCCGTCGAGGTCCGCGAGGTCGAGACCGAAGGTGCGGGTGGCCCGGCCGTGGGCGGCGATGTCGAACGGCAAAGTCGTGTCGTAGGCGAAGAACGTGAGCGCGAGGGCCGTGCCGGACAACCGGATGCTGCGGACGTGAACCGGGCTGGGGCCGTTGTTCGTGACGGTCACCGACAGCTGCACCGGGCGGCGCGGCGTGACCACCATGGTGTGGCCGGCGATGTCCTGGCCGTCCAGTGTGGCCGTGAGCGTCAGCGGATCATCCGACGCCTGCGCCGGGGTCGTGCCGGCCAGAATCATGCCGGCTGCCAGGGCAACCGCGACACCGGTGAGACGTCCCATCGAGAACTCCCAGTTGAGCCGGGCTTGACTGGCGGGAGATGCTACCGCCGGCCGGCCGCGCATGGGCTGAACGAACCACAGTGGATGGGGACGATGCGGTTTCTTGTTCGGACAGTGACGTTGCTGGCGCTCTGCGTGGGCATCCTGGCACCGGTGACGGCGATGGCCGCGACGGCGCCGGTCGTGTCGGTGACGCCGACGAGCGGGCCGGCCGGGAGCCAGTTCACGATCCACTGGAGCGGTTTCACCCAGTGCCGCGTGATCACGTTCACCTGGGCGGGAGCGCCGCTGGCGAGCGGATCGCCCGGCACGCAGGGAAGTGTGGTGGCGACCGCTCCGGCCGACGCCAAGGCCGGCACGTACGCGATCAACGCGACCTGCGGCAAGGAAACGGGGCTGACCCGCTTCACCGTTACGGTGACAACAACCACAGTCACCAGCGCGCCGCCGCCCACGACAACAACGCCACCGGTTGTCACGACAACGACGCCGCGCGTGACGACCACAACCCCGTCGCCCGTCACGACAACGACGGCCACGACCACCACGACGACCGTTGTCACCACAACAACATCCGCGCCGCCGCCGGTGACCGACGAGCCGAAGACCGACGGCGGCCTGAAGCTGGATCACAGCAGCATCCAGCCCGGCGACACGCTGTCCGCGTCCGGAACCGGTTGCGAACCGGGTCATGACGTGACACTGACCGCGGACGGGGAGCGGGTCGGTGAGGCGAAGGCGGACGGCGGTGGCTCCTTCACCGCGCCGGTGCAGTTCACCAAGATCGAGCCGGGCCGGCACACGATCATGGCCAGCTGCGGGGTGGAGCTCACCGGGGTGGTGGACCAGGCGCTGACCAGCTCCAGCGGCGACTACTCGTCGACGTTGATCGTGCTGGTGTTCTTCGTGCTTGGGGGGATCGTGTTCGTGCGGTTCGCTTATTAGGCGGGTGTCGGTGATGGCGGGTGGTGGTGGGGTGGGTTTTTGCGGTGGGGGTCGCGTGGGCGCACTTGTGGGTCGCGTGGATTTTGTGTGGAGCCTCTGGACGATGGCCTCCGAGGGGCAATTCCGGGGCAGGCTCCGCCTGCCCCTCGCGCGGAGAGCTTAGGCCATCGTCCACCTCCACACAAAATCCACGCTTAGGTGTTCGGTGTCGACGCTGAGGTGGCGGCGGCGCGATTATGCATGAAACACCAGGGTGCGCCGATTATGCATGAAACAATCACCCGTTAGTGATTCGAGTTCGATCTTCGCCGCGCGTATTCTGGACACATGAAAGAACTCACCCGTGAACTAGAGAATCGGGAACCCAGTGGGGACCTGTTCGATGTGATCATGGGTGTGGACTGGGCGAGGCTGGACGCCGACCAGTTGGTGACGGTGTCCATTCTCGCCCGGAAGATCAAGGCCTTTGCCGAGTGGGTCGAGCTGGCCGCCTTGCGCCGGGTCGAGGACATCACCGAGTTGGCCATGGCCCTCACCGAGCCGGAGCAGACCGTGGCTCGGCGCAAGGAAGCCGCCACGGTGCTGGACACGCTGCCCCGGTTGGCCGAGCTGCTACGGCGCGGCGAGTTGGACTTCCGCCGGCTCGACGCCGTGCGGGAACGGGTCCAGCACCTGTCCCCCGACCTGGTCGCCCAGGTCGAAGACGCCCTGGTCGGTGTGGCCGCCGGGTTGAACCGCACCCAGCTGTGCCGCAAGACCACCGCCCTGGTCGCCCACGCCGACCCCGACGGCTATGAGACCCGCTGCCGCAAAGCCACCAAAGACCGCCGAGTCGAGTTCGCCCCGCTCCCCGATGGCATGGCCAAGCTGACCTGGATCCTGCCCGCCGCCGAAGCCCACCTCGTGTTCCAGCAACTCTGCAAAGACGCCAAGGCACTTCCCGCCGACGATCGCACCACCGACCAGAAACGGTCCGATGCCCTACTCGACCGGTTGCGGGGCGCGTCCCGGGACTGGAACGTCCGAACCTTCGTCACCCTCTCCATGGAAACCCTGATGGGCCTGATCAACGACCCCGGCCACCTCGCCGGCTACGGCCCCATCGCCGCCGACACCGCCCGCGAGTTGGCCATGCACGGCCCCTGGCGCGGCATCCTCCTCGACCAGTACCGGCATGCCACCGCCATCACCACCGATACCTACCGCCCGACTGCGTTGATGAAGGAATTCGGCCATGTGTCCGCCGGTGGGACTTGTACTGCCCCCGGTTGCGCCAGCCCCATCCAGGAATACGACCACATCACCCCCTGGCCAACCGGCCACACCAAACCCGCCAATCTCCAGGGCCTCTGCCGGTGGCACCACCACCGCAAACACGACAACTACACCGTGACCAGAGACCCTAACGGCACCTCACACTGGACCACCCCCACCGGCCGCCACTACACGACCCACCCCACCGAATACTGACCGCCCCGGTTCTTTGACAATTCCACAGCGACCAACAACCGCCAACTCACCGCCCTCTCCGCAAGCTTGGGCCGATTTTGTGTGGAGGTGGACGATGGCCTAAGCTCTCCGCGCGAGGGGCAGGCGGAGCCTGCCCCGGAATTGCCCCTCGTAGGCCATCGTCCAGAGGCTCCACACAAAATCGGCCCACCCAACAGCGCTAATACTACAGCCGCACGGTGTGATACTTGTCGGCGTGTCGTGTTCACGGAGACCGCCGATGCGTGATCGACTTGGGTGTGCCGGACATGGAGCAGGACCTCACGGCCCTACCGGAGACGAACGCGGACGATCGCCTGGCGCGGTGGCGGGCAGGGTTCGAGGACATGTTCGCGCTGGTCGCAGGCCGGTTCGCACAGGCAGACTCACGCCACCGGGCCAGGATGTACCTGCTGGGCTTGCTGTCGGGCGCCGAGCGCAAGAACTCCTGGACGATCGCCGAGCAGGCCGGTGACCTGGCCCCTGACGGCATGCAGCGCCTGCTGAACTTCTACCGCTGGGACGCCGACGCGGTCCGAGACGACCTGCGGGACTACGTGCTGGACCAGATCACTGATCCCACCGGGGTCGTGGTCGCCGACGAGACCGGATTCCTCAAGAAAGGCACCAAATCCGCCGGTGTCCAACGGCAGTACTCCGGCACCGCCGGTCGGATCGAGAACTGCCAACTCGGCGTGTTCTTGACCTACGTGTCGGCCCGGGGGCGGGCGTTGATCGACCGCGAGCTCTACCTGCCCGCGTCCTGGACCGACGACCGCGAGCGCTGCGCGGAGGCCGGGATCGACGAGGATGTGGAGTTCGCGACCAAGCCCGTGCTGGCCCAACACATGCTGGCTCGCCTGCTGGAGGCGGGAAGGGACATCGACTGGTTCACCGCGGACGAGGCATACGGCGACAATCCCGGCCTGCGAACCTGGCTAGAAGACAACGACATCGACTACGTCATGGCCGTTTCCTGCGATCAGCGCTTCACCACCCCGAAAGGCGCTGTGCGGGCGGATGCGTTGGCTCGCAGCGCACCGCGCAAGGGCTGGCAACGCCTGTCGGCCGGTGAGGGCAGCAAGGGGCGCCGGCTGTATGACTGGCTGCTGCTGGACCCGGGCGCGGACGAGCACCTTCTCGTGGTGCGCCGGTCGATCAGCAAGCCGGACGAGTTGGCGTACTACATCTGCCACACCCGCCGTCCCGTGCCGTTGGCAGAACTTGTCCGGGTCGCCGGCAGTCGTTGGGGTGTCGAGGAAACCTTCCAGTTCGCCAAGAACGAGACCGGCTTGGACCACTACCAGGTCCGCAAGTATCAGGCGTGGTACCGACATGTCACGCTGTCGATGCTGGCCGCCGCGTTCCTGGCCGTGACCGCGTCCGCTGAACGCGACCGCGACGCAAAGGGGGCGTCACAGCCGGCCACGAGTGTTTGATCCCGTTGTCGTGCAACGAGATCAGACGTTTGTGGGCCATCCTGACGCGACCGACGCACCCCCGAGCGCACACTGATCGATGGTCGGACTGGCGGCGACTTCATCAGACCCACGCCCGGCGATGCCACTACCAGCGGCAACACCGCAAACATCACAGCCTGCGGCTGTAGTACTAAATACGCCCCTCACATCGGCCCAACCCAACACCTCTGGCTACCAGCCACCCCCTCACCGGCATTGCTCACCCAGCCCCGGCCCCGGTCGCACAACCTCCCGCGCCGCCGCCCGGCTTGCGTTCCACTCACGGGCGTCGTCGATCGGCAATGGACGCCACGGCATCGCGCACGCCTTCAATCCGTCCGGCAACCCGTCCAGCGCCGGCAGGATGTCCACCGACAGTCCTGACAGGTACAGCGAATCCAACCGCTGCGTCTGCTGCCACCGCTGCACATCCTGCCGTGCCACCAGGTATTCCGGATTGATCGCCGCCAGCACCAGCAGCGACCCCACGGCCGTGGTGATCATCGCTTTCGGCAGCCACCGCCCGCTCAGCTTGATGCCGGCGACGATCACCATCACGTACACCAGACCCAGCCAGATCTCGCACGCCTCCACCATCAACCGCAGCACGGTGAAGCCGTACGCCTCCTGGTACGCCCACATGCGACTCAACGCCGACGCCACCACGACCAGCGTCAGCAATGACAGCGCTCCGACAATTCCGCGCAGCCACAACCGATCCGCCGCCGTCTCGCGCGGCGCGATCCGTGCCGTGACGGCGATGACCGCGAGCGTCAGCACAGTGACGGCCGTCAGCTGCCAGAAGGCCGTCCGGGCGTACTGGGCATAGGTCAGGTCGGCGGTCCGCTGCACGTAGGCGCTGCCGCCGAACCACGACACCATCTGCACGCCCACGAACGCCGCGAACAGCACCACCAGCATTCCCACCGGAATCGCCCACTCCAGCCGGCGAACCACTGTCTGGCTCGGCTGCATCCGCCGCTGCCGCACGACCGGCCGCAGCGCCCCGGCCGCGAGCAAACCGCCGCCGAAGAACAGGAACAGCATCCGGATCACCGAGCCACCGTCCACTTTGGGCAGACTGTCGCTCAGCAACGTCGCGAAGTCCGGGTCCGCCGCCGCGAACAGCGCCCCGAAGATCACCACCATGCCCACGCCGACCGACACGGACAGCGTCATCCGCCCGCCGCCCCGGATCCGGCTGAACCCCTTGGTGAGGGACGGAAACGCCAGCACCGAGCCGAAAACCAGTGCCGTCGTCGTGCGGCCGCCGCTCACCGCGAGCGACCCCGTCACCAGCGCCGTCAACAGGCACAGCACGAACAGCCACTCCGCCGCCCGCAGCGTGCCGACGCCGACCAGCAGCACCGTCACCGCCGCCCAGCCGACGCTGATCAGCTTCGGCCGGCTGATCTGCGTGCACACCACCACGACCAGCAGCAGCGCCGCCGCCAACCAGCCGACGCCCGGTCTGTCCAGCGGCACCAGCGCCGCCGTGATCACACCGGCGAACAGGACGGGCCACGGTTTCGGGGCAGGATTCATCACGACTCCAAGACAGGTGTCATCGCCGTCGCGCCCGAACGGGCGGACGGGGCGTGCTTCATCGGCCGTTCCTGAGCGAACGGCGACCAGGGAAAGGTTCCGGACGGTGAAAGTGAGGTGTGGTCAGGCCGCTGGCAGTGTCACCTTGATCCGGCAGCCGGCGCGTCCCGGGTCGACCACCGCGATGGTGCCGCCGTGCAGGTCCACGACCCACCGCGCAATGGCCAACCCCAGCCCCGTACCCCCATCGCCGGAGCGTTCCCCACGGGTGAACCGCTCGAACACCCGGTCACGGTCGGCGGCGGCGATGCCGGGGCCCTGGTCGAGCACCTCGATGACGGTGTGGTCGGCGTGCGCCGAGGCCAGCACCCGCACCAAACCCCCACGGGGACCGTGCCGGGAGGCGTTGTCCAGCAGGTTGGCGACGACCTGGTGCAGCCGCCCGCGGTCCGCGTAGACGGTGGCGTCGGCGGGGGAGACCTTGACCTCGAACCGGGTGCCCCGGTCGGCGACCTCGGCCTCGGCGACCATGTCGGCCAGCAGCGGAGCCAGCTCCAGCTGTTCACGGGTCAGCGTCAGCACCCCGGCGTCCAACCGGGACAGGTCGAGCAGCTCCTCGACGAGCCGGCCGAGGCGCTGGGTCTGGGCCAGGGCGGTGCTCATGGTGGCGGGATCGGCCGGGACCACGCCGTCGACGACGTTCTCCAGCACGGCCTGCAGCGCGGTGATCGGGGTCCGCAGCTCGTGGGAGACATTGGCGATCAGATCCCGCCGCTGCTGGTCGGCGGCGCCGAGATCGGCGGCCATCTGATTGAACGCCGTCGCCAGCTCGCCGACCTCGTCCCGGGCAGTCGCCCGCACCCGGACGGCATACTCGCCGCGGGCGATGGCCTTGGCCGACGCGGTCATCTCCCGCAGCGGCCGGGTCATCCCGTGCGCCAGCACCTGCGAGGTGAACAGCGCCAGCACGATGGCCATGATGGACGTCGCCGGCGGCAGCCAGCCGATCTGCCACCGGAAGAACGCCAGCGCGGTGGCGCCGGAGGCGACCAGCAGAATCCCCAGCTTGAGCTTGATCGACCGCACCGGATCCAGTGGCCGGGGCAGCAGCTCCAACCCCGTCAACACCCGATCGGGCAACTTCATCGCGGCACCTCCAGTGCGTAGCCGACACCGTGCACGGTCCGGATCAGGTCCGCGCCGAGCTTGCGTCGCAACGCCTTCACGTGACTGTCCACGGTGCGGGTGCTGGCGGCCTCGCCCCATCCCCACACCTCGGCCAGCAGCCGCTCCCGGGGCAGCACCGCCCGCGGCCGCCCGGCCAGGTGCACCAGCAGCTGGAACTCGGTCGGCGTCAGGTGCACCTCGTCGCCGCCCCGGTGCACCCGCCGCTCGACGACGTCGATCTCCAGGTCGGCGAGCACGATGCGGTGCCCGTCCAGCTGCTCGGCGCGGCCGGCGCGGCGCAGCAGGGCGTGCACCCGGGCGGCCAGCTCCCGGATGGAGAACGGCTTGGTCAGGTAGTCGTCGGCCCCGACGGCCAGCCCGACCAGCAGGTCGGTCTCCTCGTCACGGGCGGTCAGCATGAGCACCGGCACCGGCCGGTCGGCCTGGATCCGCCGGCACACCTCCAGCCCGTCGAAGCCCGGCAGCATCACGTCGAGCACCACCAGGTCCGGCCGCCGGGCCGCGGCCGCGGCCACCGCGGACGGCCCGTCGGCGGCGATCTCCACCTCGAAGCCCTCGGCCCGCAGCCGCGCCGCCACCGACTCGGCGATCGTCGGCTCGTCGTCGACGACCAGCACCCTGCGCTGTCCATCCGCCATGGGACCGACCCTAGACGCGGGCCGTGGAGAGCGATGGCGGAAGATGTGAAGGTCTCGTGGAGGGGGTTCGACAGCGTGAACCGGGTGGTGGCCGACAGGTACGTGATCGTCGGCGAGCTGGGCCGGGGCGGCATGGGCGTGGTGTGGCGCGCCGACGACCGGGTGATCGGGCGGCAGGTCGCGCTCAAGGAGATCCAGGTGCCGCCGGGCGGCCTGGACCGGGTGCTGCGCGAGGCGCGCACCGCGGGCCGGCTCAACGACCCGGGCGTGGTCACCGTGTACGACGTGCTCACCGACCGCGGCTCCACGTTCGTGGTGATGGAGCTGGTGGAGGCCCCGACGCTGGCCGACATCATGGCCGCGCAGGGACCGCTCGACCCGAACCGGGTCGCCGCCATCGGCCTGGCGCTGCTGTCCGCGTTGGAGGTCGCGCACGCGGCCGGCATCGTGCACCGAGACGTCAAGCCCAGCAACGTGATGCTGCTGCCCGGCGACCGCGTGAAGCTGGCGGACTTCGGCATCGCCCGTGCCATGGACGACCCCGGCCACACGGCCAGCGGCGTGCTCGGCTCGCCCGGCTACATGGCGCCGGAACTGTTCAACGCCGGCTATCCCAGCCCCGCGTCGGACCTGTGGGCACTCGGCGCGACCATGTTCCACGCCGTCGAGGGGCGTGGACCGTTCCACCGCGACACCACGGCCGCCACCCTGCACGCGATCATGTACGAGGAGCCGCGGCTGCAGCTGTGCCAGGGGCCGCTGGCGGACGTGATCATGGGGCTGTTGACGCAGGACCCGTACCAGCGGTGGACTCCGGCCCAGGTGCGGCAGGTGTTGTCCGGCGGCCCTCGACTGGCGTCGACGCGGCCGGTGGATCCGTGGGCGGACGAGCCGAAACCCGGCCGCCGCAAGGCTTTCCTCATCGGCGGCGCGGCCGTGGCGGTGGTCGCCGTGGCGACGACGTCCGCGGTGCTGCTGACCAATTCGGGGCAGCAGGACGGGGTGGCATCGGCCGCGGCGATCGCCTCGACCACGGCGACGACGTCCGCGCTGCCGACGATGACGACCACGACCGCCACGACAACGTCATCGACCACCACCACAACCACCACGACGACGACCACGACCACGTCGAAGGCGCCGCCGCTGGCGTTGCTGCTGCTGACCCGGTACGCCAACCCGAAGGGCTTCCACTACAGTGGCACGCCCAAGGCCGCCGTGCCGACCGGGTTCAAGGCGGAGGGGCCGCTCGGCTCGCTGGTGGCCAAGCCGGAGCCCGGCACCGTCAAGTTCTACTCGTGCAAGATGAAGACCACCGACGACCACTTCAGCTCGCTGGACCAGACCGGCAAGTGCGAGGGACAGACCACGGTCGCCCTGCTCGGATACGTCTACCAGAGCAAGCCGTCCGGCGTCGTCACCATCCCGCTGTACCGGTGCAACGCCGGGGCCAGCCACTTCGACTCGGTGATGGCGAACTGCGAGAGCTCCAAGGTCGTCAAGGAGGGCACGCTCGGCTACCTCGTGTCCACCGGCGGCTAGCGGATCTTCGTCCGGGCGGCGACGGCGTTTTTGACGTCACGAGGTCACGTTCGGGTCCGTAGCGTTGTCCTGGCCGCGCCCCGTTTCACCCCCCGTAACGGGGACCGGCCCGCTGTCCCCGGCTCCTCACCCTTCTGGAGCCGGGGCAGCCTCTCTCAGCGCACCGGCAACGGCTGTTTGCCCAGCTCGGCGACCAGTTCCGTGAGCTGCGACCGGTACTTGCGCACCGAATCGACCTTGATCTGCTCGTAGCCGCGGACCAGGTCGGGCAGGCCGGCGATGCGCACCGCCAGCTCCTCCGGCGCGCCGTTCAGCCGGCCGACGACGTCCACGTACTCGGCGATCAGCTCCCGCTCCAGCCGGCGCAGCGCGGTGTGCCCGAACACGTCGAGCCAGCCGCCGCGGACCCGCCGCATCGACCGCAGCACGCGGAACGCCGGTCCGGCGGTGCGGCCCAGCGCCAGCTTGCGGCGCATGCCCAGCGCCCGCAGCAGCGGCGGGTGGAGCATGACCTTGACCTTGGCGTCGGGGCCGAACTGCTGGCGCACAGCCGGGTCGAGGTGCAGGCGGGCCACCTCGTACTCGTCCTTGTACGCCATCAGTTTGTAAAGGTTGCGCGCCACGACCTCCCGCACGGCCTCGCTCTCCACCCCGGCGAGAACGTCGACATAGCGGCGGGCGTAGCGCGCGTTCTGGTAGCCGATCAGGTCGGCGGTGCGGGTCAGCGCGACCGGCGAGTCGATGCCGGTCTCCACCAGCATTTCCCGTGCCGCGTCGAGGAACGGCTCCGCCCGCAGCAGCTCGTCCGGCTTGGCGTCCTCGGTGGCCGGCCAGCCCGGTTCGAGGACCAGCTTGCGGCCGGCGCGGAACGCCTGGATCGTGGTGGCGACGCCGACGCCGTTCTGCTCGATGGCCGCCTCGATCGACCTGGCGGTCATCGGCAGCAACCCGGACTGGTAGGCCGCGCCGATCACCAGGAAGTTCGCCGCGGTGGTGCTGCCGAACAACCGCGCGGCGACGCCGAGCGCGTCCACGGTGACCATCCGGCCGCCGATCGTGCGGTCGGCGATCGTGCCGAGAAGCGTTGCGCTGGCCGGGAAAACCGCCGACGGGTCGGTGACCGTCGCGCCCGTCGGCGTCTGGCTGGTGGACACCACCGCGACCGTGCGGTCCGGCGCGCAGCGGTCCAGATTGGACGAAGCCGTGGCGGCGAGGGCGTCGAGCGCCAGGTACGTGTCGGCCGCGCCGAACCCGACCAGGCCCGGCCGTTCCCGGTGCTCCGGGCCGACCCGCAGGTGCGACACCACCGCGCCGGCCTTCTGGCTCAGCCCGGTCTGGTCCATCGCGCGGGCGTCCATGCCGTCCAGCAGCGCCGCGGACGCCAGCACCTGGTTGGCCGTCACCACACCGGTTCCGCCGACGCCGACCAGCACCACGTTGGCCTGGCCCGGTCGCTGCGCCGGCTCCGGCAGGTCGCCGCTCAGCTCCGGCGGGCGAACCTTTGCCTTGGCAGCGCCGGGAACCACGGTCATGAACGACGGGCAGTCGCCGAGCAGGCAGGAGAAGTCCTTGTTGCAGGACGTCTGGTCGATGCGGGTCTTGCGGCCGAACCCCGTCTCCACCGGCTCGACGCTGAGGCAGTTGGACTTGGCGCCGCAGTCGCCGCAGCCCTCGCACACCGACTCGTTGATGAACACGCGCTGCGGCGGCTCGGGTGCCTTGCCGCGCTTGCGCTTGCGGCGCGTCTCCGCCGCGCAGGCCTGGTCGTAGAGCAGGACGGTCGTTCCCTTGACCGTCCGGAGTTCGCGTTGTACGGCATCGAGATCGTCACGATGCCTGACAGTCACGCCGCCGGCCCATGCCGTTCCGCGCGGGTACTTGCCCGGATCGTCCGTCACCACAACGATTTTCGCCACGCCCTCGGCGTGCAGCAGGTGCGTGACGCCGACCGGGTCGATGGCGCCCTCGGCGTCCTGACCGCCGGTCATCGCCACCGCGCTGTTGTAGAGCAGCTTGAACGTGATGTTCGTGCCGGCCGACACCGCCTGCCGGATGGCGAGGCTGCCGGAGTGGAAGAACGTGCCGTCGCCGAGGTTCTGGAACATGTGCCCGGTGCCGCTGAACGGGGCCGCGCCCACCCAGGTCGCGCCCTCGCCGCCCATCTGCGTCATGCCGAGGCTGCGGTCCATGAACGTGGTCATCGCGTGGCAGCCGATGCCGGCCGAGGCAAGGGATCCGTCCGGCACCACCGTGGACCGGTTGTGCGGGCAGCCGGAGCAGAAGAACGGGGTGCGGCTGACCGGCGTCAGCGTCAGCTGCGGGCGCTTGCGGGGCAACGGATGCACCGCGTCCCTGCCGAACCGTTCCGTCAGCAGCTTGGTCAGCGACAACGCGATCCGGTCGGCGTCGAGCTCGCCGTTGACGGGGATGATGTCCTTGCCCCGCACGCGTGGCCGGGTCGGCAGGTCGTACAGCGCGTCCCGGACCATCGGCTCCACGAAGGCCCGCTTGTCCTCGACCACCACGATCTCGTCCAGGCCGTCGGCGAACTCGCGGACCGTCTCCTGGTCGAGCGGGTGCACCAGGCCCAGGCGGAGCATGCGCACGCGGTGGATCTGCTCGTCGATGCCCAGCCGGTGCAACGCCTCGCGGAGCTCCACATAGGACCGACCCACGCCGATGAAGCCGATCCTGGCCCCGTCGCCGGCGCCCTCGATGCGGTTGATCCCGTTGGCCCGCGCGAAGGCCGTGGCCGCGGCCAGCCGGCCGTCCAGCACCTCGCGTTCCATCTCCAGCGCCGCCGGGATGTCCACGCCCGGCTTGCGCGACGGCTGCCACGGGCGGCCCAGCCAGCTGAACTCCGGCGTCGTCACGTCGAGCGGCTCGTCGACGTCCACCACCTCGGTGGCATCGGCGATGCTGGTCAGGACCGTCATGCCAACCCACGTGCCGCTGAACCGGGACATCTCGATGCCCAGCCGGCCCAGCCGCAGCACGTCCGCCACCGAGGCCGGCGCCAGCACCGGCATCATCGACTCCGCCAGCGCCATCGCCGAGTTCGACGGCAGCGTGGAGGACTTCGCCGCCGGGTCGTCGCCGGCCACGACCAGCACGCCGCCCTTGGGGGTCGTGCCCATCCAGTTGCCGTGCTTGAAGGCGTCGGACGAGCGGTCGACGCCGGGGGCCTTGCCGTACCAGAGGCCGAACACGCCCTCGTAGCTCGGATCGGGCAGCTGGGTGCTCAGCTGCGAGCCGTAGACCACGGTCGCGGCCAGCTCCTCGTTGACGCCGGGCACGAACCGGATGTCGTGCTCGGCCAGCAGCGCCGACTGCTTGAGCAGGAGCTGGTCGAGCCCGGCCAGCGGCGAGCCGCGGTAGCCCGAGACCAGGCCGGCCGTGCGCCACCCGCGGGCGCGATCGGCCTTGCTCTGGTCGACGAGCAGCCGGGCCAGCGCGTGCACACCGTTGAGCAGCTGCCGATCGGACACTTCGACCCTCCTTCACCCTGCGCAGGTTGACCTAGATTGCACGTCGACCGAGGGCTTATGCGCAATATGAGGGTCGTCCGATTGAGCGATATGCTCAGCCGGGATGGCCCAAGGGACGAGAGGGTGAGCAGAACGGTGACTCTCGACACACTGGACCTGCGCATACTGCGTGAGCTGGTGCGACGGCCCCGGGCCGGCATCACGGAGCTGGCCAGCCTGCTCGGCGTCGCCCGCAACACCGCGCACGCCCGCGTCCAGCGCCTGGAACGCGAGGTCGTCGGCGATCGCGGCCGTGGCGTCGACCTGGCGGCGATGGGGTTGGAGGTCACCGCGTTCGTGACGCTGGAGGTCGCCCAGGGCCGCTTCAACGAGGCCGTCGCCGGTCTCAAGACCGTGCCCTACGTGTTGGAGGCGCACGGCATCGCCGGCGCCGGCGACCTGCTCGTGCGCGTTGTCGCCCGTAGCAACCAACACCTGCACCAGGTGGTCGCGTCCGTATTGGCGTGTCCGGGCGTGCTGCGCAGCACCACCGCCGTGTCGCTCACGCAGCCCGTGTCCTACCGGGTGGATCCGCTGTTCGAGGTGGTCCAGGGCGAGTGAGGGTCATCCCGCCTTGTCGGCCTTGGCCTTCAGCTGCTGCTGCTCCCGCCGGAACTCCGCCTGGATCTCGCGCTCGCGCACCAGCCAGTCGGGGTTGCTCTCCTTCAGCTCGTCGATCTGGGCGGTGGTCAGGGCCTCGGTGATGCCGGCGCGGGCCAGGCCGCCGATGGAGACGCCCAGCTTGGACGCGATCACCTGGCGCGGGTGCGGGCCGTTGCGGCGCAGGTCGCGCAGCCACTCCGGCGGGTTGGCCTGCAGCTCGTTCAGCTCGTCGCGCGACACGACCCCGTCCCGGAACTCCTCGGGCGTGGCCTCCAGGTACACGCCCAGCTTCTTCGCCGCGGTCGCCGGCTTCATCGTCTGGGGTGTCTTCTGCGACGTCATGGGCACAGGGTAGTGGCCGGTAGCCTTGGCCCCGTGACTGCACCTGCGTCGTTCCGGCTCGCCTACGTGCCGGGGGTGACTCCCGCCAAGTGGGTGCGCACGTGGCAGGAGCGGATGCCCTCCGTCCCGCTGACCCTCGTCCGGGTGACGGCCGCTGCCGCCGAGGACGCCGTCCGTGCCCGTGACGCCGACGCCGTGCTGCTCCGGCTGCCCGTCGACCGCACCGGCCTGCACGCCATACCTCTCTATACGGAGACCACCGTCGTGGTCGTCCCCAAGGACCACTTCCTGGCCGCCGCCGACGAGCTCACCGCCGCCGACCTGGCCGACGACGTCGTGCTCCATCCGCTCGACGACGTCCTGGAGTGGACCGAGCCCCTCCCCGGCAAGCCCGCCCTCGAACGCCCGGCCACCACCGAGGACGCCGCCGAGCTGGTCGCCGCCGGGGTCGGGCTGCTGGTCGTGCCCCAGTCGCTGGCCCGGCTGCACCACCGCAAGGAGCTCACCTACCGCCCGTTCCCGCCGGCCCCGACCTCGCAGGTGGCGCTGTCGTGGCCGGCGGAGGAGACCACGGACCTGATGGAGCAGTTCATCGGCATCGTGCGAGGTCGGACGGTGAACAGCAGTCGCGGGAGCCAGCCGGAACCGGCCAAGGCCAAGCGCGCCGAGCCGCGGAAGCCGGCGGCCGGCGCGAGTCGGCAGCGGAGCGCAGGCGCCGCGCGAGGTGGCGGGCGAGGAAAGCCGCGCCGCCGCGGCTGAGCGGTGGCGGGCCTGGAACCCGCCGCCGCATCCGATCAGTCCTTGTTCGCGGCGAGGTGCTCCAGCAGCAGCGGGATCACCTTGTCCGCCGAGTCCTCGGGCAGCCAGTGGCTGGCCCCGGCCAGCTCGACGAACCGGTACGGCCCGTCCACCCAGTCCTTGGTGGCCTCGGCGGCGGTCCGTCCCAGCGCCTGGTCCTCGCTGCCCCAGACGAACAGCGTCGGCGCCGACACGCGGCCGGCGGGGATGTCCAGGTCGTCGGTGGCCACGGCCCGGTACCAGTTCAGCGCCGCGGTCAGCACTCCCGGCTCGGAGAGCCGCTTGACGTTGCGCTCCACCAGTTCCTCGGACACCCGGCCGCCGTAGGCGGCCCGCAGCCGGTTGCCGTTGTCGGCGAGGACGGCCTGCTCGGCGCCCCCGACGTTGCCGCGGAACAGTCGGATGTAGGCGAACTTCTCGTACTGGTCCCGGTCGGACTGCACGGCGGCGTGCAGGGCCTGGGGGTGCGGCGTGGCCAGCACGGTCAGGGACTTGAGCCGGTCGGAGTGCGCACCGGCCAGCGTCCACGCGACGGCGCCGCCCCAGTCGTGGGCGACGAGGTGGAAGCGCCCGCCGCCCTGGGAGTCGGCGAAGCCCAGGGCGTCGGACACCAGGTTGTCCACGGTGTAGTCGGAAACCGACGTGGGCCGCGCGCCGGGGGAGTAGCCGCGCTGGTCGACGGCCACAGCCCGGTAGCCGGCCGCGCCCAGCGCGGTGAGCTCCTCGGTCCAGCAGTCGGCGAACTCGGGGTAGCCGTGCAGCAGCAGCACCAAGTCGCCGTCCGCGGGACCGGCGGCGAGCGCGTCGAACACGTGCTCGCCGAGCGTGATCGTCAGTGATTCCATGCCGGCAGTCTGCCGGAGAACCCCCGGGTCAGCGGCCGAGAGTGGCGGCGATCGAGGACGTCAGCGGCGTGGTCGGGTGCCCGATCAGCCGCGACAGGTCGCCGGAGCCGTCGACCAGCGCCCCGCCGGCCAGGTTGCCGTCGACCTCGACGAGCAGGTCCACCACGTGCGGCGGCAGGCCGGCCTCGGTCAGGGCGGCGCGGTGCTCGGCCGAGCTCAAGTTCCGGTACTCGACGGCCTTGCCGGTCACGTCGGCGACCGCGGCGGCCAGGTCCTGGTAGCTCCACGCCACGTCGCCGGCCAGCTCGTAGATCTTGTTCTCGTGCCCGGTCCCGGTCAGCACGGCGACGGCGGCCTCGGCGTAGTCGGCCCGGGCGGCGGTGGCCAGCCGGCCCTCGCCGGCGCTGCCGATGAAGGACCCGGTGGCCGCGGCCTGCTGGAAGGTCGGCGCGTACATCTCCGTGTACCAGCTGTTGCGCAGGAAGGTGAACGGGATGCCGGCCTCGCGGATCATCACCTCGGTGGCCTTGTGCTCGGCGGCGAGGCTCAGCGGGCTGGTGTCGGCGTGCAGGATGCTGGTGTACACGAGGTGCGGCACGCCGGCGGCCTTGGCCGCGTCCACGACGGCGCGGTGCTGGTCGACGCGCTTGCCGACCTCGCTGCCGGAGATGAACAGCACCTTGTCGGCGCCGTCGAACGCGCCGGCCAGGCTGGCCGGGTCGTCGTAGCTGCCGACCCGCACCGGCACGCCGAGGTCGGCGGCCTTGGCCGGGTCGCGGACCAGCCCCACGGTGTCGGCGGCGGGCAGACCAGCGAGAACGAGACGGCCGAGGGCGCCGGTGGCGCCGGTCACGACAATCATCTGACGTGCTCCTTCGTTCAGGTTCGTACCGTCACGAGGATTGCACTAACTTTTAGAAAGTGCAAACTGCAGGGTTGTGCTGTGCGTGAGCTACCATGGGTGGCATGAGCGGGTCCGACTTCGAGGAGCACGGCCGCGTCCTGTTCGACGTGTTCGCCCGCAACTGCTCGTCCCGGGCGACTCTGGAGCACGTCACCGGGCGGTGGGGAATCCTGGCGCTGGCCGCGCTGCGCGACGGCACGATGCGGTTCAACGCGCTGCGCAGGCGCGTGGACGGGGTCAGCGAGAAGATGCTCGCCCAGACCCTGCAGGCGCTGGAGCGGGACGGCTTCGTTCGCCGCGACGCGCAGGCGACGATCCCGCCGCGGGTGGACTACAGCCTCACGCCGCTGGGTGAGGCGACCGCGAAGCGGCTGTTCGAGCTGATCGAGTTCGTCGAGGACCACATGCTGGAGGTCACCGCGAACCAGGCTCGGTACGACGCTGAGAAATAGCCAAGTCAGGACAGGCCGCGAGGCCCCGCCGATGCTTCGCACGGTTGCTGGATTTCGCCCGCCGCCACCCGACGCGCGCCGTCACCCGAGCCGACGCGGCGGGCGAAATCCAGCAAGGGCGAGGCATCGGCTACCCGGGGGCCGAGCCGCGCGCGGAACGCGCGCCATACATACGGAAGGGCCCGCGCCGGTCGGCGCGGGCCCCTCTGTTCGGCTCAGATGGCGCGGACGCTCTGGGCCTGCGGGCCCTTCTGGCCCTGGCCGATCTCGAACTCGACGCGCTGACCCTCGTCCAGGGTCTTGAAGCCGCTACCCTGGATCTCCGAGTAGTGCACGAAGACGTCGGGACCGCCACCGTCCTGCGCGATGAACCCGAAGCCCTTTTCGCTGTTGAACCACTTCACATTGCCCTGCGCCATACCACTAACTCCCTGTAAGCCGAGCCAGGCCATCACAACGAAAAGCCCCGGTCTCACGGCACATCATGCCACCACGAGGGCCCGTAGCGGAGTGTGCGGCGCGGATAAGTTCGCGATTCTCGCCCGATAGGGGAGTTTTCGCAGGTCAACGGGGGTAGGCCCGGTACGGTGCGCGGCTCGTCGTCACGTTCGGTGTGCCTCGATCGGGGTAACCAGTGCCGCCGAACGGCCTGATCAACAGGCCTTCCCGTCCACCCGGTGGTACCGCCGTGACACCATGGGCCGAGCACCTCAGGGGGAGACATGACGGACAATCCGGAGCAGTACCTCCAGTACCCGCAGCAGTACGTCCAGCCGCCCCCGGAGGCGCCCCAGCCAGGTGTGCTCCCGCTGCGCCCGGTGGACGTCGGAGCCATGATCAACGGCTCGTTCCGGGCGATCTTCCGCAACTGGCGGTCCGCGATCCTGGTGCCGTTGGCCGCTTACCTGACCGCCATGCTCGCCGCCTTCGCGCCGGCGCGCGGCATGATCGCCGCGTTCGCGGACATGGCCGGCCGGCGGCGGCCGACCGACGATCAGTTCTGGGCCTTCCTCCAGAGCTGGTTGGTCTTCGCGGCCGTGCTGCTGGTGGTGTTCGCCGCGGCGTACGTGGTCACCCAGGCCGTGGTCACGGTCGTGGTGAGCCGCGCGGTGCTGGGCCGAACCACCACTTTCGGCCAGGCGCTGCGCGCCGCCGCGCCACGGATGCTGCCGCTGTCCGGCCTGGTGGTGCTCGTCGGGCTGATGGTGTTCGGCTGCGTTTTCGTGCCGTTCGGACTGATGGTGCTGGTGGCCGTGGCCACCGGCTCCGGCGGCGTGGTCGGCATCGGCATCCTGCTGTGCCTGGGTGGGGTGGTCCTGGCCTACTACCTTCTGATCTCCTACGTGCTTGCGCCGACCGCGCTGATCCTGGAGCCGGCGCCGGTGCTGACCGCGCTGCGCCGCTCCAGCTGGCTGGTGCGCGGCGGTTGGTGGCGGGTGTTCGGCATCTTCCTGCTGGCCATGGTCATGAGCTACGTGGCCAGCTACCTGGTGCAGATCCCGATCTCGGCGGTGCAGTTCACCCAGCTGCCGAACATCATGAACAGCCGGAACCCGGATCCGGCGGCGATGTTCGGCGCGCTGCTCTCGCCGCCCGTGATGATCGCGTTCGGCGTGCTGTACGCCGTGGCGATGGCGATCACACAGCCGTTCATGATCGGCGTGCTCACGCTGCTCTACCACGACCTGCGGATCCGTAAGGAGAGCTTCCACCTGCCGCTGTGGGAGATGTCGCAGCAGCCGGACGATCTGGTCACCCCACCGCCGTCAGCGCATCCCGAAGCCACGACGTGAGGTAGCCGGCGAACGAGGGTCGCACCAGCAGCCGGTACGTCGGCGCGTCGTCGACCTGGTAGAGCACCACGTTGGCGCGGGCCAGCATGGTCTGCGCGCACCGGCCCGGGCCGAAGGCGCGCGGGTGCAGGTCGATCGAGCAGCCCTGCTCCAGCACCTCACGGGCGTCTGCCCCGGACAGCTCCAGGGCCACTCGGTTGGCCGAGACGTCCACGACGGAACCGGGGGTGTCGCCGAGCGCGGCCCGCAGCTGGGCTTCGGTCGCGCCGAACACCAGCCACTGGTCGGGTCCGAGCCACAGCACGGCCTCGGAGCCGGTGTTCGGCACCACCGGCAGCGGCGTGCCGAGCAGCTCCCCGATCCGGGTCACCGCCGGGCCGACGGGATCGACCCGCAGGTCGACCTGGTGCGGCAGGTCGACCTCGCGCAGCTCGACGGTCGTGGTGTGGCCCTCACCCATCTCGGCGCGTCCCCTCCGGGTCGTAGAAGATCGGCTCGGTCACCGTGGCGGCGATCGTCCGATCGGCCAGCGGCGCCAGCACGGTCCGGCCGACGAGCTGCCTCCCACCCTTGACCAGCGCCAGCGCGAAGGTCCGTTCCAGCGCGGCGCTGTGGTAGCTGGACGTCACGTGGCCGATCATCGGCACCGGCGGCTCCAGCGGCGTGTCCGGCGCGATCAGCTGCGCGCCTTCGGGCAGCAGGTCGTCGGGGTTCTGCGGCAGCAAGCCGACCAGCTGCTTGCGGTCCGGCCGGGACGTGTCGGGCCGCTGGTACGAGCGCTTGCCGACGAAGTCCTTGCGTGGCGAGACGATCCACTCCATGCCGAGGTCGTGCGGGGTGACCGTGCCGTCGGTGTCCTGGCCGACGATCACGTACCCCTTCTCCGCCCGCAGCACGTGCATGGTTTCGGTGCCGTACGGCGTCGGCAGTCCGGTCGCCATCACGGCGTCCCAGACGCGGGCGCCGTGCCGGCCGTCCACATGGATCTCGAAGGCCAGCTCGCCGGAGAACGACACCCGGGCGATCCGCGCCGGGGTTCCGTCGCCCAGCTCGACGTCGCGGAACGTCATGAACTCGAACGCCGCCGCCGAGCAGTCCACGTCCGGCGCGACCAGGGCCATCACGGTACGGGCCTGCGGTCCGACGACCGCGATCGTCGCCCACTGCTCGGTGACGGAGGTGAACCACACCTTGAGGTCCGGCCACTCCGTCTGCGCCCACTCCTCGAACCAGTCCAGCACCGCGGCCGCGTTACCCGTGGTTGTCGTGGCCAGGAACCGGTTCTCGGCGATGCGCATGACCACGCCGTCGTCGAACACCATGCCGTCGGCCTTGCACAGCAGCCCGTACCGGCAGTGGCCGACCTTGAGCTTGGCGAACGCGTTGGTGTACATGCGGTTCAGGAACTCGCCGGCGTCCGGACCCTGGATGTCGATCTTGCCAAGGGTGGACGCGTCCATCACCGCGACGCCGGTGCGCGCGGCCCGGCACTCGCGGAGCACGGCCGCCTTCATGTCCTCGCCGGGCCGCGGGTAGTACCAGGGACGCTTCCACTGGCCGACGTTCTCGAACACCGCGCCGTTGCGGACATGCCAGTCGTGCATCGGCGTCATGCGCACGGGATCGTGCAGCTCGCCTCGATCCCGACCGGCCAGCAGGGCGAACGACACCGGCGTGTAGGGCGGGCGGTAGGTCGTGGCGCCAACGCCACCCGGCGTGGACGCCCCGAGCAGCTGCGCGATCACGCCGATCGCCGCGAACCCGGCGGTTTTGCCCTGGTCGTGTGCGGTGCCGATGGTGGTGTACCGCTTCACGTGCTCCACCGACCGCATGCCCGCTCCGGTCGCCCGGCGCACGTCGGCGACGGTCGCATCCCGTTGCAGGTCAACGAACTGGCGGTCCTCCGGGCCGTCCACGAACCACACCGGTTCCGGGGGTGCGGTGGCTTCCGTCGTGGTGTGAGGAACTTCCGGCAGGGTGCCGGCGAATCCGGTCAGCCGTGCCGCCTCCAGGCCGGCTCGGAAGCCTTCGTCCAGGCAGCCGGCGAGGTCGTAGACGGCGTTCGCGGCGCCCACGATGTGCTGCGCCTGCACGGACTTGTCCGGCACGAAGGCGGCGACCCGCTCGTCGTACCGGGTCTTGCCCTGGGACTGGGAGAACAGGTGCACGGCCGGGTTCCAGCCGCCGGACACCGCCAGCAGATCACAGGCGATCAGTCGGTCGCCCACCCGCACGCCGCCGATTCGGCGCGTGCCCAGCGCCTGCCGCACCACCGAGCCGGTGAGCACCTCGATGCCGAGTTCCCTGGCCCGGCTGACCAGCCCGGCCGGAGGATTCGGTCGACTGTCTACAATCGCCGATGTACGGTCGGCCAGGTCGAACGCCGTCTCGTATGCGCTGTCGTTCGTCGTCGCGACCACGATGTTTTCGCCCGGCAGCGCCGCGTACCGGTTGACGTACTGGCGGACCGCCGAGGACAACATGATGCCCGGCAGGTCGTTGTCGACGAACACCAGCGGCCGCTCGTGCGCGCCGGTCGCCAGCACCACCCGCCGTGCGCGAACGTGCCATACGCGGTGCTTTTCCGCCAGGGCAACGAAGTTCTGGTCGTAGTAGCCGAATGCCGTGGTGCCGGTGAGAACCCTGGTCTCCGGCAAGGAGTCGAGCTCCTCGACGGCGTCGGCCAGCCAGTCCAGCAGCCGGTTCTCCGTCAGGAGCGAGCCGCCGAGCTCGCGCTGCTCGTCGGCGAGGATCGTGCGCGCCCCGGTCCGCCCCGCTGCCAGCGCCGCGGCGACGCCCGCCGGGCCGCCGCCGATCACCAGCACGTCGCAGTGCACGTTCCGCTTGTCGTACCGGGCCGGATCCGGCGTGTCGGTCAACCTTCCCTTGCCCGACAACAGGTTTGCCGCCAGGCCGTCGACCAGCTCGACGGTCGTGGCCAGCTGCATGGGATCGTCCAGCTGCACCAACGCGTTCGGCTCGTCCACGCCCGCCGCGAAGATCCCGCGCGGCCGTCCCCGGTACGTGCTCGGCGCGACCTCCAGCAGCCCGTTCGCGATCATCGCCGACGCCAGCGTGTCGCCGGCGCAGCCCGTGTACTCGATGTCGTCCACGGTGAAGCGCAACGGCTTCGTGCGGTCGATTCGACCGCCCTCGGGGAGTCTCATCGGACGATCTCATGTGTCGCCGTGTCGCGGACGATGCTGAACCAGCGCCGGCACCCGGCCGCGTGCGACCAGCGTTCGGCGAACGGGCCCTTCGGATTGTCGCGTACGAACAGGTATTCGCCCCAGTCCTCATCGGACAGTTCCGCCGGCCGCTCCGGGTACGGCACACCCGCCTGGCCGCCGTAGTGGAACTCGGTCTCGTCGCGGTCGCCGCACCAGGGGCACGGGATGAGCAACATCGGTACCTCCCTCTAGTGTGCGACGGCCGCGGCGCCGTGCTCGTCGATCAGCGCCCCCGTGGTGAACCGCTCCAGGGCGAAGGGCGCGTTCAGCGGGTGCGCCTTGCCGGTCGCCAGCGTGTGCGCGTACGTCCAGCCGGAGGCCGGTGTCGCCTTGAAACCGCCGGTGCCCCAGCCGCAGTTGACGAAGAGGTTGTCCACCGGGGTCGGGCCGATGATCGGCGACGCGTCCGGGGTGACGTCGACGATGCCGCCCCAGGTGCGGAGCACGTGCGCCCGGGCGAAGATCGGGAACAGCTCCAGCGCGGCCGCCATCTGCTGCTCGATCACGTGCACCGAACCGCGCTGCGCGTAGGAGTTGTACGGGTCGATGCCCGCGCCCATGACCAGTTCGCCCTTGTGCGCCTGGCTGACGTAGACGTGCACGTGGTTCGACATCACCACGCACGGGTGCACCGGTTCCAGCAGCTCCGACACCAGCGCCTGCAGTGGATGGCTCTGCACCGGCAGCCGCACGCCCGCCAGGCTGGCCAGCACACTGCTGTGCCCCGCCGCCGCGAGCCCGACCCGGCCGGCGCCGATCGGCCCCAGGTTCGTCTCCACCCCGACGACCTTGTTGCCGTCCTTGAGAAATCCCGTGACCTCGCAGCCCTGGACCAGGTCCACGCCCAACTCGTCCGCCTTGCGCGCGAACGCCCATGCCACGTGATCGTGCTTGGCGATGCCCGCTCGCGGCTGCAGCGTCGCGCCCAGCACCGGGTAGCGCACGTCCGGCGAGGTGTTGACGATCGGGCAGAACTTGCGGACCTCGTCCGGGTCCAGCCACTGCGCGTCCACCCCGTTCAGCCGGTTCGCGTTCACCCGGCGGGTTCCCTCGCGGACGTCCTGCAGCGTGTGCGCCAGGTTCAGCACTCCCCGCTGGCTGAACAGGATGTCGTAGTCCAGCTCGGCGGACAGGCCCTCCCACAGCTTGAGGGCGTGCTCGTAGATCGCCGCGCTCTCGTCCCACAGGTAGTTCGAGCGGATGATCGTCGTGTTCCGGGCCATGTTCCCGCCCGCCAGCCACCCCTTCTCCAGCACCGCCACCCTGCGGATGCCGTGGTTGGCCGCCAGGTAGTACGCGGTGGCCAGCCCGTGCCCGCCACCGCCGACGATGACCACGTCGTAGCCGGACCTGGGTTCGGGATTCCGCCACAGCCGGTCGGGGTGCTCGGACATGACACCTCCAGGGAGCCTGCGCTGTTGCAGATTAAGCGCACCGTTGCGCTCTCCACAACACCCGTGCCGTGGCACCCCGCGAGTCCCGCTCTCCGTCCTACCGAAATACGGTTTCGGGCATACCCCCGCGAGTCCCGCTCTCGGGCACCTCGGCGAGTTCCGCCCTCGGGCTACTTCCGGCGTGGTTGCGTCAGGTGGGTGGGCCCGAGGACGGAACTCTCCAGCCCGAGAGCGGGACTCGCGTGCTGGCGGTCAGCCGGTGTGGCCGATGCGGTGGCTGATCTCCTTCGCGCCATCGGCCGCCAGCCGGGCGACCTCGGCGAACCGGTCGGTCGTCAGCCGGTACGACGGCCCGGACACGCTCAACGCCGCCACGACGTTGCCGTCCATGCCGCGGATGGGCACGGCCACGGCGTTCAACCCGATCTCCAGCTCGTCGGCGGTGCTCGCCCAGCCGGCGGCGAGGGCGGCGTCGAGCTCGGCGCGGAGCAGGCCGGAGTCGATGATGGTGCGAGGGGTGTACATGGTCAGGGGCCGGGCCAGCAGTTCCTCGCGGATGGTCGCGGGCTGGTTGGCGAGCAGGACCTTGCCGCTGGAGGTGGCGTGCAGCGGCGTCCGCTGCCCGACCCAGTTGATGGTGGCGACGGTGGCGTTGCCCCGCACCTGGCTGACGTTGATCGCGTAGCCGCCGTCGAGGATCGCGACGTTGACGGTCTCGCCGACCTGGGCGGCCAGCCGCTCGCACACCGGACGGCTCTCCCGGGACAGGTCCATCTGCGCGGCGGTGGCCCCGGCCAGCCGGACGATGCCGAAGCCGAGCCGGTACTTGCCGCGGTCGCCGGTCTGCTCGACGAGCCCTCTGGAGTCCAGCACGGACACCAGCCGGAACGCGGTGGACTTGTGCACCCCCAGCTCGGCGGCCAGTTCGGTGATGCCCATCTCGCCGTGCAGGGCCAGGAACTCCAGGACGGAGACCGCGCGGTCGACCGACTGCACGAGTGCGGCCGACCCCTCGCTTGAAGCCATGCGCGCACTGTAGTCGAGCTGATGGAGCCTTGACGGCGCATCGCCGGGTGCTCACTCTGTTGCGTGCAGCACGACAAGTTGTGCTATACGCAACCGGAGGTCGAAGTGATCGAGGTGTGCAGAGTCGCCGAACTGCCGCCGGGGGAGGCGGTCAGAGTCGCGACCGTCGACCCGCCCATCGCCGTCTTCCATACGGAAGGCGGCGAACTGTATGCAGTCGACGACACCTGCACGCACCAGGACGCCTCGCTGGCGGACGGCTGGCTGGAAGGCTGCACGGTGGAGTGCCCGCTGCACGCCTCCTGCTTCGACCTCCGCACGGGCCAGCCGAGCGGCCCGCCGGCGACGAAGCCGATCCGCACCTACCCGGTGATCGTCGAGGACGGCGTTATCCGGGTGGCCTACAGCGAAGTGGCCTGCTGATGCGCACGGCGGCGGTGGTCGGCGCCTCCCTGGCCGGTCTGTCCACGGCCCGCGCCCTGCGCCAGCAGGGCTTCGACGGCCGCCTGGTCATCGTGGGCGACGAGCCGCACCGGCCGTACGACCGGCCACCGCTGTCCAAGGAGTTCCTGGCCGGCAAGAGCTCGGACATCGGCCTGCGCACGCCGGACGACGAGGCGCTGGACTTCGACTGGCGGTTGGGCACGCGGGCGCTGAGCCTGCACCCGCGCGACCGGTCCCTGCAGCTGTCGAACGGCCAGACGCTGCGCTGCGACGGCGTGGTCATCGCGACGGGTGCCCGGGCGCGGTGGCTGCCGGGCACCGAGGGCGTCAACGGCGTCCACGTCCTGCGGACGTTGGACGACGCGATCCGGCTGCGCAGCGAACTCGTGCCGGGTGCCCAACTCGTGGTCGTCGGGGCCGGCTTCATCGGCGCCGAGGTGGCGTCGACCGCCCGCTACCTGGGCGCGGACGTCACGGTCATCGAGACGGAATCCGTGCCGCTGGCCCGCCAGCTCGGGTCGGAGATGGGTCTGGTCTGCGCCGGCCTGCACGCCGACCACGGCGTCCGCCTGATCACCGACGTCCCGGTGAAGCGCATCCTCGGGGCGAGCCGGGTCCGCTGCGTGGAGCTGGCCGACGGCCGGCAGATCCCGGCGGACGTGGTGGTCGTCGGCATCGGGGCGACGCCGAACTTCGAGTGGCTTGCCGGCTCGGGGCTGCAGCTGGCCGACGGCGTCGTCACGGATGCGGCCTGCGCGACCGGGTTGCCCGAGGTGGTGGCGGTGGGCGACGTCGCCGCGTCGTACAGCGTGTACCTGCACGACCGGCATCGCGCCGAGCACTGGACCAACGCCCTGGAGCAGCCTCTCACGGCGGCGGCGACGCTGCTGGGCGAGCCGCGGCCGCACCTCTCCGCGCCGTATTTCTGGTCAGACCAGTACGGGGTTCGCATCCAGTTCGCCGGTCGCCGGAGGGAGGGGGACACCGTCCGGGTGATCGAGGGCAACACCGACCAACGCAGCTTCCTCGCCGTCTACGAACGTGGTGATCTGCTGGTCGGGGTGCTCGGCATGAACCAGCCGAAGTTGTTCTCCCGGTGGCGACGGCAGCTGGCCAGGCCGGTGCTGGCCCCTTGACGAGCCGGCGGGCACCGTCAATGCTGTTGCGAATTCAGCGTGCCGTTGCGTAATCAGCAACAAGCCTGATCGGGGGTCCTCGTGGCGGAACTGTTCATCGGCGGGAACTGGACGGCCGGGAGCGACACCCGTCCGGTGCTCAACCCGTTCGACGGCAGCGTGCTCACGACAGTCGCCGAGGCCGACGCGAAGGACGCCCTGAGAGCCGTGCGAGCCGCCAGGGCGGCCTTCGATGCGGGCTCGTGGCCGAGGACGCCGGCGGCCGAGCGCGGCGCGCTGCTGAACACCGTCGCCGACCTGCTGCTGCGCGACCGCGACGACATCGCCAGAACGGAGACGCTGGACACCGGCAAGACGCTCGGCGAGAGCATCGCGGACGTGGACGACGTCGTCCGCGTCTTCCGCTACTACGCCGACCTGGCCGACAAGCACCCGGGCCGGATCGTCGACACCGGCATCCCGAACGCGCAGAGCAAGATCGTGTACGAGCCGGTCGGCGTCTGCGCGCTGATCACGCCGTGGAACTACCCGCTGCTGCAGGCGTCCTGGAAGATCGCGCCGGCGCTGGCCGCCGGCAACACGATCGTGGTCAAGCCGAGCGAGATCACGCCGCTGACCACGATCGCCCTGGTCCGCCTGATCGAGGAGGCCGGGATCCCGGCCGGCGTGGTCAACCTGGTGTTGGGCGCGGGCGCCACGGTCGGCGCGGCGCTGGCCGAGAGCGACGACGTGGACCTGGTGTCGTTCACCGGCGGCCTGGCCACCGGGCAGCGGATCATGGTCGCGGCCGCCGGCAACGTCAAGAAGGTCGCCCTCGAACTCGGCGGCAAGAACCCGAACATCGTGTTCGCCGACGCCGACCTTGAGACCGCCAAGGACCAGGCGCTCAACGCCGTCTTCCTGCACGCCGGCCAGGTCTGCTCGGCCGGGGCCCGGCTCCTGGTGCAGGACAGCATCTACGACGAGTTCGTCGCCGAGATCGCCGCCCGCGCCGACCGGATCCGGATCGGCAACGGCCTGGACGAGAACAGCCAGAGCGGGCCGCTGGTGTCCGAGGAGCACCGCGCCAAGATCGAGCGGTACGTCGAGTCCGCGATCGCCGAGGGCGCGAAGCTGCTCGCCGGCGGCCGCCGGCCCGACGAACCCGAGCTGCAGCAAGGATTCTTCTACCGGCCGACGGTGTTCGCGGACTGCCGCCGCGACATGACCGTGGTGCGAGAGGAGACGTTCGGCCCGATCCTCACCGCCGAACGCTTCTCCACCGAGGAGGAAGCCGTCGAGCTCGGCAACGACACCGACTACGGCCTCGCCGGCGCGGTCTGGACCCGCGACGCCGGCCGGGCCGCCCGGGTCGCCGGCGCGCTGCGGCACGGCACGATCTGGATCAACGACTACCACCCCTACCTGCCGCAGGCGGAATGGGGCGGCTTCAAGCGTTCCGGCATCGGCCGCGAGCTCGGTCCCACCGGCCTCGACGAGTACCGCGAGGCGAAACACGTCTACACCAACACCGATCCGAAACCACTCGGCCTGTTCCCGGGGTGATGAGGATGTACGACTTCGTCGTGGTCGGCGGCGGGTCCGCCGGCAGCTGCCTGGCCAACCGACTGTCCGCCGATCCCGCCACGAAGGTCCTGGTGCTGGAGGCCGGCCGGCCGGACTACTTCTGGGACGTGCTGGTCCACATGCCGGCCGCCCTCACCATGCCGATCGGAAACC
Source organism: Kutzneria kofuensis (assembly GCF_014203355.1). Classification (NCBI taxonomy): domain Bacteria; kingdom Bacillati; phylum Actinomycetota; class Actinomycetes; order Pseudonocardiales; family Pseudonocardiaceae; genus Kutzneria; species Kutzneria kofuensis. The sequence goes on from NZ_JACHIR010000001.1 coordinate 7,404,704, forward strand.
GCTTCTACGACTGGAAGTACGAGTCCGAGCCGGAGCCGGCGATGGGCGGCCGGCGCATCTACCACGCCCGTGGCAAGGTGCTCGGCGGCTCGTCCAGCATCAACGGCATGATCTTCCAGCGCGGCAACCCGCTGGACTACGAGCGGTGGGCCGCCGACGAGGGCATGAAGTCCTGGGACTACGCGCACTGCCTGCCGTACTTCAAGAAGATGGAGAACTGCCTGGCCGGCGCGGATGAGTACCGCGGCGGCGACGGGCCGCTGGTCCTGGAGCGCGGGCCGGCGGACAGCCCGCTGTTCAAGGCGTTCTTCCAGGCCGTGCAGGAGGCGGGTTACCCGCTCACCAAGGATGTCAACGGATACCAGCAGGAGGGCTTCGCCCCGTTCGACCGCAACCTGCACCGCGGCCGGCGGCTCAGCGCGGCCCGCGCGTACCTGCACCCGGTGCGCAACCGTCCCAATCTGACGATCCGGACCCGGGCCTACACGACGAGGATCCTGTTCGAGGGCACGCGGGCGGTCGGGGTCGAGTACGTCCAAGGTGGACGGACGAAGGAGGTCCGGGCCGGCGAGGTCATCCTGTGCGGCGGCGCGATCAACTCGCCGCAGCTGCTGCAACTCTCCGGCGTCGGGAATGCCGAAGAACTGAAGGCATTGGGCATCGACGTCGTGCACGACCTGCCCGGCGTGGGGGAGAACCTCCAGGACCACCTGGAGGTGTACATCCAGTACGCCTGCACCAAGCCGGTGTCGGTCGCGCCGTACATGAAGTGGTACCGCAAGCCGATGGTCGGGTTGCAGTGGTTGTTCCGCAAGGGACCCGGCGCCACCAACCACTTCGAGGGCGGCGGCTTCGTGCGCGGCAACGACGAGGTGGCCTACCCGAACCTGATGTTCCACTTCCTGCCGATCGCCGTGCGCTACGACGGTTCCCTACCGGCCGGTGACCACGGCTACCAGGTGCACGTGGGACCGATGTACTCCGACGCCCGCGGCTCCGTGAAGATCACGTCCCGTGATCCGCGGGTGAAGCCGGCGCTGCGGTTCAACTACCTGACCACCGAGCAGGACCGCCGCGAGTGGGTGGAGGCGGTCCGGGTCGCGCGGAACATCCTTACCCAGCCGGCCTTCGACCCCTACAACGGTGGCGAGATCTCGCCCGGGCCGTCGGTCCAGACCGACGAGGAGATCCTGGCCTGGGTGGCCAAGGACGGAGAGACGGCGCTGCACCCCTCGTGCACGTGCCGGATGGGGGTGGACGAGCAGTCCGTCGTGGACCCGGAATCGCTGCGGGTGCACGGGGTCGAGGGGCTGCGGGTCGTCGACGCGTCGGTGATGCGCTACGTCACCAACGGCAACATCTACGCGCCGACCATGATGATCGCGGAGAAGTCCGCGGACCTGATTCTCGGTCGGCAGCCCCTGCCGCCGGCCGAGGTGGAGTTCTACCGCCACCGGGAGCAGTGATGAGTTCTGACGACGGACACGGGCTCGCTGAATTAGGCTACAAGCAGGAGTTCGAGCGAACTCTGGGGAACTTCCACACGTTCGCCGCCGGCATCAGCTACATCTCCATCCTCACCGGCACGTTCCAGATGTTCTACTTCGGCTTCTCCGTTGGCGGGCCGGCGAACTGGTGGTCCTGGCCGATGGTGTTCGTCGGCCAGCTGATGGTCGCGCTGTGCTTCGCCGAGCTGTCCGCCCGCTACCCGGTGGCCGGCTCGATCTACAACTGGTCCAAGAAGCTGGGCAACCCGCACGTGGCGTGGCTGGCCGGCTGGATGATGCTGGTGGCCTCGATCGTCACGGTGGCCTCGGTGGCGCTGGCCTACCAGATCACGCTGCCGCAGATCGCCGACTTCTTCCAGATCGCGCCGGACAACGCGGTGAACGCGGTCATCCTGGGCTCGGTGCTGATCCTGTTCAGCACGGTGGTGAACGCGTGGAGCACCAAGCTGATGGCGCGGATCAACAGCGCCGGCGTGTTCATCGAGCTGATCGCCGCGGTGCTGCTGGTGGTGCTGCTGGCGTTCGAGGTCGTGCGCGGGCCGCAGATCGTGCTGGACACCGCCCACAAGGGCGACGGAATGACCCTGGGCTACTTCGGGGCCTTCCTGGTCGGCTCGCTCGCGTCCGCATACGTCATGTACGGCTTCGACACCGCCAGCTCGCTCGGCGAGGAATCCCTGAACCCGCGCAAGAACGCGCCGCGGGCCATCCTGCGCGCGCTGATCGCCTCGTTCGTCATCGGTGGCCTGATCCTGCTGCTGGCGCTGATGGCCGTGCGCAACATCAACGCGCCGGAGCTGAGCACGATCGGCCTGCAGTACGTGGTGATCGACGTGTTGGGATCGGGGCTGGGCAAGGTGTTCCTGGTCGCCGTCGCGATCGCGATCACCGTCTGCATCCTGGCCGTGCACACCGCGGCGATCCGGATGACCTTCGCGATGGCCCGCGACAACAACCTGCCGGCCGGGTCGTGGCTGGCCAAGGTGCACGGCAAGCAGCGCACCCCGGTCCGGCCGGCGGTGCTGATCGGCGTGATCGCCGTGGTCCTGCTGGTGGTCAACATCGGCCAGCCGCAGATCTTCCAGCTGGTCACCAGCATCGGCGTCGTCCTCATCTACGTGGCCTACCTGCTGGTGACGCTGCCGATGCTGATCGCCCGCCTACGCGGCACCTGGCCCGGCAAGGACACGCCCAAGGGCGGCTTCTCGTTGGGGCGCTGGGGTTTGCCGGTGAACGTCCTGGCCGTGTTGTGGGGCGCGGGGATGGCCATCAACCTGGGGTGGCCGCGCAGTGAGGTCTACAACCCGACCCCGCCGTTCCACTGGTTCCTGCAATGGGGTGCGGTGTTGTTCGTGGGTCTGGTGGCGCTGGTCGGCTTCGGCTACTACTGGATCGTGTTGCGGCACAAGACCGGCGTCCTCGCCGACCACGCCGCCGAGGTGCCGGCCGTGGCGGCGGAGGAGGCGGTCTGATGCCGAAGGTCGTGATCATCGGCGCCGGCGTCGTCGGCTGCGCCCTGGCCGACGAGCTGACCGAGCGCGGCTGGACCGACGTCACCGTGCTGGACCAGGGGCCGCTGTTCGCCACCGGCGGCTCCAGCTCGCACGCGCCCGGCCTGGTGTTCCAGACGAACCCGTCGAAGACGATGGCCGAGTTCGCCACCTACACGGTGGAGAAGCTGGTCGGTCTCGGCGCGTTCACCCAGCTCGGCGGCCTGGAGGTCGCGACCACTCCCGAGCGGCACGCCGACCTCGCCCGCCGGCACGGCTGGGCGACGTCGTGGGGAATCCCGTCCTCGCTGATCGGTCCCGACGAGTGCCGGGCGCTGGTTCCCCTGCTGGGCAGGAGTGTTCTCGGCGGCCTGCACACGCCGACCGACGGGCGGGCCAACGCCGTGCTGGCGTGTGAGAAGCAGGCGCGGCGGGCGATCGACCGCGGCGCGCTGTTCGTCGGCCGGCAGAAGGTCGTCGCCGTCGAGCAGGCGAGCGGCCGCGTCACCGGCGTCCGCACCGAAACCGACACCTTCGCGGCGGACATCGTCGTGTCCTGCGCCGGATTCTGGGGCCCGGCGGTCGGCGAGCTCGTCGGCCTGACCGTGCCGCTGACGCCGCTGGCGCACCAGTACGCCAAGACCACGCCCGTCGCTGGGCTCACCGGCAGGATGCCGATCCTGCGGCACCAGGACCGGGATCTGTACTACCGCGACCACGGCGACCGGCTCGGCATCGGCTACTACGGCCACCGGCCGATGCCGGTCGACATCGGTGACCTGCCAACGGATCCGATGCCGTCCATGCTCACGTTCACGCCAGAGGACTTCGAGGACGCCTGGACCGCGTCCGCCGAGCTGCTGCCGGCGCTGGGCCGGTCGTCGGTCGGCGAGGGCTTCAACGGCATCTTCTCGTTCACCCAGGACGGCTTCCCGCTGATGGGGGAATCCCCGTCGCTGCGGGAGTTCTGGGTGGCCGAGGCGGTGTGGGTGACCCACTCCGCCGGCGTCGGCCGGGCGATGGCCGAGTGGCTCGTCGACGGGCAGCCGGCGACCGACGTGCACGAGTGCGATCTCAACCGGTTCGAGGAGCACCAACTCGCGCCCGCGTACGTGTTGGAGCGCGGCCAGCAGAACTTCGTCGAGGTGTACGACATCCTGCACCCGTTGCAGCCGATGGAGTCGCCGCGTCCACTTCGGACCTCACCGTTCTACGAGCGGCACCAGGAGCTCGGCGCGATGTTCCTGGAGGGCACGGGCTGGGAGCGGCCCCACTGGTTCGAGGCCAACGAGTCGCTGATCGAGCGGATCGACGTGCCCGAGCGTGACGACTGGTCGGCCCGCTACTGGTCGCCGATCGCCGCGGCCGAGGCCCGCACCACCCGGGAACGCGTCGCCCTGTACGACATGACCCCGTTGAAGCGCCTGGAGGTCAGCGGTGCGGGGGCGCTGGAGTTCCTGCAGGGCTTGACCACCAACAACCTGGCCAAGTCGGTCGGCTCGGTCACGTACACGCTGATGCTGGACGAGACCGGCGGTATCCGCAGCGACCTCACCGTGGCCCGGCTCGGCGAGAACAGGTTCCAGGTCGGCGCCAACGGCAACCTCGACCTGGACTGGATGCTCCGCCGCGCTCCCGAAAGCGTCTGCGTCAAGGACATCACCGCCGGCACCTGCTGCCTCGGCGTGTGGGGTCCACTGGCTCGCGACCTCGTGCAGCCGTTGGTGGACAAGGACTTCTCGCACCAGGCCTTCGGCTACTTCCGGGCCAAGCGGGCCTACCTCGGCGCGGTCCCGGTGACCGCCATGCGACTGTCCTATGTGGGCGAGCTCGGCTGGGAGCTGTACACCACCGCCGACATGGGCCTCAAGCTGTGGGACACGCTGTGGGCCGCCGGGCAGCAGCACGGCATCATCGCCGCCGGCCGCAGCGCGTTCAACAGCCTGCGGCTGGAGAAGGGCTACCGGGCCTGGGGAACGGACATGACCCCCGAGCACTCGCCGTCCGAAGCCGGCCTGGACTTCGCCGTACGCATGGACAAGGGCGACTTCGTCGGTCGTCAGGCACTGGAAACCCGTGCTGTCGAGCGGAAGCTGGCCTGCCTCACGGTCGACGACCCAGGCTCCGTCGTGCTGGGCAAGGAACCCGTGTGGTGCAACGGTTCCGCCGTCGGCTACGTGACCAGCGCGTCCTTCGGCTACAGCGTCGGGCGGACCGTCGCCTACGCGTGGCTGCCGCCCGCCGTCGCCGAGCCGGGCACGGCCGTGACGGTCGAGTACTTCGGGGAGAAGATCCCGGCAACGGTGCGCGCCGAGCCGCTGTTCGACCCCGAGATGGCCAGAATCCGCCGGTGAGAAGGGAATGTCCGTGACCGCCAGCCTCATCCCCACGCTACCCGGCGCGTACTACACGGATCCGGAGATCTTCCGGCAGGAGCAGGAACGCGTCTTCGAGGCGATGTGGTTCTGCGCCGTCCGGGCCACGGACATCCCGACGCCGGGCAAGTTCCGCACCGTCCAGATCGGACGGGAGAGCGTGCTGGTCTCGCGCGCAAGGGACGGTGCGGTCAAGGCGTTCCTGAACATCTGCCGCCACCGGGGTGCCAAGCTGTGCCTGGACGAGGAAGGCGAGGTCAAGCGCGCCTTCCAGTGCCCGTACCACGCGTGGACGTACGGTTTGGACGGCAAGCTCGTCGCCGCCCCGAACCTGACCAAGATGCCCGACATCGACCGGGTCGAGTACGGCCTGGTCAACGTGCACGTCCGGGAATGGCTCGGCTATGTCTGGGTGTGCCTGGCCGACAAGCCGCCGTCCTTCGAGGACGATGTCGTCGGCGCCTGCACCGAGCGTCTCGGCGACGCCGACGCCATCGGCCACTACGATGTCGCCAATCTCGAGGTGGGCCGGCGGATCGTCTACGACGTCAAGGCCAACTGGAAGCTCATCGTCGAGAACTTCATGGAGTGCTACCACTGCGCCACCATCCACCCCGAGCTCACCGAGGTGCTGCCCGAGTTCACCGAGGGCCTGGCCGCGCAGTACTACGTCGGTCACGGCGCCGAGTTCGGCGACGAGATCCGGGGCTTCACCGTCGACGGCAGCGAGGGTCTGGACCGGATCCCGACCGTCACCGAGGAGCAGGACCGGCGCTACTACGCCATCACCGTCAAGCCGCAGGTGTTCATCAACCTCGTGCCCGACCACGTGATCCTGCACCGCATGTTCCCGCTGGCCGCCGACCGCACCGTGGTCGAGTGCGACTGGCTCTACCTGCCCTCGGTCGTCGAGTCCGGCAAGGACGTCTCCCGGTCCGTCGAGCTGTTCCACCGGGTCAACGAGCAGGACTTCGAGGCGTGTGAACGCTGTCAGCCGGCCATGAGCTCCCGCGCCTACGCCAAGGGCGGTGTGCTCGTGCCCAGCGAGCACCACATCGGCGTCTTCCACGAGTGGCTCCTGGGCAAGCTCGTCCAGGCGCAACGAGGCCGGGTCCGCCCGGCGTAGGAGCCGGCGGCGACCAGCAGCCCGATGCCGAGCCCGCCGAACGCCAAACCGCCGAATCCGGTCATCCACGCGGTGTCGGTCGCGGTCGGCAGTGGCCACACCGGAGCCGGGGGAGCGACCAGACCAAGCAGCCACGCCGCCGACAGGACTGTCAGCACGATGCCGTACGCGCCGAGGCTGACGCCGGTGAGCCAGGCCGGCGGTAGCGGCAGCAGCCGAGGCAGGCGGGTGCCCCAGCGCTGGACCAGGCTGAGCATCAGCAGCCCGCACGCCACCGCGGCCAGCACGGTGAAGTCGATGCCCGCCGACGACAGCGCGTTCATCAGCGCGGAGTCGCCGGCGTTGGCGGCCCGCCACTGTTCGCCGGTGACGCCGAGCGCCGTGCCGCCGAGCGTCCAGACGATCTTCGTGGCGGCCCACGGCACGACGCCGAGCATTGCCGAGTACACGGTCCAACGGACGCCTCGACCCGCCGTCGAGGCAGCCGGATGCACGAGCGGGCCGCCGTAGCCGCCGGGATGATCACGGCCGCACCGAGGGCACCGACCGCGTGACACCCGGAGACGTGACACCAGCGTCGCCAGCAGCGGCCCCACACCGAGCACGTCGAGCGCCATGTGCACCAGCGCTATGCCGCCGACGCCGTCACCCGAGCCCGAGGCCAGGGCCACCAGCTCCATCGGCGAGCCGAAGGTGCCGATTCCGAACACGATCGTCGTCACGAACAGCAGCGGCACATGGCCGCGAACCGCCGCGACCGCCGCCACGACGGCGGCCAAAGCAAGGAACACCTGCACCCAGGCCGGAAACGCGAAGTGCGGGCCGAGTGGCAGCTGAGCTCCGGCCAGCACCCACCCGACCTGCACGCCGGCGTAGCAGACACCCCAGACCGCCGTCACCCACGGCACCCACGCCGGCCAACGCCCCCACATGCCGCCGAGCATGCCCGCAACCGGCTGAGTGACCTCTCAGACGGTTTGATTTCCCAGCTCATAACGGGTATTTAGAACGAACGGGGGCATGACGGTCGGGAGTGCGGGTGGGCGCGGAGTTCCGCGTGCTGGGTGAGCTCCGGGCAACGGTCGACGGCCGTGACGTCGACCTGGGACCCCGGCGGCAGCGGTGTGTGCTCGCGGTCCTGCTGGTCGAGACCGGCCGGGGGGTGTCGGTGGACGAGCTGATCGACCGGGTGTGGGGTACGGCGGCGCCGCAGCGGGCGGCCGGCACGCTGTACAGCTACCTGTCCCGACTGCGCGGGGCCCTCGGCGGCGCGACCCTGGTCAACGCCAGCGACGGCTACCGGCTGGCGATCGGCCCGGACGACGTGGACCTGCACCGCTTCCGGCGGCTGATCGCGGAGGCCCGGGCGAGCGACCGGGACGAGGTCGCCGGCGAGCTGTTCCGGCAGGCGCTGGGGTTGTGGCAGGGGCAGGCGCTCAGTGGCCTGTCGAGCCCGTGGCTGGACGACATGCGGAGCCAGCTGGAGCAGGAGCGGCTGGCCGCCCGGCGCGACCACGTCGACATCGAACTCCGCGCCGGCCGGCACGCCGAGCTGCTGTCCGAGCTGACCACGGAGGCGACGCGCCGCCCGGAGGACGAGCGGCTCGCCGGGCAGCTGATGCTCGCCCTCTACCGCAGTGGACGGCAGGCCGACGCGCTGCGGCACTACGACCTCACGCGACGGTGGCTGGCCGAGGAGCACGGCGCGGACCCGTCGCCGCCGCTGCAGGAGGTCTACCAGCGGATCCTCACCGGCGACCCGCGGTTGGCCGGCACCACCGCGCCCGTGCCGCGGCAGCTGCCGGCCGCGCCGGCGTGGTTCACCGGCCGCCGCCGGGAGCTCGCCGAGCTGGACCGCGCCGGGGCGATCTCGGTGATCGCAGGCACGGCCGGCATCGGCAAGACCTCGCTCGCGCTGCACTGGGCGTACCAGCGGCTGGACCGGTTCCCGGACGGCCAGCTGTTCGTCAACCTGCACGGCTTCGCACCCGGCGGCGAGCCCGTCTCGCCGGCGGGGGCGATCGGGGCCCTGCTGGACGGCCTCGGCGTGCTGGTGGGGGCGCGCCCGGTCGATCTCGACGCCCAGATCGCGCTCTACCGCAGCCTGGTCGCCGGCCGGCGGATGCTGATCGTGCTGGACAACGCCGTGGACGCCGCGCAGGTGGCGCCGCTGTTGCCGGACAGCCCGTCCGGCACGGTGGTCATCACCAGCCGGAACCGGCTGAGCGGGCTGGTCAAGACGCCGGTGCCGATCGAGGTGCTGTCCGAGGAGGAGTCCCGGGACCTGCTCGTCCGCCGGCTGGGCACGTCCCGTGTCGCCGCCGAGCCCGATGCCGTCGAGGAACTCGTCGCCTACTGCGGCGGCTCCCCGCTGGCGCTGGGCATCGTCGCCGCACGCGCGGCCGTGCACCCCGACTTCGCGCTGGCCGGCCTGGTCGCCGAGTTCCGCGACGCCTCGACCCGACTCGACGCGCTGGACGAGGACCACCCGATGGCCAGCCTGCCGGCCGCGCTGTCCTGGTCGTACAACGCTTTGACGCCCGAGCAGGCGGAGATGTTCGCGCTGCTGGGCCTGGCGCCGGGGCCGGACATCGGGCTGCCGGCCGCCGCCGCCCTCGCCAACCGTCCCGCGGCCGCCCTGGTACGGGCGTTGGAGCGGGTTTCCCTTGTGCAGCAGGACAAGCCGGGCCGCTACCGGATGCACGACCTGGTCCGCCTGTACGCCCGGGACCGGGCCTGCCACGATCTCTCGTCGGAGCAGCGGACCTCGGCGCTGCTGCGGTTGACCGACCACTACCTGCACTCCGCCTACGCCGGCGACCGGCTGATGTACCCGTCCCGTACGCCGATCGAGCTCACCGAGCCGGTGCCGGGCAGCCGCCCGCACCACCACGCCGACGTCGCCGGCGTGGTGGCGTGGTTCGACGCCGAACACTCGTGCGTGCTGGCGACGCTGCGGCTCGCCGAGGAGCAGGGCTGGCACCGGCTGGTGTGGCAGCTGGCGTGGAGCCTGGACACCTTCCACCACCACGGCGGCCACGTGCACGACGACCTGGCGACATGGACGGCCGCCGCCCGCCACGTCGACGACGACCTCCGGGGGCTCACCCTGCGCCGCCTGGGCACCGCCTACTCCCGCCTCGGCCGGCACGCCGAGGGCATGGAGCACCTCCTGCGGTCCTTGGCGCTGGCCGAGGAGGCCGAGGACGACGCCGCCCAGGCGCACTGCCACCGCGCGCTCGCGGCGGCCGCGGGCTTGGCCGGCGACAACCGGTCCGCCCTCGACCACGCCATGTCGGCCCTGCGCTACTACGAGAAGCTGGACAGCCCGATCCAGCAGGCCAACGCCCTCAACCAGGTCGGCTGGTACGCGGCCCAGATCGGGCAGTACGCGATGGCCCGCAGCCACTGCGAGGCCGCGCTGGCGGTGCTGCGGGACCACCCCGACCCGCAGGGCGAGGCGGACACCCTGGACAGCATGGGCTACATCTGCCATCACAGCGGCGAGCACGCGCTCGCTCTCGGCTACTACCGGCGGGCTCTCGCCCAGTGGCGCAAGGTCGGCGCGGCCGCCCTGATCGCCGAGGTGCTGGAGCGGGTCGGCGAGACCCACACCGCCCTCGGCGACCACGAGCAGGCCCGCGCCGCGTGGCGGCAGGCGTTCGAGCACTACCGGTCCCAGAACCGCCCGACCGATGCGGCCCGGGTCGAACGACTCCTCTAGACCGCGGCGGGTTCCTCGGAGCGTTCCTTGGCGTCGTCCAACACGATCCGGCCGAGGACGGCGTACGTCTCGGGCCGGAACCGCCGCAGTGCCAACGCTCCGACGACGCCCAGCACGAACAGCGCGCCGACGATCCACGGGATGGCGTGGAAGAACGGCGTCGAGGCGGCGGCGCCCGCGGCCGCGTCGAGATTGTCCACCAGCAGCCACACCACGGCGATCATGCCGATGCCGCCGAGCAGGGGAGCGGTGAACGTCGTGAACCAGTGCCGGGATTCCTTGTGGTTGCGGGAGAAGTAGCCGATCACCGCGAACGAGCAGAGCGTCTGCACGATCAGGATCGCCATCGTGCCGAGGATCGCCATCAGCGTGTACAGGCTCAGGTACGGGTCCTGGCCGGCCAGGCTGAACAGGGCGACGATCACCACGGCGATGACGGTCTGGGTGAACGAGGCGACGAACGGCGAGCCGTGCTCGGGATGGGTCCGCCCCAGCCGCCGCCAGATCAGGCCCTCCCGCCCGATGGCGTACATGTACCGCGCGGCGCACTGGTGGAACGCCATGCCGCACGCGAACGAGCCGGTGATCAGCAGCCACTGGAACAGCAGCACCGCCCAGTGACCGACGAACGTCTCGGTGGGACCGAAGAAGAAGCCCAGCGGGTCCTGGGCCGCCACCTGGACGGAGCGGGCCAGGCCGTTGCCGGCGATGGCCATCCAGGACACGAAGACGTAGAAGATCCCGACGCCGACCACGGAGATCAGGGTGGCCCGCGGAATGGTCTTCTTCGGCTCCCGCGACTCCTCTCCGTACATCGCGGTCGACTCGAAGCCCACCCACGACCAGAAGGCGAAGAACAGCCCCAGCCCGGCCGCCGGCCCGCCGAACGCGTTGAGCGGGTCGACGGGAGACAGGGGGATCCCGTCGGGTCCGCCGCCGCGCACGAGGACGGCGACGGCCATCAGGAACAGCATGCTGACCTCGCCGACCAGCATCACGCCGAGCACCCGTGAGGTCAGGTGGATGTCGAAGTACGACAGGATCGCCGTCGCCGCGAGCATGATCGCCGCGAACAGCTGCCACGGCAGGTGCACGCCGAACTGGGCCAGCACCGTGCTCTGCGCGAAGTACGCGAAGATCCCGACGATCGAGGCCTCGAACACGATGTAGGCCATCACCGCCAGCAGCCCGCTGGCCAGGCCGACGACACGGCCGAGGCCCTGCGACACGAAGCCGTAGAACGCGCCGGTGGCGGTGATGTGCTTGGTCATCGCCACGTAGCCGACGGAGAACACCGTCAGCACCACGGTGGCGAACAGGTAGCCCGCCGGTGCGCCGATTCCGTTGCCGAAACCGACCGCGACCGGAACGTTGCCGGTCATCGCGGTGATCGGGGCGGCGGTGGCGATCGCCATGAACACCACCCCGACCACGCCCACCGAGTTGGCGCGTAAGCGATCCATCAGATGAGCTGCCCCTTCACAGGAGTTGTTGCGCCTTCTCGAGGGAGGCGCGCAGGATCTGCTCCATCTCGTCGAAGTGCGACTGGTCGCAGATCAGCGGCGGCGACAGCTGCACGACCGGCTCGGCGCGGTCGTCGGCGCGGCAGTAGAGGCCGTTGTCGAACAGCGCGCTGGACAGGTAGCCGCGCAGCACCCGCTCCGACTCCTCCGCGGTGAAAGTCAGCTTGGTGTCCTTGTCCTTCACGAGTTCGATGCCGTAGAAGAAGCCCGCGCCGCGGACGTCGCCGACGATCGGCAGGTCCCGCAGCTTGTCCAAAGTGGACCGGAACGCGGCCTCGTTGGCCAGCACGTGGTCGTACAGGCCCTCGTTCGCGATCAGGTCCAGGTTGGCCAGCGCCACGGCGCAGGACACCGGGTGGCCGCCGTAGGTTGAGCCGTGCATGAAGATGTTGTGGCCCTTGAGGAACGGCTCCATCAGCCGGTCGCTGGCCAGCACCGCGCCCAGCGGCGCGTAGCCGGAGGTCAGTCCCTTCGCGACGGTGATCATGTCGGGCTGGTAGCCGTAGCGGTTGGCGCCGAAGTCGTGGCCCAGCCGGCCGAACGCGCAGATCACCTCGTCCGACACGAGTAACACGTCGTAGGAGTCGCAGATCTCGCGGACCCGCTGCCAGTAGCCGGGCGGCGGCGGGAAGCAGCCGCCGGTGTTCTGCAGCGGCTCCAGGAACACCGCGGCGACGGTTTCCGGGCCCTCCATGAGGATGGCCTGCTCGACCTGGTCGGCGGCCCAAAGCCCGAACGCCACCAGGTCGTCGGCGTGCTCGCGGGCCCGGTAGAAGTTGGTGTTGGGCACCTTGATCGCGCTGGGCACCAGCGGCTCGAAGTCGGCCTTGGCGCCGGGGATGCCGGTGATCGACAGCGCCCCCTGGGAGGTGCCGTGGTAGGCCATCGACCGGCTGATCACCTTGTGCTTGGTGGGCTTGCCGGTGAGCTTGAAGTACTGCTTGGCCAGCTTCCACGCGGTCTCGACGGATTCCCCGCCGCTGACCGTGAAGAAGACGCGGTTCAGGTCGCCGGGCGCGTCCGCGGCCAGCCGTTCGGCCAGTTCGACGGCGGCCGGGTGGGCGTGCGACCACAGCGGGAAGTAGGCCAGCTTGCGGGTCTGCTCGGCGGCGGCCCGGGCCAGCTCCTCGCGGCCGTGGCCGACCTGCACGGCGAACAGGCCGGCCAGGCCGTCGATGTAGCGCTTGCCGTTCGTGTCGTAGACGTAGGCGCCCTCGCCGCGCTCGATCACGGGGATGTCCGTGTCCTCGAAGGCGGAGTGGCGGGCGAAGTGCAGCCACAGGTGGTCGCGGGCCGATGTGGACAGCGCGGCCGCGCCGGCGGTCCCGGGGTGGGCGGTGGCAGTCATGGCGTCCTCACCGATTTCGTCGTTCAACTGCGTCTCGACTACGTTTATCGCACATCGGTGAGGTTGATACAAGGGATTCCGTAGCTGCTAGCGGGTGCCCCACTGGTAGGACTGCTTGTGCAGCCGCAGGTAGGGCATGGTTTCCACGTCCCGCACGCCCTCGACGGTGCGGATCCGGTTGGACATCAGGTCCAGCAGGTCGGCGTCGTCCTCGCAGACCGCCTCGCACAGGATGTCGAAGCGGCCGGCGCAGACCACCACGTAGTCGATCTCCGGCATCGCCGCGAGCGCGTCCGCGACCGGCTCGATCGGGCCGCTCACCTTCAGCCCGAGCATGGCCTGCCGGAACAGTCCCACCTGCATGGGGTCGGTGACCGCGACGATCTGCATCACGCCCGACTGCACCAGCTTGGCGACCCGCTGCCGCACGGCGGCCTCGGACAGGCCGACGGCCTTGCCGATCGCCGCGTACGGCCGCCTGCCGTCCTCCTGCAGCTGCTCGATGATCAGTTTCGACGCCTCGTCCAGAGGCTCGGTGTTCCTGCGCACCGGCGCATCATCGCAGTTCCCCGCCGGTTGGCACGGCAGCGGCGACCGTGTCCGCCTCGACGGCGGTGCGTGCGAAGTACGCCGAACCCTTCCGCCACGCCGCCAGCATCGGCACGACGCCCACCGCGAGCAGGCCCAGCCCGATCCCGTTGACCACGGCCGAGTTGGAGCCGATGGCCTGCACGAACATCCACAGCAGGAAGACCGCGCCCAGCCCCGGCCACAGCCCGATCAGCACGAAGTTGCGCAGGCTCTTGAACAGCTCGGCCCGGTGCGACACCACGACGGCGAGGCCGGCCAGGCCGTAGTAGAAGGCGATCTGCAGGCCGATGGCGCTGATCGCGTCGGACAGGATCTCGCCGACCGTGCCGAGGAAGTTGGCCGCCACGAACAGCACCACCGACACCACGGCGACGGTGATCGTGGCCAGCGTCGGCGTGCGCCGGCGCAGGTGGGTGCGGCCGAAGGCGCGCGGCAGCGTGCCGTCCCGGCCCATCGCGAACATCGTCCTGGTGACCTGGATCAGCGTGGTCTCCAGCGTGGCGATCGTGGACAGCACCACCGCGATGGACAGGATCTTGCCGCCCGGGCCGGGCCAGATCGCCTGGCCGAGCAGGTCGAGGAGGTTGCCGCTGCTGTTGCCGATGGTGTCCGCCGACAGCAGCAGGTTCACCAGCACGGTGAAGCACAGGAACAGGCCGAACACGATCACCACGCCGACGATGCCGCCCAGGCCGGCGGCTCGGCGCGCGGACCTCGTCTCCTCGTTCAGGTTCGCCGACACGTCCCAGCCCCAGTAGTAGAACGCGGCGACCAGCGCGGCCGCGGCGAAGCCGCCCATGCCGTCGAAGTGCGTGAAACCCAGCCAGGACCAGGAGAAGTGCTCCACCGCGATGCTCGGCGCGCGGAGCAGGCCGACCACCAGGAAGATCACCAGGATGGCCACCTCGATGCCGGACATGATCCACTGGGCCCGGGCCGTGACGTGCGCGCCGAGGTAGACCACCAGCGCCATGGCCGCGAACCAGACCGCGCCGACCAGCGTCACCAGGGCCGTGTTCGAGGCCAGATCCGGGTCGAACAGCGACAGCGTCAGCGAGCCGGCGGGGATCGCGCCGGCGACCATGAACAGCGTCGCCGAGACGATCAGCGCCCAGCCGGACAGGTAGCCGAGCACGGGGTGCAGGGCGCGGCCCACCCACGCGTAGCTGGCGCCCGCGTTGACCTCGGTGCGGCCGAGGTGGCTGAACGCCCAGGCGATGCCGAGCATCGGGATGCCGCACCAGAGCAGCGCCGCCGGGCTGCCGAGACCGGCCACCGCCACCAGCGCGGCCGTGCTCGCGCCGATCGAGTACGCCGGCGCGCTGCCCGCGACGGCCATCATGGCGGTGTCGGCCGCGCCCAGCACGTCCGCTCGTAACGTGCGCTCCTCTGACATCGAGCCTCCAGCGATCGGCGGGTGACGGGGGCCACACCCGTGCGGCACAGTGAAGGCGTTCCGGCGTGCGAAGTCAATGCCCTGGGCGACCGAAACAGCAACTTAATCGACTGGTTGCAATCGATACCGTCGCGCGGGAGCATGGTTCGCAACTAAATCCGTGTCTGGGAAGGATCCGTTCGGTGGCCGACAAGACCGTCTTCACCAACCTCGTCAACGGCGAGCGGGTCGGCGCGGCCGACGGCCGCACCCTCGACGTCGTCGACCCCTCGACCGGCGAGGTGTACGCCACCGCGCCGCTGTCCGGGCCCGCCGACGTGGACGCCGCCGTCGGCGCCGCGAGCGCCGCCTTCGAGACGTGGCGCGACACCACACCGGCGGAACGGCAGCTGGCGCTGCTCCGGATCGCCGACGCCATCGAGGCCCGCGCCGACGAGTTCGTTCAGGTCGAGTCGGCCGACACCGGCAAGCCGCTGGCCGTCACCAAGTCCGACGAGATCCCGCCCTGCGTGGACCAGCTGCGCTTCTTCGCCGGCGCCGCCCGGGTGCTGGAGGGGCGGTCGGCGGGGGAGTACCTGGCTGGGCACACCTCGTACGTGCGGCGCGAGCCCGTCGGCGTGTGCGCCCAGGTGACGCCGTGGAACTACCCGCTGATGATGGCCATCTGGAAGATCGCCCCGGCTCTGGCCGCCGGCAACACCGTGGTGCTGAAGCCGTCCGACACCACGCCGGCGTCGACGACCCTGCTGGCCGAGGTGTGCGCCGAGTTCCTGCCGCCGGGCGTGTTCAACGTGATCTGCGGCGACCGGGACACCGGCCGGTCGCTGGTGTCGCACGACCGCCCCGACATGGTGTCGATCACCGGCTCCGTGCGGGCCGGCATGGAGGTCGCGTCGGCGGCGGCTCTGGACCTGAAGCGGACGCACCTGGAACTCGGCGGCAAAGCGCCCGTTGTCGTCTTCGAGGATGCCGACCTGGAGGCCGCCGCTTCCGGCATCGCCGCCGCCGGCTACTTCAACGCCGGCCAGGACTGCACCGCCGCCACCCGCGTGATCGTCGCCGCCTCCGTGTACGAGGAGTTCGCCGCGGCCTTGGCCGCCCAGGCCCGGGAGACGTCCACCGGCGCGCCCACGGAGGACGTCACCTATGGGCCGTTGAACAACGCTTCCCAGCTGGACCGCGTCGGCGGCTTCATCGGCCGGCTTCCCTCGCACGCCTCGGTCCTGGCCGGTGGTTCCGCCGTCGGCGACCGCGGCTACTTCTACGCCCCCACCGTGGTTTCCGGCCTACGCCAGGACGACGAGATCATCCAGAACGAGGTGTTCGGGCCGGTGATCACCGTGCAGTCCTTCGCCGACGAGGCCGAGGCGGTGTCGATGGCCAACGGCGTCAAGTACGGCCTCGCGTCGAGTGTGTGGACCCGCGACCACGGCCGGGCCATGCGGATGGCCAAGCGCCTCGACTTCGGCTGCGTGTGGATCAACACCCACATCCCCATCGTGGCCGAGATGCCGCACGGCGGGTTCAAGCACTCCGGCCACGGCAAGGACCTGTCCATGTACGGGCTGGAGGACTACACCCGCATCAAGCACGTCATGTCCTCGTTCGAGTAGCCGCCCCGGTCTCCGCACGTGAGTGGCTCACTTGGTCCCGGGAGCCAAGTGAGCCACTCACGTGCCTCGGCCCTCGTCACACCGCCGCGGTGGCCAGGGTTTCGTGGATGAGGCCGCGGATCATCGGCGACGGCGCCATCCCCAGCTCCCTGGCCAGCAGTGCTCGGTAGTGCTGGTACGCCGACAGCGCCTCCGCCACGTTGCCTTCCGCCAGGTGCACCTCGATCGCCAGGCGGTACGGGCTCTCCCGCAGCGGATCCGCCCGCACCGCCGCCAGCGCCGCTTGCAGTGCGTCGCCGTGCCTCCCCGCCCGCAGGCACGACGCCGCGAAGCCCTCCACCGTGTGCAAGTACAGCTGGCGCAGGCGTTCCCGCTCCACCAGCACCCACTCGTCGTACCAACCCGGCAGCAGTTCGTGCGGGCCCGCCAACAGGCTCGGCGGTAGCTCCTCGCCGCCCTGCCTCGACATCGCCACCAGCTCGCCCACGTCCAGCCGTAGCCCCGGGGCCAGACTGATCGTGTCGCCGCCCACCCGCACCGTCGGCGCGGGCAACTGCTGTAGCCGCCACAACGCCGTTCGCAAGCTCGCCAGCGACTTCGCCTCGCTGCCCTCCGGCCACAGCATTCCCACCGCCGTGTTCCGGTTCGTGTCCCGCCTCAACGCCACCAACGCCAGCAGCCTCTGCTGCGCCTTCGGCACCACCAACTCCCGGCCGCCCACCGTCAGCGCGAAGCCGTCGAGCAGGGACAGGCGCGCGGCGTCGGACATGGAGTACCCCCGAAAGATGAGCCGTTCTACGCCGTCATGGTCACGCACAACCAGAGGAGTCACTCCGGCATCCGGCCGATACCACCCGAAGGGGCAGCGTGTATGCCGCGCGTGCCGCGCGGGGCTCGGCCCCTTCGGGGGCCGATGCCTCGCCCTTGCCGGATTTCGGCCGCCGCGTCGGCTCGGGTGGGTGGGTGCGTCGGGTGGCGGCGGCCGAAATCCGGCGACCGGGCGAAGCATCGGCGGGGCCTCGCACTCTCCTGTGTCGGAGGCCGAAGAAGTGGTCAGGTCGCCGCATTCCTGGCCTGTGACCACAAGGTCAGGCGTAGCCCCGTTTGAGCATCATGGCTGCGGCCTTGTCGAACTCGGCGTCGGTCGGAATGGCGAAGTCCAGGGCGTTGGCGTAGCGGGTGATGATGTTGAACAGGGCCGCGACCGCCGACGCATCCACGAGTTGTCGCCGTGTGACCCCAGCGGCCGTCGCCGCTCGGGCTTGGGCGGCTTGCAGTTCGTCCGGGTGCAAGGTCATCGTTTCCAGGACGGCGAGCGTCGCGCGCAGTTGGTCCGAGATGGGGGCGGTGCGGTAGTCGGTGAGGCACGCGTCCGCCACCGCCTTGTCCATGCCACGCACGGCGACGGCCCGGTGGGCCCCGACGCAGAAGGGGCACGAGTTCCACTTGGCGACCATCGCGGCCATCAGTTCCCGCTCCGCCACGGACCACTCACTCGGTCCGCGCATCGCCCGCTGTGTCCACGCGCCGAGTGCCGTGCCCACGAAGTTCTTGTGGTAGAAGGCAACCCGGGCCGCATCCGGGAGACGTGCGCCCAACGCCGCGGAGATGATCCGAATCAGCGCCCTACTACGGAGGCTGTCGCCGCGCTCGACCTCAGGCAGACGCATCGCTCGCCTCCTCGATGATGCGAGCAGCGGCGTCCCAGCGCGCCAGTCCCGCCCCGACACAGGCCGACATGATGATCTCGAATGCCGCTTTGTCGGTGCCCGCTGCCTGCCGGACGGCGTCGACCTCGGCGTCGGTCACCCGGTAGGAGGCTGCGCCGATCTCTCGGGCGAGGGTGTTGTAGGGCTCGGCGATCGGCGGGCCATCCGCGGCCCTGGCCGACACAGCGGTCCGCAGCGCCGCGTCGGTCACTCCAGCGTCGTTCGCCACCGCCGTGCGCAGGGCTTCCGCGAGCTCGTGGTGCCGGGCGCCGGTGTCCGTGCTCATGGGACCTCCATCGGTTCGGCGTGGACGGTAGCGGTTTCAGGAATCCCAGGCATGCCGGGCGACGAACGCCCTCGGCGCGAGGTGTTGGTTCGAACGGCCTTCCGTGATCGCCGGCGCCTGGCGCATACACAGAGTAGAAAAGGACGTGCCCGGTGATCTGATCCGGTGATGCGGACGAATTCCGGGTTTACGGAATGTGATCGGAGATGACTGGTAGGTCACGCCTGGTGTCGCAATTGGCGCAGCGCGTGAGAGTATCCGGCTCATGTACCACCGTCGCCGCCCAGTGCTGATCGTGGGGTTTTCCCCGCTCACCCGAATCGGATTGGCGCGAGTGTTGTCCCGGCTGCCGGAGGTGGGGGCGGTGAGTGCGGCGTCGTCGATGGCGGCCGTACGCTTCGCGGCGCGCAACGGCGCGGGGATGGCAGTGGTGGACCAGGCGGCCGACCCGGGGTTCACGCTGGTACGGACGCTGAGCAGCGGATATTCCTCCTGCCCGGTGGTGGTGCTGCTGACGCCGTCGAGTCACGCGGACGAAGACGCGAGGTTCGCCTTCGGACAAGGGGCGCAGGCGGTGGCGCTGGCGACGGCGTCCGCCAGCTATCTGCACCAGGTGTTGGCCGGCGTTTATCTCGGGGTCCCGATACAGTCGAAAGGCGAGGCATCCACCGGCGACCAGAAACGCGCCCACACGTTGTCCCAGCGCGAAACGGAAATCCTCGCGCTGATCGCGGAAGGCATGAGCAGCAAGTCGATCGCGGAACGCCTCGTGGTCTCGGTGGAAACGGTCCGCTCGCACGCGAAGAACATCATCCGCAAGCTGGAGGCGAACGGCCGAGCGGAAGCGGTTTCCATCGCCTACCGCACCGGCATCCTCGACTCCGACGCCCTCCCACTGGCCTGAGAGCGCATGGTTGGGTGGGCTCGCCCCGCCTCTGACGCCGGAGAGTGCTCGGGTGGCACGCGTGGCATAAAACACTGAACCGTGGTTCACTGCTTGGGTGCCCTACCGTCGCACGCCCCGGGTGCAGGCCCGGCTCGACGCCCAGCGCGAGGCGCTGCTGGCGGCTGCCGTCGCGCTGCTGTCGGAGCAGGGATACGCGGGCTGCTCGGTGGCGGGGGTGGCGGCGCGGGCGGGCGTCTCCACCGGCAGCGTCTACCGGTACTTCCCGGGCAAGGCGGAGCTGGTGGTCGAGGTGTTCCGGGGCCTGGTGGGCCGCGAGGTCCAGGCCGTCGAGGATGCGGCGAACGGCCCGGGCGACCTGATCGACCGGGTCGTGGCCATCGTGGAGACGTTCGCCAACCGAGCGCTGAAGGCCCCGCGGCTGGCGTACGCACTGCTGGCGGAGCCGGTGGACGCGCCGGTGGAGGCGGAGCGCCTGGTGTTCCGGCAGGTGTTCCAGAAGGCCTTCGCCATGCACGTCACCGAGGCGATCAAGGCCGGCGTGCTGCCGGCGCAGGATGCCGGCGTCACCGCCGCGGCGCTGGTGGGGGCGGTGGCGGAGGTGCTGGTGGGCCCGCTGTCGGCGGGCGTCGCGAGCGCCGACACCGTGCCGAATCTGGTCCGTTTCACCCTTCGTGCCCTGGGAGCCGACGATGCCGCCCACTCATGAGGTCACCAACCAGGTCCCGCCGCTGGTCGGCTACGACGTCGCGGCGCACGCGTCGCTGATCGCGGGCCTCCGCCGCGAGGGAGCGGCGTGGGCGGAGCCGGAGCTGCACGAACTGGGCCGGCTCGCGGGCAGCGCGCAGGCGCAGGAGTGGGGCCGGGGCGCCAACGCCAACCCGCCGGTGCTGCGCACGCACGACCGCTACGGCAACCGCATCGACGAGGTGGACTTCCACCCGTACTGGCACGAGCTGATGACGGTCGGCGTCGAGCACGGGCTGCAGGCCGCGCCCTGGCGGGACGAGCGGTCCGGCGCGCACGTGGCCCGTGCGGCGAAGTTCTTCGTGTGGAGCCAGGTCGAGGCCGGCCACACCTGCCCGCTGGCCATGACGTACGCGGCGGTCCCGGCCCTGCGGCACAACGAGGAGCTGGCGAAAACCTACGAACCGCTGCTGGCGGCCAAGATCTACGACTACGGCCTGCGCGAGCCGAGCACGAAACGCGGCCTGATCGCGGGCATGTCGATGACGGAGAAGCAGGGCGGCTCGGACGTCCGCGCCAACACCACGACGGCGACGCCGACCGAAAACGGCGAATACGTCATCCGCGGCCACAAGTGGTTCACGTCCGCGCCGATGTCGGACATGTTCCTCACTCTCGCGCAGGCGCCCGGCGGCCTGTCCTGCTTCCTGCTGCCGCGCGTCCTGCCGGACGGCACCCGCAACCGGATCCACCTGCAGCGGCTGAAGGACAAGCTGGGCAACAAGTCCAACGCCTCCTCCGAGATCGAGTACGATGACGCGCTCGGCTGGCTGGTCGGCGAGGAGGGCCGGGGCGTGCCGACCATCATCGAGATGGTCAACAACACCCGGCTGGACTGCGTGATCGGCAGCGCCGCGGGCATGCGCGCCGGCGTCGCCCAGGCGGTGCACCACGCCAGCCACCGCAGCGCCTTCACCAAGCTGCTGGTCGACCAGCCGCTGATGTCCAACGTCCTCGCCGACCTCACCGTCGAGGCCGAGGCCGCGCTGGTGGTGATGCTCCGGCTGGCCGGCGCGACCGACCGCGACGAGACGGCGTTCCGCCGGCTCGCGCTCGCGGTGACCAAGTACTGGGTGTGCAAGCGGGCCCCGATGCACGCCGCCGAGGCGCTGGAATGCCTGGGCGGCAACGGTTACGTCGAGGAATCCGGCATGCCGCTGCTGTACCGGGAGGCGCCGCTGCCCTCGATCTGGGAGGGTTCCGGCAACGTCGCCGCGCTGGACGCGCTGCGGGCGATGGCCCGGCAGCCCGAGTCGGTGGAGGCGTTCTTCACCGAGGTGGAGCTGGCCGCCGGCGCGGATGCCCGGTTGGACCGGTCCGTCGAGCTGCTCCGCAAGGAGCTGGCCGACCTCGACGACATCGAGTTCCGGGCCCGCCGGCTGGTCGAGACGATGGCGTTGGTGCTGCAGGGATCCCTGTTGGTGCGGCACGGCAACCCGGCGGTCGCCGACGCGTTCTGCGCCTCCCGTCTCGGCGAGGACTGGGGCATCGCGCTCGGCACGCTGCCGTCCGGTGTGGACAGTCGCGCGATCGTCACGAGCTCGTGGACGGAACCCCGCTGAGCTCGGCGGCCATCCGCGCCCGCACCAACGCGACCGCCTTGGAGTGCGCGAACGCTCGCGACACCTGCGCCAGCCAGCGGGTTTCCGCCGCCAGGCTGGGATCCACGCGGTGCGGGTCGGCCACCCCGGCCGGGTAGCTGACGCCGGCGTCGTGAGCGAGCACGGCGGCGGCGATCGTCGCCGCCTCGATGGTCGCCTCGCGACGGGAAGGATGGGTGCCGGCGCGGCGCACCGCGTCCGAAGCCCACTCCTGCACCGAGGGATGGATGTGCCCGCGCAGCGCCAACTGCGCGTCGCGGATCTCGATCACGTGCCGGTACAGCGCGAACTCCACGCCGCCCTGCTGACGGGCGACGGAACTCAGCGCGATCGCCGGCATCGCTGCGTGCATCGCCGCCCACAGCGGCCGCAGCTGCGCATACCGCCACTGCGCGCCGAGCCAGCGGACCGGGCCACTCAGGTACGGTCCCCACACGGTCAGCGTCGCCCCGGCGGCCGACACCAGCACGCAGCAAGCGGCCAGCACCGCCGACACCTCGTCCTCGCTGGTGGTGTTCTGGTGCTGCGACAACGCGATCCGGATGTCGTCGAACTGCCACGCCGCCCACAGCACGCCGATCAGCGCGCCGACGGTGATCAGGCGTAGCCCGGTGCGCAGCAGGCTCGGCTCGACCATCCGGGCGTAGCGGCCGATCAGCGTGGTGAACGTCAGCAGCCCCCACACCTCGTAGCAGATCAGCACCACGTCGTAAGCCACGAAGAAGCCGACCCGGTCCGGCGTGAACGTCACGACGTCGGCCGACTGGTCCGCGCCGGAGACGAAGAACAGCACCAGGCAGGTGGCCATCGTCCACGCCGTGACCAGCACGTACCGGCGGCCACGGATCGCCGCCGGCCGCACCGAGTTGGCGAACAGGATCAGGAAGCCCAGCGCCGCCACCTTCAGCTCGTCGCTGACCAGGCCGGCGATCGCCGGCATCGGGCCGGTGATCTCCAACGTCATCCAGGCGTCCAGGCCGAGCGCGCCGGCGATGCACACGGCGAAGCCGGCGATGTGCCGGTGGCCGGGCGTCTGCCGGTCCGCGCCGGCCAGCCGCACCTTGTAGCAGACCACCACGACGGCGACCAGGCAGCCGAGATAGGCCAGGACCTCAATCATCGTGTCGCCGCCGCGGCCGGGAGCCGAACAGCTGGTCCAGCCGGACGACCTCGGCCGGCGCCCCCGCCGACGGCGGCCGCGGCAGCCGCGCCGCCCGCTGGGCGATCAGCGACGCCAACAGCTCGGCCTCGCGCTCCTCGATCTCGGTGTAGACGGTGCGGCCGAGCACGCGGCGCACCAGCTCCGGCGACAGGTTCGGCATCAGCGCCCGCGTCGCGGCGGCGTCGATCTCCGCGGTGCCGGTGTGCCCGCACAGCAGGTGCGCGACCTCGTGCATGAGGATGTGCTGCTGGTGCAGTTCGGTGGTGTTGACCGGGTACAGGATGTAGTCAGCGCTGTCCGTGGTCATCAGCAGGCCGCACGGGGCGCCGGCGGTCGCGGGCACCGGCATCAGCTCGATCCGCCGGCCGCGGTGCTCGGCCACGGCGTCGGCGAACGTGTCCGGGCGGAACGGGGCGGGCATCGGCACCGAGTCGGCCAGCTCCCGGCAGCGTCGCCACAGCTGCTTGTCCTGCCGCACCATCACTCCTGATCAGCGGGAGTCCCCGTCGCGGATCGCCTCCCTGCGGGCGATCGCATCGATCATGTCACTGATGGTGTCGAGCCCGGCGGGTGAAAGCGTTACTGCTCTCAGCGCAACATTGCGTACGCCGGCGTCCCGAAGGGCGCCGAGCAGCTCCAGCTCCTCGGCGATCTTGGCGCTCTGCTCGTCGTCGAAGAAGTAGGCGGGGGAGACCTGGAAGAACTGGGCCAGCGCCTCCAGGTGCCGCTTGGTGGGGTTGTCCCGGCGGCCGGTGCGCAGCTGCCACAGGTAGGTGGTCGAGAAGCTCTCGCCGGTGGCCTCGCGGCAGGCCTTGGCCACCTCGTCGTGGCTGTACTGCTCGCGGTTGGGCTTGCGGACCACCTGGAACAGCTTGTCGATCTTCGCGGCGAGTGACGTCCGCTCGGGCTCGGGCGCCGACACCGTCCACCTCCCTCAGCACGGATGAAGCCGACGTACCTAGGTATTCATCACAGTTTACAGGCGGCGACCGGGGTGCACGCGCCGACGGCGAGGCTACGCCGACCGGTTACGGCGTTGTCGCACCGGTCAGAACGCCCAAAACACCCGATGATCGATTGGCGCAACCCTGCTACCCAGCGGTTTCGTGCCGTCGACGGTGCCGATCACCGTCGTCGAATGTGACGATCAATTCGGTGAGTTGTCCCGTGGCTGCGCCGATCAGCATGCGGGCCCTTGGTCCGAACCGGTCGGAGTCCGCCCCGGACGGGTCCGCCGGGCGCACGTGCAGTGCACTTGCGACTGTCGCCGGCTCCCGAATTCGTGGTGTGTCAGCGGATCGCGAGCTGCGCCCGCAGCGTCGCGTCGAGGTGGGCGGTGATCGCCTCACGTGCCGGGCCGGGATCGCCCGCGGCCAGCGCCGCCACGATCGCCTCATGCTCCGTCAGAACGGCCTCGCGGCGGCCCGCGCTGCCGCCACGCAGTGCCACCAGGCCGGAGACGACCTGCCGCGCTCGCAACGTCTCGTAGGTGCGGGCCAGCATCTCGTTGCCGGCGGCGCGCACCAGGATCGTGTGGAAACGTGTGTCCGCCTCGATGAACGTACGGTCATCCTTGCCCCTCTGGTCGGCCAGCGCCGCCAGCAGCTCCTCGATCGGCGCCGTGCCGGTGGCCAGCACGCGTTCGGCCGCGAACCGCTCCAGCACGCCGCGCAGCTCGATCAGCTCGCGCAGCTCGCCCGCCGTCAGCTCCGGAATGTACGCGCCGCGCTTGGGGACGAGACGGACGAGTTCCTCGGCGGACAGCATCAGCAGCGCCTCACGGATGGGCGTGCGGGATACGCCGATGCGGTCGGCGATGTCCTGCTCGTTCAGGAACGTGCCCTGGGCGGCCGGATCGGCCAGCACGGTGTTGCGCAGGTAGTCGTAGGCGCGGTCCCGCCCGGAAACAGACATCCTCCGAGTATACGGACGGTATACACTGAAGCCCGTGCGTATCGCGCTGAGCCAGTTCGTGTCCGACACCGACCCCGAGGTCAACCTCGCGACGATCGGCGAGCAGGTCGCCGAGGCGGCCCGCCTCGGCGCGCGGATCGTGGTGTTCCCCGAGGCCGCGATGGCCCGCTTCGGCATCCCGCTCGGCGGCCTCGCGCAGCCGCTGGACGGGCCGTGGGCCTCGGCCGTGCGGGACATCGCCAAGCGGCACGACGTGCTGGTCGTCGCCGGCATGTTCACGCCGTCGGACGACGGCCGGGTGCGCAACACGCTGCTGGTCACCGGTCTCGGCGTCGACGAGCACTACGACAAGATCCACCTGTTCGACGCCTTCGGCTTCGCCGAGTCCGCCACCGTCGCCCCCGGCGACCGCAGCGTCACGGTCGAGGTGGACGGCGTCGGCATCGGCGTCGCCACCTGCTACGACCTGCGCTTCCCCCAGCTCTTCCAGAAACTCGCCCGGTCCGGGGCGTCGGTGATCCTCGTGCCGGCGTCGTGGGGATCGGGGCCCGGCAAGCGCGAGCAGTGGGAGCTGCTGGTCCGGGCTCGGGCCCTGGACTCCACCAGCTGGCTCGCCGCCTGCGGGCAGGCCGATCCGTCGACCGTCGGCGTCACGACCAAGCCCGGCGTCCCCACCGGCATCGGCTACAGCGCCGTCGTGTCGCCGCTGGGCGAGATCCGGGCCCAGGCGGTGGACCGGCCGGAGTTGCTCGTCGTGGACATCGATCCGTCCGAAGTGGACGATGCCCGCTCGAAGGTTCCGGTGCTGGCCAACGCCCGCGACTTCAGCTAACGGTCGGCCCCGCATCTGCCAATACCGGGGTGAACCGGCGGGCGGATGAAGGTGGTGTCGCTGTGGGGTCGTGGCGATGTTCAGCGGCATCACCGTCACGGACATCGTGTCCAGCGCGTTCCCGCTGATCCTCGGCTACTTCTTCGGCCAGGCCGGCGGCCGATCGGCGGGTGGGTCCTAGCGGACGTTGCCGAGGACCCTGTGGATGGCGATCTCCAGCACGACCCGGTTCGGGTTGACGCGGGGCTGCCGATAGCGCTCCGCGTAACGTCGCACGGCGTCGGCAATCGCTTGCGGATCCTCGTTGAGGGTGGCGACACCCTCCACTGTGGACCAGCGTCGACCGTCCACCTGGCACACGGCGGCGTTGACCTTGCCGGCCTTGCGGAGCTGGCGGGCCTTGGCCGAGTTGCCGTCGGTGATGACGCGGGCGATGCCGGCGTCGAGGTCGAGGGTCACGCCGACGGGCACGACGTGCGGCGTGCCGTCGGGGCGGACGGTGGTGAGAGTGCACAGGTGCCGCTCCCGCCAGAACTCGGCGAAAGCGGCACCGGTCGTGCTGAAGTCGGACACCCTGTCAGGGTATCAACGCCGCCGCCCGCGCCAGGCCGGGCGACGCCAGGTGGGACGGTTCGTGCCGATGCCGGCCAGGTGCAGCGCCACGCACAGCAGGCCGGCGGTGAGCAGGTTCGTCGGCGTCAGCACGGATCCGAGCGAGATGCCGGCGAGGTCGATCAGCAACGCCAGGGCGAAAAGTACCGCCGCGATCACGGCAACCATGACTGCGCTCCTCCTTGTCGGCCCCAGGAGCCCTGGAATACCCGGCGCCGGCAACGGCGGAACGAGCCATTCGGAGCAATCGGCGAGTCACGCTGTGGGGCACACCGAATGTAGGTTTCGGGCAGAAGTGAGCTCCGGGGCTCACTTCTGCTCCAGTCTTACATTCGGTGTGCCTGAGAGCGTGACTCGCCGGGGTTCTCAGGCGATGGCGCGGTCGGTGGGGCGGATGGGGGCGGGGAGGACGTCGCGGCCGGTGAGGTAGGTGTCCACCGCCGCGGCGGCGGAGCGGCCCTCGGCGATGGCCCACACGATGAGCGACTGGCCGCGGCCCATGTCGCCGGCCACGAAGACGCCCTCGACGCTGGTGGCGAAGGACCGGTCCCGGGCGACGTTGCCGCGGGGATCCAGCTCCACACCGAGCTCCTCCACCAGACCCTCGCGCTGCGGGCCGACAAAACCCATGGCCAGCAACACGAGTTGGCACTCCAGCTCCCGCTCCGTGCCCTCGACGGGCACGAACCGGCCGTTCTCCATCCGAACCTCGACCAGCTTGAGGCCCCGCAGCTGCCCCTCGTCGTCGCCGAGGAACTCGACGGTCGACACGGAGTACAGCCGCTCCCCGCCCTCCTCGTGCGCCGACGTGACCCGGTACAGCATGGGATAGGTCGGCCACGGGTGGTGCGGGGCCCGCGACGCCGGCGGCTGGGGCATGATCTCCAGCTGCGTCACGGAAGCGGCGCCCTGCCGGTGCGCGGTGCCAAGACAGTCGGCGCCGGTGTCGCCGCCGCCGATCACCACGACGTGCTTGCCGGCGGCGTTGATCGGCGACTGCGCGTACGCCTTGTTGGCCGGCGGCAGGTACTCCATCGCCTGGTACACGCCGGTGAACTCACGCCCCGGCACGGGCAGGTCCCGCCACGCGGTCGCGCCGCCGGCCAACACCACGGCGTCGTAGGAACTGCGAAGCTCCTCTACCGTCACGTCAACGCCGACGTTCACGTTGGTGCGGAACTCCGTGCCCTCGGCCCGCATCTGGTCGAGCCGGCGGTCCAGCCGCCGCTTCTCCATCTTGAACTCGGGGATGCCGTACCGCAGCAGCCCGCCGACGGCGTCGGCCCGCTCGTACACGACGACGTCGTGCCCGACCCGGGTCAGCTGCTGCGCCGCCGCCAGCCCGGCCGGGCCGGAGCCGATCACCGCCACCTTCTTGCCGGTGCGAGTGGCCGGCGGCTGCGGGACGACCCAGCCCTCGTCCCAGGCCCGGTCGATGATCTCCACCTCGACCCGCTTGATGCTGACCGGGTCGGAGTTGATGCCGAGCACGCACGCCGCCTCGCACGGCGCCGGGCACAACGTCCCGGTGAACTCCGGGAAGTTGTTGGTGGCGTGCAACCGCTCGATGGCGTCGCGCCAGTCCTGGCGCCACACCAGCGTGTTCCACTCCGGGATCAGGTTGCCCAGCGGACAACCCTGGTGGCAGAACGGGATGCCGCAGTCCATGCAGCGGCCGGCCTGCTTCTCCAGCCGCTGGTGCCCGAACTCCTCGTACACCTCACGCCAGTCGGTGAGCCGGATGTCCACCGGACGGTGGCTGGCGTTCTCCCGCGGCGTGGTGAGAAAGCCCTTGGGGTCAGCCATGTGCGGCCTCCATGATCGCGGTGTCCACGTCCCTGCCGTCGGCCTCCGCGCTGGCCCGCGCGGCCAGCACCCGCTTGTAGTCCTTGGGCATCACCTTGGTGAACCGGCCCACGGCCAGCTCCCAGTCGGCCAGCAGCAGGTCCGCCACCGCCGACTCGGTCTCCCGGCGGTGCCGGTCGATCACCTCGTGCAGGAACGCCTGGTCCTCCTCGGTCAGCTCGTCCAGGTCCACCATCTCCTGGTTGACCCGCACCGGGTTGAGGTCCAGCACGTACGCGACGCCGCCGGACATGCCGGCCGCGAAGTTGCGGCCGGTCGCGCCGAGCACGACGGCCCGGCCCCCGGTCATGTACTCGCAGCCGTGGTCGCCGACGCCCTCGACGACGGCCAGCGCGCCGGAGTTGCGCACGCAGAACCGCTCGCCGACCTTGCCGCGCAGGAACAGCTCGCCGCTGGTCGCGCCGTACGCGATCACGTTGCCGGCGATGATGTTCTGCTCGGCCACCAGCGGCGCCGACGGATCCGGGCGGACCGTGACGCGCCCGCCGGACAGGCCCTTGCCGAGGTAGTCGTTGGCGTCGCCGACCAGCCGCAGCGTGATGCCGCTGGGCAGGAACGCGCCGAACGACTGGCCGGCGGTGCCGGTGAACGTCACGTCGATGGTGTCGTCCGGCAGGCCCTCGCCGCCCCAGCGCTTCGTGAGCTCCGAGCCGAGCATCGTGCCCACGGTCCGGTTGACGTTGCGTACGGGCAGCTCCAGCCGTACCCGGTCGCCCGAGCCCAGCGCGCCCTCGGCCAGCTGGATCAGCGTGTTGTCCAACGCCTTCTCCAGCCCGTGGTCCTGATCCGTGGTGCGGTGCCGGGCCGCGCGGGGCGGCAGCTCGGGCACGTGGAAGATCGGCGTCAGGTCCAGCCCGGCCGCCTTCCAGTGCTCGACCGCGCCGGCGGTGTCCAGCAGCTCGGCGTGCCCGACCGCCTCCTCGACGGACCGGAAACCCAGCTGCGCCAACAGTTCCCGGACCTCCTGCGCGACGAACTCGAAGAAGTTCACCACGTACTCGGCCTTGCCGCTGAACTTCTCCCGCAGCACCGGGTTCTGCGTGGCCACACCGACCGGGCACGTGTCCAGGTGGCACACCCGCATCATCACGCAGCCCGACACCACCAGCGGCGCGGTGGCGAAGCCGAACTCCTCCGCGCCGAGCAGCGCGGCGATCACCACGTCCCGGCCGGTCTTGAGCTGGCCGTCGGTCTGCACGACGATCCGGTCCCGCAGCCGGTTGGCCAACAGCGTCTGCTGCGTCTCGGCCAGGCCCAGCTCCCACGGCGCGCCGGCGTGCTTGATCGAGGACAGCGGCGACGCGCCGGTTCCGCCGTCGTGGCCGGAGATCAGCACCACGTCGGCGTGCGCCTTGGACACGCCCGCCGCGACCGTGCCGACGCCGACCTCGGACACCAGCTTCACGTGGATGCGGGCGGCCGGGTTGGCGTTCTTCAGGTCGTGGATCAGCTGGGCCAGGTCCTCGATGGAGTAGATGTCGTGGTGCGGCGGCGGCGAGATGAGGCCGACACCGGGCGTGGAGTGCCGGGTCTTGGCGATCCACGGGTACACCTTGTTGCCGGGCAGCTGCCCGCCCTCGCCGGGCTTCGCGCCCTGCGCCATCTTGATCTGGATGTCCTGCGCGCTGACCAGGTACTCGCTGGTCACGCCGAACCGGCCGCTGGCCACCTGCTTGATCGCCGAGCAGCGCTCGGGATCGTCGAGCCGGTCGGCGTCCTCGCCGCCCTCGCCCGTGTTGGACTTGGCGCCGAGCCGGTTCATCGCGATCGCGAGAACCTCGTGCATCTCCTTGGAGATCGAGCCGTACGAGATCGCGCCGGTCGCGAACCGCTTGACGATCTCGGAGACCGGCTCGACCTCCTCGATCGGCACCGGCGGCCGCACGCCGTCGCGGAACTTGAACAGCCCGCGCAGCGTCATCAGCCGCTCGGCCTGGTCGTCGACCGCCTTGGTGTACTCCTTGAACACCTCGTACTGCCGGGTGCGGGTGGAGTGCTGCAGCTTGAACACCGTGGTCGGGTTGAACAGGTGCGCCTCGCCCTCGCGGCGCCACTGGTACTCGCCGCCGACCTCCAGCTCGCGGTGGCTGGCGTGCACGCCGTCGGCGGGGAACGCCTTGCGGTGCCGGCGGGCCACCTCCTCGGCGATCTCGTCGAAGCCGACGCCGCCCAGCCGCGACGTGGTGCCGGTGAAGCACTCGTCGACGACCTCCTTGCCGACGCCGATCGCCTCGAAGATCTGCGCGCCGGTGTAGGAGGCCACCGTGGACACGCCCATCTTGGACATCGTCTTGCGGACGCCCTTGCCCAGCGCCTTGATCAGGTTGCTGGTGGCCTTGTGCGGCTCGACGTCCGGCAGCTCCTCGACCGTGGCCATCGCCAGGTACGGGTTGACCGCGGCGGCCCCGTAGCCGATGAGCAGCGCGATGTGGTGCACCTCGCGGGCGTCGCCGGCCTCGACGATGAGGCCGACCTTGGTGCGCGTCTTCTCCCGTACCAGATGGTGGTGCACGGCGCCGGTCAGCAGCAGCGAGGGGATCGGCGCGTACTTGGCGTCCGCGCCGCGATCGGACAGCACGATCAGCCGGGCGCCGTCGTCGATCGCCTCGGACACCTCGGTGCGGATCTCGTCCAGCCGGGCCCGCAGCGCCTCGCCGCCGCCGTCGACCCGGTACCGGCCGAGCACGGTGACCGCCTGGAAGCCGGGCATGTCGCCGTCGTCGTTGATGTGCACGAGCTTGGCCAGCTCGTCGTTGTCCAGCACCGGGAACTCGAGCGAGATCCGCCGGCAGGACGCCGGGGTGGCGGCCAGCAGGTTGGTCTCCGGGCCGACGGTCGCGGTCAGGGAGGTGACCAGCTCCTCCCGGATCGCGTCCAGCGGCGGGTTGGTCACCTGCGCGAACAGCTGCGTGAAGTAGTCGAACAGGCTGCGGGAGCGGTCCGACAGCACGGCGAACGGGGCGTCGTTGCCCATCGAGCCGATCGGCTCCGCGCCGGTCAGCGCCATCGGCCGCAGCAGGATCTGCAGTTCCTCCTCGGAGTAGCCGAAGACCTGCTGCCGGGTGACGAGGGCGGCGTGCTTGGGCACCTCGCGCTCGCGGGCCGGCAGCTCGGCCAGCCGGACCATGCCGGCGTCCACCCAGTCCTGGTACGGGTGTTCGGCGGCCAGCCCCGACTTGATCTCCTCGTCGTCCACGATCCGGCCGGCCTCGGTGTCCACGAGGAACATCCGGCCCGGCTCCAACCGTCCCTTGCGGACAACCTTGGCCGGGTCGATCTCCAGCACACCGGCCTCGCTGCCCAGCACGACCAGGCCGTCGTCGGTGACCCAGTAGCGGGCGGGCCGCAGGCCGTTGCGGTCGAGCACCGCGCCGATCACGCTGCCGTCGGTGAACGACACCAGCGCCGGGCCGTCCCACGGCTCCATCAGCGCCGAGTGGAACTCGTAGAACGCGCGCCGGGCCGGATCCATCTCGGTGTGGTTCTCCCACGCCTCGGGGATCATCATCAGCACCGCGTGCGGCAGCGAGCGCCCGCCGAGGTGGAGCAGCTCCAGCACCTCGTCGAAGGACGCCGAGTCGCTGGCGTCCCGAGTGATCACCGGGAACAGCCGGGCCAGGTCGCCGGGGATGAGGTCCGAGGCGAGCATGGCCTCCCGCGCGTCCATCCAGTTCCGGTTGCCGCGCAACGTGTTGATCTCTCCGTTGTGCGCGATGTACCGGTACGGGTGGGCCAGCGGCCAGGACGGGAACGTGTTGGTGGAGAACCGGCTGTGCACCAGGCCGATCGCGCTGTCCACCCGCTCGTCCACCAGGTCGGGGAAGAACCGGGCCAGCTGCGGCTCGGTGAGCATGCCCTTGTACACGATGGTGCGGCCGGACAGGCTCGGGAAGTACACGTCGGCGTCGTGCTCGGCGCGCTTGCGGACGCAGAACGCGATCCGCTCCAGCGCGATGCCGTGGACCGCGTCGTCCACCGGGGCGAGGAACAGCTGGGCGAAATGCGGCATCGTGCTCGCCGCGGTCGGCCCGACGTGCTCGGTGTCGACGGGCACGTCCCGCCAGCCCAGCACTCTCGTGCCCTCCTCGGCGGCGATCCGCTCGACGGCGGCGATCGCCGCCGCGCGTTCGGCGGTGTCGACCGGCAGGAACGCCGTGCCGACGAGGTAGCCGCCGGCCGCCGGCAGCGGCAGGTCGGTCACCTCGCGGAAGAACGCGTCCGGCACCTGGATCAGCAGGCCGGCGCCGTCGCCGGTCTCCGGCTCGGCGCCGCGCGCGCCCCGGTGCTCCAGGTTGCGCAGCGCGGTCAGGGCCTTGCGCACGATGTCGTGGTCGCGGCGGCCGGCGAGATCGGCCACGAAGGCCACGCCGCACGCGTCGTGCTCGAACTGCTCGTCGTACAGGCCCCCGATGTGGGGGTGGTGGTGGATCACGGCTTGCGGCCCTCCCGTGGTGGGACGCCCTGTCGCGGGGGCGTGCGTCTGACGCGGGGGTGCTCGAAATGGCCCGGGAACGGGCGGTTAGGGTGTTCGCACGACGCTGTGCGTTGACCGACGGCCCTCTTGAGGCAGGTCGATGTCGCCCCGGGGGTGGGCGGGGTCTTGTGACGATAGTGTGAACGTGGGGTTATCCGCACTACCCGTGTCGCAGGCCACAGCAACTTGCATCTCAATTGTTGCGCAGATGGCCGTGTTTCGCCTGGTCGGCGGTACCGCGGACTAGGCTCGATGATCTCAGCATCCGGGAGGTCACTGGTGTCCGTGAAGATCACCGCAGATCCGGCCGAGCACGGCTTCGACGCCGGGCGGCTGGCGCGCGTCGACCGCCGCTTCGACCGCTACGTCGACGAGGGCAAACTGCCCGGCTACCTGGCCGTCGTCACCCGACACGGCGAGGTCGTGCACGTCGGCCACGGCGGGCTGCGGGACGTGGAGGCCGCGCTGCCGGTCGCGCCGGACACGCGCTGGCGGATCTACTCCATGACCAAGCCGGTCACCTCGGTCGCCGCGATGATGTTGTTCGAACGGGGCGAGTTCGAGCTGACCGACCCGATCTCGCGGTGGCTGCCCGAGTTCGCCGCGCCGCGGGTGTACGTGAAGGGATCCTCGGCCGCGCCCGGCACCGTGGCGGCGACGGAACCGATCCGGGTCTGGCATTTGTTAACCCACACCGCC
Organism: Kutzneria kofuensis; assembly: GCF_014203355.1. Classification (NCBI taxonomy): domain Bacteria; kingdom Bacillati; phylum Actinomycetota; class Actinomycetes; order Pseudonocardiales; family Pseudonocardiaceae; genus Kutzneria; species Kutzneria kofuensis. The sequence goes on from NZ_JACHIR010000001.1 coordinate 7,438,204, forward strand.
GGCTTGACCTACGGCTTCCACCATGCCCACGCGGTGGACGAGATCTACCGCCGCAACGGCTACGAGTGGGGTTTCCCGGCCGGGCTGGACCTGGCCGGCACCGTCGAGGCGTACGCGTCGATGCCGCTGGTGCACCAGCCCGGCGCGGAGTGGAACTACTCGGTGGCCACCGACGTGCTCGGGCGGCTCGTCGAGGTCGTCTCCGGGCAGCGGCTGGACGAGTTCTTCGCCGAGCACATCTTCCGCCCGCTGGGCATGGCGGACACCGGTTTCTGGACCGACAGCGACCAGCTCGCCGCCCTGTACTCGCCGGAGCCCGGCACGGGCCGGTTGCTGCGCAACGAGGCCATGGGCGCGGCGGCTTCCCGGCCGCCGGCCGTCCTGTCGGGCGGTGGCGGCCTGGTGTCGACCGCCCTGGATTACCACCGGTTTACGCAGATGTTGCTGCGCCGCGGGGAACTCGACGGCGTGCGGCTGCTGTCGCCGCGGACCGTCGACCTGATGACGGTCAACCACCTGCCCGGCAACGCCGACCTGGAGGCGTTCGGCCGGCCGCTGTTCGCCGAGACGTCCTATCTGGGCGTCGGTTTTGGGCTCGGCTTCTCGGTGACGCTGGACCCCGTCGCCGCGAAGTCCTTGGCGCCGGCGGGGGAGTACGCCTGGGGCGGCGCCGCCAGCACCGCGTTCTGGGTCGACCCGGCGAACGAGGTGACGGCCATGTTCTTCACCCAGCTGCTCCCGTCCAGCACCTACCCTCTCCGCCCCCAGTTCCGGACCCTCACCTACCAAGCCCTCCGGTGAACCCCCGCGAGTCACGCTCTGCGGCACACCGAATGTAGGTTTCGCGCAGAACTGAGCCCCGAGGCTCAGTTCTGCCTGATTCCTACATTCGGTGTGCCTGAGAGCGTGACTCGCCGGGGTGGGTGTGGCGCACCCAGGGTGGCGCTCCCTTCCTGGGCGTGGTGGCCGACGGTGGACTGGTCGGCATGTCGAAAGTCGTTCTTGTCACCGGAGCCAGCAGCGGTATCGGCGCGGCCACCGCGCACCACCTGGCCGCCGCCGGCCACCGCGTCGTCGCCGGCGCGCGCCGCGTCGACCGGCTCGCCGCGCTCGCCGGCCCCTCCGTCGACGTCCACCCGCTGGACGTCACCGACCTGGACAGCGTCCAGGCATTCGTCGACGCCGCCGTAGACCGGCACGGCCGGGTCGACGTGCTGGTCAACAACGCCGGCGTGATGCCGCTGTCGCCGATCTCGGACCTGCGGATCGACGAGTGGAACCAGATGATCGACGTCAACCTGCGCGGTGTGCTGCACGGCATCGCCGCCGTGCTGCCGAGGATGCGCGCGCAGGGTGGCGGCCACATCGTCAACGTCTCCTCGGTGTCCGGGCACCGCGTCGACCCGACGGCGGCCGTCTACAGTGCCACGAAGTTCGCCGTTCGGGCGCTGTCCGAGGGTTTGCGCCAGGAGAACACCGACATTCGCGTCACCGTCGTCAGTCCGGGCTTCACGGAGAGCGAACTCACCGACCGCGGCGGGGCGCCCGAGGCGCAGGCCGCCGCCCGCGCCGCCGCGCGGCAGTTGGCCATCCCGGCGTCGGCAATCGCCGAGGCGATCGGGTTTGCCGTGGACCAGCCGTCCACTGTGGACGTTAACGAACTCGTCGTGCGGCCGACGGCCCAGACCTGATGCACGTCCGGAGCTGGTCCCGCTCCAGCTCGCGCCGCGTGGAAAACCTGTAGGGTCAGTGAGTTCGGAGGATTTCTACGCATGGGGTGACGATGCGAGCGACCTTGCTCTACGGAAAGGGCGACATCCGCGTCGAGGAGGTGCCGGACCCGAAGATCCAGCAGCCGACCGACGTCGTGGTGCGGGTGACCCGGTCCTGCGTGTGCGGCAGCGACCTGTGGCCGTACCAGAGCGCGCCGGAGGTCGAGGGCGGCCGCCGGATCGGCCACGAGTTCATCGGCGTGGTCGAGGAGATCGGCGCGGACGTGGCGACGCTGGCCAAGGGCGACGTCGTGGTGGCGCCGTTCCTGGTGTCCGACAACACGTGCGACTACTGCCGCGCCGGCCTGCACACCTCGTGCCGCAACGGCGGCAACTGGGGCGCGCGGGGCGTCGACGGCGGCCAGGGCGAGTACGTGCGCGCCCCGCACGCCGACGGCACGCTGGTGAAGCTGCCGGTCGGCGAGGACGACGAGCTGATGCCGTCGCTGCTGACGCTGTCCGACGTGTTCAGCACCGGCCACCACGCGGCCCGCACGGCCCGGGTGGAGAAGGGCTCCACGGTCATCGTGATCGGCGACGGCGCGGTGGGCCTGTCGGCGGTGCTGGCGGCCAAGCGGCTCGGCGCCGAGCAGATCGTGCTGCTGGGCCGGCACCAGGCCCGTACGGACCTGGGCCGCGAGTTCGGCGCCACCGACGTCGTGCCGGAGCGTGGCGAGGAGGCCATCGCCAAGGCCAAGGAGCTGACCGACGGTGACGGCGCGTTCCACGTGCTGGAGTGCGTCGGCACGCTGCCGGCGTACGAGACGGCGCTGGGCGTGGTCCGTCCCGGCGGCGCGATCAGCCGTGTCGGCGTGCCGCAGTACACCGAGGGGCCGGTCGGCCGCGTGCTGTTCAACCGCAACGTCACGCTGACCGGCGGCGTCGCCCCGGCCCGCGCCTACATCGAGGAGCTGCTGCCGGACGTGCTGTCCGGTGCGATCCAGCCGGGCCGGGTCTTCGACCGCACGATGCCGTTGACCGAGATCCCCGAGGCCTACCGGGCGATGAACGACCGGGAGGCGCTCAAGGTCCTGATCAAGCCCTGAGCCGGCTCAGGCGGCGGGAGCTGGGCCAGCGCACGTCGTGCACCCAGCCCAGCTTCTCGAAGATCCAGATCAGCCGCGCCGACACGTCGACCTGGCCCCGCAGCACGCCGTGGCGTGCCGAGGTCGGGTCGGCGTGGTGCAGGTTGTGCCAGGCCTCGCCCATGCTCAGGATGGCCAGCGGCCAGAAGTTCGCCGACCGGTCCCGCGCCGCGAACGGCCGTTCGCCGATCATGTGGCAGATCGAGTTCACCGACCACGTGACGTGGTGCAGGAAGGCCACCCGGACCACACCCGCCCAGAAGAAACCGGTTACGGCGCCCCACCACGACCAGGTGACCAGGCCGCCGACCAGCGCCGGCAGCAGCAGCGTGACGGCGGTCAGCGGGCCGAACAGGCGATGCACCAGACGCATGTCTGGATCGGCTTCCATGTCCGGCGCGAATCGCTGCCGGTTGGTCAGGTCCCGGTCGAAGATCCAGCCCATGTGGGCGTGCCAGAAGCCGCGGACCAGGGCCGCCGGCGAGGTGCCGAAGTTCCACGGCGAGTGCGGGTCGCCCTCGCGGTCGGAGAACGCGTGGTGCCGGCGGTGGTCGGCGACCCAGTGCAGGACGGGGCCCTGCACGGAGAGGCTGCCGGCCACCGCCAGCGCGATCCGCATCGCCCGGCCCGTCTTGAACGAGCCGTGGGTGAAGTAGCGGTGGAATCCGACGGTCACGCCGAGGCAGCTGACCGTGTAGAAGAACGCCGCCGAGATGAGGTCGGCCCAGCCGACTCCCCAGCCCCACAGCACGGGGACCGCGGCGACCAGCGCTATCGCCGGCACTGTCGCGAAGATGTACACGGCGACCTGCGCGGGCATCTTGCGCTTGCCCTCGAGCAGCGTGGTCATCCGGCGGGTGTCCTTGGCTTCGGCCAGGGTCGTCATGCGCCGAGAGTACGGGTCCATGGTGCGGGTTACCCCAAACCCGCCGGTGAAGACTAGTTGTCTAGTGGTTTGCCTCGGCCTGCACGTTGGCCGCGAGCAGCGCCAGCGTGTCGCCCAGCTCGGCCAGCCGCTCCGGCGGGATGCCTCTCCGCAGCCGCTCGTCGAACTCCGTCGCCGCCTTGCGGAGCCGGTGGAAGGCCTGCTCGCCCTCGTCCGTCAGCTCGATCTGATGCACCCTCCGGTTGGCCGGGTCCCTCCTTCGGGTGATCAGCCCGTCCCGCTCCATGCCGGACAGGTGATGCGTCATCGTCGCTTCCCGCAGCTCCAGCGCCTCGGCCAGGTCCCGCTGGGTCGCGCCGGGGTTGATCTTGAGCTGGAGCAGCACGAGCCAGGCCGACTGGGAGCTGCCGGCCGCCGCGAGCGCGTCCTCGAAGGCCCGGCTGAGGGTGCGTGCCACGCGGGCGACCGCGAGTCCGATCGGTGGCTGGTGTGGACGGCCCATGCCGGTGAGCTTAGGCGGGGCGGCCGATGGGGCTCAGCTGCGTGCCGGCCAGCCGCCATCCGTCGTGCTCTCGCACCCAGATGTGGGTCGACCGGAACTGCCCGTCCGACGGCGTTCCCCGATACGCGGCCTTCTGTTCGTGGACGCCGACCACCAGCGCCGTGTCGCCGATCTCCCGCACCTGCCGGTCCCGCCAGTCCAGTTCGGACGTCACGAGGTCGCCGCTGCGGTACCGGTCGAGCCACTGGGTCTTGTCCAGCACGAACCCGAACGGCCCCACCAGCGTGAAGCTCTCGGTCGCCAGCTCGTCCAGTGTGGACACGTCTCCGGCGATCTCCGCCCTGGCCCACCGGTTCTCCAGCTCGTCGATGCTTGTCATGACTCCTCCTTGAAGTGCTTTTCCGCCCAGCTCCTGAACGTCGTCGCCGGCCGGCCCAATACCTGCTCGACGACGGGCGAGATGTCCGCCCCGTAGTCGCCGTTCATGACGTGCTCCACCATCGCCTCGGCGATGTCCCGGGCCATGCCGCCCCGCACGATGCCGTCGATCGTCTGTTCCACCGTCGGCTCCGCCAGCGTCAGCCGACGGCCCAGGATCTCCCCGACGATCGCCAGTTCCCGTTCCGGCGTCAGGACTTCCGGCCCCGACAGCTCCAGCGTCTCGTTCGCGAGGTCGCTGTTCGTGAACGCCTCCACGGCCACCGCCGCGATGTCCTCCGGCGCGATCGGCGCCGTCGCCTTCTTCGCGAACGCCACCTGCACGGTGTCGCCTCGGCGCAGCATGTGCTTCCACACCAACGTGTTCGACATGAACCGCCCCGGCCTGAGCATCGTCCACTCGATGCCGCTTTCCGTCACCGCCGCCTCGTCCTCGCGATGCCAGTCCGCCACCAGCTCGTGGCTCGATTCCCCTCCCTCCGCCACCGACAGCTTCACCAGGTGCCCGACGCCCGCCTCCCGGGCCGCCCTCACCTGTTCCACCGTGTGCAGCTTTCGGCTCCCCGTGGCCTGCGCCGTCATCAGGAACGCCCGCTCAACTCCCTCGAACGCCTTCCTCAGGCTCTCCGGCTCGTCACAGTCGCCCTGCACCACCTCCACGCCCTCCGGAAACCGCACCCCTTCCGGCCTGCGCGTCATCGCCCGCACCGGCAGCCCTCGCTCCAGCAGCTGCCCCACCACCTCGGCGCCCACGTGCCCCGTCGCCCCCGTCACCAGGATCATGCCGTGAACCTTAGACACCTAAGACTTAGATGTCAAAGTATCGCCCCGGGAGATGCCACATGCGCCTTCCCATGTGGCATCAGGGCGCACACGGGAAGCGCATGTGGCGTTTGGCCGTCAGCGGCCCGTCCACCTCGGCGGACGCTTCTCGGCGAAGGCCTGGGCGCCTTCGCGGGCGTCGGCGGAGGCGAAGACGGGGCCGACGATGTCCTGCTGACGGTCGAAAGCCTCCGACGCGGGCCAGTCGGGGGACTCCACGATGACCTTCTTGGTGGCGCGAACGGCGAGAGGGCCGTTGGCGGCGATCTCGGCGGCCAGGGAGCGGGCGACGGACAGGGCCTCGCCGGGGGAGGCGAGGCGGTTGACGAAGCCGAACGCATGCCCTCGGGAAGCGTCGAGGAAGTTGCCGGTGAGGGCGAGCTCCATGGCGACGTGGTACGGCAACCGGACGGGCAGCCGCATGACTCCGCCGCCGGCGGCGACGAGGCCGCGCTTGACCTCGGGGATGCCGAACTGGGCATCGGTGGCGGCGACGACGAGATCGCAGGCCAGGGCGATCTCCAAGCCACCGGCCAGGGCGTAGCCCTCGACGGCGGCGATCAGCGGCTTCGACGGCGGCCGCTGGGTGAGGCCGGCGAAGCCACGGCCCTCGATGCTGGGGAACTCGCCGCGAACGAACGCCTTGAGGTCCATGCCGGCGCAGAAGGTCCCGCCGGCCCCGGTGACGATGCCGACGACAAGATCGTCGCGGCGGTCCAGCTCGTCGACGGCGGCGGCGAGGCCCTCGGCGACGGCCCGGTCCACGGCGTTGCGCGCGGACGGGCGGTTGATCGTGATCACGGCGACGCCGTCGGCGTACTCGGTCAGCACCTCGTCGGACATGATCCCCAGGCTAGAGCCAAGCCGCCGGACATGCTCAAGGAGCCAGGATCGCGCTGGCGTAGCTGCTCAACGCCTCCCGGTCGGGCTGCTGCGTCTTGGCGATCAGGCTGGCCACGTGTTTCTCCACGGTCCGGGGCGAGATGTGCAGCCGGTTGGCGATGGCCTTGTTGCCGAGCCGCTCCACCAGCAGCCGGAACACGTCGTACTCCCGCACGGTCACGCCGACGGACCGCAGCGCGCTGGGAACCTGCTCGGCGCCGACCCGCCGCTGCTGCACGGAGACGCCGACCTGACGCAGCAAAGCCCGGCAGGCGGAAGCCGTGCCGGTGACGCCGTTGCGGTGGAAGTACTCCTCGGCATTTCGTAGCCACGTGACCGGATCGCCCCACCCGTCGGCGTGCGCCGACTCGGCCACGAGCCGCAGACCCAGGTTGCGGGCCATCGGGAACGCGCCGCCGACCTGCTGCGCCGCTGCCATGGCGCACTCGGCCTGCTCGGCCTTGCCCTCACGGCCGTACAACACCGCCCCGGCCAGCTCGGTGAAGTGCCGGTTCCACCGCATCCCGCCGGCCGGCGTCGCGGTCACCTGACGGTGCTGCGCCCAGTCGAAACGGCCCTCCAGCACGCCCAGCAACAGGTCCAGCCCGTGCCGACCGGCCAGATGAAAGGTCGTCGGGTTCTCCGCCTCCAACGTCAGCGCCTGCGCCAGCTCCCGGTCGGCCAGCTCCCGGTTCTCCTCCAGCAAAGCGCAGAAAACCCGGGCCAGACCGAAGGAAAGCGGCAGCTCCTGCGACCTTTCCCCGCCCCACTGCCGAAACTCGGCCAGGGCGTCGTCCATTTCCCGCCGCCGCCCCTGATGCGCGGCCAGGGTCGCCTTCGCCATCAGCGCGTACCGGACGATCGAACTGAGCTGCAGCCGGGTCGCGGACTCGCTGCAGGCGGCGATCCGCTCGGCCGCGAGGTCGAAGTCCCCGCCCAGCACGGTGTGCAGCGCGATGATGGCGTCCGCGTTGTACGCCATGGTGATCGCGCCGATCCGCAGCGCCTCCTGACGGGCCCGCTCCAGGCTGCCGATGTCCGATGTGGACAGCCAGTCGATGCCGGCCAGCCGCATCATCGCGTACGCCCGCTGCATCGGCAGCTGGTGCTTCTCACCGAGCTGCTTGGCCTTCTCCAGGCAGTCCATCGCCCGCGTGATGTCGTGTTCACGGGCGATGATGCCGAGCAGCTCCCACGCCTCGCACGCGACCACCGGCTGCTCGGACCGCTCCGCCGCGGCCACCGCCCGCCGGGCCAGTTCCTCCGCGCGAGTCAACCGATCCGGCCGGGGCGTGTCCAGTTCCAGGTACGCCGCGACGACATCCACCGGCGCGGTGTCCTCGTCCGCCGCGTTCGAGCCGAGCAACGCCCGCGCCGCAGCCACCTGCTCCGCGCCGTCCGTCGGCCGCCCGGCCAGGTATGCGACCTTCGCCAGCCGCGTGTGCAGGGCGGCCCGCCGGCGGGCGTCGAGACCGTCGCCGTCGAGGTCGGCCAGCTTGCCGGCGAGCTGGAACGCCCGTTCGAAGTGCCCGGCCTCGGCCAGCGCCGGCAGCAGCGACTCCAGGATGTCGGCGCGGATACCGGTGTCCAGCTTCCGGGTCAGCAGCCGATGGGCCTTGTCCAGCAACGTGATCGCGGACCCGGCGGCGCCGTCCCGCAACGCCCGGCGACCCGCCTCGGCGAACAGCCGACCCGCCGCCGCGTCCTCGCCGGCGTCCAAACGCAACGTCGCGACCAGCTGGCACCAGTGCCCCGGCAGCGCCGGATGCAGCTCCATCACGGCATCGGCGGCCTTCGACGACAGCTCCGCGCGGTCGATGGGCGTGAGCTGGCTGAGCAACGCCTCCGCGGTCAGCGGGTGCCGGAACGCGTACCAGTCCGGCGCCGGCTCGTCCGGCGTGACCAACTGCGCCGCGACGCCGGCGTGCAGATGGGAAAGCAGTCCACGATCGTCGATGTCGGCGACCTTGCGTACCACCGAAAGTGGGAACCGGTGACCCAGCACCGCAGCCACCGAGAGTAGCATTCTGCCTTGCGGGCCAAGGCGATCCGTGCGGTTGGCGATGCTGCGCACGACCGCCGCCGGCACCTCGGTGCGGAGCTGCCCGACCACCTGCCAGCCGTCGCCGCTGGGCACCAGCAGGCCGTTGTTCACCATGCCGTGCAACAGTTCCTCGACGATGAACGGGTTGCCGGCGCTGTCCACCCACAGCCGCTGCACGACCTCGTCGGCGACCTCGCCCCCGGCAACCTCCAGACAGGACGCCGCCATCGCCCGCACCTGCGCCCGGTCCAGCCGCCGCAGCTCCAGCAATGCCCCGGTGCGCCGCTGCTCGCTGGCCCGCGCCAGATCCAGCGCCGCGCCGGGCTCGCCGCGAATGGTGGCCAGCAGCATGATCGGCTGCAGGTCCAGGTTGTCCGTCAGGTATTCGACGACGGCGAGCGTCTCGGCGTCGGCGTCGTGCAGATCCTCAAGCACCAGCAGGCATCCGCGCCCGCGACCGGCGACCGACAGCAGCCGCAGCACCGCCTCGGCCAGCACCACCAGCGACACCGGCTGCGGCGGCGCGCCCGCGCCCCACTCCGGGATCAGCCGCCCCAGAACGGGACGGTACGGGCCGAGCTCGTTGTCGTCGAACGGCTCGCCACCGCGGAAGAGCGAGAGCAGCGCCTCGGTCAGCGGCCGGAACGGGACCATCGGGCCGATCGTGCTGCCGCGCCCGCGCAGCACCCGCATGCCGGAGTCGAAGGCCCGGCCGGTGGTCATCGCGGCCAGCCGTGACTTGCCGATGCCGGCCTCGCCGACCAGGAACGCGGACCCGCCGCGCCCCGCCCTGGTTCCGGACAGCGCCCGCGTCAGCTCGGTCAGCTCGGCGTCGCGACCGACCAACAGTGGCGCGCGGGTCTGCATGGAGCGACCCTAATCGCCTCAGCTGGGAAATCCAGAAGAACACCGCCGGAGTGACCGAATTGCGGGACGGTCTGCCCCAAGGTGTACGGCGAATCCCCCCATCCGGGCACATCGGATGGGGGGACCGGCGATCACGTGGTCAGACCGTGCCCGGCGCGCTGACCGTGGTGAACGGCATGGCCGTGACCGCCATGAAGGCGCTCATGCCCAGCGTCATGCCGGCCAGCGCCCGGGCCCGCGCCCCCGCGCGAGTTCTGGCGGTCACCACGATCTCGCCCGCCGGGTTCTCGCCACTGGCGGTGGCGAACTCGACGTCGGTGGCGGTCTCGTCGGCGGTGAAGTCGTTCATCCCAGTCTCCCTCAGTGAATTCCCTCAGTGGCACAACAGAAATCTGTTTCCCCAGGTGCAGGAACTAGCGATGGTGCGAGACGTCGAGCAGGAGCACGGACGGCACCTGGTCGGCGAAGCCGAGGCGCAGCAAGCCGTAGCCGATGCCGGCCAGGCCGCTGAGCAGTCCGGGGGTGGGGACCTCGTTGGGCGTGCCGCAGCGCGCCCCGTACTGGTCGAGCGAGCCGAGCACCAGGCCCGCGCGGCGACCGACCGCCGCGGCGGCCCGCTCGTCGCCCGCGTGACCGAGCACGGTGAGCGCCTCGATGGCGCCGAGCTCACCGTGACACAGGCTCAGGTCACGCAGCGGCGGGTGTCCCGCCAGGGCGTCCACACAGCGGGCGAGCCCTTCGTCCGCACGGCCCATCCGCGCCAGCACCGCCCCCGGAACGCCGGCGCACCAGCCGTGATCGTCCAACCGTGCCGCGGGATCCCCGTCCGCGGCGAGATACGTGGCGCCGACGGCCTCGTGCCGGTCGCTGCCGATCGCGGTCGCCAGCCGCAGCAGCGCCCAGCCGGCGCCGGCCGGGCCACGGGCGAAGCCGACCTGGTCGGTGGTGGCGTGCCGGCCCGTGGCCAGCCGGTCGGCGTAGCGGATGGCCAGCGTGCCGGCCGTGGACAGGCCGGTCTCGGCGTGCACGGCGAGCATCGCGGCCAGCCCGCCGGCGAGGCCGTTGGCCACGTCGGCCGGCTCGTCGCCGGCCTCGGTCTCCAAGGCCGTGGCCAGCCGCACGGCAGTGGTCAGCCAGCCGAGGACCTCGGCGTCGTCGCCGAGCAGCCGGTGCAGGCGGGCCAGGGCGTAGCAGATGCCGCCGAGCCCGTGGAAGCCGCCGGAGCCGACCGCCAGCGCCAGGGCCAGGTCGTCGCCGAGCGCGTCGAGCAGCCGCGGGATCGGCTGGATCGCGCGCCGGGCCAGGTCGCCGTACCGCGGCGCGCCGGTCAGTTTCGCCAGCTGCGCAAGGAACAGCGCCAGGCCGGGGTAGCCGTTGGCGAGGCCGGCGCCCATCGGCAGCACGGTCCACTGCTTGTCGTCCACGAGCTCGAGGCCGAGCCAGTTCGTCCGGTCCGGGCCGGGAACCGCCCGCCCGACCAGCTCGTCGGCGATGCCGCAGGCCGCCGCGAGCAGCCGCTGCGGATCCGGCACGATCGTGGCCACCGAGCCCGGCAGCACGTCCGTGCCGCGGTGGTCGACCGGCCGCGGGCGGGTCGCGAACGAGGCTCGGATCAGCCACTCCTGGTTGTGCCGGTCCACCTCGCCCATGTCGGCGATCTTCGCCTCGGCCGCGGCCAGCCCGGACTCCGCGAGCAGGTTGGGCAGCCGGACCCCGGTGGCGGAGAAGACGTCCCGCGAGCCCACCCGGCAGGTGAACATCGGCACGTCACCGGCCCACAGGTCGGCGATCTCGTGCGGCACCAGCCGGCGGCGCATCGGGTCGTCCAGCGAGTCCGTCCACAGCAGGTCGAACACGCTGTCCCGGTCCAGCGCGTCGCGCAGCACGTCCGGGTGCGTCGACTCGTCCAGCAGCGTCGTGTACAGCTGCGTCGGGCGGGCCACGAAACGCAGCTCGGCCGTGGCACACGTGCGCAGCAGGGGCACGAACTCGGCCCGGTGCTCGACGATCGCGTCGTAGCCGGCCTGGAACCCGGTCAGCAACGCCGCCTGGTAGTCCCGCGGCTCGGCCTCCTGCTCGCCGAGCCGCGGCCGGTTGCGCCCGCCCCGCATCGCCACCGGCCGGCGCACCAGCCGCATCGAGTCGGTGCCCGCGCCGTCCCAGCCCACCCCATCGGTCGGGAAGACGCCCTGGTCACCGCCCAGCCCGGAGACGTCGAACGAGCCGTTCTCGCCCAGCATCACCTGCGGCAGCAGGGCCGTGCGGAACACCGAGCGCACCAGCTCCTGCGCGGCCGGGTCGTGGCCGGTCGCCGTGTCCACCTGCATCGTCGGGTGGAACAGCGTCTCCACGTCCACCAGCACCGGCTGGTCCCCGGCGGCGATCAGGTTCTCGTAGTGCATGTCGCTGCCGTCGACGGCGTACAGCAGGGCCAGCAGCGCCCCCTGGCGGCGGTAGAACCGGCTCAGCCCGGTCACCTCGTCGCACGGGGCCGCCGACACGAACTCCTGCCAGCCGTAGCCGTCGCCGCACAGCAGCGCGACCTTGCGCAGGCCCAGGTCCGGCACCCGGCCGTTGAGCCAGTCCAGCATGTCGTTGAAGTGCGCGTGCAGGTCCAGCGGCCGGGGCTTGTAGACGACGGTCCGGCCGTCGGAGAACGTCACCAGCGCGACCGACCGGCCGTGCTGGTGCGCGTCCCCGCCGGTGGACTCGATCTTGGCCAACGGGCCCGGGTCGCGGCCGTCCAGCAGCGTCTCGACGATCGCGTCCCGGTCGGAGTCGAGCCGCTCCAGCAGCTCCAGGTGCGCGGCGACGGCCTGCTGGCACGCCTGCGCCAGCAGCCGGGCCAGCACCGGGTACTCCGCGAACAGCGCGTCCAGGTCGGGGCGGCGGGCGAACTCCGCGAACCGCTCCGCCGGGGTGCGGCCGGTCAACTGCCCGCGGGCCCGGGCCCGGTTCAGCTCCAGCACCAGCGTGCGGGCCGCCAGCCGGGCCAGGCAGCGGCCGAGGCAGTGCACGAAACCGGCGGTCACGTCCGGGTTCGCGGTGCCGGCGACCGCCGCCTCCGCGATCTCGACCAGCGGCCGCAGCCCGGTGGCCAGCGCGCCGATCCAGTCGTCGCCGAACGCCTTGCGCCGGTCGCTCGCGCCCGTCAGCGCCGAGTCGACGAAGTCGGCCCAGCCCGGTCGGGCCACCCGCTTGGCCAGCGCGTCCGGGGCCTCCGCGAGCAGGCCGGTCAGGAGCTTCTCGTCCAGGCCCGCCGCCGCCAGCCGGCGCTCGAACCAGTCCGGGGCCAGCTCCTCGTGCGCCCGGCGCCACCGCTCCAGCCGCTCAAGCGCGTTCGCGGTGCCGCTGACCTGCTGCGACGGGCGGGGTAACCGCTCGTGCAGGGTCAGGCCCCCGGCCCACCAGAACGTCGCTGACTTCGTCACGTCGAGAAAGGTGTCACGTTCGGCATCCCCCTACATGGGGGTGCGGCCCCCATATTCCCCACCCCCACTCCCGGGCCCACCGCCACCTGCGCTCCTCATGTGGCTCCTGGTGTCACATATGGCGCGCATGTGACATTGGAGGTCACTCGTTGGGGTGTATGGGGGCCGTGACCACTCGCGCTCGGGGTGGTCACGGTCGCGGTGACTCAGGCGTTCTGGGCTCCGTTGTAGACCTGCCACGCGGCGTCCCGGTAGTAGGCGAAGTACGAGTCGCCCCAGCTGCCGAAGAAGCTGGCGGTCTGCATCGCCGAGCCGTCGCCCTGGTAGTTGACGATGAACGCGCCGCCGCTGGCCCCGCCGGACAGCCCGATGCAGTTGGGGATCTGCACGCCGCCCTGCGGCCCGTCGTACGGCTGCCCCTCGCACCAGACGGCGTAGTCCTTGTCGCCCGGGATGCCGATGCCGTGCGCGTAGTTGTTGCTCGGCTGGTTGAAGCCGATGCCGGAGCTGCCGACCGCGTCCTGCACGTGCCGGTTGCCGTTGCCGCCGGTGCTCAGCACGATGAACGCGTTGTCCCCGCCGGGGCTGGTGTCGTCGATCCGCCAGCCCATCGACCGCCAGTTCCACCAGCCGTAGGGGGCGCTGCCCCGGTTGTAGGACGGCGCGAAGCGGAAGTTGTTGTAGGTCTGGCCGGTGGCGATGTCCATCACGCAGTGCCGGGCCGTGGCGATCACGTCCCGGTTGTTGCTGGTCACCACGTTCGCGGAGCAGAGGTAGTCGCCCTTGCCCGGCACGGAGAACACCAGCCGGCCGATGGTCGTCCAGACGCTGCTCATCGGTTGGAAGCCGCTGGGTTCGGTGGCGTGGACGAACTTCGGCGCGCCCGTCTGCGGCTGTTCGTTGCTCTGCACGGCCTTCGGCGCCGGCATCGGTTTGGCCTGCGCGAGGCGTTGTGGCGTCCAGTACTCGTCGAGTGCTTCTGCGGACACGGTGTTGGTGGCGGTGGCCACCGCGGCGTGCGCGGGAGCGACGGTGACCAGCAGGGACAGTGCGGCGGTGAGCAGGATCGCGGCGGTTCTGTGCACGATGTCAACCCCGTTCATGAGCAGCGGTTGGAATCGTGGCGGCCGGACCATGGTGCCAGAGCAATCGGCGTAATCGTTGCGGTGCAGGCGATTCCTGTCCGGTAACGGACATGGGCCGCCCGCGATAAGCCTCCCGTGGTGTTCCGACGTGCATCTGAGCTGGGCGACCGGCTGCTCGAACTGTCCCGGTTCAAGTATCCCGCGGACACCACCGCGCTGGAACACGGCGCCCGTCTCGCGGGCTATTTGGACGACGACGAGTCGATGCTCGAAGTCGTGCACGCCCGGCACTCCTTCGGCGCGACTGTCGCATGTGGACTCGTGCTCACCGAGCGGCGGTTCATCTTCATGCCGGAGACGCGCCACTTGAGCGAGGTCCGTCGGCTTCTGCCCGGCAGCGGTGGTGCTTTCGGACTACCGCTGTCCGACGTGACCGCCGTGCGGACCGAGGGCTCGGCGGAGGAGACCGACTGGCTGGAGGACCTCTTCACCCACCAGTCATCGCACGCCGGCCTCGTGATCTCGGCGCGCGGTCTGGACGACCTGCACTTCGGCTCGGTCGTCCCGGTCGACGGCCCGACCCGGCTCGTCGACCGTCTGAGACAGATGGGCATCCGCGGCTGACGAGGACCGGCCGCGGAAGCCTTGACGGCCTGCTCGGCGGCCGGTGCAGCGGAGGGCGCCGTACGTGAGTGGCTCGCGTGGGCACAGGAGGCAAGTGAGCCACTCACGTGGGCAGCAGGTCGCGGGGGCCACCGGGCGTCCGCACTACCCTGGACCGTATGAACGTTGATATCCGACGGGCCGTCGCCGCCGACGTGCCGGCGATCGTGGCGATGCTCGCCGACGACCCGCTCGGCGCGAGCCGGGAGAATCCGTCGGACATCGACGCGTATCTCGCGGCATTCGACAGAATCGACAGGGATTCCGATGAGCTGCTGATGGTGGCTGATCGCGACGGGGAGGTCGTCGGCACGTTGCAGTTGTCGTTCCTGCACGGTTTGTCGCGGCAGGGGGCGACCCGCGCGCAAATCGAGGCGGTGCGGGTGCGGGCCGATGCCAGAAGTGAAGGACTGGGCGCACGCCTGATCGAATGGGCGGTCGCGGAATCCCGCCGCCGCGGCTGCCATCTGGTCCAGCTGACCTCGGACAACAGCCGGACCGGCGCACATCGGTTCTACGAGGGCCTTGGCTTCACCGGCAGTCATGTCGGCTACAAGTTGACATTGGTCTGACTCGGTTCACCTGCCGTTCGCCTACGCCGTTTACGTTGCGGGCCTGACGATGCGGCAGGAGGCGCGGATGGATCTCTCGCTCCTGGTCATCGTGGTCATCGTGACCGCTTTGGCCTTCGACTTCACCAACGGTTTCCACGACACGGCCAACGCGATGGCCACCTCGATCGCCACCGGGGCGCTCAGCCCGCGGGTCGCGGTCGGCGTCTCGGCCGTGTTCAACCTCGTCGGCGCGTTCCTGTCGGTGCAGGTGGCCAAGACCATCTCCAGCGGCATCGTGGACGAGACCAAGATCAACAGTGCCATCATCTTCGGCGGCCTCGTCGGGGCCATCGTCTGGAACCTGCTGACCTGGCTGCTCGGGCTGCCGTCCAGCTCCTCGCACGCCCTGTTCGGCGGCCTGATCGGCGCCACCTGGATCGCGGCCGGCGCCGACGCGGTGCACTTCACCACCGTGGTGGAGAAGGTGATCGTGCCGGCGGTCGCCTCGCCGATCATCGCGGGCGTGGTCGCCACGGCCGCCACCTTCCTGGCGTACAAGGTCACCGAGAAGGCCGACAGGACCGAACGGGCCAAGGGCTTCAAGGCGGGCCAGATCATCTCGGCGTCGCTGGTCTCGCTGGCCCACGGCACCAACGACGCGCAGAAGACCATGGGTGTGATCACCCTGACGCTGATCGCCGCCGGCACGCTGCCGGCCGGCTCGAACCCGCCGCTGCTGGTCATCCTGGGCTCCGGCCTGGCCATCTCGCTGGGCACCTTCCTCGGCGGCTGGCGGATCATCCGCACCCTGGGCAAGGGCCTGACCGAGATCGAGACGCCGCAGGGCTTCGCCGCCGAGGCCAGCGCCACGGCGACCATCCTGGCGTCCTCGCAGGTCGGCTTCGCGCTGTCCACCACGCACGTGGCCACCGGCGCGATCATCGGCTCCGGCGTCGGCAAGCGGCTGTCCGAGGTCCGCTGGGGCGTCGCCGGCCGGATGGCGGTGGCGTGGCTGTTCACGCTGCCGGCCGCGGCCATCGTCGGCGCGATCGCCGGCCGCACCGCGGCGCTGGGCAACGTCGGCACCGTCATCGTGGCGCTGGCCGCGGTCGCCGTGGCCGTCGGCGCCTACCTGCTGTCCCGCCGGCAGCCCGTCTCCGCCGGCAACGTCAACGACACGCCGTCCGTCGCCACCCCGGCGCCGGCGTCGGCCTGAGCGGGGGTCCCCATGACGATCAACTGGAGCGGCCTGGGCGAAGTGTTGCTGGTCGCGATCGTGGCCTCGGTGCTGTTCGTCGGCCTGTTCTCGGTCGGCATCGGCTCGTGGACGCGGCGCGGCGAGGCCGCGCTGAACAACGTGCTGGCGATCGTGTGCTTCGTGCTGTGCGCCGCGATCGTCGGCTACGGCATCTTCGCCATCGCCGTCAGGTAGCCGCGTTCATCAAGTCCAGTGCGCTCTGCTGCCGGGCCGCGTCGGTCTTGTCGAACGGCCCGGCCCAGAGCAGGCCATATGTCGAAACCGTTGCGGTCGTTGAGATAGGTCGATTCGCCCGCCGCCACCCGGCTTGTCGCCCGGGTCGTGCAGGATCCCATCGGTGTTGACGCAGGTCGCCGTGATGCCGTCGTTGACCATGTTCTCGATGTTGATCATCCCGCTGGCCCTGAACCACGCCCAGCCGTCCCCGGCCCGCCGCCGGTACCCCGTGTCGCCGGGAATCCTGTTGTGCAGGGCGGCATCCAGCTCGACATAGAGCGCGTTGGTGATGGCGTTCTGCGGTCGCCGGTCAGTCGTAGGCTGGCACAGGCGGGGCGGCCGCGGCGAGCGGCAAATTGAGTGGCATCCGGCGGCCGGTTTCCCGCAACCTGGTGCGATGGAGACCGATCGCCTGCTGCTCCGACCGGCCCAACCGTCCGATGTGGACGACCTGCGGGCGCTCGACGCCGACCCCGAGGTGATGCGTTTCCTCGGCACGGACGGCGCCAGTTCGGTTGGCCTCATAGGGCGTGACGGCTACTGGGTTGGCATCGAGCGTGCCACCGGAGACTTTGTCGGCTGGTTCGGGCTCGGCGACGAGCTCGGGTACCGGCTCCGTCGCGACAAGTGGGGGCTCGGCTACGCCACCGAGGGCGCGTTCGCGGTGCTGCGGAAGGCGTTCGCCGACGGGCTCGAGCGCGTCACGGCGCAGACGATGTTCGTCAACAGCGGGTCACGGCGGGTGCTGGAGAAGCTCGGCATGCGGCACGTGCGGACGTTCCACGTGGACTGGGACGACCCGCTGCCCGGCTCCGAGCACGGCGAGGTGGAGTACGAGATCACCCGGGCGGAGTTCACCGCTTGGCCAGGTACGACAGGAACTGCTCGGCCGCGTGGGCGGTAGCGACGGTCCGGGCGCTGGCGACGGAGTCGAAGGCGTGGTGGGCGTAGGGCAGCTCGGCGTAGCCGAACGGCGAGCCGAGTTCCCGCGCCCGGGTGGCGAACTCGCGGGCCTGGTTGACGGAGACGATCTCGTCGCGATCGCCGTGCACGACCAGCAGCGGCGGCGAATCCGGGGTGAGCCGGTGGCTGGGGGAGGCGTCGCGGAAGGTCGCCGAGTCGGGCTCGTCGTCGATCATCACGCGGCGGATGTGGTCGCGCAGCCCGGTGGTGCCGTCGTCGTTGAACGCCGACAGGTCGTAGACGCCGTAGAGCAGCGCGCCGGCCTGGATCGACGTGTCGGCGTCCTCGAAACCGGGCTGGAAGGCGGGATCGTTGCCGGTCAGCGCGGCCAGACCGGCCAGGTGGCCGCCCGCGGAGCCGCCGGTGATCGCGATGAACGACGGGTCGCCGCCGTAGCGCTCGATGTTGGCCCGGACCCAGGCGATCGCCCGCTTCACGTCCACGATCTGCGCCGGCCAGCGGTTCTTGGGGCCGAGCCGGTAGTCGATCGCCACGCACACCCAGCCGTTGTCGGCCAGGTGCGCGAGGACCGGCAGGTTCTGCTGCCGGCGGTTGCCGCCCGTCCATGAACCGCCGTGCACCTGGATCACCACGGGCGCACCGGTGACGCCCGGCTTGCGCCACACGTCCAGCAGCTGGTCCTCGCTGTAGCGGACGCCGTCGGCGACGATGAACTCCGCTCGGCGGTACCGTCCCGGCAGCGCCGGCGTCGGGGCCCACAGCTCCACCGCGCCGCGGCCCAATGCCTCGTCGACCGCGCCCTGCAGGTGCCGGCGCGTGTCGTTGGCCGGCTTCTGCAACGCCGCCAGCCCGATCGCCGCGCCCGCCGACACCGCCAGCGCGGCCGCGCCGATCTTGCTGCGATGTGCCTTCAACGCTGCGGCGGCACCCGTCACCGCGAGCTGGGCCGCCGCCGCGGGCACCGGCAGCTCCGTGCCGACGACACCGAGCGCCGTGCCCGGCAGGTACCAGGGGTAGTGCCGCCACGGCGACCGCCGCGCGATCACGTTCAACGCCACGCCGCCGACACCCGCCGCCACCGCCAGTGCGGTCCCCGTCCTGCTCACGATCCCTCAACGAAGCAAGGTCCCATGAACGCCGCTACCGCCGAGTGAAACCGATCACAAGACCGCAGGCACGGTCCCCCCAACAACCCCGCTTCGTCCCATACCCGTCGAACCCTCAACTGTCAACCCCTTGATGTTGGGAAAGGACCATTCCTCTCATTCAATGACAGGAATGGTCCCTTCCCAACGCTGGCTGGATCGGTCAAGACACGGTCAGGGCGGTGTCGTCGAGCACGAACGAGGTCTGCTTGGTGTAGTCCTCGCTGCCGGTGAACTTGATCGTCACCGACTGGCCGGCGTAGGCGGAGAGGTCGACGCTGTGCTGCTGGTAGCCGGAAGCGGCGTCCTGGTTGGAGTAGCTGGCGACGGTGCTGGAGCCGACGGCGACGGTCAGCGTGTCGTACTTGGTGCTGGTGGGTTCGGCGGTGTCGATGTGCAGCCAGTAGCTGAGGCTGGCCGAGCACCCGGCGGGGATGGAGACGGTCTGGCTCTCGGTGTTGGTGGTCGTGGTGCCGGTGCCGTCGAACAGGGCATCGGCCGAGCCGGAATGCGGCGCCTCGACGGAACCGATGCGGGCGTTGCCGCTCCACGACGCGGTCCCGCTCTCGAAGCCGGGGTTGGCCAGCAGTTGGCCTGGGGCGGCGCAGTTGCCGCCGCCACCACCGGACGTCGACCCCTGCGCCAGCCACGCCGTCGCGTTCAGGGCCAGGGCGGCGTCGTTGGCCGACGAGTCGGTCCAGCCGTTGTACAGGGTCTTGCCGGACTCGCCGGTTCCGTCGTCGATGGGGGAGCTGTCGTCCCAGATCGCGACCCGGCCCTTGCCGAAGGTGCTGGTGACGAAGGCGGCGTTGGTGTTGCCCGGCGACGAGCTGCTCAGGTACAGCAGGCCCTTCACGTTCGGGTTGTCGGCCGGCTTGAGCGTGAACGTGGTGCCGTCGGCGATCAGGCTGTGCTTGACGGTGCCGAACGAGCCGTTCAACACCGGATCGGACGAGTCGCTGATGGCGACCGGATGATCGGAGTTGACGTCCTTCAGGTCGACGGAGAAGCCGAACGGGTCGGTGTTGTCGACGCCGTTGCTGGTCATGATGTCGTTGATGATCTTCGGTGAGTCCCAGCCGTCGTTGTTGCGGTCGCTGCCGGTGTGATCGGACACCAGGAACAGCCCGCCGCCGTTCTGCACGAAGGTCAGCAGCGCCGTCTTCTCCGAACTGGACAGCCGGATGTTGGGCTCGGGCAGCACGAACTCGTCGAAATGGCTGAGGTCCAGGGCGTTCGAGGAGTTCCCGTACGTGATCGTGTTGCCGGCCGGCAACGTGTCCAATGTGTACTGACCGGTCTTCTGCAGTGCGATGCCCCACGAGGACAGCGCGCCCGTCCAGTCCTTGTCGCTGCTGGGCGTGGAGTCCTGTTTGAGCGGATCCGGCTGGCTCGTGCTGATGATCCAGTCCGCGTTGCCGGCGGTTTCGGCCTTGCTGGCGTCGAAGAGGACACGATGCGTGGTGGCAGCGTGTGAAACCGCCGCCAGGCCGGGTAGGACGGCAGCGGTCAGCGCGGCGGCGAGCGCCGCGCCGGTGATGGGGCGCATGGGTGCGTACCTCCGGTGCAGGGAGCGGGGATGTCGCCGCACGAGGATCTCCCGCCCACGCATCGGGATCAATGATTCAATCTTCACTTCACCGAGACGTCATCGATTAGCCTCCGACACGTGGACGCGGTGGTTTTCGATCTCGACGGCGTGCTGGTCGACTCCGAGCGGACCTGGGACGAGGTGCGCCGGGCCGTGACGGCCGAGCACGGCGGGACCTGGGACGGGGAGAACACGACCCGGGCCATGATGGGCATGAGCACGCCCGAGTGGGCGGAGTACCTGGCTACGGCGCGTGGTGTGCGGCTGCCGCCCGACAAGATCGCCCAATTGGTGGTCGACGGCATGGTGCACCGCTATTCCGAGGGCCCGCCGCTGCTGCCCGGGGCCGTCGAGGCCGTACGCGCGACGGCGGAGCGCTGCCCGGTGGCGATCGCCAGTTCCTCGCCGCCCGCGCTGATCACCGAGGTGCTGCGGGTCACGGGGCTGGACGACGTCGTGAAGGTCGCCCTGTCCAGCGAGCTGACCGGCGCCGGCAAGCCCGCGCCCGACGTGTACCTGGCCGCTGCCAAGGGCTTGGGCGTGGACCCGACGAAGTGCGTCGCCGTCGAGGACTCCACCAACGGCATCAGGGCCGCGCTGAACGCCGGGATGATCACGGTGGCCGTGCCGAACGAGCACTTCCCGCCGGACCCGCAGGTCCTGGCCCGGGCGGCCAAGGTCATCACCGGCGTCCGCGAGCTGCCGGCCGTGCTCGATCTTTTGTCAGGGCCGTGACAATCCCGCTGTCGGCCGATCCCGCGCCGTGACGGGAAGGCCCTATCCTGGCCGCTTGCGGAAATTGACCCTGCGTGAACGAGCGATCATGGAGCTCGACCGGGTCGTCGCGTGGCTGGAGACCGGTGCGGTCGACGACGCCCACGTGCTCGGCTCCGACGACGAGCGTGACTGGATGCTGCGCATGTGCGCCGCGCTGCTCGCGCTGCTCAACGAGCACGAGGTCGACGAGTTCGGGCGCTGCACGCGCTGCCGGGAACCTCGCTCCGGGCTGCGCAAGGCGCTGCCCGGCAGCCGTCGCGCCAGTTCGTGTGCCGTGCTCGATCACGTGATCGCCGCCTTCGGCGACTCCGTCGAGACCGTGTGGACCCGGGTGCTCACCACCCTCGGCGCCGACATGACCGAGGACGAGGTCCGCGAGTGGCTCGCCACCCCGCCCGTCCCCGAAGCGCCGAGCCCCTCCCTGTTCAACGTCGACGTCATCGGCGGCTACGGCTTCGGCGCCGCCGAGTTCAACCTCGAACAGGTCAAGTCCCTGCCCGAGACGCCCGACGAGAGCACCGACCCCATCTCCGGCTGGTTCCGCCGCCCCTACATCTTCGCCGAGGACCCCACCGAGCCCGGTACCGCTCTGCGAGCCGTCAACCAGTACCGGCAGCAGGCCAAGGTGTGGCGCACCCCCGAGGAGCTGGCCTGCGAGTCCGACACCGCCGTGCTGCCCCGCCTCGAGTTCGCCGACACCGTGCCGATGTACCTGCCCTCCTTCGGGCCGGCCGTGCGGGCGTGACCCCCGCTCACGTGATCCCGCCACGCTCGTGCGTGGGCATTCGCGTGGTCGCTTCTCCACGCTTCCCGGTCAGCATATGGCTATGTCGCGTCAGAGTCGGCGTCTCGCCCGGCTTCGACATTGCTTCGTCGAAGCCGTGGGAGTACGGCTGATCGTATGCGTATTGGTCTGGTTTCGATGATTACTCTGCTGGCGACGTTGATTGTGGTGCCGGCGACGAGCGCGAATGCGACGGTTGTGACTCCAGGTTCGATCGTCGCGAGCCCGACGCAGGTCCACCGGGTGTACGTCGGTGGCGGCGGTGCCTGGAAGCCTGGCCCGGCCCTGCAGGCGGCCATCGAGAACGCCAGGCAGAGCACGCGAGCAGACGGCGTCAGCAACGTCGAGGCGTGCCGGTTGGTCGACTACAAGATCGACTGGGACCCCGAAACGCATTGGTACATCGCGGAGGCGACGATCTCGTGTTGACGTGACGCCGCAGCGATCGGCTCGGACCGCAATGGTGGCGCGAACCGGGGCGCGGCCTTCCTTCTGAAAGGTCGGGTTTGCGAAGGCGGTGTTTTCACATGCGATGGTGTAGCAGGGCTTTGGTAGGCGGCGCGGCGGCAGCGCTGATCGTGTCGAGTGGAACGGGAATCAGCAGCGCCGCCCCCGCGACCATCCCGGCGGCGGATCGGCAGGTCCAATTCGTGGTGGACGGCACCACCACCTACGGCACCCTGCATGTGCCGGCCCACCGTCCCGGGGCTCGGTTGGCCGTGGCGCTGCTTCTTCCCGGTAGCGGCCCCACCGACCGGAACGGCGACCAGCCACCGGGCTTCACCCCCGCGACACTTCGGTTGATCGCCGACGTGCTGGGGCAGGACGGGGTGATCAGCCTGCGCTTCGACAAGTACTTCACCGGACGGACCGGCCCCGGACGCTATCGGGACGACCCGGGTCGGATCGACATGGCGGCGTTCACCCGGCAGGCCGTGGCCGCCTACGACGTGATGCGGGAACAGCCCGAGACCGATCAGCATGCGCTGCTCATCGTCGGCCACAGCGAAGGCGGCCTCCAGGCACTGCTGGTCGCACGGGCCGCGCGGCCGAAGCCGGTCGGGCTGGCCCTGCTCGAACCGCAGGACCTGCCCGCCCTCGACATGATGGACTACCAGGTCGCCGGGCAACTCGACCAAGCGGCGGCGGCGGGCGTCATCACCCGGGAGGTGGCCGAACGGAACAAGGCGGCCGTCCGCGAGGGGATCACTGACTTCCGTGCCCGTCACCCCGTGGTCGTCGAGGGACTGCTGCCGGGGGTCGCCGCGCTCCTGCGCGACCTGGACAATCCGCTCAAGTCCCGGTTCATCCACAGCGTCGACGCCATCTACCCGCCGGACGTGGCGCGGCGGATCGGCCCCGGCACCCGGGTGATGGTCACCTGCGGGACC
Organism: Kutzneria kofuensis; assembly: GCF_014203355.1. NCBI lineage: Bacteria > Bacillati > Actinomycetota > Actinomycetes > Pseudonocardiales > Pseudonocardiaceae > Kutzneria > Kutzneria kofuensis. The sequence goes on from NZ_JACHIR010000001.1 coordinate 7,461,321, forward strand.
GCCGACACCCAGGTTCCTTGCTGGACAACGTCTCCGCTGCTCCGTGCGCTGTCCGCGGCGCATGCCACCGGTCCCGGGCTGAGGGTGCTGCCCGAGGTGGATCACTTCCTCCACCCGGCCGGCACTCCCGTCGACGACCAGATTCTCGCCGAATCGGCGCGGCTGGCCCTCCACGAGTTCCTCCGGCCGTGGTGGAACGACGGCGGCGGTGATGCTCGGTTGAGGTGAACGCAGGGCTACGGGGGTTGGGCCTCACCGGTAGGCAAGGCCCAACGCGGCGTCGTCAGGACGAGAACAGGAAGCGACCGAAGCCGCCCTTGCGCTGGCGGCGGTCGCCCCAACCGGGGCCGCCGTGGTGGCCGCCGCCGTAGTCGCGGGAACCGGCGTAGTGCTGCTGCGGACCGCCCCACTGCTGGCTGGACCACTGGGCCTCGGCGCGGGTGAGGGCCTCGAGCTCGCCGTGGTCCAGGAAGATGCCGCGGCACGTGTCGCACTGCTCGACGTGCACGCCGTTGCGCTCGTAGCTCCGCATGGAACCGGGGCACTTGGGGCAGTTCATCGGGTCTCCTCACTATCGGTCATCCGGCGGCACGCGGCGAGCATTGCCCGGTCCACGTCGTCCAGGGGGCGGTCGGTCAGCAGGGCCGTCGCGGCGGTGTAGACCACGAAGGCGCGGGCGATGGGTTCGAGGAACGGCCAAGGGTCGCCGGACAGGGGCAGGGCGGGGCCGTGACCGGCGCGGTAACCGGCGAGGAACCGCTGCCAGCCGTACTCCGGCAGCGCCCCGACGGCGTAGCCGGCGGCGATCCGTCCGAGGTCCCACCCGGGATCGCCGAGCCCGAGGTCGTCGACGTCGATCAGAAGCCACCGGCCCCGATACTGCACGAGCTGCCCGAGGTGCCAGTCGCCGTGCACGAGGTGGTAGCCGGGTTCGAGCGGCGCGACGGTCTCCCACGCGGCGAGAACCGTTGCGGCGTCACGACTTGCGGGTAAGCGGGAGATGGCGCCGGACAGGCGCGCGGGGGTGCCGGCGGCGGGGATGGGGCCGAGCCGGGACGGGTCGACGCGATGCAGTCGGGCGAGCAGCCCACCGGCCTCGGCCCACGGCGCGGTCGCCTCGTCGTCGGCGACCGGACGGCCCAGCGGCCACACGCTCACCCAGCGGTCGCCGACCGCGATCGGCCGGCAATCCTTGGGCGGCAACAGGATTCCGTGCAGAGCCGGATGCGCGGCCAGGCGCATCCGGTCGGCGAGCGCGCGGCCGTCGACGCCGTCGTGATGGGCCTTGACGACCTCGTCGGCCGTGCTGACGACAACTCCGGCTGCCACGCTCCACCTCCTCCGTTCACCAACACTGGGTAAACGGTCTGTAATGGAGCGAAGGTTCCCGGAGAACCTGTCAATGACCTGAGAAAGTCGCCTTGCCGGGACCGTCGGTCAGGAAGGAGCGCACCGCCCCGCGCAGGTCGTCGGTGTCGAACAGCTCGGCGGCGATGGCGGTGACGTGCGCGTTCGCCTCGGCGACGCCACCGTGCTCGAAGTGCCGCAGCACCTGCTTGGTCGCCGCGTGCGCCTTGGTCGGGCCGGCGGCCAGCCGTCGCGCGTACGCCAGCGCGGCGTCGTCGAAGCCCTCGTCCGGCAGCACCTTGTTGACGACGTTCCAGCGCTCCAGCGTCGCCGCGTCGTAGCGGTCGCCGGTCATCACGAACTCCTTGGCCCGGCCGACGCCGGCCCGCGCCGCGAGCCGCTGCGTGCCGCCCATCGTCGGCGTCAGGCCGATCACGTTCTCCACCAGCCCGAACTTCGCCCGCTCGGCGGCGAGCAGCACGTCGCAGGCGACGGCGATCTCGAACGCCCATGTCAGGCACAGCGCGTGCGCGGCGAACACGGTCGGGAACGGCAGCGCCGCGATCCGGTCCGGGATCGTCAGCATCTCGTCGAAAAGTTCCTTGGCGGCGGCGGCCGACGGCTGCGCGTCGAAAAGGGCAACGTCGACGCCTCCGCTGACCACGCGGCCGGCGGCCCTGATCAACAACGCCCGTGGCTGCGACGCTTCCACCTGCCCGATCGCCTCGCCGAGTTCTGCCTGCATGGCGGCGGTGTAGAGGTTCAGCGGCGGCGCGTCGACGGTCAGCACGGCCAGCCCGGCGTCCTCCCGGTCCAGTCGCAGCAGCTCCACGGCCAACTCCCGTCTGCAGTGATCTTTGCTTTACCCACCCTCTCACGCTCATGATTGCCGGGTGTCGGAGATTGCGTCGTGGAACGGCGAGCACCCGCAGGTGAAACTGCTCGACCCCGTGCTGTTCGCTCAGCTCGGGGCCGGCGAGGGCGGGTACGCGGAGTTGCTGCTGGCCGAGTACGGCCGGCCGGAGCAGGTGATCGTGCGCAACGAGGTGCCGCACGGAGTACTGCACTACATCCAGTTCGAGGAGCGGCCGGACCGTCCGGCCTGGACAACACATCTGATCTTCGGTGGCGCCACCGAGCCGCAGGTGCGCGAGTACCTGGTGACGATCGGCCTGGGCTCGGTGGAGATCCACACGGTCTACGGCGCCACCGAGCCCATCTACGACGCCCCCGAAGAGGTCGACGAGCTCTAGACCGTCGACGGCGCCGGGGCGCCGGTTCCCGGGTCGGTGATCGTCGACGTCGTCGGGTCGGCCGGCGCGGAGCTGACGATCGTGCCTGGGTCGTAGGCGGGCGGTGGGTCGTTGTGCGGCACGCCGGCGGGGCTGCTGTCCGTGGCGGGCGGCGGGGTGTCATCGGTCGCCGGCGGCGGCGTGGCCGACGCCGACGGGCTGTCGTCCGGGGGAGGTCCGATCATCGGGGCTCCGGTGCGATCCTCGGCGCTCGTGGTCGGGCCCGGCTGCCCCGGCGTCTGAGCGGAGCTGCCTGCGGTGGAGCTGCTGCCGGACGTCTTCGAGGTCGACGTCGTACTGCTGTGCCCGGTGGTCTTGGACGGCTTGCGCGACGCTGCGTGCGCGGCGCCCGACGCCGGCGGCTCGGCGACGGTCGGCGTGGCGCCGGGAGTCGCCGCCTGGGCCGGGGAGCCGACCTCGGTGGTCTGCGCGCTGTACACGAGCGCGCCGCCGGCCATCGCGACCAGCGCCAGCCCGGCAGCCCCGGCGAGCATCCGAGGCCGGACCATCCGTCGCGGCCGGACCGGCGTGGCCAGGTGCAACGGGATCTCGGGCTCCTTGGGACGCACCGGCGGCGCGGCCATCGCGACGACGGCGGGCACCGGTTCCACGACGGTGTCCAGCGACGCCGACAGCGCCGCGCCAACGGCAACCGTCGCCTTGGGATCGGCGTCGACGGCGACGGGACGCCCCAGCCCGGCCGACAACAGCTCAGTGACCAGCGGAATCCGGGACGAGCCGCCGACCAGCAGCACCGCCGCCAGGTCGGACTCGGTGAGGCCGGCGGAGCGAACGGTCCGCCGCATCAGGTCGACGGTTTCCTCCAGCGCGGCCCGGATCATGGCCTCGAACTCGGCGCGGATCAGCCGGGCCTGCCGCTGCCCGGACGGCAGCAGGACGGGGATCATGACCTCGGTGTCGAGGGAAAGAGCCTCCTTGGCCTCGGTGATCTCCCGCCGCAGCCGGCCGACGGCGCTCACCACGAGCGGGTCGTCGGCCGACAGTCCCGTCATCAGCTCGGGGAACTGGTGGCGGATCCGTTCGAACACGAGCTCGTCGAAGTCGACGCCGCCGAGGTGGTCGTCGCCGGCGGGCTCGCCGAGCAGGTCGAACGAGCCGACGGAATCCTTGCGCAGCACGGCCGTGTCCACGGTGCCACCGCCCAGGTCGTAGACGCCGATCGTGTCGCCGGGCGCGACCCGCTCCGTCGCGGCGTACGCGATCGCGGCGGCGGCCGGCTCGGTGAGCAGCAGGCAGTCACCGAGCCCGAACTCGGCCAGCGCGGCGCCCAGCAGCGCGGTCTTGTGCCCGCCCCAGCCGGCCGGGTGCGTGATCGCGATCTGCTCGGGTTCGCCGCCCTCACGGGATCGCACCAGGTCGACGACCCAGCGCGCGAGCAGCGCGGTCAGCTCGTGCGCGGTGTGTCCGCCGTCGCCGAGCAGCATCGGGGTCTCGTCGCCGATGCGGCGCTTGAACTCCCGCGCCACCCCGGACGGGTCGACCGCGGCCCGGCGCTCGGCCGCGTCGCCGACGAGCACGCCGCCGTCCCGGCCGATGTGCAGCACCGAGGGCACACACGTGCTTCTGTTACCGAGGGTGACCATTTCCGGTGACCCACCGCCCCGCCGGATGGCGGCTGCGGTGAACGTCGTCCCGAGGTCCAAGCCGAGCAGATAGCCCACGGGAGGCACATCGCGACACTCTGGGTGGTCATTAGCGTCGAAATCCCCCAACAATCCCCCAACGCACCCCCGTACCGGATCCCCCAACGCCGGGGATGCGGGACGGGGGACGGCACCCGATGCACCCGCGGGTGATCGCTACCTAGCGTTATGGGCAACTCGCCGATCGAGGAGGAGATTCCCATGGCGACCGGAATCAGCTTGCTGGACTTCATCATGGAGCTGCTGGGCAACCAGACCGCCCGCGACCAGTTCGAGTCCAACCCGCAGCAGTCGCTCGACGACCACGGCTTCAGCCACCTGTGCGCCGCCGACGTGCACGACGCGATGCCGCTCGTCATCGACGCCGCGCAGTCGTTCGACAGAACCTACGACGCCGGCGGCCCGAGCCATGTGGTGACCCCGCCGCCGCCCCCGCCGGTGCACGGTGGCGGCGGCGTCGAGCACGCCATCGAGCAGATCCGCTACATCACGCAGAACTACTCCTACTCGGTGGACAGCCACAACACCGTGGTGGACAACTCGGTGAACCAGAACGTGTGGGCCCGCGACGTGTGGCAGAGCTTCGACAACCACTCCGTGGTCACCACGGGCGACCACAACGTCGTGGGCAACGGCAACGAGGTGCTCAACGGCGACCTGTCGGCCGATCACGGCGGCGCGGTGGCGGTCGGAGGTAGCGCCACGGGCTCCGCGGACGACTACTCCACCGACGTGCACGCCTACGGCAGCGGCAACGTGGCCGTGGCGAGCAATGGCAGCAGCACCGGCCAGAGCGACTCGCACAACAGCACCGACAGCCACAACACGACCGACTCGCACAACAACACCGCGATCGGTTCGGGCAACGACTCGCACGACAACACGGCGATCGGCTCCGGGAACGACTCCCACGACGACTCGCACGACAACACCGCCGTGGACTCCGGGAACGACTCGCACGACGACTCCCACGACAACACCGCGATCGGTTCGGGCAACGACTCCCACGACGACGTGGCCTCGAACAACAACACCGCGATCGGGTCCGGGAACGACTCGCACGACGACATCGGCTCGGACAACACCACGGCGATCGGTTCGGGCAACGACTCGCACGACACCAGCCTGACCGAGCTCGACTCGCACGACCACACGAACATCGCCTCGAACAACGACATCGCGTCCGACAACGACGTCGACCACACCATCATCCACATCTGACGGGAGCCGTCACCATGCCGCCGACCGCCGCCGAGCTGCTGGACCTCGCGATCCGGGCCACCACGGCCTACCGCAGGGAGGACCTCGGCGCGCGGTTGGCGGTGACCCGCCGGCGGCTGCTGGACCCGGAGGTCCGGGTGCTGGTCGTCGGCGAGTTCAAGCAGGGCAAGAGCATGCTGGTCAACTCCCTGGTGGACGCGCCGGTCTGCCCGGTCGACGACGACCTGGCGACGGCGGTGCCCACGCTGGTCCGCTACGCCCCGGAGCCGTCGGTGGTGCTGGTCGGTGACGACGAGCACCAGCGCCGGCCGGTGCCGATCGACCAGCTGGCCCGGCATGTCTCGGAAGCGGGGAATCCCGGCAACCGCGAACGTCTGCGCCACGCGGAGGTCGGGGTTCCCCGCACTGTGCTGTCCGGCGGCCTGTGCCTGGTCGACACGCCCGGCGTCGGCGGCCTCGACTCGGCGCACGGGGCGAGCACGATGGCCGTGCTGCCCACTGCCGACGCCGTGATCCTGGTGTCCGACGCGGCCCAGGAGTACACCGGCCCCGAGCTGGATTTCCTGCGCCAGGCCATGAAGATGTGCCCGACCGTCCTCTGTGTGCTGACGAAGACCGACCTCTACCCGCAGTGGCGGCGGATCGCCGAGCTCAACCGCGGGCACCTGGCCGCGGCGGACGTGGACGCCGACCTGATCGCCGTCTCGTCGACGCTGCGGCAGCACGCGATCCGCACCCAGGACGCGCAGCTCAACGAGGAATCCGGCTTCCCGGAGCTGATCTACCGGCTGCGCAACGACATTTTCGCCCAGGCGGCCGCGCTCGCCGACCGGTCGGTGGCCAACGACGTGCTGTCGGTGACCGTGCAACTGTCGGCGTCGATGCAGGCGGAGCTGGCCGCGTACCGGAATCCGAACCACGCCGAGGACCTGATCGCCGAGCTGACCCGCGCCCGCAACCGTGCCGACGCGCTGCGGGAACGCTCCGCCCGCTGGCAGCAGACCCTCAACGACGGCGTCAGCGACCTGATCGCGGACATCGAGTACGACCTGCGCGACCGGATGCGGCACCTGTTGCGGGAGGCCGAGGAGGAGCTGGAGCTCGTCGATCCGGCCACTGTGGACGAAGAGTTCACGCTGTGGCTGCACCAGCGCGGGGCCGCCGCGGCGTCGGCGAACTTCGTGTGGACGCACCAGCGGACGCAGTGGCTGGCGCGGCAGGTGGCCGAACACTTCGGCGACGCGGGCGACCAGGCCATGCCGGACCTGAGCTTCCACGCGCCGACCGCCACGAGCACGTTCGAGATGCCGGTGGCGGAGTACTTCAGCCTGGGCCAGAAGCTGATCACCGGCATGCGCGGCGGCTACGGCGGCACGATCATGATCGGCATGCTGAGCACGGTCGCCGGGCTGACGCTGCTCAACCCGGTGTCGGTGGGGGCCGGCGTGCTGCTGGGCCGCAAGACCGTGAAGGACGAGCGCAAACGCATGCTGCAGCGGCGGCAGAGCGAGGCCAAGGCGGCGGCGCGACGATTCGTCGACGACCTGATCTTCCAGGTGGGCAAGGAATCCCGTGACCTGCTGCGCGAACTGCAGCGCACGCTGAGGGACCACTTCACCGCCCACGCGCAGGAACTGTCCCGGTCGGTGCAGGAGGCGCTCGCCGCGGCGCAGCAGGCCGTGAAGGCGGACTCGGGCAGCCGGGACGGGCGGATCAAGGACGTGACGGCGGAACTGGCCCGGGTCGACCACCTGGCCGGCCTGGCCCGGGAGCTGGCCCGATGAGCCGGCTCGGCGGGCAGGTGCGGACGCTGGTGCGCGACGCCGTCGACGTGTTCCGGGAGTCGCCGGAGATCGCGCAGTCGCTGCGTGATCACCTGGACCGGCTGGACGGGCCGTTGCGGGTGGCGATCGCCGGCCAGGTCAAGGCCGGCAAGTCGACGCTGCTCAACGCGTTGGTGGGGGAGCGGCTGGCGCCGACCGACGCCGGCGAGTGCACGCGGATCGTCACCTGGTACCGGCAGGGGCACCGGCCGCGGGTCAGTGCGCAGCCGCTCGTCGGCGGCCCGCGTCAGCTGCGTGTCGACCGCGAGGACGGGGCGCTGCGCATCGACCTGGAGGGCCTGAACCCCGCGCACGTGGAGCGCTTGGTGGTGGACTGGCCGTCCCGTGGGCTGTCGGACACCATCCTGATCGACACGCCCGGCATCGCCTCGCTGTCGACCGACGTTTCCGCACGGGCCAACGGGTTTCTCGTGCCGGAGGACGAGCCGAGCGAGGCCGACGCCGTCGTCTACCTGATGCGGCACCTGCACAGCGCCGACCTCCGGCTGCTGGAGTCGTTCCACGACAACGGGATCGCCCGCGCGAACCCGGTGAACACGATCGCCGTGCTGTCCCGGGCCGACGAGGTCGGTGTCGGCCGCGTGGACGCGCTGATGTCGGCCACCAGGATCGCGCGGCGGTACCGGTCCGATCCGCGGCTGCGGCGACTGTGCCAGGGCGTGGTGCCCGTCGCCGGGCTGCTCGCGGAGACCGCTCGGTCGTTGCACCAGCACGAGTTCGACGCCCTGGCCGAGATGGCCGCGAAGCCGCGCTCCGACGTCGAGTCCGCGCTGCTGTCGGCCGACCGGTTCGTGCAGTACGCGGGCGGGTTCGGGCTGCTGGAGCGGTTCGGGCTGTTCGGCGTGCGGCTGTCGCTGGCGCTGGTCCGGCAGGGCTTCGGCGATCCCGGCCGGCTGGCCGCGGAGCTGGTCCGGCGCAGCGGCATCGACGAGTTGCGGGCCGTGTTCGCCGCCCAGTTCATGCAGCGTCGCGACCTGCTGAAGTCCCGCTCCGCCTTGCTGGCCGTGGATGCCTTGCTACGCAAGGACGCCCGCCCCGGTACGGATGTCCTGCGCGACGAGGTCGAGCGGATTCTCGCCGGCGCCCACGAGTTCACCGAGCTCCGTGTCCTCGGCGCGCTGCGCACCTGCGTGACCGGCCTCAGTGAGGACGCCATGGACGAGGCCGAGCGCCTGCTCGGCGCCGGCGGCGCGCAGCCGTGGTCCCGCCTCGGCCTCACCCCGGACGTCGACCGTGCCGAACAGCGGGCGGCGGTGCTCGACGCCCTGGCCCGATGGCAGCGTCAGGCCGAGAACCCGTTGGCACGCAAGGCGACCGTTGACGTGGCCCGCGTGATCGTCCGCACCTGCGAGGGCATGGCCGCCGAGCTGTCGTGACCGCCACGGCGAAAGCCCCCGCCTGGCACGGAAAGCGCTGGTGGCCTGGTCACTGCCCGTTGACCAGGGCGCGCAGCCGGGCCAGCAGCTCTCGGCGCGAGGCCGAGCCGAGACGCTGCCGGATCCGGGCGACGTGGTGCTCGACGGTCTTGGCCGAGATGAACAGGCGCTCCCCGATCTGCTTGTACGTCATGCCGCCGACCAGCAGCTCCGCCACCTCGATCTCCCGGGCGGACAGCTGCGGCGCGGGCGATTCCTCGGCGCTGTGCGGGACCCCGTGCAGCGCGCGGGCACACGTGAGCAGGGTCGTCATCTCGTTGCGGTCGGCGGTCCGGATGGCGGCCTGCCCGGCGAGCCGAGCGCCGTCCCAACCCAGCCCGACCGCCCGTAGCTCACGGGCGGCGGCCACCACCTGCTCCACCTGCACGTCCCCGGCCAGCACCCGCAGCCACGCCCGCGCGCACCCGGCCAGCGCCGCGGCGTAGCGGGAGCTGCGGGCCATCGTGGACAACGCGGCGGCGTGCCGCGCAGCCGTCGACGGCGACTCCGACGCGACCGCCGCCTGCAACGCGAACCAGTGCAGCGGCACCGACCACAACGCCGGCCGGCCCAGCCGTGACAGCAGGTCGTCGGCTTCCGCCAGCCTCGGCGCCAGCCACTCGTCCTCGTGCAACCGTGCCGCGGCAACGGCGATCTCGCCGACGGGCTGCAGCACGAACAGGTCCACCGGATGCGCGATCACGGCGTCCCGGGCTCGTGGCCACGCGTCGAGCAGGCCGGCCAGGTCGGACCGCCGTCGGGCCACGCCGATCTCGATCGCCGCCGCGAACAGCTCGTCACGGGGACGGGCGCACTGCCCCGGCACGTCGGCGGCGGCAAGATCGCCGCGCTGCAAGGAGATCCAGGCGCGGAGCAGGGCGTGCCGCATGGAGTCGTCGCCCACCGCGGACTCGGCCATGTCCAGCTGCCCCAGATGCAGCGCCACCAGGCACGCCAGCGCGGAAGGGGTGTCCGGCAGTAACACCTTGCCGGCGTGGGGTTCCAGCACCGCGGCCGCCTGCACGAGCTGGGACAACGCGGCCACGGCCGACCCCGTCACGGATTCGGTCACCGCATGGGCCACAAGGGATTCGACTGTGGACAGCGAAGTGGGCGTGCGCACGGAGTCGTCGAACGCGGCGAGTTGCTCCCGCGCCTGCGCCAGGTCGCCGACGCCCAGCAGCGCCGCGACCACGAAGCCGGAGCGGACACCGTCCACGCTCTCCGCCCACCGGTACAGCGTGACGCTGTCGGCCAGCATGCCGCGCTGCGCGAGCACCGCCGCCGCGACCTCCGCGCCGCGCCGGTCGCCGTCGAGGATGGCCTGGTCGGCCAGTACGGAAGCGGTGTCGAGGTCACCGTCCAACGCGGCGGCCACGGCCTGTGCTGACAGCGGCCCGGTCTCCACGGCGTCGTCGACCACGTGGGTCATCTCGCTCCCGACGGTTGTCGTTCGGACCTACGCATAGTCGTACCGTCGAGTCGTTTCGTTAGTTCAACTCCAGCAATGCCTTACCCTTTCGGGTGACGGAGTGCAGCACAGCCTGTCCGTGGCGCCGGCTCACCACGAAGCCCGCGTTGCGCAGCAAAGTCACCTGCTGGCTGGCCGACGCCAGCGACATGCCGATCGTCTCCGCCAGTTCCGACGTGGACCGCGGCGTGCGCAGCGCGACCAGGATCCGGGCGCGCGTACGGCCGACGACCTGCGCCAGGTGGAACTGCGCACGCTCCTCGGCGACCGGGTCGCGGCGCAGCGGCCGGGCCGGAAACACCAGCACGGGCGGCAATTCCTCGTCGATCAGGGTCACGGGATCGCCGACGCAGAAGAACGACGGCACCAGCGTCAGCCCGCGGCCGCCGAGCCGGATCTCGTGCGAGCGCGGATAGTCCGTCTCCAGCCACGGCCAGCGCCATCGGAAGGACGGCCCGAGCCGGGCGAACATGCCGCCCAGACCGTCGTCGAGCAGCTCACGCAGCCGCGATTCGCCGTCGGCACGGACATGGTCGCCGACCTCGTCCCACACCGGCGCGATGGCCGTGTCGTAGTAGCGGCGCAGCGCGCCGACCAGGTCGGTCATCTGTTCGGCGTTGCCGGCGGCCAGGCCGCGGCAGAACCGGGAGCCCTCGACACGCCGCAGCCGAGCGGGGCTCATGTCCAGGGTGAGTCGGGAGCGCGGTGTAGACCGTATTACGTCGAACGTCCCCTCGATGCCGTCCGATGTGGGCAAGGGCGTCAGGAAGTCGGGAAAGTTGCCGCGGCGCGGCACGAGCTGGCGCAGCAGCCGGAACGCCTGGAGCGATTCGGCGTCGGCCAGCCGAGGTCGGACCTCTCGCCGCCACACCGCGTGACGGTCCGGTTCGCCGGTGGGCAAGAGGTGATCGACGCTCAGCACCAGCTCCCACATGGGGTCCGGCTCCGTGAGCACCCGCGTGCGCAGCAGATCCTCGGCCGTGAAGTGCAACCGCAGCGTGCCCGCCATCTCTCCCACCCCCCTGACCGGACAATGGTCCCACCCCGGCCCGCCGGACCTTTCGGACCTGCCTGAAAGGTCCTACCAGCCGCGCGTCCGTCGTGCCATGGTGACTGTGCACGATCACGTTGGGGGGCTCGCTGATGGACGACGCGTCGCTGCGCATGCGCGTGGCCTTCGACGAACGGATCGGCGATTCCCGGGCCGAGCTGGCGGAACTGCTCGCGTGCTGCGGCACGACCACCGCCCGCACGGGCTACCTGGCGGAACTGGCCGCGCGGCTGGAGGTGTTCGGCAGCGCGGGCGAGCCTTCCTCCACGCCGATCCTGGACGCCGGCGCCGACGGGCTGGAGTACTTCCGCCGGCACGGGCCCGAACACGCCCGCCGACGGCACCGGGCGTTCGACTTCGACACGGAGATCGGCGCCCGCTACGACAGGCAGCGCGACATCCCGCTGGCCGAGTTGCGGGCCGACGCCGAGAGCCTCGAGTCGCTCTGTTCCGACATGCTCGACGCGCGCCGCGACCCGTGGCAGCGGGTGGTGTGGCAGCGCATCGGCGGCTTCGCCGACACGCTGCGGGTCGCCTGCGACGCGGTGGAACGCATCGTGTTCGACAAGGCCGACGCCGTCCACCGGCTGGCCGAGGGCATCGACTCGTACGACGGCGACCGCTACGAGGCCCGGCTGGCGGTGTTCGACGCGGCCTGCCGCCACGCCGACGCCGACGTCGCCGACGTGCTGCGCCGGCTGGGCGACGAGATGGCCGCGACGGGCACGCGTGACCTTGCCGAAAACCGGTACGCAACGTGACGAGGCCGCTACCCTCGTGAAGATCGGTGCTGTGTCGACTGACATTTGGGGATGCACCGGTTACGGGGGACAACTTGATGGATGCCGAACCAGCACGGGTCACCTTCGGGACCGTGCTCAAGACCGGCGAGTTCCGCGCGCTCTGGTTGGCTGAGCTGCTGTCCACGCTCGGTGACCAGGTGGCCAGGGTGGCGCTGGCGGTGCTGGTCTTCAACACCACCGACTCGGCCGTGCTCACCGGCCTGACCTTCGCGCTGACCTACGTGCCGACGCTGCTCGGCGGGATCTTCCTGGCCGGCCTGGGGGACCGGTTCCCGCGCCGCGAGGTGATGGTCGCGGCCAACGTCGTGCAGGCGGTGCTGGTCGCGGCGATGGCCGTGCCGAACGTGCCGCTGCCGGTGCTGTGCCTGCTGCTGGCGGTGTCGGTGCTGGCCACCGGCCCGTTCAACGCCGCCCAGCTGGCGATCCTGCCGGACCTGCTCAGCGGGCAGCGCTACGTGACGGCGATGTCGCTGCGCAACGTGACGACGTACTCGGCGCAGCTGGCCGGCTTCGCCGGCGGGGGACTGCTGATCGCCGTGCTCAACCCGTACCTGGGGCTGGCCATCGACGCGCTGACGTTTGTCGTGTCGGCGCTGCTGCTGTGGACCGGGCTCCGGCCGCGGCCGGCGGTGCGGTCGGAGGAGCACGCCGAGCCGACGTCGATCCTGCACGGGTTCACGGTGATCTGGCGCGATCCGCGGACCCGGATCCTGCTGGGCATCGGCGCGCTGGCGCTGTTCTACATCGCGCCGGAGGCACTGGGCGCGCCGTACGCCGAGCAGCTGGGCATGGGGCCGACCGCGGTCGGGCTGCTGATGGCCGCCGACCCGATCGGCGCCGTCGTCGGTTCGCTGCTGTTCGACCGGCTCTCCGAGGTGGCCAGGCTGCGGTCGGTCGGCTGGCTCGGGGTGGCCGCCGGCGCGCCGATCGCGGCCTGCGCGCTCTACCCGAACCTCGTGCTGTCGATGGCGTTGTTCGCGTGCAGCGGGGCCGCCGCGACGATTTACACCATTCAAGCGATGACCACCGCATCGCGTTTACTGCCTAATTCGGTACGGGCCCAGGGAATGGGATTCGCGTCCGCCGTCATCCAGTCGGTGCAAGGGGTCGGCGCACTTGTCGCCGGCGCATTCGCTCAGGTGTTCACGCCGGCGGGCGGAATGGCGGTGGTCGGCTGCGTCGGGGTGGTGCTGGCGGCCGGACTGGCGCTGGCGTGGCGCCGGGTGGCGAATCCCGCGCAGTTGGCCGTGCAGCTGACCGGGTGAGTGGACACGGTCGGCGACGGATGGCGGTCCGCCGCCGACCCCGTTGGATGGATCACCTTGACCTGATCAGGTTGTCCTACCACGCATTGTCCGACCTCCGTTGCGCTAGCCGGGTGGTCCTGATCCGTTTCCAGAACACACTCCGCAGCTTCCCGCATACTCCATGGAAACCGTGGGGGGAGAGCCATGGCGAGCATACGACAAGATGACCTTGGGTTGGGTCGAATCGGAAAATGGCCGTTGTGGGGGCGGCCGGTGCTCTCGATCTGGTATGTGCTTGCCGTCGATCTCGGCGCGCTGGCGGTCATCGCCACCGCATTCGCCGAGCCCGGCGGCGCGGATGTGCCCGTGGTGAGCGCGGCGGCCCTGGCGGCCGCCGCTTTTGTTCAGGGGGAGGCCTCTCGGCGAATCGAGCGTTTGCGCCGCGTGATGAGCGGTTCCGTGCACATCAACATGGTGTCGGTGTGGGTGTTCGCGGCCGTGCTGACGCTGCCGATGTCGTGGGTGGCGGTGCTGACCGGGCTGGTCTCGTCGCACGTCGTGCTGCGCAGCTACCGGATCCAGCGCAGCTACCCGCACCGGCAGGTGATGAATGCCGCCGCGATGGTCCTGGCGGCGTGGGCCGCGCGGCTCGTGCTGGACGCGGGGGGCGTTCCGGTGCTGACCCGCGCGACCGACCTGGACGCCGTGTCCATCGGGATCGTGCTGGCCGCGGCGGTGGTGTTCTTCGCCGTCGACGGGGTGCTGATCGCGGTCAGCCTGCTGGTCGACGGCGGCGGCGAGCGGTCGCTGCGCGACCTGGTCGGCTCCGCCGACGACAACGCCCTCGAGCTGGCCACGATCTGCATCGGCGCGGTGATCGGGCTGGTGCTCGTGTACCAGCCGTTCGCGCTGCTGTTCCTGTTCGTGCCGCTGTTCGTGCTGCACCGCAGCGTGCTGGTCAAGCACCTGGAGGAGCTGGCCACCAAGGACCAGAAGACGGGCCTGCTCAACGCCTCGACCTGGCGGGACGTGGCCGGCAAGGAGCTGACCCGGGGGACGGCGTTCGGCGTGCTGATGGTCGACCTGGACCACTTCAAGCGGGTCAACGACACGTACGGGCACCTGGCCGGGGACGAGGTGCTCAAGGCCGTCGCCGGCGCCGTGCGGCGGTCCGTGCGGGACTACGACTCGGTCGGCCGGTTCGGCGGCGAGGAGTTCGTGGTGCTGCTGCCCGGGCTGCGCAGCGGCGATGTGCTGGCCATCGCGGAGCGGATCCGGCGGGCCATCAGCGAGCTGCGGGTGCCGCTGTCGGACAGCGACACGGTGTTGTCCACGCTGACGGCCTCGATCGGCGTCGCCGTGTACCCGGAGGCCGCGTCCGGTGTGGACGAACTGCTGCACGCCGCCGACACTGCCCTCTACCGGGCGAAACGCGCCGGCCGGAACCGGGTCGTCAGCAGCATGGCGGTGTGTGACACCCGAACGGGCTAGGCGCTGGACGCGCGGCGCCGCCGGTTCGCGGGTACCAAAGGGGGACGACTCCAGCGAGGAGGTGGCCTCCATGACCGAGCCGAACCGCGGCGCCGCCGCCCAGCACGAGACGCCCGAGGTCCCGCCCATGCGCGACGCCGTGCCCGAGACGCCCGCCGTCCCGGCCATGCCCGGCGGCATGGTGCCCGGCGGCGGGGCGGCGATCGAGCCCGCCGCCACCGACACCGAGGTCGGCCGCCCGGGCGCCGTCGAGCCCGGCGTCGCCGACACCCCCGCCGCCGAGCCCGTGCGCCTCAAGCGGACCCGCATCAGCGGCCTCTGGGTAGGCATCACCGTGGCCGCCGTCGTGTTGTTGCTGCTGCTCGTCTTCATCGTGCAGAACAACACCTACGTGACCATCTACTTCTTCGGCTGGGGCGGCCAGTTCCCGCTCGGCGTCGCCCTCCTGCTGGCGGCGATCTGCGGCGTCCTGCTGGTGGCGATCCCCGGCTACGGCCGGATCATCCAGCTGCGGCGGTCGTTCCGAAAGGCGTCGAAGCAGGCCTGACGCCGTCGGCGTCAGGCCCGCTTCCCCGCTCAGCCCCGGGGCAGGACCTCGGGCAGCACGGTGGTGAGCTGCCGCCAGTCGGTGCCGACCACGCTGGCGCCCTTGCTCGCCACCAGCGCGACCCGGTCCTGCGCCTGCTGCACGGTCGGGTTGACGTCGTCGATCGCCGGCTTGACGTTCTGCGCGTCGGTCATGATCAGGAAGTAGTGGTTGGCCACGTAGAACGAGGTGTCGATGCCGCCGTCGATGTAGGCGCTGGCGTCGCCGTCGAACACCACGAACCACGGCCGCAGCGAGGCGTCGCTGTACTGGCTGCGCGGGTCGCCGGCGGCGGCGTTGTGCACCGCCGGGAAGATCTGCGCCTGCGCCAGGTTGCCGGAGCTGGCCAGGCCCTTGAGGTACTGCGCGTACTCGACGTCGGTGCGCAGGTGGTCGGTCGGGTTCTGCTCCTCGACCGTGCCGGGGATGATCTCCACCAGCACCTTGCCGGCGAGCGCGGCCCGGGTCGGCCAGTTGTTGGCCTTGGCGGCGTCGTCGAGCGACGGGTACGAGCCGAGCAGGTCGACCGGCCGGAACACCCGGCTGCCCAGGCTGTTGTGCACGTAGCTGTCCAGGCTGGCCGGGCCGAGGCCGATGGTGGCGTCGAAGCCGGCCTTGAGCTCGATCTTCACCGTGAGCGGGCCGGCGTTCGGGTGGTTGCCCAGCCACACGTTGATGTCGTCGAGGCAGTCGTTGAGGTTCTGGTTGCGTGTGCCGCTGTACAGGTTCGCGGTCGGCGACTTGGCCTGCACGCAGTTGTTGTCGCTGCCGATCGGGTTGCTGTGGCTGACGTTCCACTTCTTCGTGAAGATGTTGAACCACGCGTCCAGCTCGACCAGGTTCGCGCCGGCGTCCAGCGACTGCGCCAGGTACTGGTAGGCGGCGGTGTCGTAGGTGTTGTGGATGCCGACCGTGGTGGCCTCGGACAGCCGCAGCGATCCGGTCCCGTCGGCCGTCGCGGTCCCGGCGGTCAGGCCCGCCAGCGCCAGCACCGCGACCGCCACCTTGCTCACCCGCATAGGGATCTCCTCAGTTCTCGTCCGATCACGGGGTGTGGCGGCACCCGGGTGCGACCCTACGGGCGCGCAGGCGGCATCGACAGGCTCAACCGATAACGGAAGCGTGCTGGTAGCCGGATGGATGAACGGTGTTAACCCGGCGGCCGTGCGGACTGTCGTATTCGCCGGTCACGCCCGATTTTCGGGCGGCCGTGTGAGCGGCGCCGCACCCGCATTGGTTGCACTCCCGATAGTAGGAAGGCAAAGTATTTGGGAGGCCACCCACGAGGAGTCCCAGTGAGCGAGCTTGCGAGCGAACCATTCAACGCCGAGCGTCCGCGAACGCGGACACCGAGCGCTAGCGAGGTGGCGCAGTGAGCGGAGCAGTTGCTCTCCACAAGCCGAGCAACCCGGTCCGGTTCATCACCGCCGCCAGCCTGTTCGACGGGCACGACGCCGCCATCAACATCATGCGGCGCATCCTCCAGTCGCAGGGCGCCGAGGTGATCCACCTGGGCCACAACCGGTCGGTGGACGAGGTCGTCACGGCCGCGATCCAGGAGGACGCGCAGGGCGTGGCGATCAGCGCCTACCAGGGCGGCCACGTCGAGTACTTCACGTACCTGGTGCAGCTGCTGGCCGAGCGCGGCGCCGGGCACGTCAAGGTGTACGGCGGCGGGGGCGGCGTGATCGTGCCGCGGGAGATCGAGCTGCTGCACTCCCGGGGCGTGGCCCGCATCTTCTCGCCGGCCGACGGCCAGCACATGGGCCTCGCCGCGATGATCAACACCATGGTCGCCTCCTGCGACACCGACCTGTCCGAGCAGGTCCCGGCCACCTGGGACGGCCTGTTCACCGGCGCGCAGGACGCGCTGGCCCGGGCCATCACGGTGATCGAGGCCGGCAAGCTGCCCGGCGAGCTGCGGTCGGCGATGACCGAGGCGGTCGGCGACCGGCGCGTGCCGGTCCTGGGCATCACCGGCACCGGCGGCTCCGGCAAGTCCTCGCTGACCGACGAGCTGGTCCGCCGGTTCCGGCTGGACCAGCAGGACAAGCTGCACATCGCCGTGCTGGCGGTTGACCCGAGTCGTCGCCGCGGTGGCGGTGCGCTGCTGGGCGACCGGATCCGGATGAACTGCCTCGACCGGGAACGGGTGTTCTTCCGCTCCATGGCGACCCGCCGGGCCGGCGCGGAGGTGCCGGACGGCCTGGCCGACGCGATCCTGGCCTGCAAGGCGGCCGGCGCGGACCTGATCGTCGTCGAGACGCCCGGCATCGGCCAGGGCGACGCCGCGATCGTGCCGTTCGTCGACCACTCGCTGTACGTGATGACGCCGGAGTTCGGCGCCGCGTCGCAGCTGGAGAAGATCGACATGCTGGACTTCGCCGACGCGGTGGCGATCAACAAGTTCGAGCGCCGCGGCGCCGAGGACGCCCGTCGCGACGTGGCCCGCCAGCTGGTGCGCAACCGCGAGGCGTTCGGCTCCACCTGGGAGGACATGCCGGTCTTCGGCACCAGCGCCGCCACCTTCAACGACGACGGCGTCACCGCGCTGTACCAGCACCTCGTGGCGGAGCTCGGGTTCGAGCACGGCGTGCTGCCCAGGGTCGAGGGCAAGGTCTCCACCTCGGCGTCCACCGTCGTGCCGGCCGCCCGCGCCCGCTACCTCTCCGACATCGCCGACACGGTTCGCTCGTACCACAGGCGGACCGAGGAGCAGGTCGAGGCCGTCCGCCGGCACGCCCACCTGGTCGAGGCGCAGAAGGCGCTGGACGCCGCCGGTAAGTCCACTTCGGACCTTTCCGCCCTGGTGGACGAGACCGAGCGCAAGGTGGACCGGGACAGCGCCGACTTGCTGGCCGACTGGCCGCACACGGTCGAGCAGTACTCCGGCGACGAGCTGGTGTTCACCGTGCGGGACAAGGAGATCCGCACCGCGCTGACCCGGGAGACGCTGTCCGGCAACAAGGTCCGCCGGGTCAGCCTGCCCCGGTTCGACGACGACGGCACGCTGCTGCGCTTCCTGCGCAAGGAGAACCTGCCCGGCCGCTTCCCGTACACGGCGGGCGTCTTCCCGTTCAAGCGGGACGGCGAGGACCCGGCCCGCATGTTCGCCGGCGAGGGCGACGCCTTCCGCACCAACAAGCGGTTCAAGCTGTTGTCCGAGGGCTCGGCGGCGACCCGGCTGTCCACCGCGTTCGACTCCGTCACGCTCTACGGTCGCGACCCCGACACCCCCCCGGACGTCTACGGCAAGATCGGCACCTCCGGCGTGTCCATCGCGTCGCTGGAGGACATGAAGGCCCTCTACGACGGCTTCGACCTCACCTCGCCGACCACGTCGGTGTCGATGACGATCAACGGCCCGGCGCCGACGATCCTGGCCTACTTCCTGAACACGGCGATCGACCAGCGCGTCGACGCGTTCCGGGCCGAGCACGGCCGGGAGCCGTCGGCCGAGGAGACCGCGGAGCTGCGGGCGTGGGCGCTGGCCAACGTGCGCGGCACCGTGCAGGCCGACATCCTCAAGGAGGACCAGGGCCAGAACACCTGCATCTTCTCCACCGAGTTCAGCCTGCGCATGATGGCCGACATCCAGGAATGGTTCATCGCCAACAAGGTGCGCAACTTCTACTCGGTGTCGATCTCCGGCTACCACATCGCCGAGGCCGGCGCCAACCCCATCAGCCAGCTGGCGTTCACGCTGGCCAACGGCTTCACCTACGTGGAGTCGTACCTGGCGCGCGGCATGGACATCGACGACTTCGCCGCCAACCTGTCGTTCTTCTTCTCCAACGGGATGGACGCCGAGTACAGCGTGATCGGCCGGGTGGCGCGGCGGATCTGGGCCATCGCGATGCGGGACCGCTACGGCGCCAACGAGCGGTCGCAGAAGTTCAAGTACCACGTGCAGACCTCGGGTCGCTCGCTGCACGCGCAGGAGATGAACTTCAACGACATCCGCACCACGCTGCAGGCCCTGTGCGCGCTGTACGACAACTGCAACAGCTTGCACACCAACGCCTACGACGAGGCCGTCACCACCCCCACCGAGAGCTCGGTGCGCCGCGCCATGGCCATCCAGCTGATCATCAACAAGGAGTGGGGCCTGTCGATGAACGAGAACCCGTTGCAGGGTTCGTTCGTCGTCGACGAGCTGACCGACCTGGTCGAGGAGGCCGTGCTGGCCGAGTTCGACCGGATCTCCGAGCGCGGCGGCGTGCTCGGCGCCATGGAGACCGGCTACCAGCGCGGCCGGATCCAGGACGAGTCGATGCTGTACGAGCAGCGCAAGCACAACGGGACGCTGCCGCTGATCGGCGTGAACACGTTCCTGGCGCCGCAGGCCGACGAGGGCCCGGTGGAGATCGAGCTGGCCCGCGCCACCGAGCAGGAGAAGGAGTCCCAGGTCGAGCGGACCCTGGACTTCCAGCGCCGCCACCGCTCCGAGGCCGCCGACGCGCTGGCCCGGCTGCGCACGGCCGCCACCAGCGGCGAGAACGTGTTCGAGGTGCTGATGGACGCCGCCCGGGTGTGCACCCTCGGCCAGATCACCGAGGCGTTCTTCGAGGTCGGCGGTCAGTACCGGCGCAACATCTGACGGGTTCGCCACGTGAGTGGCTCACTTGCTCTCAGCGGCGAAGTGAGCCACTCACGTACGCGTCGACGGGCTGGGAGAGCGCGGCTTTGGTCCGCCGGGTCGGCTCGTCGGCCAGCACCTCGGCCTGGTCCGCCAGCAGCGCCCGGACGGTCTGCTCGGCGACGTCGTCAGCGGTGATCTTGGGCCCGGTGACCCAGGCGCTCATGTCGGTGTCGACGAAGCCGGCATGCACGCCGACGACGAGCGTGCCCTGGTCGGCCAGGCCGGCGCGCAGCGTCTGGGTGAGGGACCACTGGGCGGCCTTGGAGGCGGCGTAGGCGGGCCAGCGGGCGCTGCCGACCCACGAGGCGAGCGAGAGCATGTTGACCACGGCTCCGCCGCCGTTGCGGGCGAGGATCGGGGCGAAGGCCCGGGACACGGCCCAGGTGCCGAAGTAGTTGACCTCCATGATGCGCCGCGCCTCGTCGAAGTCGCCGGTCATGAGGTCGCCCTTGCTGCCGATGCCGGCGTTGTTGACCAGGATCGACACGTCGCCGGCCGCCGCGGCGGCGCGGGCGATGTCGTCCGGGTCGGTGACGTCGAGGCGCAGCGGAACCAGGTCGGGGTCGGTGATCGACGTGAGGTCCCGGGCCCCGGCGTAGACCTTGGCGGCGCCGTGGGCGAGCAGCGAGCGGGCGAAGGCGTGGCCGATGCCGCGGTTGGCGCCGGTGACGAGTGCGACGGATCCCTTGATGTCCATGGTCTTTCCCCTGTCCTCGATCGCCGGCGCCTTCGGTCGGCGGTGTCCCCGGTCGGCGGCTCACGACCGCGACTCCGAACCTACACGCCTGGATATAATTTTGCTATCCAGCTGCGGGTGAAGCAGGTCACGGAGGGTGGCCGGGGGAGATCTGCTGTCGGTGGCACGGGCGGTTGCCGGTGATCGGCGGGGGTATGTGCGGGGCGCTCTGCTGTGGGCAGAGCGAGCGGTTCGGGACGGAACCAGGCTTGTAGGGTCGCGTCCGTGACGTTGCTCTTGCGGTACAAGGACTTCCGCCGGCTGTTCGTCGGGAACTCCGTGTCCCTGCTGGGATCCAGCGTGACGACGGTGGCGCTGCCGCTGGCGGCGGTGGTCTACCTGCATGCGACGCCGTTCGAGATGGGCTTCCTCGGCACGGTCGCATTCCTGCCCCACCTGATGCTCGGTCTACCGGCCGGGGTATGGGTGGATCGGTTGCCGTACAAGCAAATCCTGGTGATCACCGATCTGTGCCAGCTGGTGCTGATCGGCTCCGTCCCGGTCGCCGCGGTGCTGGGCGTGCTCTCGTTGGCGCAGCTGTACGTTGTGGTGACCTTGGTCGGTGTGTGCGCGCTGTTCGACGCCGTCGCCGCGCAGTCGTTCACCCCGATGTTGGTGCCTCGTGAGCAGCTGTTACCGGCCAACAGCGCCCTGATGCTCACGAGTTCCACCGTGAACGTGGCCGGATCCGCGCTCGGCAGCGGGCTCGTCGTGCTGCTGACCGCCCCGCTCGCGACGGCCGTCGACGCCGTGTCGTTCCTTGTCGCCGCACTGTGCAAGAGCCGGATCACCGTTTCCGGCGGCGGGAACCCCTTGCGGGGCAAGCCCGACCTTTTCGGGGGCCTGCGGATCGCCTTCACGCATCCGGTGCTTCGACCCGTCACCATCGCCGCCACCCTCGGCGCGCTCGGCGGTCAGATGCAGAACGCCGTGCTGGTGCTGTACTTGGTGCGGGTGCTGGGTTTCTCGCCTGGCCTGGTCGGCGTCGCCGTGACGATCGCCGGTGTCGCCGGCATTTCCGGCGCATTGATCACGCCTGTGGTCACTCGGAGGCTGGGCCCCGGTAAGACCTTCGTGCTGGGCATGCTCCTGTCCTCCTGCGCCGGCCTCCTCCTCGCCGCCGGCCCCGCCCTGCTCTCCCAGGCGCTTCGCGGTGCCGGGCCCGCCCTCTACGGCGTCAACCAGCAGACCTTCCGGCAGGCCATGGTCGCCCCAGAGCAGCTGTCCCGCGTCAACGCCGGCTGGCGCTTCCTCGTCTACGGCACGCAGCCGGTCGGCGCCGTCCTCGGCGGCTTCCTCGGCACGGTCGACCTCCGCGCCGCCCTGATCTTCAGCGCCGCTGTCATGCTCGCCGGCACCGCCGTCGCGCTGCCGGTCGGCACCGCCCGCTGAAGCCTGTCACAGATCCGGGCTGCGCCGGAGCACGTGATCAAGGCCGGCGAGCCGATGGTCACGCTGGTCGAGTACGAGGAACTTGCGCGGCGGGCACCACCGCGCCGTGGTGCCCGCGCGGACGCCTACAGCGGCTTCGTCAGCTCCTCGTTCATGATCAGGAACGTGCCCAGGCCGTGCTGGTCGTTCGTGGTACGCGGCCGGCCGTAGTAGCCGGAGAGCGATCCGGTGACGCCGGTTCCCGGGCAGATGTCGGCGATGTTCGTGCGGCCGTCCGAGCCCAGCGTCACCTTCTTCAACACGCCCTGATAACCCTTCTGCGCCGCCGCGGACAGGCTCGACGACACATAGCCGGCGCGCACCGCCCGGGAGATCGCGTAGGTGTACATGGACGAGGCCGAGGTCTCCGTCCAGTTGTTCGGATCCGTGCCCTTGTCGACGACCTGGAACCAGCGCCCCGTGGCCGGATCCTGATACTTCACGAAGGCGTTCACCAGCTGCTGCACGTTCTTGACCAGTTGCGCCCGCCGGGAGTCGTCGGCCGGCAGCGCGTCCAGCACGTCGAAGTGCGCCAGCGCCACCCAGCCGATCGCCCGGGCCCAGAAGTACGGCGAGGTGTGCGTCGTCTTGTTCGCCCACGACGCCTTGCCGTCCGCCGAGTACGCGTGGAACAGCAGCCCCGTCGGCGACGTCAGGTGCCCGAAGTACGTCGTCAGGTTGTGGTACGCCTCCTGGAAGCAGTACGTCTGGTCGTTGTACTGCTTGCCGTAGTCGGCCAGGAACGGCTGCCCCATGTACAGGCCGTCGCACCACAGCTGTTGCGTGAACGACGTCGAATGCCACATCGCCCCGTCGCTCGTGCGGGGGTAGCTCGGGTACCGGTTGCGAAGCTGCTGCGCCGCCGTGCGGTAGCGGCTGTCGCCCGTCTCCCGGTGCAGGATCGGCAGCAACACGCCTGCCTGCATCGAGTCCAGGCTGTTGAACGAGTTGTTGATGTGGCCCGAGCTGTCGACGGAGTAGTCCACCCAGCGCTTGATGTAGGCCAGGTACGAGGGCGTGCGCAGGCGTTGGTAGACGAGGTACGTGCCGTACAGGAACAGGCCCTGCGTGTACCCCCAGCCTCCGAGCGACTTCGGGTCCGGGTTGCGGGCGATGGTCGAGTCCACCACCGCCTTCGACCAGTCCGTCGCCGCCTCGGTGGTTTCCGGCGCTGCCTCCGCCGTGCCGGCCGCTGCCGCCAGCGCACCGCCCGTCAACACCGCCAGGCGGCCGAATTCCCGCCGCGAGATCGAGCTGGACATGCTTTCCTCCAGCCGAGCCGGCGGCGTGGCCCGACGTCGTAGTGGGGACGACTTTCTCTGCAGGCGTACACGGATATGCGTCACAGCCGCAAGAGGTCGGACGCCCCGTGTGGTGGATCCACGGCGGGGAACCGTCCCGTACCGTCGAAAACGAGGTGACGGGACGGGGGTGCCGTGGACAACGAGGTGAATGCCGATTCCATAGCCAATGTCGTGCAGACCGGCGTCATTCACGGGGGAGTGCATGTGCACACGGCGGTTGGTGCGGACCGGCCGCCGCTGCCGCGGCAGTTGCTGCCCGCGCCGGTGCATTTCACTGGGCGGCGAGCCGAACTGGCCGCGCTGGACGACATGCTGATCGAGGCGCAGGCGGGCGAGTATCCGCTGGTGGTCGTGCTGACCGGGCAGGGTGGCGTCGGAAAGACGGCGCTCGCGTTGCAGTGGGCGCATGCCCGACGGAACCGCTTTCCCGACGGCGAACTCCACGCCGATCTGGCCGGGTTCGGCGGCTCCGATCCGGTGCCGCCGAGCGAGATTCTCGGCGCGTTTCTCCGCACGTTGGGCGTCGACCCGCAGCGGATGCCGGTGGGCCTGTCCGAGCAGGCGGCGCTGTTCCGCAGCGTGACCGCCGACCGCAAGCTGCTGGTGTTCCTCGACGACGCCTTCTCGGCGGCGCAGGTCCGGCTGGCGCTGCCGGCGTCGCCGGGCTGCGCCGTCGTCGTGACCAGCAGGCACCGGCTGACCGGGCTCGCCGCGGACGGGGCCCGGATACTCGAGGTGGAACCGCTCACGTCCGCGGCCGCGGTCCGATTGCTGGCCAGGACTGTCGGGGACGACCGGGTGGACCGGCAGCCCGATCAGGCGCAGAGCCTGGTGGACCTGTGCGGCGGCCTGCCGATCGCGGTCAGGGTGGCGGCGGCTCGCCTCGCGAGCAGGCCCAAGTGGTCGGTGGC
The DNA here is from genome assembly GCF_014203355.1 of Kutzneria kofuensis. Classification (NCBI taxonomy): domain Bacteria; kingdom Bacillati; phylum Actinomycetota; class Actinomycetes; order Pseudonocardiales; family Pseudonocardiaceae; genus Kutzneria; species Kutzneria kofuensis. Next base: position 7,485,777 of record NZ_JACHIR010000001.1, read on the forward strand.
GAGGGTGGTGACCGAGCTGTCCGACGAGCGGCGTCGGCTGGACGCGCTGTCCGCCCCGGGGCAGGTGTCCGTGTTGGCCAGCTTCGATCTGTCGTACCGGGCGCTGTCGGACGCCGAGGCGACGCTGTATCGCCGGCAGGGGTTGCAGCCCGGCGCCGAGTTCGGCGTGGGCCCGGCCTGCGCGGTTCTGACGGGCGCCGATCCGGCGGTGGCCAGGAAGCTGCTCGGCGAGCTGGTCGAGGTGAGCATGGTGGAGGAAGTCGGCGAGGACCGGTTCCGGCTGCACGACCTGCTGCGGCTGCACGCGCGTGAACAGTGCGTCCGGCACGACGGCGACGACGAGCGGGCGGCGGCACTGCGGGCCGTGGTGGAGTGGTATCTCGCCGCGGCCGGCCGGGCCGATCGGCTCGTGAGCCCGAGCCGCCGTCGGTTGCCGTACGCGTTCGCCGCCGAGCCGGTCGAACTGCCGGAGTTCGCCGGCCGTGACGAGGCGCTGGACTGGCTGGACGGCGAGCGGGTCAACCTGATCGCCGCCGGGCGCGCGGCGATGGAGCAGGGGTGGGCGGAGCTCGCGTGGCAGCTGTCCGACGTGATGTGGCCACTGCTGCTGTACCGCAAGCACTATCTCGACCGGCTGGAGATCGACCGGCGTGGGGTGGCCGCCGCCCGGACGTGGGGCAACGTGTTCGCGGAGGCCGACATGCTGAAGCGACTGGGCCGGGTGTGCGCCATTCTCGGCCGGCGCGACGAGGCCGAGCAGTGTTTCCGGCTGTCGATGGACTGCGCGCGGTCCATCGACGACGACCGCGGTGTAGCCGACGCCCAGGAGGGACTCGCGCTGTTGCACCTGGAGTCCGGCCAGCCGGAGCCGGCGATCGACGAGTTCAGGTCGCTGGCCGCGACCAACCGTCGGCTGGGCGCGGCTCGTTCGCTGGGGCTGACGCTGATCAATCTCGGCACGGCGCTGTCGGCCGCGGGCCGCCACCGCGAGGCGCTCGACGTGCTCGCCGAGGCGCCCGCGGTGTTCGCCGGCTTGGACGTCGCCGATCCGTACAACGAGGCGAGGGTTCTCGTGGCCCGGGGCCGGGCCGCCGCCGGCGCGGGGGACACGGACATGGCCCGCGAGACGGCCACCCGTGCCCTTTCCGAGCTGGCCGCCCTCGGCTCGCCGGCCGGGGTGGCCGAGAGCCACGAGGTGCTCGCCGACATCGCACGGCGGTGCGGCGACGTCGCCGATGCCGTCGAGCATCTCCGTGCCGCGGTCGAGATCTTCACGACGTTGCGGTCGTGGCGGTTGCCCGCGGCACGGAATCTGCTCAACGACTTGACCACATCGCATGCAGCACGAGAGCCAGCTGGTCCACAAGGGACCGACCGGTGTGGACCGTGAACGTCGCGCCGCCCCGCACGGCGACCACGAAACCGTTGTCCGGCAGTACGAAAAGGAGGACACCGGCGGGATGGTCGGCGAGCGTCTCCCGTGCCAGGCGGTGTGCGGTTCGTTCGTCAGGGGCTTCGGCGACGAGCACATCCGCCAGCTGCGCGAGTCCGTCGTGGACGGTGCAGACGGTGGTGCCGTCCACGGCGCGGTGCACGGTCACCACCCGCCCGGGGCCGGCACCGGCACGGGCTCGACAGCGCGATGCCGACCCGAGGGAGTCAGTCCGAGTAACCGGTACAGCTGCTCGGCCAGCGTGGCCATGGCGGTGCCCGGCCGGGAGGTGATGCGGTTGGCCACCAGCGTGCTCACCGTGACGGCACGGCGCCGGGCAGCGGCGAGCTGGGGCTCCACCGGTTCTCCCGGCGCCAGTCGGACCGCCGCTGCCGACAGCGACTCCTGCGCCGAGCCGGCGGAGTGCACCGCTCGCAGCGGCTGGTCGGTGAGCAGCACCGGACGGCCGATCGAGGCGGCGTAGGCCGGGACGGAACCGTGGTCGCCGATCAGATAGTCGGCCGCCACGACCACAGCCCGCCAGTCGGCCTCCGGTGGCACCAGCAGGAGGCCGGCCGCTCGACTGTCCGCCAGCCACGACCGCAACTGCCGCCGCCCGTGACCGAACCACACCGCCGGGTGCATCAGCGCGGCCAGCCGGTAGCGGTCGGCGGCGAGGTTCTCGTGCAGATGCGGCAGCAGGTCGCCGTTGCGGGCGAACAGCGAGTTCCCTCCCCACGTCGACGCGACGACGACCAGTTCCTGGCCCGGTGCCAGGCCGAGCGCCGCGCGGTAGGCATCGCGCTGCGGGACGCTGGCCTTGAGACGGTCGTAGCAGATGTCGCCGACCACGACGGCTCGGTCGACCGCCTCCGGGCACTGTCGGCGTAGCAGTTCCAGTTGGCTGTCATGGGAAAGCACGACGGCGTCCATCAGCACCCGGCCGTTGTGGGTCAGCCGCTGGGCGTCCAGCCCGTAGCTCTCGGCCCGTACGCCGCCGTCGTGAGTCTTGCCGTACCCGGCGCCGTGCGGCATCACCAGCAGCGGTGCGTGCAGTTCGTGCAGCCCACCGTACGCCGCGCTGATCGCAAGATCGAAATGCGTGTTCACGGCTTGGTGCCAGTCCAGCACCACGCCTTCGGTGTCGCGCAGGAAGTCGCCGACCCCGTTGCTGAAGGCGTCCGGGCCCTGGGTGAACAGGATCTGCACCCGTGGGTCGGTTTCGACGGTTTCGATCGCCTCGAGCAGGCGCTGGCCGCTCGTGACGGTGTGGACGACGGCGAGCACGGTGCGCAGGCCCGAGCGCGTCACCCAGCGGGACGCGTTGATGCCGACCGGCGCGGTCAACCATTCGGCGGCGGACATGTGGTACCCCCTTGCGTTATCCCCGACTCCGCGCGTCCAGCGTGACCTTCACGGTTGACGGCGCACTTGCGGTTCGCTTGCCGACTAGACCGATCGGGAGAACAACCCCGAATTTGCGGTGGTGCGGCGCGCGCACTGGTGCACACTGGAAATCCGAAGTCTTAAAGGGTGACCAGCGAAGGGCGGCGCTGGTGGAATTCACGATCCTCGGACCTACCCGGCTGCACGTGCACGGGGTTCAGGTCGATCTTGGCACGACCAAGCAACGCGGCCTGCTCGCGTTGCTGCTGCACGATGTCAACAACTCCGTTCCGATCGACACGCTGGTGGGTGAGTTGTGGTCGCCGGACCGGACTTTCGAGCAGGTCAGAAGCAACTTCCACGCACTGGTGAGCCGCCTGCGCAAGGCGCTGGAAAAGGCGGCCGCGCCGGCGCGGATCGAGCGTGACGGCAATGCCTATCGCATCAGCACCGATCCCGGTCTCATTGATCTGCACAGGTTCCGCGCGATTGCCGAACAGGCGTACGAATCGGCGGCGCGGCACGATCATTCGAAAGCGTCCGCCCTGCTCAAGGAGGGATTGGCGCTGTGGACGCCACGACCGCTGGCCGAGGTCAAGGGTCCTTGGGCCGATCACTGCCGCGAACAGCTGGAGACGTTCGACCGTCTGCGCGCCCACTACGCGCTGTTCGACAGCCAACTTGCGCTCGGCGAGAACACTGAGGTCCTTCGTGTCGTTCGCACCCTCGTTCGCGGCCGCGAACTCGACGAGGAACTGATCCTTCGGCAGATGCGCGCACTCGCCGCGCTCGGCCAGATCAGCGAAGCCATCAGGGTCTACAACCGCTTCCGGGAGCGGGTCGCCGACGAACTGGGCACCGATCCCGGCCCCGAGCTCCGCGCGCTGTACACCGGCCTGCTCCGCTCGGAACGCGATTCCGTCGTGCACACGCAATCGACCGTGCAGACGCGCTCGGCGCGCCAATTGCCCCGAGCCGTCCCCGACTTCGTCGGCCGCGCCGATCTCCTCGCCCGGCTGGACACACTCCTCGCCAACGGCGAGGCCGCCGGGACGCATCGGGTGTGCACCCTGCACGGAATGCCCGGCGTCGGCAAAACCAGCCTCGCCGTGCAGTGGATCGATCGCAACCGCGACCGCTTCCCGGATGGCCAGTACTCGATAGACCTGCGCGGCTACGGCCCCACCGGACCGCTGGCCCCGGAAGACGCCCTGTCGGTGTTGTTGCTGTCGCTCGGCGACCATGACATCCCGAAGAGCGTGGACGAACGCCAGGCCCGCATACGCAGCATGTTGGGACAGAAGAGGATCGCCCTGCTGTTCGACAATGCCCGGGACACCAGTCAGGTCAAGCCCTTACTCGCCGCCGCGCCGAACTGCGTCATCCTGATCACCAGCAGAGACCTGCTCGCCGGACTCGTCGTGCACGACCACGCCGAGTCGATGACCGTGTCCCCGCTGGACGCCGAGGAGTCCCTCTCGCTGCTCACCTCGTCACTCGGCCCGGTCCGCGCCGCCGAGGACCGCGACGCGGTTCGACATCTGGCCAGCCTCACCAGCGGACTTCCGCTCGCGCTGCGCATCGTCACCCAGCGCGTCGTCGAGCGCCCACACGCCCGCCTCGTCGACCTGGCCCGCGAGCTGCAACGGCAGGACGTGCTCGGCGCCCTCGGCAGCGACGACGACGAGGCCGCCACCCTCGCCGCTCCGTTCAGTTGGTCGTTCCAGGCCCTTTCGCCGTCGGCCGCCGGCACCTTCGCCGCACTCGGGCTGTTACCCGGCACCGACTTCTCCGCCGACGCCGTGTGTGCCCTGCTCGACGCCGAACGGTCCGAAGTGGACCAGAACCTGCGCGCCCTGGTCCGCGTGAACCTACTGCAGCACGGCACCGGCCGCCGTTTCCGCTTGCACCAGCTTCTCCATGGCTATGCCGCCCAACTCGCCGAGCGTACCGAGGCAGTGCCGGACGCTCGGGCCGCGCAACGTCGAATGCTCGACTGGCTCGTCTTGTCCCTGGCGGCCGGCTATCGCCGCCTGGTCCCCAGTGGCGCGGAGATTCCTTCCTTGCCTGCTCCGGCCCCGGTGCAGCCGATGACCTTCGAGGACGATTCGGCCGTCATCGCCTGGGCGAGCGCCGAGTCGGCCACCCTGAGTGCCGCCGTGGCCATCGCTCGCCGGGGATTCCCGGAGCACTGCTGGCGGCTGGCCGCGTACTGCCAGGAGGTCATGGATCGGCTCCGCATGCACACCGAACTGCTGGCGATCCATCGCATCGGCCTGGACGCGGCCCGCGAACTGGGCAATTCCGAGGGCGAGTGCGGAATGTACAACGACCTCGGCATGATCAATCACCGCCTCGGCAAGTACGCCGACGCCGAGACGGCGCTGCGCCGGGCGTTGGCCATCGCCTCCGCGCATGATCTCCGCGAGCTGCTGCCGATCGTGTTGTCCAATCTGGCCAGCGTGCACGTGGCGACCGGCGATCTGGACACCGCCGTCGGCCTGTACGAGAAAGCGCTGTCCGCTGTCCAGGAGATCGGGACTCAGAACACCGAGGCCGTGGTCATCGATCAGCTGGCCAACGCCTACCGCAAACTCGGCCGCGACGACGAGGCACTCGAACTGTACCGACGAGCCCTCAGTATTCGCGAGAACATCGGACACACCAGGGGAAAGGGCACGACGCTGGCGGAAATGGCGACTCTCTTGCACGAGCACGGCGAGAATTCGGAAGCATTACCCCTGGCTCGCAAAGCGCTCGCTCTACACATCAGGAGCGGCGATCGGGTGAAGGTCGCCGAAACGCAGGTGACGCTGGCCGAGATCCATTACGATTTCGGCTCCTTCGACAACACCATCGCATGGGCTGACCGCTCCCTTGGGCTACCGGAAACGGCGAAGTCGCCGGATTTGCGGACTCGTGCCCTGCTTGTACGCGGTTATGCGCTTGCCGCCCGCGGTGATCACAGCGGCGCGCGGTCCTCCTGGCGTGCCGCCCTGGACTTCCTGACCGACACCGCCGTCCCGGACACGGATGGCCGAGTGACGCAGTTGCGCAACCTTCTGCGCGGGGCCGGCGGTGACATGAATCCGGGCGGGCCGGAGTGGCAGCACGGAGCGTAGCAAGGACACGCTCGTCACCCGGACGAATAATTTAATGGGCAACTAACAACGTTCGGTGCACGTGCACGAGTAGCGCACGAACGGGGGGTTGACCCCAGACAGGTGACCCCCGGCGAGGGGGCGGCTTACGCCGTCTGGCATCCTCCCCGCTCATGACGTTGATCGTTTGTAAGCGGGCGCTTGCCGCTGCGCTCTTCGTTGCGGTTGCACTCACCCCTATTGCCGTGCCGGCCTTCGGCTCGGCGCCCGCCAAGGCGGAGAAGGCCGCCTGGGGGCTCATCAACCGAGTGGACAGCCCGTCCACGACAACCACGATGGTCTGAACCAGTAAACCGACACGCGGGGGTGTCGAAAATGGAAGCTAGCGGTGTTTTAGTCACGAGAACGACCCGTCGGGGCTGGCTGGAACAATCGCCTCGGAAAAGCGGTCGCTGGCCTTGACACGAACCGCGTGGTGGTGGCGCCGGGCAACACTCGTCCGCCACCATCACGCGGGCCGGCTGCTACTTCTCTTCGTGCGCTCAAGGCGGCCGATGGGTGCTCCTCCTCACGGCGGCGTCGAGCCACGTGGCGGCCATATCTACGGAGCGATCGACCCGACCTGGGCGTCGCGGGTGAGCCCGTGACCGCCGCCACGTGACGCTGTTCACCGCGCGGCTGCGGGCGGGGGCCGCCGTGGCACACTCCCGAGAGGGAGGTTGGCTTTGGCAACTGATATCGCCGATGCCCGGACGGCGTGGATGGAGCCGGGGGCGTACGAGGTGGCGCCGGGGGTGCACCGGATCCCGCTGCCGCTACCCAACGACGGCCTGCGCGCGGTCAACGTCTACGCGGTCGCGGACGGCGACGAGCTGGTGCTGGTGGACTCGGGCTGGGCCCTTGACGAGGCGCGTGACCAGCTGGAACAGGCCCTGGGCAGCATCGGGCACGGCTTCGAGAGCATCAGCCGGTTCCTGGTGACGCACGTCCACCGCGACCACTACACGCTGGGCATCACGCTGCGGCGCATGTTCGGGTCCCGGGTGAGCCTGGGCATCGGGGAGCAGCCCTCGCTGGAGGCGATCCTGCACGGGCGGGTCGAGGGCCAGCTGAACGACCTGGTCCGCTGGGGCGCGGAGGACATCGCGGAGCGGATGCGGCAGGGGATGAAGAAGGGTGGCCCCCGGCAGGACGGCTACGAGCAGCCGGACGAGTGGATCCGGGGCGCGACGGACATCCGGCTGGAGACGCGGACGCTGCGAGCGCTGCCGACACCGGGGCACACGGCGGGCCACCTGGTATTCCTGGACGCCGACTCGTCGCTGCTTTTCGCCGGTGACCACATCCTCCCGCACATCACGCCGTCGATCGGCTTCGAGCTGGTCCGGCAGGAACTGCCGCTCGGCGACTACCTGGACTCGCTGCGGCTGGTCCGCGAGCACCCGGAGATGCGGCTGCTGCCGGCGCACGGCCCGGTCGCCGACTCCACCCACGTCCGCGTGGACGAGCTGCTCGACCACCACCGCCGCCGCCTGGACGAGACGGAACACGCCCTCGCTCAGGACGAGGCGACGGCGGCCGAGGTGGCGGCCCGGATGGGCTGGACCCGGCACAACCGCAAGCTGTCCGAGATGGACATCTTCAACCGGATGCTGGCCATCGGCGAGACCTCCGCCCACCTGGACGTGCTCGTCCGGGACGGACGGCTGCGGTCGTCCACAGTGGACGGAGTCGCGCGCTATCGCGCCTAGCCCTTGGTGGCGGTGATGAGCACGGTGTGCCGCAGGCCAGCGGCGCTCGGCCGGAGCGGACGGCCGTAGCCCTCGGCCGCGGCTAGGACCGGCGTGCTGGTGACCCGCCAGCCGTGGTCGGCCAGCCACTGCACGGGGGCGAAGGTCTTGTCGTTCGGCCACATGTCGGTGATGTCGAACCCGAAGTCCTTGGCCATGTCGGCCATCGGCTGCTGGTTGGCCAGGTCGCTGACGTCGATGTCGATGTGCTCGACGGCGAACCGGCTGCCCGGCGCGGACAGCTCGTCGACGAGGGTGAACAGCCGCTCGACGGCGTCGTTCGGCAGGAACGGCAGCAACCCCTCGGCCAGCCAGGAGGTCGGCGCCGTGCGGTCGAAACCGGCGCGTTGCAGCGCCGTCGGCCAGTCGTCACGCAGGTCGACGTCCACGTTCCGGACCTCGGTGCGCGACGCGACGCCGTTGTCGGCGAGCACGTTCTGCTTGAACTGCAACACCTTCGGCACGTCCAGCTCGTAGACGACGGTGCCGGCCGGCCAGTCCAGCCGGTAGCCCCGCACGTCCAGTCCGGCCGCGAGCAGCACCGCCTGCCTGGTCGCGCCGGCGGCGAAGTACTCGTCGAAGAACCGGGACCGCACGCCCAGGTAGTCGCCCATGTCCTGCCACGGATCCGGCGCGTCGGCCGGCCGTGTCGGCATCGGCGGCTGCGGCCGCGCCGCGGCGACGAAGAGCTCCGCGTACGGATCGGACACCAGCGGATTCGCCCGGTGGCTCTCGATCGCCCGCGCGGCGGCGACGGCCAGCGCGGTGATGCCCACGTCGGTGACAATGTCCCAGTCGGCCTGCTGCGTCATCGGTGACCCCTCCCGACATCGCGTAGTCAGTTGCGTACGCAACGTATCACTTAGTAGCCCTAACCAACCTTGTGAGCCGGGTCACCGGTCGACCCGCCGTTGTGGCGTCTGGGGACGTGGGAATATCAACCGGTCTGCCCGCCCTCTCATTGAGGTCGGAAGGAACGGATCTGGTAGTTGCCCTGTAGGTTTCCGCCCGCATGGGCGAGGGTGGATCCGATGCGGTTGTGATAATTGTTCCCGGTGTAGTACTGCACCCGGTGTCCGGTTCCGTTCCACACAGAACGGACGTTCTGTCCTTTCTGGATGAAGGAACAGAGGTCGGCGGTGTCCCGCACGCTGGGGTCCGACCACTGGCATTTGGTGCCTCCGCCGTTCCAGCCGCTGTAGATGCAGAACCAGCCGGGTTTGCAGCTGTCGTAGCCCATGGGCTGTGCGGATGCCGCTGGAGCGGCGGCTGCCATCGGGGCGGTGCCGAGCGCGGCGAGCAGGGCGACCGCGGCGGAATAGATGCGAAGCACGAATAGCTCCATTCATGGTTTTGTGTGGAACATGCATAATCAGCTCTACTCTCGCCGCTTCGGTCGAACAAGCTCGACCTGCGGCGAGATGCCGCCGCTGGCGCCATCTCGCCGCACGATTGTTTGTGGCCGCAATTACGGGGATTCGAATTCTGGAATTGTTTCTTCGGGGTCGTTGGCGAACTCGGGCCGCCTCGCCTTGCCCTTCTCGCCCCGCCTCGCTCCGCCTGGGCCCGCTCAGCCCCGACTGGGTGAGCGCCGGCCTTCCTTGGGCAAACTAGTTGATGGAGTCCATCAACTACCTCTACAGTGGGCGCATGGTGAGCCGGGAGGACGTCGAGGGACTGGTCGCGGCGCTGTTCGTGGTGAACAACGGCATGACGCGGGCGATGAAGCAGCGCCCCAAGGCCGGCGAGCTGCGGCTGCTCCAAACCGTCGCCATGCACGAGGGCAGCCGGCCGTCGGAGCTGGCCGAGGCCATGGGGGTGGACCGGTCGCTCGTCACGCGGCAGCTGCGCGACCTGGAGGACGAGGGCAAGGTGACGGTCCGCCCGGACCCCAGCGACGGCCGGGCGTTCGTCGCGGAGCTGACCGAGCAGGGCCGCCAGGAGATCGCGGAGCTGACCGAGTTCGGCATGCGCCGGTTCGAGAGCTTCGTCGAGGACTGGGACGCGGACGAGATCCGCGAGCTGACCCGCCTGCTGTGGAAGTTCGAGCACAGCAAGGCGGCCGTTTCGGAACGTGAGCAGGAGGAGCGGCCCGAACGCGGCCGCCGCCGACGTTGAGGGGGAACCTTTCCATGAACACGGCCAAAGCACGCGTCTTACTCGTCGCGCTGCTCGACATGGCGCTGGACATCGTCGTCCCGATCGCGGTCTACCTCGCCTTGCAGCCGCTGGGCGTGCCGTCGGTCCTGTCGCTGGCGGCCGGCGGCATCCTGATCGCCGGCAAGGCGGCCTTCGGCAAGCTGACCGACACGGGTGAGCGCGACACCGCGCTGCTGCTGACCTGCACGATCGTGTCGCTGGCGGTGATGTTCGGCCTGTACGCCCTTGGCGTCGCGGCGGCGATCGCGCTGGTGGCGGGTGTGGTGCTCCAGGGCGTGGGCATGGCGGTGTCGATCATCCGCCGCCGCAAGCTGGACGGCTTCGCCCTGCTGGTGCTGACCGAGCTCGCGCTGGGCATCGTGCTCAGCTTCGTCACCAGCGGCGACCCGCGGTTCCTGGTGGCCCGCCCCGCCTTCTACACCTTCGTGGCCGCGGTCTACGTGTTCGCGACGGTGTTCCGCGGCAAGGCCTTCATGTTCGTCGTCAGCCGGCCGATGGCCGTCGCCGGCGACCCGAAGCGGGACGTGGCCTACGACAAGGCCTGGGAGAACTCCGCGGAATTCCGTCGCCTGGAACGGATCGGCACCGCCGCCTTCGCCGTCGTGCTGCTGGCCGAATCGGTGCTGCGGGTCGTGCTGGCGTTCCAGTACAACGCCGACGAGGTCGTGGCCTCGAGCCTTGTCTCACAGTTGCCGGTGATCGGTCTGCTGGCGCTGTTCATCCTGGGCTACAAGGTGATCCTCGTGCCCAGGCTGAGCCGGCTCGTCGAAGCCGAGATGGCCGTCAGGGCCTAGCCCACTGGGCGCCGCTGCCGGGATCCTCCTCGAACACCAGCCAGGTCCGGGTCCCGCGCACCCCCTTGATGCTCTGGATCTTCTCCAGCACCACCTCGCGCAGCGCCACGTTGTCCGGCGCGTGCACCAGCGCCAGCACGTCGAAGTCGCCGCCGACCAGCGCCAGGTGCTCGATGTAGCGGATGCCGCGCAGCGCCTTGGCCACCGAGCGCCATGTGTTCTGCTCGATCGTCAGCAGCACGTACGCGCTCGTGCCCAGGCCGGCCCGGCGCGGCGAGATCTCCGCGGTGAAGCCGGTGATCACCTGGTCGGCCAGCAGCCGGTCCAACCGCGCGTAGGCGCTCGTGCGCGAGATGTGCACGCGCTCGGCCAGCGTCCTGATCGACATCCGGCCGTCCCGCCGCAGCTCGGCCAGGATCGCGCGGTCGGTGTCGTCGAGCTCGGCGGCAGAACGTCCGGCCGGCGACGGTGTGACGTCGGTCTCGATGGACAAATGGCCCTCCAGACGGCCCGGTGGCGGAAATCTGTCTCGGATCTTCCGCCAGTGTCGGACAAGGAGCTCAGAATGTCGAGAAAGCGCCTGCAAACGTCTGCCGAAGGAGGACCCCGGTGTCCGATCACATCGCCACGGACCTGCTGCCCTCGGCCACCCCCGTCCGCTACCTCGCCGAGGACGGCACCACCGTCGACGGCCCCGCCGGCTACACCCTGCCGAGCGTCGAGGAGCTGCGGGACGCCCACCGCCGGATGGTGGTGGGCCGCCGCTTCGACGCCCAGTCGACCGCCCTGACCAAGCAGGGCCGGCTCGCCGTCTACCCGTCCAGCCGCGGCCAGGAGGCGTGCCAGATCGCCGCCGCCATGGTGCTGCGCGAGGACGACTGGCTGTTCCCGACCTACCGCGACAGCATGGCGATGGTCTCCCGGGGCATGGACCCCGTCGAGGTGCTGACGCTGCTGCGCGGTGACGCGCACTGCGGGTACGACCCCAATGCGGCCCGGGTCGCCCCGCAGTGCACACCGCTGTCCACCCAGACGCTGCACGCCACGGGTCTGGCGTACGCGTTGCGGCGCAACGGAACCGACAGCGCGGTGCTCGCGCTGATCGGCGACGGCGCGACCAGCGAGGGTGACTTCCACGAGGCGCTGAACTTCGCGGCGGTGTTCGAGGCTCCGGTGGTTTTCCTGGTGCAGAACAACAAGTACGCGATCTCCGTGCCGCTGGACAAGCAGAGTGCGGCGCCTTCGCTGGCGTACAAGGGAGTCGGCTACGGCGTGCGCTCCGAGCAGGTCGACGGCAACGACCCGGTGGCCATGCTCGCCGTGCTGCACAAGGCGTTCGAGCACGCCCGCGCCGGCGCGCCGTTCCTGATCGAGGCCCACACCTACCGCATCGAGGCGCACACCAACGCCGACGACGCCACCCGCTACCGCGACAGCGCCGAGGTCGACCGCTGGCTGGACGCGGATCCGTTGGCCCGCCTGGAGAAGCACCTGCGCGGCATCGGCGCGCTGACCGACGAGGACGTCGCCGAGGCGCAGGCCGAGGGCGAGCGCCTGGCCGCGGACCTGCGCAGCCGGATGAACGCCGACCCGCACCTGGACCCCATGGCCCTGTTCGACCACGTGTACGCCCGGCCCACCACGCAGCTCGTCGAGCAGCGTGACCTGCTGGCCACCGAGCTCAAGGCCCAGGAGGGCTGATGGCCGCCACCACCATGGCGCAGGCGCTCAACCGCGCCCTGCGCGACGCCATGACGGCCGACGAGCGGGTGCTCGTCTTCGGCGAGGACGTCGGCCAGCTCGGCGGCGTCTTCCGCATCACCGACGGCCTGACCAGGGACTTCGGCGAGCAGCGCTGCTTCGACACGCCGCTGGCCGAGTCCGGCATCGTCGGCTTCGCGCTGGGCATGGCGATGGGCGGCTACAAGCCCGTCGTGGAGATGCAGTTCGACGCGTTCGCCTATCCGGCGTTCGAGCAGATCACCTCGCACGTGGCCAAGATGCGCAACCGGACCCGTGGCCACCTGTCAGTGCCGATGGTGATCCGCGTGCCCTACGCCGGCGGCATCGGCGGCGTCGAGCACCACTGCGACTCCAGCGAGGCGTACTACGTGCACACCCCGGGTCTCAAGGTGGTGTCGCCGGCGACCGTCAACGACGCGTACACGCTGCTGCGCGAGGCGATCGACGACCCGGACCCCGTGATCTTCATGGAGCCGAAGAAGCTGTACTGGTCCAAGGAGGACATCGAGCTCCGACACGTCGACGAGCCGCTCGGGCACGCCGCGATCCGCCGGCACGGCAAGGATGCCACGCTCATCGCGTACGGGCCGTCGGTGCCGGTCGCGCTGCAGGCGGCTGCGGCCGCCGCCGAGGAGGGCATCGAGCTGGAGGTGATCGACCTGCGCTCGCTGGTGCCGTTCGACGACGACACCGTGATGCGGTCGGTGCGCCGGACCGGGCGCTGCGTCGTCGTGCAGGAGGCCTCCGGCTTCGCCGGCTTCGGCGCCGAGATCGTGGCCCGGATCCAGGAGCGCTGCTTCCACTCCCTGGCCGCGCCGGTGATCCGGGTGTCCGGCTTCGACATCCCGTACCCGCCGCCGATGCTGGAGCACTCGCACCTGCCCAGCGTGGACCGGGTGCTGGACGCCGTGGACCGGCTGCAGTTCACCGACGAGCCCGATCACCGGTACCTCACGGGGGCGCACTCATGACCGCCGACACTCTCTTTGCCGTGGAGGCGGTGTCATGACCGTGGAACAGCTGTTCCGGCTGCCCGACCTGGGGGAGGGGCTGACCGAGGCCGAGGTGCTCGGCTGGAAGGTCGCCGTCGGCGACACCGTGCACGTCGACCAGGTCGTGATCGAGGTGGAGACGGCCAAGGCCGCCGTCGAGGTGCCGGTGCCGTTCGAGGGCACCGTGCTGAAGCTGTTCGCCGAGGCCGGTTCCGTGGTGTCGGTGGGGGAGCCGCTGATCGCCGTCGGCGCGGCCGTTTCCGGGGAATCCGTCGGCGCTGAGCAATCCAGTGGCTCCGAGCAAGCCGCCGGCTCCGGCAACGTGCTGATCGGCTACGGCACCAAGGACGACCAGCCCCGCACGCGTCGCCGCCGGGCCAAGGTCGCCACCGTGGCCAGGCCCGCCGAGCCGGCCGTCGCGCAGGCGCCGAAGGTGATCTCCCCGCTGGTCCGGAAGTTGGCCCGGGACAACGGGATCGACATCGCGACGCTCACGCCCAGCGGCCCCGACTCGATCATCCTCCGCAAGGACGTCGAGGCCGCCATCGCCAAGCCCGCGCCGGCCGTCGACGGGGAGCGGATCCCGCTGCGCGGCATGCGCCGGGCCATCGCCGACAAGCTCAGCCGCAGCCGTAGCGAGATCCCCGACGCCACCACCTGGGTGGACGTCGACGCCACCGGGCTGATGGACGCCCGCAAGGTCATCGGTGTCGGCGTGCTGGCCCTGATGGCCCGCATCTGCGTCGCCGGCCTGGCCCGGTACCCCGAGCTGAACTCCACTGTGGACACCGAGCGGCAGGAGATCGTCCGGCTCCGGTCGGTCAACCTCGGCTTCGCCGTCCAGTCCGACCGCGGCCTGGTGGTTCCCGTCGTCCGTGGGGCTGACCGCCTCACCACCCTGGAACTGGCCGCCGAGCTCACCCGCCTCACCGAGCTGGCCCGCGCCGGCACGCTCGGCGTCGAGGACATGACCGGCGGCACCTTCACCCTGAACAACTACGGCGTGTTCGGCGTGGACGGCTCGACCCCCATCATCAACCACCCGGAGGCCGGCCTGCTCGGCGTCGGCCGCATCACCGACAAACCCTGGGCCGTCGACGGCCAACTCGCCGTCCGCAAGGTCACCCAGCTTTCCTTCACCTTCGACCACCGCGTCTGCGACGGCGGCGTGGCCGGCGGATTCCTCCGCTACGTCGCCGACTGCGTGGAAAACCCGCTGACCCTGCTGAGAGGTTTGTAGAAACCCGGATCCGTAATCGCCGGTCAATTCGCGTCAAAAAGGCGGCGGGGACATCCCCGCCGCCTTTGCCGCTACGGAACAATCACCGGCCGAGCGGACCGGGCGGGCCGTCGCCCCGCTGGCCGGGGCCGCCGCGGCCGCGGCGGCGCAGGTAGCGCTCGAAGTCGGCGGCGATGGCGTCGCCGCTGGTCTCGGTGAGCTGGTTGTCGGCGTCGCCGCGCTCCTCGAGGGCGCGGACGTAGTTGCGCACGTCCTCGTCCTCCTCGGCCATCTCGGTGACCGTCTGCTCCCACTCCTCGGCCTGCTCCGGCAGCGCCCCGAGCGGCACCTCGATGTCGAGGGCCTCCTCCACCCGGTGCAGCAGCGCCAGCGTGGCCTTGGGGGCCGGGGGCTGCGAGACGTAGTGCGGCACGGCGGCCCAGAACGAGATCGCCGGCACGCCGGCCTGCACGCACGCGTCCTGGAACACCCCGACGATGCCGGTCGCGCCCTCGTACCGCGAGCTCTCCAGCCCGAACTTCGCCGCCGAGTTGGCGTCGTAGGCCATGCCGGTGACCGGCACGGGGCGGGTGTGCGGGGTGTCCATCAGCATGGCCCCCAGCGTCACGACGGTGGTCACGCCCAGCTGCTCGACGTAGCCGATCAGCTCGGCGCAGAACTTGCGCCACCGCATGTTCGGCTCGATCCCGTGCACGAGCACCACGTCCACCGAGGATCCCGGCGGGCGGCAGACCGACAGCCGGGTGGTTGGCCACTCGATCCGCCGCGTGATGCCCTCGACCATCCGGACCGTGGGTCGGGTGACCTGGAAGTCGTAGTAGTCGTCCGGGTCGAGTTCGGCGAGGGGAGTGGCGTCCCAGGTGAGTTCGAGGTGCTCGATCGCGGTGCTGGCGGCGTCGCCGGCGTCGTTCCACCCTTCGAAAGCGGCCACGAGGACGGGGTCGGTGAGCTGACGCTGCTCGGCCGAGGCGCCCTCTGGGTTCAGGTCCGGATCGGTCACCGGCCCAGCCTACGACCCGGGCCGCCGCCTACTCGTTCGGTGCACCTCATAAGTGCCCGCGCGTCGTAACGACGTCGCCTCGGCGCAGGGGTGTGTCGCTGGCCGCACCGGCCCTCGCAACGGCCGGTCGGCGGGGTCGGCTCGGTTACGGTGGGACGCGGTTGCACCTCGACAGGCGGGAGTTACCGTGCGCAGGCCGGCGGCGGTCTTGTTCGACATGGACGGCACTCTGATCGACTCGGAGAAGGTCTGGGACGTCTCGCTGGCCGATCTGGCCGCCGGCCTCGGCGGCGTGCTCTCGCCGGAGACGCGGGCCGTGATGATCGGGTCCAACATGGACCGGACCATGGTCCTGATGTTCGACGACCTCGGGCTGCCGCACGACCGGCTGGCCATGGAGGAGGGCGGCCGATTTCTCACCAAGCGAACAGAGGAGTTGTTCCGCGAGGGCCTGCCGTGGCGGCCCGGGGCGGCCGATCTGCTCGCGGCGGTGAAGGAGGCGGGCGTGCCGACGGCGTTGGTCACGTCCACCGAGCGCGCCCTGACCGAGGTCGCGCTGGACACGATCGGCCGTGACTTCTTCGACGTGACCATCTGTGGCGACGAGGTGGACGGCCGGAACAAGCCGCTGCCCGAGCCGTACCTGAAGGCGGCGCGGCTGCTGGGCGTCGACCCGGCCGACTGCGTGGCGATCGAGGACTCGCCGACCGGCTCCGCGTCGGCGGCCGCCGCGGGCTGCACGGTGCTGGTCGTGCCGTGCGACGTGGAGGTCCCGATCGGGCCGGGCATGGTGCACCGCGAGTCGCTGGTCGGCGTGGACGTGCCGGCACTCGGGGCACTGCTGGACCGGTAAATAGCGCCGCCAACTGGTATATCACCCGTTCGGCTGGCATTCTGGCAGGTACTACCGGGGACGGACGGGCGCCGGGGCCGAACAGGCCCCGGCGCCCGATTTCTTTCCCGCATTAATCGAAACGAGACAGGGTCGTTTTTTGGTGTGGCGGACGCGACCGTCGGCGGAATTGCCTTACCGATCGGTAGCGGATCTCCTTGACGGACCGTGTTTTTCCGCGCCGACGACAGGAGCCGCCGCTGTGAGGGCGTCCATCCGCACCAGCGTCCCCGTGCGCCACGCCGCCATGCTCGGCGTCGGGGCGTACCGGCCACGGCTGGTCGTGGACAACGACCAGGTGGCGGGGCTCATCGACTCCTCGGACGAGTGGATCCGCACCCGGTCCGGCATTCGCAGCCGCCGATGGGCGAGCGAGGACGAGACGATCGTCGAGATGGCCACCGCGGCGGCGTCGGCGGCGCTGGAGAGCAGCGGCATCGACCCGGAGCGGATCGGCTGCGTGCTGCTGGCGACGATCTCCAACCTGCGGCAGACGCCCGCGGCGGCCAGTGAGGTCGCCACCCGACTCGGCGCGGTGAACGCCGGAGCGATGGACATCTCCGCCGCCTGCGCCGGTTTCTGCTACGGCCTGGCGCTGGCCGGCGACATCGTGCGCGGCGGCAGCGCTGAGCACGTGCTGGTGATCGGCGTGGAGCGGATGACCGACCTGATCGACGACCGGGATCGCGGCACCGCGTTCCTGTTCGCCGACGGCGCCGGCGCGGCCGTCGTCGGCGGCAGCGACGAGCCCGGCATCGGGCCGGTGGTGTGGGGCAGCGACGGCAGCCAGGCCGAGTTGATCAGCCAGGACCACAGCTGGCTGGACTGGCGGGACCAGCTGGCCAAGGACCCGTCGGCGGAGGCGCCGGCGCTGCGGATGAACGGCCAGCCGGTGTTCCGGTGGGCGACCGTGGAGATGGCCAAGGTCGCGCGCCGCACGCTGGAGGCGGCCGGCATCGACGTCGCCGATCTCGACGCGTTCATCCCGCACCAGGCCAATGATCGGATCACCGAAGCTCTGGCCCGGTCGCTTCGGCTGCCGTCGTCGGTCGCCATCGCGCGGGACGTGGTCGAGCAGGGCAACACCTCCGCCGCGTCGGTTCCGCTCGCCATCGACGCGTTGCTGTCCTCTGGCGCCGCCCGCAGCGGCGACACCGCGCTCTTGCTGGGATTCGGCGCCGGCCTGAGCTTCGCCGGCCAGGTTGTCGTGCTGCCGTGACACCCGCCCGCTTGTTGCATATGAGTTGCAACTAGCCTTCGAGTGAACTGATCCGGTTCTCCGCGCGAAGTGATCTGGTGACCCGACTCGCGCCAGTTCGTACCTTCTGTCTGGAGACCCGGATCATGACAAGTCTTTCCCCAGTGTCGCGCCGCAAGCTGCTGCGCGGCGCGCTGGCCGTCGGCGCCGCCGGTGTCGTCGGCGGTGTCGCCGTCGAGGCGTTCACCACGGGCGCGTCGGCGCAGACCGACCCGCAGGCCGCGGGCGGCACGGCCGAGCCCGTGGTCGCGCACGTCCGGGACGTCGCGTCGGGGGACATCGACATCTTCGTCGGCACCAAGCTGGTCCGGCTCAAAGACCCGCAACTGGCCGCCCGACTGGCCCAGGCCGCCCGCTGACGAGGAGATTGACGTTGTCATCGCATCGCGAAGCCCCCGAGATCTCGCAGGACCCGGTCGCCGACTCCGCGGACCTGTACGCGTTCGTCAGCCCCGACGTGCCCAACACCGTCACGCTGATCGCGAACTACGTGCCGCTGCAGTCGCCCGCCGCCGGGCCGAACTTCTTCGAGTTCGGCGAGGACGTGCTGTACGAGATCAACATCGACAACGACGGCGACGGCCGGGCGGATGTCACCTACCAGTTCCGGTTCAAGACCGAGCTGGGCAACAACAACACGTTCCTGTACAACACCGGCCCGATCCAGTCGCTGGACTCGCCGAACTGGAACCGCAAGCAGTTCTACGACGTCACCCGGATCAGCCGCGGCCAGAGCCAGAAGCTCGGCGCCCACCTGCCCAGCCCGCCGTGCAACATCGGCCCACTGTCCACTCCGAACTACGCCAAGCTGGCCCAGGACGCCGTGCGCGACCTCGGCGGCGGCCGCAAGGTGTTCGCCGGGCAGCGTTCCGACGGCTTCTACGTCGACCTCGGCGCGATCTTCGACCTCGGCCGGCTGCGCCCGTTCGACGGCGCGCACAACAACTTCGGGCTGGCCAAGCTGGTCAACTCCGGCGGCGTGAACGCCACCAAGGACCTCAACGTGCACACCATCGCGCTGCAGGTGCCGATCTCGGACCTGACCCGCGGCGGCTACAACGCCAGGGACGTCAACAATCCCGCTTCCGTGATCGGCGTGTGGACCGCGGCGTTTCGGCAGCAGGTCAAGCTGTGGGACGACGTCAAGCGCAAGCACGAGTGGTCCGGACCGTGGAACCAGGTGTCCCGGCTGGGCAACCCCCTCGTCAACGAGGTGCTGATTCCCATGTCCCGCAAGGACGAGTGGAACCGCTCGCAGCCGTCGGACGACAAGAACTTCGCCCAGTTCGTCACCAAGCCCGAACTCGCCGGCCTGCTGCCGGTGCTGTACCCCGGCGCCTTCCCGAACCTGGACGCCCTGAACAAGTCCGGCAAGTCCCGCGACGACCTGGCCGCCGTCCTCCTGACCGGTCTCCCCTCCGGCGTGGTCAACGGTTTCCAGAACAACACCGGTCATGTGCAGGCCGACATGCTCCGCCTCAACACCGCCGTTCCGCCGGCCAGGAAGCCCAACATCCTCGGCGTCGTCGGCGGTGACCTGGCCGGTTTCCCCAACGGCCGCCGGGTTTACGACGACGTCGTCACGGTCGAACTTCGCGCCATCGCCGGGGTCACCTTCAGCCTCATCGACAAGAACTTCAAGCCCGACGCGGTCGCCGGGCAGGTCACCGACGGCCTTACTCCCGCCAACCTCGACATCCCTTTCATGCCGCACTTCCCGTACCTGGGCGTGCCCCACGACGGTTTCGACACGCCGGCGAAGTAGGAGCGAACTCCCGTGGCTGACAGCCTCGTTCTCGACATCGGCGGCGACATCGGCGCCCTCGTCATCCACACCGGCCCCGAGCTCGACTCCGCCGAGATCGAGCTCAGCCCCGTCGGTTTCGACCACCAGCGATTCCACAACCAGGTGCACGCCCGGCACTTACCCGACGGTGTGCGGCACAACGCCGTGTTCCCCCGGGTCCATGCCGGCGAGTACAGGGTCTGGCGGGATCACGACACCGTCCACGGCACCGTCCGCATCGAAGGCGGCCAGGTCGCCGAATACACCTGGTAGAACCCCGGTGAGTCGCGCTCTGGAGCACACCGAATGTAGGTTTCCAGCACATGCCTGAGGCTTACATTCGGTGTGTCTGAGAGCGCGACTCGCCGGGGTTTTCAGGCGGCGAACACTGCTCTGACGGCTGCGGCGCCGGTTTCGGCGGCGCGGCGGAGGCGGGGGATGTTGGTGGTGAGGCCGTTGATGCCGCAGTCGGTGGTGGGGCGCAAGGCCAGCAGGCCACGGCCGGTCAGGAGTTGCATGGCGGTGGCGTGCTTCTCGGCACGGCGACGCAAGGCCTCGGCGACTACGGGATCGAGGCCGCGGGCCACCACGGACATGAGGGGGTGTTCGCCACCCTTGGGGGATTTCTCGGTGGGGGCACGGGAAAGCAGCACCAGCACATGGGTGGCCTCCCGCTCCAACGCGCGTTCGATGGCGATGGGCTCGGCCACGGAGCCGTCGATCCACTGAGCGCCCTGCAACGAGATGGCGGGGCCACAGAGGAAAGGGACACAGGAGGTGGCCCGCAACGCCGCACGCCAGTCGTCGGCGCAGTCGAGGCCGGAGAGCTCCTCGGCGGTGCCGGTGTCGAGGCGGGTGGCGACGGTGCGCACGGGGATGTCGGAGTCGGCCAGCAGTTCGTAGTTGAGGGGCTTGGCCTTCTCCAGGACGTGCTCGACGAGGTAGTCGAGGCTGATCAGCGGCCCCCGACCGGTCAGCGCCCGGCGGTAGTTGATGAAGTCACGGGACGCGAGGTCCTCGTAGTACACGGCGCCGGCCTCGGAGCCCTTGCCGACGGCGAGCGCGACGGCGGAGAAGGCGCCGGCGGAGGTGCCGTAGACGTCGTCGAAGGCGTCGCGAAGGCCCAGCGCCTCGAGGGCGGAAACCATGCCGCCGGAGTAGACGCCCCGCATGCCGCCGCCCTCGACGACGAGCGCCACCCGCAGCCCGTCCTTGCGCCGTCCCGGCCTGCTGCCGGCGGCCCGCCGGGCCCGCAGCACGTCCAACACGTCCCGGTCGCCGTGCACGAAGTCCAACGCGCCCCACCTCTCAGGCGGCGCTCACTGCCTGCCTCGCCAGCAGGTCCCGGACCTCCCGGGCCGCCGCACGCCCTGCCCTCGTCGCGCCAACGGTACTAGCCGACGGCCCGTACCCGACGAGGTGAATTCGAGGGTCCACGACAACGCGGGTTCCGTCCATGAGGATGCCGCCGCCGGGGGCACGAAGACGCAGCGGGGCGAGGTGGTCGAGGGCAGCCCTAAACCCGGTGGCCCAGAGGATGACGTCGGCCGGCACGTGCCGGCCGTCGGACCACTCCACGCCGTCGGGCACGACGCGGTCGAACATCGGCAGCCGCTCCATCACACCGCGCGCCCGCGCCTCGGCGACGTCCGGCGTAACGCCCAATCCGGTCACACCGACCACGCTGATGGGTGGCAGCCCGGCCCGCACCCGCTCGTCGACCAGCGCCACCGCGGCGCGGCCGTCCTGCTCCTTGAACGGCCCCTCACGCCAGACCGGCGGCCGCCGCGTCACCCACGTCGTGTCGGCCGCGACCAGGGAGATCTCCGCCAGCGCCTGCGTCGCCGAGGCCCCACCGCCGACCACGACCACGCGCTTGCCGGCCATCTCCTCCGGCCCCTGGTAGTCGGCGGTGTGCAGCTGCCGGCCCTGGAACGTGCGCTGGCCGGGGTAGTGCGGCCAGAACGGCCGTTCCCACGTGCCGGTCGCATTGATCACGGCCCGGGCCACCCATTCACCCTTGTCGGTGACAACAAGCAGTCGACCGTCACCCTTCTCGCGGACCGACGTCACCCGAACCGGTCGAATTATCGGCAGCTCGTTCTTGCGCTCGAACGCCGCGAAGTACTCGGACACGACCTCGGACGCCGGCCGCGACTCGTCGGGCCGGCCCAGCGGCATGTCCGGCAGGTCGTGGATGCCGTGCACCTTGCCCAGCCGCAGCGACGGCCAGCGGTGTTGCCACGCCCCGCCCGCCACCGGCGCGCCGTCCAGCACCACGTGCCCGACGCCGTAGTGACGCAGGAAATAACTGGCCGACAACCCCGCCTGACCGGCTCCGATCACCATGACGTCGACATCCACACCCTGGGCAACGGCTACGGCAACCGGGTGCTTCCGCACTGCCTGTCGGATTGCTCACAGCGACCCGTATCAGCGGTCCTGGTCGGGGCTCATGGACAACGAGGAGGGGAGACCGAAATGTTCACCTTGACCTTCTGGCAGTGCACGATCGAACGCGCCATGAAGACGTTCTGCCAAGCGCTGGTTGCCGTTCTGGGAGCGGGAAGCGTCGGTTTGCTGAACGCTCCGTGGTCCACGTCGCTGTCCACCGCCGGCATGGCCGCGCTGCTGTCCGTGCTGACCTCCGTCGGGTCCGCCCCGCTGGGCAAACCCGGCACCCCGAGCCTGGTGCCGCCCGTGCACCAGGCCACCCCCAAGTAGGAAGCGGCCGTACGGGGGATGGGAGGATCAGCTCCCGTGAAGACGTTCGACGAGCTGTTCGCGGAGCTGACCGACCGCAAGAAGGACCGGCCCGCGGGGTCGGGCACGGTGGCGGCGCTGGACGACGGCGTCCATGCCCAGGGCAAGAAGGTCCTGGAGGAGGCGGGCGAGGTGTGGATCGCCGCCGAGCATGAGTCCGACGAGCGGCTGGCCGAGGAGATATCCCAGTTGCTCTACCGCGTCCAGGTGTTGATGCTGGGCCGTGACCTGACCCTCGACGACGTCTACCGCTACCTATGAGCGACAACGGGAGTAAGCAGATGCTGCGCGTCGCGGTGCCCAACAAGGGCGCCCTTGCCGGGAACTCAGCCGACATGCTGGCCGAGGCGGGCTACCGGGGACGCCATGAGCAGCGCGACCTCACCGTGCTCGACACCACCAACGACGTCGAGTTCTTCTTCCTCCGGCCCAAGGACATCGCCATCTACGTCGGCTCCGGCGAGCTGGACCTCGGCATCACCGGCCGGGACCTGGCGATGGATTCCGGCGCCGGCGTCGAGGAGCTGCTGTCGCTGGGCTTCGGCGGCTCGCAGTTCCGCTACGCCGCGCCGGCCGGCCGCGACTGGAAGGTCGACGACCTGCAGGGCATGCGGCTGGCCACGGCCTACCCGCGGCTGGTCGTGGACGATTTGAGCCGGCGCGGCATCGAGGCGGACGTGATCCGCCTCGACGGCGCCGTGGAGATCTCCGTGCAGCTCGGCGTCGCCGACGCCATCGCCGACGTCGTCGGCTCCGGCCGCACGCTCCGTCAGCACAACCTGGTGGCCTTCGGCGACGTGATCTGCAAGTCCGAGGCGATCCTGGTCAAGCGCGACGGCTCGGAGCTGACCGCGCCCATGTCGCAGCTGACCGCCCGGCTCAAGGGCGTCGTGCTGGCCCAGCAGTACCTGATGCTGGACTACGACTGCCCCAAGGCCATCCTCGACGACGCCCTGACGATCACGCCCGGCCTGGAGTCGCCGACCGTGGCGCCGCTGGCCGACGAGACCTGGGCCGCCGTGCGGGCGATGGTGCCGCGCAAGGAAGCCAACAAGATCATGGACGAGCTGGCGGCGCTGGGCGCCAAGGCGGTGCTGGCCTCGGACATCCGCTCGTGCCGACTGTGACCCCGGGCCCACGCTGACCCACCCGCCCCAGTGCTGGCCGCGTTCGTGCCCATCCGGGCGCTGACCGTGCTCGGCGACCGCGCCGAACTGGTGCTGGGCCGGCTGGTGTTCCACGTCGCGATGCCGGCGGTCCTGTTCACGACGCTGAGCAGGACGCCGGTGTCCCGGCTGCTGACGCCGGCGCTCGGCCTGGACGGGCACCTGCTGTCCATGATCGCGCTGTCCGGCGTAACAGCGTTCACGCATGCCTAGTGCAACGATCCCGGCCATGCCCGGGAACACGATCGAGCGCACCCTGGACATCGCCCTGGCCGCCGTGCCGGCGCCGCGTCGCGTCCTCGACGTCGGCTGCGGGCTCGGCACGCTGCTGCGGCTGCTCGCCACGCGGGTGCCCGAGGCCGAGGCCCTGGTCGGCATCGACGCCGAGGCCGACGTCGTGAAGGCCGCCTCCGCCGTGCCCGGCCTCGATCCACGGATCCGCTACGGCAACGCCTTCGCCGAGCACCTGCCGTTCGCCGACGGCGGCTTCGACCTGGTCGTCAGCACCATGTCCTTCGACCGCTGGCACGACCAGCGCCAGGGCCTGGCGGAATGCGCCCGCATGCTCCGGCCCGGCGGCACACTCGTGCTCAGCGACCTGTTCTCGCCGCTGCTGGGCCCCTCCGCGTGGCTGCGGTGCCGGGCGCGTACCCGCCGCAGCGCCGACCGGCTGCTGGCCGCGGTCGGTTTCCGCGAGCCGACCTGGCATTCGTCGCTGCTGACGGCGACCGTCGTGGCGAGGACCTAGGCCGTCAGCGCCGCGATCGCGTCCGGCACCGAGGCGTGCACCTGGAACGCCGGCATCAGGCCGCTGACCTGCAACGGACGCAGCACCACCCGCTGGTCGCCGACCAGCCGGAGATCGACGCCCGAGTCGTTGGCCCGGTCGCGTGTCGACAGCAGCACGCGCAGGCCGGTCGAACCGAGGAAGCTCACCCGGTCCAGGTCCACGATCACCGCCGGGGCGCCGCTGCCGACGGCCTGCCCCAGCTCGGCCTCGGCGACGTCGGCGGTCGACAGGTCGAGCTCGCCGCTGACGTGCACGACGACGGCGTCGCCGGCGGCCTCGGTGCGGACCGTGATCAGGTCGAAGTCCTCGACGGACATGCACACTCCCTTCGCCGGGCCACCCTGGGTGACCGGGCGTGCGGGTCGGGTGAACGACAGCCTAGTCCGCTCGATCCAGCGCCGTCTCCACCCCGGGGTCCGGTTCCGGCCAGCCCGGGTACGGCGGCGGCGTGCCGCCGAACTCCGGGCACAGCGCCTTGTGGTCGCACCAGTCGCACAGCCGGCTCCGGTTCGGCCGGAAGTCACCGGTCTTGCCGGCCTTGAGGATGGCGTCCCAGATCGCCTCCAGCGTGCGCTCGAACCGGCGGAGCTCCGCCTCGTCCGGCTGGTAGGCCAGGTTCTGCCGGTCCGACAGGTACATCAGCAGCAGCTGCCGGGGCACCACGCCGCGCAGCCGCCACAGCACCAGGGCGTAGAACTTCATCTGGAACATGGCCTTGGCCTCGCCGATCTCCCGCGGCGCGGCCCCCGTCTTGTAGTCGACGACCCGGATCTCACCCGTCGGCGCCACGTCCAGCCGGTCGATGTAGCCGCGCAGCAGCATGCCCGACGGCAGCTCCGCCTCCACCAGCAGCTCGCACGCCTCCGGCTCCAGCCGGCGCGGGTCCTCCAGGCCGAAGTAGCTGGTCAGCATGCCCTCCGCCGAGGCCAGCCACTCGGTGAGCTCCTCCTCCTGCTCGAACAGCTCGCCCAGCTCCGCGCGCTCCGCCAGCAGGTCCTGCCAGGCCGGCCCGAGCAGGTCCTTGGCCGTGTCCGGCACCCGCTCGTTGGCCGGCAGCCCGAACAGTCGTTCCAGCACCGAGTGCACGACCGTGCCCCGGATCTGCGCCTTGGTCGGCTTCTCCGGCAGCCGGTCGACCGCCCGGAACCGGTAGAGCAGTGGGCACTGCTTGAAATCGCTGGCCCGCGAGGGGGACAGCGCCGGCCTGCGCACGACCTTCTCCATGATTCAAACGCTACCCAGCGGGTCTGACAGTCCCGATGCGGCCCGTGCGCCGGCGGGTGAAGACCACCCGAATGCCGTCGCGGCGAATACGGTCGCGGGTGGCGGGCCGGAGGACCGCCGATCCCGGGGTCAGTACTCGTTCTTGATGACGAAGTAGGAGCCGCGGATGGTTCCGGCCAGCTTCGACTTCTGTCGGGCGAACTTGAACGAGGCGAGTTCCGCGGGGACTTCCATCCCGTCGGAGAGCTTGAAGCCGACCGCTCGTTTCCCGGACTCGTCGACGGTGTACATCACGTTGATGGAAAGACCGTTCTCGTAGAAGACATAGGCCATCCGAATGTTCTCGACCTGGAACGCGGTCGCCTCGAGCGGGCGAGAGGAGATGACGATGCCGCGTTCTTCCGCAAGGATCCGGTGCACCCAGTCGATGGTCGGCCCGGCGTCGCTCGCGGGCTCGACCGTGAAGACGTGGTCGTACTTGTTCTTGAAGTACCGGGCCTCGTTCGCCCGCAGGCCGGCCAGCGCGGCCGCGACCGGCGACGACTCCAGGCCGACGGTCGACACGGTGTCGAAGTCCACGACATAGGGCATGACGAATTCCTCCGCGTGCATGTCCGGTGGAGTCGAACCTCTTCCACCGATGGTCGAACTCAGCGTATGCGCTGGTAGCGAAGGTGGACGACCCGGGAGCTCGGCGTCCGGGACTCGGTCAGCCGCAGGTCGAGGGTGGCCAGCGGCGGGAAGTGCGGGTGCCGCCGCCTCGTCACGGCGGCCCCACACCAGGGGCTCTACCCTGCTCTTGTGGCCACCACCAGCTGGACCCGTCCGGGCGACCCCGATGGTGGCCTTCGTCTGTTCCGGGTCGGCACCGTGCCGGTGCTGCTGGCGCCGTCCTGGTGGATCGGCTCGATCGTGGTCACGGCCCTGTACACGCCGATGGTGGGCCAGCTCATGCCGGGCATCGGCACGGCGGCGGCGCTGGTCCTGGCGGCGAGCTTCGCCCTGCTGCTGGGGGTCTCGGTGCTGGCCCACGAGCTGGGCCACTGCATGGTGGCGCTGCGCTACGGCCTCCCGGTCCGCCGGCTGAGGCTGTTCCTGCTGGGCGGCATCTCGGAGGTGGGCCGCTCGCCGGCGAAGCCGGCGCAGGAGGGCCTGGTCGCGGCGGCGGGTCCGGCGGTGTCGATCGTGCTGGCGCTGGTGTTCGGCGCGACGCTGTTCGTGGTGCCGCAGGGCGGCCCGATCTGGCTGCTGCTGCTCGAAACGACGCTGGCGAACGCGGCGGTGGCGGTGTTCAACCTGCTGCCGGGCCTGCCGCTGGACGGCGGCCGGATGCTCAGGGCGGCGGTCTGGGGCCTGACGGGCAAACGCGGCACGGGAACCCGCACGGCGGTGGTGGGCGGCGGCATCGTGGCGGGCCTGCTGCTGTTGTGGGCGCTGCTGCGCCTGGTCCAGGGCTCGACGGACCGCTGGTTGTGGCTGGGCGTCTGCGTGGTGACCGCGTGGTTCGTGATCGCGGGCGCCCGCAGCGAACTGCTCTCCGAGGTCCAGCGGACCTGGCCGGAGGGGGTGACCCTGGCCGATCTGGTACGTCCGGTGCTGCAGCTGCCGGCGGAGAGCCCGGTGGCGGACGCGCTGGCGGCCTCGGCGGGCAGGGGAGTGGTGCTGGTCCGGGCCGACGGAGTGGCCGCTGGCCTGCTGGACGAGGACGCGGCCCGCCGCATCGCGGAGCAGTCGCCGCTGACGCCGGCGGAGGTGGCGGCCGAGCCGATCCGGCCGGAGACGGTGCTGCTGGACTCGGACCCGAACGACGAGATCGCGGAGCGGGTCCGCACCACGGCCGCCTGGCAGTTCCTCGTGGTGGACGACGAAGGGCGACCGGCGGGCGTGCTGCGCCGCCAGGACCTCAGGGCCGCCTCGATGGGCCGCAAGCGGGGTTGAGAGGATGACGGCCGAGAATCCGCCGGCACATGCGGGTCCGGCCTGAATGGCGGACCGGCCCGCCGCGGAACGCGGCGAAAGGAACGCAGTGAGTGTGAGTGGGCCCTTCCAGGCCGGAGACCGTGTGCAGCTGACCGACTCGAAGGGTCGGCACTACACGATCATCCTCGAACCCGGCAAGGAGTACCACACCCACCGGGGCGCGCTCGCGCACGACGACCTGATCGGCAAGCCGGAGGGCTCGCTGATCACGTCCGCGGCGAACACCTCCTACCTGGCGATGCGCCCGCTGCTGCCGGACTACGTGCTGTCCATGCCGCGCGGCGCGCAGGTGATCTACCCCAAGGACGCGGCGCAGATCGTCATGTGGGGCGACATCTTCCCGGGCGCCCGCGTGCTGGAGGCCGGGGCCGGCTCGGGCGCGCTGACCTGCTCGCTGCTGCGCGCGGTCGGCGACCAGGGCAAGGTCATCTCGTACGAGGTGCGCCAGGACCACGCCGACCACGCCGTCCGCAACGTGGAGCAGTTCTTCGGCAAGGTCCCGGACAACTGGTCGCTGACCGTCGCCGACCTGGCCGAGCACCCGTCGGCGGCCGACGGCGGCGAGGTCGACCGGGTCATCCTGGACATGCTGGCCCCGTGGGACGTGCTGCCGACGGTCAGGAACGCCCTGATCCCCGGCGGCGTCCTCGTCGTCTACGTCGCGACGACGACGCAGCTGTCCCGGGTCACGGAGGCGCTGCGTGAGCAGCAGTGCTGGACCGAGCCGGAGTCGTGGGAAACGATGATGCGCCCGTGGCACGTGGTGGGCCTGGCGGTGCGTCCGGAGCACCGGATGATCGCGCACACCGCGTTCCTGCTGACGGCCCGCCGGCTGGCCGACGGCGTGGTCACGCCGAAGCCGCAGCGCCGGCCGACCTCGACCGGCAACAACTAGGCGGCCCCGCAGACCTTCCAGCCGCCGTCCTGCTTGACCAGCCGGACGGCGGGAACGTCCACGTCCTGACCCGGCTGCGGGTGCTTGACCAGCACCAACGTGCCGGTGGAGCCGTTGACGGCGAGCTTGCGAACCTCGTACGGCACCTTCACGCCGGCGGCCTGCGGGTTCTCCGACGAGCAGACGACCAGCTTGGCCGCCGCCACGTCGTCGTTGGCGAGGGCGTCGGTGAACTGCTGCGCGGCGGCCGCGGCCAGCGGGTCGACGGGGGCGGCGGCCGGCGAGCCGGCGCCCTGGGGCACCGGCTGGTTCCGGCTGCTGGTGATCGCCACGACGGCCCAGGCGCCGATGCCGAGCATGGCCAGCACGCCCACCGCCGTGCCGCCGATGATCCAGGCGTCCTTGCGCCGGGTCGGACCCCGGCGCACGGTGGACGAGTCGAACGGCGGTTGCTGGAAGCTCACGGCTGATCAGCCTAGCTGCCGCAGATCGTCCAGCCGCTGTCGTGCTGGACCATGGTGATGACGCCGTCCTGGCTCTGCGCCTGGCCGTCCACAGTGCCCTCGGAGTGCACCTTCGCCGCGGCGTGCGTGCTGTCCGACTGCGAGAGGCTCTTCATCTCCATGTGCGCCTGGTTGGCCGGGTTGAATATCGACTTCGGACCTTTCGCGCTGGTCGCGTAGGAGTCCCGGTCCGTGCTGCACACGAGCGGCAGGGCGGCGTCGGCGTCGTGGTTGTTGACGGCGGCGATGAACGCGGTCGCCAGGGCCTTCGGGCTGCTGGCCGGCGCGCCGCTCGATCCGGAGCCGGTGCCGGAGCCCGCGCTGCCGGACGACGGCGGCGAGCTGTGGCTGGTGGTCGGGGTGTGAGTCGTGCTCGTGCCGACCGAGACCGTGGTGTTCTGCGGCGCGTTCGCGTTGTTGAACCACACGATCCCGCCCAGGCCGAGGCCGATGACGACGACAACGCCCAGGACGATGAGGATCGTCCTGGAGTTGTTCGGCCGCGGTGGCTGCGGCGGCAGGCCGCCCGGGTACATGCCCGGCTGTTGCTGCCCGAACTGCCCGTAGGGCTGCTGCTGGGGATACGGCTGCTGCGGGTACGGCTGCTGGGGGTACGGATTCGGGGGCGGCGGCGGGTACTGCTGCTGGCCGTAGCCGGGCTGCGGAGGCGGCGGCGTGTACTGCTGGCCGTACGGATCCGGTGGCTGCGGCGGATAGGTCACTGCGTTGTCTCTCCCCCTGCTGGTTTGCCCTGGGTGACGCCATGGGTATGCCCAGGTGTCCACTCCACGGGACGGTTGTCACGTTCGGGTGGATGTTCACGCTGCCGGCGTGGACACTTCCGGAACCACGGCACTTCCGGTGCCTGAGACGCACGGTAGCGGTTGGGAGGTTCCCCCTGACACCGGTATGGAGTAGTTCATCCGGCCGAGCGGGCGTTTCGTGGCCGTTTCGCGACCAGCGCGCGGCCAGAGGTCCTCTCACTTGTCAGTGATCGCCGGTACCGTGGGAAGACGTAGAGCGGGAGGAGGGTGCCGATATGTCGACCGACCGTCCCGGCAGCCAGCCCGATGAGGGTGGCGAGCTGAACCACGGTGCGAGTGGCGCCGAATTGTCCGCGCAGATCAGGTTCCTCGAGGACGAGATCGCACTGCTGCGGCGCAAGTTGACGGAGTCCCCACGACACGTCCGGTTGCTCGAACAGCGCCTCGCTGAGGCGTCCGAGCGGGTGAGCCAGCTGACCGAGCGCAACACCAAGCTGGTCGACACCCTCCGAGAGGCACGTAGCCAGCTTCTCGCCCTCCGTGAGGAGGTGGACCGGCTGGCCCAGCCGCCCAGCGGCTACGGCGTCTACCTGGCGGGATACGAGGACGGCACGGTGGACGTGTTCACCGCCGGCCGCCGCATGCGGGTGGCGGT
The DNA here is from genome assembly GCF_014203355.1 of Kutzneria kofuensis. Lineage (NCBI taxonomy): Bacteria > Bacillati > Actinomycetota > Actinomycetes > Pseudonocardiales > Pseudonocardiaceae > Kutzneria > Kutzneria kofuensis. The sequence continues at coordinate 7,516,091 of NZ_JACHIR010000001.1, forward strand.
GTCGCCGGCCGTCGACGGCGGGACCCTCAAGCTGGGCCAGTCGGTCCGGCTGAACGAGGCGCTGACGGTCGTGGAGACCGGCGGCTTCGAGCGCACCGGCGAGGTGTGCATCCTGCGCGAGCTGCTCAACGACTACGAGTCGGGGGCCGTCCGCGCGCTCGTCGTCGGGCACGCCGACGAGGAGCGCGTGGTGTGGCTGGCCGATCCGCTGGTCGACGCCCCGCTCAAGCCGGGCGACTCGCTGCTGGTGGACTCCAAGGCCGGCTACGCCTACGAGCGGGTGCCCAAGGCCGAGGTCGAGGACCTGGTGCTGGAGGAGGTGCCGGACGTCGACTACCGCGACATCGGCGGCCTGTTCCGGCAGATCGAGCAGATCCGCGACGCGGTGGAGATGCCGTTCCTGCACGCCGAGCTGTTCCACGAGTACCAGCTGCGGCCGCCGAAGGGCGTGCTGCTGTACGGCCCTCCCGGCTGCGGCAAGACGCTCATCGCCAAGGCGGTGGCGAACTCGCTGGCCAAGCAGGTCGCGGCGGCCCGGGGTGACGACGACGGCCAGGCCAAGTCGTACTTCCTCAACATCAAGGGCCCTGAGCTGCTCAACAAGTTCGTCGGCGAGACCGAGCGGCACATCCGGCTGATCTTCCAGCGGGCCCGGGAGAAGGCTTCCGAGGGCACGCCGGTGATCGTGTTCTTCGACGAGATGGACTCGATCTTCCGCACCCGTGGCTCGGGCGTGTCCTCCGACGTGGAGACCACGATCGTGCCGCAGCTGCTGGCCGAGATCGACGGCGTCGAGGGCCTGGAGAACGTCATCGTGATCGGCGCCTCCAACCGCGAGGACATGATCGACCCGGCCATCCTGCGCCCCGGCCGGCTCGACGTGAAGATCAAGATCGAGCGGCCGGACGCCGAGGCGGCCAAGGACATCTTCTCCAAGTACCTCAACGAGACGCTGCCCATCCACACCGACGACCTGGCCGAGTTCGCCGGCGACGCCAAGCGCTGCATCAACGCGATGATCCAGCACACGGTCGAGCGGATGTACGACGAGTCCGACGAGAACCGGTTCCTGGAGGTCACCTACGCCAACGGGGACAAGGAGGTCCTGTACTTCAAGGACTTCAACTCCGGCGCGATGATCCAGAACATCGTCGACCGCGCGAAGAAGGCGGCGATCAAGGCCGTGCTGGAGACCCGCGAGCCGGGCCTTCGAGTGCAGCACCTGATCGACGCCATCGTCGACGAGTTCGCCGAGAACGAGGACCTGCCCAACACCACCAACCCGGACGACTGGGCCCGCATCTCGGGCAAGAAGGGCGAGCGGATCGTGTACATCCGCACCCTGGTCACCGGCAAGAACCAGGAGTCGGGCCGCGCCATCGACACGGCCAGCAACACCGGTCAGTACCTGTAAGTCCGATTCACGTGAACGGCCCGGGTCCTCGGACCCGGGCCGTTCGTGACTCTTTCGGGCGAGGACTCGGCCCGATTTTCGTAACCATTCGGTAAATCCTGGAATAGGGTCGATCACCACTCTGCGTGGTCATTCGCTCGTGCTGTCGTGCGAAAGCCGGGTCGCCCGGTTAGCGTCTTGCCGTCAACCGCGTTCGAAGGGGGAGACGTGCTCGAACGACTCGGCCTGGGGCTGGCCGCGCTCGGCCGGCCCGCGTACATCAACCTGGGTCGGCAGGGCGCGCTGCCCGGCGTGCGGTCCGTGCCGGCGATGCGGGCGGCCGCGTGGAAGGTGTTGGACGAGGCCTATTCCACCGGCATTCGCTGGGTGGACGCCGCCCGCTCCTACGGCCGGGCCGAGGAGTTCCTGGCCGGTTGGCTGGCCGACCGCGGGCACCAGGACGTCACGGTGTCCAGCAAGTGGGGCTACGCGTACGTGGCCGACTGGCGGCCGGACGCGCCGGTGCACGAGGTCAAGGAGCACAGCCTGGCCCGGTTCGAGCAGCAGTGGGCCGAGACCGACGCCCTGCTCGGCGACCGGCTCGCGGTGTACCAGGTGCACTCGCTGACCGCCGACAGCCCGTTGTTCAACGACCCGCTGCTGCAGCAGAGCCTGTTCGAGCTGACCGACCGCGGCATCCGGATCGGGTTCTCCACCACCGGGCCGGCGCAGGCGGACACGATCCGGCGGGCCATGGGGTTGACCGTGCACGGGAGGCCGTTGTTCAGCACCGTGCAGTCGACATGGAACGTGCTGGAGACCTCCGCCGGGCCCGCGCTGGCCGAGGCGCACGAGGCCGGCCTGCACGTGCTGGTGAAGGAGGCGCTGGCCAACGGCCGGCTGGCCGTCGAGCCGCCGGCCGAGCTGCTGGGCATCGCCGAGCGGACCGGTGTCGGCACGGACGCCGTCGCGCTGGCCGCGGTGCTGGCGCAGCCATGGGCCGACACCGTGCTGCTGGGCGCGGCCAGCCCCGCTCAGCTGCGGGCCAATCTCGCCGCCGCGCGGGTGGCGCTGCCCGGCCGGGACACGCTCGCCCACCTCGCCGTGGAGCCCGGCCGCTACTGGGGGCGTCGCGCCGAGCTGGCGTGGAACTGACCGGTCGAGCGCGGGGCCGTGATCGCCGACTACTACCCTCGGGTGATTCCTTGAGACGAATCCCGGAGGGGGCAACGCGTTGCGTCGCGCGTACGTGGTCGTCGGCATTCTCGTGCTGACGGCGTCCTGTTCAGGCAAGCCCAACGACCTGCGGCACTACGCGACCCAGGACCCCGTCGCCACCACCACGTCGACAGCCGCCCCCAGCGCCACGTCGCACCCGACCACGCCGACCACCACCACGAACAACGCCGCGCAGCTGGCCAACCAGGTCACCGCCGGGCTGATGATCGATTCTTCCGTCGCCGAGATCGGCTTCCACCCCAGCGTGCCGCAGAAGTCCACCCTGCTGTCCACGCTGCCCGCCTGCTCCGCGCCGCTGACCAAGCCGGCGGCGGCCGCCGCCGGCGGGCAGACCGGCTGGGTCGGCAACAGCTCCGTGACCACGCTGACCGAGTACGTCGCCGTCTACCCGGCGACCACCGCCGCGCAGGTCCTCGCCGCGACGAAGGCCGCCTTGACGTGCTCCCAGGCCACCAAGTACACCCTCGCCAAGGCTCCCGCCGGCGTGGACGCCAGCTACAGCTGGTGCGAGAAGGGCAGCCAGCCCAGCTGCACCCTGTTGCTGGCCAAGGGGCACCTGTTCGCCCGGGCCCAGGTGATCACGACGTCGGAGGCCAAGGCGCAGAACCTGCTCCGGGACATCGCCACCCCGGCCGCCGCCCGCCTCGTCGCGGCCCCTACGGATTGAGGGGTTCGGTTCTCGCCGAGATCCCCGTAGCCTGAAGCCGCCGCGCACCTGGCTGGGGACGCGGCGGCTTCAGGACACCGGGCCCGGCGGGTGCGGGAGTCCCACCTTCGGCGAAGGCAACCGATCCCCCCTCCTGGCCGGTTGCCGTCCACCACCCGGCGGCCGCAACCGTTCCCCCAGGCCGGTTGCCGCCCACTTGCCCGGCGGGTGCAACCGGTCCCCCCGGGCCGGTCACCGCCCACCACCTGTCGGGTGCAACCGGTCCTCCTCGGTCCGGCTGCCGCCCACTACCCGGCGCTCGCGATCCCGGTCCCCCTCGGCCCGGTGCCGCTCACTTCCCGGTAGGTGCAACCGGTCACCCCTCATGGCCGGTTGCCGCCATGACATGTCTACCGGGCGATTGTTGTTCAGTGTCGCTCCCGGCCCTCCGAACAACGAGCCCTGAACAACGCGCAGGGGTTGCGCCGGGGTTGTAGAACGGGGGGACCAGCGGTTCTGCGACGGGAGAGACAGGGATGTCCAGCGAGCAGACGCACGTCATCGTCGGCGCCGGCATGGCCGGTGCGAAGGCGGCCGAGACGTTGCGTGCGGAGGGCTTCGACGGTCGGATCGTGCTGATCGGCGCCGAACAGGAGCGGCCGTACGACCGGCCGCCGCTGTCCAAGGGCTACCTGCTCGGCGACCAGGACCGGAACAGCGTCTTCCTGCACCCGCTGGAGTGGTACGGCGACAACCACGTCGAGCTGCTCACCGGCCGCCGGGTGGCCCGGCTGGACCGCGCGGCGCACGAGGTCGAGCTGGCCGGCGGCGAGCGCATCGGCTACACGAAGGCGCTGCTGGCCACCGGGTCCTCGCCGCGGCGGCTCAAGATCGACGGCAGCAACCTGGACGGCGTGCACTACCTGCGCCGGTTCAGCCAGTCCGACGCGCTGCGCGAGGCCTTCGCCACCGGCGGCCGCGTCGTGGTCGTCGGCGCCGGCTGGATCGGGCTGGAGACCGCCGCAGCGGCGCGCAAGGCGGGTTGCGAGGTCACCGTCGTCGAGCCCATGGCCACGCCGCTGCACGGGGCGCTCGGGCCGGAGATGGGCACGTTCTTCGGCGACGTGCACCGCCGGCAGGGCGTCGACCTGAGGCTCGGCGTCGGCGTCACGGGCTTCACCGGGGCCGGCAAGGTCTCGGCCGTCGCCACCGACGCCGGGGAGATCCCCGCCGACATCGTGGTGGTCGGCATCGGCGCGCGGCCCAACGTCGAACTCGCCGAGGACGCCGGCCTCACCGTGGACAACGGCGGCGTGCTGGTCGACGCCGCGCTGCGCACCGAGGACCCGGACGTCTTCGCCGCCGGCGACATCGCCAGCGTGCCCAATTCGCGCTACGGCCGCCGTATTCGCGTCGAGCACTGGCAGAACGCCGTGGATTCCGGCCCGTCCGCCGCGAAGGCGATGCTCGGTCAGGACGTCACCTACGACCAGCTCCCGTATTTCTTCACCGACCAGTACGACCTCGGCATGGAATTCGCCGGCTGGTTCCCGCCCGGCGGATACGACCGGGTCGTCACCCGTGGCGACGTCGACGGCCAGGCCTTCTACGCGTTCTGGCTGGCCGGTGACGAGGTCGTCGCCGGCATGCACGTCAACCTGTGGGACGACGGCATCGGGCCGGTGCAGGAGCTGATCCGCAGCCGCAAGGCCGTCGACGCCGACCGGTTGGCCGACCCGGGCACCCCCATCGCCTGATTCGTTGTCCGGCCTCGTCGGGCGCTTGCCGAACAACGGCAAGTGCCCGATGGTGGTCGGGAACGACGAGGGGGGTGGATGGGGATGCCGCGTGCCGAGCGCCCGTTGGAGAACGGGCCGCTGCGCGATTTCGCCGCGGGACTGCGTCGATTACGGATCGATGCGGGCAGTCCGCCCTATCGCGAGTTGGGCGCGCGGGCGCACTATTCGGCGAGTGTTCTCTCCGACGTCGCCGGCGGGCGCTGACCGAACCCGTTGTCGTCGAGGACGGGCCGTGCCCCTATGTCGGCCTTTCCTCGTTCCAGGCCGACGACGCCGCGCTGTTCTTCGGGCGGGAGCGGCTCGTCCGGCAGGTCGGCGAGCAGCTGGGCGAGCGCCGGTTCGTGGGTGTCTTCGGGGCGTCCGGGGCGGGCAAGTCGTCCCTGCTCCGCGCGGGCGTCGCCGCGTCCGCGCAGTGGTCGTCCCTCGTTGTCGTGCCCGGACCACATCCGTTCGAGGAACTCGCCGGCCGGCTGTCGGTGCCCGTCGACGAACTCGCCGAGCATCCGTCGAACCTGGCCATGGTGCTCCGGCAGCGCGACGTCGAGCTGCTGGTCGTCGACCAGTTCGAGGAGATCTTCACGCTGTGCGGCGACGAGGAACGCACCCGTTTCGTCGCCGCGTTGACCCACCCCGCCCTCCGCGTCGTCATCGGCGTCCGCGCCGACTTCTACGGCCATTGCGGGCAGTACCCCGAGCTCGTCGCGGCGTTGGACGGCGGCCAGGTGCTCGTCGGCCCCCTCGCCTCCGACGAGCTTCGGCGCGCCATCATCCGCCCGGCCGCCGTCGCCAGCTGCGTGGTCGAGGAAGCTCTCGTCACTCGGCTGGTCGCCGACGTCGGCAACCAGGTCGGGGCGCTGCCGCTGCTGTCGCACGCCCTGCGCGAGACCTGGCTCCGCCGCCAGGGCATCTCGCTGACCCTCGCCTCGTACGAGAAGACCGGCGGCCTCCAGCACGCCCTGGCCCAGTCCGCCGAGCAGACCTTCACCTCGCTCACGCCGACCCAGCGGGCCAGGGCCAGGCAACTCTTCCTCCGCCTGGTCGCCCTCGGCTGTACGACGTGGCCGACCCGGCCGCCGTCAAACAGGTGGATGTGGAGCAGACGCAGAGCTGGCAGGTGAAGACCTCGGACGCGGGCATGACCCTCGTCGCGGGGCCCGGCCCGGTCCCGACAGCCGCCAGCGCCGACGGCAAGATCCTCGCCAGGGCGGCCGGCGACGGCAAGGTGGTGGTGTCGGGCCTGCACAGCATGGTGATCGACGCGAACCTGGACCATGTGCAGGCGATCGCCGTCGCCGGCAACGGCGATGTCTACGTCAGGACGGCAACCAACCTGTCCATCTGGCACACCGATCCGAAGCTGCTGCACGACACGGCCTGCCGGCTCGGCCCCATTCCCGAATCCCAGTGGCAGCAGTACTTTCCGGGGTTCGAGTACCGGTTGCCGGGGTGAGGGGGAAGCCATGTGGGACCTGGCGTGGCGGGAGATCGCGGCCATCGACGCCGCGCTCGCCGACGGGGTGATCGACCAGCAGGGCTGGCACGACGCCATGGCCGGCCTGCTGCGTGAGCCGTACCTGGGCGCGAAGACACCGTGGGAGCAGTCGGGCAAGTCGGGGACGGAGCAGGACTGGGTGCGGACCCGGAAGGTGGTCGTCGAGGCCCTCGACCGGCACGGGAGTTTCCTGGATGTGGGCTGCGCCAACGGATACCTGATGGAGTGCGTGGCGATCTGGGCGGGGGAGAAGGGCCTGGACGTGCAGCCGCACGGCGTGGACATCGTGCCGGAGTTCGTCGAGCTGGCCCGCGGACGGCTGCCCGGCTGGACCGATCGCATCCACCTCGGCAACGCCCTGACCTGGAATCCGCCGCAGCGCTACGACTTCGTGCGGACCGGCCTGGAGTACGTGCCGGCCAACCGGCGGCGGGACTTCGTGACCCGGCTGCTGGCCGACGTGGGCGACCGGCTGATCATCGGACCGTACACAGTGGACATCGGCGACGAGGAGACCGAGCACGAACTGGCCGACTGGGGCTTCACGTTGAGCGGCCGCGTCGAGACCCCGCACGAGAAGCCCGGCGGCGTCCGGAAACTCCTCTGGGTCGATCAGTCGTAGTAGCGTCGCAGCCACTCCAGGGCGATCGCCCGCCCGTCCGGCACGAAGTCGGTCGTCGGGTCCCGCAGCTGGCGGGCGAGCTCGTCCAGGTCCATCCACTCGCCGGAGACGATCTCCTCGGGCTGGTGCCTGATCGGCCCTTCCCATGTCGTCTCGTACACGAAGTTGTGGCACCGCACCGGCGGCTCGTCGAAGGTGAACCGGTACAGGAACCGCAACGGCGCGCCGGTGATGCCCAGCTCCTCGGCCAGCTCCCGCACCGCCCCGTCGGCCGGGACCTCGCCCGCGTCGACCACCCCGCCGACCCCGCAGTCCCGCAGCCCCGGAAAGACGTCCTTGTCCGGGCTGCGGCGATGCACGTAGACCCGACGGCCGTCGGCGGACCGGACCCAGATCGCCGTCGCCGCGTGCCACAGCCCCTCGGCCCGCATCCGTCCCCGGGTGACGGTTCCCACGGGCGAGCCGTCGGGGGAGTACAGGGCGATCAGCTCGTCGGCGGCCACGAACCGATCTTCGCACGTCATGAACCGTGACCGGATGTGAGGCGTATTCGACCGGGACCCTGCCGGACCGAGGAGCCGATGGTGAACAAGAGCATCAAGGTGGCGGTGGCGGTGCTCGCGCCGCTCGCCGTCCTGGGGACCTGCGCGGCCGTCATGCAGGCCGCGAACGCCGACCCGGTCGCGCTGCAGCCCAGAGTGACCCTCGCCGGCTCGGTGCTGCCGCGGTTGGCGCAGTCCGCCCGCATCGGCGACGTGCCGGCCGACAAGCAGCTGTCCGTCGCGGTCAGCCTGACGCCGTCGAACTCCAAGGAGCTGGACGAGTTCGTCAAGCAGGTCAGCGACCCGCGGTCGCCGGTGTACGGCAAGTACCTGACGCCGGAGCAGTTCACGGCCAAGTACGGCGCCTCGCAGAACCAGGTCGACCAGGTGACGACGTACCTGAAGTCGAAGGGCCTGACCGTCGACTCGGTGGCGGCCAACCGCCTGATCGTGGACGCCAGCGGCCCGGCGTCGGCGATGGAGCAGACGTTCGGCACGCGCCTGTCCACCCGCCGCGACGCCAGGACCGGCCAGGAGTACTACGCCAACGACTCCGCCCTGAGCCTGCCGGGCAACCTCGCGTCCGCTGTCAGCGACGTTGCCGGCCTGGACAACCACCGCAAGCTGTCGCACCCGCCGCTGCGGCAGCGGGCCGTCCGCGGCGTCACGCCGGCGCAGCTGAACGGCGCGTACGACGTCAAGGGCCTCAACGCCACCGGCGCCGGGCAGCAGGTGGCGGTGTTCGAGCTGGACGCCTTCCAACAGCAGAACATCGACGCCTACGACAAGCAGTTCGGCCTCACGCCGCCGCAACCGGTCGTCAAGAAGGTCGACGGCGGGGTGGCGCTCGGCGAGGGGCAGACCGAGGTGGAGCTGGACATCGAGGCGATCCAGGCGATCGCGCCGAAGGCCCAGCTGACCGTGTTCGAGGGCCCCAACAGCAGCCGCGGCGTGATCGACACGTACGCGGCCATCGTGAACAGCAAGATCCCGGTCGTGTCGATCAGCTGGGGCGGCCCGGAGGAGGCCGGTTCGCAGGCCGACCTGAAGGCCCAGGACACGCTGTACAAGCAGGCCGCGGCCCAGGGGCAGAGCCTGTTCGCCGCCTCCGGCGACAGCGGCTCCGACGACATCGGCAACGGCGGCACCAGCGTCGACTTCCCGGCCAGCGACCCGTTCGTCACCGGCACCGGCGGCACGCACCTCGTCGTCAGCGGCACCAACGCCCGCACGAGTGAGACCGGCTGGGACGGCTCCGGCGGCGGCAACTCCGTGCTGTTCAGCGCCCCCGACTACCAGGCTGACCTCGGCAACAAGGCGCGCATGGTGCCGGACATCGCCGCGGACGCCGACCCCGCGACGGGCCTGGCCGTGTTCAGCAAGGGCCAGTTCGGCGTCGTCGGCGGCACCAGCGCGGCCGCGCCGCAGTGGGCTGGCTTCGCGGCGCTGTACAACCAGCTGGCCTCGGCCGCCGGCAAGCCGAACCTCGGCTTCGCCAATCCGGCGCTGTACAAGCTGGCCGGCACCGCGGCGCTGCACGACATCACCAGCGGCAGCAACGGGGCCTTCACCGCGGCCAAGGGCTACGACCGGGTCACCGGCCTCGGCAGCTTCGACGCCGCCAAGTTCGTCCAGACCATGCTCGGCACCTGACACCCCCGTACCAGATTTTAAGTGTGGGAACGGACCATTCCTCAACTCCGAGTTGAGGAATGGTCCGTTCCCAACACCGAGGGGTAGTCCTCAGGGTGGATTCGTGGTAGCGACGTCAGGATGACGACTGGTGATCCACTAGGTCCCTAGCGTCTCCGGGCGTGAATCCACGGATCGTCACCCGACTCGCCCTGTCGGACCTGCGCCGCCACCCCGGCCGGACCCTGCTGCCGGGGCTGGCCCTGCTGGTCGGCGTCGCCTGCCTGATCGCCTCGCTGATGCTCGGCGACGCGATGGACGCCGCCGTGAAGGCGGGCGCGGAGCGGGTGCCGCAGCCGGTGGGCGTGGTCGTGTCGACGGTCGGGGACGAGAGCAAGGCGCCCGACCTCGACGACGTCGCCCGGCAGCTCACCGGCGCGCCGAACGTCGCCAAGGTCGTGCCGGTCCAGAAGGTGTCGATCGACATGATCGGCGCGGACGGGCGGGCGCTGCCGAACCGACTGACCGCGGCCATCGACCCGGGCGACCCGTCGCTGAACCGCTACGCGCTGCAGGACGGCCACACGCCGGCCGCTGACGGCGAGGTGGCCATCGACAAGGTCACGGCGTACCAGCGGCACCTCTCGCCGGGCAAAAAGATCGAGCTCGTGGACGCCGCCGGCCACCCGGTGCCGGTCACGGTCAGCGGCGTGACGCAGATGGGCAGCCACGGCGACGAGCCGTTCGTCATCGTCGGCAAGGACCTGGCCGCGAAGCTGAATCCCCGCTTCGACACCACCGAGCTGGATCTGCTGCTCACGCCCGGCACGAGCGACATCGCGGAGCGGGCGAACCTGGCCCAGCAGCTCGGCCAGGGCATCAGCGTGACCACTGCCGACGGCGAACGTTCCATCCAGGCTTCCGACAACACGGTCCGGGTGCTGCTGTTCCTGTTCAGCATCCTCGCCCTGGCGACCTCGGTCTTCGTCGCCGGCGCCACCTTCCGCGCGGTCTACCTGCAGCGGCAGAAGCAGACGGCGCTGCTGCGCTGCGTCGGCGCGGACCGCACGCCGATCGTGTGGGCCAACCTCATCGAGGCGCTGATCACCGGCGGCCTGTCCGGCACGGTCGGCGCGCTGCTCGGCGGCACGGTCGCCCGGCTACTCGGCTGGATCCTGGACGTCACGGGCGTGTCCACGATGCTCGGCGCGACCCAGCTGCAACCGGCGGCGCTGCCATCCATCGGCTATCTGATCACCGGGATCATCGTGGCGGCGGCGCTCAGTGCGTTCGCCGCCGTGCGGCCGTCGCTGGCCGCCGCTCGCGTGTCGCCGCTGGCGGCGCTGCGGCTGGCCGACGAGGCGACGCCCGAGCGTCGCACAGTCCGCGCCCGCAACGTCCGCGGCTGGCTGCTCGTCGGGGCCGCCGTGCTGTTCGCTCTCGGCGCACTGGCCACCCAGCGGTCCATCGGCTCCCCGTTCTTCGCCCTGTTCTCCGGCATTGCCGCGGTCGCTGGCGTCTTCGGCTCGTTCGGGCCCCGCATGGTGCCGTTCCTGGGCCGCGGGATCGGCTGGATCGCCGGCAAGGTCTTCGGCCCGCACGTCCGCCTCGCCGGCATCGAGCTGGGCCGGGTACCGCAGCGCGCCGCGTCCGTGGCGATGCCGCTGGTGCTGGCCAGCGCGATCGTGGCCGGCGCCGTCGTGCTCATCGGCACGGCCCGGGACATCGCCTTCTCCCAGGGCGATCCGACGCGGCCGGACGCGCAGATCGCCGACACGGGTCACCGCCCGCTCGGCCCGGACGTGCTCAAGGCCGCCCAGCAGCCCGAGGTCGACCAGCTGCTGCCGATCAGCGGCGGCGGCAGCGGCATCACCGTCAACGGCGCCAGGATGGGCGTCGCAGGCGTCGATCCCGCCAAGCTCGACGCGTACCTGCAGGCCGTGCACCAGCCCGTCGCCACCAAGTTCGGCCCGGACAGCGCCCTGGTCGGCGGCTGGCGGCTGGGCGACAACAAGGTCGAGGTCGGCCAGCAGGTCACCATCAGCGGCCTGGCCGGCGGGCCGCGCACCGTGACCGTCGTGGGCACGCTGCCCCGGGTCGACCTGGACTTCGCGGACGTGCTGGTCGGCGATCCGAGGATCGCGCCGGTCAGTGCCGTCGTGGTCAGCGTGAAATCCGGCTTCGACCAGGCCGCCTACCGCAACGCGGTGCTCGCCGCCCTGCCCAACTCGCCGACCGTGACCGTGACGACGGCGTCGCAGAGCACCGAGGAGACGCAGCGCAACCTGGACCTCGCCGCGGTCACTCTGATGGTGCTGCTCAGCCTGAGCGTCGCCGTCGCGGTCACCGGCATCGGCACCGCGTTGAGCATCTCCGTGCAGGAACGGCGCAAGGAGGTGGCGCTGCGGCGGGCGCTCGGCGTGACCCGATTGGGTGTGACGGCGGGCATCCTGGCCGAGGCGGTGCTGCTCGCGCTGACCGGACTGGTCGGCGGCACGATCCTCGGCACGGTGTACGCGGAGCTGCTGATCGCGGGCATGGGCGTGCACACTTGGCCGAGCCTGCCCTGGGGCCAGCTGGCAATCGGGGGAGCCGCGGTCGTGGTGCTGGCTGTGCTCGCCGCCGTAATGCCTGCTCGGACGGCCTCCCGGGTGCGCCCGGCGGTGGGACTGGCCGGTTCGTGAACCTGGTCACCGTGCTCGCTTGTCGGTCCGACGTCGTAGGCTGCTGACATGCGGCGGATCATGGGCACCGAGGTCGAGTACGGCATCTCCGTACCCGGCGACCCGACGGCGAACCCGGTGTTGACCTCGACCCAGGTGGTGTTGGCGTACGCGGCGGCGGCGGAGATCCCGAGGGCGCGGCGCGCCCGGTGGGACTACGAGGTGGAGTCGCCGCTGCGCGACGCGCGCGGCTTCGACCTCGGGGCCCCGGGCGTGCCGCCGTCCGACCCCGACGTGGAGGACCTCGGCGCGGCCAACGTCATCCTGACCAACGGCGCCCGGCTCTACGTCGACCACGCGCACCCGGAGTACTCCGCGCCCGAGGTCACCAACGCCCGCGACGCGGTGATCTGGGACAAGGCCGGCGAGCGGATCATGGAGGAGGCCGCCATCAAGGCCGCCTCCGTGCCTGGCCAGCCGCGGCTGCAGCTGTACAAGAACAACGTGGACGGCAAGGGCGCCAGCTACGGCACCCACGAGAACTACCTGATGTCCCGCAGCACCCCGTTCACCGCGGTGATCGGGGGCCTGACCCCGTTCTTCACCTCGCGCCAGGTGGTCACCGGCTCCGGTCGGGTCGGCATCGGCGCCTCCGGCGACCACGCTGGCTTCCAGCTGTCCCAGCGCGCCGACTACATCGAGGTCGAGGTCGGCCTGGAGACCACGCTCAAGCGCGGCATCATCAACACCCGCGACGAGCCGCACGCCGACGCCGACAAGTACCGCCGGCTGCACGTCATCATCGGCGACGCCAACCTGGCCGAGTACTCCACGTATCTCAAGGTCGGCACCACCGCGATCGTGCTGGACATGATCGAGGCCGGCCGCCGCTTCGACGACCTGCGGCTGGCCGACCCGGTGCGGGCCGTGCACACCATCAGCCACGACCCGACGCTGAAGGCCACCGTCGAGCTGACCGGCGGGCGCAAGTTCTCCGGCCTGGACATCCAGTCGGCCTACCACGAGCGGGCTGCCGCGTTCCTGGACGCCGAGGGCAGCGGCGACCGGGTCGCCGCGCACGTGCTCAAGACGTGGGGCGAGGTGCTGGACGCGCTGCGCCGGGACCCGATGGAGTGCGCCGACCGGCTGGACTGGCCGGCCAAGCTGCGCCTGCTGGAGGGCTACCGCAACCGGGACAACCTGGCCTGGGGCTCGCCCCGGCTGCAGCTGGTCGACCTGCAGTACTCGGACGTGCGGCTGGACAAGGGCCTGTACAACCGCCTGGTGACCAGGGGCTCGATGAAGCGCCTGGTCAGCGAGGAGGAGGTGCTGGCCGCCGTGCAGACGCCACCGGAGGACACCCGGGCCTACTTCCGCGGCCGCTGCCTGGAGCGCTACCCGACCTCGGTCGCGGCCGCGTCCTGGGACTCCGTCATCTTCGACATCGGCCGCGAGTCGCTGGTCCGGATCCCCACGCTGGAGCCGCTGCGGGGGACGAAGGCGCACGTCGGGGCGCTGCTGGAGGCCGCGAACACGGCCGAGGAGCTGGTGGACGCCCTCACCAGGGGGTAGACACGCGTTGATCACGACCCGAGTGGCTCAGAGACGAATGTCAGTGCCGCTGGGTAGTGTTGTGACCAGGCCAACCAGTCACCGGGAGGCGGCAATGGCTCAGGAACAGGTTCAGCGTCAGGGTGGGGGCGACGGCGACGAGGGCGCCGACGGCGCCGCGGCCGCGGGTCAGGAGCGCCGGGAGAAGCTCGGCGAGGACGTCGACGCCATCCTCGACGAGATCGACGACGTGCTCGAGGAGAACGCCGAGGACTTCGTGCGCGCGTACGTGCAGAAGGGCGGCGAGTAGGCCCCAGGTCCACTGCGACCAGTGGCCAACCCGTGACACCGACTCCACAGGCGGCAGGGAGAAACAGCACTACATGGAGCACAACTCGAACACGGGCGCGGCACTGCCGGCGGCCTATCTCACGCCGGGCACGTCCTCGTTCGTGGATTTCCTGCGCGCACAGGCGCCCGAACTGCTGCCGTTCAACCGGGTCTCGCCCGGCGCACGGCCGCTGGAGCTGACCCACGGCACCACGATCGTCGCCGTCGCCTACAAGGGCGGCGTGCTGATCGCCGGTGACCGGCGGGCCACCCAGGGCAACGTGATCGCGCACCGTGACATGGACAAGGTGTACGTCACCGACGAGTACTCCGCGGTCGGCATCGCCGGCACCGCGGGGCTCGCGGTGGAGATGGTCCGGCTCTACCAGCTCGAGCTGGAGCACTACGAGAAGCTCGAGGGCGTGACCATCACGCTCGACGGCAAGGCCAACCGGCTGGGCGCGATGATCAAGGGCAACCTGGAGGCGGCCATGGCCGGCCTCGTCGTGCTGCCGCTGTTCGTCGGCTACGACGTCGACGCGCCCGACCCCGACCGGGCCGGCCGGATCGTCACCTACGACGTCACCGGCGGCCGGTTCGACGAGCACGCGGGCTACCACTCGATCGGCTCCGGCTCGGTGTTCGCCAAGGGCTCGTTGAAGAAGCTGTACGACCCGGACGCGGACCAGGACGCGGCCGTGCGCACCGCCATCGAGGCGCTCTACGACGCCGCCGACGACGACTCCGCGACCAGCGGGCCCGACCTGGTGCGCCGGATCTTCCCGGTCGTCATCACCGTCAACGGGGTTGACGGCGCCGTGCGGCTGCCCGACGAGACCGCCGCCGCGGTGTCCGAGGCGGTTGTCGCGGACCGCACCCGCAGCTGAGGTCCGCCGCGATGACGTATCCACGAACCACAGGAGCCGCACAGTGACGTTGCCGTTGTACGCATCCGCCGAGCAGGTGATGCGGGACCGCTCGGAGCTCGCCCGCAAGGGCATCGCCAAGGGCCGCAGCGTCGTCGTGCTCACCTACACCGACGGCGTGCTGTTCGTCGCCGAGAACACCTCGTCGACGCTGCGCAAGGTGTCGGAGATCTACGACCGGATCGGCTTCGCCGCCGTCGGCCGGTACAGCGAGTTCGAGAGCCTGCGGGTGGCCGGCGTTCGCCACGCCGACCTTCGCGGCTACCAGTACGACCGCCGGGACGTGAACGCCCGCTCGCTGGCCAACGCCTTCGCCGGCCTGCTCGGCTCGATCTTCACCGAGCAGATCAAGCCGTTCGAGGTCGAGGTCTGCCTGGCCGAGGTCGGTGGCTCGTACGGCACCGACCAGCTCTACCGGCTGACCTACGACGGCTCCATCTTCGACGAGCCCAAGTACGTCGTCATGGGTGGGCAGGCCGACGCCATCTCCGGAGCCCTCAAGGACTCCTTCCAGGACGACGCCCCCCTGGCCGACGCCCTGCGGGTCGCTGTCGCCGCCTTCGACGCCGGCAGCCCCGCCAGCAACGGCGCCCGTTCGCTCGAGGTCGCCGTCCTGGACCGCAAGCGCCCGCGCCGGGCGTTCCGGCGGATCCAGGGCAACGTCCTGGAGCAGTTGCTCGCCTCGACCAAGCCCGCCGAGGCGGAGCCGCCCGCCGCCGAGGAGCCGGAGAAGCCGGCCGAGTAGCCCGCTTCCGGTTCCCGCTTCGTCAATGGCCCCGGCCACCTCGGCCGGGGCCATTGCTGTGCGCGTCAGCGATACACGGTCAGCGCGGTGCGGCGGGCCTTGAACGTGAACACGGTGCCCTCGGGGCCGACCTCGCCGTCGGTGGCGATGGCGACGGCCCGGCCGTGCACGCGGACGTCGAAGCCGGGCAGGTCCATCTGCCGGTAGGTGTGGCTGCGGTGCAGGGCCCCGGCCAGGGCGGCCAGCACGAATCGGATGCGCGAGAACGGCACGTCGGCGCGGATGAAGCGGACGTCGAGCAGCCCGCTGTCCAGCCGTTGCCGAGTAGCCGGGGCGAAACCCCGTGGCAGGTACGGGTTGTTGCCGACGAACACCATCCACACCGTCTGCCGGCGGCCGTTCAGGGTGACGGTCAGCGGCTCGGCCTCGTGCAGCACCCGAACCAGCGCGTAGGCGCCGGCGGGCCACTTGCCCAGGCGCTTGGCGTGCTTGTCGCGCAGGCGAACCAGGTCGGGGTAGCCGCCGAGGCTGGCGGTGTTCAGGAAGATCGTCGGCTCGGCGCCGTCGACGGACACGGATCCGAGGCCGATGGCCATGCCCTCGCCGGATTCCGTTGCGGTGCGGGTCTGCTCCAGGCTGGCGACGCCGATGTCCCGGGCGAAGTGGTTGAGGGTGCCGGCGGGCACCACGGCCAGCGGCAGGCCGGTGCCGGCGGCGACCGAGGCGACGGCGGCCACGGTGCCGTCACCACCGGCGGCGCCGAGCGCCCGCACCGCCGAGAAATCCTGGTCGGCGAGATCGTCGATGCGGATCACGGTCGCCTTGGGCCAGGCGGCCTTGATCTCGTCGGCGGGATCGGTGTCGTCGGGGCCGGAGTTCGGGTTGGCGACGATCGTCAGCCCCTCGCCGTCCTGCAGCACGGGCGTGCGGACGGGCACGGCCGACTCGGCCGGCTGGCCGACGCCGACGGGCCACCAGCGCTGCGTGAGCAGGCCCAGGCCGAGCCCGAGCGCGGCGCCGCAGACCACGTCGGACGGCCAGTGCACGCCGGTGTGCACGCGCGAGTACGCCACGGCGGCGGCGACCGGCGCGACGAAGGCGGCGGCGACCGGCGACTCCAGGGCGACGGCGGTGGTGAAGGCGGCGGCCGACGCGGCATGGCCGGAGGGGAACGACGACGACGTGGGACGGCGGGTCAGCCGGCGGGCGACGGGCACCAGGTCCGCGGCCGGCCGCCGGCGCGGGAAGATCTGTTTGCCCAGCGCGTTCGCGGTGAAGCTCGCGCCGGCGATGGCGACCACGCCGCGCAGCGCCGCTCGCCGCCCCCGACCTGGGATGGTGGCCAGCACGGCCGCGGCGGTGAACCAGATCAAACTGTGATTCGCTGAAGTCGACAGCTTCTTGACGACAACATCGGCGCGGGACGGCCGCAGAGCCGCCGACCTGCGCATCAGGGCCTCGTCGAGGCGGTTCACGGAGCGCACGTTATGCGAAGGTAGCCGAATTTTCGGCTCGATCCCCGAACGGCGCACGGTCAGTCGGCGTCGGACCGCCTACTGTGAAGGGATGCAGCGGCGGATCTTCGGAATCGAGACCGAGTTCGGGGTGACCTGCACGTTCCACGGGCAGCGTCGGTTGTCACCCGACGAGGTGGCGCGGTACCTGTTCCGGCGCGTCGTGTCGTGGGGGCGCTCCTCGAACGTCTTCCTGCGCAACGGCTCGCGCCTGTACCTGGACGTCGGCTCCCACCCGGAGTACGCGACCGCCGAGTGCGACGACCTCACCCAACTGGTCACGCACGACAAGGCGGGCGAGCGGATCCTGGAGGACCTGCTCGTCGACGCCGAGCGGCGGCTCGCCGACGAGGGCATCGGCGGCGACATCTTCCTGTTCAAGAACAACACCGACTCGGCCGGCAACTCCTACGGCTGCCACGAGAACTACCTGGTCGCCCGGGCCGGCGAGTTCTCCCGCATCGCGGACGTGCTGCTGCCGTTCCTGGTGACCCGGCAGCTGATCTGCGGCGCCGGCAAGGTGCTCCAGACCCCGCGCGGCGCGGTGTACTGCCTGTCGCAGCGGGCCGAGCACATCTGGGAGGGTGTGTCCAGCGCGACCACCCGGTCCCGGCCGATCATCAACACCCGCGACGAGCCGCACGCCGACGCCGAGCGCTACCGGCGGCTGCACGTGATCGTCGGCGACTCGAACATGTCCGAGGTGACCACCCTGCTCAAGGTGGGCAGCGCCAACCTGGTGCTGGAGATGATCGAGCAGGGCGTGCAGTTCCGCGACTTCAGCCTGGACAACCCGATCCGCGCGATCCGCGAGATCAGCCACGACCTGACCGGCCGCCGGCTGGTCCGGCTGGCCGGCGGCCGGGAGGCGTCCGCGCTGGACATCCAGCGGGAGTACCACGCCAAGGCGGTCGAGCACGTGGCGTCCCGCGCCGGCGACGCGACCGCGCAGCGGGTGGTCGACCTGTGGGGCAAGGTCCTGGACGCGGTCGAGCAGCAGGACCTGTCCAAGATCGACCGGGAGATCGACTGGGCGGTCAAGCACCGGCTGATCGAGCGCTACCAGTCCAAGCACGGCCTGGAGCTGTCCAGCCCCCGCATCGCCCAGCTGGACCTGGCGTACCACGACATCCGGCGCGGCCGCGGCATCTTCGATCTGCTGCAGCGCAAGGACCTGGTGCACCGGGTGACCGACGACGGCGAGATCGAGGCGGCCAAGGACACCCCGCCGCAGACCACCCGGGCCAAGCTGCGCGGCGACTTCATCGCCGCCGCGCAGGCCGCCGGCCGGGACTTCACCGTGGACTGGGTGCACCTCAAGCTCAACGACCAGGCCCAGCGCACGGTCCTGTGCAAGGACCCCTTCCGCGCGGTCGACGAGCGCGTGGAACGCCTGATCTCCAGCCTCTGACGGACGACGCGAAGGCCCGCCCTCACGACCGGGGCGGGTCTTCGCACGTCACGGGGTGGTGATGATCAGGAGGAGGACGTCGATCAGGGCTACGGCCATCGCCGCCTGGAACGGGTGGCGGCGGCCGTACAGGAGGACGATCGCCGACAGCGGGACGGCGTACAGGTTGAGAACGGCGCCGGCGGCCAACAGCAACACCACCGTCGCGGCCCAGCTTCGGCGCGGACCGAGGCGCTGGGGGAGCCCCCGGACGCCGGTGGCCAGATCGGCGGCGACATCGGGCAGCGTGTTGGCGAAGTGCGCGCCGGAGCCCAGCAGCGCGCCGGCGACCAGCAGCCACCACGGCGGCGTCGCAGGCAGCCCCAGGACGACGAACGCGGGCCCTGCGGCGAAGGACAGCGCGTACGGCAGCACCGACAGCACAGTGCCCTTCAGGACCGCGTTGTAGCTCCACGCGCTGAGCACGGCGAACAGATGCACCACACCGGCCACGAGCCCGGACAGGAACGACAGCGGCACCACGGCGACGGCCGCCACCACGAACGCCACCAACACCGTCCGGGCGCTCACGTCGCCGTTCGGAATCGGCTTGTCGGCCCGCTTCGCGGCGGCGTCGCGATCGCGGTCCAGGTAGTCGTTGAGCCAGCCCACGGACAGCTGCCCGGTCAGGATGGCCGCGCCGACGGCGGCGATGCCCGCCGGCGACCGGCCCCACACCACCGCCAGCCCCATGAAGATCACCGTGACGGCGGCGGCCGGCGCCGGGTGGCTCGCGCGGACCAGTCCGCTGACCGTGGACACGATCCACTACTCTGCCGCAACCGGCCGGGATCGGCCCGGACGAGGATGGTGTTGTGCCGGCGACCGATCTGACCCACGCCCAGGTGGCGCGGCGTCCCGACGCGCCCGGATGGACGATTCGCCCGACGGCCGCGTGGTTGCTCGGACACGGCGACCGGCGACGGGGTTAGGGTGCTGACGTGTCCATAGCCCGTGCCGAACGTCTCGTCAACCTCGTGCTGTGCCTGCTGTCCACCCGGCAGTACCTCACGGCCGACCGGATCAGGACGATCGTGCCCGGCTACCCCGAGGACGCCAACCCGGACGCGTTCTACCGCATGTTCGAGCGGGACAAGGCCGAGCTGCGTGACCTGGGCATCCCGCTGGAGACCGGCCGGAACAACCCGTTCGACCCGGCCGAGGGCTACCGCATCGCCCGCCGCGACTACGAGCTCGGCGACATCGACCTGGAGCCGGACGAGGCCGCCGCGGTGGCGCTGGCCGTGCGGCTGTGGGACTCGCCGGAGCTGACCGGCGCGGCGGAGGTGGCCCTGCTCAAGCTGCGTGCCGCGGGCGTGGACGTGGACCAGGCCGCGCCGGCGGCGATCGAGCCCCGCGTGCGCGCCAGCGAGCCGGCGTTCGCGACGCTGCTGCAGGCCGTGCAGACCGGTCGGGTCGTCACGTTCGACTACCGGCGACCGGTGCCGGCCGAGGTGCGGACCCGGACCGTGGAGCCGTGGGGCGTGGTGTCCTGGCGGGGCCGCTGGTACCTGGTCGGGCACGACCGCGACCGGCGGGCGGCGCGCTGCTTCCGGCTGTCCCGGATCGTCGGCGACGCCAAGGCCGTGAGCAAGCCGGGCGTGGTGGAGGCGCCCGCGGGCGTGGACCTGATGAGCTACGTGAAGGGCTTCGAGGACGACCACGGCCAGGGCACGCTGGCCCGGCTGTGGGTGGCCAGGGGGCAGGCGCAGGGGCTGCGCCGGCGGGCGCGCGTCGTCGGCACGGACGTCGTCGACGGGATCGAGGGGGACCTGCTGGAGATCGAGCTGAACCTGCCCGAGTCGGCGGCCGGCTGGATCGCCGGCTTCGGCGCGGACGTCGAGGTGCTGGAGCCGGACGTGCTGCGCAAGGCGGTGTACGAGCGGCTGCTCGGCGCGCTGGCCGCGGCGGACGGGAAGGCGTCGTGAGCTCGGGCGGGACCGACCGGCTGACCCGGCTGCTCGCGCTGGTGCCGTACCTGATCGCGCGGCCGGGCATCCCGGTCGACGAGGCCGCCGCCGACTTCGGCGTGACGGCCCGGCAGCTGCGCAAGGACCTCGAGCTGCTGTGGATGTGCGGGCTGCCGGGCTACGGGCCCGGCGACCTGATCGACCTGTCCTTCGAGGGCGAGACGATCACCGTCACGTTCGACGCCGGCATGAACAAGCCGCTGCGGCTGACCGGCGCCGAGGCGACCGCGCTGCTGGTGGCGCTGCGGGCGCTGGCCGAAACGCCGGGCGTCGCCGACACCGACGCCGTGCGGCGGGCACTGGCCAAGGTGGAGGCGGCCGCCGGCGAGGCGCGGCCGGCCGGCGTCGTGGTCGGGCTGGCCGCCCCGGAGGCGGAGGCGACCGCCGAGGTTCGGGAGGTCGTCCGGGATGCCCTGAGCCGCAAGCGGGCGCTGCGGATCCGGTACTACACGGCGTCCCGCGACGAGGTCACCGAGCGGGTGGTGGACCCGATGCGGGCGCTGCTCGTGGAAGGACGGAACTACCTGGAGGCGTGGTGCCGCTACGCCGACGACGTGCGGCTGTTCCGGCTGGACCGGATCGACGCCATCGAGGTGCTGGACGAGCCCGCCGCGCCGCCGCCGTACGCGGAGCCGACCGACGTCTCCGCCGGCCTGTTCCGGCCCGAGGCCGGGCAGCAGGTGGCCGTGCTGCGGCTGGAGCCGGACGCCCGGTGGATCTCCGAGTACTACGCCGTTGACGAGCAGACCGAGCTGGACGGCGGCCGCTGCCGGGTGGTCATGCGGTACACCGATCCCATGTGGATGGCCAGGTTGGTGATCGGCACCGGCGGTCTGGCCGTGGCCGAGGGGCCGGCGGAACTGGTGGAGCTGATCCGCGAGCGGACGTCGGCGGCGTTGAAGCGTGCCGGCCGCCAACTCGCCGGCTGAACCC
The DNA here is from genome assembly GCF_014203355.1 of Kutzneria kofuensis. NCBI lineage: Bacteria > Bacillati > Actinomycetota > Actinomycetes > Pseudonocardiales > Pseudonocardiaceae > Kutzneria > Kutzneria kofuensis. The sequence goes on from NZ_JACHIR010000001.1 coordinate 7,537,538, forward strand.
CGGCGAGTCCCGCTCTCCGGCACACCGAATGTAAGTTTCGGGCAGATCTGAGCCTCGGGTCTCGGTTCTGCTCGAAACCGCATTTCGGTGTGTCCCAGAGCGGGACTCGCGGGGGTTGGGTGGGCTGTACGGGGGGCGTATGCGGGAACCTTTACTGTGTGCTCGTGTTGTACGTCATCGCCGCGCTGGTGATCGTTCTGGGCCTGGTGCTCCTGGTGCTCACGTTGCTGCGCACCCGGCGCAAGGCCGCCGGTTTCCGGGCGGCCGCGGCGCGGGCGCAGGCCGACATCGCCGACCGGCGGGGGCTGATCCGGGCCCGGGTCGCCGCGCTCGGGGTGGCGCTGGCCCAACGCCGTAGGATCGGGGCAGAGGAACGGGTCGCCGGCGCGGCGGCGGACGCTGAGGGGCGGCATCGGTGACGTCCGAGAAGAAGACCGAACGCAAGACCAAGCGGCGTCGTCGCAGCCGTCGGCTCAATCCCGACGGCACGATGACGTTGATGGAGCACCTGTACGAGCTGCGGTACCGGCTCGGCATGGCGATGCTCGGCATCGCCATGGGCGCGATCGTCGGCTTCGTCTGGTTCGAGACGGCCCCGTGGCCCATTCCGACGCTGGGTAAGTTGCTGATCGATCCGTACGACTCGATTCCGTCCAACCTGAAGCTGCCCGGAACCGAGGGCAAGCTGCTGCAGAACAGCCCGTTCGAGGGCTTCATGGTCCGCTTGCAGGTCGGTATCGCGGCCGGCGCGGTGCTGTTCAGCCCGATGTGGCTGTACCAGCTGTGGGCGTTCATCACGCCGGGCCTCTACTCCAAGGAGAAGAAGTTCGCGCGGATCTTCGTCGCCTGCGCGGTGGTGCTGTTCGTCGGCGGCGCGGTGCTGGCCTACCTGGTCGCGCCCGAGGCCCTGACGGTGCTGTCCAGCATCAGCTCCAGCGAGTTCGTCACGGCGCTGACCGCCGACAAGTACATCTCGTTCATCCTGGCGCTGCTGGTGATCTTCGGTGTCAGCTTCGAGCTGCCGCTGCTGGTGGTGATGCTGAACAAGGTCGGCATCCTGCCGTACGAGAAGCTCAAGCGGTGGCGCCGGGGCATCATCTTCGGCCTGTTCTGCTTCGCCGCGGTGGTCACCCCCGGCCAGGACCCGATCTCGATGTGCGTGCTGGCCGGCGCGCTGACCCTGCTGTTCGAGGTGGCGGTGCAGATCTCCCGCCTGAACGACCGCAAGAAGGACAAGGACAACGAGTGGGCCGGCCTGTCCGACGACGAGGCCTCGCCGCTCAACTACGACCCGCAGCCCGAGCAGGCGACACCGGAGTCCGAGGTTCGGGCGACGGCGTACGACGAAGACGCCACGTGACGGTAGCCCTGCTGGTGTGCCCCGCGGCCGGGCTCGGCGCCGCCGGGCGGGTCGCCGGCACGGTAGCGAGCCGCCTGCGCGAGGCCTGCGGTGACGTCCGGCTACTGGTCGCCTCCGACGCCGAGGGCACGACCCGGCTCGCGCACAAGGCCGTCCGCGACGGCGCCGAGGTGCTGGCGGTGCTGGGCGGCGACGGGGCCGCGCATGCGGGCGTGCAAGCGTGTGCCGGTACCAGAACCGCCCTTGCTGTCATCCCCGCCGGCACGGGCAACGACTTCGCCCGCGCCCTCGACCTGAGCCTGGACGGCGTCGTCGAGGCCCTGCGCACGGGTCGTCGGCGCTCGATCGACCTGGGGCGGGTGCAGCGCGGCGCCTGGTTCGGCACGGTGTTGTGCGCCGGCTTCGACTCGGCCGTCAACGAGCGCGTCAACCGGATGCGGTGGCCGCGCGGCCCGCGTCGGTACGACCTGGCCATCGTGCTGGAGTTGGCGCAGCTGAAGTCCCGGCCCCTGACCGTGCGCACACCCGCCGGCGAGGCGGAGCTGGAGGCGACGCTGATCGCCATCGGCAACACCCCGTTCTACGGCGGCGGCGTGCCCATCTGCCCCGACGCCGACCCCGGCGACGGCCTGCTCGACGTCACCATCGCCGGCCGGGCCAGCCGGTCCGAGCTGATGCGGATCCTGCCGAAGCTGCGCACCGGGCGGCACGTGGACCACCCGGCGGTGACCACGCTGCGGGCCAGCTCGGTCGCCATCGCCGGCAACGACTGGGTCGGGTACGCGGACGGTGAGCGGCAGCGCGAGCTGCCGCTCACCGTCGAATGCGTGCCGAGGGCGCTGACGGTGGTGGCTTAGCTCAGCACTTCGGCGCCGGGCGCTTCCACTTGTCGCCGTCGGTGGAGTCGCCGTCCTTGAGCGTGCCGGCGGACTTCATGAACGCCACCGCGGCGTCCTTCAGCATCTGCTGGAGCTTCGCCGGCGGGTCGGCCGGCACCGCCACGCCGTTCTTCGCGAACCAGCCGTTGGGCCCGAAGTCGCCGTACGCCTGCCCGTCCTGGTAGACGTGGATCTCGAAGTCGGGGTAGCGCGCGGTGTCCAGGCGGGCCGCGAACTTGTCGTACAGGTTGACCGGCGTGCGGCCGCTGCCGCCCTTCTCCGACCAGCCGCAGGCGTGGTCCGGCCGGAACGACTCCAGCCGCTTGCCCTCGGCGGCGACGTCCACCGTGGCCGCCACGAAGGCGTGCACCTTGACCTTGGCGGCGAGCCACCAGGAGACGTAGAGGGCGTCGCCGGCCTTGGCCTCCGCGTCCTGGCGGGCCTTGTCGTTGGCCTGCTGGAAGCCGGCGTGCATGTCCTTGTCGACACAGCCCATGGTGGCGGCGCCACTGGAGGGCACCTTGTCGGTCGTGGTGCATGAGCCGGCGGGCACGTCGTTGATCGTCACGTCGGCGGTCATCGTCGCCGGCACCTCGGCCGGCGGGGTCGAGCCCGGCATGGTCGTCACCGTGAAGTGCACGGTGACCTGGCAGCCGGCCTGCTCGCACTGGTCGAAGTCGTTCGTCATGTCGACGCCGGTGTGGTTGAGCACCACGGTGGTGTCGATGGCGTTGCCCAGCTGGCCGACGTCGGTCTCCAGCTCGTCGTAGGTCTTGTCGTAGCCGTCGGCGGTCATCGGCTTGAAGTCGGCCGTGCCCAGGCCGGTGTAGGCCGCCCGAGCGCCGTTCAGCTGGAGCTTGCGCCCGGGATCGGCGAACGCCGAGGCCCCCTTCTTGGTGTTCTTGTCGATCCACCGAACGACCCGGTAGGGCTGCTGCTTGGCCACGTACAGCGTGCCGTCCGGGGTGTCGCCCCTGAGCACGGGCACGCCGTTGATCGTGGTGCCGTCGTCGCTGGGCGTGGGCAGCTTCTCCGTCCGGGCCACCTCGTCACGCAGCTTGTCGGCGATCGCCTTCGGCGTCACCTCCTGCTTCATCAACGACGTCAGGTCGCCGACATCGCCGGTGACCCAGCGGTCCTTGAGCTCGGCGGCGTCGATGCCGGTCGAGGCGCCGTACGGGAGCAGCGAGCCGTCGAGCCGGACGAACATCTTGCCGTTCACGATGATGAACGGGAACTTGACGTGGTCGACGACGTCGCCGGTGAGCCAGCCGACGGCGTCGCCCTGGCTGGTGACGCGGCCGTCGAACTCGGTGCCGTCCGGCAGGGTCGACGTGTAGTCCACCACCGGCTGGGCCGCCAGGCCGACGACCGCCTGCTCGAACGGGCTGCGGTCGGGCGGCCACACCAGCCACGTCGTGACGCCCGCGACCAGCAGCACGACCACCGCCGCCGCGGTGAGGATCATCCGCTTGCTGCGGCGCTTGCGTGGCGCCACCGGAACCAGGTCCGTGCGCAGCGGCGCGTGCCAGCCCGGCGGCAGGCCGGCGTCCACCAGCAGCGGCGGATGCCACGGCTCCGGCTGCGGCCACGTCTGTTGCGGCAGCGCACCGACGGGCGGAACCTGGCCGCCCGGCTGCCACGGCGCCTGCGGCAGGTTCGCCACCGGCACCGGCTCGCCGGCCTGCATGGCGACGGTCTGCTGGTTTTCCGGCTGCCAGTGGCTCCGTGGCAGGTCGGCCACGGGCGCGGCCGGGTGCCAATCGGCCGGCGGCGCGTAACTCGCCTGCGGCGCTCCGGTCGCCTGCCACGGGTTCGCCGGCTCAGTGGCCGGCTGCGGCACGTCGGTCGCGGGCTGCCATACAGTCGCCGGCAGGTCCGCGACGGGCGTGGTCGGCTGCGATTGGTCCACAACGGGCGTGGTCTGCGGCAGCTGATCGGCCGGCGCGTCGTATCTCGGCGGCTCGGCGATCGGGTCCTCCGGCGTCTTCTGCGCGCGCGAAGGCTCGATGGACTGCTCGTCCATGATCATTCCCCCCTACGGTTTCGGGCGGAATGATGTCAGGCCAAGGTCACGGGTCAATAGCGTTTATCCAGCGCTTCGGTCAGCTCCTGATAACTGAGCGTGCTGGCCAGGCCCGCGAAGCCGGCGCCGCCGAGCACGGAGCCCAGCGCGTCTCGGGCGGAGCCCCAGGCCAGCCGGGCCAGCGCCGAGCCGGTGGAGACGCGGCGAACTCCCATGGCGGCCAACGACTCCGGCGACGGCAGCGTGGGTGAGGCGAGCACGTTGAGGGCGACGCCCGGCAGCGCGGCGACGATCTCGGGAATGAGCTCCTCCGGCAGGCCAGGGGCGAACACGCAATCCGCGCCGGCCTCGACGTACTGCCGCATCCTGGCCACGCCTTCGTCGAATCCGCCGCCGCCGAACCACCACACGTCGGTGCGAGCATTGATCACCAGCTCACGGTCGAGCGACCGCACCTGGGCGATGCGGTCGGCGGCCTCGGCGGGGCCGCGCAGCCGCGCCTCCGGGTACCGCGTGTCCTCGATGTTGACGCCGGCGACGCCGACATCCAGGGCCGCCCGGACGGTGGCGCGCACATCGCCGTAGCCGCCTTCGAGGTCGGCCGACACGGGCACGGCGGAGGCGCCGACGATCGCCGCCACGGCCTTGATCATCGTGGCCATCGGCATCCGCTCGCCGTCCGGCAGCCCGAGAGCGGCGGCCACGCCGGCGCTGGTGGTGCCGAGCGCCGGCACGCCCGGCACCGCCGACAGCAACCGCGCGGACGCCGGGTCCCAGGCGTTGGGCAGCACGAAGAAACCGCTCTGGTGCAGCTCCCGGAAGCTCGTCATGCCGGAAGCCTAGGCACGGGACGGTTCGGTGCGCGCCGAACCGTCACCCGAACGAGGAAATCCGCAACACCCAGTCGTCCTCGCCGCCGTGGTTGCGGCCGGGCGGCGTGAACTGCACCTCGCCGCGGCCCACGGGCGGGTTGGCGAGCCGGTAGCTGCCGTCCGTCGGGTCGTACCAGAACGCGATCGCGCCGGGCTGCATCTTCGACATGTCAACGGTGATCGTGCGGGACGTCGGCATGTAGACCACGGCCAGCCGACCGTCCGCGGTGCGCGCGGCGGTGGCGTAGTCGTTGTCGTTGACCGAACCCCAGGGGTTGAAAGTGCCGTAGCCCGCGGTCAGCAGCGAGTGGTCCTGGTCCGGCACGAGGTCGTACCAGCGGCTGCTGCGGAACAGGTCGGTCATCAGCCGGAATTCCCGCGTGCCCGTGGTGTCCACGTGGTCCTGCCAGCCCGGCTTGAACTGCCACGTCCAGCCGCTGCCGTAGAGCTGGCCGGTGGCGCCGCTGGTCATCGTCCAGTATTCCTGGCGCCGCAACGTCTTCGGCCCGGTGTACTCGTGCTCGTCCTCGTAGTTGGCCTCGGTCATGTACACCGGCAGCGGGTTCTCGCGGTTGTACTCCTTGAGCACCTGCGCGTACGTCGGGTAGTAGGTGTACGCCGCGTCCAGCTGGATGTACGGCCGCCAGGTGGGATCGTCGAGCGAGCCGCTGGTCATGTAGTTCAACTCGACGGTCTGCAGGTGGCGCGGGTCGGTGGCCTTGACGCCGCGCGCGACCGCCTGCACCAGCGCGGTGTCGTCGGGGTCCTGCCACGTCTGCAGGTCGCAGCCGTTGAACCAGACGATGTTGGGATACTTGGCGAATCGCGCGCCGAGGAACTTCCCGAACGCGTAGGACTTGTCGATCCCGTTGTCCCGCAACAGCTGCAGGTGCCCGCACGTCTCGACCGGGGTGAGCCAGATGGTCAGCCCCTCGTCCCGCGCGGCGGCGACCATGCGCTCGACCCGGTCCCAGTAGGCCGGGTTCGGCGTGGCCATGTCACCCGCCGTCGTGAACGGGGTGATGCCGTCGAAGGTGGCGTCGTCGGGGTGACCGCCCTGGTCCGGCGGCACCAGCGAGTTGATCCACAGCGTGTTGAAGCCGGCCGCGCGCCTGTCCGCGAAGAAGTCCTCGGCCTGCACCTCGGACATCGTCACGAACAGGCCCTGCGGCGAGTCGCCGGAGATCAGGTACGGCCGGCCGTTCTGGTCCAGCAGGTACCGACCGTTCGCGCTGGCCGACGTGGGCCACGCGTCATGGCCGGACGTGTCCGGCGCCTGTACCGACGGCGTGGCGAGCATCGACGAGACGAGAACCGTTGCTGTTACCAGGATCGGGATCCGCACGATTTCGGATCGTACGGTCCGCGATCCGGGTCCGCAGTGGTTATGGCAGAAGATCTATGCGGTGCTGTGCGACCAAATAATTCCCGCGGGCGAAGGCTTTGGCCATCGGCACGTTGGTGACGTCGGTGCCGGCGACGATCTTCTCCGCGCCCTCGGCGACCAGCATGTGGGTGGTTTCCGCCAACAGGTCGAAGGCGTAGCCGTGGCCGCGCTGCTCGGGCACGACCGCGATGTAGCCGACGGCATGGGCGCTGTAGTGGTAGCAGGGCGCGGCCAGCCCGACGAGTTCACCGTCCGGTGTGTACGCCAGCCGCCACCACTCGCGGGGGCTCGGCATCCAGCGCAGGTAGTCCAGTTCCTCCTGGGCGGAGGCGTCGAGACCCTGCTCGGCGATGATGTGCCGGACGTGCGCGTCGAGGCTGGTCGCGTTGACGCGGCGGAAAACGTCGAAGATGACGTTGTCGTCCGGTTCCGGTCGGAATTCCAACCGTGTGCTGCGCTCCGGCAGGCCGCGGTCGGGGGTCCAGCGGTAGGTGTAGCGCTCGACCAGATACTTCAGGCCGGCGGCGGTCGCCGCGTCGATACGGGCCGTGGCGGCGGCGTGCACCGCCGGATCGTCGCGCCAGTTCGGTGGCAACGGGATCGAGTACTCGGTGCGGAAGGGCGCGGTGCGCAGCAGGTGCACGGCCGCGTCGGCGTCGGTGAAGTCGAACCAGTCCAACGCCTTCGGCTCGGTGTCGGCGGGTCCCGCCCACCAGACGGCGCGGGCCACCACGACGCTGTCGCGCAGCGCGACCCACGTCCACTCGGGGCGGTAGTTGCCGGTGGCGTAGGTGGTGCCGAACGCGCCGTAGCCGACCAGATTGGGGTCGGGCAGCGAGTCGAACAGCGCCTCTTCGCCGGCGCGCAGCGGCCGGACGATCAGATCAGACATGTGTGTGGAACTCCGGGAGTGTCGGTGTGTGCTCCCGAATCACGCCCTTGGGGTCCGGTGGGAGCACGTGAACAGTCGAGTGACCATCGCTCCCACCTCCTTGTCGTGTCCGAAAGGGCGCGCCGACGATGGTAACCACGCCGGCGCGCCCCCGCGAACGGTTTTTCAGCCCGTGGTGATGAACTTGTCCGGGCTGGTCACGACCGGGGACTCGACGTACAGGCCGCGGTACTCGTCCTGGATGCCGCTGTTGTGCACCTGCAGCGCCAGCGGGCCGTCACGGCCCGCGGTCTTGTCGGTGAAGTCGAGGACCTCGGTGGCCTTGCAGGTGGTGGCCGTGCCCTTGAGCGGGCAGCACGCCATCCGCGCGACGCCGGTCGTCTTGTTGCCGATCAGCTCGCACTGGCTCCAGTTGTGGATGTCCATCTTGTCGTGCGGCAGCTGCTTGAACAGCTTGCCGCCGCCGTTGTTGTGGCCGGGCCGGTAGTCCCAGTGGCCGCCGTTGGGCGGCTGGAACTGGATGGCGCTCAGGGCGTCCTTGAGCGGGCTGGTGGTGCCCCAGATCAGCACCGTCGGGGCGTGGTTGCCCTTCACCTGGCGGACGGTGAAGATCCACCGGAAGGTGCCGACCTGCGCCTTGTTGTAGTACAGCCAGCCGCGCGACGTGCCGTTGCCGTGGATGACGCCGTCCTTGGCCGACCACTGGCCCGCTGCCTGGGACGTCCAGCCGTCCAGTGTCTTGCCGTCGAACATGGAGACGAGGTTCGGGTCGTTGTAGGGGTTGTCGGCTTTGGCCGCCTGGGACGCCGGGGCGGTGACGACCGCGATGAGCAGGGAGATCGCGATGGTGACTATCCATAGTGGACGACGAACCATGATCCCTCCGGGCCTGAATCGGATGTAAACCTTTTCATGCGCGGCGGGACCAGGTTACGAGCGGGTGAAGGCAGGCGTCAACCCCGGCGAGTCCCGCTCTGGGACACACCGAATGCAGGTTTCGGGCAGAACTGAGCCCCGAGGCTCAGTTCTGCTCCGTTCCGCATTTCGGTGTGACGCCGGGCGGGACTCGCGGGGGTTCAGGCGGCGGTTAGTTCGAAGACCATGGCCTGGCCGGGGCCGAGCAGGGGGGCCTGCACGCCGACCTGGCCCAGGACCGCGCCGGTCAGGGTGACGCCCTCGGCGATCCACGGGGTCTGCTGGACGAACCGACCCTCCGCCGGGGCCAGCTCGTCGATCGCCGTCACGGTGTAGCGGCGGTCCGCGTCCAGCCCGGGGAAGCGGAGCCGGGCTGGCACGGCGTCGGGGGAGGTTTCCAGCCTGGCGTAACAGAAAACGGCGTTGCCGTCGCCGACGACGCCGTGCAGGAGGGAACCCTGATCGGTGTGATCGGCCCGGACGGTCACACCGCCGTGCAGCAGGCCCCGCAGCCGCTTGTACACGGAGATCCATGCCGTCAGCTGGGCCAGTTCGGAATCGGACAAGCCGGTGAGGTCCCACTCCAGGCCGGCGTGGTCGAACAGCGCCGTGGCGCAGCGGAAGGGCAGCTCCGCGAAGCGGCCGGTGGTGTGGGCCTCGGGCGGACCGACGTGGCTGCCGATGAGCTCCGGCGGGACCAGCAACCCCATCCAGCGCTGGATCCGTTGCCGCTCAACGGCGTCGTTGGTGTCGGAGGCCCACACGCGGTCGGTGTGCTCCAGGACGCCGAGGTCGACGCGGGCGCCGCCGGAGGAGCAGGACTCGATCTCCAACCCGGGGTGCCGCGACCGCAGCTCGTCCAACAGCCGGTAGACGGCGAGGGTTTGGCCGTGCACGCCGGGAACGGCCTCCATCAGATCCCGGTTGTGGTCCCACTTGATGTAGTCGATGCGGTACTCGGAGACGAGGGAATCCAGCCGCTCCAACAGATAGTCGTAAACGGCGGGCAGCGCGAGGTTCAGCACCTGCTGCCGCCGCCACGGCCGGGCCGGGCGGTCGGGGGCGACCAGCAGCCAGTCGGGGTGGGCGCGGGCCAGATCGGAGTCGGGGTTGACCATCTCCGGCTCGAACCACAGCCCGAACTGCATTCCCTTGCCCCGCACGTAGTCCACCAGCGGGCCGAGGCCGTCGGGCCACACCTGGGTGTCCACGTACCAGTCGCCGAGGCCGGCGGAGTCGTCGCGGCGGCCGAGGAACCAGCCGTCGTCGAGCACGAACCGCTCGACGCCGATCTCGGCGGCGCGGTCGGCCAACGCCTTGAGCCGGTCCAGGTCGTGGTTGAAGTAGACGGCTTCCCACGTGTTCAACACGACCGGCCGCGGCGTCGACGGATGCGAGTCCCGGGCCCGCATCCAGGCGTGCAGGCGCGAGCTCAACCCGTCCAACCCCTGGTCGGACCAGACGAAAAACGCCCACGGCGTCGCGTAGGACTCGCCCGGCGCGAGCCGGATCTCACCCGGCGAGAGGAGTTCCGCCGCACCGAGCACGCTGACGCCCTCGGCGAGCCGCTCCGCGAAGTGGTCGTGGTTGCCGCTCCACGCGAGGTGCACGCCCCATACCTCGCCGTGCCGGAAGCCGAAGCCGTCGGTGCCGGCGACGAGCAGCCCGGTGGCGTCGTGGCCGGTGCGGCCGCGCCGGCTCTCCCGTGCCCGCAGGCCGTGCAGGAACGGGCTGCGCTGCGGCGACCGCTCCCGGCACCAGCGGCCGGTCAGGTCCAGCAACTCGGTCGCGTGTGTCGGCACGGGCAGCATCAGCCGCAGGGCGTCCACGGTCCACGTGTCGGCGCCGGTGTTCACGACCTCGTGCCGGACCCGCAGCACGCCCTGCGGGTCGAGGTGCAGCTCGACGTGGAACTCCACGCCGGCAACGGGATCCGCGGCGGTGAAGCTCACCGAATTCCCGTCCACGGCGACCGGCGCGAGCAGCTCGGGGCGCACGTGCTGCCACGAGCCGTCGCGGTGGCCGGCCGTGCCGGGCCGGCCGAGCCAGCCCTCCTGTTCGGACGGCAGCAGGGTGAGCCGGATCGGTGTGTCGACCGAACTCGGCGCCACACCCGGCACCGCGGCAAGCACGAAAGCATCGTCGACCGGGCCGAGGTCGGCGCCCCAGTGCAGCACGCGGGGCAGGCCCGGTCCGGTCTCGACGACCAGGCCCACCCCGTTCGCCGCCAGGCTGATCAGCTCACTCATGAGCGGCAACCTAGGCGACACCCGAGAACGTTTTCAACTATCGGACGGCCACCAGCACGCGATCGTCACCGGACTGCCACACGGTGCCGATCTCCCGGAAACCGGCCTGCTGGAGCAACTCCACGTGGACTTCCAGCCCGGGGCCGATGCCGTGGTCGTGCGCCGGCAGCGCCCGTTCCCGCCGCTGCGCGAGCAGGTCGGCAAACGTTTCCTCGGCCTCGACCGCCGTCCACCACTGCTCCCAGCTCTCGTTGGTGATCACGCCCTGGCGCGCCTCGCGCTGGTGCCGCACCAGCCGCTGCAGCTCGTGCAGCCGGGGCTGCGCCTCGGCGAAGTGGTCGCCGTCGACGAAGACGCCACCGGGCTCGATCAGCTCGGCGAGGTCCCGGTAGAGCTGGCCGAGCGCCGCCTCGGACAGCCAGTGCAGCGCCGTTGTGGACACCGCCGCCTGGACCTTGCCGGCCAGCCCCAGGGCGTCCGTCCAACCGGGATCGCCGAGCCGCGCCTCGACGAATCGCACGGCCGACGGAGCGGTGGCGCGGGCGAAGGCCAGCAGCAGCGGGTCGGTGTCGATTCCCACCAGGTGGGCGGCGGGCAGGCGCTCGGCCAGCCGGGCGGCCAGCGAGCCGGGCCCGCAGCCGAGGTCGAGCACGGTGGGCGACGAATGCTGGCGGAGCGTGTCCGTCGCGACGTCCCCGATAACTGTGAACCGCAGCTCACGATCGGCGATGTAGCGCTCCTGCTGCGCGTCCCAGCGGCGCAGCCAGGCGGCCGCGACGGCCGGATCGACGACATCGGTGCTGGTCATGGGCCCTCCCCTGTTTCGGTCCTTACTGCAAGCTACTTGCAACAAGTCGAGATCTCAAGGGGTGGACGGCCGATCGACGGATGCCGAGGCCGGATAGGGTCTGCGACCATCCGTGCACGGACCGATATCGAGGTGGGGGATCACCATGACCTGGCGACGACCGTCCCTGTTGGTGGCCGGTGTGTTACTGGCCGGCACCGCGACCGCCTGCGGCGGCGGCAGCCAGAACACCGCCACGGCGTTCGACCCGAACAACTGCCAGGGCGGCACGCTGGAGATCCTCAACCAGAACGACGCCGGCTCGCACCTGGACCCGGCCCGGCTCTACACCTCCGGCGGCGGCAACATTCCGTCGCTGCTGTTCCGCACGCTGACGACGCGAGCCCGCAAGGCCGGCGCCGACGGCGCGAAGGTCGCCCCCGACCTGGCCACGGACACCGGGGAGCCGAACGCCGACGCGACCGTGTGGACCTACCACCTCCGTGACGGCCTGAAGTTCGAGGACGGCACGCCGATCACCGCCGCGGACGTCAAGTACGGCATCGAGCGCGGCTTCGCCGCCGAACTGCCCGGCGGCGCCCCGTACCTGCACGACTGGCTGGTCAACGCGCAGAACTACCCAGGTCCGTACAAGGACCCGAACGGCATCGCGGCGATCGAGACGCCGGACGCCAAGACCATCGTCTTCCACCTGAACTCGCCGCACGGCGACTTCCCGTACCTGGCCACGGCCACGCAGTTCGCGCCGGTGCCCAAGGCCAAGGACACCGGGGCGGACTACGAGAAGCACCCGGTCTCCAGCGGCCCGTACAAGATCGAGTCGTACGACAAGGGCAAGAGCGTCGTGCTGGTCCGCAACACCAACTGGTCGCGGGAGGTTGACCCGAACCGGCTGGCCTGCCCGGACCGCATCGAGGGCACGTACGGCCTGGACCCGGCGGTGATCAACCAGCGGCTGTCCACCGGCACCGGCAAGGACGCCGACGCGGTCACCACCGACACCGACCTCGGCCCGTCCGAGCTGGCCCAGCTGGACGGCAACCCCGACCTGGCCAAGCGGGTGGCCAAGGGCGGCTTCCCGTACACGTTCTACCTCGCGTTCGACAACACCAAGGCGCCGTTCGACAACATCAAGGTGCGCCAGGCGTTCAACTACGCCATCGACCGCACCTCGGTGGTGAACGCGGCCGGCGGCAGCTCGCTGGCCTACCCGGCGACGACCTTCCTGCCCAACAACAAGAACATGGGCTACCAGGCGTTCGACTTCTTCCCGGCGGGCGCGAGCGGCGACCCGGCCAAGGCCAAGCAGCTGCTGGCCGAGGCCGGCTTCCCCAACGGCATCACGGTGACGCTGGCGCACCGGTCGGACGACGCCGAGCAGGACGGGCCGAAGGTGGCCACCGCCGTGCAGGACGCGTACAAGAAGGCCGGGATCACGGTCAAGCTGCAGAGCATCGACAGCGACAGCTACGGGACCACTGTGGACAATCCGGCCACGCAGCCGCAGATGGCGGTGCAGGGCTGGGGCGCGGACTGGCCGTCCGGCGGGCCGTTCATCATCCCGATCTTCGACGGCCGCCAGTACCTGGCCGGCGGCGGCAACTTCAACACCTCGCACTTCAACGACCCGAAGGTCAACGCCGAGATCGACGAGATCAACAAGATCACCGACCCGGCCCAGGCCGCGCAGCGGTGGGGCCAGCTCGACGCCGAGATCAGCAAGCAGGCGCCGAACGTGCTGCTGTTCCACACCACCCAGCTGCGCCTGTTCGGCAAGAACGTGCGCAACGCCTTCGTCAGCGACTGGACCGGCGTCTACGACCTGTCCCAGGTGTCCGTGAAGTGACCGCTCCGTCCGAGGCCAGACCCGGATTCCGGGTTTTCGCCGGCCGGTTCCGCACCGACCGCGCCGCCGTGTTCGGCGCGGTCGTGGCGGGCCTGCTGGTGCTGCTGGCGATTCTCGCCCCCGTGCTGACGGCGATCGAGGGGCAGGACATCGCCACGTTCCACAACGACCTGGTGGACTCGGCCCGCGGCGGCGTGCCGATCGGGCCGCTGGGCGGGATCAGCGGCCAGCACTGGCTCGGTGTGGAGCCGCAGACCGGCCGCGACCTGTTCGCCCGCGTTGCCCAGGGCGCGCAGATCTCGTTGCTGGTGGCCGTTTCCGCGACGGTGGTGCAGGTCTTCCTCGGCGTGGTCGTCGGTCTGGCCGCGGGCCTGGGCGGAAAGCTGTTGGACACGGTGTTGTCCCGGATGGCCGACATCACGATCGCGTTCCCGGTCATCATCTTCTCGCTGGCGCTGCTGACCATCGTGCCGGACAGCTTCCCACGGCCGCTGCTGCTGGCGCTGGTCATCGGCGTGCTCGGCTGGGGCGGCACCGCCCGTATCAGCCGGGGGCAGACGTTGTCCTTGCGCACCAGGGACTTCGTCGCCGCGGCCCGGCTGTCCGGCGCCGGCGGGTTCCGCATCGCGCGCCGGGAGATCCTGCCCGGGCTGGCCGCGCCGGTGATCACCTACGCGGCCTTGCTGTTGCCGACCAATGTGATCACCGAGGCGGCGCTGTCGTTCCTCGGCGTCGGTGTGCGGCCGCCGACCTCGTCGTGGGGCCAGATGCTGTCCACCGCGACCACGTGGTTCCGCAGCGATGTGATGTACGTGCTCATCCCCGCGTTCATGGTGTTCCTCACCGTGCTGTCGTTCACGTTGATGGGTGAGGGGGTCCGGGTGGCGCTCGACCCGCGCACCACCCGGCTGACCAGGAAGGCGGGCTGAGGTGCTCGGCTACGCGGTGCGCCGGCTGGGCGGCGTGGCGGCGGTGCTGCTGATCATGTCGGCGGTGGTGTACCTGCTGTTCTACCTGATGCCGGCCAATCCGGCCCAGCTGGTGTGCGGGGTCAAGGCCTGCACGCCGGACCGGCTGGCGCTGATCTCGCACAGCCTCGGCCTGGACGAGCCGCTCTACCTGCAGTACTGGCATTTCCTGTCCGGGCTGGTCGTCGGCCGGGACTTCAGCATGGGACCGTCCATTGTGCACTGCGCGGCGCCGTGCCTCGGTTATTCCTTCCAGTACACCGAACCCGTGCTGCAGATGATCCTCGACCGGCTGCCGGTGTCCGGTTCGCTCGTGGTGGGCGCGGCGATCCTGTGGCTGACCTTCGGCATCGGCATCGGCGTGCTGTCCGCGCTGCGCCGGGGCCGGTGGGTCGACCACGCCGTGAACACGATCGTGCTCGGCGGGCTGGCGGTGCCGGTGTTCATCACCGCTCTGCTGTCGCTGATGGTCGTCTGTGTCTACCTGCAGTGGCTGCCGTTCCCGACCTTCGTGCCGTTCGACGAGGATCCGCTGCTGTGGGCGCAGAACCTGATCCTGCCGTGGATCGTGCTGGCGTTGACCACGATGCCGGTCTACGTCCGGATGTCCCGCGCCGGCATGCTGGAGGTGTTGGCCGAGGACCACATCCGCACCGCCCGCGCGTACGGGCTGCCGGAGCGGCAGGTGATCGGCCGGCACGCGCTGCGCGGCGCGCTCAGCCCGCTGATCACGTTGGCGGCGCTGGACATCGCCGCCATCCTGACCTCTTCGGTGCTCACCGAGTCGGTGTTCGGCCTGCCCGGCATCGGCCAGCTGACCGTGCAGGCGGTGCGCAACGTCGACCTGCCGGTGGTGGTCGGGTTGGTGCTGCTCATCGGGTTCGTCATCGTGGTGTGCAACGCGGTCGCCGACCTGCTCTACGCGGCGGTCGACAAGAGGGTGAGCGTGTCGTGAGTGAATCCGTTGTGTCGGTGCGGGATCTCGTCATCGACTTCCACACCGAGGGCGACACCGTTCGCGCCGTCGACGGGCTGTCCTTCGATCTGAAGGCGGGTCGGGCGCTCGGCATCGTGGGGGAGTCCGGCTCCGGCAAGAGCGCGACCGCGCTGTCCCTGCTGGGTTTGCACCGTGGTGGCAACGCGGACGTCACCGGTTCGATCGACGTGCTCGGCACGGACGTGCTCAAGGCGTCGAACGAACAGGTGCGGCGGCTGCGCGGCAGCCGGATCGCCATGGTGTTCCAGGACCCACTGTCCGCTTTGGACCCGTTCTTCAGCGTCGGCGACCAGATCGTCGAGGTGTACCGGGCCCACAACAAGGTCGACCGGCGCGCCGCCCGCGCGCGGGCGGTCGAGGTGCTGGACCGCGTCGGCATTCCCGACGCCGCGAGGCGGGTGAAGGCCTACCCGCACGAGTTCTCCGGCGGCATGCGGCAACGGGCGCTGATCGCGATGGCTTTGGCGCTGTCGCCTCAGGTCCTGGTGGCCGACGAGCCGACCACGGCGCTGGACGTGACTGTGCAGGCGCAGATCCTGGACCTGATCCACGACCTGCGCGAGGAGACCGGGATGGCGCTGATCCTGGTCACCCACGACCTCGCGGTGGCCGCCGGCAACGTCGACGACGTGCTGGTCATGCAGCACGGCAAGGCCGTCGAGCACGGCCCGGCGGCGGAGGTCCTCGGGGCGCCTTCGGCGGCGTACACCCGCGAACTGGTCGCCGCGATCCCGCGGTTGGAGCAGCCGCGGGAGTCCAAGGTCGTCGGCGGCGAGCCGCTGGTGCAGGTCAAGGACGTGCACCAGGTCTTCACCGTCGGCTCGTTGCTCAACCGCGCCAAGGTGCACGCCGTCGAGGGCGTGACGCTGGACGTGCTGCGCGGCGAGGCGCTCGGTGTGGTGGGGGAGAGCGGCAGCGGCAAGACCACGCTGGCCCGGATGATCGTCCGGCTGCTGCGGCCGACCTCGGGGCAGATCCTCTTCGACGGTCGGGACATCGCCTCGGACAAGGAGATCCGGGCGGTCCGGCGGGACCTGCAGATGGTGTTCCAGGACCCGGTGTCCTCGCTCAACCCGCGGCGCACCGTCGGCGAGAGCATCGCCGACCCGCTGCGCGTGCAGGGCGAGGACGCGTCCCGCAAGCGGGTCCGCGAGCTGCTCGAACTCGTCGGCCTCGACCCCGACCGGATCGACCGCTACCCACACGAGTTCTCCGGCGGGCAGCGGCAGCGCATCGGCATCGCGCGGGCCCTGGGGTTGCGGCCCAAGCTGCTGGTCTGCGACGAGCCCGTGTCCGCGCTCGACGTGTCGACCCAGTCGCAGATCATCCGGCTGCTAGCCTCCCTGCGGACCGAGTTCGACCTGACGCTGATCTTCGTGGCGCACGACCTCGCGGTGGTGCGGCAGGTCAGCGACCGGGTCGCGGTGATGAGCAAGGGAGCCGTGGTGGAGCTCGGCGAGACCGATTCGCTGTACGACAATCCCACGCACCCGTACACCAAGGCACTGCTGGCGGCGGTGCCGGTGCTCGACCCCGAGCTGGCCCGGCAGCGCCGGCTGGAACGCGGGCAGCTCGCCCTGTGAGGGTCGGCCCGGTGAAGCTGCCCGTCCGCTGGCCCGTGGTGATCGTGGTCGGCGTCGTGCTGGCCACGGTCGGCCTCGTCGGCGGGTACTGGGACCGTGTCGACCACTCGGCCGCGAACGCCCGACACGCGGCGGCTGTCGCCGAACTGCGGGCCGACGACGTCGAGGTGCGCGTCCACGGCGTGAACGAGCTGGAGCAGGTGACCAAGCAGTCGCCCGGCGACCAGCCCGTGATCACGACCGAGTTGTCCGCGTTCATCCGGTCCGCGGCGGGAGCCCGGAACTGCCGGGACCACCAGGTCGGCCGGGACGTGCAGGCCGCGCTGAGCGTGCTGACCCGGCGCCGCCCCACCTCCGACCAGGACGCGGTCATCGACCTGCACGGGACGTGCCTGCGCAAGGCGGAGATGGCCGCCATCAACCTGGTGCACGCCAATCTCGCCGGGGCCGACCTGGGCGGCGCCAACCTGCGCTGGGCCGTGCTGGACGGCGCCGACCTGAGCGGCGCGAACCTCGGCGGGGCCGACCTCAGCTACGCGCATGCAGTGGACGCCAACCTCACGCGCGTTAACCTCGACGGCGCGAACGTGGTGGGAATCAACACGAACTACTCCCGCTGACGCGTGCCTCAGCTGCACCGCGCGCAGGCTCACTTCGTCGGGAGCAGCACCGCCGATGGGTGGGCGGCGTCGTGGAAGACCTCCACGGTGGTGCGATGCGGCGTCGTGGCGGTCGGCAGGGGCTCGTCGCCGCCGAGATTGCGGGCGTACCGGGGGAAGGCGCCGGCGGCGACCAGAACCCGGATCCGGTGCCCGCGGCGGAACACGTGCGCGGTGGGCGACAGCTGCACGGACACCTTGGTGATGCCGTCGGGCCGGACCTTCACCAGGTCGTCGCAGATGTTCACGGACCGGCCCCGCCGATCCACGTCGCACACCCGCACGAACAGGTCGCAGCTGGGCCGGTCGGCCCGCAGCCACACCTCGGCGGCGACCTCGCCGATCACCTCCAGGTCGGCCTCCAACACGTCCGAGGTGAACGTCAGGACGTCGGAACGCCGCTCCAACGGCCGGTTGTCCACCGCCCCGGCGCCGCGCGCCTCCAGCTTCGCGCCGCCGAGCGAGGGCGTCGGGTCGGACGGGTCGTACGTGAAGGCGGTCGGCGGCATGAAACCGCCGGGCACCGGCCCCAGGGCGTTGCCCTCACGAAGATGCCAGCGCTGCTGCGTGTACCCCGCGGGCGGCCACTGGTCGAACTCCCGCCACTGCTTCACGCCCATCACGAACAGCCGCACCGGGGCCCGGTAGGCGGGCTTGGCGCCCCGGGCCAGCGGCCCGGCCCAGCGGACGGTCTCCCAGATCGACGCGGCCATGCCGCGGAGGTCGGAATGCGCCCATGGGCCGATCGTCAGCCGCGGCGGCCGGCCGGCGGCCACCAGCGCCTGGTAGTCGCGCAGTTGGTCGGCCAGGAAGATGTCGTACCAGCCGGCGATGGAGCTCACCGGCACCTTCACCTCGCCGACGGTGTCGCTGAAGTCCTCGTCCTTCCAGTACGGGTCGTCCTGGTCGTGGTGCAGGCAGTCCTGGTAGAACGGCCACTCCCGGCCCAGCGCGACCCGGTCGCCGTCGGCCAGCGGCAGCGTGCGCATCGCCGCCTCGACCTTCTTGCGGCGGAAGGACGCCCGGAGCCCGGCGAACCGCTGTTCCTGGGTCGCGGTCAGCACCGACCAGTTCATCAGGGTTTCCAGCTCGATCCGGCCCGGCCGCAGGAACGTCATGGCCAGCCGCGACGACGTGACGTGCGGAACCATCGCCTTCACCTGCACGGGTGCGTCCGCGGCGACGACCCACTGGGTGTAGCCGAGGTAGCTGGGACCGGTCAGCACCACCGAGCCGTCGAACCACGGCTGCTCGGCCAGCCAGCGCAGCACCGCGTGGCCGTCGGCGCGCTCCTGCCGCATCGCGCGGAACTCGCCGCCGCCGGAGCCGAAGGTGCCCCGGGTGCTGACGACCACGACGTGGAAGCCGCGCTCGGCCAGCAGCCGGCCGAACATCCAGCCCAGCGGCCCGCCCCGGCCGTAGGGGGAGCGGATCAGGGCGGTCGGGTGCTTCTGCTCACCCTCGGGAGACCAATGGTTCGCGAGCAGCGTCACACCGTCGTCCGCGGGGATCGGCAGGTCCCGCTCCACCGCCACCTTGCGCACCGTCGCCGGCGGCAACTTCAGCAACCGTTGCGCGACCCAACCAGTCACCGTCATCGCCCCAGCCTGCCATGGCTACTCTCCGTGTGCGTTCGGTACCGCGACCACGGTCGGCATTCGGGTGATTACTGCCCGTTTCGCTAGGCCGAGCGGGTTGTTCTGGATGAACCGGGATTAAACGGGCGCGCGTGGAGGCACCTTTGTGGTGCATTCTTGCTGGTACCGGCCCAGCGAGGGCAGGAGGTACCCCTGATGCCAGACAGCTCCGCGGCCCTTCCGCTCCGCAACTACAACCGGCTCACGTTCGGTGAGCTGGCCGACCAAATCCAGTGCCTCACCGCGCACGAACTCCACCAGTTACTGGCCTACGAATGGGTGCAGCGGCAGCGCGCCGAGGTGATGGCGCTGCTGCGGGCCCGACTCACGGAACTGGGCACCGGCGTCGCCCCCTCGGGCACGCCCGGCGTCTTCATTCCACGGCAGGCCAGCAGCCCGGAGAACCTGCCGGTGATGCCGCGGATCGACGCCGCCGTCGAGGGAACAGAACACGAGCGTCCGACGTTGTGAGGACTGGTCGGCGGCGAGCGAGCCGCGGTGACCGCGTCGATGACTCCCCTCACATCCGCGGATAGCGGCAGTCCCGAATGCCGCCCGCAGGCGCCCCGCCGACCCAGTCGCCGTTCCGGGACAACTACCCCCGTGCGTCCCGGAACGGCGCCCCGAAGGGGCATCCAGCCCCGGCCTGTTTCCCGTTTCGACGGCACGGACGTGATCAGAATTACCTGAACCCTTATTTCGGGAGTCAAATCCGTGTTGAGGGGGTAAGAGAAGGGGCAGAGGTCGGGGAAAGGAACCTGAGATGAGCGTGGACCGTGACTTCACGGGGTGGGCCGAGCCGGAAACAGACCGGGTCGCCCTGACGGAGCCCGAGGCGGGCCGTCACCGTGCGGACACCGTGAGCAACGGGATCAGCGTCGAGGAACTGCTGGTCCGGGTCGGTCAGGGCCGGGCCTGAGGCCGCGGCGGATGTGACGTAGCCGACGTCGGGCACCGGCGTCACGCTACGTGGAATTAACCGTCCCGTACTCGCGTTGGACAGCATGCGGACACCCCGAGAGGGGCCGACCGGCTCCCGGAGTCCGCTACTCCCCGAACGTAGCAAAGCAACAGCCACGCGCGCTCGGGACCGGCGAAGACGTGAGGAGGTCATCGTGGCGGAGGTGAGGACGCCCCGGCAGCGGGTCGCAACCGACGGCGACCAGGACCTGGTGCGCCACTACCTGGCCGACATCGGGACCACCCCGCTGCTGACCGCCCCCGAGGAGGTCGCTCTCGCCCGGCGGATCGAGGCCGGCGTGTACGCCGCCGAGCTGCTGCGGACGGGCGAACTGGGGGGACGGACCCGCGAGGACCTGGCGATGGTGGCCAGGGACGGCGAGTTGGCGCGGGACCACATGATCCGGGCGAACCTGCGGCTGGTGGTTTCCACCGCCCGCAAGTACAGCCACCGCGGGCTGCCCTTCCTGGACGTCATCCAGGAGGGCAACCTGGGCCTGATCAGGGCGGTCGAGAAGTTCGACTACGCCAAGGGCTTCAAGTTCTCCACCTATGCGATGTGGTGGATCCGGCAGGCGATCGAGCGCGGGGTCGCGGAGACCTCGCGGGTCATTCGCCTTCCCGTCCACGTCGTCGAGCAGGTGAACCGGATCGCCAAGGCGGACCGGCAGCTCAACCTGAAGCTGGGCCGCGAGCCCTCCCTGGTGGAGATCGCCGAGGAGGTCGGGCTGCCCGTGGAGCGGGTGGACGAGCTGCGGCGGGCCAGCCGCGAGGCGACCAGCCTGGACGCGACGGTCGGCGAGGACGGCGAGACCACGGTGTCCGACCTGATCGAGGACACCGACTCGGTGCGCGCGTCCGACGTGCTGGAGCGCGAGGCGATGACCGAGTCGGTGCGCGCGGTCGTCAACACGCTGCCGCAGCGGGAGGCGCTGATCGTCAGCCTGCGGTTCGGGCTGGACGGCGGCAACCCGCGGACGCTGCAGGAGGTCGCGGAGCGTGTCGGCCTGACCCGTGAGCGCGTCCGGCAGCTGGAGAAGGGCGCGCTGGCCCAGTTGCGCAATCCGGAGCACAGCAGGCCGCTGTTGGAGTGGGCCAGCTGAGCCGAACCCGAGGCGCTTGATCGGCCGAGTGGAGTAATCCTGGCGGTAAGCGCCGTAGGGAAACGTGACTCGGCCGGTCCGCAAGATACCTTCGTGGGGTGTTCCCCCGAAGAGCTCGTTTCCTGGGGCCACGTTCCGCAGCGCTGTCGTCACTGGTCGCACTGGCCTTGACGGCTGCCGCCTGCGGAACGCCCGTGCCCGCCGTGAAAACCGGCACCGGTGTCACCGACAAGACCATCCGGCTGGGCGTGCTCAGCGATCTGTCGGGACCGTTCGGCCCGCTCGGTGAGGCGGTCGTGCAGGGCAACCAGCTCTACGTCGACAAGCTCAACGCCGCGGGCGGCGTGTGCGGCCGCAAGATCGAGCTGGACGTGCAGGACACCGGCTTCAACACCGACAAGGCCGTGCAGCTCTACTTCAAGCAGGAACCCAGTGTGCTGGGCCTGCTGCAGGTCGTCGGCAGCGACATCACCAGCCGGATCACCCCGGACATGCTGCAGCAGCAGGTGATGGCCGCGCCGACGTCCTGGTCGAGCGCCCTGCTCGGCAACCCGTACATGGTCGTGGTCGGCGCCACCTACGACCTTGATGTGATCAACAGCCTCGACTACCTGGTGCGACAGGGCAAACTGCACCAGGGCGACGTCATCGGGCACATCTCCAACGACGACCCCGAGTACGGCGGCAACGCCCTGCAGGGCAGCCAGTTCGTCGCCGACAAGCTGGGGCTGACGCTCAAGGCGATCCAGGTGCCGTCGACCAAGACGGACTTCGCCGCCGAGATCGGGCAGCTCAAGGCGGCCGGGGCCAAGGCGGTCGCGATCAGCACCTACCCGAAGCAGACCGCGGTCGCCGTCGGCACCGCCGCCCAGGCGGGGCTGACCGTGCCGTTCCTGGTGTCCAACCCGGGCTTCGACCCGTCCGTGCTGGCCAGCCCGGCCGGCCCGGCGTTCCAGCAGCTGGTGCTGGTGTCGTCCTCGGTGGCGCCGTTCGGCGCGAAGCTGCCGGCCGCCGAGGAGCTGGCGGCCGCGTACAAGGCCAAGTACCCCAACGGAAAGCCGTCGATGGCCGTGGACTACGGCTACGTCGTCGGCATCGGCTACGGCGCGATTCTCAAGCGGGCCTGCGACGAGGGGGACCTGACCCGGGCCGGCGTGCAGAAGGCGTTCCACGAGCTGACCGGTGTGGACACCGGCGGGCTCACCGCGCCGCTGCTGTTCTCCTCCTCGAACTACCCGTCCAGCCGGCAGTCCTTCGTGCTGCGCCCCAACCCGAACACCGTGGGCGGTCTGGACATCGTCGACCCGTTGAAGGAATCGGACCTGGTCCGCCAGCGGATCGGCTGACAGAGTCGCGAGGCCCCGCCGATGCTTCGCCTGGTTGCCGGATTTCGACCGCCGCCACCCGACGCACTCACCACTCAAGTTGATGCGGCGGTCTAAATCCGGCAAGGGCGAGGCATCGGCTTAGAAGGGGCCGAGCCTGCGCTGCCGGAGGCGGCGCGAAGAACACTGTGGACGGACCAAGCTGGGGTGGCGGCGGGCGCGGTGCGCGGGACTGCCCGCCGCCATCAGCATCAGCTCCTGGTCCGGCGTCGGGCAGCCGTCGGCCATGGCCTTCTCGGCCAGGGCCAGCGGGATCACCTCCGCCAGCCGCGGGCTCGGGATCACCGGCTCGGCGGGGCGCCGACGGAACAGGCGCGCGAGGGCACGCAGACCGAGCATGGGTCCTCCCAGAAAGCCGCGGACTTCAAGTGTGACAGCGGACACAGGCGTCTGACTGTCCGCCGAACAGGCTCTAGTGCCAGAAGGCGGCGATCTCGGCGGCCAGGGCCGCGCCCTGCCGCTGCCCGGCCTGAGCCACCGGCGTCCGCACGGTCGGGTCCAGCGGGTTGAGGCCCATGGCGGCCACCACGTCCTCGTCCGGCTTCACCACCAGCACGGTGGACCCCTGGCCGCGCAACGACTCCACCTGCTCGTCGAGGTCGGTGACGCCGGGCAGCTTCATCGCCTGCAACACCAGCACGACCTCGTGTCCGGCGGCCAGGTCGGCGTTCTCGCCACTGCGCACGCCGCCGTCGATGTAGCGGGTGTCGCCGATCGTGACCGCCGGCCAGATGCCGGGCACGGCGCAGCTCGCCGCCACCGCGTCCACCAGGCTCACCCCGCTGTCACGGTCGAAAACCCGCCCCTCGCCGGTGTTCGCGTCCACCGCGACGATGAACAGCCCTTGCTCGGCGGGCCATGCGTCGACCGGCAGCCGGGCCTCGATCACCTTGCGCCGCTCGGTCTCGCTGACGGTGTCGGTGAGCAGCGCGATCCGGCCGATCTGCCGGCGCAGCGCGGCCCGGTCCGGCGGGTTCTCCTGGCCGTACGCGAAGATGGCGGCCATCCGCTCCGGGTCGACGGTGGCGGGGATCTCCGGCGCCTGCTTGGCCGGATCCACCTGGCGTGCCAGCAGTTCCGCCAGCGGCAGCCCGCTGGCCAGCTGCGCGGCCACCACCGAGCCCGCGGACGTGCCGACGACCAGGTCCGCCTCCCGCAGCGGCAGCCCCGCCTCGTCCAGGCCGGCCA
Organism: Kutzneria kofuensis; assembly: GCF_014203355.1. Lineage (NCBI taxonomy): Bacteria > Bacillati > Actinomycetota > Actinomycetes > Pseudonocardiales > Pseudonocardiaceae > Kutzneria > Kutzneria kofuensis. The sequence goes on from NZ_JACHIR010000001.1 coordinate 7,561,251, forward strand.
GCAGGCCGATCTCCCAGGCGATGCCGGCCACGCCGCCGCCGCCCAGCACCAGTGCGTGTCCCATTACCGGATCATCCCAGGGTCGAAGGTCCCGGCCGAACGGGCCGGTAGTCGCTGTCGTGGCGGCCGGTTCCGGTCGAGTATGGCCCCATGAGCCTCGATCAGTCCGCCGCGGGCACCGACTCGACCGGGCTGACCGTGCTCGACGAGGCGGAATGCCTGCGGCTGCTGGCATCCGTGCGGCTCGGCCGGATCGCCGTCAGCGACCGCGCCATGCCGTCGGTGCTGCCGGTGTACTTCCTGCTGCTGGGGCGGACCGTGCTGCTGCGGGTGTCCGGCGCCGGCCGGCTGGCCGCCGCGACCCGCGCCGCGGTCGTCGCGTTCGAGGCGGACGAGATGGGGCCGACGGGCGGCTGGAGCGTGCTGGGCATCGGACGCACCCGATCGGTGCGTCCGGACGAACGCGCTGCGGCGAGTGGCCTGAGAAGGTGGGGTGCGGGGGAGCACGACCGGTTCGTGGCCGTCGGGCTGGAGGTGCTCACCGGACGCCGGCTGCCCCTGCCGACAGGGTGATCGGCCGACGGCCGTTCGGCGGTCACGCCGACGGCGTCGGATCTGGATCATCATGGGGTCGCGGGCGGAGCTGGAGTGAGGTTGTGCGGAAGCGGAGACCCGGGTCTGCGCGGTCGGAGCGGTTGCAGGGGTTGCTGGACGCTGTGCTGTCGGTGTCTTCGGGCATCGAGCTGGAATCGACGCTGCGCCGGATAGTGCGGGCCGCCGTCGACCTGGTGGACGCCCGCTACGGCGCGCTGGGGGTGCTCGGCCCCGACCGCACGCTGGCCGAGCTGGTCGACATCGGCCTCGACGACCACACCCGGCGGCTGATCCACGACCTGCCCACCGGACACGGGCTGCTCGGTGTGCTGATCCACGACCCGAAGCCGCTGCGGCTGGACGACCTGACCAGGCACCCCGCCGCGATGGGCATGCCCGCGCACCACCCGCCGATGCGAACCTTCCTCGGTGTGCCGGTGCGGGTCCGTGACGAGGTGTTCGGAAACCTGTACCTGACGGAGAAACGCGGCTCCGGCGGGTTCACCGAGGAAGACGTTTTCGTGGTGGAAGCGCTCGCGACGGCGGCCGGGGTGGCCGTGGAGAACGCGCGGCTGTTCGAGCAGAGCAGGCGGCGGCAGCGGTGGCTGGAGGCCTCCTCGGAGGTGCGGGCCGAGCTGCTCGCCGGGTGCACCGCGACGGACGCGCTGCAGATGGTGGCGCGGCGGGTGCGCGAGCTGGCCGAGGCCGATCACACGCTGATCCTGTTGGTGGACGAGGAAAACGACGTCCTGCGCGTGCATTCCTACGCCGGGCCCAACGGGCGGACCCTGGTCGGGCGGCAGCTGTCCGACGGCGACTCCGTGCTGGCCGCGATCACCCGTGACGGCGTGCCGCGGCTGATCCCGAACCTGGCCGACGCCCTCGGCGGTGAGTTCGGCGTGGACGCTGTGGCCTTCGGACCCGCGGTCGCCGTCGCCCTGCGGTCCGCGGGTGGCGCCACCGGTGTGCTGATCGCCGTGCGGGACAAGGGATCCCGCCCCCTGGAACCGTCCGAGGTGCCGCTGCTCAGCTCGTTCGCCGATCAGGCGGCGGTGGCCATCGAGTTCGCCGAGAAGCAGCGCACCCAGTGGCTGCTCGCCGTGCTGGCCGACCGCGACCGGATCGCCCGTGACCTGCACGACCACGTGATCCAGCGGCTTTTCGCCACCGGACTCGGCTTGCAGGGCACGCTGCGCCGTACCGCCGATCCGGACGTGCGGGCCCGGATCCAGAAGGCCGTCGAGCAGCTCGACGAGACCGTACGCGAGATCCGGACGTCCATCTTCGACCTGCACACCTCCGGCGGCAACGGCATGGAAGGCTTGCGCCGCAGGCTGTTGGACACCGTCGCCGAGCTCACCGCCGATGCCACCCCCACGCCTTCCGTCCGCATCTCCGGCGCCGTGGACACCCTCGTGCCGCCTTCCGTCGCCGAACATGCCGACGCCGTCGTTCGGGAGGCGTTGAGCAACGCTCTGCGGCATGCCCGCGCCACCGAGCTGACGCTCGCCGTCGACGCGGGGGAGGACCTGGTCATCCGGGTAGGTGATGACGGAATCGGCATACCGTCGGATGTCCGGCGCAGCGGCCTGGCCAACCTCGCCGAGCGGGCCAGGGCGTGTCGCGGCACCTTGGACGTGGTGCCAAGGGAAACCGGCGGCACGTTGTTGACCTGGCGGGTCCCGCTCCCCTGACCCACCCCCGCGAGTCAGTTCCGGTCCCGACTCCGCAGCTCCGTCGCCAGCACGGCCACCTGCGTCCGCCGCTGCATGCCGAGCTTGGCCAGCAGGTGCGACACGTAGTTCTTCACGGTCTTCTCCGCCAGGAACATGCGCTCCGCGATCTGCCGGTTGGTCAGGCCGTCGCCGATCAGCTCCAGCACCGTCCGCTCCTGATCGGACAGCTCGCGCAGCGGATCGGCGTCGTCGCGCTGCCGGCGCAGCCGGTTCATCAGCGCGGCGGTCGTCCGACCGTCCAACAGCGACTGCCCGCCGGCGACGGTCCGGATCGCCGCCAGCAGGTCGTGGCCGAGGACCTGCTTGAGCACGAAGCCGGCGGCGCCGGCCATGATCGCGTCGAGCAGGGCCTCGTCGTCGGAGAACGACGTCAGCATCAGGCAGTGCAGCTCGGGCATCCGGGCTCGCAGTTCGCGGCACAGCTCGACCCCGTTGCCGTCGGGCAGGCGCACGTCGAGGACCGCGACATCGGGCCCGGATGCCGGGATCCGGGCCAGCGCCTCCGCGGCCGAGGCGGCCTCGCCGCACACCTGCAGGTCGGGCTCGTCGTCGAGGAGGTCGGCGATGCCACGCCGGACGATCTCGTGGTCGTCGACCAGGAACACTCTGGTGGGCACACCCAACCCTAGTCAGATGCCCGAGATCCGTGGCAGTGTCCAAGGTCCTGTCGAAAAGAGGTGAACAAGACGTGGCCTGCAGGCGTCTTCACGTTCGGGAGTGATCGCACCAGACCGGCGACGTTCGGAGGACCGTTGTGCTGACCCGGCGCAATTCCGGTGACCAGTGGACCAAGTTCGAGGCGACCACGCTGCTCAACGCCATTCGGCACGCGCCCGTGCTACACCCCGAGCGGCCGTACGTGCTCCAGCTCGGCGAGCGGGCGGCGTCCCTGTTCGAGCTGGGCCCGGGCACCCGCTACGAGCGCGCGGGCGTGAACCGCCTGCTGTACTGCGGCACCGCGCTGGCCAACCTGTTCCTGGCGATGCGGGTCCTCGGCTGGCGCGCCACCATCGAGCTGGCCGGCGACGGCACGGCCCCTGACCTGGTGGCCACCGTGAAGGCGCTGTCGCCCGCGCCGCCGACCGACCGCGAGACGCTGCTGCACCGTCAGATCGAGCGCATGCCGCCGTACTGGGCCGAGCCCAGCGAGTGGGTGCCGGACTCGGCGGCGGTGGCCAAGCTCGTCGCCTCCAACTGGTGCCCCGGCACCGAGCTGCGGCTGCTCAGCGACCGCGCCGCGGCGATGGAGACCGCCCGGCTCGTGCTGCACGCCGGCAGACGGATGGACGGCGACCGCTGGTGCGCCGACGAGCTGGCCCCGTGGCTGGCGCCGCAGCAGACCACGCCGGTCGCGCAGGTGGCCGCCCAGTTCGGGCCGCTGGCCACGATGTCGGCCGAGCCGTACGCCGACGCCGTCTGCTCGATCGCCGCGCGACTGGTGGCCGACCCGGTGCTCGTCGTCACGACCAGCGGCGACAGCCCCCGCGACCACGTGCTCGCCGGCGCCGCGATCCAGAACGCCCGGCTGTCCGCGTCCGCGTTCGGACTGGCCATCCGGCCGGTGACGAGGCTGATCAAGCTGGACGAGGTGCGCGAGGGGCTGGCCCGTCAGCTCGGTCACGGCGTGTACCCGCACGCGCTGCTGCGGATCGGAGGCCTGCCGACACACGTGTGAATGCTTTTCCGGCATGGCGGAAAACGCCTCCACGGCGTTCTTCTTGTCGGTACGCTGCGTCGGCCCATCGGTCCGAGCAGAAAGCCATGCTGGATGAGCAAGAACGAGGACGATCCCGTCACGGGCAGGTCCGAACACGCGGAATTCGGCGGCGGTGAGGTCGAGCCGACGTATGCGCGATCCGAGCGCCTCGACCGGCCGTCGGCGCCGTTGCCCGAGGCCAGGGCACAGGCTCGGCCGCCGGTCCCGGTCCCGGTCCCGGCGACGGCCACGGCTGTGGACCACCCGAGGTCGCCGTGGGTCATCCGACTGCTGATCATCGTCATCGTTCTGCTGGTGATCGTCGTGCTCGTGCTGCTGCTGCGCCCGGTCGGCGGTGGCGGCGGCGAGGCCGCGACCACGTCGCCCACTCCGACCAGCACGTCGACATCGTCCTCGCGGCCCGTGCCCACCAGCCTGCCGACCACGAGCGCGGCGACGACCGCGCCGACCACCGGCTCGGCGTCGACCGCGCCCGCCGGCGGTCCGCCGCCCTCGTCCGCGACCCTGACCGCGGGGTCCTACGTCGACCTGGACGCGATGTATCCGACAACCACGGCGTCCAGCGAGGACGAGATCAAGGTCGGCGAGGACAGAATCACTTTCGGCGATGTCGCGGGGACATGGTCGAAGACCCGGGTCGTTCTCGTACCGACCGCCAGCATTTCCCAGGAAGCGTGCGACAAGTCGACGGTGCTGGTCACGGGGGCCACGCTGCTGAAAAGCGATATCACTCCCGATCAGAGCATCTGTGTTTCCACCAACCACAGCAAATGGGTGGTGCTGACCTCGCGCGACCACCATTTCAGTTCCGACGACAGCACCTGGTACGACCAGTACACCTTCGCGACGCAGGTGTTCCCGGGGCCACAACCCACATGACAGGCGGCGTCGTGCCGACCTAGGTTGCTGATCGTGAGCAGTCGACTGGTCGCCGTCATCGTCGCGGGTTCGTTCTTCATGGAGCTGCTGGACGGCACCGTGATCAGCACGGCGCTGCCCAACATCGCCAGCTCCTTCGGCGTCGGCGCCGTCGACGCGGGCCTCGGCGTCACGGCCTACCTGCTGACCGTCGCCGTGATGATCCCGCTCAGCGGCTGGCTGTCCGACCGATACGGCGCGCGGCCCGTGTTCTGCGCCGCGATTGTCGTGTTCACCCTGGCGTCCGTGCTGTGCGCGGCCTCCCAGGCGCTGTGGCAGTTCGTGCTGGCCCGGGTCGTGCAGGGCATCGGCGGGGCGATGATGGTGCCGGTAGGGCGCACCGTCGTGCTGCGTGGCGCAGCCAAGGCGGACTTGATGGCGGCCACCGCGATCATCACCTGGCCCGGTCTGATCGCGCCCGTGCTGGGCCCGCCGGTCGGCGGCGTCATCACCACGTACGCGTCCTGGCGCTGGATCTTCCTGATCAACGTGCCCCTCGGGGCCGCCGCGCTGGTCGCCGCGCTGCTGGTCGTGAAGGCGTCCGCGCGAGAACGGCGACCTTTCGACGGCCTGGGCTTCGCCCTGAGCGCCGTCGCCATCGCGTGCCTGGTGTACGGCATGGACCTCGCCGGCAGCGGGACGAACTGGCTGCTCACCGCCGGTCTGCTGGCCGTCGGCCTGATCGTCGGCGCAGTCGCCATCCGCCACGCCCGCCGCCACCCGACGCCGCTGCTCGACCTGTCCCCGCTGCGCATCCGGACCTACGCCGCCACCTCCGCCGAGGGCTCCCTGCTCCGCCTGGCGATCAACATGGTGCCCTTCCTGCTGCCGCTGCTCTTCCAGGTCGGCTTCGGCCTCAGCGCCGTGACCTCCGGCCTGCTGGTGCTCACCGTGTTCGCCGGCAACCTCGTGATGAAGACCATCACCACTCCCACCGTGCGCCGCTTCGGCTTCCGGCGCGTCCTGGTCGGCAACGGCTTGCTCGTCGCCGTCTCCCTCGCCGCGTGCGCCTTCTTCGGCTCCGACACCCCCTACTGGCTCATCGCTGCCGTCTGCTTCCTCGGCGGCGCCTTCCGCTCCCTGGAATTCACCGGTATCAACACCCTCGCCTTCGCCGACGTCCCCGCCGCGTCCATGAGCGCCGCCAGCACCCTCAACGCCACTATCACCCAGCTCGCAACCGGCATGGGGGTCGCCGTGGCCGCCACTGTCGTCGCCGTCGCCGCTGACGGCCGGGTTCCCACCGTCCTCGACTTCCACCTCGGCTTCCTGGTCGGTGCGGCGATCGCGCTGACCGGCGCCCTGCTGTTCCTGCGCCTGGACCGCGCGGACGGCGCCGTGGTCAGCGCCGGCCGGGCTCGAACCCCCGCCACCCGCGCCTGACCCCGCCGTGCGCCCAGCGCCAACAACGACGCTCATGTGGCATTTGCCTTCACGATCTTGCCGGATTGGTAAACTTGCCAAATTGGCAAGATCGTGGCTACCGTGGGGGCATGACGGGGTTGCGGGAGCGGAAGAAGCGCGAGACGAGGCTGGCGTTGAGTCGGGCGACGATCGCGTTGGTCGTCGAGCGGGGCTGGGACGAGGTCGGCGTCGAGGACATCGCGGCGGCGGCGAACGTCTCGGAGCGGACCTTCCGCAACTACTTCACGAGCAAGGCGGAGGCGGTGGCGGCCAGCCACCTGGAGCGAGCGCTGGTCGTCGCGGACGAGCTGCGGTCGCAGCCGGCCGATGAGCCGTTCTGGCCGGCGGTGGTGTCGGCGGTCCGGGCCAGCGTGTCGGCGGCGCCGGCCTCGTCGCACGACGGGGCGCACATGGAGCGGGTCAAGCTGGTGATGACCCATCCGTCGCTGCACGCCGAACTGCTGCGCGCCGACGACATCGCCAAGGACGAACTCGCGGCGGCGATCGCCGAGCGGTTGGGGCTCGACGCGGAGCGGGATCTGTTCCCGCAGCTCGCGGCGTCGGTGGTGACCGCGGGCGTCGCCACGGCGATGCGGTTCTGGATGGTCAACGATCCTCGGGGATCGGTGATCGAGGTACTGGGTCGAGTATTCGAGGAAATCGGGCGCGGGTTGCCCGTGCCGGAGGGGGAGTCATGAACGTGATCATTTCCGGGGCCGGCCCGAACGGGCTGATGCTGGCGTGCGAGCTGGCGTTGGCGGGCGTCCGGCCGGTGGTGCTGGAGGCGTTGCCGGAGCCGAGCGCCGAGCCCAAGGCCAACGGCCTCGTCGGCGAGGTCGTCCGGCTCATCGACCATCGCGGCCTGTACGAGGCGTTGGCCGGCGTTCCCGGGCCGCCCCGGCCGAACTCGGGCTATTTCCCTTACGCGGGCATGTATCTCGATCTCGGGTCGCTCGACGAGAGCCCGCTGCACGTGCTGCCCGCGCCGCAGCAGAAGATCGTCCGAGTGCTCACCGAGCGGGCGCTCGAGCTCGGCGTCGAGATCCGCCGCGGCCACGAACTCGTCGGCCTGCGCCAGGATTCGTCGTCGGTGACGGTTCAGGTGGACGGCCCTGACGGCCGCTACGAGCTGCAGGCGTCCTACCTCGTCGGCGCCGACGGGGCTCGCAGCGCGGTGCGCAAGCTGTCCGGCATCGACTTCGGCGGCATCACCTACGACCGGCGGACCCTGCGGATGGCGCACGCCACCGTGCCGGCGGACTGGGTGGATCCGACCACGCGCGGGCTCAAGATCCCCGGTTACGGCCTTGCCTTGCCGTTCATCGGCACCCGTACCGAGCACGGCGGCTTTTCCTATGCGCCGCTGCCGGACAAGCCGCCGACCATCGCCACCACCGAGTGGGACGAGCCGCCGACCGACGAGCCGATGACCATGGACGAGCTGCGGGCCAGCGTGCGCCGCGTGCTCGGCGTCGACGTGCCGCTCGGCGAGCCGACCGGGGACGGCCCGCACCTGATGAACCGCCTCACGCGCGGCAACACCCGCATCGCCGCCCGCTTCCGTGACGGCCGCGTGTTCCTGCTCGGCGACGCCGCGCACATCTACGCGCACGGCGGCGCCGGTCTCAACCTCGGCATGCAGGACGCCGCCAACCTCGGCTGGAAGCTCGCCGCCGAGATCAACGGCACCGCGCCCGCCGGGCTGCTCGACACGTACGACACCGAGCGCCGCATCGCCGCCGAGCGCATGGTCGTCTACGCCCAGGCGACAAACGCCCTGCTCGGGCCCGGCAGCGACGTCACCGCGCTGCGCACCCTGTTCGGCGAGATGCTCGGCGACGCCGCCACGGTCCAGCGCATCGCCGACCTGCTCGCCGGCTCCGACATCCGCTACGACATGGGCGTCGACGATCCCCATCCGCTCGTCGGCCGGTTCGCCCCGGCCATGGATCTCGTGACGCCGGACGGTCCGGTGCGTCTGGCCGAAGTCGCCCGCACGGCCCGCCCGCTGCTGGTGGACTTCACCGGCGCCTTGGCTCGTTTCCAGGGCCCGGTCGACGTGATCACCGCCGAACCCGTCGAAGGCATCCCGGCCGCCGTGCTGATCAGGCCCGACAGCTATGTCGCCTGGGCCTCCTCGTCGCCCGACACCGACGGGCTTTCGGCCGCGCTCGAACGGTGGTTCGGCCTGGCCGTGAACCACGTCTGATCTTCCGTCAGCCATCCGTCGAACCGCAACCCGACGGCCGCCAGCTCCGCTCGCATGTCCGATGTGGACAGTTTGCGCGCCGTGAACTCGTGCTTCCAGTGCCGGTCGACATGGTCGTAGTGGACCGTCGCGGAGAGGAGATCGGCGTCGCGGACGATGTCCCGGACGGTGATCGTCACCGGTCCCAGCTGTCCCGGTGTGGAGTCCACATTGCCGAACCATCCCGGCGGATGCCACTGGATCAGCACGATTCCGTTGTCGCTCACGTGATGTGCCGCCGTGGCCAGCAATCCCCGGCGAAGCTCGGCGTCCGTCGTGTTGACGAGTTGGCTCGCCAGGATGACCGCGTCGAATCGGCGGTCCAGCCGTAGTGACTCGATGTCCGCCCGGATGGTCTCGGCGTTTCGGACATGGGCCAGCATTTCCTCGGAGTTGTCCACCGCCAGCACCGGATGTCCCAGTGCCGCAAGCGGTTGCGTTACCCGGCCGGCGCCTGCGCCCAGTTCGAGCACGGTCGCGCCGGCCGGGATCGCCGCGTGGATCAGCGCCGGTTCGCCCGCGTCCGGCAACAGCGCGTAGAGCTCCACGGGACTGCCGTCCGCCGCCGTGTTGTCCACCGTCGTCCCCCGTTCGTGAAGAGTTTCGCTACGGCGTTGACCACTTGAACACGTCCGCCGTGCTCGCATTCCCGCCACACACCACGAACCCGAGCCTCGCATCGCCACCTACCCTCGCCAGGACCCGGCGCGCCGCGGGCACCAGGCATCCGGCCGCCGGCTCGGCCCACACCTTGCCGTGATCGGCCAACTCCAGCGTCCCTCGCACGGCCTCCGCGTCGGACACCAGCACCACCTCGGTGACCAAAGTGGACACATGGTCGTACGTCAGCTGCGACACCGTGGGCGCGCTCAACGTGGACACGATCGACGACAGCGTCGTCGGCACGGGCCCGCCGGCCGCCAACGCGTCGGTCATCGCTTGTGCGCCTTCGGTTTCCACGCCCCACACCCGAATCCCGGGCCGCCGCGCCCGCAGCGCCACCGCGACGCCGGAGATCAAGGCCCCTCCGCCGATGCTCACCAGCACATCGGTGAGCTCGTCGGCGTCATCGCTCAGCTCCAACCCGACCGTGCCCTGACCGGCGAGCACGATCGGGTCGGCGAAGGGGTGCAGGAGGGTGAGGCCGTCCCGCTGGAGTTGTTCCATCAGCGCGAACGCCCCGGCCATGTCCTCGGTCAGCCGCACGTCCGCCCCGGCCGCCCGTGCCGCCTCCGCCGCGCGGGCGGGCGCCGACCGCGGCATCACGACCGTCGCGGCGACACCGAGCGCGCCGGCCATCACGGCGACGCCGATGGCGTGGTTGCCGCCGCTGACGGCAACCACTCCCGCCTCGCGCTCGACATCGGTCAACGTAAGCAGCTTCGCCGCCGCCCCGCGCACCTTGAACGACCCGCCTCGCTGGAGCAGCTCCAGCTTCGCCGTCACCGGCACGCCGAGCAGGTCGGACAACCCGGGGCTGGACACGGTCGGCGTTCGCAGCACGTGCCCCTGGATCCGTTCCGCCGCCGCCTCGATGTCCGTGATGTCGACCACTGCCGCTCCCTGTTGCCGAACCAGCAAGTTACTTTGCCGACGGTCGCCGGTCGTCCGCATCATCCGTCCCATGAACGATAGCTACGACGTGATCGTGATCGGCGGCGGCGCCGCCGGACTGAGCGGCGCCCTGGCCTTGAGCCGGGCCCGCCGATCGGTGCTGGTCATCGACGCGGGCCGGCCGCGCAACGCGCCCGCCGGCAACGCCCACAACTACCTCGGCCGGGACGGGGTCAACCCCCTCGAACTGCTGCGCATCGGCCGCGCCGAGGTCGAGTCCTACGGCGGCGAGATCCTGCCCGCCGAAGCCGTGAAGGCGGCCAGAACCGACCGCGGCTTCACCGTGCAGCTCGCCGACGGATCCACAGTGGATGGTCGGCGATTGCTCGTCGCCACCGGTCTCACCGACGAGCTGCCCGACATTCCCGGCGTCGCCGAGCGCTGGGGCAAGGATGTGTTGCACTGCCCGTACTGCCACGGCTGGGAGGTCCGGGACAGGAGCATCGGGGTGATCGGGTGCAACGCGACATCCCCGCGCCAGGCGCTGATGTGGCGGCAGTGGAGCGCCGACATCACCTTCTACCTCAACGACGTCGTCGAACTCGACGACACGCAACGGAAGCAGTTCGAGGCGCGAGGGATCCGGATCGTCGAGGGCCCGATCCGAAGCCTCGACGATCTCGACCACGAGGCGTTCGTCATCGCGCCCAGGGCGAGGTCCAACGCGGACGTTCTGGCCACCCTCGGACTGACCACGGCCGATCACCCGGCCGGCACGTACGTCCCCGCGGACGGCGAGGCGACGGCGATTCCCGGGGTGTGGGTCGCCGGCAACGTCACGAACCTGATGGAGCAGGTCATCGGCGCGGCGGCTGCCGGCCTCCGCGCGGCCGCGGCGATCAACATGGATCTGATCACCGAGGAGACGGACCGGGCGGTGGCCGAAGCGTTCCCGGCCGCTTGATGGCGTCGACGACCCGGCACGTCCGGTTGCTGCCGCTGCTTGTCCGCACGGATGATGAAGTGTGAGCTGGCAAGGGTTGAGTCCCCGGCGGCGGATGCTGTTCGCGGTGGTCGCGGTGGTGATCGTGGCGCTGGGCGCGGTGGTCGTGGCGAGGCTGTGGCCGGCGTCGCCGACGGCGGTGGCGCCGGATCGGCCGGGGACGGTGCTGCTCGTGCCGGGGTTCGGCGGCGACCGCACGTCGCTGGAACCGCTGGCCGACCGGATCCGGCAGGACGGCCGCCGGGCGGAGGTGCTGACACTGCCCGGGGACGGCACGGGCGACCTGCTCCAACAGGTGTCCGTGCTGGACGACGCCGTCGACGATGCCCTTTCGGGCGGTAGTTCGTCCGTCGACATCGTCGGCTACTCGGCGGGCGGCGTCGTCGCCCGGCTCTGGGTCGCCAACGACCACGGCGCGGACAAGGTCAAGAGGGTGATCACCCTCGGGTCGCCGCTGCACGGCACGCAGCTCGCCGCCGCCGGTGGCGCCCTTGCGCCCGGCGCCTGCCCCACGGCCTGCCAGCAGCTGGCGCCGGGCAGCCCCGTCCTCGCCCCGGTCGCCGGCGCGGCCGGGCTGCCGTGGGTGTCGATCTGGACGGAGGACGACCAGACCGTCACGCCGCCGGACTCGGCCCGGCTGCCCGGCGCCGTCAACGTGCCGCTGCAGCAGGTCTGCCCCGGCGCGCGGGTGTCGCACGAGCAGTTGCCGACCGATCCTCGGGTCATCGGGCTGGTGGTCGAGGGCTTGGCCGGGGACGCGCCGACCGGATGCCCCGGGGCGGGTGCCCGGTAGCCGACGCCCGTGCCCGACGTCGCCGGTCGGGGCCGAATGTCCGAGGGAGGGTGTTTGGTAGGGAATGTCCCGATGCTCACAACCGGTCCGGCTCGGCATGATGCCGCCGCACAAGATCGAGCAGAGGGGCATCTGATGAGACGCATCGCGACCGTGTTGGCCGGGGCGGCGCTGATACCCGGCGGCATCGCGCAGGCCGCGACCGCCGAGACGTCACTGGTGAGCGTCACGGTGGACGGATCGCCGGCGGCGGGCATGAGCGGCCGGCCGTCGATCTCGGCGGACGGCCGGTTCGTGGCCTTCTCGTCGTCGGCGACGAACCTGGTGCGGGACGACGGCAACGGCGTCTCCGACATCTTCGTGCGGGACCGCCAGAACGGCATCACCACCCGGGTCAGCGTGGACTCGGCCGGCGTCGAAGGCAACGGCGCCAGCGGCAACCCGTCGATCTCGGGCGACGGCCGCTACGTGGTGTTCGAGTCCCGGGCGACGAACCTGGTGCCGGGCGACACCAACGGCTTCCAGGACATCTTCGAGCGCGACCTGGTGACCGGCAGGACCAGGCTGGTCACCTCGCCGTCACTCTGGGAGCAGGCCAACGGCGACAGCTTCGCCCCGGTGATCTCGGCCGACGGGTCGCACATCGCGTTCGACTCGGTCGCCAGCAACATCCGCGGCGGCGACTCGAACGGCGTGTCCGACGTCTTCGAGGTGGCACGGGGCAGCAGCTTCATCGACCGGATCAGCGTCGACTCGAACTTCCAGGAGGCCGACGGGCCGAGCTGGGGGCCGTCGATCTCGGCCGATGGCTCGTACGTGTCGTTCACCTCGGATGCCGACAACCTCAACGTCGGGCGGCCGGACGTCAACCACGCCTCCGACGTGTTCGTGCACGGCGGGGTCGGTGGGACCCGGCTGGTCAGCTACAGCTACCTCGGCGGGAAGGGCAACAGCACCAGCCGGAACGCGGTGATCTCGGCCGACGGCAAGCACCTCGTCTTCGAGTCGTACGCGTCGAACCTGGTGCCGGACGACACCAACGGCCGCGCCGACCTGTTCGTCTCCAACTGGTGGGACTGGTCGATCAGCCGGGTCGACGTCGACCCGGCCGGCGTGGCGGTCGGTGGCGAGTCCGGCGCCAGGGCGGCGATCTCGGCCGACGGCCGGTACGTGGCGTTCGCGTCGGGCCAGGACGGTCTGGTCCCGGGTGACACCAACGGCCTGTGGGACGTGCTGGTCCGCGACACCGTCGCCGGCACCACGACCCTGGCCAGCGTGGCCACCAACGGCGCACCGGGCAACGACTTCTCCCTGGAGCCGGCGATGACGCCGGACGGCCGGCACGTGGCGTTCAAGTCCTACGCGAGCAACTTCGTGCCGGACACCCCGCGGCCCTCGGCCAACACGTACGTCCGCGACCTGGCTGGCTGAGCTCAGCAGGTGGTGTCGGGGTCGAGCGGCTTTCCGGCCGGCCACACCAGATCCTCCTGCGTCGCCGACCCGTCCGGCCGGATCTGCATGATCGGCATGGCCTTGTCGACGGGGTCGCCGCCGCCGGTGTTGGGGAACGCGATGTAGCCGGTGGCGCCGCCGACGGGGTTCTTGCACTGCTGCTGCATGACGAACGGCGCGATGGTGTTCACCGTGGTGACGTCCTTCGCCTTGCGGATGGCGACCGCCGCGGTGAGCACGGCGTCGTGCTCGGACATGGCCTGCCCGTCGTCGAGGTCGGCGGCGGGCAGGCCGTTGTCCGCGAACGCCTTCGCGAACGCGTCGTAGTTGCGCACGTAGTCCGAGCCGGGCGGGAACGCCCGCCACTGGTCGCGGTGCGCGATGGCCGTGTAGTAGAGGCGGACGTCCGCGTTCAGCGCGAGGTCCTTGTCGCCGACCAGGCTCGACGCGTCGTCGCCGGTGATGATGTCCATCGGCCCCAGCGCACACGCGCCGCCGTCGGCCAGCGCCTGGAGGAAGTACTTCAGGTCGCTGCCGCGGCCGGCGAAGTACACCAGGTCGGGCCGGTCCGCGCAGATGTCGCTGTGCATCTGCGCGAACAGGTTCGTCATGTAGCCGGCGCGGGTCTGCCCGGACAGCTCCGGCGGCGCCTTGTAGCTCTTCCGGTAGCGCGGCTGCAGCGCCTCGGTGGATGCCTTGGTCAGCGTTTGTGTGTAGCTGTCGGCGGGATTCAGGTCGGACACCAGCAGCATCCGCTGGTACGGCCGCTGCTTGAGATAGCCGGCGGCCACCCGCACCTCCTCGGTGTTGGTCGGCGAGACCCGGAAGAAGTTGTCGATGGTGTGCCCGGACAGGTCCTGGCTCATGTCGTCGGCGGTCACCTGCGAGCCGATCACCGTGATGTCCGCGGCGGACAGCGCCGCGGCGGCGGCCCGGGTGGTGTCCAGGCTCTGCCCGAGCCCGACGACGGCGACGATGTGCTCGGCGGCGCGGGCCCGCACGATCGCCGACACGGCGGCCTCCTGCTGCTGGCCGTTGCTGCCGAAGTTGGCCAACAGCAACCGGATTCGCGGCATGGTGCCGAACGCGGCCGAGGAGTTGTCGGCCCGCCACACCGCGGCCACCGCGCCCTCGATGTCGTGCTTGGTGACCTGGAGCAGCAGGCTGTCCGCGTTGGGGTCCGGCGTCATGTCTTCCAGCAGCACGATCGTCGCGTACGCCCCGGTCGGCGGTGGGTTCACCGCCGCGACCTTCTGTTCGAGCTCGCGGAGCGGATCGTCGGGCCGGAACGCCGCGGTGTCCAGGTTCAGCCCGACGCAGACGTCGCGATCGCCGGTTCCGGTGAGGCCGCGGCCGCAGGTCCACCACAGTGGATGCGAGTACAGGGCGATCGCCACCACTGCGACGACTCCGGCGGCGATGGCCGGCAGAAAGCGGCGGATCCGGCTGCGTGGCGTCAGCAGGCGGGGCGCGGTCGGCGCGATCACTCCACGCTCCACCAACGGATCCGCGGCCCGGCGGGCGGCGTTGAGCAGCGCGTTGACGTCGGCCTGGTGCGACAGCGGCGGCAACTCCCGGCCGTAGGCGTGCTCGACGATGTCCCGCTCGTCCGGCGGCACCGTGAACATGGTGGTGGCCAACCAGTTCGCCACCACCAGCCGGCTCACCACGTTGCGTACCAACTGGGACCGGTCGCGGTCCCGGTTGGCCTCCTTCACCAGGGCGTCGAACAGCTGCTTCACCGTGCTGGCCAGCGGCTGCGCGTCCGGCGCGCGGCAGACCATCTCCAGCCGGTCCACCCACTCCCGGTGCGGCTCGGTGTCGAACGTCTCCGCGAAGTCGTCCACCACGTCGGCGACCTGGCCCAGCGCCAGCTGGCAGTAGGCGCGCCGCGCACGGTCGGTGCCGAAGTCGTTGAGCAGAACGGAGAACTGCTCCTCGTAGGACGGCAGACCGGACGCCGGGTCGCGATGGGTGAGCGCCAGCACCAGGTTGCCGGCGATCCACGGGTGCAGCACGGCCGGATCGGCGGTGGCGCTGCCGTCCCGCCGCTCCAGCACCCACAGGGCGTTGCGCAGCTCGGTCAGGATCCGGCCGACGTTGCGGTGGTTCACCCGCGTCGACGTCCACGGCAGCAGCCACGGCGCGGTGGCGAACGGGGCGGCGCTGACGAACTCCTCGATGCCGAGGTCGGGGGCGTGCCGGGCGAGGCCGAGATCGGTCAGCCGGCGCTGCCACGGGTTGTCGCCGGGGTCGAGCACGTTGCGCGCGCCGGGGATGAGCGTGGCCTTCTCCAGCAGCGGCCGGACGCTCTCCACCGCCGCCGGCAGCCCGCCGGTGGCCCGCCGAGCCAGCAGGGCGGCCGGAGAATCCTCCTGCACACCAAGCAGATGCGCCGTCTCGCGCAGGGTGAGCGGCTCCAGCAGCACCGGGTAGTACGGGTGCGGCGGACCCGCCGGCGAGTCGCCGGCCCAGTCGTCGTAGTCGGCGTGCCGGCAGGAGCGGACGGTGCGCGCGGGCGCCCTGCCGGCCGCCGCGGACAGCCACGGCGGCCGCCATTCCGGTTCCCAGCCGGGATTCCACCGCCCGCTGGTGGCGATCACCAGCAGCGGGTCGTGCTCGAGCACATGCTGGCGAGCCGTGGTCAGGTCCCGCAGGAACCGTTCGCCGTCGGGGTGGTCCACGTTGTCCAGCAGCAGCACCCAGTTGTGCCGGTGTCGGGGCCGGCTCGGCCGCCCACACCGGCACTTGCTGCCCAGGTCCGCCCGGGCCAGCCGTTCCTGGCTCTCCCGGATGTCGGCCAGGAACGCCGCCAGCAGCCAGACGTCCCGGCCGGTGGCGGGCAGCCGGTTCAGGTCGAGCAGCGCGTCGTACGGGTCGTCGGCACGCGGGTCCGGATGGTCGCCGTGCCAGCGGATCGCCCGCCGCAGCGGCTCCCGGCCGGCGGCGTTCACCAGTTCGGGCAGGCTGTTCTTGAGCAGCACGCCCATGGTGGCGTCGAGGATGTGCGCGTCCACCGCGGCGTCCACCAGATCGCGCAGCGCCGTCGTGAACGACGGCCGCTGCCGGCTGGTGTACTTGGCGAACTCGGTGCGCAGCTTGTCCTTGGCCTGCCGGTGATGCAGGTCGGCCAGGTCCGTCTGCACGGCGATCAGCCCGACCGCCAGCCGCGCGAACCGTGGCCGGCCACGCTGCGACCACTTGCGGCTCAGGTCGAATGCCAGCCGCGCCAGCACCTCCCTGGTGTCGGTCGCGGTGGTGCGTTCGAAGTCGTAGCCGGCGTGCACCACGTCGTTGCCGCAACTGCCCGCGATGGAGCCCAGCGTCCAGCTCTTGCCGGCCCCGGTCGGGCCGAGCAGCACCACGATCGGCTGCCGGCGGCGCGGCCCGCGGGCGTCGCGGTGCCACAACAGACGCGCCGCCAACGCCGTGGCCGGGGGCAGCCGTCTTTCCTCGGGCACGGGTCCTCCCTGGCGAAATCGGTCGGGCTGGGCGAACCAATTCACGGGTCGGTTTCTCCCCATGAAACGCGTGGCCGCCCGGTCAGGACGCGGATACGGTGATCACGTCACCCGAACGGACCGTGACCGTTGGCCCATCTCCCGCACAGCAGGGACTACGAGGTCACGTCCTTGGTGGCCAGGTTGGCCCAGGCGGCGCCGAAGAAAACCACGACATAGCCCGCCTGCAGCAGCAGTCCCTTGTCGATGGAGTCCCAGAAGATCGGGTCGCGGAAGAAGTCGATCCAGGAGAGCCAGTAGTTCGTCGGCAGGTACGGGCGCACGGCCGAGGCGGCGTCCAGGGTCTGCAGCACGGCACTGGTGATCAGGATGGACAGCGCGCCGAGGGCCGCGCCCAGGGAGGAACTGGTCAGGGTGGACAGGAACAGCCCGATCGCGCCGAAGCCGATCATGGCGACGACGATGTAGCCGATGGAGTACAGCAGCCGGGCGGTGAGCTGGCCGTGCGTCAACGACACGCCGGACAGCGAGGTCGCCGCGCCGGCCGCGGCGCCGCCGGTGACGCTGGTGCCCGTGCCGAACAGGATCACGCCGACGATCAGGGACGACACGACGACGCAGGCGATGGCCAGCAGCACGAAGGCCACAAGGGCGACGATCTTGGCGAACAGCAGGCGGGTCCGGCCGACGGGGCGGATCAGCAGGTAGCGCAGGGTGCCGCCGACGGCCTCGCCGGCGATGGAGTCGCCGGCGACGACGGCCACCGACAGCGGCAGGAAGACGGGCAGCACCAACGCGAGCGCGGCGGCCGGGAAGAGCAGGCCGTTGCCCCGCACGGCGGACAGGAACGCCCCGCCCTGTCCGGGCGGCGGCGCGAAGTCGGCGGTCTTCAGGAACACGCCGACGATGATCGGCAGCGCGCACAGCAGCAGCACGTTCGTCCAGATCCGCGGGCGCAGCACCAGCTTGCGCAGCTCGACGGCGATCACGACGCGTCCACCCGGTCCGAGCCGGCCCCGGTGACCTTCAGGACGACCTGCTCCAGGGTGCGCCGCTGCTCGGTGATCGACGCGACCCGCAGCCCCGCCTCGACCAGCATCGCGTTCAGCGCGGCCGGATCTCCGTGTCGTATCAGCAAATTCTCTCCGTCACGGGTGACGAGCTGACCGTTGAGCATCGGGACGACGTCGGCGGCGTCGGGGCTCTGAACGAGAACGAGGCCGGTGCGGCCGCGAATGGTGGCCAATTCCTCCTCCAGCACCAGCCGTCCGCGATCGACGATGCCGACCCGCGTGCACAGCTGTTCCACCTCGGAAAGCAGGTGGCTGGACAGGAAAACCGTGGTGCCGTTGTCGTTCAGCGCGATCAGCAGGTCGCGGATCTCCCGGATTCCCTTGGGATCCAGCCCGTTCGTCGGCTCGTCGAGGATCAGCAGCCGCGGTTTGCGCAGCAATGCGGCGGCGAGGCCGAGCCGCTGCCGCATGCCCAGCGAATACGCCTTCACCGGGCGGCGGTCGATGCCGGAGAGTCCCACCTGCACAAGGGCTTCCTCGATGCGGGCCCGCCTGGTCCGCCGGCTGCCGCCGGGGCCGCTGGCGTCGAGCAGCGACAGGTTCCGCCGGCCGGAGAGATGCGGGTACGCGGCCGGGCCCTCGACCATCGCGCCGATCTGCGGCAGCACCTCGGCCGCTCGCCTCGGCATCCGTGAGCCGAGCACTTCGATCTCGCCGCTGGTGGCGTAGACCAGGCCCAACAGCATGCGAACCAGGGTGGTCTTCCCGGAGCCGTTGGGGCCGAGGAAGCCGTACCGGTCGCCCTCGCGGACGTTCAGGTCCACGCCGTCGACCGCGAGCACCGAGCCGTAGCGCTTGGTCAGCCCACGCGTGACGATCATGAGCGCCTCCTCGGCAGCGTCGACAGCTCGGCGGCCGCCTGGGTGAGCAGCGCGGGATCGACCACGCCGGCGAGCAGGAACGTGCGGTAGCCGGACCGCTCGACCAGCACCGACAGCGGGGCGATGGTGAGCAGGGTGCCCTGGCCGCGGGGCAGCGTCAGGGTCTTCGCGCCGACCTTGCCCATGGCGTTCACGACGCCGCCACCGACGTCACGGGGCAGCGGCGCGACGACGAAGGCGGACAGGCCGGTGCCGTAGAAGCCGAGCCCGCGGCCGCCGCCGACGCGGTCGGTCTGCAGCGGCCGGCCGGCCAGCTGCGGCGGCAGCGGGATCTGCCCGAACGCGCCGATCACGTCGGGCGCGTCGGTGGTGGTGAAACCGCTGTCCGGAGAGGGTTTCGGCGTGATCACGTCGTCGCCGGGGCGCTGCGTGCTGACGGACTGGAAGGCGGTGACCACGAACGGCGCGTGTTGGCCCTTCGCAGTGACCTCGACCCGCAGCGGCAGCCCGCTGTCCGGATCGGCCCAGATGTCGACCTGTCCGATCGCGGTCTGCGGGTCGGACGGCGTCACCCGCAGGCCGGCGGCGTCGATGCCGGCAATCCGTTTCGCCGGCACAGCGGCGACCTTGTCCTCGTTGCTCAGCACGCGGCGGGCCAGGTCGGGCGGCAGCAGGTCGCCGCCGCGCGGCAGCCGGATCGGCTCGTCGCCGACGATCTGCGTGTACTGGTTCTGCCCGTTGTCCCACACGAATTCGCTGCCCGGCACCGCATAGGTGTCGCGCTCGCCGACGCCGGTGATCTCGTCGACCCGCCAGCGGTCCGGCGCGACGTACCAGGAACGCAGCCGGGTGGTGCCGCCGAGCAGCGACGTCACCTCGGACAGGTTCGGCAGGTCGGGCAGGCCGAGCGAGCCGGTGCTCTCCGCGTAGCCCTGGTAGGGCCGGTTCACCGAGGCCAGCATGTGTGCGCGCAGCGCGGCCGGGTCCACGCGCGCGGACGCCGGCAGCGCAGCCAGCACCACCGGTGCGGCGACCAGGACAGCCGCCACGGCGGCCACGACCGCCCAGCGCCACCGGGTCCTCGACACGCTCACCACCTTCCCCGTCCTCCCTTTCTACGCCTGCCGGGGGTGGTTCGGTTGTGATCGATGTCTTACGGAGTGCCCGGCGTCACGTTTGCCAATCGCCGAACCACCGTTTCGGGTGATTCGGCGTGTCGAATTCGGAAGATCAAATCTGGGTGGACCTGCCGAATCACGTTCTTATCGCGACACGATAGACAACGGATATCCTTGATTGCCGCGATGGCCGTGCCTACGTTGTCGCCGGGTCGGAGTTTCGGCCCAGCGGTACCGATTCGGCGAGCGCCATGCTCCGTCCGGAAACCGGATCGGGTCACGTTGTCGCGTGAAGGGAACCGCCGGACGGAGGGCGCGTGCGCGAGGCGCGGCGGGTGAGGCGACGATGTCTCCTCGTCGAGTGAATCGGCGGATCGCCGTGGGTTCCGCAGCGGGAATCGCGGCATTGGTCATAACGGTCGGACCGGCGGCGGGATTCGCCCTGGCCGATTCCGGCGTCAACTGGGACAAGGTGGCCGCCTGCGAGAGCGGCGGCCGCTGGTCGGCCAACACCGGCAACGGCTACTACGGCGGCCTCCAGTTCTCGCCGGGCACGTGGCACGCCAACGGCGGCACCGGCTCGCCGGACCAGGCCACCCGGGAGGAACAGATCCGGGTCGCCGAGAACGTGGTGCGGGCCAGGGGAACCGGCGCGTGGCCGAACTGCATGGCCGGCGCCGCAGGGCACTCGGCCCCGTCGCGGCGCACACCCGTTGCGCCGGCGGCGAAGTCCCTGCCGGCCTCGGTCGACAACCCGGCCGGCGACTACACGATCCAACCCGGTGACACGCTCAGCGCGATCGCCGACCGGCTCGGTGTCCAGGGCGGCTGGCAGCGCCTGGTCGAGCTGAACCCGGCCGCGCTCACCAACCCGGACCTCATTTTCCCGGGTGCGCGCATCGTCACGAAGTGACCGCATGGCGGCACGCCGGCCGATCACCGTGTCGGCCGGCGTGCCGCCGGATCTATTGTCGGGGCATGGATCTTCGCCAACGGTTCGAGACGCTGACCACCGCGCACATCGCCGACGCCTGTGTGCGGGCCCAGCTTCCGGTGCGGTGCCTGGGAATTCACGCCGTGGTCCCCGGCGCCAGGATCGCCGGACGGGTGCTGCCGGCCCGGCACGCCGGCAGTGTCGACGTGTTCCTCGAGGCGTTCGAGGGCGCCGCCGCCGGCGACGTGCTGGTGGTGGACAACGGCGGCCGCCTCGACCACGCGTGCGTCGGCGACCTGATCGTGCAGGAGGCGCAGACCGCGGGGCTGGCCGGCGTGGCGATCTGGGGCCTGCACCGGGACACCGCCGACGTGCGGGCGATCGGCCTGCCGGTGTTCAGCCTCGGCTCGCTGCCGACCGGGCCGCTGGCGATCGAGGAGCGGCCGGCCGACGCGTTGACATCGGCGCGGATGGGGGAGTGGGTCGTCGACTCCACCGACGTCGTGTTCGGCGACGACGACGGCGTGATCTTCGTGCCGGCCCGGCACGTCGAGGACCTTTTCCTGCTGGCGGAAGGCATTCGCGACAAGGAACGTCGTCAGGCCGAGCGGACCCGTGACGGCGAGACGCTGCGCGACCAGCTCAAGTTCGACGTGTTCCTGGCCAACCGGGCGGAGAACCCGGCGCTGTCGTTCCGCGAGCACATCCGCCGGATCGGCGGTGCGGTGGAGGAATAGCGCCGCCGGTCCGACGTTCCGCGCTCAGGCGGTGACCTGGGCGCGCAGCGGGGCGAGCGCGTTGCTCCAGGCCACGACCTGGTCCAGCGTGGTGTGCAGGGCGGCGACCTGGTGCTCGCCCGGGGCGAAGTCGCGGAAGTTCTGGAAGTCGGTGAACAGCGACAGCGCCACCTGCGAGCGGACGTCGGCCAGCTGCAGCTCGCCGGAGATCAGCCGCAGGTGCTCCACCGCGCGGGCGCCGCCGACCGAGCCGTAGCTGACGAAGCCGACGGCCTTGTTGTTCCACTCGGCGTACAGGTAGTCGATGGCGTTCTTCAGGGCGCCGGAGGTGGAGTGGTTGTACTCCGGCGTCACCATCACGAAACCGTCGAACGAGGCGATCTTCGCCGCCCACTGCTGGGTGTGCGGCCGGCTGTACTGGCCCAGCGACGGCGGCAGCGCCTCGTCCAGGTGGGGCAGCGGGTAGTCGAGCAGGTCGACCAGCTCGAACTCGGCGTCCGTGCGCTCGCTGGCGATCTTGTGCACCCACGCGGCGACGGCCTCGCCGTTCCGGCCGGGGCGGGTGCTGCCCAGGATGATGCCGATCTTGGTCACGTCCAACCTCCGATATAGTTACTTCGGCAAGAAAGTACATTCTGCTTCCTTGCCGAAGCAAGTACGCTGTGGCGGTGAACACTGAGCTGGTTCGCCCGCTGGACGCCGACGAGGAGGCCCTGATCCGGTCGCTCGACCGGGTCGTCAACGCGCTGCCGCGGGTCATGGACGCCACGATGCTGCGCGAGCGTCAGATGTCGATGACCGACTACCTGACGCTGTCGCGGCTGTCCGAGGCGCCGGACCGGCGGATGAGGATGAGCGAGCTGGCCGAGCTCTCCTACCTGTCACTGAGCGGGATGACCCACGTCGTGACCCGGCTCGAGGCGCAGGGCCTGGTGGTCCGGGTGCGCGACGAGCACGACCGGCGCGGCTGGCACGCGGTGCTCACCGACGAGGGCTTCGCCCGGCTCGACGCCGCGTGGCCGACCAACCTGAGCAGCGTGCGCAGGTACATCCTGGCGCACCTCAAGGACTTCGACCTGCGGGCGCTGGCCGAGGCGTTCGAGAAGTTCGGGACTAGTTGACCGGCGGCACCGGGTCGGCGCCGCGCCGGCCGCCCGGACGGCAGCGGAGCAGGCGGCCGACCATCAGGCGGGTGCCGCGCAGCGCGCCGTGCCGGGAGATGGCCTGCGCGGCGTACTCCGAGCAGCTCGGCTCGAACCGGCAGACCGCCGGCCGCTTGGCGCTGATCTCCCGCTGGTACACCCGGATCGCCGCGATCATCATCTCGGACGGCCGGCGGGTGCGCGGCACCGCCGAACCGGCCGCCACCAGCAGGTGCGGCAACGTCAGCAGGCCGGCGATCAGGCAGTTGCCGTCGCAGCTCTCGGCGATGCAGCAACCGCTCTCGATCAGGCAGGCGTCCCGCAGGCACGAGGACCCGCCGCCCCGATACGGGCGCTGCTGGTAGTACGGGTCGTCGTAGCGCCGGCGGCGTCGAAAGAAGGGCACGGGGCCAATGTACGCATGTCAGCTGTGGGCCAGGGCTTGATCCACCGAGGACACCACCGTGACCAGCTGATCGACGCCGGTGATCTCCATCGGGCGCAGCACGATCCGGCTGTCGGCGACCACCCGCAGGTCCAGGCCCTTCGCCGTGGCGTCGTGCTGGACGTCGACCAGCACGTGCAGTCCCGCCGAGGCGAAGAACGTCACCCCCGTCAGGTCGAGGACCAGCGTCTCCGGCTCCGCGGCCATCGCCTCGGTCAGGTGTCGGCGCAGCAGGTCCTCCGACGCCATGTCGAGCTCGCCCGTCACCCGGACCACCATCACCGGCCCGACCTGTTCAAGGCCAACGGCGGCATTCGACGACATGGCCGGCACTCCCTCGCTCGCGTTGTGGGCATGAGGCACCCACGCGGCTGTGGTCTCAACCGGCACCACCCACCGTAGGCCGGTCGGTATCTCCCGGCAACACGCCGGCTCAGTGGGCGACGACGACCCGCGCGGCGGGCCGGGGGAGAAGGGTGTCGCGGGGCGGCTAGTTCCGGCGAAGCCACGCCCTGATCTCGGCCCCGTGCTCGTCCAGCGCGGGCGGCGCCAGGTCGTGCCGGACGGGCGTGGCCGAAAGAGTGAGCGGGTTGCGGACGGTCGGCACGCCGCCGGTGCTCACGACCGGATCGAGCCCCAGCCCGGCGGCCAGCTCGATGCCCTGGCGGACGTCGTTGATCGGCCCGCACGGGATGTCGGCGTCGGTCAGGATCCGGAACCACTCCTGCGCCGGCTTCTCCGCCAGCCGGGCCAGCAGCAGCGGCCGCAGCTCCCGGCGGTTGGCGTTGCGCGCCGCCATCGAGGCGAACCGGGGGTCGTCGGCCAGCTCGGGGACGCCAAGGGCGCCGGCCAATCGCCGGAACTGCCGGTCATTGCCCACGGCAACGATCAGCTCGCCGTCGCCGGTGGCCATCGGTTCGTACGGGTACAGGCTCAGATGCTCGTTGCCCATCCGCTGCGGCACCACGCCGCCGGCCACGTACGCCGAGGTCTGGTTGACCAACGAGGACAGCGCCGCCGACAGCAGGTTGGTCTCGACGTGCTGCCCCTCGCCGGTGACGTCCCGGTGGTGCAACGCCGCGAGGATGCCGGTCGCCCCGTGCAGGCCCGTCATCACGTCGACGACGGCGACGCCCGCCCGATACGGTGGCCCGTCCGGCGAGCCGGTGAGGCTCATCAGCCCGGACAGCGCCTGCACCAGCAGGTCGTAGCCGGGCAGCGTGGCGTCGGGGCCGAAGCCGCTGATCGAGCAGTAGACCACGCCCGGATTCACCGCCGCGACGTCGTCGTAGCCGAGGCCGAAGCGCGCCATGCCGCCGGGGCGGAGGTTGTGCACAAGCACGTCGGCCCGGGTGGACAGTTCCCGCGCGACCGGCGCTGCCGATGGAGGGCGGCACCACGTTCCACTTCGTCACCGACGGCCTGGAGTCCGCACTCGAGCAGGCGTTCAAGGCCGCCGACGGCAAGGACGTGCGGATCGGCGGCGGCGCGGCGGTGGTCCGGCAGTGCCTGCGGGCCGGGCTGATCGACCTGATGCACGTCGTGGTGGTGCCGATGTTCCTCGGCGCGGGCGAGCGGCTGTTCGGCGACCTGCCGATGGACGGCTACCGGGTGGCCCGGCGGGTGTCGACCGACGCCGCCACGCACCTGTGGATCGAGCGCGCCTGATCTGTGGACTTCCTGGCCCGATCTCGGGGTCTCGCCCGCGTGCGGGCGACCTAACTTCGGTGGCATGACACTGGTGTTGTTGGACCACCCGAACCTGGCGCAGTCCCGGATCAACGCCGCGCTGGCGGCGGCGGCCCGCGACCTGCCCGGGGTGACGCTGCACGACCTGCACGCCGAGTACCCGGACCGGAACCTCGACGTGCCGCGGGAGCAGCGGCTCGTCGAGGAGCATTCGCTGATCGTGTTCCAGTTCCCGTTCCACTGGTACTCGGTGCCGTCCCTGCTCAAGCAGTGGATGGACGAGGTGCTGCTGAAGGGCTGGGCCTACGAGGGGGCGACGCCGCTGCTGACCGGCAAGACGCTGCAGGTCGTCACGTCCACCGGCGGCGTCGAGGAGGCGTACCGGGAAGGCGGTTTCCACCGGTTCCCGATGTCGGTTCTGCTGGCGCCGCTGGAGAACACCGCCCACCGGGTCGGCATGGAGTTCGCCCCGCCGCTGGTGCTGCACGACGTGCGTGGCGTCACCGACGCCGAGTTGGCCGAGCACGTCGAGCGCTACCGGGACGTGCTGGCATCATCACAGGCGTGCCTCACCGCGTGACGATCCTGGCCTTCGACGGCGTGACGATGATCGACATCGCCGGCCCGTCGGATGTGTTCGGCCACGCCAACCGGCTCGGCGCGGACTACGTGCTGCGGATCGTCTCGCCCGACGGGCAGCCGGTGCGGACCGCCAGCGGCACCACACTCGGTGTCGACGGGAGCGTCGCCGACAGTCCGGAAGGGACAGTGCTCGTTCCCGGGGCGTACGGCATGGTCGACTTTCCTTTTGCCGAGGGGTTGGTGGACGCCGTGCGCCAGCTGGTGTCCAGCGCCGCACGGATCACCTCCGTGTGCACGGGATCGTTCCTGCTCGCCGAGATCGGGTTGCTCGACGGCCGCAAGGCGACCACCCATTGGCGGCAGGTCGACCGGTTCGCGCACCGGTATCCGAAGGTCGCCGTCCAGCCCGACGCGCTGTACGTGCGGGACGGCGACGTCGTCACCTCGGCCGGCGTCAGCTCCGGCATCGACCTGGCGCTGTCGCTCGTCGAGGAGGACTTCGGACCTGACCTGGCCGCCGGCGTCGCGCGGGAGCTGGTGGTGTTCATGCAGCGGTCCGGCGGCCAGTCCCAGTTCTCCGCGCCGTCACGGGCGCACGTCGGCCGGGACAGTCCACTTCGGACGCTGCTGGACGCCGTCGCCGCCGATCCGGCCGAGCACTGGACCGTGACCACCATGGCCGCCAAGGCGTCCGTCAGCCCCCGTCAGCTCACGCGCCTGTTCCACGACGAGATCGGCACCACGCCCGCCCGGTACGTGGAACTCCTCCGCCTGGAGGCCGCGCAGGACCTGTTGTCCCGTGGGCACACCGTCGCCTCCGCCGCCGCGCGCAGCGGCTTCGGCAGCGACGAGACCCTGCGCCGGGTGTTCGTGCAGCGGCTCGGCGTCACGCCCGGGGCGTACCGAGCTCAGCACTGACCAGGGCGGCGTCGAGGAACAGGGCGGAGCGCTCGGCGTCGCCGAGGCTGAGCAGGTACAGGCCGGTGGACACCCGTTCGACGAACGTCCATTCGGCGATGACAGCGGCCGGCAGCTCGGTGACCTCGGCGAGTTGCCGGCACAGCCCGGGAAACTCCTCGGCCTTGGTGTGCCGGAGCACGACGCCGCAGTCGTACGCGGGGTCGCAGACGAAACTCTCCGGGTCGACGAAAACGTAGCCGTCCGGGCTGAGCAGGGCGTTGCCGCAGTGCGGGTCCCCGTGTACGACAACCTTGCGCGAGGTGTCGGCGGCCCGATTCGACGCGTACGCCAACGCCTGGTCGCGCAGGGCGTCCGGGTAGGGCGGGGCCAACTCCCGCCACAGGTCCGTGATCATCCGGGCGAGGCTGTCGGCCTTCGGGTAGGTGGGCTCGTCGGTGGCACGCCACGCGATCCGGAGCAGCCGGCCCAGTTCGGCGACCATGCCCTCGGCCGGCAGCTCCATGCACGGTCCGAGCGACTCCAACAGCAGGGCGCCGGCTTCCAGGTCGCAGGCGTAGAGCTTGGCGTAGCCGGGATGGCCGAGCGCGGCGGCCTCCTGCGCGACGCCGGTCCCCGGCACCGCCAGCTTGAGCACGGCTTCCCGGTCGGCCGTCCGCACCCGGAACACCACCGAGCCGAAGCCGCCTTCCAGCTGCTCGTTCACGGTGAGCGACCACCGGTCGGCCGTGGTCGCCAGTAGGGAATCCAGGCCCGCCAACCACTGCTCGCCGAGCGGGCCCTCAAGCTCGGCCCGACGCCGGACCACCGGATGCACGATCACGAGCGGCGCAGGTCCTCGACGATCTCGGTCAGTGCCTGGCGGGCATGGGCGGCCCGTGCCGGGTCGGTGAGATCGGCCCTGGACGGCAGGATCGACGTCAGCCCCCAGACCCGGCCCCGGGCCCAGGTCGCGTCGTCGACGGCGAGCAGCTTGCGGAACTGGTCCCGAGCGCCGGCGGGAAGGAATCCCCACGCGGCAATGAGATCGCACGCCGGATCACCGACCGCCAGCGTGCCGAAGTCGATCACGGCGGCGAGCCGGCCGTCCCGCGCCACCATGTTCGCCGCCACGGGATCGCCGTGGATCCACACCGGCGGCGCGTCCCAGGCCGGGGCGTCCAACCCGGCCTGCCACACCTCCATCACGGCGTCGACGTCGAAGAACCCGTCCAGCACGGCGATCCGCTCGCGCAGGTAGAAAGCCACGACCGGCGAATCGCGGTGGTCGTGCAGGCCGACGCCGCGGAAACCGTTGCTCCACTCCGGCGGCGGCCCGTCCGCGGCGTCGACTTCCCTCAGTGCCAACAGGAAATCGGCCAGGTCGACCGCCGCCTGCCCGTGGTCGGCGAGCCGGGACAGGTCGGCGTTCGAGCCCTCGATCCACGCGTAGACCGACCACGGGAACGGATATCCCTCGCCCGGCCGGCCCTTGCCCAGCGGGACCGGCACGGCCAGCGGCAGGTGCGGCGCCAGGATCGGCAGCCACCGCTGCTCCCGCGTGACCTGCCCGATCCAGCGGGCGAACCGCGGCATCCGGATCAGCTTGTCGTCGCTGAGCCGGAAGGTGATGTTGTCTACGCCGGACGACGCCACCGGCGTCACCGAAAGGCCGGCCCACTCCGGAAACTGCGCGGCGACGAGCCGCCGCACCTGCGGGACGTCGACAACTACGGCGTCGGAAGACAACCAGCACTCCTCAACGGTCGGTGTGCCTCCATCACACCGCACGTGTCGAGGCAATTACCGGCAACTCCCGCAGTCCCCGCACCAACGTGCTGGTCCGCCAGTGCAGATCGGCCGGATCGACCGCCAGGCGCAGCGACGGGAACCTCGCCAGCAGCCGGCCGATCGCGATCTCGCCCTCCAGCCGGGCCAGCGGCGCGCCGAGGCAGTAGTGGATGCCGTGCCCGAACGCCAGGTGCCCGCCCGCGGGGCGGGTGATGTCCAGCTCGTACGGGTCCTCGAACCGGGCTTCGTCGGCGTTCGCGGCGAGCAGCGACACCATGACGAACTCGCCGGCCGGGATCTCCACGTCGCCGACGGTCACCGGCTCGGTGGTGAAGCGCAGCGTGGCGATGTGGATCGGGCTGCCGGTGCGCAGGAACTCCTCGATCGCGCCCGGCAGCAGCGACGGGTCCGTGCGGAGCAGTCGCTCCTGTTCGGGATTGCGCAGCAGCGAGTACACCGCGTTGCCG
This sequence comes from Kutzneria kofuensis, assembly GCF_014203355.1. Classification (NCBI taxonomy): domain Bacteria; kingdom Bacillati; phylum Actinomycetota; class Actinomycetes; order Pseudonocardiales; family Pseudonocardiaceae; genus Kutzneria; species Kutzneria kofuensis. The sequence goes on from NZ_JACHIR010000001.1 coordinate 7,589,827, forward strand.
AGCAGGTGCACGGTCGTCTCGTGGCCGGCGAACAACAGCAGGAACGCCATCGCCACCAACTCGTCCTCGGACAGCCGGTCGCCCTCGTCGGACACGTGCACGAGATCGCTGAGCAGGTCCTCGGCCGGCTCGGCCCGCTTGGCCCTGATCAGGTCCCGCAGCAGCGCCGACTGCTCGCGGGCCGCGGTCGCGAGCGGCTCGCCCGTGACACCGGAGACGAACACCCGGCTCCACGCCCTGATCCGCGAGCGGTCCTCGTGCGGCACCCCGAGCAGCTCGCTGATCACCGCGATCGGCAGCGGGAACGCGAACGACTCGATCAGGTCCGTCTCGCCGTCGACGCCGTCCAGCAACTCGTCGGTGATGCGCTCGATCTGCGGCCGCAACCGGTTCACCGCGCGGCTCGTGAACGCCTTCGTGACGAGCTTGCGCAGCCGGGTGTGGTTCGGCGGGTCGTCGTTGAGCATGTGCTCGGACAGCCGCGTGATGTAGCCGCCGGCCGTGCCCGGCGGGAACAGCTCCCGCGCGCGGTGCACGTTCTTGCTCAGCCTGCGGTCGTCCAGCAGCGCCCGGGCCTCGGCGTGGTCGGTGACCAGCCAGCCGGGCACGCCGTCGGGCATCACCACCCGCCGCAGCGGCCCCTGCCGGCGCAGTTCGCGGTACAGTGGCCACGGATCACGGATCCACGCCTTGTCGAGCTCCACGCCGTCGATGATGCCAGCGGGTCACGGTGCACTGGCCGTTTCGACCGGCAAACCTGCATCCTCCTTCACCAGTTTCATGGTCAGGTGTGATGTCAGGCGGGCCACCCCCGGGAGCAGCGACAGCGTCTCGGTGTGGAAGCGCTCGTACGCGGCGATGTCGGCGACCGCGACCCGCAGCAGGTAGTCCGGGTCGCCGAACAGCCGCAGGGCCTCCACCACCTCGGGCAGCTCGGCGATGCGCCGCTCGAAGTCGGCGACGGTCGGGCGGTCCTCCTGCGCCATGACCACGCTGACGAACGCCTGGAAGCCGCGGCCGACCGCGGTCGGGTCCAGCAGCGCCCGGTAGCCGCGGATCACACCGTCCTGCTCGAGTCGGTTCACCCGGCGCAGGCACGGCGACGGGGTGAGGCCCACTCGCTCGGCCAGCTCGGCGTTGCTGAGCCTGCCGTCGCGTTGCAGTTCCCGAAGGATCTGCCGGTCGATTCGATCCACTTCGTTATTCAAACATCCGGACGGTTCCGGATTCCGTGCCCAGGTGGGCAGGTCACGTCCCGCGGCCGGACATCCAGTGCCACCCGTCCCCTAGCCGGCCGGGGATTCCGCGTGCAGGTAGGAATGCAGCAGAGCCGCGGCGGTCAGCATCGACTCGGCGCGCCGGGCCAACTCCGCGTGCCGCTGCGCGATCGCCGCCCGCAGCGCGTCCCGGCTGCCGCTGCGGCGCAGGTCGTCCAGGATTGGCCGGATCTGTGGCAACCCGTGCATGCCCTGCCGCAGCATCAGGATGATCCTGGCGTCGCGGGTCTCCCGCGGCCCGTACGTGCGGTAGCCGGTGGCCGGATCCCGTTGCGGGGTGAGGAGTTCGGCGTCCTCCCAGACACGGAGCGTCGACGTGCGGACGCCGAGGTGCGCGGCGAGCTCGCCGATCTGCATCGCCGCGCGGGCCGGCGGCTCGGTGTCCACGACCGTCTCCAGCGCATCGGCGGTGAGCTTGAGGGCCTCCCGCTGGCGGTGCAGGTCGGCGTGGCCGGCGTCGATCATCGCCAGCGCCTGGGCGGCGTCGCCGGCGTGGATCGCGCGCATGATGTCCCCGGCGGCGTTCCACCCGTGCCCCTCGGCCAGCGCCCGGTACGCCAGCAGCGCCTTGCGATGACGGTCGTCGAGCTGGCGGTAGCCGGTGGCGGACCGGGTCGCCGGCGGCAGCACGCCCGCGTCGAGGTAGTTGCGGACCTGCTGCGGCGAGATGCCGGCGAGTCGGGCCAGGTCAACGGGTCGGTTGAGGGTTTTCCGCACGTCTCTCCTGGTCGTCGTGGAAAAGTCTGCTATAGACGGTTCAACGATACGCTTGAAGCCATGGAATTCGTCCGGGTGATGGGCGCCCGTGAGCACAATCTGACCGGCGTCGACGTCGACTTACCCAAGCGGGTGATCACCGTGGTGACGGGTGTGTCCGGCTCCGGCAAGTCGTCGCTGGTGTTCGACACGATCGCGGCCGAGGCACAGCGGCAGCTGCACGAGACACTGCCGGCCTTCGTGCGCAGCTTCCTGCCCCATCGGTCGCGGCCGGACGTCGACATCATCGAGCACCTGCCCGCGGTGGTTCTCGTCGACCAACGGCGGCTGGGCGGCGGGTCGCGGTCGACGGTGGGCACCATCACCGACATCGCGCCCCTGCTGCGGCTGATGTTCTCCCGTGCGGGCGACCCGTACATCGGGCCGGCGGACTCGTTCTCGTTCAACATGCCGTCGGGCATGTGCCCCACCTGCGAGGGCCTCGGCGTGGTCACCGACGTCGACCTCGCCGTCTTCCTCGATCCGGCCCGATCGCTGGCCGACGGTGCGCTGCTGGCGCCGGCGTTCAAGGTCGGCACCTGGCACTGGCAGATCTTCGCCAACCGGTTCGACGTCGACAAGCCGGTCGCTTCCTTCTCGGAGGCGGAACGGCACGACCTGCTGTACGGCGAGGGTGGGACCGTCGAGGTGGAGAACCTCGGGCAGCGGATCAACGCCACCTACGAGGGCGCGGTGGTCAAGTTCCGGCGGCTGTACGTGCGTAAGGACACCGCCGACCAGGCCGAGCGGACCCGCCAGATGGTCGCCCGGTTCACCACGTCCGCCACCTGCCCCGACTGCGGCGGCACCCGGCTGTCGCAGTCCGCGCTGGATTGCCGCATCGACGGCCGCAACATCGCCGAACTGTCCTCTTTGGAGGCGGTCGAACTGCTTGCGGTGCTTGAGGGTTTCGACCTGCCGGAGATCGCGCCGGTGTTGACCGGCCTGCGGCAGCGAGTCGGGCACCTCGTGGAGATCGGGCTCGGCTACCTGTCTCTGGACCGCGCCACCGACACCTTGTCCGGCGGCGAATCCCAGCGGATCAAGATCGTCCGCCAGCTGGCCAGCACGCTGTCGGACATGCTGTACGTGTTCGACGAGCCCAGCATCGGCTTGCACGCCCGGGATGTCGGCCGGCTGACGCGGCTGCTGACCACGTTGCGGGACAACGGCAACACCGTCCTCGTCGTCGAACATGACCGCGACGTGATCACCGCCGCCGACCATGTGGTCGACGTCGGACCGGGTGCGGGCGGCGCCGGCGGTCGGATCGTCTTCAGCGGAACCGTTGCCGCGCTTGCCGATTCCGGCACGGTCACCGGTCGGTACCTGAAGGAGCGGCCGGCGCTTCGGACCCGGGCGCGGAGGCCGACCGGGTGGTTGCCGCTTTCCGGCGTCACCCTGCACAACCTGCGCGACGTCAGCGTGGACATTCCCACCGGGGTGCTGACCGCCGTCACCGGCGTCGCCGGTTCCGGCAAGTCCTCCCTGATGTACGGCGCTTTCCGCTCCCGCTACCCCGATGCCGTCGTCGTCGACCAGTCAGCTCCGACAGCGAACCGGCGGTCCAGCGTCGTCACCTACACCGGCGCCATGGACCACATCCGGAAGGCTTTCGCCAAGGCCAACGGTGTCAGCCCCGCTCTGTTCAGCGCCAACTCCGCCGGCGCTTGTCCGGAGTGCGAGGGCGCCGGCGTGATCGTGACCGACCTGGGCTTCCTGGCCGGGATCACCACCGTTTGCGGCTCGTGCGAGGGCCGGCGCTATTCCGCCGAGGTGCTCGGCTACCGGCTCGGTGGGATGTCCATCAGCGACGCGTTGGACATGACCGTCGGCGAGGCTGCGGAGTTCTTTGCCGTCCACCGGTCGGTGGTGTCGATTCTACGCGGGCTGGTCGACGTCGGTCTGGAGTATCTCCGCCTCGGGCAGCCGTTGCCGAGCCTGTCCGGTGGCGAGTGCCAGCGGATCAAGCTCGCATCCCACCTGCACCGCTCCGGCGCGGTCTATGTGCTGGACGAGCCCACCACCGGTCTGCACATGTCCGATGTGGACCGTCTTGTCGGCGTGTTGGACCGGCTGGTCGAGATGCATGGCGCCAGCGTGATCGTGATCGAGCACAACCTGGACGTGATCGCCAGAGCGGACTGGGTCGTCGATCTCGGGCCCGAGGGCGGCAGCGCCGGCGGCCAGGTGCTGTTCTCGGGACCGCCGGCCGATCTGGTCGCGTTCGACGGATCCCACACCGCCGACGCGCTGCGGAAGGCCATCCGATGATCGCGGAGTCGGCTCGCCGCGTTGCCGCTCTGCTGGACGCCCATCCCGTACGGGGGACCGGTGGGTATCCGATCGGGGAGGTGGTTCGCGGGTTGGACGCCGAACTGGCGGAGCTGCGGAAAGCGGTGGCGGAAAGTCCCGGGCCACTGGGGGACATCGCGCCGCAAGTGGCGTTGTTGATGATGTGTATGCAGCACGTGGTGGTGCTGTTCCACGGGTTCGAGGACCTGCCGGACTCGATGAGGGCGCAGGCGCGTCGGGAACTGGCGACAGCGCACCAGACGGCACGGAAGTTGCGGCGGTGATTGGAGGCCTGCTGTCACGGTTGGGTTGATTCAGGTCTTTCGCGGTGTGGGCTGGGCCGATTTGGTGTGGAGCCTCTGGACGATGGCCTACGAGGGGCATTTCCGGGGCAGGCTCCGCCTGCCCCTCGCGCGGTGAGCTTAGGCCATCGTCCACCTCCACACAAAATCGGCCCAAGTGCATTGTTGGGGTGGTGGGTTGGCGGTTGTCGGTCGCTGTGGAGTTGTCAAAGAACCGGGGGTCAGTATTCGAATGGGCGGGTCGCGTAATGGCGGCCGGTGGGGGTGGTCCAGTGTGAGGTGCCGTTAGGGTCCCTGGTCACGGTGTAGTTGTCGTGTTTGCGGTGGTGGTGCCAGCGGCAGAGGCCTTGGAGGTTGGCGGGCTCGGTGTCGCCCTGTGGCCAGGGGGTGATGTGGTCCAGCTCTTGGATGGGGCTGGCGCAGCCGGGGGCGGTGCAGGTTCCGCCGGCGGCCACGTGGGCGAATTCCTTCATCAGGGTGGTGGGGCGGTAGGTGTCGGTGGTGATGGCGGTGGCGTGGCGGTACTGGTCGAGGAGGATGCCGCGCCAGGGGCCGTGCATGGCCAACTCGCGGGCGGCGTCGGCGGCGATGGGGCCGTAGCCGGCGAGGTGGCCGGGGTTGTTGGTCAGGCCCATGAGGGTTTCCATGGAGAGGGTGACGAAGGTCCGGACGTTCCAGTCGCGGTTGGTCCCCCGGAGGCGGTCCAGCAGGACATCGGAGCGTTTCTGGTCGGTGGTGCGGTCGTCGGCAGGGAGGGCTTTGGCGTCTTTGCAGAGTTGTTGGAACACCACGTGGGCGTCGGCGGCGGGCAGGATCCAGGTCAGTTTGGCCATGCCGTCCGGCAAGGGCGAGAACTCGACCCGGCGGTCTTTGGTGGCTTTGCGACAGCGCTGCTCGTAGCCGTCGGGGTCGGCGTGGGCGACCAGGGCGGTGGTCTTGCGGCACAGTTGGGTCTGGTTCAACCCGGCGGCCACACCGACCAGGGCGTCTTCGACCTGGGTGACCAGGTCGGGGGACAGGTGCTGGACCCGCTCTCGCACCGCGTCCAGTCGGCGGAAGTCCAACTCACCACGCCTTAGCAGCTCGGCCAACCGAGGTAGCGTCTCCAGGACTTCGCTGGCTTCCTTGCGCCGGGCCACGGTCTGCTCGGGTTCGGTGAGGGCCATGGCCAGCTCGGTGATGTCGTCGATCCGGCGCAGTGCGACCAGCTCGACCCACTCGGCAAAGGCCTTGATCTTCCGGGCGAGAATGGACGCCGTCACCAACTGGTCGGTGTCCAGCCTGGCCCAGTCCACACCCATGATCACATCGAACAGGTCCCCGCTGGGTTCCTGATTCTCTAGTTCACGGGTGAGTTCTTTCATGTCTCCAGAATACGCGCGGCGAAGATCGAACTCGAATCACTAACGGGTGATTGTTTCATGCATAATCGGCGCACCGTAGGGTTTCATGCATAATCGCGCCGCCGCCACCCCGCCATCGACACCGAACACCTAAGCGTGGATTTTGTGTGGAGGTGGACGATGGCCTAAGCTCTCCGCGCGAGGGGCAGGCGGAGCCTGCCCCGGAATTGCCCCTCGTAGGCCATCGTCCAGAGGCTCCACACAAAATCCGCGCGACCTACATATGTAATACCCTTACCTATGCGTCAGTCGATACCCGAACTGCGCCGTGAACTCGGCGGTCAACGCGAAGCGGTCGCCGCGAACCCGCGTCTGCCGCCACTCGATCGCCCGCCCCTGCGACAACCCGAGGCGGTTGATGGCGAACAACGCCGTCCCCGCCGGGCACCGTAGTTGCGCGGTCTCGGCCGGACTCGGCACGACGGCATGGACGTCCTCCTGGCCGGCGTCGAGGCGAACGCCAGTGCGGGAGGCGAGTTCGCCGTAGAGGCTGGTGTGCCGGAAATCGGCGTCGAGCAGGGGGGAGGCCACCGAGAAGGGAAGCCAGACGCGGTCGATGGCGAGGGGCTCGCCGCCGGCCAACCGTAGCCGCTCCAGGTAGACCAACGGAGTGGAGCCCTCCAGGCCCAGGCGTTCGGCGACCAAGGCGTCGGCCCGCACGTCCAACACCCGAACCACCGAGTCCTGCGACAACCCGGCGGCCTCGACGGAGGCGAACAAGCTGTACAGGGCGCCGAGGGGCTGGTGGATCTCGGGGACGGGGGCGACCCGGGGTTGGCGGCCGCGTTTGGCGACGACGACGCCGTCGGCGCGGAGTTGGCGGAGGGCCTGTCGCACGGTGGAGCGGCTGACGTCGTACTCCTCGACCAGCGCCAGCTCGCCGGGGAAGTGGTCGGCGAACTCGCCGGCGGCCAGTCGGTCGAGCAGGGAGTGCTGGAGCTGCTGCCACAGCGGTGTCGTCCCGGATCGGTCCAATGTGCGCCCCACCACGGGAGGAACGCTACCGGTTGCCTAATGTTCGGACATCTCGTAGCGTAAATGTACGGACATTAGGAGGTGGTCATGGCCCGGACGATCGTCGCGGCACCGCAGACGCACGTCGCGAACCGCATTCCGGGCCTGGCTGTGACCCTGCTGGTGGCGGCCGTCGCCACCGGCCTGGGCCTCCTCGCTCCCGTGGTGGGCGGACCGGTGTTCGCGATCATCCTGGGCGTCCTTGCGGCCACGGTCGTCAAGCCGCTGCGGTCGAGCCGGCTCGCGCCGGGATACGCCCTGGCCTCGAAGGGCGTCCTGCAGCTGTCCATCGTGGTGCTGGGCACGGGCCTGTCGCTGCAGCAAGTGGTGCACGTGGGTGTGTCGTCGCTGCCGGTCATGCTGGGCACGCTGGCGGTGGCGCTCGGCGGCGCCTGGCTGCTGGGCAAGTGGCTCAAGGTCGGCACGGACACCAAGACCCTGATCGGCGTCGGCACGGGTATCTGCGGCGCGTCGGCGATCGCGGCGACGACGGCGGTGATCAAGCCGAAGGACACCGAAGTCGCCTACGCGATCGGCACGATCTTCACCTTCAACATCGCGGCGGTGCTGCTCTTCCCGCCGCTGGGCCACCTGCTCGGCCTGAGCCCGCACGCCTTCGGCCTGTGGAGCGGCACGGCCGTCAACGACACCTCGTCGGTGGTCGCGGCGGCCTACGCGTACGGCGGCGACGCCGGCCCGTACGCGATCGTCGTCAAGCTGACCCGCAGCCTGATGATCATCCCGATCGTCATCGGGCTGGCGTTCCTCAAGGCCCGCCGGGACGACGAGGTGCACCTGCCGTGGCACCGGATCGTGCCGCTGTTCCTGATCGGCTTCGTGGTCGCGGCGGCCACCGACACCGCGGGCCTGATCCCGGACAGCTGGCACCCCGCGCTGTCCACTCTCGGCACGTTCCTGATCACGACGGCGCTGGCCGGCATCGGCCTGTCCCTGCGGTTCGCCGACATGCGCAAGGCCGGCACCCGTCCGCTGCTGCTGGGCGGCCTGCTGTGGATCGCTGTCGCCGCAAGCAGCCTCGGCCTTCAGGCCCTCACCGGTCTGTAGGAATCGCCGCCACAGCCTCGATCTCCACGGCGAACTGCGGCGCGGCAAGCTGCGTGACGACCATCAGCGAGTGCGCCGGGAACTCCCCGTCCGGATACCACTCCGCGAAGACCTCCGACCGCGCGGCGCGGCTGCCGGCCAGGTTCTCCACGCCGGCGATCAGCGACAGGAACTTGACGATGTGCTCCGGTCCGCCGCCGGCCGCCGCGAGGAGCTCCCGGATGTTCGCCAATGCCTGCCGCGTCTGGCTTTCCGCGTCGGGCCCGGCCAGGGCGCCGTCGGGCAGCAGCCCGAGCTGGCCGGACACGAACACGAGCTCGTGCCCGGCCGGCACGGCGGCCAGGTGGCTGTACTGCCCGGCGGGCGCGGCAACCGACGGGGGATTCCAGCGACGGATCATGATCGGAGCCTAACCCGCGGCTCGGCGGCGCCGCCTAGCTTTCCCACAACTCCAACGACCGAGCGCCGACCAAGGCGCCGATCCGGCCCAGCGCCTCGTCCACCGGCATCGAATCCAGCCGCCGGCCGTCCCGCAGCCGCAACGCCACCTCCTCGTTGGCGACCTCCTTCGCCCCGATCACCGCCTGGTACGGCGCCAATCGCGACTCCCGGATCCGCGCGCCGAGGGAACCCCGTTCCACCCCAACGACTTCAGCCCGCAACCCGAGGTCCAAGCACCGCTGCGCCACCGCCGCAGCCGCCGGCCACTCGTCGTCCGACACCGGCAGGACAGCCAACTGCACGGGAGCGAACCACGCCGGGAAAGCGCCGCCGTGCACCTCGATCAGGTGCGCCACCACCCGTTCCATGCTGCCGATCAGGCTCCGGTGCACCATCACCGGCCGGTGCCGCGCCCCGTCCGCCCCGATGTAGCTGAGGTCGAACCGCGCCGGCTGGTGGAAGTCGACCTGCACGGTGGAAATGCTCGACTCCCGCTCGGCGCTGTCGGCGATCTGGATGTCGATCTTCGGCCCGTAGAAGGCGGCCTCGCCGGGAGCCTCCTCGTGGTCGACGCCGGACAGCACCTCCCGCAGCAGCGCCTCGGATCGTTGCCACATCTCGGGATTGTCCACGTACTTGCCGCCGTCCCCGCGTAGCGACAGCCGATACCGCACGGGCTTGATTCCGAGGTCCCGGTGCGCCCGCTGGATCAGCTCCAGCGCCGCCCGCGCCTCGCGGAGAACCTGGTCGGGGGTGCAGAACACGTGCGCGTCGTTGAGCTGGATGGCCCGTACCCGCGACAGCCCACCGAGCACGCCGGACAGCTCGGCGCGGTACATGCCGCCGATTTCGGCCATGCGCAAGGGAAGTTCGCGGTAGCTGTGCGCCCGTGACCGGTAGATCAGCGCGTGGTGCGGGCACAGGCTGGGGCGCAACAACATCTGCTCGCCGCCGACGTCCATCGGCGGGAACATGTCGTGGTTGTAGTGCGACCAGTGCCCGGACTGCTCGAACAACGCGCGTTTGCCCAGCACGGGCGAATAGACGTGCCGGTAGCCGGCGCGGCGTTCGAGGTCGCGCACGTACTCCTCGAGCACGTGTCGAATCGCCGCGCCGTCGGGCAGCCAGTACGGCAGACCAGCGCCCATCAGCGGGTCGGTGTCGAACAGACCCAGTTCACGGCCGAGCTTGCGGTGGTCCTGCATCGTGGTCTCCTCGTCCAGAAGGGGAGAGTGACCACAAAGCGAAAGCCCCGGGGCACTCGCCCCGGGGCTTTCGCTTGTACGTGGATCAGCGCGCCGGGACTGTGTCCGGCGTCGTCGTGACGTTGGCGCGCTGCATGTCAGTCACAGTAGCACGTCGTCAGCACGACCGCGGCCGCACTTCCGCCGCGCCGCGACGGCTCGCCCGCCGCGATGACCCGGCCGCCCGGCTTGAACTCCAGGCCGGAGGCCACGCCGATGGTCGGCGCGATCTTGATCGTCGGATCCAGCGGTGACGTGTCGTTGATCGTGAACGTCTGGCCCAGCGCCTGCAGCCCCGGCGTGGTCGCGGCGGCGATGAACGCCGGTTCCGCCGTGGTGGCCGCCGTGTTGCGCTGCGACGCCCGCGGCGCGGCGATGGCGTCCTCCAGCCGCATGCCGAAGTCGATCCGGTTGACCAGGATCTGCAGCACGGTGGTGATGATCGTGGAGCCGCCGGGCGAGCCGACCGCGAGGAACGGCTTGCCGTGCTGCAGCACGATCGTCGGCGACATGCTGGACCGCGGACGCTTGCCCGGCGCCGGCAGGTTCGGGTCCGGCGCGGAGCCCTGGGTCGGCGTGAAGTTGAAGTCGGTCAGCTCGTTGTTGAGCAGGAAACCGCGGCCCGGCACGACGATGCCGCTGCCGCCCAGCTCCTCGATGGTGTTGGTGTACGACACCACGTTGCCGAAGGCGTCGGAGACCACGAAGTGGTTGGTGTGGTTCTCCTGGTCGCTGCTGGACGCGGCGGTCGTGCTGGCGCAGCTGCCCGGCGAGGCGGGGTTGCCCGGCGCGACCGGGCTGGTGCCGGCCTTGTTCGGGTCGATCAGGCAGGCCCGGCTGGCGGCGAACTGCGGCGACAGCAACTGCTGCTGCGGCACCGAAACGTAGCGCGAGTCGCCGATGTAGCGGTTGCGGTCGGCGAAGGCCAGCCGGCTCGACTCCAGGTAGTGGTGCAGCGCCTGCACCCGGTCCATGTTCTTGAGGTCGAAGTTGGACAGGATGTTCAGCGACTCGCCGACGGTGATGCCGCCGCTGGACGACGGCGCCATGCCGTACACGTCGTAGCCGCGGTAGTTCACGTGCGTCGGCGCCGTGTCCAGCGCCTGGTACGAGCTCAGGTCGGACAGCTGCATGGGGCCGGGGATGGGCTTGAGCGTCGCGCCCGGCGCCAGCGGCAGATGCTGCACGGCGTCCACGAGGTCACGCCCGATCGAGCCGCCGTACAGCGCCCCGCTGCCCTTGCGGCCGATCTCCCTGTACGTGTCGGCCAGATCCTTGTTGCGCATGGTGGAGCCGACCACCGGCAGCTGGCCACCGGGCAGATACTGCGCGGCAGAGGAGGAGAACTGCGCGAACCGGGCGGCGTTCTCCCTGGTCAGCTCCTGGAACGTGGCGTCGACGACAAAGCCGCGGTCGGCCACCTCCTCGGCCGGCCGCAGGTCGTCGGCCAGGCTGAACCGGCCCCAGCGCTGCAGCGCCCGCTGCCACGTGGCCAGGTTGCCCGGCACGCCCACGGACAGGCCGCTGGTGACGGCCGTCGGGAACGCGTAGGCCTTGCCCGTCGCCGGATCCACGAACATGTTCTGGCCGTCGGCGGCCGGCGTGGTCTCGCGTCCGTCTATTGTGGACACTTGATGGGTGCGGGCGTCGTAGTACACCAGGAATCCGCCGCCGCCGATGCCGGCCACGTACGGATCGGTGACGCCGAGCGTCGCGGCCACCGCGACCGCGGCGTCGGCGGCGGTGCCGCCCCGGCGCAGCACGTCGATGCCGGCCTGGGTCGACTCCGGCGTGTCCGAGACGACCGCGCCGAAGTAGCCCTGTGCGACCGCGTGCTTGACCGGGGCGGGTCGCGCCGAGCCCGGCGCCGCGCCGGCCACGAGGGTGAGGCCGGCCATGAGCCCTACCGACAGTACCGAGCTGACGCTGCGGCGTAGTCGCATGGCGATCCTTCCGCTCTTCGAACAGATCTCCATGTTCTACTCGCCCACTTGCCGTGCTGGCCAGGCTTGCGCCCGGGTCACGCTGCGACAAACCGGTGAAGGGTGCGGGGACCGTCTACTTCAGACGGACTTGAGCAGGATCTCGGCGAAGCGTTCGGGCTGCTCCAGGTTCACGATGTGGCCCGCGTCGGACACGGTCACCAGCTCGGCCCGCTTGGCGTCACCGACGATGCGTTCGACCACGTCGGCGATGTCCGGCGAGTCGAGGTCGGCCAGCACCACGGTGATGGGCATCGCCAGCTCGGCCAGCCGGTCGATCGCACCGACCTCGACCGGCCGGATCCGCCAGCCGGTCCCGTGCCGGGAGACGGTGTCGGTCTTGATCCGCTCGCAGCGCGCCCGAACCTCCGGGTCGACCTGCCCCGGCGCGCGGTGCGGCCCGTCCACCCACATCCGCAGCAGCGCGTCGACGACGTCCTCGACGCTCTGGGCGGCCTGGAGTCGCTCCAGCTGGTCGAGGATGAACGGGTCCTTGAACGTCATGCCGCTGACCCCGGGGGAGTTCAGCATCAGCCGGTCGACCCGGTCCGGCCAGGCCAGCGCGAAGTCGACGGACGTCCGCGAGCCGAGGGACATGCCGACCAGGCTGGCCCGGTCGATGCCGAGCCCGTCCAGCAGCAGGCGCAGGTCGTCGTGGTTGGCGTACGGCTCGGTGGCCGTCGAGGACTGGCCGTGGTTGCGCGCGTCGTAGCGGACGACCGTGTGTTCGGCCGTCAGCAGCTCGAACTCACGGTCCCAGGTCCTCGAACTCAGAGCGCCAGGGTGTAGCAGCACGACCGGGCTGCCCGTGCCCGCGATCTCGTAGTGGATTTCGCCACCGTCAACTGTGATCCGCCCCAGAGCCACTCGACCAGGTTAGACCGGTAGGCGCTTCCCGAACGGGCTGAACCTGTGCGTGTCCGCGCGCGTACCCACTGGTGACCGACTACGAGAGGGCGCAGAAGTGAGCCGGGCCGCGAGTACCCCGTTCGACCGCGCGATGAGCGCGAGCACCGCGCTTGTGGTGTCCGCGATCGCCGGCGTGGTGCTGGGCATGGCGTTCGTCAAGATGCCGCCCCCGGCCACCACGGACTTCCAGGGCCAGCAGGCCCCCGTGCAGACGACGACATCGACCGGTCCCGTGGCGCCCGCGCCCGTGATCCACACGAGCGCCGGCCGGCCGTCGCGGTCGTCGTCGTGGCCCACCGCCACGACGACGACCACCAGCACGACCACGTCGACGACGACCACGGGCACCCGGCCGACGAAGACGTCCAAGCCCAAGCCGCCGAAGCCGACGAAGACGACCGGCGGCACGTCCACCACGACGACGACCGACGACGGCGGGCTACTCGGCCCGATCCTCCCCGGCCTCGGCTGACGGCTTCGTGAACCGTTCCCACGCGGACTGCCTGGTCATGCTGAGTTTCTCGCCGATGCGCACCCAGGTCACGCCGCGCCGGCGCAGCTCGCCGACCCACTGGTCCAGGCCGGCCTCCACCTGGGCCATGGTGCCGGCGATGCGCGGGAGCTTGTCGAGCATCTCCTGGTCGGACAGCTCCGCCCACTCCGGCACGCGTCCCGCCGACTTCTCCTCGGCGAGGACCTTGTTGCACAGCTCGACGCAGTTGTCGCAGATGTAGACGCCGGGGCCGGCGATCAGCTTGGCCACGTGGTCCTCGTCCTTCGTGCAGAACGAACAGCTCAGCACGGTGTCCCTCCCCATTCATGTCAGGTTGTGCCTGACACGCTAGCGCGGGAAGGGGCGGTTTGTCAGGTAGCTCCTGACAGTTTTATCGGACGAGTTGCGGCCGGGCGTGCTGCACGCGCAGGAGGTCGGCGACGACCATGTCCGCGATCAGCCGCTGCTCGTCGTCGAGGTCGGCCGGCGGCCGTGGCGGCTCGACGCCGTCATCGAGGGCGCGGGCCGCGTCGGCGGTGAAGTCGGCCAGCGCGGGGGCGGTGTTGCCGAGCCGGAACAGCGCCAGCGACGAGGCGGCCAGGCCGCGCAGGCCCTCACCGGCCTCGTCCAGCGCCTCCTGCTGGTCGGTGGCCGGCGCCTTGCTGCCCGGCGCGGGCGCGACCAGGTTCTGGTGCGCCCGTGCGGCGTCGCGGAAGCGGACGCCGACCGTGCGGCCCAGCACCTCGTCGCCGCGGAGCAGGTTCGACACCATGCGCAGCAGCCGCTGGAGTTCGGTCGTCGCGTCGGCGAACCGCGCGCTCAGCGGCGGACGCGGCACGCCCGGCACCGCGAGGAAGCCGAACAGCAGGCCGATCGCGACGGCCCCGGCCATCAGCAGCACGTACTCGATCAGCGTCGAGACGGGGTCGAGGTGCTTGGTGGACGCGTTCAGGCCGACGCTGAGAAACACCATGCAGCCGTTGAACAGCATTGGCTGGGCCTGCATGAACGGGAAGCCGATCAGCAGCGCCACCAGGGCGACCGGCATCAGCGCCGACTGCGGCAGCAGCCACAGCACCAGCGCCAGCGCCGCCGCGCCGGCCAACGCGCCACCGACCCGTTGCCACGCCTTGTCGAGCGTGTCGCGCCACTCGGGCTGCATGATCGCGAACGTGGTCATCAGGAACGAGACGGTCAGCGGGTCGCCCGGCCGGAACGCGGCGATCGTCAGCGCGATGGTCATGCCGAGGGCGCAGCGGATCGCGTGCCGTAGCTGCGCCGAACGCCACGAGAAGGCGCCTTCCAACTCGCGGCGCAGCGCCTGGCGAACGAAGTGCCGGGGGAAGTTCGACGTGGACCGGTCGCGAGTGGTGACGGCATCGTGCACAGTGTCGATCAGGCGCCACAGATCGTCCACGAGCCGCTCGGTCGCGCCGGGCAACGCAACCTTGGGGGGCTTGCGTTCCACCGGCGGCAGATCGTCCGGAGTGGACTTCGCCTTGACGGCCTCCGCCAGCGTCGCCATCTGGTCGTTCGCCGCTTGGATGACCTCGCCCAGCGCCGCCGACTGCTCGGCCGGCAGCGCCTGCAGACGTCCTTTGAGGACACCCATGGTGGCCCCGAACCGTGCCCCGGCGCTGAGAACACGGGATTGCCACACTCGGGGCCGGTCCGCCAGCCACACCCTGGCCGCCCGCTCCGCCGCGCCGGTGGTGCCCGTGAGGGCAGCCGCCAGCGCCACCCGAGTCGGCTTGTCCGGGTCGCTCGCGCCCATCAGCATGCGCAGGATGATCACCACTGCCACCGCGATCGCCGGCGCCGCGATGATCTGCCAGCCGCTCGTGCCGCCGGTGAGCTGATAGCCGTAGCCGAAGACCGAGGCCATGCCCAGGCCGAGGCCCACCGTCACGAAGCGCGTCCCGAACACCGGCAGCAGCGCCGCGACGAACACCACGACCACCAGCGCCGCGATCGCCGCGATGTGCGACACCTCGCCCAGCAGCCTCGGCAGCGCACCGCCGATGATCACCGCCGGGGCGAACGCCGCCAGCAACTTGAGATCCGCTCGCAGCGGGCCGCCGTTGGCCGCGATGAAACAGAACAGCGCCGTCAGGCCGGCCAGGATCGTCACGCCGCCCAGCCCCAGCACGGCCCCGACACCGGCCGCGCTGCCCACGACGATCACGATCACCACGAGCATGCCCGCGCCCTGCGCCAGTGCCTTCACCCGCCGGAATCTATCGGGGCCGGTGGGTTTCCGGAGCGACGCCCCACCGGCATGGAGCCGAGGGTGTACGTGAGTGGCTCACGTCGTCGCCGGAGCGAAGCGAGCCACTCACGTACCGGCGGGGGGCGGGCGAGGGGAGGCTGGGGCGGGGGTGTTGCGGGCGGTCAGCTCGCGGCGAGCCAGGTGTTGCTGAACTGGGTGCCGCCGCTGATCGCCGACGTGGTGTCGATGGTGCGGCCGTGGCGGACCATGTTGATGGCCTGCGGGCCGGCGGTGCTGAGCGGGCGGCCGTTGACGCTGACGTTGGTGTAGGTCACCGTGCCGAAGTTGGCCAGGGCGGAGGGGCCGTTGGGGTAGATGGGCGTCTCGGTGATGACCTCGGCCGACACGTCGCCGGCGCCGGAGCAGGCCCGCTTGTCGGGCTGCTCGGTCCAGCCCTGGGTCTCGTCCCGCAGGTACAGCCGGTAGGTGCCGTTGCCGTTGTCGGTGACGGTGGCGTCGATCTTGTCGCCGGCCCGCACGGGGTGGCCGTAGTCGATGATGTTGTAGCAGGGGTAGGTCTCCCACCAGCCGGTGTGGACGGCCCTGCCGTTGCGGCACAGCACATGCGTGCCGGTCTGCTCGACGTTGTCGTTGCCGTCGCCGTCGAGGCCGACCCAGAACACGACCTCGCCGCCGGTGCGGCAGTCGACCGACGGCTCGGTCCAGCTGGCGGAGACGGTGCTGTAGGTGCTGGAGTGCGCGGAATAGCCGCTCCAGTGGTCGTTGGTGCGGGTCGCGGTGGTGCCGTCGGAGTGGCCGGCGGGCGCGCCGACGGGGCCGGCGTGCGCGGGAACGAGCAGGGACGTGCCGAGAACCAGAGCGATCAGGGGTACGCGCATGGCAGGGAACTCCGTCCAAAGATGCAGGGGACACGGACGGTAAAGGCGCGGATCGAATCAGGACAAGCGCGGCTCCCGCATTGCGGGAAACAGTGTTTCGGGCACTCGGCTATTCTGTTCGAAACTGTTAGTCCCATTCCCAGCGCAGGCCGTGGATGCCCGGCTCGACGTCGAACAACGCCAGGTGGGCGTGCGGGGCGCCGCCGAGCATGAGCTCGCGGACATCGCGCCGGGTGTTCTCGATGGTGGGCCGCGTGGTGGCGTGACAGCGAACGGGCATGGCCGCCGGATGGAATTCAATCTCCAGCAGATAACTGCGGGTCGCGTACGGCAGCCGCCGGTCGTAGTCGGTCATCGGCTCGGGTTGTCCGCCGTGCTGGAGCGCGCATTCGATGACGGCCGTGTCGCCGCGGTCGATGACGCGGTCCAGCATCACCTCGGCGACGAGGAAGCCGGCGCCCTCGTCGATGCGGACCCGCCCCGGCCAGCCGCCGCGGGCGACGGTGAGCCTCGGCGTCCGGCCCAGCTCCCGGCCCTGGAAGATCACCAGCGCCCGGTCGACCCGATCCCGTTGCGCACGAATGACCTCGGTGATCGACAGCTGGATCGGGCGGCGGTGCTCGTCCAGCTGGAACCGGTCGTGCACGGACAGCAGGCACAGGCGTTCCTCGTCCAGCGAGCCCAGCTGCGCCATCACCCGGTCCAGCCGGTGCGCCTCGTTCCACAGTCGCCCGCGATCGATGCTGACGGCCACGTGCGCGCGGCGAGGACCCCTCGGCCGCGGCGGGGCCAGCAGCGCCGTCAGCGAACCGGCCGGCATGTCGAGGATGCCCTCCAGCAGCTTCACGGCCTTGATCGACTCGGCCCGTTCCGGCTGGCTGCGGCCCCGGCTCCAGTACGACAGCGTCACCGAGCTGACCACCACGCCCCGGTCGACCAGCTCGTGCTGCACCTGCTCCAACGTCAGGCCCCGCATCCGGATCGCCGTCCGCAACCCGTGCGCGAACGACCCCGACTCCAGCGCGGCGGCCAGCTGGCGGTCCATCCGCCGACGGTAGAGCCCCCGCGCCGCCCCCGACCAGGGCCGACCGTCGGATGTCGAACTCGGCGAGTCACGCTTACAGACACACCGAATGTCGGTTTCGGGCAGACAAGATCTCCAGGTCGTCGAGGGTGGCGGAGCGGACCTCCCGCAGCGGCACCGTCGTCGCCAGGGCGGCGAGATGCCCCGAAGGGGCGTGGATGTCGTGCAGGTGCACGGCGGCAGCAGGCCACCGCGGCACGGCGGTGGCGACGACGGAGCCGCTGACGTCGAGCCGCTTGGGTGGGGCGCGGAGGCCGAGGCCGGTGAGCTTCATGGCCGCTTCCTTGCGGGTCCACGCCGACACCAGCCACGGGGCGCGTTCCGCCAACGGCAGGGCATCGAAGTGACGGCGCTCCTCGCTGGTCAGGCACGCGCGGGCGAGGCCGTCGGGATCGGGGGCGGCGCGCAGGTCCTCGATGTCGACGCCGACGAGCCCGCTGCCGGTGACGGCCATGATCACCCAGTGTTCGGTGTGGGAGACCGAGTAGTCGATGCCGGCGTCACGGAAGCGGGGGCGGCCGTGCCGGGCACCGGTGTCGCAGTGGTTGCAGGTGCGGTCGGTGACGATGTCGGCGGGCGGGATCCCGAGGTAGTGCGAGCCGACAAGTCGTTGCGTGGCCCGGGAAGTGACGAACGTGTCGCCGGCCGGCGTGCTGGCCAGCTTGGCGGCGCGCTGCCGCTCCTCCTCGTCCAGCATGGCCAGCCAGCCGGCGCGGGGACGCACCGGCACCAGCCAGACATGGACCTCGCCCGGGTTCACGGCGTCAGCTGCGGGGTCGGGACGAGTGCCGCGACGGCCGCGGTGAGCTGGCGGTCCTCGTCGTCGACGGTGACGTCCGGCAGCACGCCCCGGTTCTCCAGCACCTGCCCGTCCAGCACGTACCGGAACTCGGGCTGGGTGGTGACGGTGCCGTCGACGAGCCCGTGCCGCGGCCACGTGGCGATCACACCGCCCCAGGTCCGCCGGCCGACGATCGGGCCGAGCCCGAGGGACCGGAAGCCCTGCGCGAAGATCTCGCCGTTGGAGCCGGTGTGCTCGTTCACCAGCAGCGCCATCGGCCCTCGTGGGGCCTCCGGCGGGTACGGCGTCGGCAAGCTCCACCGGCCGGTCTCAGTGCCGAAACGCCTGCGTGCCAACCGGTCCAGCAGCAACGGTGCGATCTGGCCGCCGCCGTTGAACCGGACGTCGACGATGAGCCCCTCGCACTCCAGCTCGGTCAGGAAGCCCCGCACGAACTCGGCGTAGCCGCCGGCGTTCATGTCGGGCACGTGCACGTACCCGAGCTGGCCGCCGGACATTTCCCTGACGGCAGCGCGGTTTCCGTCGACCCAGTCCCGGTAGCGGACGGCGGCTTCGCTGGCCAGCGCCTTCACCGTCACGGAACGGCTGACGCCGTCGCGGACGAGGGTCAGCTCGACTTCGCGATCGGCTTGGCCGACAAGGAGTTCGCCCGGGTTGGTCACCGGCTGGCCGTTGATCGCGACGAGCTGGTCGCCGACCCGGATGTCGGCGCCGAGACGGTTGCACGGCGAGGTCGCGCGCGGGTTCCACGGGTCGCCGCGCAGGATGTCGCCGATGCGCCAGGCGGAATCCCAGTCCACGCCGAGGAAACCCTGACCGTGGTTGGGAGTCGGCCGGTACTCGCCGCCTCGTTCGTACGTGTGCGAGGTCCCCAGCTCCGCCTGGAGTTCCCACAGCAGGTCCGACAGCTCCGCCCGGGTGGCGACCTTGTCCAGCAGCTTCGCGTACCGGTCGTGCATGGCGTCCCAGTCGACGCCGTTCATCGCCGCGTCCCAGAATCCCTCGCGCTGCAGCCGCCACGTCTCGCGGAACATCTGCCGCCACTCGGATTCCGGCTGCACGGCGACCTTGATCCGGGACAGGTCGATCTCCTGGGCTTCGTCGTCCTCGGCGATGTCCTCGGACTTCACCAGGTGCACGGCGCCCTCGTGGCGGTAGAGCAGGGTTTCGCCGCGGGCGTCGGTGCTCAGCTCGTCGACGGGGCTGAGCACGTCCAACTCGACCTCGCCGGTGGTCAGGTCGACGAGGGTGGCGATGCCGTCCGGTGTGGCCTCGGGCTGGTCGATGTCCGGCGCGGCGAGCGGCACCGAGTGCAGCAGTACCTTGGCGGGCAGGCCGACGATCTTGACGTATCGCCCTTCCGACACGGGAAGCGGCAGCACGCGGTGGTCGATGCCGGCGAAGTCGATCTCGACCTCAGCGAGGGGTTCCCGGACAGAGTGCTCGAAGGGCGGCGGCTCCTCGGTGCGCAGCGTGATCAGGTACGGCCGGCCGGCATAGGGAAAGCCGAGGTCGAACTGCACCTGGTCGTGGTCGACAGCCAGGTCCCGCTGTCCGACGAAGTACAGGTACCGTCCGCCGGGATCGAAGGCGGGCTTCGAGTCCCGCAGTACCGGCTCGGTGACCTGGACAGTGACGCCCTGTGCCGGTTCCGCGACCTTGATCGCCGAGGTGCGGGGCGTCAGCGGGAAGGTGTACGCCAGCCAGCGCCCGTCCGGCGACCACGCCAGGTCCTCGATCCGCTCGTGCGGGCTGTGGTCGAGCAGCCGTGGCTGTTTCTCGTCGACGTCGACGACCCACAGCTGCTGGCGGTTCGTGGCGAACGCGACCATGCCGCCACCGGGGGCGGCGGCGAGTTCGGTGATGGTGCCGACGGATCCGATGTGGACGGTGGTCTCGCCACCAGCGAGCACGACCAGCCGCTCCTCTGGCTCGGAGTCGCCGGCGACCGCGACCAAGCGGCCGTCGGAGAGCCAGTCCAGGAGCCGGTAGCGCACGCCATCCGCGGTGCCGTGCTGGCGAACCGGGCCGGTCCGCGGGGCCATGGTGTACGCCTTGCCGCGTACGCCCACGGCCACGGACTTGCCGTCATGGCTGAGACGGGCGTCTTCGAGGTGGGCCGAGGCCGACACGATCCGCCGGGCGCACTGCGACCGCGAGCCGATGACCTCGACGGGAAGGCGTTCGTCCAGCAGGAAAAGCTCGGCACCGGCGTGGTGCACCAGGCGCCGGCCGTCGGACGAGAGGTTGCGGGCGTAGTACTCGCGGTGATCGGTGTGCCGGTGCAGATCCGTGCCGTCCGGGCGGCACGAGTACACGTTGCCGACGCCCTCGTGATCGCTGATGAAGAAGATCCGTTCCCCGACCCAGCACGGGTTGGCCAGGTTGCCCGGCAGCGACAGCAACGGCGTCAAAGGTCCGTCCACCGTGGAGGAGGTCCACAACTCACCGGCGAGGCCACCACGATAACGCTTCCACCGCGCCGGATCCGCTGTGTTCCGGCCGACCACGACCCGCCCGTCCGGACCGAAGGCGATGGCGTCGGCCATGCCCGGCCGCAGGAGCCGGGGCAGCCCACCAGTAGGCGACACGGCGAACAAACGGAAGCCGAAACCCGCCGGCTGCGAGGCCGTCGAGGCGTAGATGATCTCGCCGGTGGCGGGGTGCCAGCCGACCGTCACGCACCGCGCCGCCTGGTACGTCAACCGACGCGAAGGCCCGCCGGTAGCAGGCATCACGTACAGCTCGGACGGCCCGTCGTCGGCGCCGATGAACGCCACCAGCGAGCCGTCCGGCGACAGCCGGGGGCGGCTGGCCTCCGACACGCCGGCGGTCAGCCGCCGCGCGCTCCCGCCGCCGACCGGCACCGACCACAGGTCGTCCTCACAGGTGAAGACGACGGTGTCGCCGGCGATCGTCGGGAAGCGCAGGTATCCGGTCACGACAACCCCTGCACTCCCGCTCGAACCCGGTCGGCGATCTCCTGCCGGCGGGCCCACTCCCGCTCCTTGCGACTACGCACATCTTCGCGGGTCACCGTCCAGTAGCACGCCGTGCGCCACTGGCCGACCGTGTAGGAGTCGTACTCCGCCCGAACCTGCGCGTTGGCCTCCAGCTCGCTGGCGGACAACATCATCGTGTTGTGCGACAACACCTGGTTGATGATCACGTCCATGTGCAGCTGCTCGCGCAGGTACTCGTGCGCCGCCTCCACCGCCTTGAAACCGAAACCGCTGCGGTAGCGGGGAAGCACCGCGAACGACAGCTCGCAGGTCTGGCTGCGCCAGTCGATGGACGTGATCCACGAGAAGCCGACCACCTGGCCCTTCGACCCGCACATGGTGAACAGCCGCTTGGTGTGGTGCTGCTCGGCGATGGTCCGCCGCATGCCGTCGGCCAGCGCGCGGTCGTCGGCCGACATCGCGAAGTCGTTCAGGTTGGTCTGGTACTTGTTCTCCCGCAGCAACTCCGTGCGGATCGGGATGTCCGCCTCGGTGAAGTGCCGGACCGTCATGAACGGCACGAGTCCGCCCTCCCCACGTAGACCAGGACGTCCTGCCAGTCGTAGTTCTGCCAGCGGTGTCGTGGCAGCACCCCCACCTGCTCGAAGCCGCAGGCCGTGAAGCCGGCGGCGGCCACGGCGCCGTCCGGCACCATCGCCACGAACGTCGTGCACCGCTGGTAGGTGGTCAGGAACTCCAGCAACGCCCGCAGCGGTTCCGGGTCCGCCGAGGTGCTGGCCACGTAGGCCTGACGCGGCTGATCGGCGTTGGGCGCGAAGCCGACCAGCGTCTCGCCGGCGCTGAACAGCTGAGCCTCCAACGCCTCCAGCTCGGCGGTCAGCAGGGCGTCGTTCTGGGTCACGGGATCGAGGCCGAGGAAGCCGCGGGCGGAGTCGGCCGAGGCACGCAGCTCGGCGACCGCAGCATCGGGGTCGAGGCGTTGGATCTCAGTCATTGCGCACCGCTCCCCAGATCTCCCGATCCACCGGCCGGCCGTCCAGCCACGTGCCCTCCGGCACGACCGCCTCCCGCCGGAACCCGACATCGGCCAGCAAGCCGGTCGGCGGGTCGAGCACCGGCGTCACCCAGCCGTAGACGCGGCTCAGATTGAGCGTCCGGAATCCGTGCTCCACCACGGTCTTCAGCAGCACGTCCAGGCCCTCGACGCTGTGCAGGCCGAGCTCGACGCGGGCGCGGCGGTGCACCCAGTCCAACGACGTGTACCGCACGAAGCCGAGACCGGGCGCGATGCAGAGCTCCTGGCTGGGGTCGGTGGGCGGGGGCACGCGGGTGGGGGAGGCGAGCGGGGGCCAGTCGGCAAGGGGCAGCCCGAGGAGCTCGCCCGCCAACCACGGGCCGGCGAGCAGGTCGGCGTCGCCGCTTCGGTATCCACGCAGTCTCATGAGATGGGCTCCCAGATCTGGGCGAACGACACGTATCCGTAGCGACGGCCCTCGTGCACTGTGACGGCGCCGAGCGTGCCCTCCTCGCGCAAGCCGGCGGAGCGGGCGAAGGCCAGGCCACGGGAGTCGAACTCGTCGAAACGCAGCGCCAACCGCACCACCTCGCGCCGCCAGCTGTTGGCGCGCAGCAGCTCCTGGAAGGCCGACTGCCACCAGGCCAACGGAGCCGAAGCCGTCAACCGCATCTGCATGCTGTAGTGGCAGGCGTTGTTGGCCTCGGACTCGACGGCGTAGAGGCCGACAACTGAGCCGTCGGCGAGCAGGACGTGCGTGTCCTCGTCGAGCAGGGAGAGTATCTCCCACTCCGGGCGGGTGTCCGGGTCGCCGGTGCGGAAGTAGAAGTCCGGTTCGGTGTACAGCGCCAGCACGGCGTCCCGGTCGGCGTCCGAGTAGGGCCGGCTCGACCAGCGCGGCAGCTCAGTTGTCGTCATGGCCCGTCCCGATGGTGAGGCGTTGGATGTTGCTGGTGCCGTCCATGAACTCGAAGGCGTGCACGTCCCGGCACCACTTCTCCAGCAGCGGGTGCTCAAGCAGGGCACCGGGTTCGAGCGCCGACTCGGCCCAGCGCGCGGTCTCGATCGCCAGGTGTGTGGCGTGCAGCTTGCCGACGGACGGCGCACGGCGGTCGTCCGGGTTGTTGTCGACATCGTGAGCACAGTCGAGCAGCAGTTCCCGGGCGGCTTCCAGCCTCGTCGCCATCAGCGTCTTCCACTGTGGACGGAGAGCGTGCACGTAATCGCTGATCGCCAGGGCAACGCCGAGGGCCTGCGCGCCGATCTGCAGCCGCATGACGTTGAACGTCCTACTGGCGCCCCAGATCCCGCGCCGCGAGGCCGGCAGATGCGCGCCCAGCAGCGCCTCTCGGTCAAGCTCCACGCCGTCGAACGTCATCTCGCCGAGCGCCGCGCCGCGCAGGCCGAACATCGTCAGCGCGCGGCCGGTGTAGCCGGGGCTCGGGTTGCGCACGAT
The DNA here is from genome assembly GCF_014203355.1 of Kutzneria kofuensis. Taxonomy (NCBI): domain Bacteria; kingdom Bacillati; phylum Actinomycetota; class Actinomycetes; order Pseudonocardiales; family Pseudonocardiaceae; genus Kutzneria; species Kutzneria kofuensis. Next base: position 7,613,436 of record NZ_JACHIR010000001.1, read on the forward strand.
CACCGCGCGGATCGACAGCGGGGTAGGGCCGGTGCGCGCGAAGACCACGCCGATGCCGCCGCGATGAGCGTTGGCCACGTACTTCTTACCGCCATGCAGGCGGAAGTCCTTGTCCAGCCGGGTCTGCATGGCGGTGGCGTCGCTACCGCACCCGGGCTCGGTCATGCCGAAGAACGTCCACGGCCGCTCGTCGGCCAGCACACGGTAGAACGCCTCCTGCTGCGACGGGCTGCCCAGCGCGTCGACGGCCAGGCCGGCGAGCGAGGGGGCGCGGCAGATGTTGAGCACGCCGGCGTCGCCCCGGGAGAACTCGATGTTGGCGGCCGTGCGCGCGAGGCACGTCTCCGTGTACAGCTCGGCGCATTTGGGCAGGTCGGAACCGCGGAACCGGGGCGGCGTTGCGATGTCGCGGATGACGTCCAGCGCGGGGATGTCCGGCGTCGAACCGGTGTCGACGGCCAAGGCGTGTGGGCGCAGCTCGGCCGCCAGTTCGGCGGCGAGGCCCTGGAGTTCGTCCAGCGAAGTCATGCGGCACCGACCCAGCAGTTCGCGGTGAGCCGGGACAGGTGCACGCCGAACATCGCGCCACCATCGACGAAGCCACTGGCCCCCAGTAACTTCGCGAGCTCCCAGTCCGCTGCGGTCAAGCGGTTGTGCACGTCCCGGACGGCGTCCGGACAGTCGTCGGCGACGGCCAGCGTGCGGCGGGCAGCCTCGGCGGCGACATGTGCGTCGGCCAAGGCGCCTTGCACGAGTTGCTTGCCGATGGTCGGTTCGCCGCCGACGGTGCGCCCGGACAGATGCTCGACGACCCGCCCAGCGAGCCGCCGGGTCAGCCCGAGCCGAACCCCGGCCAGCCGCGCCGCGATCGCCGTCAGCTCCGGACCCGACCGCGGCTCCGTGCGCACGAAGCTGACGCCCTGCTCCTCGCGCAGCACAGTCGCGCCCGCCGGCACGGAAACAGAAGGCACCGCGGCCACCCGGCCGGGTGCGTTGTCGAGGCCCGCGCCGCTGAGTGCGAGGCCGGCGGAAAGGCCGTCGTCGTGGCCGGCCCGTTCGCATTCCGCGATGGTGTGGCGCATCGAGTTCCTCCGGACGCGAGTATTCGGGGGAATGCGCCGGAAGTGAACCGGCGCATTCCCCCGGAAAACGAGGCGAGACTCGGCGGTGCGACGAGCGGGAATCGCACCCGCCGCACCGCCGCACATCACGACTGCTTCACGGACTCCTTGACCGACCGCTTCACGGACTGCTTGACCGACTGCTTCACGCTCTGCTTGACCGACTGCTTGACGGACTGCTTCACGCTCTGCTTGACGGACTGCTTGACCGCGGCCTTGGTGTTCGGCATCGTGTTCGCGCCTCATTCCTTGGTGTGTTGATTGATTTCCCCGGCTTCGCCATCTTGCCGCTCCGTCGGGGCCCCAAAAGATTCGCGTGCCGGACCGGTCGGTGTCAACGGATCAGGCTGACAGCTATTTCCCGGAAACAACATGACAGCGCGGAACACTGCCGCGGCGCGAATTTCGGGGTCACTATCTGGCTACTTGGACGAGCGGTTCGGAGGTCACGATGGTCGCGAAGAGCGCGGACCTGTGCTGGGGGCAGCGGCACCACGTGCTGCACTACCTCCAGACGCCGGCCGATGCCCGGCACGACATGCACATCGCGATCAATCACCCGGTGCCGCCCGGCACCACGGTCGATCACGTGCGGTCCGCGCTGACCTACCTGGTGCGCCGACACGAGATCCTGCGGACTGTATACGATCTGCTGGCGACACCATGGCCGCAGCAGGTCGTGCAGCCGCCGTCGGCGCCGACCGTGCACGTGGCGGGGGACAAGCCGGCCGAGCTGATCAAGCGGCTCACCGAGGAACCGTTCGACATCAGCAGGGAATGGCCGATCCGCGCCGGCGTGATCGCCGACGGCGACGCCGTGCGCCGGCTGCACCTGGTGTTCAACCACCTGTCGCTGGACGACGTCAGCCTCGGCACGCTGACCGCCGAGCTGGACACGGTGCTGGCCGCGCGAATCGCGCGCCGCCCGATCCAGTTGCCGCCGGTCGTTCACCAGCCGGTCGACCTGGCCCGGCACGAGGCCACACTCTCCGCGGAGAGGTCGCTCGACCACTGGCGGCGCACCGCCTCCGAGCTGCCGAAGGACATCTACGCCAACCGCCGCACCGGCGCCGAGGGCTCGCACGCGGCATCCTTCACGGTGCCGTCGCTGCTGGCCACGGCCCGCGCGATCGCCAGCGAGCACAAGGTCTGGCCGTCGGCGGTGCACCTCGCCGCGTACGCGATGACCGTCGCCGCCTACACCGGTGAGCCGCGCATCGCCTTCCGGATGTACACCAGCCAGCGGGAATCCAGCGGCTACGAGAACGTGCTCGGCTGCGCCTCCTACCCGACGCTGGTGGTCATCGACACCGCCGGCAGCTTCGCCGAAGTGCTCGAGCGGGCCGCGGAACGCGTCGAGGAGGCGATGGCGTACGCGCACGTGCCGTACGACCTGGTCGTCGAGCTCGTCGCGCAGGCCGGCGAGCCGCGCGTCGAGTCGGAGCTGAACTTCCTGAACTACGCGCCCAGGTCCTGCCGCGCCAAGCGGGACCGCTTCGTCTGGAACGCGGAACCGGTCAACTGGGCCAAGTCCGGCTCCGACACCTACTTCCGCGTCTACGAGTGGTGCGACGGCACGACGCTGGCCCTGCAGGCGATGGCGGACGTGATGGGCCGCGACGACGTGGAGCGCTTCCTGCGCGGTTACGCCGCGCTGTTGCGGACCGGGCAGGCCCCGTCCTTCTCGGAGCGGCCCGGAAAGCCCGTGAGGACAACGGAAGCCGTCCGTCCCGAGCAAGGAGCGGAACGGGCGCTGGTCGAGGCCGTCGCCGAGGTCAACGGCCTGCACGAGGTGGACCCGACCGTCAGCTACCTGGCGGCCGGCGGCCGCGCGCTGCTGCTGCCGCGAACGGCACAGGCGTTGCGGGACAAGGGATGGGACGACGTGTCGCTCGGCCGGCTCGCCAGCGCGCGCCCCCTGCGGACGATCGCCGACGAACTGAGGAGAGCGATGAATTTCGTCGAACGACTGAAGAAGGACCTGACCGGCGACGAACACGCCCGCTTCGTGTTCGTGAACAACTTCGAGGTGGAGCGGAGCTGGGCGGTCGGCGAGCCGAAGCTGCCCGGCGCCGGCATCGCGTTCGCCGGCGCGACGGTGAACCGCATGGAGGAGATGGGCGCGCTGCTGGCCGACACCGGCGACGTGGTGGTGCTCAAGGCCGCGATGGACGACGAGTTCGCCGCCTACCTCGGCCGGCTCGGCGCCGCCGCCGGCCGCACGCTGTCGGCCGAGAACAGCAACCCCGAGCTGATGGTCACCGAGGACGCGCTCAACTCCCCGCTGCTGCTGGACGAGTTGCGCAAGCTGGCCGACGGCCGCACCTACCTGATGCCGCTGGGCATCTCCGCGGCCGAGGAGGAGCTGGCCAAGGAGACCGGGCTGCCGCTGGCCGGCACCACCGCCCAGACGTGCAAGGCGGTCAACGGCAAGATCTTCAGCCGCCAGCTGGTGGAGAACATCGGCATCAGAGAGGTTCCGGGTCGGATCGTGCGCACGGTCGGCGAGCTCCGCCCGGCGCTGACCGAGCTGCTGGCCGAAGGCGGCCGCGTTGTCGTCAAGGAATCCCTTGGCGTGTCGGGACGAGGCATGGTCGTCGTCTCCGACGAGCGCGGCGCGACCCGGCTGCTGCGGCTGATCGAGCGCCGCGGCCTGGACGCGCCGGCGAACCTCGTCGTCGAGACGTGGATCGAGCACGCGCAGGACCTCAACTACCAGTTCGTGGTGTCCCGCAAAGGGAACGTGCGCTTCGAGACCGTGAAGGCGGCTGTGCTCTCCGACGGCGTGCACCAGGGCCACCGGTTCCCGGTCGAGCTGCCGCCGGTCGCCGCCGCCGAGCTCCAGGAGGCCGTGCAGAAGATCGGCCGGGCGCTGCACGAGGAGGGCTACTTCGGCCTCGTCGGCGTGGACGCGATGCTCGCCACCGACGGCACGCTCTACCCGTGCCTGGAGATCAACGCCCGGTTCAACATGTCGACCTACCAGAGCCGGATCGCCGAGCGGTTCATCCCCGACGGCGCGCACGCCATCGCTGCCACCTTCGGGCTGCGCCCGTCCCGGGTGCACACCTTCACCGAGGTCGCCGAGGCGCTCGGTGACCTGTTGCTGGACGACGGCCGCACCACCGGCGTGCTGGTCAACAACTTCGCGACGCTCAACGCCGGCGCCACCGGCGGCAACTTCCACGGCCGGCTCTACGCCATTTGCGTCGCCGACAGCGCCGAGGCCGCGCTGGAACTGCGCCAGGAAGCCGAAGCACGCCTGCAGAGAATGGTGGGGAACCAGTCATGAGGATCCAGGGCATCGAGTACGAGGAGCTGGCGCAGCGGTTCGGCACGCCGCTCTACGTCTACGACGGTGACGTGCTCACCGACACGGTCACCGGGCTGCGCGACGCTTTGCACCCCAAGCTGGAGATCTTCTACTCGCTCAAGGCCAACCCGAACGTCAGCGTGTACGCCGCGCTGCGCGCCGGCGGCGCCCGCGCCGAGGTGTCGTCTCTGGTGGAGCTGCGCACGGCGTTGCAGGCCGGCACGGCGCCGGAGGACATCATCTTCCTCGGTCCCGGCAAGAGCGAGTGCGAGCTGCGGGCCTGCGTGGAGACCGGCGTCTACGCCATCGTCTGCGAGTCCTTCGACGAGCTCGACCACATCGAGCGGATCGCCGCGCAGTGGGGCGTCTACCAGCGGGTTCTGCTGCGGATCAACCCGACCTGCGCGATCAGCGGCTCGCGGCTGACGATGGGCGGCAAGCCCCGGCAGTTCGGCATCGACGAGGCGCAGGTGCTGGCCGCCGGCGACCTCACCGCCAAGTACCTGCACGCTGACGTCGCCGGCATCCAGGTGTACATGGGAACCCGGATCCTGGACGCGGACGTGGTCGGCAAGAACACCCGCTACATCCTCGACCTGGCCGAGCGGGTCGCCGAGACGTGCAACATCCGACTGGACACCGTGGACATCGGCGGCGGCCTCGGCGTGGCCTACTTCGACGGCGAGCAGGACATCGACGCCGTGGACGTGGCCACCGAGATCAACCCGCTGCTGGACAAGTTCGTCGGCGCGCACCCGGAGACCCGGCTGATCATGGAGTCCGGCCGTTTCCTGGCCGGCCGCGCCGGCGTCTACGTGATGGGCGTGCGGTACGTGAAGGAGTCGATGGGGGAGCGCTTCGCCATCGCGGACGGCGGCACCCACCACCACATGGCCGCGGTCGGCATCGGCTCGTTCGTCAAGCGCAACTTCCCGGCGGCGCTGCTGTCCAGCCGCGAGGACGTGGGCGAGCCGGAGTCGTGGAACGTCACCGGCCCGCTGTGCACGCCCAACGACTCGGTGCTCAAGCACGCCGACCTGCCGGCCCTGCGGCCCGGCGACCTGATCGGCATCCTCAACTCGGGCGCGTACGGGCCGACGGCCTCGCCCGGCCTGTTCCTCAGCCACGGCTACCCGGCCGAGGTCCTTGTCACCGGCGGCGAAGCGCACCTGGTGCGTCGCCGCGACGAGCCGGAGGACCTGCTCCGGCACCAGATTCTGGTCAACACTCCCAGTGAAAGGCAGTCCCGATGAACCGCGAAGAGATCGTCGCGCACCTGCGCGTCGCCCTGTCGGCCGTGCTGAACAAGGAGGTCGGCGAGCTGTCGCCGTCCTCCCGCCTGTTCGAGGACCTGGCCCTGGACTCCACCAGCGTGATCGAGCTGCTGATGTCGCTGGAGGACACCATCGGCCTGGAGATCGACCCGGACGAGCTGGGCCCCGAGGTGTTCCAGACCGTCGGCAGCCTGACCGACTACATCGAGCACGGCTTCGCCAAGGCCGCGGTCTGAGAAGATGCCGCCCGCGATCGGACTGTCCAAAGTGGCCGTCCAGCTGCCGGGACGGTCCGAGCCGGTGCAGGACATCCTGCTGCGCGCCGGGCGCGACGCCATGGAGCGCAAGATGTTCGCGAAGATCCACGGCCTGCGGGAGAGCCCGACGCTGGCCGACCACGAACAGCTGGAGGACCTGTTCGTGGCGGCCGGCCGGGCCGCCCTCGGCGGTGGCACGGCCGGGCTGGTGCTCTACGGCCACACCATGCTCACCCAGGAGTTCGGGCTGCGCGGCGGGTTCCCGGACCGGGTCCGGTCCCGGCTGGGCCTGTCCGGCAGCCGGTTCTTCGGCCTGTCGCACGTGAACTGCACGTCCGTGCTGCGCTGCCTGGACTTCGCCGGGCGCTACCTGGCCCGGCACCCGAAGGACCGGGTGCTCGTGCTGGGCGGCGACCACGGCAGCGTGCACGACGTGGCCCGGGTGATCCCGGGCATCGCCATCGGCGGTGACGGGGTCGTCGGACTGACGGTCGCCGCGGGCCGGCAGCGCTACCGCTATCTGGGCGGCGTCACTGGCCGTGACCTGCGGTTCCACCGCAACATGCGGATGTCGCCGCGGGAGGCCGAGGAGTTCAGCCGGGTCTGCTGCGACGAGACGGTGAACACGCTGCTCAAGGCCGTCGCCGCCGTGGGAATGACCGTGGACGACCTGGACTGGGTGCTGCCGCACCTGTCCAACCGGATGTTCTGGGGCAGCGTGAGCCGCCGCGCCGGCATCCCGCGGGAGAAGGTGCTGCTGGACCTGATCCCGTTGTGCGGACACAACTTCGGCGCGGACGCGCTGATGGCGCTGGACCACGCCGACCGCACCGGCCGGTTGCGCCCCGGTGACCGCTGCGCCCTGGTCTCGGTGGCCCAGGGCGCGTACTTCCACACCGCGATCGTCGAAGTCGAGGAGGACTCATGAGCACTGTTCTCGAGCAGTGCGAGCGGATCGCGCGGGACGAGGGCCTGGCCGCCGGCCTGGCCGCCGCGCTGTCGGGCGCCGAGGTCACCGCCGCCGCACCCGGAAGCTACGCCGCCGTGCCCGCGTCGGACGTGCCCGACGGCGCCGAGATCCGCACGCACAGCCTGGCCGACCGCGAGGACATCGTGTTCCTGGCGTGCCCGGGCGAGCGGCCGGCCGCCGACTACACGCTGGCCGAGATCGGCCGACTGCTGGCCGCGGTGCGCATCGGCACCGTGCGGCGGCTGCTGGACGAGGCCGTGGCCTACCTGACCGAGCGCACCGTCGGCGACGAGCCGCTGATCCGCAAGCAGCTGATCACCGGCACGGTCGGGGACGTCGCCGCCGAGCTGGAGCTGGCCCGGGCCTACGCGGCCAATCCGCTCGCCCCGGAGGCGTTGGCCGACCTGCACACCAAGCTGGACGACCTGGGCTGGCAGGTGACGCAGCTGTTCGGCGCCGCCGGCTACATCGCCGACCACCCGGTGCGGGCGCTGTACGTCTCGGCGCTGGTGGCCAACACCTGGATCGACCGGAACGGAGCGGCGTGATGATCGAGCTCGACGAGCGGCTGCGGGCCGTGCGCGACGACTGCCGGGATGCCGTGGAGGACATGCGCTCCCGGGCCCTGTCCATCGACGCCGACCCGGACGACATGGAGCGGCACTTCAACTCGCCGGTGTACACCATGATCCGGCTGTCCAACACGCCGCCGGAGTACCGCGAGTCCGTGTCCGGCGGATACCGGCTGATGAAGGCGAAGTCCGTGCTGGAGGACATCGTCGGCATGGTCGAGCTGGCCCGCGGCGACATGTCCACCATGTTCGCCTGCCCCTGCCCGGCGCTGGCCGGCGTGTACGTCAGCCTGCTGGGCAACCCCGCGCAGCAGGAGAAGTTCTACACGCGGCTGCACGGCGGCCGGACCTGGACGTTCTTCGCGATGAGCGAGCCGGGACACGGCAGCGACGCGACGAACATGCAGACCAAGCTGGAGAAGGACGGCAACGGCGGTTACCTGCTGTACGGCGCCAAGCGGTACATCGGTCACGGCGCGCGCGGCGGCATCGGCCTCGTCTTCGGCCGTACGGGCCGGTCGGCGCTGTCGATCCGGGCCGCGATGGTCGAGGTCCCGGCCGAGGGCTGGCCCACAGGGGTTTGGACCGCGCGCCGGCTGGACACGGTCGGCCTGCGTGGCGCCTACCTGTCCGAGCTGCACTTCGACGGCGTGCCGGTGGCGGCGGACATGCTGCTGGGCGAGCACCTGCCGGTCACCCGGCGCGGCATCTGGGGCGCGGTCAAGACGTTGAACAACATGCGGATCCAGATCTCGGCTTCCGCCGTGGGAACCGCGATGGCCATCACGGAATACGTTGCCGAGCACCGGAAGAACGCCCCCGGCGTGGACCTGGCGCTGGCTCGCGCGGAAGCCGGCAAGCAGCTGATCTTCCAGGCGGCGGCCCGGCTCGACGCCGACCCGGAGCGCGGCTACTTCGCCAGCGCCTCCAAGCTGAGCGCGGTGCGGATGGCCCAGCAGACGGCCCAGTGGGCCATCGCGTCCATCGGGCCGGCCGGCCTGCTGGAGCACCCGCTGCTGGAGAAGTGGACGCGGGACGTGCGGGCCTTCGAGTTCATGGACGGCACCAGCAACATCCAGCGCCTGCACGTGGCCCGCGGCTACCAGTCGGGAGACGCTGATGGCTGACCTGAGCATCTCTCGACTGTGTGTTGCCGTCCGCACGCACACGGATTACCTTCCCTTGTCGACGTTTCCGGACGACCTGCTGCCGAAGCAGCGGGTGGAGGCGGCGATTCAGGAGGGCATCCCGCTGGAGCACCTGATCGTCGTCAACCCGGCGGACTCCGACCGGCCGGAGCTGAGCGACCTGGCGCTGGCCGCCGTCGGCGTGCCGGACGACGACCAGCCGCTGTTCCTGATCCGCTCCGGCCCGCTGCGCGACCCGATGGTCACGCTGCTGGCCCGGATGGTGCTGCAGTTCGGCTGGCGCGGCGACGACATCGGCATCACACACCTGGACGAGCTCGGCGGCACCGTGGGATTCGAGCTGCTGGACTGGGCGATCCCGGAAGACGTCGCCACCGTGCTGATCTGCGACGAGCCGGTGTTCGCCGACGCCCGCGTGGGCACGGGCCGGTTCGCCACCGTGGGCCTGCGGGTGCACCGGGGCGACGGTCCACTGAGGATTCTCGATGCCGGCGAAGGCGCCCCGGGCGACTTCCCGGACGTCCAGTGGCGGTTCACCGGGGCCGGGGCCTGCGACGGCTGGCTCGACGTCCACGCGGCGTTGAGCGCCGGCGACATCGCCGACGGCGACCGGATCCTGGTGCACACCAAGGGCCCGCTGCGCGAGGGCTGGCTGTTGGCGCAGGCCGTGGACGCCGCCGGCGTCGAGCTGGGCGCCGGCTGATGAAGATCGCCGTCGACCTGCTCTCGGTGTCCCGCTTCAGCAAGGTCGCCGAGCACCACCGCTACCGCCGGCTCGTGTTCACCGAGGCCGAGCTGGCCCAGGCGGGGGCGCTCGGCTCGGCGCGGCACGCCGAGCGGCTGGCCGGCCGGTTCTGCGTCAAGGAGGCCACCTGCAAGCTGCTCGGCCGCGGCTTCGGGCAGGGCCTGCGCTGGCGCGACATCGAGGTCACCACGGACGAGTGGGGAGCGCCCGGCGTGACCTTGCGCGGTGGCGCCCGCGAGCTGGCCGACCGGGCCGGCCTCGGCGACATCGCGGTCTCCATCACCCATCAAGTCGATCTTGTCGTCGCGGTGGCCGCTGCCGTGCGGAAGGGAACGTCATGACCAGGAGCATCGCCACCGAGGGCGTGCTGCACGGCTGGTTCCTGCGCAGTCTGCGCCGGAACCCGGCGGCGGTCGCGCTGCGAGTGGCCGGGGAGTCCTACACGTACCAACAGGTCCACGACCACGCGCTGGCGCTGGCCGGCGAGCTGGTCGCCCGGCTGGGCACGCGGCCGCGGCGGGTCGGCCTGCTGGCCAGCCGCAGCGAGCTGGCCTACACCGGCATCCTCGCCGCCGGCTACGCGGGCGCCGCGGTGGTGCCGCTGAACCCGGACTTCCCGGCCGAGCGGACCCGGGGCATGATCACCGCTGCCGGTATCGACGCGCTGCTCGTCGACGACAACGGCCGGCCGCTGCTGCCGGAGCTGGCGGACGAGCTCGGCAGCGCGCCGGTGATCCTGGAGACGACCGCGCCGCCGCTGGAGCACCCGTACCCGGCCGAGCCCGACGACATCGCGTACATCCTGTTCACCTCGGGTTCGACCGGACGGCCCAAGGGCGTGCCGGTGCGGCACCGCAACGTCGAGTTCTACCTGAGGTTCGTGCACGACCGATACGGCTTCGGGCCGGACGACGTGTTCTCCCAGACCGGCGAGCTGACGTTCGACCTGGCGATGTTCGACATCTTCAGCGCGTGGGGCAGCGGCGGGACGCTGGTGTGCATGCCGCCGCAGGCCTTCGTCGCCGTGCCGCAGTTCGTGCGCAAGCACGGCATCACCGTGTGGTGCTCGTCGCCGAGCGTGATCTCCCTGGTGCGGCGCATGGGGAAGCTGACGCCGGGATCCATGCCGTCCATGCGGCTGGCGGTGTTCTGCGGCGAGCCGCTGCTGCGCGACGACGCCGCCGACTGGCAGGCCGCGACCGGCGGCCTGGTGGAGAACCTGTACGGGCCCACCGAGCTGACGATCTCGTGCAGCGTGCACAAGTGGGACCCGGAGACGTCGCCGGCGTTGTGCGTCAACGACATCGTGCTGATCGGCACCATGCACCCCGGCCTGGACTACGTTCTCGTCGACTCGGAGGGGGTCGTCGGGGCGTCGTCGGGCGAGCTGTGCGTGACCGGTCCGCAGATGTTCCCCGGCTACCTGGATCCCCGTGACGACGCCGGACGGTTCCTGGAGCACGACGGCCGCCGCTGGTACCGCACCGGCGACATCGCGCGGCTGGAACCCAACGGCGAGTTGGCCTTCCTCGGCCGCCGCGACCACCAGGTCAAGATCCACGGCGTGCGCGTCGAACTGTCCGAAGTGGAGAGTGGCCTGCGTCGGCTCCGCGGCGTGACCGATGCCGTGGCCATCGCCCTGGACGGCGAGCTGTACGCGTTCTACCTGGGGGAGAAGCGGCCCGCCGCCGACCTGATGGAGGAGATGGGCACGTTCTTCCCGCGGTACCTGATCCCGCTGCACTACGAGCACATGACCGAGTTCCCGTTGAACAGCAACCGCAAGACGGATCGCCCTGTGCTCATCGCGCGGATCAGGAGCGCGTCGTGAGCGTCGGCCTGTCCCGGGTGGCGGTGCGGCTGCCGAGCTGGGTGGAACCCGTCGACGACATCATGGTGCGGGCCGGCCGGCCGCCGACCGAGCGCAAGATGTTCACCAAGGTCTACGGGCTGCGGGACATTCCGTCGCTGGCGCCCGGCGAGCTCATGGAGGACGTGCTCGTCGAGGCCGGCCGGGCCGCGCTGGCCGGCGGCACGGCGGATCTGGTCCTCTACGGGCACACGATGCTGATGGCCGAGACCGACCTCTGCGCCGAGTTCCCGGACCGGCTCCGGGCCAAGCTCGGCCTGAGCAACAGCCGGTTCTACGGCCTGTCGCACATCAACTGCGCCTCCGTGCTGCGGTGCGTCGAATATGCGCGGCGGTACCTGGACCGGCCCGGCGCCGATCCGGAGGAGCGGGTGCTGGTGCTCGGCGGCGACCAGGGCAGCGTCGGCGACGACGCCCGGGTCATCGCCGGCACGACCGTCAGCGGCGACTGCGCCGCCGGCGTCATCGTGCACGGTCCACGATCGACGGAGAAGGCCCGGTACCGCTACCTGGGCGGGGCCGGTGGCCGGGACGCGCGGTTCCACCGGAACATCCGGATGACGCCGGAGGAGAACGCTTTGTTCGCCAAGGTGTGTTCGGCGCAGGTGGTGGAGACCGTCGAGCGGGCGGTGGCGTCCGCCGGGATGACCTTGGACCAGCTCGACTGGGTGCTGCCGCACCTGAACAACAAGATGTTCTGGCGTACGTTCAGCATCCAGTCGGGGATCCCCCGGGACCGGATCTGCCTGGACCTGATGCCCGAGACCGGCCACAGCTTCGGCGCCGACGCTCTGATGGCGACGGAACACGCCGACCGCACCGGCCGGCTGCGCCCCGGCGACCGCTGCGCGCTGATCGCCATCGGCCAGGGCGCGTACTTCCAGGCCATGATCATCGAAGTCCTGCCCGACTGACCAGCCCGAAACCCCGCGAGTCACGCTCTCAGGCACACCGAATGTCAGAATCCGGCAGAACTGAGCCTCGAGGCTCGGTTCTGCCGGAAAACTGCATTCGGTGTGTCCCAGAGCGTGACTCGCCGGGGTTCAGTGGGCGGCGGTGGCGATCAGGTCGGCGACCGTCTTCGGGTGCGAGACCAGCACGGCGTGTGAGGCGTCGGGGATCTCGACGACCGTGGCGTTGGCCCGCTCGGCCATGAACTGCTGCGCGGCCGGCGGGATGTTCTTGTCGCCGGTCGGGATCAGCGACCACACGGGCACGGCGTGCCAGGCCGGGGCGCCGGAACCCTCGGTGAGCGCGGCCTCGGCGACGGGGCGCTGGGTGGCGGCCATCAGCGCGGCCTGCGACTGCGGGACGTCGGCGGCGAACTGGTTGCGGAACAGCTCCTGGCGGACGTAGAGGTCGGTGTTGCCGTCGGGCAGGGCCACCGTCTGCAGGGTCTCGCCGAGGGTGCTGCCCGGGAACTTGTTGGACAGCTCCAGCGCGCTCTCCCCCTGCTCGGGGATGAAGCCGGCGATGTAGACCAGGGCCTTCACGTTCGGCTCGTCGACGGCGGCGTTGCTGATGACCGCGCCGCCGTAGGAGTGGCCGACCAGCACGACCGGCCCCTCGACGCTCCGAACCAGGCCCTTGACGGTGGCGGCGTCGGTGCTGAGGCTGCGCAGCGGGTTCGCCGCCGCGATGACCGGGAAACCGCGGTCGGTCAGGTCGGCGATCACGCCGTTCCAGCTGGACGAGTCGGCGAACGCGCCGTGCACCAGGATCACGGTCGGCTGGGTGCTCATCTCGATGTCTCCTTCGGTCTCCGTCTGACGTGGACAACCGTAGGCGATTACATCGTGCACAATCAAGTTGTAGGCGCTGTGTCTCGGGTCACCTCGGATGTCCGTGACCACGATGTCCGGTCTGCCCGCGAATCCGTGCGGTTCCTGTCGACTCGGGGAAGGAATACTGTCCGTTCAGGCGGTCATGGTCAGGCGCGATGCGGCCAGCACACCGGCCTGGAAGCGGCTGACGGCGTCGAGGTTCTGCAGCAGGGCGGCGATGTGCCGGCGGCAGGTGCGGACCGACATGCCGAGGCGGCGGGCGACGACCTCGTCGGTCAGGCCCTGGGCCATCAGCCGGGCCACGCTCTGCTGCAGGTCGTCGATGGCGTCGGCGTAGCCGGTGTCCTCGGCGGCGAACGGGGTGGCGTTGTCCCAGAGCTGCCCGAACATGTCGAGCAGGAAGCGCACGACGTTGCGGTCCCGCACCCGGCGGGCGACGGGCAGGTCGCCGTCGAAGCTGAACATCACCGCGAGGGAGCGGTCGAAGACCACGGCCGCCTGCGGGACCTGGCTCAAGGTCCGGATCTCGGCGCCGTCGGCGATGAGGCGCTTGGCCTTGGCCCGGGAGGCGAAGCCGGCGCGGCTGCGGTGCGGGCACACCACCCGTACCGAGACCGACCGCTCCAACACCGAGTAGCACGGCGCGAGCAGCTCGTCGAGCAGCTCGTCGTCGTCGTGGCCGGGCCGCAGCACGACCATCTCGTCCCGGCAGACCTCGGCGGCCAGCTTGAACAGGCCGCGGATCTCGGCGACACCCTCCAGGCTGTCGATGGCGCCGACCGGCTCGCTCACTTCGACGGCCGGCCGGGTGATGGCGTCGATCCGGTCGCGCAGCCGGTCGGCGAGCTCCCGCCGCTGGTACATGGCCCGCTCGATGGGCGAGATCAGCAGCGTCGCCGCCACCTCGGGGTCCATCGGCAGGTACCGGCCGGTCGGCCCGTCCGTGCGCAGCAGGTGCAGCTCGACCAGCCTCGTCACGGCGGCGAACACCTCGGCGGTGGGCAGCCCGAGGTCGGCGGCGGCGCGCTCCGGCGAGCCGATCTCGCCCAGGCGCACGGCGTAGCGGTAGACGTCGGCCTCACGGTCGTCGGTCACACCGTCCACAGTGGGCAGTGGGCCGAGGGTAACCACGGACATGTCGCCTCCAAGCTCCTTGTGCTCAGCTGCGTCCACGGTGGCAAACGATCTTCTCGCGCCACTACTGCTCCGCAATCGTCCCCGTGATGGCGCGGTGATGGTGGTCTGAGGGAGGGGAGTGGTCGACTCGGCGCAGCGTCCGCCCGACCCTGCAGCCGAGTGAGGAACCCATGGACATACCGCGCTCCTTCCGCAAGACCCTGCTGGCCCACCTGCCCTACGCGGTGAACGAGGACTTCACCGCCGCCGACGACCTGGCCGCCCTCGGCCTGAACTCGATGGGCCTGGTGCAGCTGCTGACCGACCTGGAGGAGACCTTCGGCCTGGAGCTGCCGGACGAGCTGATCACGGAGGAGACCTTCGCGACGGCCGGCTCGCTGTGGGCGACGGTGTCCGAACTGGTTCCCGCCGGGCAGTTCTCCGATGCGTGAGATCCGCGTCGACCAGTTGGTCGGCCGGGGCGACCCGGACCGCCCGGCGCTGACGTTCAAGGACGTCACGTTGAGCTACCGGGAGCTGGCCGACCGGGTCGGTCGGCTGGCCGCCGGCCTGCGTGCGCTCGGGGTGCTCAGGGGCGACCGGGTCGCGGTGTACGCCGAGAAGCGCATCGACACAGTGGTCGCCCTGCTGGCGACCTCCGCGGCAGGGGCGGCCTTCGTACCGGTGAACCCGCTGTTCAAGGCCCGGCACCTGGCCCACGTCATCGAGGACTGCACGCCGCGACTCGTGATCACCACGCCCGAGCGCGCCGACACCGTCCGTGACGCCTCGGCGGACGTGCCGGTCGTGGTCTTCGGCTCCGATCAGTGGCGGACGCTGACCGAGACCGTGCCGGCCCCGGCCCCGGGCGATGTGATCGACCAGGACGTCGCCGCGATCATGTACACCAGCGGCAGCACCGGCGGCCCCAAGGGCGTCGTGCTCTCGCACCGCAACATCCTCGCCGGCGCGGAAAGCGTGGCGACCTACCTCAAGCAGCGCCCCGACGACGTCGTGCTGGCCGCGCTGCCGCTCAGCTTCGACGCCGGCTTCAGCCAGCTGACCACGTCGTTCCTGGTCGGCGCGCACGTGGTGCTGGTGAACTACCTGCTGCCCAAGGAGGTCGTGAAGCTGTGCGCGAAGCACGGCGTGACCGGGCTGACCTGCGTGCCACCGCTGTGGCTACAACTGGTCACGCAGGACTGGCCGGCCGAGTCCGTCGCCGGCCTGCGGTACTTCGCCAACACCGGCGGCCGGATGCCGCGTGCCACCCTGGCCCGGCTGCGGGAGATCTTCCCGGCCGCCGAGCCGTACCTGATGTACGGGCTGACCGAGGCGTTCCGGTCCACCTACCTGGACCCGGCCGAGGCGGACCGCCGGCCGGACTCGATCGGCAAGGCGATTCCCAACGCCGAGATCCTGGTCGTCCGCCCGGACGGCACGCCGTGCGAGCCCGGCGAGCAGGGCGAACTCGTGCACCGCGGAGCCCTTGTCGCCCAAGGCTACTGGCGCGACCCGGTGCGCACCGCCGAGCGGTTCCGGCCGCTGCCGACCAGCTACGGGACGGAGATCGCCGTCTGGTCCGGGGACACCGTCGTCAAGGACGAGGACGGCTTCCTGTACTTCGTCGGCCGCGGCGACGACATGATCAAGACCTCCGGCTACCGGGTCAGCCCCACCGAGATCGAGGAGGCCGCCTACGCCACCGGCCTCGTCGGCGAGGCGGTCGCGCTCGGCGTCGACGACGAGCGGCTCGGCCAGCACATCGTGCTCGTCGCGACGCTGCTCGGCGACGCCGGTGATCTTGCCGGGAAGCTCGCCGAGGCGCTGCCGGCGTACATGCTGCCGCACCGGATCGAGGTGCGGGACCAGCTGCCCAGGTCGGTCAACGGCAAGTTCGACCGGCACCTACTGGCCAAGGAGCTGTCGTGTTAGAAGCCATCGACCTGACCAAGTCCTACGACGAGGTGCGGGCGCTGGACGGGTTCAGCCTGACCGTCGCCGCCGGCGAGATCGTCGGGCTGGTCGGCCACAACGGCGCCGGCAAGACCACGTTCGTGGACATGGTGTCCGGACTGCTCAAGCCGGACAGCGGCACCGTGCTCGTGGACGGCGTGCCGCCGCACGAGACCCGCGGCGAGATCGGCATCTCGCCGCAGCACATCGCCCTGTACCGGCCGCTGACCGTCCGCGAGCACCTGGAGCTGTACGGCCGGCTGTCCGGCCTGCGGCGCAAGGCATTGCGGGCCGAGATCGAGGAACTGGCCACGGCCATGCAGCTCACCGGCTTCCTGGAGCGCCGCGCCGGCCTGCTTTCCGGCGGGCAGCAGCGGCGCACCCAGGCCGCGACCGCGCTGATCCACCGGCCGAAGCTGCTGCTGATGGACGAGCCGACCGCCGGCGCCGACCCGGAGACCCGGCAGGCGCTGCTGGACGTCGTCAAGCAGCGGGCCGGCGAGGGCGCGGCCGTCGTCTACACCACCCATTACCTGACCGAGCTCACCGACCTGAAGGCCAGCATCGCCGTTGCCTCGCACGGCAAGGTGATCGCCCGCGGCAGCAGCGCCGAGCTGCTCGACGGCCTGCCCGGTGAGGTCCGCGTGCGCACGACGGACCAGGAATACCACCGCTCCACCACGGATCCCACCGCCTCGCTGCTCGACGTGCTGGCCGAGGCGCGCGGCACCGTCGAGTCCGTGGAGCTGCGCCACCCCGACCTTGACGACCTCTACCGTTCCCTGGCGGTCTCCGATGTCCACTGACACCCTGCGCGTGCCCGAGCCGCTGATCCGGGCGGGCGCGCTGATCAAGTACAACTCGCTGCTGCGGCTGCGCGACCCGTCCCAGCTGATCAGCTACCTGGTCGCGCCGATGGTGTTCATGGTGATGTTCCAGCCGCTGTACACCAAGGCCCTGAGCTACGGCTCGATCCAGGCCGTCACCGGGCAGCTGATGATGTTCTCGGTGTTCGCCATGTCCATCGTCGCCAACTCGATCTTCGTCGAACGGGAGTGGCTGACCTGGGACCGGCTGCGCGCCAGCCGCGCCGCCCGGGCCGAACTCCTCATCGGCAAGGCCCTTCCGGTGTTCGTCGTGCTGCTCATCCAGCAGGCCGTGCTGATCGTCTTCGGCTGGGCCGTGGTCGGCATGCCGTTCCCCAAGTCCATCTGGCTGCTCACCCTGGCCATGTGCGTGTGGGGATTCGCCCTGCTCGGCATGGGCGCGATGCTCGCGACGATCGTGCGCAGCCGCGGCGACCTGTTCGTCGCGTGCGACGTCGGCGCGCTGCTGATCAGCTCCATCGGCGGCGCCATCCTGCCCGTCGACCTGATGCCGTCCTGGGCGCAGGCGGTCACCCTGTTCTCGCCCGGCACCTACGGCCTGTCCATGCTGCGCTCCGCCGTGCAGGGCGACGTCGGCGGGACCTTGCAGCCGGCGCTGATCTGCGTGGTCATCGGGCTGGTCTGCGGCACGGTGGCCACGTTCCGGCTGGCCCACGGCTGGGGCCGCAGCCACCTGGTGTGAGTGTCTCCAAGACCCGCAAACCCCGGCCTACCCGCCGGGGTTTGCGGCGTATCGCGTGATGGGCCGCACACCGCCGAGCCGCCGGTGGCCGGGGGTTTGTGATGATTGCGGACATGAAGCCGCCGGGTTCGGGGGTCTTGGAGACCCCCGAACCCGGCGGGGTGGCCGGTCACACCAGGTGCGGCGTCAGCGCGTCGCCGATCGCCCGCAGCGTCTCCTCGGGCTGCTCCAGCACGGCGAAGTGGCCGCCGGCCAACGGATGCAGGCGGAAGCCGCCCGTGGTCTGGGCGGCCCAGCCGCGCAGGGAGTCGAACTCGGCCTGGCGGTCCTCGGTGCCGCCGATGGCCAGGATCGGCACCTCCAGCTCGGGCCGGGGCATGTAGCGGTAGGCGACCTTGGCGGTCAGGTCGGCGCGCAGCGGCGGCATGATCATTTTCAGGATCCTCCGGTCGGTCAGGTACTGCTCGGGGGTGCCGCCGAGGTCCCGCAGCAGCGCGATGATCTCCTCGTCGGTCACGGCGTCGTCGGCGAAGTCCTCGCTCTGCGGGGCGGAGAAGCCCGACACGACCAGGTGCACGGGCATCGGGCCGCCCAGGCCGCGGATCACGTGCAGCAGCTCGAACGCCGTCAGCGCCCCGAAACTGTGGCCGTACACGGCGTACGGCGCGTCCTGGGCGTCGGCGAGCAGCGCCTCGGCCAGTTCGGCGGCGAGGTCGGGGATGCGGTCGTACGGCGTCTCCCGCAGCCGGGTCTCCCGGCCGGGATACTGCACGGGCAGCACGCTGACGCCCGGGATCCGGCCGATCCACGGCCGGAACGCGGACGCCGAGCCGCCGGCGTGCGGCAGGCAGTACAGCCGAAGGCCGCCCCCGGTGTCCGGAAAGGGCAGCCAACGGCTGTGACCGACGGTGGCGGTCACTCCACCACCTCCATCACCACGTAGCCGGGCGGCGGCTGGATCTGGCTCAGGTCGGCGGCCAGCACCACGTGCTTGCCGTCGCGGGACGCCTCGCGGAAACCGCTGAAGGCGTAGGTGATCTGCATCATCCGGTTCCGCCCGGTCTCCACGAAGTCGGCCCGCAGGCCGGCGCCGGCGGCCCGGGCCAGGCCCATGATGTGTCCAAGCAGGACGGTGCCGACGCCGCGGGACATCACCCGGCACGACATCAGCATCATGTTCAGCCGCCAGTCCGGGGATCCCTTCTCCACCAGGGCGAGCCCGATCTTCCCGTACGAGCCGAACCGGTCGGTCAGCGACGCCACCAGCAGCAGGTGGTCCGGCGACTCCCGCAGCTCGTCCAACTCGTCGTAGGAGTACGTGCGGCCGGTGGAGTTCAGCTGGTTCGTGCGCACCGTCAACTCCTCGGCGCGCTGCAGGTCCTCCCGCCGGGCCGGCGCGATGGTGAACGTCATGCCCAGGCTGGCCAGGAACTCCTCGCTGGTGCCGACGAAGTCGGACTCGATCTCGTCCCGCGCCAGCTGGCTCTGGTACATGCCCCGCCGCTGCGCCGATTCGTCCGTGACGAACCGTGGCCGGAACTCCGGGCGTCGCAACACCTCGTCCATCACGGCACTGTCCACACAGGTCACCTGCGGCAGCGCGTGCCCGACCTCGGCCAGCTCGAACTCCTGGTCGTCGACGAACGCGAACGCGTCCAGCCCCAGGTTGAGCTTGGCGGCGATGCGCTCGATCGACGAGGACTTGGCGTTCCACGAGATCTGCGGGAACAGGAACATCTCGGCCAGGCCGAGCTCGGTCAGCTTGGCCATGGCGGCCTCGTGGTCGTTCTTGCTGGCCACGGAGTTCAGCACGCCCATCGCGTCCAGCCGGTGGATGTGGTCCACAACGGACTGCCGGACGGCGACCGCGTCGTCCTCCAACAGAACGCCGTCCCACAGCGTGTTGTCGAGGTCCCACACGACACACTTGATCTTGCCCTGGGCCGGTTTGGTCCAACCCCGTTCGTCCAACGCTGCGGTGGTCACGGCTCCCACTTCCGGTAGGCCTCGGCAGCGATGGTCATCCGCTGGATCTCCGTGCTGCCCTCGATGATCTCCATGACTTTGGCGTCCCGGTAGAACCGCCCGACCGGGAACTCCGGGCTGCACCCGTTGGCGCCGTGGATCTGCACCGCCTCGGACGCGTGCCGGGCGGCGGCGGTGGACGCGAAGTACTTCGCGATCCACGTGGCCATGATCGTCGCGGCGTCGCCGCGGTCCTTGAGCCGGCCGGCCTCGGCCAGCAGCAGCCGGGCGGCGCGCACGTCGGTGACCATGTCCGACAGCTTCGCCTGGATCAGCGGCAGGTCCCGCAGCGCCGTGCCGCCGACCCGGCGCTGCGCCGCGTACGCCGAACACGCGTCGATGCAGGCCTGGATGATGCCGACCGAACCGGCGGCCACGCTGTAGCGGCCGAGGTCCAGCGTGCCGGTGAGCACCATGCCGGAGGCGAAACCACTCGGCCCCAGCAGGGCTTCCGGCCCGAGCACGACATCCGAGAACGCGATCTCGGCCAGCATCGACGACCGCGTGCCGAGCATGTCGTCGATCGGGTTCACCAACACGCCGGGGGCGTTGCTGGGCACCAGCAGCGCGATCGTGCTGGCCGGCCCCTGGGCGAACACCAGGAACAGGTCGGCCCGCTGACCGTTGGTGGTCCACTTCTTCACGCCGTTGAGCAGCCAACCGCCGTTGTGCGGCACGGCGGTCGTGGTGATCGCCGCCGTGTCGCTGCCGGCTCCCGGTTCGGACAGGCAGAACGCGCCGAGCGTCCGGCCGGTGGCCAGCTCCGGTCCCCACTGCTGGATCTGCGCGTCGGTGCCGAAGCGTTGCAGCGCCCACGACAGCATGGTGTGCACGGTGAGCAGGCTGCGCACCGACGAGCAGCCGCGGCCGACCTCCTCGTGGATCTCGCCGAGCGTCACCATGTCGATGCCGGCGCCGCCGAACTCGGGCGGCAGGAACGGGGCCCACAGGCCGGCGGCGGCGATCCGGTCCAGCAACTCCTCCGGGATCGCGCCGGCCCGGTCCCAGGCGTCCGCGTCGGGCCGGATCTCCGAGTCCACGAAGGACCGCGCGTACGCCCGGTCGATCGCGGGGGCCAACTGCTGGGTCATGTCACGCTCCTTGTCAGACGACCGCGGACCGCAGGCCGTCCACCAGTTCGGTCATCGCCTTGGCGGTGCGGAAGTTGTCGATGCGCAGCTCGTCGTTGGGGATGGTGACGGTGAACTCCTTCTCGATGAACATCACCAGCTCCATGGCGAACAGGGAGTTGATGTAGCCCAGGGAGAAGATGTCCTCGGTGTCGGTGATGTCCGCCTGCGGGAAGCGGTTGGTGATGAAGGCGAGAATCCGCGCCGTGGTGTCGTTGCTCATGTCGCTGCCCCTCAGCTGTTGTAGGTGTAGAAGCCACGGCCGCTCTTGCGTCCGTGCAGTCCGGCGTCGGTCATCTGCTTGAGCAGCGGGCACGGCCGGTACTTGCTGTCCGCGTAGTGCTCGTAGAGCACCTCGACGCTGTAGAGAATGGTGTCCACGCCGATCAGGTCGGCGGTCTCCAGCGGCCCCATCGGGTGGCCGAAGCAGCCGCGGAACACGTCGTCCACCGATTCGGCGGTGGCCACACCCTCGTGCACCAGGTACGCCGCCTCGTTGATGGTCAGCATCAGCACCCGGTTGGACACGAAGCCGGACGCGTCCTTCACGTCCACCCAGCGCTTGCCCATGCTGGTCAACAGGTCCCGGGTGCGCTGCAGGGTCTCCGGCGTGGTGTGGAAGCCGGGGATCAGCTCCACCACCGGCTTGGCCGGCACCGGGTTCATGAAGTGCACGCCGACGACCCGCTCCGGGTGGCCGCCCACGGCGGCGATCCGGGTGATCGGGATCGCGGAGGTGTTGGCCACCACCACGGTGTCGGCCGGCAGGATCCGGTCCAGCTCCGCGTGCACCTCCCGCTTGATCTCCCAGTTCTCGGTGACGTTCTCGATCACCAGCTCCGCCTTGGCCAGCGCCTCCAGGCCGACGGCGGTGGTGATGCGGGCCAGCACCTCGTCCGGGTCCAGGGTGGGGCCGCCCATCATGCGGGACAGGCGGCAGTTGCGGTAGATCGCGGTCCGGGCGTCGGCCAGGACCTCGTCGCTGGTGTCGACGAGCACGACGTCGTGCCCGCCGGTGGCCACGTTCTGCGCGACGCCGATGCCCATCACACCCGCGCCCACCACGCCGATCACTGCCATGACTGCTCCGTTTCCGTGTTGGTGTCCAGGACCTGGGCGACGAGCGCCCGCACGGTGGGCAGCTCGAACAGCGTCGCGGTGGGGACCGAGACGCCGAGGCGTTCCCTGACCAGCGCCAGCATGTGCAGCGCGATCAGCGAGTTGCCCCCGAGGTCGAAGAAGTTGTCCCGCGTCCCGACCGGTTCCACGCCGAGCACGGACGACCAGATGTCGGCCAGCGCGCGCTCGTTGTCGTCGCCGGGCGCCACAAACGGTTGCGGCAGCTCGGGTCGCGGGTATCGCTTGGTTGTCGTCTGTTGCCGGGGCAGGGTGTGGACGGCGCTCCTGACCGGCAACCGGTCGTTGAGACCGCCGGCGGCGACCACGAGCCGGCCGCCGTGCCCGACCACCCGGTCGAAGGCGTTGAGTGCCTCGGCGCGGGTCATCGCGTGCTTGGCCATGGTCGCGCCGATCCGGCCGTCCAGCCGGTCGAGCGTGCCGGGCCAGGTGTCCCAGGCCGCGCACGTCCAGTTCTCGTTGCGGGCCAAGGCGGTCAGCGCCGCGTTGGCCGCCGCGTACGCGCCGAGTGTCACGCCGCCGAGCACGGACGAGGTGGACGAGAACAGCACGCACCAGTCGGGGCGGTGCGGCTCGGGCAGTGTGGCGATGATCGTCGCCAGCACCCGTGCGCCTTCGACCTTAGCACCGAAGTGCTGCGCGACAACGGATTCGCCGCTTTGTGCCAACGGGACGAGTTCGCTCGGGCCGGCCGACGCGGCGGCGTGCACCACGCCGTCGATCCGGCCCTCCTCGAACAGCGCCCGCATGGCGTCCACGTCCGTGACGTCGATCCGACGGACCTCCGCGTTCGGCACGTCGATCTCGCCGCCGCCGCGGCTGGTGAGGATGATCCTCTTCGCCCCGGCGTCCGCGAAGTGCTGCGCCAGTTGGCGTCCGACCGTGCCGAGACCGCCGGTGACGAGATAGGTGCCGCCCGGCTTGAGCGTGGCGGCGCTCGGCGTGACGGGCTCGTAGTCGGGGGAGTAGCGGCGGTCGGCTCGGTGCGCGACCAGCACGGCGTCGGTGGGGCGGGTCAGCTCGGCGGCAAGCGCTTGCGCCGCCTCGGTGACCGTGTAGGCGGGGTCGAGATCGACGTTGCGCGCCTCCAGGTTGAGGTATTCCTGGTTGGCGACGACGGGAAGCGCCGCGATGGCCGCTTGGATCGGCGACACCGGCTCTCCGCCGACCGCCTGGCCGCCGCGCGTCACGACCAGCACGGTCAGGTCCTCGCCGGTACTGAGCGTCCGGGCCGTGCCGGTGACGGCGGTGACCTCGTCGACGGCGTCCAGAGCGGACAGATCGACGACGGTTCCGTAGAGGTCGCCGCAGCTCAGCTCGGCGTCGAAACCGGACTGGCACAGCAGTTCCGTCAACGCCTCGCCGACACCGCCGGCGTCCGGGACGATCACGAACTGTGCCGGCTCGGCGGCATCACCGGCCTGCGCCGGCCGCCAGCGCTGTGCCAGCAACTCGACGTTGTCCCTGACGACGGGCTTCGGCGCGTCAATCCAGTACCGCTCGCGCTGGAACGGATAGGTCGGCAGACCGACCCGGCCGAGCTCGCGATCGCCCTGGTAGCCGGCCCAGTCGATGGACACGCCGGCCAGCCACAGCCGGCCGGCGGCCTCGGCCAGCACCGACTCGCGGCGGTCGTCGGCGGCCGGCACGGTGGAGACGATCAGCGGCCAGCGGTCCGGCGCGCAGTCGCGGTGGCCGCGGACCATCGCGCCGAGCGACTGGCCGGGGCCGATCTCCACCAGCGCGAGGTCGCCCTGCGCCAGCACGGTGGCCACCGCGGTGTCGAACTGGACCGGGGCGCACATGTGCTCGGCCCAGTACTCCGGGGCGGGGGCTTCCGTGACCAACTGGCCGGTGACGTTGGAGACGTACGGGATGGTCGGCGCGTGCAGCGTGACGTTCGCCTTGATCCACTCGGTCAGCTCGTCCCGGATCGGGGCCAGCATGCGGGAGTGGAAGGCGTGCGTGGTGGCGAGCGGGCGGCAGGGGATCGAGTCCGCGGCCAACTTCTCCTTCAGCTCCGTGATCGATTCGCCGGATACGACCGTCAGCTCCGGGCCGTTGATCGCCGCGATGTCCACGCCGTCGAGCCGGTGCCGGAGCTCCTCGGCGGAGCGGGGGATGGCGGCCATCGCGCCGCCCGGCAGAGCGTTGATCAGCTTGGCCCGGTGGGCGACCAGCCGCAGGGCGTCTTCCAGCGACAACACGCCGGCCAGGCAGGCGGCGACGTACTCGCCGAGGCTGTATCCGACCAGCACGGACGGCTCCACGCCCCAGGACCGAACCAGCTGCGCCAGCGCGTATTCGACGGCGAACAGGGCCGGGTGCAGGCAGTCCGTGGCGTCGGCGGTCGACGTGGTGGCGCGGCCCATGAGCTGCGCCAGCCCGGTGGAGGTGGCCTTGCGCGGGGTGAGCATCTCCTGCAGCGGTTCGAGGCCGACGATCTCCATGCAGGCGTCGATGGCCATGGCGAAGACCGGCTCGGTCTCGTAGAGGTGCCGGGCCATGCCGGGGTACTGCTCGCCCGCGCCGGCGAGCAGGAAGCCGACACCGCGGTCGGTCCGGCCGTCGTGGCGGGTCAGGAAGTCGCCGTCGCGCAGCTTGCCCGCGGCTTCTTGCGCGTCGCCGGCGACGACGATCCGGCGGTGCGGGAACACGGACCGGCCGTTCTGCAACGTGTTCGCCACATCGGCCAGGGAGTCCTCCGTCGCGGCAAGGTGATCCGCGAGCCTGGCGCCCATCTCGTCGGCGGCCTTGGCGTTTCGTGCCGACCAGACGAGGAGCTCCTGCCGCGGCGACGGATCCCGGACGACTGTCGGCGCTTCCTCGACGATCACGTGTGCGTTGGTGCCGCCGATGCCGAAGGCGCTGACGCCGGCCCGGCGCTTGCGCTCGCCGCGTGGCCAGGGCTGCGTTTCCGTGACGACTTCGAGGTTGGCGCTGCCGGTCGCGAGCTGCGGGTTCGGGGTCCGCAGGTTCAGTGTCGGCGGGATCTCGTCGCGGTGCAGGGAAAGCGCCGTCTTGATCAGTCCGGTCACGCCGGCGGCCCGGTCGAGGTGGCCGACGTTCGTCTTGATGGAGCCGATGCGCAGCCGCTCGCCGTGGAAGACCCGTTGCAGGGCAGCGATTTCCGACGCGTCGCCCAGGGCCGTGCCGGTGCCGTGCGCCTCGACGTAGTCGATGTCCGACGGCTCCAGGCCGGCCGCCGCCAGCGCCTCGGCGATCACCGCGGCCTGCCCCTCGACCCCTGGTGCCGTGAAGCCGACCTTGCGGCCGGCGTCGTTGTTGACGGCCCAGCCACGCAGCACCGCGTACACGCGGTCGCCGTCGGCGAGCGCGTCTTCCAGGCGCCGCAAGGAAACCACGCCGACACCGCCGCCGAGCGGGGCGCCGAGGCCGGCCGCGTCGAAGGCCCGGCACTCGCCATCCGGCGGTGCGATGCCGCCCTCCTGGTACAGGTAGCCGACCTGGTGTGGCACCGCCAGCGACACGCCGCCGGCCAGCGCGAGGTCGCACTCGAAGTTGGCCAGGCTGCTCGCCGCCACACACACCGCCACCAGCGACGTCGAGCACGCGCTCTGGATCGCGAACGCCGGCCCGGACAGGCCGAGCAGGTGGGCGACGCGGGTGGCGAGCGTGTCCTTCTCGTTGGCCAGCGCCACCGCCATGTCGCCCATCTCGCGGGCGGCCCCGGCCGGCGCCAGGTTGTTGATCAGGTACGTGCTCCAGGCCGTGCCGGCGAAAACCCCGACCGCGCCGTCGAACCGCGCCGGGTCGCAGCCGGCGTCCTCCAGCGCGTGCCAGCAGTGCTCCAGCAGCAGGCGGTGCTGCGGGTCGAGGATCTGCGCCTCCTTCGGGTTGATGCCGAAGAAGCCGGCGTCGAACTCCTCGACGCCGTCGATCACCGCGCCCGCCTTCACGTAGGCGGGGTCGTCGATCAGCTCCGGGGACACGCCGTTGGCCAGCAGCTCCGCGTCGGTGAACCGGCGGATGCCGGACCGGCCGGCGCGGATGGTGGCCCACAGCTCGTCGACGTCGGCGGCGCCGGGGAAGCGGCCCGCCATGCCGACCAGGGCGATGTCGGTGCTCTGGATCTCGTCGCTCACTTCTGCCTCGCCGGTTTCGTCGATCTCCGCCGCCATGTCTTCCTCACCTCTGCCTCGCCCGCCGCCGGCGCTCGCCCCGCGACGCCCCGACCACCGGTTTGGGCTGGTCAGTGGCCGTCAGCTCGGTGGCGAACGCCGCGACCGTCGGGTGCGCGAACAGCACGGCGGGGGCGATCGGCCGGCCGACGACCTTCTCGATGGCGGTCACCATCGCCATCCCGACCAGCGACGTCCCGCCGAGGTCGAAGAACGGGTCGTGCACGCCGATCCGGTCGATGCCGAGGAACTCGCCCCAGATCTCGGCGATGGTCGTCTCGAGTTCCGTGCGCGGCGGGGCGTAGTCGGTGCGCAGCGGCGGCCTCGGGAACCGGGTCGACTCGGGCGCGGAGGCGGTCTCGACCAGGTCGGCGAGGTTGCTCAGCGCGGTCCATTCCCGTTGCGCCGCCGGGAGTTGCTGGCGCATCGCGACCACCGTGCCGTGCACGCCGCCGACGATCCGGTCCAGCATCGCGAGCCCGGCGGCGTCGCTGAATCCGTTGCGCCGGCGGTAGGCGGCGCGATCGGCGATGGCTTCGCTGCCGTCCTGCCATGCGTCGTACTGCCAGTGTCCCCAGGTGACCGTGACGACCTGTGTGTCCGAAGTGGACGCCAGTGCGGTGCCGTAGGCGTCGAGCACGGTGTTCGCGGCGCAGTAGTCGCCCTCGCCGAGGCCGCCGAGCACCGTCGACACGCTTGAGTAGAGGATCACCTTGCGCGGCGGCGTGTCGGAGGCGATCAGCTCGGCGATCGGCTCCAGGGCGTGGACCTTCGGCGCCAGCACGGCATGCGCCTCGTCGAGGGTCTGCCGCTGGGCGAGGCCGCTGCCCGGGACGCCGGCCGCGTGCACGATGCCGTCCAGCGATCCGAAGTGCTCCCGGGCCTGCGTGATTGCCGCACGGAACTGCTCGGGGTCGCCGACATCGGCCTTGATCACCAGGACCTCGGCGTCGATGCCGTCGACGGCGTCGCCACTGCGGCTGACCAGCGCCAACCTGCGGACGCCGTGGCCGGCGAGGTGCTTGGCCAGCCGGAGCCCCAGGCCCCGCGTGCCGCCGGTGACCAGGTACGTGCCGTCCCAGCCGGGGTCGCCGGACGGCGTGATCTCCGCGTACCCCTTGAGCCAGCGGCGGCCGTTGCGCCAGCCGATCAGCGCCGGCTCCGCGGCCGCGTCCTCGTACGACCAAGGCCCGCGCCGGAGTTCCTCGGCCAGCCTCTGGGCCGACTCCAGCGGGTCGGAGTCCGGCGCGAGGTCGATGCCGCGCCAGCTCAGGCCCGGGTACTCGGCGCGGACGCCGCGGCCGAGGCCGTGCACGATGGACCGATACGGGGTGGGCGTATCGCCGCCGACGATCTCCGCCGACCCGTCGCTGACCGTCAGCAGCCGGACGCCGTGCTCCTTGGCGGTGCCGGCAAGCGCCTGCACCGCCAGCAGCAGCGTGTCGAAGCCGTGGGCGATCGCGCTGTCCGGGGAGTCGGCGAGCAGGCTCCACAGGTGCACGACCTGGACCGGGCCGTCCGCGTTGAGGATCTCTCGGTACAGCTCCGGCACGGTCGGGTCGATCACCACGCGCCGCCCGTCCCGGCGGCGACCGGTGCCGGGCGCGACCTCGACGACGCGCATGCCGGCGGCTTCCGCGATGTCCGCGAGCCGGCCGCCGATGCCGGAGTCGTCGGCGAACACGACCAGCGTGCCGGCGAGTTCGCCCAGCTCGGGGCGGGTCGGGTCGGTGCGCCAGACGGGGCTGTAGAGCAGGCCGTTGGTCGTGGCCGCCGACTTTTCGGTGGCCTGCGGCCAGTATCGGGTGCGCTGGAACGGGTACGGCGGCAGCGACACGAGTCGGCCGCCGCGGTTCAGCGCCGCCCAGTCGAGGTCGACGCCGATCTCCCAGAGCCGGCCGCACGTCTCCAGGACGCTGACGTTCTCCTCCGGCCGGTCGACCGCCGGCCACGGGGCCGGCAGCGTGCCGAGGACCGTCGGGCGGGCGGTGGTGTTCTGCCGCACCAGGCCGCCGAGCGTCTGCCCGGGGCCGAGCTCCACGTACGCGTCGGCGACGAAGTTCTGGACACTCTCGGCGAACCGCACCGGCTGGCACAGGTGATCCGCCCAGTACTGCGGATCCGTCGCCTGCGCCTCGGTCAACACCGTCCCGGTGGCGTTGGAGATGATCGTGATGCTGGGGGCTCGGCGCTCAACGGTGGCGATCAGCGCCGCCAGTTTGTCCTGCATCGGCTGCAGCAGCGTGGAGTGGAACGGGTGCGCGCTGCGCAGCGTGCGGTTGGCGATCCCGTTGGCTCGCAGTTGTTGCGAGACAGCGTCGATGTCGGCCGGCGATCCACTGAGGACGGTCATCTGCGGGCCGTTCAACGCCGCGATGTCCACCGGCAGGTCCCCGAGCTGTTCGGGTCCGGCCGCCGCCGCGAGCATCCGGCCCGCCGGCGCCGACTCGATCAGCCTGGCCCGCTCGGTGACCACCCACAGCGCGTCCGACAGCGTGAACACGCCGGCGATGCAGGCGGCCACGTACTCGCCGAGGCTGTAGCCGACCAGCAGATCCGGCTTGACGCCGCGGTGGTCCAACAGCCGGGCCAGCGCGTATTCGACCGTGAACAGGAACGGGTGCGCGATCTCCGCGTGGTCCATCACGTCGTCCGAGGGGCCGCCGCCGAACAGCGACGGCACCTGCACCTCCGCCGGCGGCTCCGCGAAGAACACCTCACGGAGGTTCACCCCGCACCGGTCCTCAGCGATCGCCAGGCACTCGTCGACGGCTCGGGCGAACACCGGCTCCTGCTGGTAGAGCGCCTTTCCGAGGCCGCGGTACTGGTCGCCGACGCCCGGCAGCAGGAACGCCACCTTCGGCTTCTCGTGGTTGGCCCGGACCGCCGGCTCGGCGGTCGTGAATCGAGCCTTGGCATCCGCGGTGTCGGTGGCCACGATCGCCCGGCGGTACTCGTGATGCGTACGCCCGGTTTGCAGCGTGTGAGCGAGGTCCCCGAGATCGGCCGTTGTGCTGCTCAGCGCGTTGAGCCGGTTCCGGAGAGCCTCTTGCGAGGCCGCCGACACGGGCAGCAGCGCCAAGCCTTCGACCTCGGCTGCCGGCTTGGGGTCGACCGCTTCGAGGATGACGTGGGCGTTCGTGCCCGACCAGCCGAAGGAGCTGACTCCCGCGATCGCCCCACCCGGCAGCTCGGTGAGTTCCGTCGCCGGCCGCACCGCGTCGCTGGCCACGACCGCCTCGGCCGGCTCGCTCATGTTCAGGTTCGGCGGCACCACACCGTTCTCGAGGACGAGGACGGTCTTGATCAGGCCGGCGATCCCGGCGGCAGTATGCGTGTGGCCGACATTGGTCTTGACGGCGCCGACATGCAACGGGGCTTCGCGCTTCCCGAACACGTCGTTCAGTGCGCCGAGTTCGATCTCGTCCCCCAGCGCGGTGCCCGAACCGTGCGCCTCGACGAACGCCACGTCGTCGGGGGAGACCCGCGCGGCCGCGTGGGCCCGGCGAATGACGTCCACCTGCGCGCTGCGGTTCGGGGCGGTCAGGCCGTTGCTGCGGCCGTCCTGGTTGACCGCCGAGCCGCGGATGACGGCCCGCACCCGGTGCCCGTTGCGCTCCGCGTCGGCCAGCCGGGTCAGCAGCACCATGCCGCCGCCCTCACCCATCATGTAGCCGTTGGCGCCCGCGTCGAAGGTGTTGCAGCGGTCGGCCAGCAGCGCGTTGGAGCAGCTGTAGATGTACAGGAACTCGTGCAGGGCAAGGTATCCGCCGCCGACGAGCACGTAGTCGCACTCGTTGTTGCGCAGCGCCTGCACGGCCAGGTGCACGGCGACCAGCGACGACGAGCAGGCGGTGTCCAGCGAGAACGTCGGCCCGTGCAGGTCGAAGTGGTACGCGATGCGGCCGGCGACGACGCTGCCGAGGCTGCCCTGGCCCATGTACGGGTCGGTGTAGACGTCGTCGCCCTCGCGGTCGTGCTCCAACTGTCCATACTGGAATGCGTCGGAGAAGCCCAGCAGCACACCGGTTCGGCTGCCCGCAAGCGTTTTCGGTGGCGTGCCGGCGTCCTCCATCGCCTCCCACGCCAGCTCCATCAGCAGCCGCTGCTGCGGGTCCATGCGCAACGCCTCGCGCGGCGGGAAGCCGAAGAACTCCGCGTCCCAGCCGGCGACATCGGGCAGGAAGGCCCCGGTCTTGGGCTGGTACAGGGTGTTGTCCTCGGCGTTCGGGTCGTGGTCGAACCGCCCGGGCGGGAAGTCGGTGATCTCCGCCGCCCGGCCCGCGCGCAGCAGGTCCCAGTAGGACGCCACGTCCGGCGCGTCGGGGAAGCGGCAGGACATGCCG
This sequence comes from Kutzneria kofuensis, assembly GCF_014203355.1. Lineage (NCBI taxonomy): Bacteria > Bacillati > Actinomycetota > Actinomycetes > Pseudonocardiales > Pseudonocardiaceae > Kutzneria > Kutzneria kofuensis. The sequence continues at coordinate 7,643,911 of NZ_JACHIR010000001.1, forward strand.
ATGACGGCGACGGGCTCGTGCTCCCTCGCGTCGGCCTCCGCCAGCCGGCGGCGCGCGTTCGCCAGGTCCACGGTGACCCGCTTGAGATACTCCCGGAGCTTGTCCTCGCCGGCCATAGCAATCCCTTTCACAGCTGTGTGTCGATGAAGGCGAAGATCTCCTCGTCGGAGGAGAGATCAAGGCCGGTCTCCGGGACGAGGGTCTGCAGCGTCTCCTGCAGCACAGCGGCCAACCGGTCGCGGCCGTCCTCGTCCAGTGTGGACAGTTCGATCCGGCCGAGCGCCTCGTGCAGCAGGTCCTCGGGCGACGGCTCGGCCGGCACCAGCTCGCCGGCCAGGTACTCGGCCAGCTTGGTCACCGTGGGGTGGTTGAACACCAGCGACGCCGGCAGCCGCAGGCCCGTCTCCGCGCCGAGCTTGTTGCGCAGCTCGACCGAGGTGAGCGAGTCGAGACCCTGTTCCCGGAGCGGCTTGTCCGGATCGACCGTGGCGGCGGAGCGGTGCCCGAGCGCCACGGCGACCTTGTCCCGGACCAGCCGGAAGATCGAGTCGGTGTCGAACCGCGTCGGCGCGGCCTCGACCGTGACGGTTCGGCGCGGCTTGAAGATGGTGCGCAGCACGGCCGGCACGTCGTCGCCGTCGCGGCGCCAGCGCGCCGCCACGAGTTGGGCGTTCGGCTCGCGGATGGCCGCGTCGAAGATGTCCAGCCCCTGTTGCACGCTCAGCGGCGCCACCCAGGCGACCTTGTCCACGTGCGCGGTCATCGTGGTCGGCAGCGCCCACAGGCCCCAGGCGATCGACGTCGCCGGCAGGCCAAGGCTCTGTCGGTGCGCCGCAAGCGCGTCAAGGTAGCTGTTGGCAGCGGCGTAGTTGCCCTGGCCGGGGTTGCCGAGCACGCCGGCGACCGAGGAGAACAGCACGAACGCCTTGAGGTCCGGGATCAGTTCGTGCAGGAGCCAGGCCGCGTCGGCCTTGGGCTTGAGCACCGCGTCGAGCTTCTCGGGCGTCAGCTCCGTGACGGTCGCGTCGTCGAGGACACCGGCCGCGTGGATCACGGCGGTGATGCGCCGACCCTTGATCAGCTCGGACAGTTGGGCGCGGTCGGAGACGTCGCAGGCCACGACCTCGCCGGGCAGATCCGTTGTGCCGCCGCGCCGGGACACCAGCAGCAGGTCCGTGATGCCCTGGGAAGCCAGGTGCCGGGCGACCAGTGCGCCGAGGCCGCTCGTGCCGCCGGTGATCAGCACGGTTCCGTCGCCGAGGTCCTGAGTGGACTCGGAGTTGGCGTGCCGGACGATTCGTGGCACCAGGAACTTGCCGTCCCGGACGGCGAACTGCGGCTCGTCGGTGGTCGGGACCTCGTCCTCCGCGCAGTCGGCCAGCACGAACCGGCCGGGGTGCTCCGACTGCGCCGAACGGACCAGCCCCCAGATCTTGGCGCCGTCCAGTGTGGACGGATCGGCGAGGAACACCAGCCGCTCGTCGGTGTCCTTCTCCACCCACTGCTGCACCTGGGCCAGCACGCCGGCGAGGTCGCTCGGCTGGGCAACGGTCAGCGACGCCGTGCCGGTTGGCTCGGCCTCGACCCAGTCGACCCGGTACAGCTCCGCCGTCGCGACGCCGCCCTTCGGGGCCGGCGCCAGGGTCAGCGACTCGACGCCGCCGATCTGCGTGCCGGATTCGTCATAGAGAGCAAGGGATCCGTTGCTCAGGCGAACACGGAGCTTGTCCGCGCCGCGGCCCGTGAACCACACGCCGGACCAGGCGAACGGCAGCTGCAACTCGTCGGCGTCGAGCACGAGGATGTGCAGGGCGGCGTCCAGCAGGGCAGGGTGCACGGTGAAGTCGCCGGCATCGGGGACTTCCACCTCGACGAGAAGATCGTCCCCGTCACGCCAGGCGCTCCGCAGGCCCTGGAACGCCGGCCCGTACTCGTATCCGCTGGCCGCCAGCCGGTCGTAGGCGTCGGTGAGGTCGATCGGCGTGCCGGTCGGCCAGGTGTGCAGCCGGCCGGCGACGCGGGGGCCGTCGGCGAGGAAGCCGGACGCGTGCTTGACCCAGTCGCCGTCGGTGCGGGAGTGGATGGCCAGCGACCGCCGGCCGTTCTCCTCGCCGCCGACCGTGACCTGGAGCTGGACGGCGCCGGTCGCGGGGAGGACGAGCGGGGCGTGCAGGGTCAGGTCCTCGATCTGGTCGCCGTCGGCGGCGGTCAGTGCGAGGTCGACGAAGGCAGTGCCGGGCAACAGGACCGTGCCGTTGACGGCGTGATCGACCACCCAGGGGGCGCTGTGCCGCGACACCTTGCCGGTCAGCAGCCGGCCGCCGGTGTCCGCGACCGGGACGGCCTCGGCGAGCAACGGGTGGCTGCCGCTTTCGGCGTTGTGCAGCCAGAATCGCTGCCGGTCGAAGGCGTACGTGGGGAGATCGACGTGCTCGGTCACCGGTCCGACGATCTTCGGCCAGTCCACCGGCGCGCCCAGCGTGTACGCGGTGGCGGCGGCGATCAGGAACTGGTGCTGGCCACCCTCGTTGCGGCGCAACGTGCCCACGGCCGTGCCGTCCACGCCCTCGTCGGCGAGGATCTCCCGGACGGCGCCTGCCAGGATCGGATGCGGGCTGACCTCGATGAACAGCGGCCGCCGGTGGTCGCGGAAGGCCCGCACCGCGGTGTCGAAGCCGACCGGGTCGGCCAGGTTGCGGTACCAGTAGTCGGGGGTCATCGCCGTGCCGGGGATGAACTCGCCGTAGCAGGTGGAGCAGATCTTGGTAGTCGCCTCGGCCGGTTGGAGGCTGCCGATCTGCCGCAGCAGCTCGTCGCGGACGGCCTCGACGTGCGGGGTGTGCGCCGCGTAGGCGACGGGTGTGCGGCGAAGCTGCACGTCATCGCCCTGGGCGGCGACGAATTCGTCGATCGCGTCGAGGTCGCCGGCGATCACCGTGGCGGACGGGCCGTTGTCCACGGCCACCCACAGCTGGCCCGGCCAGGGAGCGATCCGCTCGCGAACCTCGTTCGCCGGCAGCCCGACCGCCAGCACGCCGCCCGTGCCGTCGAGCGCCCCGACGATCTGGCCGCGCAGGGCGCTGATCTTGGCGGAATCGGTCAGCGTCAGCGCCCCGGCCACGGCCGCCGCGGCGATCTCACCCTGGGAGTGCCCGACGACCGCCGCCGGCTCGACGCCGATCGACCGCCACAGCTTCGCCAGGGCCACCATCAGCGCGAACAACACGGGCTGCACGACATCGGTGCCTTCCAGCGAAGGCGTTCCCTCCGTCAGGACGTCGATCACCGACCATCCCGTGTGTGGTTCGAGCGCCTCAGCGCAGCGCTTGAGCTCCTGCGCGAACGTCTCGTTCGCACGCAGCAACTCCACCGCCATGCCCACCCACTGCGCCCCCTGACCAGGGAAGACGAACACCGGCGTGACCTCGCCGGTCGCCTCCCCGGTGACCAGCGCCGGATGCGGCTCGCCGTCGGCCAATGCCCGGAGCGCCTCCCGCAGCTCGTCACGGGAGGACGCCAGCACCACGGCTCGATGGGCGAAGGAGGGCTTGCGCGCCAGCACCTTGGCCGCTGCCTGGAGGTCGCCGGTCTCGGCGAAGGCGGCCAGCCTTGAGCCCTGCGTGCGGAGCGACTTCTCGCTCCGTGCGGAGATCACCCAGAGCAGGGGACCGTCGACCGATGCGGGCCGGGCCGGCTCAACTCCCTCCACGATGACGTGCGCGTTCGTGCCGGAGATGCCGAAGCTCGACACCGCTGCCCGCCGCGGGCCAGCGGGCCACTGCTGGGCCTCGGTCAGCACCCGGCCGTTCCCCGACTCCCACTCCACTTTGGACGTCGGCCGGTCGACGTGCAGGGTCCGCGGCAACACGCCGTGCCGCATCGCCAGCACCATCTTGATCACGCCGGCGACACCGGCGGCGGCCTGGGCGTGGCCGATGTTGGACTTCACCGAGCCGAGCCAGACCGGGCGGTCGGCGGGGCGGTTCTGGCCGTAGGTGGCGAGAATGGCGTGCGCCTCGATGGGGTCGCCGAGAGCGGTGCCGGTGCCGTGCGCCTCGACCACGTCAACGTCCGCAGTGGACAGACCGGCGTCGGCCAGCGCCTTGCGGATCACCTGCTGCTGCGCAAGGCCGTTCGGCGCGGTCAGGCCGTTGCTGGCACCGTCCTGATTGACGGCGATTCCCCGGATGACGGCCAGCACCTGGTGGCCGTTGCGCTCGGCGTCGGACAGGCGTTCCAGCAGGAGGACGCCGGCGCCCTCCGAGAACGAAGTGCCGTCGGCGTCCTCGGAGAATGCCTTGGCCCGGCCGTCGACGGACAGGCCGTTCTGGCGGGTGAACTCGACGAGGTTGCCGGGGTTGGCCATCAGCGTCGCGCCGCCGGCCAGCGCCAGCGAGCATTCCCCGCGCCGCAACGACTCCACGGCCAGCTGGATCGCCACCAGCGACGACGAGCAGGCGGTGTCGATCGTCAGCGCGGGGCCGTTGAGGCCGAAGGTGTACGCGATGCGGCCGGAGGCGACGCTCAGGGCGGTGCCAGTCATGAGGTGGCCGTCGACGACGCCGGTCGGCTGGTGCAGGCGCGGGCCGTAGTCCATGGCCATCGCGCCGACGAACACGCCGGTGGACGAGCCGCGCAGGTCGGCGGGGTCGATGCCGGCGCGTTCCAACGCCTCCCACGAGACTTCCAGCATCAGCCGCTGCTGCGGCTCCATGGCCAGCGCCTCGCGCGGGCTGAGCCCGAAGAAGGCGGCGTCGAATGTGTCGGCGTCGTGCAGGAATCCGCCGTTGCGCGTCACGCACGCGCCGTCGAACAACGCGTCCAGGTCCCAGCCGCGGTTCGACGGCAGCGGCGTGACGGCATCTTCGCCGGATGCGATGAGCCGCCAGAACTCCTCCGGCGAGTTGGCCCCGCCGGGGTAGCGGCAGCCCATCGCGATCACGGCAATCGGGTCCGACCCCGGCGCTTGTGCCGGCACCGACACCTGCTGGTGCGCCGGGTTGCCGGGCTCGCCGGCCACCTGCCGCCGCGCGACAGTGGCCGGTTCGCCCGCCATCCCTTCCGGCTCGCCGGCCGCGCGCAGCGCCTCGACCACCCGCTGAGGGTTCGGATAGTCGTAGAGCAGCGAGGTCGGCAGCTTCCGCCCAGTCTGTGCCGAGAGCTGGGCGCGGAGGCGCATCAGCGAGTTCGAGTCGAACCCGAGTTCCTTGAACGGACGTGTCACGTCGATCCCCGACGCGTCCTTGTGTCCCAAAACGTTCGCGACCGCGGCGAGGACCGTCTCCCGCAGATCACCCGTCGGCGCAACCGTTTGCGCCGCGGCGACTTCGCCGTACCAGTGGCGTTCCCGCTGGAACCGGTACGTCGGCAGGTCGACCTTGCGGCCCTTGATCGCCCAGTCCACCGGCGCGCCGCCGACGTACGCCTCGGCCAGCGCCCGGCGGATCCGCTCGGTGCCGCCCTCGTCGCGACGGAGCGTGCCGATCACCGCGACCTCGTGGCCGGCCTCGTCCGCCGTCTCGTCGATGCTGTTGAGCAGCAACGGGTGCGGGCTGCACTCGATGAACCGGCCGACGCCGTCGGCGAGGGCCCGCCGCGTCGCGTCGATGAACCGGACCGGCTGTCGCAGGTTGGCGAACCAGTACTCGGCGTCGAGTTCCCTGGTGTCCAGGGGTTCACCGGTGACCGTGGAGATGAACGTGACGTCGGTCGCTTGTGGACGGACCGCCGCGAACAGCGGCAGCAACTCGTCCCTGAGCACGTCAACCGCGGGGGAGTGGGACGCGTACGCCGCCGGCACGATCTTCGTCCGGACGTCGACCAGCTTCTCCTGCACCCCGGCCAACTCGTCCGCCGGACCGGCCAGGACAACCGACCTCGGGCCGTTCACGGCGGCGATCGTCACCCCCGGCGGCAGCACCTTGCCCACCACCGACGCCGACGCGCCCACCGACATCATGCCGCCGCCGGTCAACCTCCCCGCGATCCTGCTCCGCAGCGCGATCACCCGCGCCCCGTCTTCCAGCGACAACGCCCCGATCGCCGTTGCCGCGGCGACTTCGCCCTGCGAGTGCCCGAGCACCACATCCGGGGTGACTCCGTTGGCGCGCCACACCGCCGCCAGCGACACCATCACCGCCCACAGCGCCGGCTGCACCACATCCACCCGGCTCAGATCACCCGCGTTACGAAGCACCTCCAGCACGTCGAAGTCGACGAACGGCTCCAACGCCGCCGCGCACTCCTCCAGCCGGCTCGTGAACACCGGCGACTCGTCGAGCAACGCCTGCGCCATCTCCACCCATTGCCCGCCCTGCCCGGGGAAGACAAAGGCGGTCGAACCCGGCGAAACCTTGCCCACCACGACGTCTTCCGACTCCAGCGTCGTCAGCTCGCCGAAAACCACCGCTCGGTGCTCGAACTGGGTCCGGGTGTGCAGGAGCGAGTACGCGACATTGCCGTCCACAATGGACGAAAGCGCTTGCGCTTGGGCGCGAAGGGCCTGCGGGGAGCGCGCGGTGATGATGATGGGGCCGTCCACCTCGGCGACCGGGTGCTCTTCGCGAGGCCCCTCCGCCACCACCAAGTGGCAGTTGGTCCCGCCCACGCCGAACGAGCTCACACCCGCGACCCGCCGACCCTGCGGCCACGCCTGCTTCTCCCGCACCACATCCAGGTTCAGCTCGCCGAACGGAATGTCCGGGTTCGGCGTCTCGAAGTTCAGGCTGGCCGGCAGGACACCGTTGCGCACGGAGAGGATCACCTTGAGCAGCCCGGCAATCCCGGCCGCGCCCTCCAGGTGCCCGATGTTGGTCTTCACGGAGCCGACCAGCAGCTTCCGATCCGCCAACAACACAGCGCCGAGGGCACGGGCCTCGATGGGGTCGCCGACGCGGGTGCCGGTGCCGTGCAACTCCACGTATCCGACCTCGGCCGGCGTAACGCCGGCTTGAGCGTGGGCGAGGCGGATGACCTCCTGCTGGGCCTCCCCATGGGGCACGGTCAGCCCGTCGCCGCCGCCGTCGTTGTTGACGGCGCCGCCGAGGATGACGGCGTGGATCCGGTCGCCGTCGGCGACCGCATTGGGCAGCGGCTTGAGGACGATGACGGCCCCGCCCTCGCCACGGACATAGCCGTTGGCGCGGGCATCGAAGGTGTGGCAGCGGCCATCGGGGGACAGGGCCCCGAACTCGGCGACGGTGTCGGTGCCCTCGGGCAGCAGGTTCAGGTTGACGCCGCCGGCCAGGGCCAGCGAGCACGAACCGCGGCGCAGCTGCTCGCACGCGACCTGCACGGCGACGAGCGAAGACGACTGGCCGCTGTCCACCGCGAGGCTGGGGCCGGTCAGCCCGAGCAGGTACGAGACGCGGTTGGCGATGAGGCTGCGGTGGGTGCCGGTGAGGGAATGGGGGCCGGCCCCCACCTGGGAGTGCAGGAGCGCGTAGTCGCCGTTGATGGCTCCGATCACGACGCCGGCGGCTTCGCCGCGCAGCGAATCGGGCGCGATCCGGGCGTTCTCCAACGCCTCCCACGACAGTTCCAGCACGAGCCGCTGCTGCGGATCCATTGCCGCCGCCTCGTTCGGCGAAATGCCGAAGAAAGCGGCGTCGAAACGGTCCACGTCGGCGATGAAACCGCCACGGCGGAACTCCGTCACGCCGGGCCAGCGGCCGTCCGGCGGCTCGGTGATCGCATCCGTGCCGGCGTCGAGCAGCCGCCAGAACTGCTCCGGGTCGGCCGCGCCCGGCAGCCGGCACGCGATTCCGACCACGGCGATCGGCTCGTTCGCAGCCATGCCAGTCATTCGCTCACCGCCGTCACGAGGGGGGAAATTCGCTGCCGATCGTGCGGTGCGCGGAATGCGGCGGGCAAGGCGGTCGCGGCGGCAGGAAAAGGCCGGCAACTAGTGGACAGCGAGTGCTCACGCGCGAAATAGCGGACACCGTGCCGTCACGTCAACACTGCGCTTCCCCCACCCTGCCCCGGCGAATATGGGTACCGCCTACCCATGTGGGTACGGGCCCCCACTTGACAGAGTTCGACCGGAAGTTGAGTCGGCAAGCGATCGAGGGGTGCCATGTCGAACACGTTCCCCCGGGTGGACGGTGTGCTGACGGTGGGCGGCGTGCCGGTGGACCGGCTCGCGGCCCGTGTGGGCGGCACGCCGTTCTTCGCGTACGACCGCGACCTGCTCAGCGGGCGCGTCGCCGAGGTGCGGGCCGCGCTGCCGGCGGAGATCTCGCTGAGCTACGCGGTCAAGGCCAACCCGATGCCGGCCGTGCTGCACCACATGAGCGCCGAGGTGGACGGCTTCGACGTCGCCTCCGCGGGCGAGCTGCAGCTGGCCCTGGACACCACGATGCCGGCCGACCGGATCAGCTTCGCCGGCCCCGGCAAGACGACCGACGAGCTGGTCCAGGCCGTCGCCGCGGGCGTGACCGTCGAGCTGGAGTCGATCACCGAGCTCGCTCGCGTACGGGACGTCAGCGAGCGACTCGGCATCCGGGCGCGGGTGGCGTTGCGGGTGAACCCCGACTTCTCGGTGCGCGGCGCCGGCATGACGCTCGGCGGCGGCGCACAGCAGTTCGGCATCGACGCCGAGCAGGTGCCGGCGGTGTTGGCGCAGCTCGGTGACCTGGACTTCTACGGCTTCCACGTGTTCGCCGGCTCGCAGAACCTGCGCGCCGACAGCATCTGCGAGGCCCAGCGCGCGACCGTCGACCTGGTGCTGCGGCTGGCCGAGGTGGCGCCGGCGCCCGTTCGCTACGTCAACCTGGGCGGCGGCTTCGGGATCCCGTACTCGGCCCGCGACACCGCCCTCGATCTCGCGCCGATCGGGGAGAACCTGGCCAAGCTGGCCGACACCTCACTGCGCCAGTTGCCCGACGCGCGGGTGGTGATCGAGCTCGGCCGCTACCTCGTCGGCGAGGCCGGCGTCTACGTGACCCGGGTGGTGGACCGGAAACACTCGCGGGGCACCACGTTCCTGGTCGTGGACGGCGGTCTGCACCACCAGCTCGCCGCGTCCGGCAACTTCGGCCAGAAGATCCGGCGCAACTATCCGCTGGCAACAGCCACATCCGAGTCCACCGTGGAGACTGTCACCGTCGTCGGCTGCCTCTGTACGCCGCTGGACCTGTTGGGGGACAAGGTCGAGCTGGCGCGGGCCGAGGTCGGCGACCTGATCGCGATCTTTCAGGCCGGGGCGTACGGGCTGACCGCCAGCCCGACCGCGTTCCTCGGCCACCCGCCGCCGCGCGAGGTGCTCGTCGGCGGAAAAGCACACTCTCTGGGGGAGAACAAGTGCAGACGTTAGCTCCTTGCTTCAGGCTGCTCGGCCTGCTCCAGGTCAATTCCGTGCGGGTGACCGCCCGCCGCCAGCAGGTGGTGCTGGCCATGCTGCTGCTCAACGCCAACCGGGTGGTGCCGCTGGAGAGCCTGCTCGACGCGCTGTGGGGCAGCACGCCGCCGGCCACCGCGCGGGCGCAGATCCAGACCAGCATCTCCGCGCTGCGCCGGCTGTTCGTCACCGCCGGCGTCGGCGAGCGGATCCGGGTGCGCGGCCTCGGTTACACGATCGAACTGGCCCCTGCCGAGCTCGATCTGCACGTGTTCGAGGACCTGGTCAGCCGGGGTCGCGCCGAGCTGGCGGCGTGTCGGCCCGATGCCGCACGGGAGGCGTTCCGCTCGGCGCTGGCGCTGTGGCGGGGGGAGCCGCTGACCGGCGTCGACAGCACCATGGTGCGCGCCAACCAGGTTCGCATCGCCGAGCGGCGGGTCGAGGCGTTCGAGGACTGCTTCGACGCCGAGCTGCAGCTGGGCCTGCACCACGAGATCGTCGGTGAGATCTCCACCATGGTCGAGGAGTTCCCGCTGCGGGAGCGCTTCGTCGGCCAGCTGATGACCGCGCTGCACCGCTGCGGCCGCCGCGTCGAGGCCCTGACGGCGTACCGGACCGTGCGACAGACCTTTGTGGACGAACTCGGCCTCGAACCGGGCGAGGAGCTGCGGCGGCTGCACCAGGACATCCTCAACGGCCACGCCGAGCCGGTGTCGAAGCCCGTCGCCGCAAGCGTTTCCGTGCCGCGGATGCTACCGGCCCGGGTCCCGTACTTCACCGGTAACGGCGCTGCTCTGGCGGGCATTCAAGCACAGCTGACCGACGACCACGGGCCGCTGGTCGCCGTGATCACCGGGCGTGGCGGCGTCGGGAAGTCCGCTGTGGCCATCGAGGCGGCGCACCGGCTGGCCGCGCAGTTCCCGGACGGGCAGCTGTACGCGCGCATGACCGAGAACATCGCGGACGTGCTCGAACGGTTCCTGCTGGCGCTGGGCTTCACCGCGATCCCGGCCGATGTCGAGGGCCGCGCCGCGTTGTACCGCAGCGCGATCGCCGACCGGCGAGTGCTGACCATCGTCGAGGACGCCACCGATCTCGCGCAGATCCGGTCGCTGGTGCCGGGCACCGCGTCCAGCCGGCTGGTCATGACCACCCGTGCGCGCACGGCCCCGCTGCCCGGGTCGACCGTGTTCGAGCTGGACGTGCTGGGCGGCCAGGGCGGCATCGCGCTGCTGGCGGCGATGGTCGGGCGGGACCGGGTGTGGGCGGAGCTGGCCGAGGCCAACGAGCTCGTCGAGCTGTGCGGCGGTCTGCAACTGGCCTTGAGCGGGGCGGCATCCATGCTCGCCGCACGTCCACATTGGACCTTCGGGCACCTCGTCGCGCGGTTTCGGAACGGCCTGGACCCGCAGGTGCGGGCCAGCCTCCAGCGCAGCTTCGCCGGGCTGTCGCCGGCGTCGCGGACGTTGTTCGCCCGGCTGGGTTCGCTGGACACCGTCAGTTTCGCGTCCTGGGTGGCGGCCCCGCTGCTCGACCTGGACGCCGTGACGGCCGCCGACGCGTTGGAGGGGCTCGTCGACGCCCGACTGGTGGACGTGGTCGGCGCCGGCATCGCGACCCGCTATCGCCTGCACCGGCTCGCCCGGATCCACGCCCGCGAACTCCTTGCCGCGCAGGACAACGACGGCTACCTGGCCCGTCTCTTCGGCGCCTGGCTCGCTCTCACCGACGAGGCCCGGCTGCGGCAGGGCTTCGGCACCCGCGGCGACGCATCCCGGTGGCCGCTGGCGGATTCCGTGGTGAACGCCGTGCTCACCGACCCGGCCGGGTGGTACGCGCAGGAACGCGTCGCCCTGCTGGCCATGGTCCGGCACGCCGCCGCCATCGACGCCGTCGAGCACTGCTGGAACCTCGCCGTCGCCATCGCGGACCTTGCCGGCGCGCAACGGATGTTCGGCGACTGGCGGGACAGCAACGAATGCGCCCTGCGGGCCGCGCTGCGCGCCGGCGACCGGCTCGGCGAGGCCGCCACGCAGTACCTGCTCGGCGAACTCGACCTGAGGGAACACCGCTACGGCGAGGCGTCCGCCCGGATCAGCCTGGCCCTGGGCATGTTCGACCGGCTCGGCGAGATCGGGTGGCAGGAGCTCGCCGAGCGCTCCCTCGCCGTCGTCGACTGGGCCACCACCCCGCGCCAGGCGCTCGCCGGCTGACCACGGAGGACAGTATGACCATCGGAGCCGTGCTGCCCGCCGGAGACGCCGGGCACGCCAAGAACATCGTCGACGAGCTGATCGCGCAGACCCGCGAGGCCGCCATCGCCGGGCTGTCGTCGGTGTGGTTCACCCAGATCTTCGACCACGACGCCATCAGTCTCGCCGCCCTGGCCGGGCGGGAGGTGCCCGGCATCGAGGTCGGCACCGCCGTCGTGCCGCTGTACTCGCGGCACCCGCTGGTGATCGCCTCCCTCGCGCAGACCGCCCAGGCCGCCACCGCCGGCCGGTTCACCCTCGGCGTCGGCCTCGGCGTCCGCGGCCTGCTCGAACCCGCGTACGGGCTCGACTACCCGCCGCCGATCCGGCTGCTCCGGGAGTCCCTGGAGGTGCTCAACCAGGCCCTCGACGGCGAGCAGGTCTCCTTCGCCGGCTCCGCCGTCGTCGCCCGGCCGTCGCTGCCCACCGCCGTCCCCGGTGGCGACGGCGTGCAGCTGCTGGTCGCCGCCATGGCTCCGCAGACCCTTCGCGCCACCGCCGAGTTCGCCGACGGCACCATCCCCTTCCTCGCCGGTCCCCGTGCCCTCGAACGGCACATCGTGCCCGCCTTCGACGGCTCCTTCGAACCCCGCATCGTCGCCGCCGTGCCCGCCGTCGTCACCGACGACGTCGACGCCGTCCGGGCCATCGCCGCCGTCAGCCTCGGCTACTACGGCGACATCCCCTCCTACCGGCAGATCCTCGACGTCGAGGGCGTCGCTCACCCCGCCGACCTCGCCCTCATCGGCTCCGAGGCCGAGGTCGCCGCCGGTATCCGCCGCTACTTCGACGCCGGTGCCACCGACGTCGTCCTCATCCAGTCCGGGATGCGCTCCAGCGCCGACCGCCTCCGCACCTGGCAGCTGGCCGGCTCGCTCTAGCCCTTCAGAAAGCGCAGGACGGCCAGCACCCGGCGGTGGTCGTTGTCGGCCGGCGGCAGGTCGAGCTTGCTGAAGATGCTGTTGACGTGCTTGGCGACGGCGCTCTCGCTGATCACGAGGGCGTCGGCGACGCCGGCGTTGGAGCGGCCCTCGGCCATGAGGCGGAGGACCTCGCGCTCGCGGGGGCTGAGCCGGGTGAGGGGGTCGTTGCGCGTGCGGAGCAGGAGCTGGGCGACGGCCTCCGGGTCGAGGGCGGTGCCGCCGGCGGCGACGCGGCGCAGCGCGGAGAGGAACTCGCCGACGTCGGCGACGCGGTCCTTGAGCAGGTAGCCGACGCCGCTGGTCTCGTTGGCGAGGAGCTCGCTGGCATAGCGCTCCTCCACATACTGGGAGAGCACGAGGACCGCCATGGCGGGCCACTGGCGGCGGATGACGAGTGCGGCACGGAGTCCCTCATCGGTGTGGGTGGGTGGCATACGGACGTCGAGCAGCACGAGGTCGGGCTCGTGGGCGGAGACGGCGCGGAGCAGCTCGTCGGCGTCGCCGACGGCCTCGACGACCTGCATGCCGGCGCCCTCGAGCAGGCGGACCAGGCCCTCGCGCAGGAGCACGGAGTCCTCGGCGATCACGACACGCATGGCAACTCCGCGATGAGGACGGTGCCGGCCCCGACCGGACTGTCGATACGCAGCGAGCCGTCGATGGAGCCGACGCGTTGCGCCAGTCCACGCAGGCCGGTGCTGTCCTCCAGCCGGGCGCCGCCGCGGCCGTCGTCGGAGACGACGACGGTGACCACGCCGTCGCTGTCGTGGCTCACCCGAATGTCCACTCGGGACGCGTGGGCGTGTTTCGCGGCATTGGCAAGGGCCTCCGAGACGACGAAGTAGGCAACGGCTTCGGTTGTCCTGGACGGACGGTGGGGCAGGTCGACGGCCAGGGTGACGGGCACGGGCGACCGGGCGGAGATGCCGGACAGCGCCGCGTCCAGCCCCCGCTCGTCGAGGACGGCGGGATGCAGCCCGCGGACGAGGTCGCGCAGCTCGGTGAGCGCCAGCTTGGCCTCCTCGTGGGCGTCCTCGATCGCCTTGCGCACGTGGTCGGGCACGCCGTCGAGGTCGAGTCGGGCGATGCCGAGGTTCATGGCGAGCGAGACCAGCCGCTGCTGGGCGCCGTCGTGCAGGTCACGCTCGATGCGTCGGCGTTCGGCGTCGGCGGAGGCGATGACGTCCGAGCGGCTGTCGACCACCGTCTGCATGCGTGCGGAGAGCTCGGCGAGCTGCTGGCGGCGGCTCGGGCCGAGCAGCCAGAGCGCCATCTCGAAGTCCAGCCGGGCACACCCGATCGCCGCCCAGGGCGCCAGGTGGAACCCCACCGCGCCGACCACAGTGGACAGCAGCACAGTGGTCACCGTGCCGTGGCCCGGCAGCCACCATATGTAGAGCGGCTGCACGGCCAGCGGCGGCCCGACCAGCCACAGCGCCGCGACCAGGACGAACTCGACGGTGCCGAAAACGCCGGCGAGCAGGTGATAGGTGAGCTGACGCCAGGTGGCCGACTGCGCCGCCAGGCCCAGCAGGCGCCGCCGCGCCGGGGGACGCATTATCCCCATGCGGAGCGTCGCGGCGAACCGCCGGCGCTGCATCGCCGTGCACGGGACGGTCCACCACAGCAGCGCCGTGAACAGGGGAATGACCAGCACCCAGGTCCACGGCCGCGCAGTGGCCAGCGGTTCCAGCGGCGGCACCAGCAACCCCATCACCGCTGGGCCCAGCAGCGACGCGCAGGCGACCGTCAGTCCGGCCAGCGCGACCACGCCGGCCGTGCTCACCAGCCCCAGCGGGAGCCCCACCGCCAGGTGCGCGGTCGCCCGCCACGCCCGCGCCGTCCACGGTGCGCGCAGCAGATGCCTGGCCAGGGGTGACATGGCGACCACGGTAGTGATCGCGGGCGGACCCGGCCATGTCACCAGCACCCGCCCGCACCTGTACCTAGCACCACCCCAAAGACGGGCATCCGCACTACTGCCCTTCGCCCGCCGGCGCGCGATGCTGGCACCGTCCTCATCAGACGAAGGAGCTGAGCGACATGACCTTCACTCACCTTGCGATCGTCCTACCCATGTTCGTCCTGTACGTCGTCGCGCTCGTCGACGTGCTGCGGCTGGACATGGACGGTTCCACACGTGTCGGCTGGGTGCTCGGCATCCTGGTGCTGCCGGTCGTCGGCGCGGTGGCGTGGCTGGTGTTCGGCCGGCGGACCGTGCGCCGGGCATCGGCCTGACCGGTCACTCCTTGCTCGCGATGACCTCCAGGTCGGCGCCCTGCCCGGTGGCGGACTGGCGGGCGGAGTTGAGCATGGACTCCAGCAGGTAGAGGCGCATGAGCTCGGGGGAGCCACGACCGGCGGCCCCACGCAGGGCGTCGTAGGTGCGCTGGCTGACGTGCGGCTGCAGGATGACCACCCGCAGGTCGTCGGTGGCGATGCGGGCGTCGAGCTGGCGGAGGAACTCGCGGCGGCCGCGGACGCGCCGGCCGTCGATCCAGGAGGCAGGTCGCCGGACGGGCGGCCGGGAGAGCTGCGGACGGAGGTGGCCACGACTGACGTAGATGAGGTTCTTGACGGCCTGGCTGACCACGACCTCGTACGCGGCGGCGGAGACGTCCCGGTCGCGGGAGTGGCTCTTGGCGGCCTTGACGTGGATCAGGCTCAGCGTGCGGGCGGCGTCGATGTGCAGGAAGTCGGCGACCTCGCCGGGACCGTCGTCGCAGACCAGCCAACCGTGCGCGTAGTGCTGGGCGACCCAGTCGAACAGTGAGTTGTCGCTGCCGATGGCGTCGTGGATCTGCTGGGGCGAGTTGGCCCGGGGCTTCTCGCGGCGGATGTCCCAGCCGTGGAAGTCCTCGAACCGCCAGTTGCGAAAGGGGTACTCGGGGGCACGGGCCTGCCAGAAGCGGCCGCGGCTGTAGGAGTGGCCGGACTGGTAGTACACCGTGAGCAGGTCGGTCTCCAGGATGGGGGAGTCGCCGTCGAGCCGGACCTTGTCGCCGACGAACTCGGGAGTGACCTCGACGGTGCCGTTGAGAACGAATCCGGCGGAGTCGGGTAGGGAGGTGACGGAGGGAGGATCGTCCCGCACGGACAGTGCGAGGTCGCGGAGCTCGTCGCTGAGCGAACCCGGCGGCAGGGTGTCGGGATCCTCGACGATGACCTCGAAGGCGTCGCGCACCTCGGCGATGTCGGCCGGACTGGCCAGCATGGCGAGGAAATCGGGCCGCTCGGCGCCCCGGGCGCGTGCGTCCTCGAGCAGGTCGAGCAGCTCGGCCGCCATCGCGGTGAACGTGTCGAAGTCGGCGCGAGTGCTCAACCACACCAGGGCGTTACGCGGTGTTGTCCCGGCGTTTCCCTTGAGCAGTAAGAGATCCGGCCGCAACGGCAATGCGGCTCGAGCCGAGCCGGCGACATAGGAACCGTCCTCGTGCGGGCTGAGCGTCTGCTCGACGCTGCTGCCGCTGAGCACCTTGCCGTCGGCCTTCACGCTGGAGCGCCGGTGAATTCCCCGTAACCACAGGTTCTTCACCTCGCCCCGGATCAGCGCGCTCTCCAGCACCTCGGACGGGTAGCGGCGCAGCGACGACTGGCGGTCCAGCCAGGTCTGCAGCCGTTCCTGACTGGGCTTGTCCGTGCAGACGACGATAAAACCGCCACGCCGCAACACGATCGTGAGTTGGTGGGTGACGTCGACGAAGCCGGCATCGGTGCCGGCCCAGGTCGGCGGATCCTCCCGACGGCGCACGAACGCCAGCAGGTCCGCGGTCTCGTGCCGGGCGACGATGTCGCCGCGGCCGGAGGTCAGCAGGAAGTCGGTGAGGGCGGCGAAATCCTCGCCCTCGAGAACGACAACGGAGAAGTAGGGGCGGACGGCGGCCAGCGGGAGCTCAGGGGTGTTCATGGTGACGCACCTCCCGCCACCGATTGTCGCAGCCACCGGCCGCCGAATTACCTCATGTCACCCGGTTCGCTCAGCCCTTCTCCGACCACTTGTAGGTCGGCGGCTGGTACTCGGCGATCCGGTCCAGCAGCGCGGGCAGGTCGGCGTCGACGAGCAGCATCTCCCGGTACGGCTTGCGCAGGAAACCCTGCTCGACCATGGTGTCGGTGAACCGCAGCAGGTGCTCGTAGAAGCCGTTCACGTCGAGCAGACCGACCGGCTTCGTGTGCAGGCCGAGCTGCGCCCAGGTCCACACCTCGAACAGCTCCTCCATCGTGCCGACGCCGCCCGGCAGCGCGATGAAGGCGTCGGACAGCTCGGCCATCAGCGCCTTGCGGGCGTGCAGGCCGTCCACGATGTGCTGCTCGGTGAGGCCGTCGTGGGCGACCTCCCAGGTGACGAGGCTCTCCGGGATCACGCCGATGACCTCGCCGCCCGCGGCCAGCGCGCCGTCGGCGACCGCGCCCATGGTGCCGACCTTCGCGCCGCCGTACACCACGCCGATGCCGCGCTCCGCCAGCGTCCGGCCGACTGCCCGGGCGGCCTCCAGGTACCCGTCGCCGCCGGTGGAGGAGCCGCAGAACACGCATATCCGCATGGCCCCGATCCTAACGATCACCCGATTCGGCCACGCCCGCCGCCGACCGTGGTTACTGTGGAGGAGTGACTTCTGCGGACGACTCGACCGGTGGTGTGACCCTCAGCGAGGGTCGGGTGCGGTTCCCGGGCATCAGCCCGCGGGCGTACGAACACCCGGCGGACCGCGGCGCACTGACCACGCTGCGTTCGGTGCCGGGCTTCCCCCAGGTGCTGCGCGCGGTCAACGGCGCGTTCGGGGAGCGCAGTGAGCGGCTGTGGTCGCGGGCGTCGTCGATCCGCGTCGGCCCGCGCCAGTACCCGGCGCTGGACAAGATCCGCAACGAGTGCGCCGAGATCCTGGACGTCGACCCGGCGCCGGAGCTCTACGTCACGCGCAATCCCGTGCCCAACGCCATGACGATCGGCCTCGACCAGCCGTTCATCGTCATCACCACCGGCCTGGTGGAGGCGCTGGACACCGAGGGGCTGCGGTTCGCCATCGGCCACGAGGTCGGGCACGCGCTGTCCGGTCACGCGCTGTACCGGACCATGCTGGAGCGCCTGCTCCGGCTGCTCACCAGCATGTCGTGGATGCCGGTCGGCTACTGGGGCCTGCGGGCGATCATCGCCGCGCTCAAGGAGTGGTACCGCAAGGCCGAGCTGTCCGCCGACCGCGCCGGCCTGCTGTGCGTGCAGGAGCCGACGACCGCGCTGCGCACCCACGTGCTGCTCGCCGGCGCCGTCGATCCGTCCGAAGTGGACACCGAGGCGTTCCTGGCGCAGGCCCGGGAGTACGAGGCCGAGGGCGATGTCCGCGACAGCGTGCTCAAGCTGATGAACGTGATCGACCTGAGCCACCCGCTGGCCGTGGTTCGGGCCGCCGAGCTGCAGAAGTGGGCCGCGAGCGAGGGGTATCGGGAGATCCTCGGCGGCACCTACCCGGAGCGCAGCGACGACCCGCAGAACCAGTGGACCGAGGACGTGAAGTCGGCGGCCCGTTCCTACCGGGACGCGTTCGTGGAGACCACGGATCCGCTGGCCAAGGTGCTCAACGAGGTCGGCGGCGTGATCTCCGACGCCGCCGGCAAGGTGTGGTCGAGGTTCACCACGCGGCCCGAGCCGCCGACCGCGTCGGGGGAGCCACCCGCCGACGAGTCACCGGCCTCGTCGGAGGAGCCGCCCGCCGATGAGCCGCCGGCCACCAACGGCACCCCGAAGGACTGACCAGGAACACCCACGCCCACACCACCTCCAGCACGTGAACCTGTTTCACGCATTCGGTGTGACGCTGGGCGTGACTCGCCGGAGCGCGTCGGGGCCAAGGTCGGCCAGCGTCGGGTAGCCGTCGACGGCCATCAACAAATCCGCCTCCGCCAGCATGGACCGGAGCACGTGCACGACGCCGTCGGCGCCGCCGAGGGCCATGCCGTAGACGTACGGCCGGCCGACGCCGACGGCGGTGGCGCCGAGGGCGAGAGCCTTCACGACATCGGTGCCGGAGCGGACGCCGGAGTCGAACAGCACGGGAAGACCGTCGGCGGCGGCGACCACGCCCGGAAGGCAGTCGAGGGCGGGGATGCCGCCATTGGCCTGGCGGCCGCCGTGGTTGGAGCAGTAGATGCCGTCGATGCCGCCGTCCCGGGCCCGGCGGGCGTCGTCGGGGTGCTGGATGCCCTTGACGATCAGGGGCAGCGAGGTGATGGACCGCAGCCACGGGAGGTCGTCCCAGGTCAGGGGGTTGCCGAAGAGCTGGGCCCACAGGCCGACGGTGGCCGTGACGTCCGCGGCGGGGTCCTGGCCGAGCCGCGCCCGGAAGACGGGGTCGGAGGTGTAGTTGGCGAGACACCGCCCGCGCAGCTGGGGGAAGTTGCCGGTGGAAAGGTCCCGAGGCCGCCAACCGGGAATCCACGTGTCGAGCGTGACGATGACGGCCTTGAACCCGGCGGCCTCGGCCCGGTGCACGAGGCTCTCGGCGAGCTCACGATCGCTGGGTGTGTAGAGCTGGAAGAAGCCGGGGGTGTCGCCGAGTCGGGGAGCGACGTCCTCCAGCGGATCCTCGGTGAGGGTGGACAGCACGAGCGGGACGCCGGTGCGAGCGGCGGCGTCGGCGGCGGCAAGGTCGCCGTGGCCGTCCTGGGCGCACAGCCCGAGCACGCCGATGGGCGCCATGAACAGCGGGGACGGCAGCGTCAAACCGAACATGGAGACGGACAGGTCGCGGTCCTTGGCGCCGACGAACATCCGCGGCATCAGGCCCCACTGCTGGAACGCCGTCGCGTTGGAGCGCTGGGTGTGCTCGTCACCGGCGCCACCGGCCACGTAGGACAGCAGGGACGGCGGCAGCGCCTGGGCGGCCCGCGCCTCCAGTTCGCCGAAGACCATCGGCAGGGACGGCGCGATGCCCCGCAGCCCGCCGAAGTAGATCTCGTACTGGAAGTCGCCGAAGGCCATCGATTTCCCTCCCGGTTGGTGTCTGTCACAATCCTCCGCCGGATCAGGCCGGCAGAGTACTGCGAATCCACCCAGCTCGCCGGCATGATGGTTGTGACGGGTCACAACCGGGCGAGGGGAAAGCGGGGCAACGATGCTGGCGGACGCGCACGTGCCGGCGCTGGTCGACCGGGTGCTGGCCCGCCTGGTGGAGCGGCTGCCCAGCTACGGCTCGATGCCGGTGGAGGCGCTGACCAGCGATGTCCGCCCGATGACGGAGCGGGCGCTGCGCGGCTTCGTCGAGTCGCTGCCCGACAAGGGCGTCCCCGCCCCGGAGCTGGTCCACCAGGCCCGCGAGTCGGCGATCGCCCGCGGCGAGGAGGGCATCCCGATGCAGGCCATCCTCGACGCCTACCTGCTCGGCCTGCAGGAGAGCGTCACGCATCTGCGGCCGGAGCTGGAAAACGCCGCCGCGAACGACTTGATCGACTTCTTCGGGGCGGTGCTGACCTTCCAGCACGTTGTGCACCAGGCGATCGCGTCGGGCTTCCTGGAACACCGGGAGAGCACGGTGGGGGAGACGCAGGCGGCCAGGGGCGCCCTGCTCGCGGCGCTCACCGAGGGCGGCGACGCCACGGACGCGGCCTTCCGCGCCGGGATCAAGCTGCCCGATCAGTACGTCGTCGCGGCGCTGGCGATCAACCCGCATCCGGACGAGCTCCAGGAGGGCGTCGATCACGTGATGGCGGGCCGGCGGAAGGTGCGCCGGATCAGGCTGGAGCTGGAACGCCTCGGCCGCGACGACGTGCTGACCGCGTTGTCCCCGACCGGCGGCATCGCGCTGCTGCCGACCGCCGGCGACGGCCGCCTGCACGCCCGGCTGACGAAGGCCGCCGGCACGACGATCACCGTCGCGATGGAGCCGGCGACGCCGGCGGCGGTGCCGAACGCGGTGCGGCTGGCCCGGGAAGTCCTTGAGGTGGCGACGAAAACCCGCCGCGAGCCGGGCATCTACCGGCTCGCCGACGTGCTGCTCGAATACCAGCTGACCCGGCCGTCGGAGGCCACGGCACGCCTGGCGGCCCTGCTCGACCCGGTGGACGAGGACCTGCTGCGCACGCTCGACGCCTACCTGGACGCCGGTCTGCGCCGCAACGCCACCGCGGCGGCCCTGGGCGTGCACGCCAACACTGTGGACAACCGCCTGCGCCGGATCGGCCGCCTCACCGGCCTGGATCCCACCCGGCCGGCGGACCTGCCGATGCTGCGGGCCGCCGTCGCGGTCCGGCGGATGGCATCGGTTACGCCGAACGCGTGATCAAGCGGGGTGTCAACCGTCAATCGTTTGGTCCCGGTCGTTTGGTTACGAACATTTCTGACCGAACTTTGAAGTAATACGCGGCGAACATGCGGCATCCTCGGAGCGACCCCGGTCCCGTAGGAGAGAAACGTCCGCATGCCCAGTCATCACACCCCTGCCGTGGTGGTCTGTCCCGAGGTGGTCGAGCACTTCCTGGACACCGCCCTGCCGGTGTACGAGACACTCACGCCCGACCACCCGCTGCCCTGTTTCGCCGTGCTGCTGGGGGAGTCCGCGCCGGCGACCATCCACGTGCGCCGCCTCGCCTTCGGCGCCAACGCCCGCACCACCTCGTGCGCCGCGATCGAGGAGTTCGCCACGACCATCGTGCCGAAGTTCGGCAGCGCCTACGAGAACGCCGATCGCGGCTACTGGCTGGATCCCGCCGACCTGCTCCGCATCAACCGCGAGGCCGAGCGGAGCGGTCTGGACATCCTCGGCTCGATCCACATGCATCCGGACTGGCACCGCATCACGCGGGTGCCGGCGGAACGCGCCTGCACGCTGTCGTCCCGGCCGACGGCGATGGACGAGCACGTGTTCGCCGCGACCGGCTGGCCCGTCAACGTCATCTGCTACCTCGAGCAGGTCGGCGGCCTGACCAGCTACAACGTCGAGGCGTGGGACCCGGGTGGCGCGCCGCTGCCGCTGCGCACCGGCGTGAAGGTGGTGGCGGCGTGAGCGCGGAGATCAAGGCGCTCTGGGAGCGCATGGCCGAGGGCTGGGCCGCCGGCTCCGGCGAGCGGTTCGCCAGCGTTTTCGCGCCGGACACCGAGTTCGTCAACGTGCGCGGCGAGGAGCAGCACGGCCGGGCGACCGTCGCGGCCGGTCATCAGAACCTGTTCCAGACCCGCTACCGCGACACGAAGCTCACCGCCGACGTGCACAGCATCCGGTTCATCACCGACGACGCCGCCGTCGTGCACGTGGCGTCCACTGTGCACAGTTCCGACGGCAAGGCGACGGGCACGCACGCCCAGGCCGTCGTCGAGCGCCGCGACGGCGAGTGGCTGATCACGGCCTTCCACAACATGGTTCCCGCAAGCTAGATCCGAAGTTGATCAACGCAGGAGTACCGATGCCCACCGCCAAGCTCCGCCATCTCGCGTTCACCGCCCGGGACGCGGTCAAGCTCGCCCACTTCTACCGGGACCAGTTCGGCATGCGGATCTTCCACACCGACCCCGACGGCAGCCAGTTCCTCACCGACGGCTACATCAACCTGGCCATCATCCAGCAGGCCCTGGACGGCGACGTGCCGACCGGCTTCAACCACTTCGGCTTCCACGTCGACGACGTCGAGGGGTCGATGGCGAGCCTGGTCGAGGCCGGGCTGCCCGAACCGGCGGTCCGCCACACCACCCGGCCGTTCGCCGAGTACCGGGCCATCGACCCGGAGGGCAACTGGTTCGACCTGTCCGGGCACGGCTATCTTCCTCCCGGCGAACAGGAATAGCCGAACGGGGGCCGCCGGAAGGCGGCCCCCGCCGACGAGATCACGCCATGTCCACCTCGAACTCGGACACCTGCCCGGCGGGCCAGCCCGTGTTGCCGGTGAAGGTGAGCCGCACGAACCGCTGCGTGGTCGTGCCGAACGACACCGAGGCGGTGTTGCCGGACGCCGGATCGAAGGTGTAGCCGCGTGATCCGACGAGTGTGGACCACGAGTTGCCGTCGTTGCTGCCCTGGATGGTCAGCGTCTGTGTGCGGGCGCCCCACGCCGAGGACGGCGGCAGCTTCAGCACCACCTTGTTGATCGCGTAGCCCTGGCCGAGGTCGACGGTCAGCGACTGCGGGAAGGCGTTGTTGGTGCTCTCCCAGTAGCTGTCGGCGTTGCCGTCGTTGGCGTTGCCCGGCGGGAAGCCGCCCTGCGAGCCGCTGGCCGAGATCGCCTTGCCGCGAGCCAGGTTCGTGCCGGACGACGGCGGCGCGGGCGGGCCGGAGTTCGGCGGCGGCCACGTCGCGCAGTCGCCCCAGGTGCCGCTGTAGCCGCTGTTGCCGGAGCCGTTGAACGTCATCTTCGGGATGGACGACGGGTACGGGCAGTTGTACGTGCCGACCACGCCGACGCGGCTGGCGGTGACGTTGCTGACCGACACCGTGCCTTGGGTCTGCGACTGCAGGACGAAGGTGCCCACGCCCTGCACGGTCGCGCCGTTGATGGTGATGCCCTGGATCGTCTTGCCGGCGCCGTTGCCGTCGATGAACTGGATCGCCTCGTACGGGCTGTCGATCGCCTTGAAGTTGGTGACGTTGATGGTCACGCCGGTGATCGCCTGGTCGCGGGCGTCGAACCAGAGCGCGCCGACCCCGAACTGCCAGTTGGGATCCAGCGCCCCGGCGCGCAGCGTGGCGTTGTTGGACACGGTGATCGTGCCACCCAGCGGAACGCTGTTGAACCGGTTGGCCACCAGGATGCCACCGCCGAGAGCGTTGGTGTCCTGCACGAGGTTGCCGCTGATGCTGTTGTCGGAACCGCCGTACAGCGCGATGCCGTTGGCCAGGTTGGGCTGCACGACGGTGTTGTTGGTCAGCGAGTTGCCGGAGTCGGCCTGCCCGTTGGACCACAGCGCCAGGCCGTCGTCGCCGTTGTTGCGCAGGTAGTTGTTGCTGAGCGTGGAGTTCGTGACGGCGCCGTCGAAGTTGACGCCGTCGGCCATGGTGTCGATGATCCGGTTGTTGGCGATCGTCAGGTTGCTCGACGCCCCGTTCATCAGCCACAGGCCGCACTTGGTGTCCTGGATCCACAGGTTCTGCACCACGGACCCGTTGCCCAGCACGCCGTGGAAGCCGTTGTCCGGGCTGCCGTCGTTGCGCTCGGTGACGTCGCCGAAGATCGCGAAGTCGTAGAGCTTGATGTTGCCGGACGCGCCGCCGTTGTTGAAGATGTTGTTGCCGTGCAACGTGGTGTACCACGGGCCGGCGCCGCGGATGGTCACCTGGTCGACCTGCAGCGCGGACGGGATCTCGAACCGGCCGCTGGGGATCCACACGGTCTTGCCCTGCGACTTCGCCGCCGAGATGGCGTTGCGGAACGCCTGCGTGTCGTCGGACGAGTCGTTGGCGGTGGCCCCGTAGTCGGTCACCGACAGCGAGTTCGCCGGCTGCGCCGCCGCGCCGCCGACCTGCTCGAAGTCGGCGAGGTCGATGGTGGCCTGGCCGACGTCGCCGCCGTCGGCCTGCACCCGGACCTTGGCCCCGGCGCCGAGGTTCTGGCCCAGCAGCAGCCGGGAGTCGTCGAAGAAGTGGTGCGTCTTCGCGCCCGGGATCCAGCCGGTGTCGATGTACATGTACCGGGACGTCACCGACAGCCCGCTGCCGAGCTTGGTTCCGTTGACGTACACCGAGAGCCGGCCGGAGCTGCCGTCGGGCAGGTTGTAGTGGACGTTGATCGAGTTCGCCGCGGCCGGCAGCGTGAACTCGACGTACTGGCCCTGGCCGATGCGCACGGCCTGCCGGCCGGACGCCTCGGACGCGATGCTGGCCTGGCTGTAGTCGGGGCCGACGGCGGCGCCGTTGGTGGCCGAGCACTCGGCCTCCACGGTGCGGAACGGCACTGATGCGCCGCCGGAGGCGGTCGTGGGACAGGTGGCCGCGGCGGCGGGAGCGGCCCCGGACAGCAGGGCCGCGCCCGAGGCGATCAGTGTCGCGGCCAGCAACAAGGGCATGCCAAATGCAGGGTTGGCAGGCTTCATCGACTGCTCGCTTCCTGGCCCGCGAGGCAGGGTGCGGACCACGTGCAGCGGACTATACGAATTCCGACACTTGGCCGCAAGAGTCGTACGAGTCGATGCAAGATAATGACAAGTCGTTCACGCGGTGGCCAGGATGATCATCTCCGTCGGCTGCCACTGGCCGGTCGAGCGGCGTTGCAGCAGCGTCACGCCGGCAGCGAGCGCCCGGAACCGCCGGCACAGCGCCGCCTCCTGTGGGTCGGTCACCTCCCCGGCCAGGCACAGCGCCGCCAGCCGGATCGCGGTGACTGTGTCGGGTTCCAGCGGCGCGGACCGCTCGAACACCGGCGCGGCCACCCGCTCCAACTCGACCGCGGCCACGCACGCCCACGCGGACGGCCCCGAGTCCACGTCCTGCTCCTCGTCCTCGTCGTCCTCGGCGGCCGCGTGGTACAGCGCGATCACCTCCTTGCGCGCTGCGGTCGCCGTCGGCGCGAGCAGGTCCGGCGTCGGAACAAGAGGGTCGGGAAGCTGGCTGGTCACGCACAACCACTCGCAGAACCGGGCCGGCCAGTTGTCCGGCGTGGTGGAGCCGGACAGCAGCCAGGTGAACAGATTCGCCAGCACACGGCCCATCGGCCGGTGCGGCGTCGCGGTCTGGTCCAGGGCCTTGGGCAGGGCGAACACCTTCGCCAGCACGGGCGGCAGCTCGCCGACGAGTTTCCGGGCGAGCGCCGCGCCCAGGTCCAGCGCCCGCTTCCGCTCGGCCTTCGGTGCGAGGGCGACCGCCTGCACCACGTCGCGCGTCAGGTCGATCGCCTCGTCCAGCCGACCGTCCCCGAACACGCCCTTCGCCCGCTCCAACGCTCGCGCGATCGCCAGCGGCCGGTCCTTGCTGCGCTGCCGAACCTTGGACAGGGCCACATCGAGGTCCATGCCGCGCACGTGCCGGCGCTGTGCCTTGCCCCGTACGTTGTCCAGCACGTATTCCAGTTGCAGCGTCAACAACCTGGCCTCCACCAACGCGTGCACCAGCAGCAGCCGGGCCAGCGCGGTGTTCCAGCGGGCGACGTCGTCGGCGACAGCGGCCATCAGCACGGAATCGCTGACCTGGTGCGGATTCCGCTGCCGGGTCCACAGCTCCTGGCCCGTGCCGGTCCACACCGCGCACGGCGGCAGCGACAGGTCCGCGAGCTGGTCGGCATCGGGTAGCCGATACGCCTGGCTGCCGGAGATCTTGTTGACCCAGTTGGTGAACGCCACCGCGTCGGTGCCGCGGACGCCGCGCACCGGCTCGTCGCGGGCGTGCTCGGTCTCCTGCCGGTCCGGGTCGGGCCAGCCGGTTTCCTTCTGGTACAGCCAGTACAGTCCGTTCGTCACCGGCTGCGGGCAGATCCGAGCGCCGCCCGCGGTGCGGACGACGCGCCGCAGATGCCGGGTCACCAGCACACCCGCCATCAGCCGGCGGCGGTCGGCGGGCGCGTCCGGTGCGTACGCCGAATCCAGCAGCCCGTCGATCCGGTCCCGCAGTTCCGGCGCCAGCTCGCTGGCCTCCTCCGCACTGTCGAAGGCCAGCAACAACGCCGTGACGCTGGCCGACTCCAGGCAGGCAGCCACGATGCCGTCCGCGTCCGCGCCGGCCACGTAGAGCAGCGTCGTCTCCCGCCACCACACGTCGTCCACCTTCTCCGCGAGCACGTGCGCCAACCGCTTGTCGCGCACGTGACAGGCGGCCAGGTACTCCTGGAAGGTGTGGTGGGCAAAGGAATAGATGCCGCTCTCCCGTTCGATCAGCAGCCCGTTGGAGCTGACGTCGGCGAGGAAGTCCTCGACGCCGACCTCACGGGACATCCGGCGCAGTCCGGCGCGGATCGCGGTCGTGACAACGTCTTTCGGCACGTCACGGGTCTGCTGCTCCATCATCCGGTAGGCCAGCCCGCGCAGCAGCGCCTCCTTGCGGTCACCCCGCAGCTCGACCGGCAGCTTCTTGGTCTCCTGCCGGCGCCACAGCATCACCTCGCAGATCTCCCCGTACAGGTCCGCGCGGCTGCCCGGCAGCACGCCCCGATACCGGTGCACGTTGGCCATCATGGTGAGCAGCAAGGGATTCACCGTCAACTGGTGCAGCGACGGCGCCTGTGCGAGGCGGTCGAGCAGGTCGCGGGCGGCCTTGTCGGCACGCTGCCGCGCGGTGTCCGCCGCGCCGGTGATGCGCCGCTCCAGCGCGCCGTACCAGCGGTGCACGAACTCCGTCACCTGGCTGTCGTTGAAGTTGCACACCTGCAGCACGATCGTGCCGGTGACGCGGGCCGTCCGGTAGCCGTGCGGCCTTGACGTGACAACGAAGTCGTTGCGGGGATACTGCCGGACCTGGTGCTCCACCCAGGCCGCGACCGTCTCCCGGTCCTTCTGCCGCGCCACCTCGTCCAGGCCGTCCAACAGCACGACGCAGCTGCCGGCGGCCAGGCGCCGCTCGAACCAGTTGCCGGGGTCCTCGATGTCGTAGCGAGCCAACTCCCTCCGCAGCAAGGCGGCGACGCTGATCCGTGGACTGGCCACGATGGACGCCACGTGGTCGCGTAGATAGAGCAGCATCGGCACGCGGCGGCGACGCCGTCGGGGCTGCTTGAGGATCTCCCGGCCGGTCTGCCGCAGCAGTGTCGTCTTGCCGCTGCCCGGCGCGCCCAACACGGCCAGGACCTGCGGCTGCGGCTGGTCGAGGAACTCCCACAGCCGCCGCCGCTCCTCACCGCCGACGTGGTCGTCGCCGACCAGGCCCACCTGCGCCTTGTCCGGCGACCGCGGTTCGAGGCTGACGTCGACGAAGATCTCCTCCAGGTCGGGCTGGTAGAAGCCGGTGTTGGCCGGCCCCTGCGCCTCCGACGCCCGCAGCAGCGGCAACATGAAGTCCCGATATTTGCGGCCGAAGCCGGACAGCCAGCGCAGCACCGCCTGGTCCAGGCCCTTCACCGCGCGCTCTTTCCACTTCGCGGCCACGTCGCCGACGATGTCGGCGGCGTAGACGAGCGCGGCGACGGCGGCCTCACACAGCACGAGCAGCCAGAACGCGAGTCCCGGTCGGCCCTCCAGCAACCCGACCACCGAGGGCACGCCACCGGCGAGCGCCGCCGCCAGACGGGCCCGGTTCGAGGTTCGTCCCACGGGCTGGCTTATCGCCGTGATCGCCGGGACGTGACGTCAACTCGCCCGTTCGGCGGAGTGCCCGGTTGTCGGACGTCTTCGTATTCCCTGCATGACCCAGTATCGAAGCCGCTCCCGCGTTTTCGACACTCACTCCCGTTCGGATTCACCCTCCGGTTCATCCACTCGGTACACGACCGGCTCCTCCTCGGCCGGCGGCGGCGCCGCGACCGTCTCCGTGCGTACCGGCGAGGCGATGGCCGCCAGCGCGCAGGCCGCCCCGAGCAGCGCCAGCCAGATGCCCAGGCCGATGTGCGGCGACACTGCCTGGCCGGAGACGCCCGCGATCTCCGCCAGGAACGTGCCGGTGCTGTAGCCGGAGGCGCCGAGGAACAGCCCCGCTCCGACACCCAGCCCCGCCGCGACCAGCGAGGCGTTGCGCGTCCAGCCGAATCCGGGCATCAGCGAGGCCGCGGCGACCACGATCAGCGCGACGCCGGCGACCAGTGCGACCACTCCGACGTACTGCTGAATCGTGTGGCCGATGCCCAGGTCGAGGCCCCAGCCGTTGATCGACGCCAGGGATTCCTCGGAGCCGGGTTGAGGAAGCGTCACCAGGTCCATGAAGGTGCTGACGATCAGCAGCACGCCCGCGGCGAACAGGAACGCGACGGCACGGGTGCCGGGCCGGGCCGCGGTGGTCTGAACGGGAATGGGCGCGGTGTCCTCGTTGGGCATTCGCCCACGGTAACGGCCACCCCGCGCCGGCCCTTCGGCGGTGCCCGTTCCCCGCCGGCCTAGTGCTTGCGCACCACCCGTTCCCCCGCACCCGGCTTCCAGATGGTGACGTCCATGTGCCCACCGCCCGTCTCCACCGCCGAGGCGCTGGTGATGTCGGCGGCGTAGAACGGGCTGAACCGCTCGCCCCGCAGGTCGAAGCCGGTTTCCCGGTACAGGTTCTCGGTGAAGCGGGCGTGCAGGGCGAGGTCCTGCACGTCGTGGACGGTGCCCCACAGCTTGGCGTCGCCGTCGGACACGAGTGAGTCCACGGTGGCCGTGTGCAGGCAGAACCGGGGGTCCCGGGCCAGGTCCCGGAACTTGACGGTCCCGGGCATACCGCCGATCCACAGCTGCCCCTCGAACACCCGGGGCTCCATGGGGCAGATCCGGGGCGAGCCGTCGGCCCGCAGCGTGGCCAGGAAGCACAGGCTGCCGGTGGCGGCGTGCCGCCGGGTGAAGACGGCGGCGATCTTGGGTGCGACCTCGGTGAACTCCTGCCAAGTCGTCACCCGTACGAAGGTACGCCGAACGCGCGGGCGGCCACCGGCCTGGGCCTGCGCACGCGAATCAGGGGACAGGAGGGCGACGGCGATGCGTGAGAACCTGAGTCCCATCGAGGACGACGCGGTCAAGGCGGCGATGTCGGAACTGTCCGAGATGTCCGACGACGCCTTCGTCGCCGGCCGCGAGAAGCTGCTGGCCAGGATGGGCAAGACGGCCGAGCCGCCGGCCAGTACCGGGGCTCCCGCACGGTCCTGCCCGCCGACTGGCACGGCATCAAGGCCGGCACGGTCCTGAGCGACTCCACGCTGACCACCGCGCTATGGGCCGGACGAACTGAGGGCGGCGGCCAGCGCCGCCACCAACCGGGCCCGCAACACCGGGTCCGAACGGATGGAGCCGTCCGACTCGATGTGGGCGAACACCGTGCCCATCGAGTCGGCGGCCTGTCCCTGCACGTTGGTGGTGCCCTCGAGGTTGCCGCAGCTCTGCTGCCACGCCCGGCAGACCACGGTGCCGTCGGCCTCGATCCGGTCGGCGATCTGCACGTGCAACTGCGTGTGCGGCGTCGAGCCGCCGGAGACGACAACGCCGGTGCCGGGCAGGCTCTTGTCGTCGAACCCGTGCAGCTGCACCTGCGGCAAGCCCTTGCGGGCCAAGGCGGTCGCAACCTGGTTGAACAGGGAGTTCGCGTTGTGCGCCACATCCGCGAGGCCGTTGGCGGCCCGGCGATGCGCGCCCGCGACGAGCACGGCGGATCCGGGCAGCGCCCGGTACAACTGGACACCGATCTGTTCGGTGTCCAGATCGAAGTTCGGGTGCGGCACCTCGATGACCTGCTTGGGCGTCGCACCGTAGTCGGCGATGTACATGCCCCAGCCCCGCTCGTCGCCGGGCTCGGTGGCCGCCATCACGAAGCGGCGGTCGGTGGTGGCGTCCCGGCCCTCGGTCACCGTGAAACCCAATGGTGTAAGCGTTTTCACCTCACTCTGAGTGTCCTTTCCGCCGGTGAGCAGCGGAATCAGGCCGGACAAAGCGTTCTCGCCCTCACGGACCGTGGGCGGCCGGTAGGGCGCATTCGCCTCCAGTGCCCCGGCGAACTGTGAGGCACGCTCGACGAGGTCGAGCTTCGGCAGCCGGTCCGGGATGTTGATCACCGCCAGCACCGCGACGCACGTCAGGCCCAAGGCGGTGACCAGCAGATTCCGTGCAGACACCAAGAATTCTCCGTGGGTTCGGGCTGCCCGGCGGTGGCGCTCGCGGTCGTTCGGTAACGAATAGTGCTTGCCTTGTGACTCGAATCATACTCTAATAGGCAATGAAGTAGACAGTACGAGTGGAACGCTGCACCCCCGCCGCCGCGTTTGATCGTCCTCTGTGGACCCTGAACATGGAGAGCGCGCGTGGTGGCGATGTCAGCCGGCCCCGAGCCGGTGGAGAGCGGATTTCCGGGCGGGCTGCGAGCGCCGCTCGCGGTGGTCGGCGCCGCGTTGGCCCTGCTCGTGGCCTGGTGCATGATCCAACTACCGGCCGCGGGCGCCGGCGGTGGCGCCTCGGCCGTCGCGCAGTCGCAAGAACTGCTCGTCAACGACCTGGCGAGGGCCACCGCCGACTCGATAGGTGACGTGGCGGGAGACCTGAGCACGGCAAGTGCGCTGTACACCGTGCATCCCGACCCGACGCCGGCCGGCACGCTGGCGGCGATCACCCGCGGCACCCCGCAGGCCCTCGGCCTGGCGCTGGTCCAGCGCTCCAGCGGCACCCTGCTGGCCGGCACCGGCGAGCCGGTGCCCGTGGAGTCGTTGCCGAACAAGGACCTCGACCGCATCACGGTCACCCTGGTGCGTGATCAGTCCGGCGCGACGGTCGTGCTGACCGCGGCCCCGCTGACCGGCACGGACTGGCTGGTTCTGGTCACCACCGGCCTGAAAATCCCGGCGACCACGTTGTCCGGGCAGCCGGCGGAAGCGTTGCTGCTGACCACATTCGACGGCCAGGTGGTGAAATCCCGCGGCGAGTTCGACCCGCAGTACCAGCCGCTCGTGACCGCTGCCAGCACAAACGCGACCGGAGGGGTCGGCAGCCTGGTCGGCGACGCCGGCAAGGGGCCCGTCGTCGACGGGGCCCGGACCACGCCGATTGCCGTCTATGCCCCGATCCTGACGGGTGATCCCGCTCGGCCACTCGGGCTCAACCTGGTGCTCGTCGGCTCCGCCCCGGCGCAGGCCGCGGCGCGGACTCCGGTCGAAACCGCCTGGATGACAGCGATTCTGGCCGCCGCGGTGCTGGCCGCCCTGATGCTGCTGGGATTCGGCTTCGTGCTGCCGCTGCGCCGGCTGCGCGCCGAGGCGCTCGGCGGCCGCCGCCGCCGCAGCTACCGGCTCCGCGAGGCCGCGGTCGTGTCGGCGACGCTGCGGAACGAGATCGTTCAGGTCAGGCGTGGCCGGATTTCCGCCCGCACGTTCGTGGTCGCCGCGGTCGCGCCGCTGCTGGTCTGCTCGGCCGTGGTCGGAGTTGTTGCGGCGACGACGGTTCCAACGGCGCCGGACCTGGTCGTTCAGGGCGAGCGCGGCCTCGCCGAGGTGACGGCCGGCGCGCTGCGTGACCAGTTGTCCGCGAGCCTGAGCGACCTCCGGACTTTCGCCACCCGCGCGACGGACGACGTCAGGTCGCTGAAGCCGGCGCTGGTCAACCTGATCGCGCAGAACAAGCGCTACCGCAGCGTCTACGTCACGGATGCGGACGGCACGGTGCAGGTCGACGCCGGCCGCACGCCGCTGCGCACCGTCGAGCGACCGCCGGCCGGATCCGGCCTGCACCAACAGAACACCGCCGGCCGGATCCCCGTGCTCTACGCCAACACCCCGCTGCCGGACCACACGCACGTGCTGATCGGCGAGCTCGACGTGACGAAACTGTCGTCGATCCTGCGGCGCAGCGCCGGCAACGGCAAGCTCGTGGACTCCGGCCTGCGCACGCTCGCCTCCGCCGATGGCTACCGGGCTTTCGATCCCCTGACCGACCAGGCCCTGAAACAAAGTGTGACGGACGCCCTCGGCGGCGTCGGCCGGCCGGGCACCGACCAGATCGACGGCCAGTGGTACGTGGTCGCCGCGGCCACCGTGACCGGCTCGCCGAGCACCGACCCGCTGCGCTGGACCGTCGTGCTGCAGCAGCCACTGACCACGCTTCCCTTGCCGGACAACGTTGTTCGCCGCTACGCGTTGTTCGCCGCGCTGGCCGTCGGCGCCGCCGGACTGCTGCTGCTGGGCTGGTACCACTCGTGCTTCGTGCGGCCGCTGCGCCGGCTCGCGGACGCCGCTGCCCGCGTGCACCAGGGCGACCTGAAGACCGTGATCTACCCGGAGCGGCTCAACGAGATCGGCACGCTCAGCCAGTGCCTCGACAAGGTGCGCAGACAGCGGACCGCGACGCCCGCCCCGGTTCCCCTGCTGGTCTAGGAGCACGAATGCGTTTCCTCTACACCGTATATGCCCTGTCCTGCCTGGTGCTGCTGGTGTGCGGGATCGTGGAACAGCGCAGGCACGACAGAAACCTGGCGCGGATCACGCATCGCGTGCTGGTCAACGGGATCCGCGGCAAGTCCTCGATCACCCGGCTGTGCGCGGGCGCGCTGCGCGGCGGGGGACTGGTCACGGTGGCCAAGACCACCGGCACCGCCGCGCGGTTCATCCACCCGGACGCGCGCGAGGAGCCGGTGCACCGCAAGTTCGACATCGCCAACGTGGTCGAGCAGATCGCCATCGTGCGGCGGGCCGCCGGCTACGACCCGGACGTGCTGGTGATGGAGTGCATGGCGGTCGCGCCCCCGCTGCAGGAGATCAACCAGACCAAGCTGATCCGCTCCGACATCGGCGTGCTGTGCAACGTGCGCGAAGACCACCTCGCGGAGATGGGGCCGACGCTGGACGACGTCGCGCGGTCGCTGTGCCGGTCGATGCCGGTCGGCGGCGTGTGCGTGACGGCGGAGAAGGACCGGCTGCACATCCTCCAGGAGGAGGCGGACAAGCGCCGCTGCACGCTGATCGCCGTCGACCCGGAGGACGTGTCCGACCGGGAGCTGGCCGCGTTCGACTGGATCACGTTCAAGGAGAACGTCGCCATCGCGCTCAAGGTCGCCGAGCTGCTCGACATCGACCGCGCCGATGCCCTGGCCGGCATGTGGGCGGCGCCGCCTGATCCCGGCGTGCTGCGGGTGGACCGGTACACCGCCGACGGCAAGCGGCTGAACTTCGCGAACGTGTTCGCCGCCAACGATCCCGAGTCGACGGTGATGAACATCGAGCACCTGCTCGACCACGGCGCGATCGGCCGCCCGCTGCACATCGTGATCAACTGCCGGCCGGACCGGATCGAGCGCAACGGCCAGATGGGCGCGCTGATCCCCCGGCTGCAACCGGAACGCGTGCTGCTGATCGGCGAGCCGACCCGCAGCGCGCTGACCGCGATCCCGACCTCGTGGCGGCCCCGTGTGGTCGATCTCGGCGGCCGGCGCAGCGCCCCGGAGCTGCTGGACGCGCTCGTCGCCGGCATCGACGGGCACGCCTCGCTCGCGGCCATCGGCAACATCCACGGCCAGGGCGAAGTGCTGCTCGCCCAACTGGAAACACTGGAGCGGTTATGATCAGCCAGGAGCTGTCGCCGGAGGTGGCCACCCTCGGGCTGGCCATCGGGCTGTTGTTCTCCCTGCTGTGCTACCTGACGACGAACCTGTCCCCGGGCGGCATGATCACCCCGGGCTGGCTGGCGCTGACCCTCGTCGAGGACTACCGCCGCGCCGCGCTGGTGGTGCTCACCACCGTGCTGACGTACCTGGCCACGCTGGGCCTGAGCAAGGTCGTGATCCTGTACGGGAAACGGCAGTTCGCGGCGGTGGTGCTGCTCGGGGTTCTGTTGCAGGCCACGGTTTTCGTGCTGATACAGGACCACTACCCGCTGCTGTACGTGCACGAGACGCTGGGCTTCGTCGTCCCCGGCCTGATCGCGTACCAGCTGGTCCGCCAGCCGCCCGCGGTGACCGTGCTCGCCACCGGGTCGGTCGCCCTCGCCTCGTACGGAGTGCTGGCCAGCGGCGTGCTGGTCGGCCTGGTCCCCACCTCGTAGGAGCTCTTGCCGTGCAACAACACCACAGGAAACTGACCAGGGCAGCAGTGTTGCTGACGACGCTGGCGACGTCCGGTGCCGCCGTGGTGCACCTGGCGCAGGCGCAGGACGCCCCGACGAGGGCCCGGGACAACGGCGCGGTCGTCGCGATCGCGCAGGCCCACCCGGCGAGCACCCACTACAGCTTCGTCCGCCTGGACGGCCCGGCCCGTACCGCCGTGATGGACGACAACGCCCGCCTGGTGGCGATGTTCACCGACGGCGCTCGCACGGCCGTCCTCAGTGGACAGAGCAGGACCTTCACCGACCCCCGGCGCACCAGCGCCGTCGTCACGACCTCGAACTGGGTGCGACTGGCGCCGCAGCCGTGGAAGGCCGGCGCGGAGAAGGAGTCCTGGTTCCGGCCGTGGCTGGGGGAGGCGCTCGCCGACCGCAGCCCGGACGTGCTGGCGGTGGCCACCCAGTACGTGACCTTCGCGCACTACGCCGACGACGCCGACTACAGCGACTTCCTCGGCATCACCAACAAGGGCGTGAAACCGAGGAAGGACCGCTTCGGCGACGTGGACTCCGCCGGCTACGTCCGGCTCGTCTACGGCTACCGGCTGGGCTACCCGATCGGCGCCGGCGGCCTGCCGCGCACGCCGCAGGAGATGCCGACGGCCCCGCTCGGCGCGGCCATCGCCGACAACGCCGTCGGCTCACCGCAGACGCGTTTCCTGGCCCAGCCGGGGGATCTGCTGCTGTTCAGCACCGACGGCAGCAAGGGGGCCGTCGACCACGTCGGCATCTATCTCGGCGTCGACGACGCCGGGCAGCAGCGGTTCATCGCTTCCCGGGGCACGCCGAACGGCCCCAGCTTCGGCGACTCCAGCGGCCGCAGCGTCCTCGACGACGACGGCCCCTACGCCGCCGGCCTCTGGGGCATCCGCCGCCTCTGAACCCCCGCGAGTCACGCTCTCAGGCACACCGAATGTAAGAATCAGGCAGAACTGAGACCCGCGGCTCAGTTCTGCCGGAAACCTACATTCGGGGTGCCCCAGAGCGTGACTCGCCGGGGTCTAGGGTTTGCGGGCTACGC
This sequence comes from Kutzneria kofuensis, assembly GCF_014203355.1. NCBI lineage: Bacteria > Bacillati > Actinomycetota > Actinomycetes > Pseudonocardiales > Pseudonocardiaceae > Kutzneria > Kutzneria kofuensis. The sequence goes on from NZ_JACHIR010000001.1 coordinate 7,679,042, forward strand.
CGGCGTAGGGGAGGGAGTTGATGCCGGGGTCGTCGGAGATGCCGCCCATGCCGTCGGGCCGCCACATCGGGCAGCCGACCAGACCCGGCTCCACCAGCTCGAATCCGTCGAAGAAGCGCAGCACCTCGGCGTGCGTGCGGGGAAACGGCTGGTTGTGGGTGTTCTGGTCGTACACCTTGACCGCGTCGCCGAGGTTGCGGGCCTCGCCGTCGGCGGCCACGTGCGAGATCGCGAGGTAGCTGCCCGACGGCAGCACGTCCCGGTAGCCGGCGACGATCCCGGCCGGATCCCACGCGTCCGGCATGAAGTGCAGCAGCAGCAACATGAACAGCCCGACCGGCTCGGAGAAGTCCAGCAGTCGCTCGGCCTCCGGCGACTCGTGAACGGCCGCCCGGTCGCGGGCGTCGGCGTGCACGACGGCGGCCCGCTCGTTGCCGCGCAGCAGCAGCTCGCTGTGGGCGACGGCGATCGGGTCCCGGTCCACGTACACCACGCGGCAGGACGGGTCGATCTGCTGCACGATCTCGTGCAGGTTGCCGGCGGTGGGCAGGCCCGAGCCGACGTCCAGGAACTGCCGGATCCCGGCCCGCACCATGAAGATCGCCGCCCGGCGCAGGAACGCCCGGTTGAACCGGGCCGCCTCGCGCACGCCCGGCATGATCTTGTTGATCTTCTCGGCGAGCTCCCGGTCGGCGGCGAAGTTGGACGCGCCGTCCAGCCAGTAGTCGTACACCCGTGCCGGATGGGGCACCGTCGGGTCGACCTCCGGCGGCACCCAGCTCAAGTCCCCGTGCATCCTGCCCCACCCCAACATCCGCGCGCCCGACCGAGGTGAGGCTAGACGGGCCGGGTCGGGGGAGCCAATCGCAACCCGATCGGGTGGACCTCGGCGCAGCCACTCGCAGTAGCGCGCCGGTACCCCTATCGTGAACCGGCCGCGACCGATCGTGGGGTGGGAAGGGTTGTCCGCCAAGCAGAACGTCACCGAAGACGCGCCGGTCGTCCCCGGCCGGCGGCCCGTGATCGGCCACACCTCCGCCATGCTGCGACGACCGCTGCGCTTCCTGTCCTCGCTGCCCGCGTACGGCGAGGTCGTCAAGATCTACCTCGGCCCGCTGCCGGTGTACATGGTGACCAGCCCGGAGTTGGCCATGCGGCTGCTCGCCGCGGACGCCGACAGCTACGACAAGGGCATCGTCTTCGACAAGATGCGCCCGCTGTTCGGCAACGGCCTGGCCACCTCCAACGGCGAGTTCAACAAGCGGCAGCGCCGCCTGGTGTTACCGGCCTTCCACCGGACCCGGATCGCCTCCTACGCCGAGACCACGATGGTCCGGCTGGCCCGGAACTCGATCGCCGACTGGAAAGCCGGCCAGGTCGTCGCCGTGGACGAGCACATGCAGAACCTGGTGCTCAGCATCGCCGGCCGCACGCTGTTCGCCACCGAACTCGGCCAGGACGTGCTCGACGAGATCCAGCGCAGCGTCCCGGATCTGCTCGACAATGTGCTGGTACGGGCGTTCTCGCCGCGGTTCGTGGAGCGCCTGCCCATCCCCGGCAACCGGAGGTTCGACGCGGCCGCCGCGCGGCTGCGCGAGGTGATCCCGAGGGTCGTGCTGGCCGCGCGCGAGGCCGGGACCGATCACGGCGACCTGGTGTCGATGCTGCTCATGGCCCGCGACGAGGACACCGGCGAGGGCATGACCGACGAGCAGGTGCACGACGAGGTCGTCACCATCCTCACCACCGGCGCGGAGACCACCGCCGTCGCGCTGTCCTGGTTCTTCCACGAGATCGCGCAGGACCCGGAGATCGAGCACCGGTTCCACGCCGAGATCGACCAGGTGCTGGCCGGCCGGCCGGTGACGTTCGCCGACCTGCCGCGGCTCGAGTACACGCAGCGTCTCGTCAACGAGATCCTGCGCCGCAACCCGCCGCTGATCCTGATGCGCCGGGCCCGCACCGACGTCACCCTCGGCGGCGTCAGGATCCCCGCCGGCACCGAGGTCGCGGTCAGCCAGCACACGCTGCACCGGGATCCGCGCTGGTTCCCCGATCCGGACCGGTTCGACCCGGACCGCTGGCTGCCGTCGCGGGCGGAGAAGCTGCCGCGCGGCGCGTTCATCCCGTTCGGTGCCGGGGCGCGGTTGTGTCCCGGACATCTTCTGGCCCAGACGGAAATCGCGGTCGTCGCCGCCACCATCGCCGCCCGCTGGCGGCTCGTGCCCGTTCCCGGCACGAAGGTGAAGCCGCGGCTGGCTGCCACCATGCAGCCCAACCGGCTGCCGATGACAGTTGTGCCACGCCACTGAGGGAGTTGTCGTGAGGCTTGTCCGCAAGCTTGCCGTGCTGGTGCTTGCCTGCGTCGCGGGAGTCGGCGGGGCGGTCGCGCCGCCGGCCGCGGTCGCGTCGGCGGCGAACTGCTCGCAGGCGGATCTCCCGGTGAGCTCGGCGTCCGTGGTGCGGCTGCTGACGTCGCCGGCGACGATGCACGGCCAGTTGTGCCTGCCGGAGGGGACGGTCCCGTCGGCGGTGCAGCTGCTGGTGCACGGCGGCACGTACAACAGCGCGTACTGGGATCTGCCGTACGAGCCGGATCAGTACTCGTACCAGCGGGACATGGCCAAGCACGGCTTCGCCACGTTCGCGGTCGACGTGCTCGGGGCGGGCCTGAGCAGCCACCCGTTGAGCCTGCCGCTGACGGTCTGGGCCGAGGCGGAGGCGCTGCACGAGGTGGTCGGGCAGCTACGGAGCGGCGCCGTGGGCGGCATCCACTTCGACAAGGTGGTGATCGTCGGACACTCGGTCGGTTCCGGCCTCGTCGCCTCGGAAGCGTCGACGTACAAGGATGTCGACGGCGTGGTCCTGACCGGCGTCACGCACATCCCGTCCGTTCCGGCGCTGGGGCTGGGCGCGGCGCTCGGCCTGGTGCCGGCGTTCCTGTCGTCGGTGCAGAACCCCGGCGACCCGCTGTACTTCACCACGAAGCCGGGGGCGCGCGGACCGCTGTTCTACAACGCCGAAGACGCGGACCCGAATGTGATCGCCGCCGACGAGGCGACGAAGGACCAGGTGTCGGTGCCGGGCATGGGCACGGTCGCGGTCTTCGGCATCGTCGCGCCGGTGACGCTGGGCATCAACGTGCCGGTGCTGCAGGCGGTCGGCCAGGACGACATCCTGTTCTGCGGCCTGCTGGCACTGCGTGACTGCTCGTCGGCGGCGGCGCTGCGGGCCCAGGAGGCCCCGTTCTACTCCGCCGCCGCGAAGCTGTCGGTGTACGTGCTGCCCAACGCGGGCCATTCCCTGGCGCTGCACCGCAATGCCGGCGACTACCGGGACGCGACCCGCGCCTGGCTCGGCTCCACGTTGGGCATCTGAGGTCTAGTCCGGCCACTCGCCGGTGACCCGCTCGTACGCTTTCGCGCCTGCGCGGTCGGTCGCGGCCTTGACCAGGCCGAACACCGCGCCCTCGATGGCCGCGGCCGCGAGCACGCGGCCCCAGCCCTGCTGACGGTCGGTCGCCGTCGGAGTCTCGTGATCGCCGGTCGCCACCCGCCAGAGCCGTTTGGACACGGCTCCGGCGGCGGCGCCGGCGATCACGCTCAGCAGCATTCCGATTGCCTTGTAACCGAGTTTGCCCATGGCGGCCGGGTGCCACCGTCGGGCCTGCTCGAAACCGTCAGTACCAGTGCGCGCGCCCGCCGATGCGGCGGCCGGTGCCGCCCACGATCGCCAGGATCGCGCCGACGACGGCCAGGATGATGCCGATGGTCCACAGCGCGGGGATGTTGAATATGAAGCCGACGATCAGCAGGATTACCCCGAGGGTGATCACGGCTCGACCTCCTTCGTTCGATGTCGACAACCGGATGACCGTCCTGTCAATGCCGGAAACCGGCCATTCGGACTAACATCAGGAGTTTCGGTGCCGCCGGCTGCGGTAATCCCCTGGTGTGGACACGGTTGTGCTTGCCGACGTCGACGGCACGCTCGTCGACAGCAACTACCACCATGCCGTGGCATGGTTCCGCGCGTTCCGAGAAGTCGGCGTCACCGTGCCGATCTGGCGGATTCACCGCGCGATCGGCATGGGCGGCGACCAACTTGTGGAGGCCGTCGCCGGCGAGCGCGTCGAGTTGGTGCACGGTGACGATGTGCGAGCCGCATGGGCGGAGCAGGTCAAGCCGCTGCTGGGCGAGATCGTGCCGCTGACCGGCGCGCGGGACCTGCTGGTCGAGGTGAAACGGCTGGGCTGTGGGCTGGTGTTGGCCAGCTCGGGCAAGCCGGAGCACGTCGACCACTACCTGAACCTGCTCGGGGCGCGCGATCTCGCCGACGGCTGGACGACGTCGGAGGACGTGGACGCCACCAAGCCGGCGCCGGACCTGCTGGGCGTCGCGCTGCACAAGGTGCCGGCCGAGCGGGCGCTCGCCCTGGGCGATTCCGTCTGGGACTGCGAGGCCGCCGGCAAGTTGGGCATTCCCACGGTGGGCCTGCGTACGGGCGGCTTCGGCGAGGCGGAACTGCGGGACGCCGGCGCGGTGCGGGTGTACGAGGACCCTTCGTCGCTGCGGGCCGAACTCCGGGACGTGCTGGAGCTCGTCTGACATCATCCCCCGCATGACCGATGTCGACGCGTTGACCGCGCTCACCGAGGGCGACCGCCGACGGGCACGGCAGCTGGCCGCCGCCGGCACGTCGTTGCTGGCCGGGGCCCTGACGGCGTACCTGGACAACGAGGCGGCCGGCTCGGTGTACGACCAGCCGGCGGCGTTCGAGGCGTTCATCAGCGGCGGCGGCAATGTCGGCCTGTACGCGGCGGTCGAGGACGCGCTGGCCGACCAGTACCGCGAACTGGCCCCGTCGCGGCTGGCGGACATCGGTTGCGGGGATGGCCGCGTCGTCCGCAATGCCCTTGCCAGCAGCGGACATCTGCCCGATGAGCTGACGCTGGTCGAGCCGTCGGCGGCGCTGCTGGCCCGGGCCGTCCGCGACCTGACGCCGACGCGGGCCTACGCCGGCACAGTGCAGTTGTATCTGTCCGATGTGGACACCGAGTTCGACCTCGTCGAGTCGACCTTCGCCATGCACACCATTCGGCACGACGAGCGCACGGAAGTCCTTGCCCGGCTGCGGGACCGCGCCGAACGGCTGGTGATCGTCGACTTCGACGTGCCGGCCGTCGAGCACGGCAGCCCGGCGCATCTCCGCTTTCTCGCCGAGACGTACGAACGGGGGTTGTCCGAGTACGCCGAGGACCGGGACCTGGTTGCCCAAGGCTTCCTGATGCCGGTGCTGGTCGGCCAGCTGACCCCGGGCGCGCGACGCGTCACTTGGGAGCAGCCGGCCGCCGCGTGGCGGGCGCAACTGGAGAAGGCCGGCTACCGGACCGTCTCCGTCGCCACGCTGCACGACTACTGGTCCTCGCCGGCCTTCCTGCTGATCGCCCAGTGATCACCCGGCGGCGTCCTTTCCGGACGCCGCCGGGTGATCCTCACGCCTTCACGTCGATCTTGCCGACGTTCCAGCCGCTCACGCTGACCACCGGGGTCGCCCCGTTGAGGTCGCCGGACTTCCACGTGACGGTCAGGGTCTGCGACTCGCCGGGCCACAACGTGATGTCGTTGTCGTCCCACAGGGTCGAGGTCACCTGGTTGTCACCGGGCTGCTCGGCGCCGGCCGAGGTGCCGCGCCGCACGTCCGCCCGCAGGAAGAAGCCGACCGTCGGGGTGGTGGACGTGTTGGTGATCGTCACCTTGGTCACCCGGTCCGCGCCGTCCGGCCCCGATGCCGAGGACGTCGTGGCGGTGGCCGAGACGGTGGCCGCCTTCAGCGACTTCAGACCGGTGAGGTCGGCGTACTGCGACATGGTCGCCTGCGGATTGCCCAAAGTGGACGACCAGTTGACCGCGTCCTGCTTGGTGGGCTGCCAGTACACGTTGCGGTCCACCACGGCGTTGTCCTGCTTGACCAGCAGCTCGACGAAGTACACGTTTCCCGGTGCGCTGGTCGGCACCTTCGGCTTGACGACCGCGTTGCGCACCTGCTGCGGGCTCAGCGACAGGCCGTTGACGCCCTGGTCGTCCAACACCTTTCCTTCTGTGTCGTAGACCTTCGCCTCCACCGACACGTTCGACTGGGTGGCGCCGGACAGGTTGTCCAGGGTCACCGTGTTGTTGTCGATGGCGAACAGCGCGTGCAGCGACTGGTTGGCCTTCTTCGCGCCGAAGAAGCTGCCGGCCTGGTCGCCGTCGTAGTTGTACAGGTCCCAGAGCAGCGTCGGCCAGCCCTTGTTGGCCTGCCAGTAGATCGTGCCGGTCGACGGGGCCGCCGCGTTGGTGGAGTGGTCCAGGAACGCCTCGAACTGGGCGCGGGTGTTCTCGTAGTTCTGCACCTGCGCCTCCTGCACGTACGAGGCGAGGTCGGACCACTTGCCGTAGCGGTTGGTCAGCGCCGTGTCGAAGGTGTACAGCGTGCCGAACTTGTAGCCGCCGTGCCCGGTCTCGTAGTTGGCGTGGTACTGGTTGAAGTCCGGGTTCTGCCACAGGTGCGACTGGTCGGACGCGGACAGGAAGCGGTTGATCGAGTCCAGCGTCGGCACGGTGTCGCCGGCGCTCTGCTCGCTGTCGAAGCCCCAGGAGCCGCCGGCGTTGGTGCGGCTGTCGTCGCCGCTGTCGTAGTGGCTGGTGTCGTACCAGTAGTTCGGCGGCACGTAGTCGTACGGGCCCTCCTTCTCACCGGCCGGGCCCAGCTGCGGGCTGCTCTTGTACTCGGCGGAGGCGATGATCGGCTGGCTGAAGTCGGCGGCCTTGAAGCCGGCCAGCTCGGCGCTCTCCACCTCGGCGCTGGGCTCGTTGTCGCTCCAGCTGTAGGTGAACACGCTGGGGTGGTCGCGCTCGTTCTCGCCGATGGTCTGCGCGGACAGCCGCAGCAGGTCCAGGGTGGCCTGCGCGGTGCCCGGATCCTCCCAGAAGTCACAGCACTGCTGGCCGGAGTCGATCAGGATGCCGGCCTTGTCCATCTGCTGGAAGAAGTCGTCCGGCAGCAGGTGGCCCTCCAGCCGGATCACGTTGAGCCCCATGTTCTTCAGCAGCGCGATCTGCCGGGACACGTCGGCGGAGTTGTAGCGCAGGAACAGGTCCGGCGCGAAACCGCCGCCGCGCACCACGAACGGCACGCCGTTGACGGAGTACTGGCGCACGCCGTCCGGCGCGATCGGGGCCTTGCCGATCAGCTTCGTGGTGATGGTGCGGATGCCGAACTGCTCGTGGGTGCCGTTGCCGCCGTTGACGGAAGTGTCCAATGTGTACATCGGCTGCGCGCCCATCTGGTACGGCCACCAGACCTGCGGGTGCGAGATCGTCTGCACCGGGAACGTCACCGTGGCCTTGGAATGCGCGGCGACGGTGACGCTCTGGCTGACCGTGATCGGCGTGCCGCCGGACGGGGGAGTGATCGTCGCGGTCGCGGTGCCGGTCTGGCTGCTGCCGCCCGCGTTGGTCACGTCCGCCTTCACGGTCAGCTTGGAGCTGCTCAGGTCGGCGGCGTTGTTCTGCACCACGTGCGCGTTGCCGATGGACAGGGCGTTGGCCACCAGCAGCTGGATCGGGAACTGGATGCCGGTGTTGTTGTCCGGCGGCAGCTGGTTCCAGTCGACGTCGTCCAGCGTCAGCATCTTGGACGGGTCGTTCGGGTACATCTCGACGGCCAGCGAGTTGGCGCCGGACTTGAGGGTGCCGGTGACGTCGAAGGTGAACTTGGTGTACGCGCCGGTCACCGTCGAGGAGGTGGCGACCTCCTTGCCGTTCACCCAGACATCGGCCTCGCCGACCACGCCGTTGACCACGAGCGACGCCGACTGGCCGGCGGCCAGCGAGGCGGTGAAGTCGGTGCGGAACCACCACGGCGTGGCGAACTGGGCGGTGGTCACGGGGCCGGAGTTCTTCTTCTGCGTGCCGAAGCACTTCTTCATGTTGTCCGCGAAGAACACGTCCGGGCACTTGCCGTTCTGCAGCAGCGCGGTGATCTCGGTGCCGGGCGCGCCCGCGTCGTCCGGGCGCACCTTCAGCCAGTTCGAGGTGTCGAAGCCGGGCGTGGAGATCTTCGCGCCGCCCTGCGTCGCGGTGGCGCTGCTGAGCACCGTCCAGCCGGCGGTGCCCAGTGTTGTCAGGCCGGGCGGGGCGGCGGCCGCGCTGGAGGGTGTCGGCCCCACCAGCGCTAGCGCGGCGCCGAGCACCGCGCCGATGACTCGCTTCATGGTCAGCTCCTAGCGGACGACGTGACACGTGCGAGCGGCGGTGGCGGCGTTCCGCTGCTTGGACCAGTATTAGGAAAGTTTCCTTCCTATAATCGAACAGCCTCGCGGGTGTCGGCGACGGCTGTCAATAGTCCGGCCGCGTTCGCGCATTTCGCCCGGTTTACCGGTGCGAATGCGATGGCTGATCGAAGGGGTCGCGTTCGGCGGCCGGACGACTTCGAAGTGGAAGCGCTCTCTCAGATCGAAGGTACGGTGATCTTCGTACCAGTTGAGGAGTCCACAGTGGACAAGGGGCGGGTGTGAGCAGCTACGAGATCGGCCGCAGAAGACTGTTGCAGGGCTTCGGCCTGACGGCGGCGGCCAGCACCGCGGCGATCGCCGCGGCGGACCCGGTGCTCGGCGCGACGCTGGCGTACGACGAGAAGGCCGGCGTGTCGCCGGCGACCTATCAGGCGCCCACCGGACTGGCCAGGGACGGCGACGCGAAATCCACCGCGCTGGCCTGGATCGGCTCGCACGCCGACGAGATCACCGGCCTGGGTGACCGGATCTGGCAGTATGCCGAGCTCTCGCTGCGGGAATGGCAGTCCTCCCTCGCCGTCGCGTCGCTGCTGACCAAGTACGGCTTCACCGTGCAGTGGGGCGCGGGCGGCTTTCCGGCGGCATTCGTGGCGACCTACGGATCCGGTGGTCCGGTCATCGGATTCAACGCCGAGTACGACGCGCTGCCCGGGCTGTCCCAGAAAAGCGGCGTGAGCAGCCATGATCCGCTCGTCTACAACTACGACGCCTACGGCCCGACCTACGGCGCCGGCCACGGCGACGCGCACAACACGCTCGGCGCCGGCGGCACCGCCGCGGCCATCGCCGTCAGCCAGGCGATCCGGGCGCAGGGCCTGCAGGCCACGGTCAAGGTCTTCGGCACCACCGGCGAGGAACAGCTGGTCGGCAAGCCGTACATGGTGAAGGCCGGGGTCTACGACGGCCTGGACGCGTTCATGGACTGGCACCCGTTCGGCGCCACCCTGGCGTTCTGGAACACCACCAGCGCGCTGACCTCGGCCACGTTCACCTTCCTCGGCGCGGCCGGGCACGGCGCGACGCCGCTGGGCAACCGCAGCGGCCTCGACGGCGCGCTGCTGATGGCCACCATGTCGGAGTACCTGCGGGAGAAGAACGTCGCGCCGTCCGGGCGGTTCCACTACGCGGTGATCAACGGCGGCGGCGCGCCGAACGTGACGCCGGACATGGCCAGCATCTGGTTCTTCGTGCGCGAGGGCAGCCCGGCCCGGCTGAAGGTGCTCTACGACAAGATCGTGGCGTGCGCGCAGGCGGCGGCCCAGGCCTCGCAGACCAAGCTGATCCACAAGTTCCACTCGGCCACGTGGAACTCGCTGGGCAACAAGTTCGGCGCCGAGCTGATGAACGACAACATGACCAGGATCGGGCCGCCGGTGTTCACCGCCGCGGACAACGCCCTGGCCAAGGCCATCCAGCACTCGCTGGGCAAGCCGGAGATCGGCATGCCCACGACGATCGTGCCGCTGAACCCGCCGCCGCCCGCGTTCGGCGGCGGGATCTCCACCGACACGGCGGATGTCAGCTGGCACGTGCCGACCGCGTCGGCGCTGGTGGCGACGTTCCCGCCGGGCACGCCCAACCACAACTGGGGCGTCACGGCGACGGCCGCGTCCAACATCGGGCACCAGGGGCTGCTGTCCGCGGCGCGGTACCTCGCGGCGACGGCCGTCGACCTCATCACGCAGCCGGACCTGTTGGCGCAGTTCAAGCAGGAGTTCCAGGCGCGGACCGCCGGCGTGCAGTGGCAGAGCCTGATCCCGGACGGCCAGCAGCCGCCGCTGTACGAGCCGCCCGCCGACTTCCTCGCCAAGACCGGCCAGCACTGGCCGCCGGCCGGCGTGACGTGGCCGGTGCCCGAGGTGGTGTCGCTGGAACAGCTGGGTTCCGTCGGCCCGGACCTGCCGCCCGTGACGTGACCGGTTAGCTTGCGACCATGACGGCGGGGTACAGGCGGTCCGCGGGGTCGCCGCGCGGCGCGGCGCGCAAGCAGGAGCTGCTCGAACTCGTGACCGAGGATCTCGCGGTCAACGGGCTGGTGGACTTCTCGCTGCGCCGGGCCGCGCGGGCGGCCGGCACCACGCACAAGGTGCTGCTCTACCACTTCGAAGGCGCCGAGGACCTGTTGCGGCAGGCCGTGTTCCGGCTGCGGCAGCGGCGTATCGACAACGCGCTGGCCGCGGTGGCGGTGCCGGGCGGCGGGCTGGCCGCGTTCGTGCGGACGGTGTGGCCGACGCTGGTGGCCGAGGAGACCGGACTGCAGCGGGTGCTGGACCAGGCGATGGGGTTGGCGATGCACGACCCGGACCGGCACCGCGACCTGGGGCGGGAGGCGTCCGGGCAGTACCTGCCGGTGCTGATGGCCGCCTGTCCCGCCGGGTGGTCGGAGTCGCGGAAGCGGGGCATGGCGGCGATGGTGTTGGCGACGCTGCGCGGGTTCCTGCTTGAGCGGCTCGTCGGGGACGTGACCAGCGCGGATGCCGGGTTCGACGCGTTGGTCACGCTGTTGGAGGCGGCCGAGAGCTGACAAGTTGCGAACCATGTGGTTCACTTTGCCGGACACGTGGGGAGGCGCCGTGGCCGAGATCGAGCTGTCGTGCGGTGTGCTGGAGTACTCGGACCGGGGATCCGGGCCGGTGGTCGTGCTGCTGCACGGGTTGCTGATGGATTCGTCGCTGTGGGACGCGACGGTCGAGCTGCTGGGCGGGGAGTACCGGTGTGTCGTGCCGACGCTGCCGCTGGGGGCGCACCGGATTCCGGTGACGGGGGACCTTTCGCTGCCGGCGATTGCCGGGTTGGTGCGGGAGTTGTTGGTGCGGCTGGATCTGCGTGACGTCACCTTGGTCGGCAACGACACCGGCGGCGCGTTGGCGCAGCTGTTGGCGCAGGACGAGCGGGTGGCCCGGATCGTGCTGGCCTCGTGCGACGCGTTCGACAACTTCCCGCCGGGGTTGACCGGGAAGACGTTGGTGTCGCTGGGGAAGCTGTCGCCGGGGCTGTTCGGGGCGTTCATGCAGCAGATGCGGGTCCGGCTGGTGCGGCGGCTGCCGATCTCGTTCGGGTGGCTGACCAAACGGGGCGACGCCGTGGTGCGGGAGTGGATCCGGCCGGTGCTCGGTCGGCCCGAGATCCGGCGGGACGCCGTGCGAATGCTGCGTTCCCTTGGCGGCTTCCGCGTGGAGCTGGAGCAGGCGTCGGCGGCGATGGCTCGGTTCGACGGGCCGGCGGTCGTCGTGTGGGCGGCCGAGGACCGGGTGATGCCGGTCGAGCACGGCCGGCGGCTGGCGGAGTTGTTGCCGCGTGGAAAGTTGGTGGAGGTTGCGGACAGCTACACGCTGATCCCGCTGGACCGGCCGGCGGAGATGGCGTCGGCGATCCGGCTGGTGTGCGACAGCCGTTGACCGTCTCCATCTTCGCACGTGCCCACCGGCCAACGGGGAAGGCCGGTGGGCAAGCATCCCTACGGTTGAACCGGAATCGGGCTCGACACGGTCAGACCGCCGGACAGCGGCAGACTGCGCGACGAATCGCCGACGAGCACCTGGTAGTTGCCCGCGCCGGCGACCCAGCCGTTCGAGGTCCACGACGCGAGGTCTCGAGCGGTCAGCGTGAAGGTGACGGTGGCGCTGGCGCCGGGATTGAGCGTCACCCGCTGGAAGCCCTTGAGCTGGTGCGGCGGCTCACCGGCGGAGCCTGGATCGCCGACGTAGAGCTGAGCGACCTCGGTGCCGGCCCGGCTGCCGGTGTTGGTGACCGTCGCCGTGACGGTCGAGCGGCCGTTCACCAGCGCCCCGACGGACAGGTTGCTGAACGAGAAGCTGGTGTACGACAGGCCGAATCCGAACGGGAACAGCGGCGTGACGTTCTGGGCGTCGTACCAGCGGTACCCGACCTGAAGTCCCTCGGAGTACTGCACGGCCCCGTTCACGCCCGGCCACTGCGCCGGGGTGTTGGCCGGCACCGCGGACAGCGAGGTCGGGAAGGTGATCGGCAGGTGCCCGGACGGGTTGACGTCGCCGAACAGCAGCGCGGCGATGGCCTGACCCCACACCTGGCCGTCGTAGAAGCCCTCGAACACGCCGGCGACCTGGTTCAGCCACGGCATCAGGATCGCGGCGTTGTTGTTGAGCACGACGATCGTGCGCGGATTGGCCGCCGCCACGGCGGAGATCAGTGCGTCCTGATTGTTGGGCAGGTTCAGGGACGCGTTGTCGGCCTCCTCGTGCCCGTAGTTGTCGCTGGCGAACACGACCGCCACCGACGACGACCGTGCCAGGGTGACGGCGGAAACCTGGTCCGTGCCGTCGTTGTAGGCGACCTGCACGTTCGTGTCCGCCAGCCGTTCCTGGATGCCGATGATCGGCGTGTACGTGCCGGCGCTGGTGACGGTGCCGCTGCCGCCGCCGATGGTCTGCGCGCCAGGGCCGCCGTCGACGCCGATCACCGCGATCGAACCGAGGTTGTTGACGTTCAAGGGAAGCACGCCGTTGTTCTTCAACAGCACCGTGCCCTCTTCGGTGCCGCGCAGCGCGACGGCGGTGTGCGCGGGCGTGGTGACGATGGCGTTGCGTGAACCGGTCGGCGCCTTGTCGAACATGCCGAACCGGAACATCTGCGTCAGCACCCGTGACACCATCGTGTCCACAGTGGACTGCGCGACGCGGCCGTCCTGCACGGCCTGGATCAGGTAGTCGGCGTAGTAGTAGCCGCCGGGCATCTCCACGGTCAGGCCGGCGTTGGCCGACTCGACGGTGGAGTGGATCGCACCCCAGTCCGAGGTGACGAACCCGGTGAAGCCGGCCTGCTGGTAGAGCGGCGTGTTCAGGATCGCCGGGTTCTGGCACGACGGCACGTTGTTCACGTTGGCGTAGCCGCACATCACCGCGGCCGCGCCGCCCTGCTCGATCGACGTCTGGAACGCCGGCAGGTAGATCTCCTGCAGCGTCCGGGTGTCGACGTCGACGGTGCCGGCGGGCTGCTCGATGTTGTACGCCGCCGCGTGCTTGACCTCGGCCATCACACCCTGGCTCTGGATGCCGGCGATGTCCGAGGCGCCCATCTGCCCGGACAGGTACGGGTCCTCGCCGAACGTCTCGAACGACCGGCCCCAGCGCGGGTCCCGGACGATGTTGATCGTCGGGCCGAGCGACACGTCGACGCCCTTGCCGGCGAACTCCTGCCCGACCGCGACGCCGTACTGCCGCTCGTAGTCGGTGTCGAAGGTCGCCGCGGACACCAGCCCGGACGGCATCTGGGTGACGCCGCCGAGCCCGTCGCCGACACCGGCCGGCCCGTCCTGGAAGTTGACGTCCGGGATACACAGCGCCGGAATGCCGTAGATCTTGCCGATGTAGTTCGGGTCGTTGGTTCCGTGCAGCATGGACACCTTCTGCTGCAACGACATCTGGCCCATCAGCTGCGCGACGCGGGTCGCCGTCGGCGCGGTGGTGTTCAGCCACGGGCAGTTGCCCGGCGCGGGCTGCGAAGGCGGCGGCGGGATGGTCGCGGTGACGCCGCCGACCGTGTAGACCTCGAACTCCCAGAGCGCGTAGCCGTACGCCGTCGCCCGGGCGGTGCCGTACATGCGGATGTACCGGCCAGTGCCGGATACGTTCAGCGTCTGCCGACCGGCAATGCCGGCGGTGGTGGCGGAGATGGGGTTCCAGGTGGATCCGTTGTCGGAGACCTGGATCTGGAACGCCGATGCGAAGGCGTTCTCCCAGCGCAGCACGACCTTGCAGACCGGCAGGCTCGCGCCGAGGTCCACCTGCAGCCACTGCGGATCGGCGTAGGCGCTGGACCAGCGGGTGACGCTGCTGCCGTCGACCGCGTACGGGGCGGAGTAGCTGGCGTCGTTGTCCTGCACCGACGACGCCGTCGCCGGATGGCCGAGTGCGGCGTTGTTGGCGCCGCAGTTGCCGTCACCGCCGGAGCCGCTGCCGCCGGTGTGGATCTCGAACTCCCACAGCGAATACCCGTAGCCGGTGCCGCGGGCGGTCCCGTACATGCGGACGTAGCGGCCGGTGCCGGCGACGGTCAGGGTTTGCGTGCCGCCGGCGCCGGCGGTCGTGGTGTAGATGGGGTTCCAGGTGGTTCCGTTGTCGGAGGTCTGGATCTGGAACGCCGATGCGAAGGCGGTTTCCCAGCGCAGCACGACCTGGCAAATGGTCACGCTGGAGCCGAGATCGACCTGCAGCCACTGCGGATCGGAGGCCGCGCTCGACCACCGCGTGCCGGGATCGCCGTCGACGGCCGCGGCGGCCGGGGTGCCGCCGTTCTCCGTCGAGGACGCGGAGGCCGGCCGGTCGAGGGCTGCGTTGGCGGTGCCGCAGGACGAGCCGCCGCCGCTGCCGGCGGTGCCGAAGACCTGGAACTCCCAGAGCGAATAGCCGTAGCCCGTGCCTCGGGCGGTGCCGAGCATCCGCACGTAACGGCCGGTCCCGGTGACGTTCAGGGTCTGTGTGCCGCCGGTGCCGGTGGTGGTGCTGTAGATGGGGTTCCAGGTGGTTCCGTTGTCCGAGGTCTGGATCTGGAACGCGGAGGCGTAGGCGGCTTCCCATTGCAGGACGACCTGGGTGATCGACGCCGTCGCGCCGAGGTCGACCTGCAGCCACTGGGGATCCGACGCCGCGCTGGACCAGCGGGTGCCGGTGTTGCCGTCGACTGCGGCCGAGGCGGGCGTGCCGGCGTTCTCGGTGGACGACGCCGAGGCCGCCTTGCCCTGGGAGAGCAGGGACGCCGCCGCGTTCGCCGTGGCCGCGCCGCCGAACAGGGCCAGCACGAGCGAGGCGGTCAGGGCCAGCAGGAGTAGGGGAGAGCGCTCTCCGAAACGGACTCTTCGGTGCCGCACGCGAGCTCCTTCGGGCGCAGGGACCTGGTGAAGCGCTCGACAGGGAGTGGGAGAGCGCTCTCTCGGGATCGTCCGCCACCGGTTCCGCGCTGTCAATGGGCCGGCTCGGTTCGCGTCTCGGCCGCCTCCCGTCGGCCTCCCGTCGGCATCGTCCGGTATTCGGAGACTGGAGTCTCAGCATTGTTAGGGTTGCCGCATGACCGAACCGATGGGGCCGCGCGAGCGGAAGAAGCTGGCGGCGATGGGGGCGCTGCGGGAGGCGGCGTTCGAACTGTTCGCCCGGCAGGGGTTCGAGCAGACGTCGGTGGACGACATCGCGGCGCGAGCGGAGGTGTCGAGGGCGAGCTTCTTCCGGTACTTCAAGGCCAAGGAGGACGTCCTCAACTTCGACGACGAGCAGCGGCGGGCGGCGTTCGCGGAGGAACTGCGGGCCCGAGGGGGTGAACCGGTCCTGGCGGCGCTGAAGGCGGCGGTGAAGGCGCACGTGGCGGGCATGGACGAGCCGACGAGGGCCCGCACGGTCGAGTACGCGAGGCTGATGACGGGATCCCGAACCCTGCTCGGCCAGGCCTACGAGATCCGGAGCGAGTGGCTGCGGCTGGTGGAGACCCATCTGAGGACCCGCCTGGCCGACCGCGAGGACGCGAACCTCACGGCGCCGCTGCTGGCGGAGCTCACGGTGAGCGTGCTGGAAACGGCCGTGCGGCTGGTCGCCGCCGACCCGGGGCAGGACTTCGACCGCATCGTCGACCACGGCTTCGACCTGATCGACTACGCCTGAGATTTGCGCTGGAGTGCACTCCAGCTTCTAGCGTCGAGGGCATGACAACGACCGCACAGCACAAGATCGGCACGGGCTTCGACGCCAAGAGCACCGCGGCCGACGTCCTCGCCGGCATCGACCTGACCGGCAAGCTCGCCCTGGTCACCGGCGGCTACTCGGGCATCGGCATCGAGACCACCCGTGCCCTGGTCGACGCCGGCGCGCACGTGGTCGTGCCGGCCCGCCGCCGGGCCACCGCCGAGGAGGCGCTGGCCGGCATCGACAACGTCGAGATCGACGAGCTGGACCTGGCCGACCTGGACAGCGTCCGCGCCTTCGCCGAGCGCTTCCTGGCCACCGGCCGCCAACTCGACCTCGTGATCAACAACGCCGGCATCATGGCCTGCCCGGAGACCCGCGTCGGTCCCGGCTGGGAGGCCCAGTTCGGCACCAACCACCTCGGCCACTTCGCCCTGGTCAACCGGCTCTGGCCGGCGATCGCGGACGGCGCCCGGGTGGTCGTGCTGTCCTCGCGCGGCCACTTCTTCTCGCCGATCCGCTGGGACGACGTCCAGTTCGAGCACGGCTACGACAAGTGGCAGGCCTACGGCCAGGCCAAGACCGCGAACGTCCTGTTCGCCGTCAAGCTGAACGAACTCGGCGCCGCCAAGAACGTGCACGCGTTCGCGCTGCACCCGGGCGGCATCTGGACGCCGCTGCAGCGGCACCTGTCGCGCGAGGAGATGATCGAGCGCGGCTGGATCGACGAGGACGGCAACCAGCTCGTCGAGTTCAAGACCCCGCAGCAGGGTGCTGCGACCACCGTGTTCGCCGCGACCTCGCCGCAGCTGGCCGGCATGGGCGGCGTGTACCTGGAGGACTGCGACCTCGCCGAGCTCATCCCGGCGGACGCCGATCCGGCCACGACCTGGTCCGGTGTGAAGGCGTACGCGATCGACCCGGAGCAGGCCGACCGGCTGTGGACCCTGTCCGCGGAACTGACCGGCGTGAACGCGTTCGCCTGAAATACCATCGCGGCGTGGATGATCTCTGCGCCGAATGCGGCTTCCGCTACGACCTCGACGACGCGACGGCCGCCGCCGGCGACATCCGGCGGCTGGCCGGTGAGGTCGCCGCCGTGCTCGGCACGCCGGGCGACCTCGCCACGCGCCGCCGGCCGGAGTTGTGGTCGCCGCTGGAGTACGCCTGCCATCTCCGGGACGTGTTCCTCGTGCAGCGCGAGCGGGTGCTGCAGGCGCGCCGGGACAACGGTTTCGTCTGTGTGACCATGGGCCGTGACGTCCGGGTCGAGCACGAGGGTTACGCGGAGCAGAATCCCGACGACGTCGCTCGACAGGTGACCGACGCCGCGCAGCTGTTCGGCAACGTGCTGGACCGGCTCGGCGACGACTGGGACAACGAGATGGTGTACTCGTGGCCGGAGCCGCACCGGGCGTCGCTGCGCTGGGTGGCCGTGCACACCGTGCACGAGGCGCGGCACCATCTGCAGGACATGCGCGGCCAGTTGGCCTGACCGGAATTGGCCGGTCGACCGGATGTTCGCGGCGCTTCGACGGCGATCGCGGGCGTTCGGGCAGTGTCGTGGCCCCGATTCGGTCGGCCGCATTGTCCGGTCCGGTCGGCGGTCCTAACGTCACTGGTGGATACGCCACGACGATCCGCCAGGCCAGCTCCCTCCCGCGGCAGCTACCCCAGTCTGCCGCGAGGGGGAGCTTCCCGTCTCTTGGACGATCACTGGACGGAAGGAGTGACTTCCGGCCACTGATCGCCACAAAACCCGTCCGCGTGCCGGACACTGTGGGCAGCGCCGTCGCGACCACTGTTTGAGAGCGCTTCCACCAATCTTGACCATATGGTAGAAATTGCTGCGTGCCCGGGCGACGCGCCGCCATGACCACTGCCGAACCGGCCGCGCCGCGGCCGGCGGCCGTGCGCGCCGCCACCACGGCCACCTACATCGCTTTCGCCGGCTGCGGCGTGCTCCTGTCCAGCTGGCTCGCCCGCATTCCGCAGATCCGGGACGACCTCCGCCTCGACACCGGCCAGCTGGGCGCGATCCTGCTCGCCGGGGCGGCAGGCGCGCTGGTCTCCCGGCCGTTCTCCGGACGGGTGGTGAACCGGCTCGGCCAACGCCGCACGGTCGCGTGGATGTCCGCCGCATCGAGCGTCGCGCTGGTCATGATCGGTCTCAGCGATCGGTTGGGCGTCCCGTTGCTGGTCGCCGGTCTGCTGCTGTTCGGCTTCTTCAGCTCGTCCTGGGACGTCGCGATGAACATCCAGGGCACGGTGGTGGAGCGGCGGCTCGGCCGGTCGATCATGCCGCGGTTCCACGCCGGCTACAGCATCGGCACCGTGGCGGGCGCGCTGCTGGGCGCGGCCATGGTGCAGCTGGACGTGCCCGTAGCCGTGCACCTGACGCTCGTGGCGATCGCGATGGCGGCGGTGCTGCCCTACGCCGTGGGCGGCTTCCTGCCCGACGAGCTTCCGTCCACATCGGACAATCCGAGGCCGCACCGCACCCTGCGCTACTGGCTCGAGCCTCGCACGCTGATGATCGGCGTGTTCGTGCTGGCCGCCGGCTTCAGCGAGGGCGCCGGCAACGACTGGACGGGTGTCAGCCTCGTCGACGGCTACCACACCCCGCCCGCGCTCGGCACGGTCGCGTACGCGACGTTCCTGGCCGCGATGACGGCCACCCGGTGGTTCGGGCCGCGGCTGCTGGACACCTTCGGCCGCGTGATCGTGCTGAGAATCCAGGGCGGCATCGCCGTCACCGGCCTTCTGCTCTTCATCTTCGCCCCGGCCGTTCCGCTAGCCTTCGTCGGGGCCGCCCTGTGGGGTGTCGGCGTTGCTTTCGGCTATCCGGTGGGCATGAGCGCGGCCGCGGACGACCCGGCGCACGCCGCCGGCCGGGTCACCGTGGCGTCCTCGGTCGCGAAGATCGCCGGCTTCGCCGGGCCGCCGCTGCTCGGCCTGCTGGGTGATCACGTGACGATCCTGCGCGCCCTGCTCGTGGTGGCCGCGCTGCAGGTGGTCGCGCTGTGCCTGGCGGCGGCCACCCGTCCGCTCGCGCCCGAAGCCCCGGACCGCCACCGGACCCTCGACAACCAGTGAAGACAGGAGCAACGCAGGTGGTCGACCAGCCTTACCGTGATCCGGCCCTCCCCGTCGCCGAGCGCATCGACGACCTGCTGGCCAGGATGACGCTGCCGGAGAAGATCGGTCAGATGCTGCACCTGGACGCCCGCGGCGGCGTCCGGGAGCTGATCGACGACTTCCACGTCGGCGCCATCCTGCACACCTCGCCGGAGAACCTGGTGCTGGCGATGGACCTGGCGAGCAAGACCCGGCTGGGCATCCCGCTGCTGACCGGCGAGGACTGCATCCACGGCCACTCGTTCTGGCCCGGCGCCACCATCTTCCCGACGCAGCTGGGCATGGCGTGCTCCTGGGACCCGGCGCTGGTGGAGCAGGTCGCGCGGGTGACCGCGGTCGAGGTGTCCACCACCGGCGTGCACTGGACGTTCTCGCCGGTGCTGTGCATCGCGCGGGACCTGCGCTGGGGTCGGGTGGACGAGACGTTCGGCGAGGACCCGTTCCTGATCGGCGAGTACGCGTCGGCGATGGTCAAGGGCTACCAGGGCGACGGGCTGTCCGACCCGACCGCGATCCTGGCCTGCGCCAAGCACTTCGCCGGCTACTCGGAGACGCAGGGCGGCCGCGACGCCACCGAGGCCGACATCTCGCGGCGCAAGCTGCGTTCCTGGTTCCTGCCGCCGTTCGAGCGGGTGGCGCGTGAGGGCTGCCGCACGTTCATGATCGGTTACCAGTCCATCGACGGCGTGCCGATCACCGCGAACCAGTGGCTGCTGCGGGAAGTCCTGCGGGACGAGTGGAAGTACTCCGGCACGCTCGTCACCGACTGGGACAACGTCGGCCGCATGGTGTGGGAGCAGCAGATCTGCGCCGACCACGCCGAGGCTGCCGCGCTCGCGGTGCGTTCCGGCAACGACCTCGTGCTGACGACACCGCAGTTCTTCCAGGGAGCGCAGGACGCCGTCGCGCGGGGAATCCTGTCCGAGGAGGACATCGACGCCGCCGTGCGCCGGATCCTCACGCTGAAGTTCGAGCTGGGCCTGTTCGAGAACCCCCGCCTGCCCGACCCGGAGCGGCAGAAGCTGCACGTCGGCAAGGCCGAGCACACCGCCGTCAACCTGGAGATGGCGCGGCGCAGCCTGGTGTTGCTGACCAACGACGGCACGCTGCCGCTGGGTGGCGACAAGGTGCGGATCGCTGTCGTCGGCCCGAACGCGGACGACGTCGACGCGCAGCTGGGCGACTGGGCCGGCGCCTCCGGGCAGGTCGACTGGCTGCCCGACGGCCACCCGCGGCACCTCACCGAGACCGTGCTGGACGGTCTGCGCGCCGTCGTCCCTCCCGAGTGGACGGTCGACTACGCGCTCGGCGCCCGGATCGCTTCCTTCGGCCCGGATCCGGACGGTCCGGTGCTGCCGGACGGCCAGCCCGCGCCCGAGGTCGTGCACCCCGAGCCGGCGGACCCGGCGCTGATCGCCGAGGCCGTCGCCGCCGCCGAGGCGTCCGATGTGGTCGTCGCGGTGGTCGGCGACACCATCGGCCTGGTCGGCGAGGCCCGGTCCACGGCGACGCTGGAGCTGGTCGGCGGGCAGATCGCGCTGCTGGACGCGTTGGCGCGGACCGGAAAGCCGGTCGTGGTGGTCGTGATCAGCTCGAAGCCGCTGGTGCTGCCGCCCTCGGCCGAGAACGCCGCCGCCATCGTGCAGGCGTTCAACCCCGGCATGAAGGGCGGCCGGGCCGTCGCGGAACTGCTGCTGGGCCTGATCGAGCCGAGCGGCCGGCTGCCGATCTCGGTGGCACGGCACGTCGGCCAGCAGCCCATCTACTACAACCAGATCCGCGGCCAGCACGGACACCGCTACGCCGACCTCACCCAGGACCCGATGTTCGCCTTCGGCGAGGGCCTGAGCTACACCACCCTGGAGTACTCGGATCTGACCGTGCTCACGCCGACCGTCGGCCCGGCGGACGTCGTCCGCGCCGAGGTCACCGTGTCCAACACCGGCGCCCGGCCGGCGCGGGAGACGGTGCAGGTGTACCTGCGGGACCTGATCACCTCGGTGACCTGGGCCGACCGGGAACTCAAGGCGTACAAGCAGGTCGACGTGCCGGCGGCGGAGTCGGTGCGGGTGGCGCTGGAGCTGCCGGCCGCCGACTGCACGCTGGTCACCGCCGACGGCGCGCGGATCGTCGAACCCGGCGACTTCGAGCTGCTGGTCGGCCACTCCTCGCGGCCGCGGGACCTGCTGGCGGCCAAGTTCACCATCTCCTGAGGTTGGAGGGCCCGGCGCGCGCCGGGCCCTTGACCGCTGGCCCCGCCGCCCGCTCAGTGCGTCGGCAGGAGCGAGGTGTCGATCAGGCCGTGCGCCAGCACGGTCCGCGCGTCGAGCTCGGCCTTGGTGTGCCGGTTCCGCAGTTCCAGCACGGTCCTCAGCTCGGCGTCGCGGAACCGGCCGTACGGGGTGAGGCCGGTGCCGTCGCTGGTGAGCACGGCGATGTGCCGCCGTGCCAGGTACTCGTCGAACGCGAGCCGGTCCTGCACGGCGGCCAGCAGCAGCTCGGGGCGGCGGCCGGTCACGATGTCCCGGGCGGTCCGCAGCAGCACGCCGACCAGGCTGCGGAGGTCGAAAGCGTTGCGGCGCAGCGAATCCCCGGTGGCGGCGAGCACGGCCCCGATGTACGGGCCGATGTCGGTGACCGACGCCAGCCGGCGGGCGCCGCGGTGTTCGGCGCGCAGCTCGTTGCCGGCGTTGAGCACGGTCATGGTGCAGCCGCCGGTCAGCAGAGCGGTTGCTCGCCGAGGCGTCGAGCCGAGCGCGGTGACGCCGTAGCGAATGCCGAGTCGCTGCAACAGCTCGTACGCGACGAAGGCAAACCCGGAGCCGGGCACATCGACGCCGAGCGTGCCGTCCTGGAGATCGGTGACGCCGGGCGCGGCGAACAGCGACAGGCCGAGGCCGCGGTCGAGCGCGGCGAGAATGCGCACATCGCCGAGCCGCCCGAGCGGATTGTCGGCCACGCAGCGATAGGCGACGACGTTGTCCGGATTTGTCACGACGGCGTCGAGTTCGCCGTCGAGCAGCGCGGCGAACTGCTGCCGGGACGAGCTGGCGGGCACCTCGACGACGTGCAGGCCGGCGTCCGCCAGCGCGCCGGTCCTGGCCGCGACCTCGACCAACGCCGACGGGCTGACCGTGCCCAGCCTGAGCTCCCGCACGAGCGCCACCTCGTCACAATCGTTCACGCCACCGATTGCTCACCAATAGCGTATTGCCGTCGAGTGAGGCGAGCAATCGATTGCGGTCAGTGGCCGAACAATTCCGGATGTTTGCCCAGTTCCACCCGGATTCGGCGGATGTGCGGTTCCACAACCACCGCGCCGTCGACGGAGCTCTTACGGCGCGGCGGGCGACGACGCTGGTCACGGCGTTGGAGCAGCCGCTTCGGCCGGTGGCTCAGAGCGGATCGGTCAGCAGCCCCAGACGATCGGTGAGGCTGATGTTCTCCGCGTAGTCGACCGGCGCGACGACGATGGACACCCCGCCGTCGTCGAGCGCTTTGCGCAGGGTGGGCAGCAACTCGTCGGCCTGGGTCACGTGATATCCGGTGGCGCCGAAGCTGGCGGCGTACTGGGTGATCTCGGGGTTGTTGAACCGGACGTTCGACACGGTCCCGGTCTCCAGCCGCATCTTCCACTCGATCAGGCCGTAACCGCTGTCCTCCCACACGAGGACGGTGAGCGGCACGTGCTCCCGGACGGCGGTCTCGATCTCCTGCGAGTGCATCAGGAACGAGCCGTCGCCGGTCACCGCAAGCACTCGCCGGTCGGGACGGGCGAGGTGCACGCCGAGCGCCCCCGGCAGGGCGAAACCCATGGTGGACAAGCCGTTGGAGATCAGGCAGGTGTTGGGCGCGTACGTCGGGTACAGGCGGGCCATCCACATCTTCACCGCGCCGGTGTCGACCAGGACGATGTCGTCACGGCCGAGGGCGGCGCGCGTGTCGGCGACGATCCGCTGCGGCGACATGGGGAACCGGTCGTCCTGCTGCCCGCGGAACAACTCGTCGGCGACGAGCTCGCGGATCTTGGCGGCGCCGGTGTGCGGCGGCCGGGCCGGCACGGCCTCGCGCAGGGCGTCGAGGGAGGCGCTGATGTCGCCCTCGATCCCCACCGACACCGAGTAGTGCGCGTCCACCTCGGCCGGGAACCGGTGAATGTGGATGATCTCCTTGTCGCCGTCCGGGTTGATCTTGACGGGGTCGAACTCCTGGAGCTCGTAGCCGACGGCGACGATCACATCGGCCTGGTCGAAGCCGAAGTTGGCGTAGTCCCGGCGCATGAAACCGATGGTGCCCATGGAGTTCGGGTGGTCATCGGCCAGCACCCCCTTGCCGTGGAACGTGGTCGCGACGGCCACGCCGGTGTGCTCGGCGAACCGGGCCAGTGCGGCGCTGGCGTGGTTGCGGGCGGCGCCGTGACCGGCCAGCAGCACGGGATTGCGGGCCTCGCGCAGGATGGCGGCGGCGCGTTCGACCTGGCTCGCCGACGGCGCCTCGGGATGCACCACGTTGCGCGGCAACGGCTTCAGCCCCGGCTCGGCGGCCTCGATCTCCACGTCCTCCGGCACCGCCAGGTACACCGCGCCCGGCCGCTCGCTCTGCGCCGTCTTGAACGCGCGGCGCAGCATCTCCGGCACCGCCGCCGCGGACGGCACGCTGCCGGAGAACTGCGTGATCGGCGCGAACAGGCTCACCAGATCCACGAACTGGTGCGATTCCTTGTACTCGCGGAACTGCCCCACCTGCGCGGACAGCGCCACCAGCGGCGTCGAGTTCGTGGTGGCGTCGGCGACACCGAGCTGCAGGTTGATCGCGCCCGGCCCCAGCGTCGCCGACACCACGCCCGCCTTGCCCGTGACCCGGCCGTACATCTCGGCCATGAACGACGCCGCCTGCTCGTGCCTGGTCAGCACGTACCGGATCGGCGAGGCGTCCAGCGCGTTCGTCAGCCGCATGTTCTCCTCGCCCGGGATGCCGAACACCACCTCGACACCCTCGGCCAGCAGACACTCCACGATCAGATCGGCGGCCGTCCGGCCGTCACGCTCCTCGGACATACCTCAGGCTTACCACTTCCGTCCACACCGAAGGCGCAGGTGAGCCCGCTTTCACACTTCGGTAAGCGCTAGCGGATGTCGCGGCCCTTCCACAGGTCGCCGCCGCGGATCGAGCGCCAGGCGGCGTCCAGCAGCAGCACGCCGAAGGTGGCGTTGGCGACGGGGGCGAACACCGATGTCGCCGTCGACATGTGGCAGGCCCGCATGTACGACCGGTGCGCGGCGGACTGGGCCGCCCACGCGGCGAGCCCGGCGATGCGGGTGAAGCCCTTGCCCCGCAGGGACAGCAGCATGGGGACGAGGCCGTAGCCGATGTGCAGCAGGCCGCCGGCGCCCAGCACGGCGGCGCCGAGGGCCGGCCCGCCGACCATCGCGCCGCCGGCGACGATGCTCTTGCGCTGGGACCGCCAGACCGCGCCGAACGAGTCGAGCCCGGACGAGGTCAGCGACTCCGTGCCGTCCACGAGCCGGGTCCGGCCGCCGGCGTCGCGCACGGCGGTGGCGAACGCGACGTCGTCGGCCCGCTCGCCAGAGAGCGCTCTCCAACCGCCGGCCTTGTCGTACGCGGTCCGCCGCACCAGGATGCAGTGCCCGATGCCGACGGCCTTGCCCCGGCTGCCGTCCGGGCTGGCGCTCTCGAACAGCAGCACGTTCGTCGGGGCCAGCAGCAGCCACCAGCCGCTGTTGGCCACGGTCGGCCGCCCCGGGGTGGTGATCAGGTCGGCCTCGTCCCGCGCGGCCGCGGCCAGCAGCTTGCCGACCAGTTCGGGGGCGGACTCGGTGTCGGAGTCGACAAAAAGCAGCCAGTCGCCGCTGGTCTCGGCGACGCCCTGGAACATCGCGTGCACCTTGCCGGCCCAGCCGGGCGGCGGGCCGTCGGTCCGGATCAGCCGCACCCGCGGATCGGCGTCCACGTGCTCCTGCACGATCTCCACGGTCCGGTCCGTCGACGCGTCGTCGACCACGACGATCTCCAGGTCGCTGTGCCGCTGCGTGCGCAGCGACGCCAGGCACCCGTCGATCGTGGATTCCTCGTCCCGCACCGGGATCACGACGCTGACCTTGCCGCCCTCGGCCGGCATGTCCGGCAGCGGCTCGACCATCCGCCAGGTCGACACCGTGCGCGCGGCACGGATCGTGGAGAGTGCGGCCAACGCCGCCGAACCGAGAATCGCCCCCTTGCCCATGCCCCCAGGCTGCCACAGCCGTCAGAGCTGGGTGAGGCCGCCATCCACGGCGATCTCCGAACCCGTCATGTACGTCGACCCGGCTCCGGCGAGGAACAACGCCGGCGCGGCCGCCTCGGCGGGATCGGCGACCCGCCCCATCGGAACGTTCGAGACCGCCCATTCGTGCAGCATCGGATGATCGGTCATCGGCGTCGCCACGGCTCCGTAGCTGATGGTGTTGACGCGGATGCGGCGACGCAGGAACTCCGGCTGCGCGGCGAAACCCCGGCCGAGTGTCCGCACGCCGGCCTTGGCGGCGCTGTAGAGCGGATCGCTGTTGAAGCCGCGATGAAAGCCCACCGAGGACGTGAGGATCACCGACGCGCCGTCGGCCAGCAGGTCGAAGCATTCGGTCACGGTGAAGAACACGCTCTTCAGGTTCACGTCGATGACGGCGTCGAAGCCGCTCTCGTCGGTGTCGAACACCTCCGGCGCGTTCGACGCCCCGGCGTTGCAGAACAGCACGTCGATCGTGCGGCCGGCCAGCCCCGAGGCGAGATCCGCCGCGCCATGGGAGAGATCGGCGACGACGTAGTCGAAACCGGTGTGGCGCAAGCGGTCCTCGTCGCGCCCGACGACCACGACCGTCGCCCCCTCGTCGGCGAACAGCCGCGCGGCGGCCAGGCCGATGCCACTGGAGCCGCCGGTGATCACGGCGGTCTTGTCGGAGAGCGTTGTCACGTCAGCGACCCCCGGTCCGCGCGAGGTCCAGCAGCGCCTGCGGGCCGTCCGGGTTCAGCACAAGGCCCTCGTACGTCGTCGTGGCGCCCACGACCGGCTCCATCCGGGCCAGCATGGACTTCTCGTACGCGGCGATCGCGTCGTCCACGTCCGCGTGCTCGCAGAGGGCTCCAACCAGTTCCAGTGCGTCCAGCAGTCCCATGTTCACGCCCTGCCCGGAGTACGGCGGCATCACGTGCGCGGCGTCGCCGACCAACGTCACGCCGGAGTGTTCACGCCAGGTCTGCCGGGCCGGCACCACGTACAGCGGCCACCAGATGAACGGCGTCTCCACCTCATCGAGGATTCCCCGCATCTTCGGCGACCACTGGGCCAGTTCCCGGTCCAGCTCGGCGCGGATGAACGCCGGGTCGTGCAGGACGGTGCCGACGGCGCGGCGCGGGTCCTCGGCCCGGCGCTGGGTGTAGTACACCTGGATCGAGCCGTTGCCGCTGCGCTGCAGAAGAAACGCCTGATCAGGAGCGAACGCCAAGCCGGCGCCGTCGCCGACCAGCTCGGCGGCGTACGAGTCGGGTTTCGGCTCGGTGATCTCGCCGGCGATCAGCGTCACGCCGGTATAGGCCGGCGGCACATCCGTGACCAGCGGCCGGGTCCGCGAGTTGATGCCGTCCGCGCCGATCACCAGGTCGGCATCGACATGGGAGCCGTCGGAGAGCGCTATCCGCCAGCGGTTGCCGGCCCGTGCCAGCTCGGTGGCCTCGCAGCCCCAGCGCACGGTTCCAGCGGGGAGCGAGTCCAACAGCATCGTCCGCAGTTCGAGCCGGTCGATCTCCGGCCTCGCCTCGCCCTCGTCCTTGGCGTCCGTCTCCAGCAGCAGCGTGCCGTGCTGGTCGAAGTAGTTGGTGTGCTGGCCCTGGGGCCGTGCGTAGCGGTCGAACCGCTCGGTCAGCCCGCAGGCGTTGATCGCTCGGAGACCGCTCTCCGCGCCCAGGTCCAGCGACCCGCCCTGGGTGCGGGCGTGTTGGTCGGCGTCCCGTTCGTACACGGTGCAGGCGATTCCCCGCAGGTGCAGCAGCCGTGCGGTGGCCAGGCCGGCCGGTCCGGCGCCGAGGACCGCGATGTCGGACATGGTGTCCTCCTCCTGTTTGGTAACTCGCTTTAAAAAGTAAGTGACTCACCTTAGTGAGTCAAGGAGGTATGATGTCGGTCATGGAGTCGCTGCGCGAGCGCAAGAAGGCGATCACCCGGCGGGCCATCCGGGACGCCGCCGAGCGGCTGTTCGCCGAGCGCGGCTACGACGAGGTGACGGTCGCGGAGATCGCCGACGCGGCGAACGTCTCGGTGAAGACCCTCTTCGTCTACTTCCGGTCCAAGGAGGACCTGGTCTTCGCCGACACCGAACTGCTCGACCGCCTGGTCGCCGCACTCGCCGCCCGTCCCGACGGCGTTTCACACGCCCAGGTCGTCGCGGACGTGCTGGCCGAGGCCGCCGGCGAGAGCGGGGGCGGCGGGCTGGAGAGCTACCACCGCGCCTACGGCGAGTCGCCCGCGCTGCGCTCCGGCCTGCTGCGGATGTGGGCGGAGTTCGAGGACCGCGTCGTCGATCAGCTGGCCGCCGAGGCCGGCGGCCCCGCGACGCCGGCCATGCGGCTGCGCGCCATCCAGCTGGTCGGCATCGTCCGCACGACGACGTCCCCTGAGCTGCGCGACAACCCCGGCGGGCTGGCCGACTGGCTGCGGCAGGCGCCCGGCCTCGTCGAAGGTTAGGGGTTTCACCGATGTTAGGGGGTGGTCCGCCACCCCAGAATCGCCGCGTGCGTCCCGCGAACCCGACCATGCCCGGAACGTTCCAGGTGGATCTGCGCGGCCTGGTCGCCCTGCTGTCCCGGCACCTCTACCGCAGCCCGGACGTATACATCCGGGAGCTGCTGCAGAACGCGGTGGACGCCGTCGCGGCCCGCAGGCGGTTCGAGCCGGGCGTTGCCGGCGCTGTCGAGATCGACGTGGTGGAGCCCGGCGACGGGCCGCCGGAGGTGATCGTCACCGACAACGGCATCGGCCTGACCGGCACCGAGCTGGTGGAGCTGCTGGCGACCATCGGTCGCAGTTCCAAGCGGGGTGAGCTGTCGCGACACCGGGACTACATCGGCCAGTTCGGCATCGGCCTGCTCGCGTGCTTCCTCGTCGCTGACGAGATCACCGTGGTGACGCGGTCGGCGAAGGACCCGGACGCCCGGGCGCTGCGCTGGCAGGGGCGCGCCGACGGCACGTACGACATCACGCCGGTGGAGAGCGATCTCCCGGCCGGCACCCGGGTGCACCTGCGGGCCCGGCCCGGCTCCGAGCATCGGCTCAGCCGCGGCCATGTGCTGCGGCTGACCCACCGCTACGGCGGCCTGCTGCCGCTGCCGGTTCGGCTGGGATCGACCCGGGTCAACGACGAGCCGCCGCCGTGGGAACTGCCGGCGCTGACCCAGGAGCAGGAGCGGGAGAACGCTCTCTCGTACGCCCGCCGCGTGCTCGACCTCGACCCGCTGGACGCGATCCCGCTGCATGCCGACGGCGTCCGCGGGTTGGCGTTCGTGTTGCCGTACGAGCCGAGTCCCGCCGCGCGCCAGGACCACCGCGTGTACCTACGGCGCATGCTGCTGTCCGAGTCGGCCGACCGGTTGCTGCCGGACTGGGCGTTCTTCGTCCGGTGCGTGATCGACGCCGACGACCTGCGCCCCAACGCCGCCCGTGACGGGTTCGTCGAGGACGCGCGGTTGGACGCGGTCCGCGAGCAGTTGGGCCGGTGCATCCGGGACCACCTCACGGATCTGGCGCGGTTGTGGCCCAGCCGGCTGGCCGGCGTCGTCGCCATGCACCATGCCGGCATCTCGGCGCTGGCCGTGCACGACGAACAGTGCCTGCTGCTGTTCGCGGACTGGCTGCCGGTCGACACCTCGCTGGGGCGGATGACGCTGGGCGAGCACGCCCGCCGGTTCGGGGAGCTGCGCTTCGTGCGCCGCTGCGACGACTTCCGCCGCGTGGCGCCGATCGCCGCAGCCCAGGGCCGGTGCGTGGTCAACGGCGGGCCGGCCAACGTGTCGACCCTGCTGGACCGGCTGGCCCTGCTGCGCCCGGAGCGCAAGATCGTCGAACTGGACCCGACCGAGGTCGTCGACTCGTTCACCGACCTGTCCGTGGCCGAACAGGCCGAGGTCGCCGACCTGGTCCGGCTCGCGGAGAGCGCGCTCTGGCGGCACGGCGTCGGCGTCCAGGTGCGGGCGTTCGCACCGACCCAGATGCACGCCACGCTCGTCGCCCCCGAGGGGTGTCGGTCCCGTCGGCAACTCGGCCGCGCCCAATCCATTGTGGATGGTCCGGTGGCCTTGGGCCCCGCCTCCCACTTGTGCCTGAACTTCGCCAATGCAGCCGTGCGGGAGCTGGCCCGGCAGGCTCGGCAGGGGCGCATCATGCGGGTCCGTCGGGCCGTCGAGCTGCTCTACGTGCAGGCGCTGCTGCTCGGCCACCATCCGCTGCGCGACCGCGAGTTCAGCCTGCTCGACGAGGTGGTTCTCGACTTCGTCGAGGATCGAGGATGACCGATGGCAGTCATGGGATGACAGGCTGTCTTCGGCTCGGCGATCGGTACGAGTGCCGGCCTGATCGCCGTCGCTCGACAGCACCGCCGTCAGAGTGAAGCGCGCGGTTTTTCGGTCCGGAGTGGCCCTTGGTCCATTGGTGCGACGCGGCTGTTTCCCTTACCGGGCAACACACTGATCGGACCAGTCGCATGCGGACGTGAGATTTCCCTTTTGGCGCAACGCTCATCGGTTCCGGCACGTCCGGGCTAGGTGGCATCACCCGCACGGAGCAACGAGTTCTACGCAGCGCGTGTCCACGCCAAACCCCTGGCACACCACCCTGTTGAGGGACTGTGGAGGCGCGGAAATCCGGTGCTAGCCTCGGCTGGGCCGGCCGGCCACCGCACGGTCCCGCTGACGTCGACACCAGACCCGACGCCGGGAAGTTCTCTTCTGCCACCGACGATCGATGGCGCACGTCCGCACGGTTGAAGGAGTTCGCGCATGACGACAACCCACCGCGCACGGCCGGTCCTCCGCAGCGACTACCAGCGTTCCGTCGCTGAGTACTGGAACAACGAGAAGGATCCGGTCAACCTGCGGCTCGGTGACGTCGACGGCCTCTACCACCACCACTACGGCCTGGGGGCCTACGACCCGGCCGTGCTGGACGGGCCGGACGAGGCCGTGATCGCGGAGATGCACCGGCTGGAGACCGCGCAGGCCGATGTGCTGCTCGACCACCTGGGCAACGTCGGCCCGGAGGACGCCGTGCTGGACGCCGGCTGCGGGCGCGGCGGCACCAGCATCATGGCCAACCTGAGGTTCGGCTGCTACGCCGACGGCGTCACCATCTCCGAGGCGCAGATGGAGTTCGCCAACGAGCAGGCCCGCCGCCGCGGCGTGTCGGACAAGGTGCGGTACCACTTCCGCAACATGCTCGACACCGGCTTCGAGGACGGCAGCCGCAAGGCCATCTGGAACAACGAGAGCACCATGTACGTCGACCTGCACCAGCTGTTCGCCGAGCACTCGCGGCAGCTGGAGATCGGCGGCCGCTACGTCACCATCACCGGCTGCTACAACGACGTGACCGGCGGGCGGTCCAAGGCCGTCAGTCAGATCGACCAGCACTACACGTGCAACATCCACCCGCGCAGCGAGTACTTCAAGGCCATGGCCGCCAACAAGCTCGCGCCGATCGCCGTCATCGACCTGACCGCGGACACCATTCCGTACTGGGAACTGCGCCAGCGTTCCTCGGTGGCCACCGGCATCGAGGGTCCGTTCCTGACGGCCTACCGGGAGGGCAGCTTCCACTACCTGCTCATCGCCGCCGACCGGATCGCCTAGCCCGCAAGGGAATCGAGGCCCGTGCCCCGGGGGCGCGGAACAGCGTCGAGGCCCCGCACCCGTAGGGTGCGGGGCCTCTTCGGTCCGCTCAGGACTCTTGCTTGTGGTACCGCTTGCTGGTGGCGTGCCATTCGCGGCTGCCGCCACACCACGCCCACGTGTCGGCCAGGAACCGTTGCAGCATCGGCGTTCCCTCCAGGTACATGCCCGCCGCCTCGGTCACGAAGCCGTGCATCAGCTCGTTGTGGATCTCCACCGTGCGCTTGACCGCCTGCTCCCGGGACAGGCCTTCCTCCTCCATCAGCGCGATCGGCAGGCTGATGTCGTCGTCGGCTTCCTTGTCCATCGAGTGCAGGTCGTTCAGCAGCACCGCGGCCATGCCGGCCATGGCGAACGCGCGGCGCAGCCGCGGGTGGTAGAACTCCTGCGCCGGCAGCTCGTAGCCGGCGATCGCGTCGACCAGGATCATCGGCGGCAGATAGCTGTTGTGGTAGCGGTGCATGTAGTACTCCCACACCGCGGGCCGCCGGCCGGTGTGCCGCCAGCTGGCGTTCTGGTCCAGCGCCTGGAACAGGATCGCCATCTGGTGCTGGAACCGGCCCATCTGGGCGGTGGTGGTGTACTTGGCCAGGTGCTCCATGCCGGTGCGGAAGGCCAGCGCGATCGGCTCCTCCTTGATGAACCGGTCCAGCTCGTGCCGGTAGCGCCGCGGCAGCGTCACCGGGTCCACCACGCCGTACAGGACGCCGAAGCGGGCCGCGGTCATCGCGGGATCCGCGCCCATCTCCTCCTCGTCCAGGTAGTAGTCGTCGGACGCCCACTCCGCGACCACCACCTTGGCCGCCGCCAGCAGCCGGTCCGCGTCGTCCGTGCCGGGATGCGTCAGCATGATCAGCCGGCCGAAGCCGCAGGACCGCAGGTGGTCCAGCCGGCCATCGTAGATGCCGACCTCGCCGGCCCACTGCACCATGCGCTCGTTGACCTCCTCGCCGAGCGCCGGGTTGTCACGCACCGGGCCGGGGCAGAACAGCTCGGGCACCTCGTCGGAGTCGTCGTCCACGGCCGGTTCCGGCGGCAGCGGCGCCGGCTCCTTCGGCCGGTCCGCCAGCAGCAGCGGCAGCCGCGCCGCCGCCATGCCCAGCGTGGACGGCTGGTCGGTGGGGAACAGCAGGCTCGGGGCCGGCGGGTCCGGCCGGTCCGCGCGGTCGGCGAGCAGCGCCGACAGCTCCCCGACCGGCGCGGTCCGCATGTCGGCCAGCACCGCCGCGGCCAGCTCGGCCGGGTCTCCGGACACAGTCGGGGCAAGAAGCCGAGACATCAGGGACATGCTGCCAGTAAGCCACAACCCGTGGCCCGGTACCGGGAAGTCCACTCGGACGTGCTACGGGTAGCAGGGGTGGATACCGCCAGAAGTGCGGTGCTCCAACGAAATCGACGCACACCGGCGACTCGTGTCACGTGCCGGGCACCAACTTCTTCACCGCGATGGCGGTTGCGGAGGCGATGGTGGCACGGCCGGCGGTGGACTTGGGATCGGTCGGCGCGGTGAAAGCCGTGAAGACGAGCGGGGCGTGGTCGGGCGGCCAGACGACGGCCACATCGTTGACCTCGCCGTGGGAACCGCTGCCGGATTTGTCCGCTGCGACCCAGCCCTTGGGCACACCGCCGCGGACCAGGTCGAGGCCGGTGGTGCTGGCCTTCATCCAGTTCACGAGCAGGTCCCGGCCGGCGGCGTCGAGGCCCTCGCCGAGGGTGACCTCGTGCAGGTCGGAAGCGAACACCGGCGGCTTGGTGGTGTCGCGCTCGTCGCCGGGGGCGCCGACGTTGAGGTCGGGTTCGAGCCGGTCGAGGCGGGTGGTGTTGTCGCCGAGGGTGCGCGCGAACGCCGTCACGGCGGGCGGCCCCTGGAGCAAGTTGATGAGCAGGTTGTCCGCCGTGTTGTCGCTGACCTTCAGCGTGGCCTCGCACAATTCGGAGACCGTCATGCTGGTGTGCTGCGAGGTGATCGGTGCGTACTCAAGCACCTGCGACTTGTCGTAGTGGATGACCCGGTCGAGCAGCCCGGGCTGCTGCTGGCGCAGGGCGAGAATCGCGGCGACGACGAGCACCTTGTGCGTGGAGCACATCAGGAACCGCTCGTCCGCACGATGGGCGACGGACTGTCCGCTGCCGGTGTCGAGCGCGTAGAACCCGAGCCGGCC
This sequence comes from Kutzneria kofuensis, assembly GCF_014203355.1. Taxonomy (NCBI): domain Bacteria; kingdom Bacillati; phylum Actinomycetota; class Actinomycetes; order Pseudonocardiales; family Pseudonocardiaceae; genus Kutzneria; species Kutzneria kofuensis. The sequence continues at coordinate 7,712,257 of NZ_JACHIR010000001.1, forward strand.
GCCGAACTTCCGTTCCAGTGCGGCCAGATCGGGGTCCGGCGGCATCGGCGCCGACGACGTGGTCGACGGGGGAGTGGTCGTCGGAGTGGTGCTGCAGCCGGCGAGCGCGACGGCGAGCCCGCCGACCAGCAGCGTGCGGCGAGGCAACGGCATGAGACCCCCAAGGCGTAGGAGGATCACCCTACCGTGGTGATCAGGCGACGCCCCGAACGGTGACGCTGCCCAGTCCGGCGACCTCGACCCGGACGACCGAAGGCCCGAAGGGCACGGCCGCGGTGGCGGCGCCGGCCAGGATGACGTGCCCGGCGCGCAGCGGAAAGCCCTGCTTGGCGGCGATGCCGACGAGCTGCCGCAACGCCCGGTACGGATGGCCGAGGATCGCGGCGGTGGAACCGAACTGCGCGTCCCGGCCGTCGACGCTGAGGCGCACGGCACGGTTGCCGATGTCGCCGACGGGCAGCCAACCGCCGATCGCGAACATGCCGCCGGAGGTGTTGTCGGCGATCACGTCGGCGAGGTTGAACTTGAAGTCCCGGTACCGGGAGTCGATGACCTCGACGGCGGGGGCGACGGCGTCGACAGCGGACACGATGTCCGCCAACGGATCCGTAGGATCGACGTCCCGACCGAGGCGGAACACGATCTCCGGCTCGACGCGGGGATGCACCAAAGTGGACAGTCGGACCTCGCCGCCGTCCTCGACGCGCATGGCGTCGGTGAGCTGGCCGACGATGATGTCGGAGACGCCCATCTGTGCCATCTTCGCCCGGCTGGTGAAGCCGAGCTTGGTGCCGACGAGCCGTTCCCCGGCGGCGAACCGCTGGTCCAGCACGGCGTGCTGGATGGCATACGCCTCGTCGATCGAAATCCCGTCCGGCAGCTGGGGAATGGCCTCCGCGTTGCGCTGGGCGTCGTGGAGCTGGACCGCGAGCGGCGCCACCGAGATCGTCACGACGCCACCTTCCCGGCCAGGTCGAGCGCAACGTCCACGATCATGTCCTCCTGCCCGCCGACCATCCGGCGCTTGCCCAACTCCACCAGGATCTCCCGCGTGTCCAGCCCGTACCGCTTCGCGGCCCGCTCGGCGTGCAGCAGGAAGCTGGAGTACACGCCGGCGTAGCCCAGGGTCAGCGTCTCCCGGTCGACCCGGACCGGCCGGTTCTGCAGCGGGCGCACCAGGTCCTCCGCCGCGTCCTGCAGCGCGAACAGGTCGCAGCCGTGCTTCCAGCCGAGCAGATCCGAGACGGCGATGAACGCCTCGGCCGGGCAGTTGCCCGCACCGGCACCCTGCCCGGCGAGCGCGACGTCGACCCGGTACACGCCGTGCTCGACGGCGGTCACGCTGTTGGCCACCGACAGCGACAGGTTCTCGTGCGCGTGGATGCCGATCTGCGTGCCGGGCTCGAGAACCTGGTTGTAGGCGTCGACCCGCTCGGCGACGTCCCGCATGGTCAGCCGGCCGCCGGAATCCGTGACGTACACGCAGTGCGCGCCGTAGGATTCCATCAGCTTGGCCTGCTCGGCCAGCTTCGCCGGCTCGTTGAGGTGGCTCATCATCAGGAAGCCGGCGACGTCCATGCCGTTCTCCCGGGCCCAGCCGATGTGCTGGGCGGCGATGTCCGCCTCCGTGCAGTGCGTCGCCACCCGCACGCTCGTCACGCCGAGGTCCTTGGCGTGCTTGAGATCCTCGATGGTGCCGATGCCCGGCAGCAGCAGGGTGGTCAGCTTCGCGTTCGTCACCGACTCCGCGGCGGCGGTGATCCACTCGGCGTCGGTGTGCGCGCCGAACCCGTAGTTGGCGCTGGAACCGCCGAGACCGTCGCCGTGCGCCACCTCGATCGCTGCCACCCCGGCGGCGTCCAGCGCGGTGACGATCTGCCGCACCTGCTCGACGGAGTAGTTGTGCGCCATGGCATGCATGCCGTCGCGCAGGGTCACGTCCTGGACGTAGATCTTGGTCATGCGATGCTCCCCACCGCGGGCTCGGCCAGCCAGCCGCGCAGCTCGGCGATGCGCTCGCCGGTCCGCAGCGCGGCCGAGGTCATGATGTCGAGGTTGCCCGCGTAGGCGGGCAGGTAGTGGCCGGCGCCGGTGACCTCCAGGAAGGTGGAGACCTTGACGCCGTCGAAGGCGCGGCCCAGCGCCGGCAGGTACGGCACGGAGATCGGGTCGAACTGGACGTCCTGCTTCAGCCGGTAGCCCGGCACGTACTGCTGCACCTCGGCGACCATGGTGTGCACGGACTCGATGATCGCGTCCTGGTCGCCGGACTCGATGAGGCAGTACACGGTGTCCCGCATGACAAGCGGCGGCTCGGCCGGGTTGAGCACGATCACGGCCTTGCCCTTGGCGGCGCCACCTACGGTCTGGATGGCGGCGGACGTCGTCTCCGTGAACTCGTCGATGTTGGCGCGGGTGCCGGGGCCGGCGGACTTCGAGGAGATGGAGGCGACGATCTCCGCGTACGCCACGGGGGTGACGCGGGAGACGGCGGCGACGATCGGGATGGTGGCCTGGCCGCCGCAGGTGACCATGTTGACGTTGTCGGCGCCCAGGTTGTCGTCGAGGTTCACCGACGGCACCACGTACGGGCCGATCGCGGCCGGCGTCAGGTCCACCATCAGCTTGCCGTGCGCGGCGGCGATTTCCGCGTTGTGCTTGTGCGCCCCGGCGGAGGTGGCGTCGAAGACGATGCGCGCCCCGGCGAACTCCGGCATGGCGACGAGACCGTCCACACCGGACGCGGTGACGGCGACGCCGAGCCGCTTGGCACGGGCGAGGCCGTCGGAACTCGGGTCGATGCCGGCCATCGCGGCGACGTGCAGGTTCCGCGACAGCCGCTTGATCTTGAACATCATGTCGGTGCCGATGTTGCCGGAACCGATCACGACCGCACCCACGGTCATCGCGCACCTCCGTCGGCAGTGAACACGGCCTGGACCTCGCCCAGACCATCGAGCCGCGCGGTGAACACGCCCGGGGCCGTCACCTTGACCATCGGGCCCAGCGCGCCCGACAGGACAACCTCGCCGGCCTTGAGGGGGTTGCCGCGGCGGGCGACTTCCCGGGCCAGCCAGGCCACCGCGACCACCGGGTTGGCCATGCAGGCCGGGCCGGAGCCGACGGAAACCGGCTCGCCCTCGTGCTCGAGCACCATGCCGACCTGCGCGAGATCCAGGCCGTTGAGGGAATGCGGCGTGCAGCCGAGGGTGTAGAGGCCGCTGGAGGCGTTGTCGGCCACCGTGTCGGCGATGCGGATGTCCCAGTTGTCCACGCGGGAATCCACGATCTCGATGGCGGCGACGACGAAGTCGGTGGCGCGCAACACGTCCGTGACGGACGCGTCGGGAAGGTCGATGTCGTTCTCGAGCACGAACGCGATCTCCGCCTCGACGCGGGGCTGGAGCAGTCGGCTCAACGGGACGGGTTCGCCGGTGGCGTAACCCATGTCCGCGAACAGCGTGCCGAAATCCGGCTGGAACACGCCGAACTGGCTGCGTACCGAATCCGAGGTGAGACCGATCTTGCGGCCGGCGACGCGGGCGCCGGCGGCGAGCCGGTTCGCGGTCAGCGTTTCCTGCACCTCGTAGGCGGCGTCGATGTCGTGCTCGCCGATCAGGTCGCGCACCGGGGCACAGGGCTTGCCGGTGTCGATGGCTTCCTGAAGCCGGTCGGCGGCTTGCTGGATCTGGGGGGTCACGAGGTCGACGATGGCGGTTCGGCGTGGCACGATGCCAGCCATGCGTTCCACTCAGCGAGACGACGGCCGGAATTCGGTGCTGGGCAGGGCGGTTTCGCTGCTGTCGGCCTTCCGGCAGGACGACGACCGGTGCGTAACACTGTCCGAACTGGCCCGTCGCGCCGGGGTCGCGAAGCCGACCGCGCACCGGCTCGCGGGGCAGCTGGTGGAACTCGGGTTGCTGGAGCCGGGGGAGGGCGGGCTGCGGCTCGGGCTGAGAGTTTTCGAGCTGGGGCAGCTGGTGCCACGGCAGCGGGGGCTGCGGGATGCCGCGCGGCCGTTCTTGGAGGATCTGCACCGGGCGTCGGGGGAGACGGTGCACCTCGCCGTGCTGGAGGCGCCGGACGTGGTGTACCTCGACAAGCTGACCAGCCGGGCGGCGCCGGCGGTGCCGTCGAGGATCGGGGGGCGGATGCCAGCTCATGCGACAGCGGTCGGGAAGGCGCTGCTGGCGCATGCGTCGGAAGACGTGCGGGAGGCGGTGCTGGCCCGGCCGTTGGAACGGGTCACGGCGCGGACGGTCGTGATGCGAGGGGTGCTGATGCGGGAACTGCGGAAGGTGCGGACCGAGGGGGTTGCGCACGAGTACGAGGAATCGGCGAATGGAGTGGTGTGCGCGGCCTGTCCGGTAGTGGACTCGGTGGGGAAGGCGATTGCGGCGGTGTCGGTGTCGGGGTGGGTGAACCGGATGCAGCTGGAGAGGGTGGTGCCGGCATTGCGGACAACGGCATTGATGTTGTCGCGGCAGTGGGGGTGAGGGTTCGCTTGTGGGTGGGCCGATTTTGTGTGGAGCCTCTGGACGATGGCCTACGGGGGGCATTTCCGGGCAGGCTTCGCCTGCCCCTCGCGCGGTGAGCTTAGGCCATCGTCCACCTCCACACAAAATCGGCCCAAGCGCATTGTTGGGGGTGGTGGGTTGGCGGTTGTCGGTCGCTGTGGAGTTGTCAAAGAACCGGGGTCAGTATTTGAATGGGCGGGTCGTGTAGTGGCGGCCGGTGGGGGTGGTCCAGTGTGAGGTGCCGTCAGGGTCGCGGGTGACGGTGTAGTTGTCGTGTTTGCGGTGGTGGTGCCAGGCGCAGAGGCCTTGGAGGTTGGCGGGTTCGGTGTTGCCGGCTGGCCAGGGGGTGATGTGGTCGTATTCCTGGATGGGGCTAACGCAACCGGGGGCAGTGCAGGTGCCGCCCGCCTGGACGTGGGCGAATTCCTTCATCAACGTGGTGGGGCGGTAGGTGTCGGTGGTGATGGCGGTGGCGTGGCGGTACTGGTCGAGGAGGATGCCGCGCCAGGGGCCGTGCATGGCCAACCCTCGGGCGGTGTCGGCGGCGATGGGGCCGTAGCCGGCGAGGTGGCCGGGGTCGTTGGTCAGGCCCATCAGGGTTTCCATGGAGAGGGTGACGAAGGTCCGGACGTTCCAGTCCCGAGACGCGCCCCGCAACCGGTCCAGGAGGGCGTCGGACCGTTTCTGGTCGGTGGTGCGGTCGTCGGTGGGCAGGGTCTGGGCGTCTTTGCAGAGTTGTTGGAACACGAGGTGGGCATCGGTGGCGGGCAGGATCCAGGTCAGTTTGGCCATGCCGTCGGGGAGTGGGGCGAACTCGACGCGGCGGTCCTTGCTGGCTTTGTGGCAGCGCTGCTCGTAGCCGTCGGGGTTGGCGTGGGCGACTAGGGCGGTGGTCTTGCGGCACAGTTGGGTGCGGTTCAACCCGGCGGCCACACCGACCAGGGCGTCTTCGACCTGGGTGACCAGGTCGGGGGAGAGGTGTTGGACCCGTTCCCGCACCGCGTCGAGCCGGCGGAAGTCGAGCTCGCCGCGCCGCAGCAGCTCGGCCAGGCGGGGCAGCGTGTCCAGCACCGTGGCGGCTTCCTTGCGCCGGGCCACGGTCTGCTCGGGTTCGGTGAGGGCCATGGCCAGTTCGGTGATGTCCTCGATCCGGCGCAGTGCCGCCAGTTCGACCCACTCGGCAAAGGCTTTGATCTTCCGGGCGAGAATGGACACCGTCACCAGTTGGTCGGTGTCCATCCTGGCCCAGTCCACACCCATGATCACATCTAACAGGTCCCCACTCGGTTCCTGATTCTCTAGTTCACGGGTGAGTTCTTTCATGTCTCCAGAATACTTCGCACGCATGATCGAACTCGAATCACTAACGGGTGATTGTTTCATGCATAATCGCGCCGGCCGCCACCTCGGCGGCGACACCGAACACCCGAGCGTGGATTTTGTGTGGAGGTGGACGATGGCCTAAGCTCTCCGCGCGAGGGGCAGGCGGAGCCTGCCCCGGAATTGCCCCTCGGAGGCCATCGTCCAGAGGCTCCACACAAAATCCACGCGACCCCCACCGCCAACCCAACGCCACCCGCAAAGCCCCAAAAAACTACTCCCCCAACAACCGCTGCCCCTTTCGCGCCCACTCCACCCTGGTCCGAGCCACCGCCGCGATCCCGTCGAACACATGCGCCTTCAACCGCGCGATCCGGTCATGATCCTCGGGGTCCCGCCGCGACAGCCGCTCCTTCAGCAGTGCCGTTTCCTTGCGCAGCAACCGATCCCGGTGCGCCTCCGCCTCCGCGGCCGCCTTCTCCTGCTCGGCGATGAACGCCTCCAACACCTCCACGGCCTCACCCGCCGGGATCATGTCGAAGTTCAACGCCTGCACCATGAACGGGTCCCGCGGCGGCGCGGCGTCGTGCGCCACGCCGAGCCACGACGTCAGCTCACGGTGCCCCTTCTCCGTCACCGAGTACACGGTCCGGGTCAGCCGCGGCCCACGAGCCTCCTCGTCACCGGCGATCAACCCGGCCTGCTCCATGCGACGAAGCATCGGATAGATCTGGCTCTGCGGCGCCGCCCAGATCCACCCGGTGGACCCGTCGAAGAACCGAACCAGGTCGTAGCCGGACATGGGGCGTGCCTCCAGCACCCCCAACAAGGCATGCTGTAGGGACATGATCCGATACTAACGGTCAGCCGTCGATCCGCATGCTCACGGTCTTCGGCTCGGTGAAGAACTCCCGGCTGAACGTCCCGCCCTCCCGCCCCAGCCCCGAGTCGCCGACCCCGCCGAACGGTGCCCGCAGGTCGCGCACGAAGAAGCAGTTGACCCACACGTTCCCGCTGCGCAGCGCGCCCGCCACCCGGTGCGCCCGGTGCAGCCCGTCGCTGAACACCATCGCCGACAGCCCGTACGGAGTGTCATTCGCCAGCCGAACACCCTCGTCCTCGGTTTCGAACGGCGTCACCGTCACGACCGGCCCGAACACTTCCTCCCGCTGCACCGGCGCATCGGCCGGCACCTCCGTCAGCACCGTCGGCCGCACGAACCAGTCCTCGCCCAGCCCACCGGTCACGACGGTCGCCCCACCGGTCTTCTCCGGTTCCAGGTACGAGACGACTTTCGCGTAGTGCTTCTCGGACGCGAGCGGGCCGATCGAGGTCGACGGGTCCGACGGATCGCCCAGCACCATCGCCTCCGCCGCCGTCACGAACCGCGACAGGAACTCGTCGTACACGCCCTGCTGCACGTACAGCCGGGAACCCGCGAGGCACACCTGACCCGTGTTGCTGAACGCCGCCCGGATCGACCAGTCCACGGCCACGTCGAGGTTCGCGTCGTCGAACACGAGGTTCGACCCCTTGCCGCCCAGTTCCAGGCTCACCGGCGTCAGGTTCGCCGCGCCCGCCGCCGCGATCGCCCGACCTGTCACGGAGGAGCCCGTGAACGTGATCCGGTCGACGCGCGGGTCCCGCGTCAGTACCGCGCCCGCGTCGCCGAAGCCGAGGACCACGTTCAGCACCCCCTCGGGAATGCCCGCCTCCAGCGCCAGCCGGCTGATGATCGTCGCCGAGTGCGGGGTGTCCTCCGCCGGCTTCAGGACCACGGTGTTGCCCCACGCCAGCGCCGGGGCGATCTTCCACGTCGCCAGCATCAGCGGGAAGTTCCACGGGGAGATCGCCGCCACCACGCCGGCCGACTCGTACCTGGTGTACGTGTGCATGCCGATGTCGGACGGCAACGCCTCGGCCACCGCCAACCGGGCGTGGTCCGCGAAGAACCGGAAGTTCTGCGCCGAGCGCGGCACGTCATGCGAGGCGGCCGCCGCGATGGGCTTGCCCATGTCCCGGCCCTCGGCCTCGCCGAGCTCCGCCGCGTGCTCCTCCATCAGGTCGGCGAACTTGTGCAGCAGCCGGCCGCGCTCGGCGAAACCCATGCGGGGCCACGGGCCTTCGTCGAAAGCCTTGCGCGCCGCGGCCACCGCCAGGTCCACGTCCGCCGCCGACGCGCGGGCGACCGTGGCGTAGCTCTGCCGCGTGTACGGGTCGATGTCGTCGTACGTCGCGCCGTCGGCGGAGTCGGTTTCCGCGCCGCCGATGATGTGTCGGATCTTCACGATGTCTGCTCCCTCAGTTGGACGGCGACGGGTTCCCGGCGGGCGACCGGCACGAGTCCCGTGGCGGCGAGACCGATGATCGCCACGGCGGCGAAGAGGTAGAAGTTCCACACGTAGCTCGCGCCGGAGGCGAGGACGAGGCCGCCGAGCACGGGGCCGAGGATGGCGCCGAGCCGGCCGACGCCGAGCGACCAGCCGATGCCGGTGGCGCGGGACGTGGGCGGATAGTAGCGGGTGACGAACACGTTGAGCAGGTTGGTGGTGCCGATGGTGCCGTAGCCGGCGATCCCGGACAGCACGTAGATGACCACTGTGGACGGTCGCGTGGCCAGCAGTGCGATGCCCAGCACGGCAAGCAGGAACGACACGGCGACGACCGGCTTGGAGCCGAGGATGTCGGCCGCCCGGCCGCCGATCACCGAGCCGATGACGGAGCCGAGGTTGAACACCAGCAGGAAGCTCAGTGCCGAGCCCAGCGGGAAGTCGGCCTGGCGCATGATCTGCGGCAGCCACGTGTTCATCCCGTACACCATCAGCAGCGAGCTGAAGCTGGCCAGCCACAACAGGATGGTGCCGACCCGGAAGCCGGGGGCGGCCAGCTCGCGCAGGCCGGCGAGCCAGCTCCGCTTCTCCGGCACGGAGATCACCGGAACCTCGACGCCGAGCCGCGAAGCCAACGCGGCGGCATCGTCGACCCGCCCGCGCAACACCAGGTATTCCAACGACTCCGGCAGCCAGCGCAGCGCGATCGGCACCGCCAGCACCGGGACGGCTCCGATGAGGTACATGACCTTCCAGCCCAGCGCGGGAATCACCGGGATCGCCAGCGCGGAGGCGAGGATGCCGCCGACCGCGTAGCCGGACTGCATCAGCGCGTACGTCAGGTTGTGCTTACCGGCCGGCGCGTACTCGACCACCAGCGCGGCCGCGGTGGGCATCAGGCCGCCGAGCCCGATCCCGGCCACGAACCTCAACAGCCCGAACACTTCCGCGTTCGGGGCGATCGCGCACAGCGCCGTGCAGGCGGAGAACCACACCATGCACAGCACGAGGATCCGACGGCGGCCGATCAGGTCGGTCACCGTGCCCACCAGCAGCGCGCCGATGAGCATGCCGATCAGCGCGTAGCTGCCGATGGTGCCCGCCTGCGCGGGGCCGATGTGCCAGTCAGCCAGCAGGGACGGCACGGTCGTGCCGTAGACGACGAGGTCGTAGCCGTCGAAGGTGACGGCGAAGGCGCACAGGGCCACGACGCTCCATAACGCGCCGCGGGAAATCGTGTTCGGCATGGCCGGGGGTCCTTTCACCGCGACGCTGCGGTCAGGTGGTGCCAGATGCGGTTGAGCAGTTCGGAGCCGGTCGCCGTCCACGCCGACTGTTCCTCGGCGGGCAACGGGCGGACGGGGCCGTGCGGGGCGACGGCGAGGATGAGCTTCGCGGTCTCGTCGAGGATCCACATGCGGGCGACGGCCTCGGCGATGGTGGCGCCGACGGTGATCGCGCCGTTGCCGCGCAACACCAGGGCGGACGCGCTGCCGAGGGCGGCGGCCAGTTCGCGGGCGATGGCCGGCTCGCGGATCAGGCGCGAGTTGTGGAAGATCGGGACGATCGAGCCGAGCAGCGAGCCCTGGCCGTGCAGCGGCACGAGCGGGATACCGAGCGCGGCGGTGGCCGCGACCGCCGGCGGCTGGGCCCGGCAGATCGCGCCGACGTCCGGGCGGACGGCGGCGATCGCGGTGTGCATCCACGCCTCGCGGGGCGCGTCGGCGGGAATCCTCTCCGCGCAAATGGACAGTTGTGGGAATTTTCCCCCGACCAGCGAGCCCAGCGGACGGGGCGGGGTGATGAGCAGCTCTTCGTCCGAAAGACGGGCGCTGACGTGCCCGAACGCGGTGACCAGCCCGGCCGCGTCGAGCGCGTGCCCGGCCCGGGTCAGGTCATCGGCGATGCTGGCTGGCGACATGCCGCAATGGTTACCTGTATCTGTATATCTGTCAACCATGGGATTGACATGTATATCTATACCTGTAACGTTGTGAGCGTTGAGTTACCGTCTGACAGCGAGGTGGGGCTGTGATCACCATCCAGGACATCGCCTATGTCCGCTCCGGCACCGCGGACCTGGAGACCGCCGTCGGCTTCGCGGTCGACATGGTCGGGCTCGAACTGGTCGAGCGGACCGAGGACCGGGCGTTTCTGCGGGCCGACAACCGGCACCACTGTCTGTCCTTTGTGGCCGGAGAGGCCGGCGTGCTGGCCTCCGCGTTCACCCTCGCCGACGAGGATCAACTGGCCGACGCCGAGACGGAGCTGGCGGCGGCCGGCCTGACCGTCACCCGTGGCGACAAGGCCGCGGCCGTCGACCGGCACGTGCGGGAGTTCATCGCCTTCGAGGACCCGTTCGGCAACGTCGTCGAGCTCGTGGTGGACCAGAAGGAGGTGCCGACGCCGGTGAACTTCGCCCGCGCCGCCGGCATCACCGAGTTCGGCCACATCTGCCTCGACGCCCCGGACGTCCGTGCCGCGCACAAGTTCTGGACCAGGCACTTCAGCATGAAGGTGTCCGACTGGATCGGCGACGCGGCCTGCCTGATGCGGTTCGATCCCGTGCACCACAAGATGGCCGTGTTCAAGGGCGCCGGCCCGGGCCTGTGTCACATGAACTTCCAGGTCGCCTCGATCGACGACGTCATGCGGAGCTGGCACTTCCTGGTGGACAACGGGATCGAGATCGAGCAGGGCCCCGGCCGGCACCCCCAGTCCGGCGCGGTCTTCCTGTACTTCAAGGGACCCGAGGGGCTGACGTACGAGTACTCGTACGGCGTGCGGCGGATCGAGGACGACGACGCGTGGCGGGTGCGCTACTTCGACCCCTCGGAGCCGGACGCGATCGACATGTGGCGTGGGCCGACCAACCGCTGCGCTTCCCAGCCGCAGCTGCGCGGACTGGCGGCCGGCTGATGCCCATCGTGCGGATCTCCGTGGCGGCCGGGCGAACCAGGGAGCAGCTGCGGGAGTGCATGCGGGCCGTGCACGACGCCGTGCGGGACAGCCTCGGCGCGCCGGACGCCTCGATCCGGGTGCTGATCACCGAGGTCGACCCCGAGCTGTGGAGCGCGGGCGGCCAGACCCTGGCCAAACGCGGCCGCTGAACCCCCGCGAGTCACGCTCTGGAGCACACCGAAATGGAGAGAACGGGCAGAACTGAGCCCCGAGGCCCAGTTCTGCCCGAAACCGACATTCGGTGTGTCTGAGAGCGTGACTCGCGGGGGTGTGGGGTCAGCTGTGGGAGACGGTCAGGGCGTAGAAGTGGACAGTCGCGCCGTTGGTGGAGCTGCTGCTGGCGGTCTGGTTGTAGTCGCCCGCCTTGAAATACTGCGGGTATCCGTTCCAGCCCGACGGAATGGCGAACTTCTGCGTGCTGCCGCCATTGATCTGGATGTTGATGGTGTTGCCGCCGGTGACGCTGATGACGTAGCTCCACTTGGTGTTCAGCGACACGTGGCCGACGGTGTGCGGGGTCTGGCCGCCGCCGGGTCCGTTCTCGATGCCGGCGATGATGTCGCCGTTGCTGTGGTAATAGAGCTCGACCAGCGGCTTGGTGGTGCCACTGCCCTCACTGGCGTGGATCTGTCCGACGCACACACTGGCCGGCACCTTTGTCACCTTCACGGTTGCGCTCAGCTTGTGGGTGCCGGGAAGGCCCCAACTGGCCGCGGACCCGTTCGAATTCATCTCCCGGAGTTCGGAACGGGAGAAGTTGGAGTTGGGCGTGTGCACGCCGTTCTCCGGGTCCCAGAACGTCATGGACCCGTCGGACGTGTCGGTGTAGAAGTACTTGTCCTGGAAGCCGTTCGGGCCTTTCAGCCGGCTGGGGCTGATGGTCGTCGGCGATCCGGGGGAGCCGACCGGCTCCTGGAGCGACCACACCGTCAGGTTGAAGTTTCCGCCCGGCGCGACGGACGTGTCCAGTGCCGGTGCTGCCATGGCGGACTGGCCGGCGAACAGGGCGCCGGCCGCGGCGAGGGTCAGGGCGCTCGCCGTCAGCTTCTTGTTCAATTTTTCTCCTCGCAGGGACGTGGCGGCGTCAGGGAACCGTGGGATCAGGCAGGATCACACGGTTTTCGGGCCGCCCCGTCACAGCGAGAAACGCTGGCAGGGGTTTTACGCATGGGGTTTTAATCTCCTCCGGTCTGGCGGCGGTGCCATACCGACTTCGAGAAGAGCAGGGGCCATCAGTTTGAGATACCCGTGCTTGCCCCGTCAATACCTTTCGGCGAGCCGAATTGTTCAGGTCCGTGAACCGCTGAGCAGGGACAACAGTTGTTCCACATCGTGGATGATCTGGTCGCGCGGGGTTCGGGCCCGCACCGCGACCCGGATCCCGAGCCAGGCGTTGAAGGCGACGGCGGTGAGCGTCCCCGGATCGATCCGGTCGGTCACCGAGCCGTCCCGCTGGCCCCGCCGGACCTGCGCGTCGAGCGCCTCGCGGCTCACGTCCAGGTGTCGGCGCAGGCGCTCGGCCGCGTCGTCGTCGGTCGGCCCCAGTTCGGTCGAGCTGTTCACGATCAGGCAGCCGCGCAGGTCCTTGTCGTCCGACTCGAGGATGGCGGCGAACAGGGCGCGGATCGCGGACAGGCCGTCGGCGGCGCTGGCGGCCGACCGCCGGAAGCCGTCCTCGGTCATGCCGATGTAGCGGTCGAGGGCGCGCAGGTACAGCGAGTGCTTGTCCCCGAAGGTGTCGTACATGCTGCGTCGGCCGACCCCGGTGCGCTCGACCAGGTCCTGCACCGAGGTCGCCTCGTAGCCGCGCTCCCAGAACAGCGCCATCGCGTCGGCGACCGCCTCGTCCGGGTCGAATTCCTTGTGCCGAACCATGGGGACAACCTCTCACACGGTCACAAGGCGGCGCTCAGGTTGGCCTTCGCCTTGCGGCTGAGCTCGTCGTAGATCACCTCGGCCTCGCCCTTGGCCACGGCGTCCAGCGTGGTGCGGACGACCTCGGCCGGGTCGGCCTTGCCGCTGGGCACGTGGGCCGCCATGTCGGTGTCCATGTAGCCGACGTGCAGGCCGGTCACGGTGATGCCCTTGGGCGCGAGTTCCTGGCGGACCAGGTTGGTCATCGCCCACTCGGCCGCCTTGGCCACCACGTAGGCGCCGTTGCCCGGGGCGTGCAGCCAGGACAGCACGGACGCGACGTTGAGAACGGCGCCGCCGCCGTTGCGCTCGATGATCGGCGCGAAGGCGCGGATCGCCGCCAGCGGCCCGACGTAGTGGGTCTCCAGCTCCAGGCGGATGGTGTCGAAATCGGCGTCCAGCACCGAGGTCTCGCTGGAGATGCCGGCGTTGTTGATCAGGAGGGTGGCGTCGGCGGCGACCTCGGCGGCCGCCTCGATGCTGGCGTGGTCGGTGATGTCGAGGCGCAGCGGGATCGCGCCCTCGATGTCGACGGTCTCCGGGCGGCGCGCGGTGGCGTACACCTTGGCGCCGCGGGAGATGAGCTGTTCGGCGAACTGGCGGCCCAGGCCGCGGTTCGCGCCGGTCACGACGGCAACGGTCTTGGTGAAGTCCATGTCGCCGACGATAGTCTGTTGAGAACGAACGGTGCAATAAGAGCGGCGGTGACCGCTGACACATCTGTCGGTGCCGGGAAGCTGACACGCCGACACAACATGTGGGTGCTTGCGACTGCTCGCCGTCCATGTATTGTGCTCACCGAGCTGGTTCGGCCGCCCCGCCAAGGTGGTCGTCGTAAGAGGGAACCCGGTGCGAATCCGGGACTGCCCCGCAGCGGTGAACGGGAACGACCGCCGTCACGAAGCACTGGACGCACGCGTCCGGGAAGCGACGGCCAGTAGGTGCCGACCAGGCATGCCCGTGAGTCCGAAGACCTGCCCGCTCGCCCGTTCGCACCGTGAACGGGCCCGTGTCCAGGCCCCGAGGGAGGGCGTGGGGACTCCTTGGCGCACGCGCCAACCGTGTCCTCGCGCGCCCGAAGCGGCCCACAGCGTGCGAGGAGTCAAGGCTGTGACGGTCTCCGACCAGACTGTCGTGCGGGTCGACGCCGATCCCCACCCGACGATGCGGGTGCGAAAACGAAGCGGCGCCGTCGAAACCGTCGACGTGAACAAGATCGTGAAGGCGGTCGGCCGCTGCGCGGTCGGCCTGGCCGAGGTGGACCCGCTCCGGGTGGCGACCAAGACGATCAACGGCCTGTACGACGGCGCGACCACCGAGGAGCTGGACCGGCTGTCCATCCAGACGGCCGCCGAGCTCGTGGCCGAGGAGCCCGAGTACTCCAAGCTGGCCGCGCAGCTGCTCGCCGCCTACATCGACAAGGAGGTCCGCGGCCAGGGCATCCACTCGTTCAGCCAGAGCATCGCGCTGGGCCACCGCGAGGGCCTGATCGGCGACGAGACGGCCACGTTCGTGGCCACCCACGCCCGCAAGCTCGACGACGCGATCGACGCCGACGCGGACCGCCGCTTCGAGTACTTCGGACTGCGCACGGTGTACGACCGCTACCTGCTGCGCCATCCCAACACCCGGGCCGTCGTGGAGCGCCCGCAGTACTGGCTGCTGCGCGTGGCCTGCGGCCTGTCGCACACCGCGGGCGAGGCGATCCGCTTCTACCGCCTGATGTCCTCGCTGGCGTACCTGCCGAGCTCGCCGACGCTGTTCAACTCCGGCACCCGGCACACCCAGATGTCGTCCTGCTACCTGCTGGACTCGCCGCGCGACGAGCTCGAGTCGATCTACGAGCGGTACGCGCAGGTGGCGCAGCTGTCCAAGTTCGCCGGCGGCATCGGCGTGCAGTGGTCCCGGGTCCGCTCCCGCGGCGCCCTGATCCGCGGCACCAACGGCCACTCCAACGGCATCGTGCCGTGGCTGCGCACGCTGGACGCCTCGGTGGCGGCGGTCAACCAGGGCGGCCGGCGCAAGGGCGCTGCCTGCGTCTATCTGGAGACGTGGCACCCGGACATCGAGGAGTTCCTGGAGCTGCGCGACAACACCGGCGAGGACGCGCGCCGCACGCACAACCTCAACATCGCCAACTGGATCCCGGACGAGTTCATGCGCCGGGTCGAGGCCGACGCCGAGTGGTCGCTGTTCGACCCGGACGAGACGCCGGAGCTGCCGGACCTGTGGGGCGAGGACTTCGACCGCGCCTACCGCGCCGCCGAGGAAGCGGGCCGGGCCGTGCGCACGGTCAAGGCCCGTGACCTGTACGCGAAGATGATGCGCACGCTGGCGCAGACCGGCAACGGCTGGATGACGTTCAAGGACACGGCCAACCGCACCTGCAACCAGACGGCCGAGCCCGGCAACGTGGTGCACCTGTCCAATCTCTGCACGGAGATCCTGGAGATCACCAGCGACACCGAGACCGCGGTGTGCAACCTCGGCTCGGTCAACCTCGGCGCGCACGTGGCCGGCGACAGCATGGACTGGCCCCGGCTGCGGGAGACCGTCCGCACCGCCGTGACGTTCCTCGACCGCGTGATCGACATCAACTACTACCCGACCGAGCCGGCGGGCCGGTCCAACCCGCGCTGGCGGCCGGTCGGCCTGGGCGTGATGGGCCTGCAGGACGTGTTCTTCAAGCTGCGCCTGGACTTCGACTCGGCGCCGGCCTCGGAGCTGTCCACCCGGATCGCTGAGGAGATCTACCTCACCGCGCTGGAGACCTCCGCCGACCTGGCCGTGAGCGCCGGCGCGCACCCGGCGTACAACCAGACCCGCGCGGCCCGCGGCGACCTGCAGCCGGACCTGTGGGGCGTGACGCCGACGCAAACCGAGCGCTGGGCCCAGTTGCGGGAGCGTGTCGCCGAGCACGGCCTGCGCAACTCGTTGCTGGTGGCGATCGCGCCGACCGCGACCATCGCCTCCATCGCCGGCTGCTACGAGTGCATCGAGCCGCAGGTGTCCAACGTCTTCAAGCGCGAGACCCTGTCCGGGGAGTTCTTGCAGGTCAACACCTATCTCGTCGCCGAACTGAAGAAGCACGGCCTGTGGACCGCGCCGACCCGCGCCCAGCTCAAGCGGGACGACGGCTCCGCGCAAGGACTCACGGGTCTGCCCGCGGCGAGCCGGTCGCTGTTCCGCACCGCGTGGGAGCTGCCGCAACGGTCCCTGATCGACCTGGCCGCCGCCCGCGGCCCGTACATCGACCAGAGCCAGTCGCTGAACCTGTTCGTCGCGTCGCCGACGATCGGCAAGCTCTCCTCGATGTACCGCTACGCCTGGCAAACCGGGCTGAAGACCACCTACTACCTGCGTTCCCGGCCGGCGACACGCATCCAGCAGGCCACCGTCCCCACGGTGGACACCGATGCGATCGCCTGCTCCCTGGAGAACCCCGAGTCCTGCGAGGCATGCCAGTGACCGTGACAACCCCTTCTGGCCTGGAGAACACCGCCCGCAGGCAGTCCCTGCTCGACCCGGGCATGGACCTCACGCTGCGGCCGATGCGCTATCCGCTGTTCTACGAGCGTTTCCGCGACGCCATCAAGAACACCTGGACGGTCGAGGAGGTCGACCTGCACTCCGACCTCGCCGACCTGCGCAAGCTGACGCCGGCCGAGCGGCACCTGATCAACCGGCTGGTCGCGTTCTTCGCCACCGGCGACACCATCGTCGCCAACAACCTCGTGCTCAACCTGTACGAGCACGTCAACGCGCCCGAGGCGCGGCTGTACCTGTCGCGGCAGCTGTTCGAGGAGGCCGTGCACGTCCAGTTCTACCTGACGCTGCTGGACACCTACCTGCCCGACGAGAACGAGCGGGCCGAGGCGTTCGCCGCGGTGGAGAACATCCCGTCGATCCGGGACAAGGCCGAGTTCTGCTTCAAGTGGATCGACTCGATCCAGCACCTCGACCAGTTGCGCGGCAAGGAGGACCGCCGCGGCTTCCTGCTCAACCTGATCTGCTTCGCCGCCTGCATCGAGGGCCTGTTCTTCTACGGCGCCTTCGCGTACGTCTACTTCCTGCGGTCACGCGGCCTGCTCAACGGCCTCGCCTCGGGCACCAACTGGGTTTTCCGCGACGAGTCCATGCACATGGCGTTCGCGTTCGACGTGGTGGACACCGTGCGCCGCGAGGAGCCGGACCTGTTCGACGACGAGCTGCACGCGCAGGTCCGGCAGATGCTGCGGGAGGCCGTCAACGCCGAGACCCGGTTCGCCGAGGACCTGCTCGGGCAGGGCGTGGCCGGCATGTCGTTGGCGGACATGCGGTCCTACCTGGAGCACGTCGCCGACCGCCGGCTGGCCGCGCTGGGCCTGCCGCCGGAGTTCAACGCCCGCAACCCGTTCGCGTTCATGGAGTTGCAGGACGTGCAGGAGCTGTCCAACTTCTTCGAGCGCCGCGTGTCGGCCTATCAGGTGGCTGTGACGGGAACCGTCAGCTTCGACGAAGATTTCTGACCTGTGCTTTCGGGGACAGCGGCCATCAAGAATCCGTTCGGGTGACCCTGGCGACTTGCGTGGGGCGCCTACCATGGGTCGGTGATGGATGGTGTTCGACGGGTCGTCGTCGGTGTCGACGGCTCGGTCGGCAGCTTGCAGGCGTTGCGACGGGCGGTGACCGAGGCACGGATGCGCGCGGTCCCGCTCGTCGCGGTGATCGCGTGGAGCGCGCCGGGTGGCGAGGTCGCCTACCGGCGCACGCTCGACGTGCAGCTCAAGCAGTTGTGGGAGCAGGGCGCCTGGGAGCGGCTGGCCAGGGCGTGGGACGAGGCACTGGGCGGCATCCCGCAGGACGTCGACGTGCAGCAGATGGCGGTGCGGGCCGACGCGGGCAAGGCGTTGGTGTGCATCGCGAACGACGAGAGCGATCTGCTGGTGGTCGGGGCGGGGCGGCGGAACCTGTTGCGCCGCGCCCTGATCCCGTCGGTGCCGAGGTACTGCGCCGCCCACGCGCAGTGCCCGGTGCTGCTGGTTCCGCCGACGACGCTGGCCCGGCAGATGCATCACGGCGTGCTGCCGCGGCTGTTGCGGCGCAGGCGCGCCGTGAACCACCTGGTCGGAGGCTGAGCGGAAAGCCACGGGGCGAGCTGCAGGACGCCGAAGAGCACCTCGACGGCGAAGAAGAACCACAGCAACCCCGTGGCGCCGTGCACCGCCCCGTAGGCTTCCCACACAGCGAACAGGCTTCGCGCCACGCCGTCGTACAGGCCGTACACCGCTCGCGGCCCGGTGAGGCGCAGCGCCGCCCACACGACCACCACCGATCCCATCAGGTTGGCGTACATGACCTGGGTGGGATCGGCGGCCGGCATCCCTCCGAGTCCGAGCGCGAGGCCCAGGGCGGACAGCGCCTGTCGGATCAGTTCGTACGTCCACGGCGTGACAAACGCCGCCGTGACAACAAGGTCGTAGCCGGCACTGACGAGGACGAGTCGACGGTAGTTCACGGGGCCGACGCTAAACGGTGGAGTACGCTCCAAGGTCAAGTCCACCGAGCGACGGAGCGGGCCATGCGTATCGGAGAACTGGCCGCGCGGACGGGCATGAGCAGGGACGCCATCCGGTTCTACGAGAAGGTCGGGCTGGTCGCCGGCCGGCGGCTCGGCAACGGCTACCGTGACTTCCCGCCCGAGACGGTCCCGTGGCTGCGGTACGTCCGCACCGCGCAGGCGCTCGGGTTCTCGCTCGGTGAGATCGCCGAGCACCTCGCCGAACTCCGGGACGCACCCGATTCGGCCGACGCGCTGTCGGCGCTGTTCCAGGACAAGATCCGGCTCATCGACGCGCGCATGGCCGAACTCGCCGCCCTGCGTGCCGATCTGGTGGCGCGCGTGGGCACCGGATGCCCGCTGCGCGCTAGCTCTCCGGCTGCCAGCGGTACTTCCTGAGGTCCACCCGCTGGCCGTCGGCGAGTACACCCTCGGCCCGCAGCCGCGCCAGCTGTTCGTGCGCGATGTGGGGCGCGGGCGTGCCGTTCGCCCGCAGGATCCGGTGCCACGGCAGGTCGTGCCCGTCCTCGGCGAGCATCGCCCCCACCATGCGCGGGCTGGGCGCGCCGACCCTGGCGGCGATGTCGCCGTAGGTCGACACCCGCCCCGGCGGCACGTCCCTGATCGCGTCCCGCATCCGCTCGTGCAGTGCCTCGTCCATGCGCGAATTATGCCTGCTCTGTGACAGGTTCTTGACGGTTCCCCACAGCGCTCGGCCCAGCGGCCCGGCGTGGCTAGCGTCGCGGCCATGCGACGAAGCATCATGGCCGCGGCGGGGTCCGTGGCACTCAGCATCGCGGTCGCCGCACCGGCGACCGCGGGTCCGGCGCCGGGCGCGGACAATCTCGGCGATCGGGTCTTCGCCACTCTGGGCAACGGCGGTTACGACGTCGAGCACTACGACGTCAGCTTCGACTACCGGCCGGGCACGCCGCTGATGGACTCGGCGGTCCGTATCGACGCGACGGCGACGCAGGCGTTGTCGGCGTTCAGCCTGGACTCGACGGTTCGGAAGATCAACTCCGTCGAGGTCGACGGCCGGCCGGCGCAGTTCCGGACGCAGGACAGCAACGAGAAGCTCTACGTCACGCCGGATCGGCCGCTGGCCAAGGGCAAGCACTTCGACGTGGAGATCTCGTACGTCTCCGACCGCGGCTACGACCCGAAGTCGCCGGCGCCGGCCGATCCGGAGGGCGTGCACTGGTTCGAGAAGCCGGACGGGTTCGTCACGTTCGCGCAGCCGGACCGGGCGCACGAGTTCTTCCCCGGCAACGACCATCCGAGCGACAAGGCGCGGATCACCACGCACATCACGGTCCCGAACGACGTGCAGGCAGTGTCCAACGGCACGCTCCGCAACAAGAAGACGGTGGGGGACCGCACCACCTACACGTACGGCACGCGGGACCCGATCCCCACCGACACCGCGGTGTTCGCCGTCGGCCACTTCACCGAGATCGACAGCTTGGGGCCGAACGGCCTGCCGCTGCGCAGCTACGTGGCATCGTCCCAGGTGGACGCCAGCAAGGCGTTCGTGGACGACATCCCGAGCCAGGTCGCGTGGGTGGAGAAGCAGCTCGGGCCCTACCCGTTCGAGACCTACGGCGTGCTCGGCGTCGAGGGTGGCTACTTCGCGGCGATGGAGAACGCCACGCTCGCCACGTTCGACGCCAAGTCCGGCCTGCAGGGGCCGATCGAACTCACCGCCACGATGGTGCACGAGCTCGTGCACCAGTGGTTCGGCGACGCCGTCTCCGTCAACCGGTGGAGCGAGGACATGTGGCTCAGTGAGGGCCACGCCAGCCTCTACAGCTTCCTCTACCAGGGCGACAAGGGTTTCCGGCCGGCCGAGGTCGGTCTGAAGCAGTGGTACGAGCAGGACAACAGCTTCCGTGCCTCCGACGGGCCGCCCGGACGGCCCAAGGACACGATCAGTGTGCTGGGCACCACCAACAGCGCCGCGCTGATGCTGTACGGGCTGCGCACGATGGTTGGCGCCGACACGTTCCAGCGCATCGAGAGGACGTTCTTCGAGAAGTTCCGCAACCGCGCGGCGTCCACTCAGGACTACATCGACGTGACGAACCGCGTGACCGGAAAGGACTTCACCGGCTACTTCAAGGACTGGCTCTACGGCGACCACACGCCGCCGATGCCCGGCCACCCGGACTGGGTGCCCGGTAAGGCGTGACCCCGGGGGCGCTGCCGGTCGATGTGACCGGCAGCGCCTCTTCACGTGGTCACAGCGTCGAGCACTGCCCGGTCGACCCGCCGCGCACGGTGTTCGGCGCGGCGATGTTGCCGGGTGCGGGGGTGTTTCCGGCGCAGCTGAGCGTGCCGGAGACCGCGATCCCCGCGACCACCGGCTGCCGCGATCCGGTGTGGTTGCCGGACAACGTCAGCGCGCCGGTGATGGCGCCGCCGACGATCGTCACGTCCTGCGCGGTGCCGGCGATGGTCGTCGCCCCGTGCACGGTCGTGTCCAGCAGTTCCACCGCGTTCGCGCTGGTCGCCGCGATGCCACCGGTGATCGTCGAACCCGTGGCGACGAGCGAAGCGCCCGGTTGCACGACGATGGCGCCGCTGACCTGCGCGTGATCCAGGCACGTGACTCCGGCGCCGATCACCAGCGCGCCCTCGTGCCGGCCGGTGATCGTCGTGGTGCAGGCCGGCGGCGCCGGCAGCAGGTTCACCTGGAAGCTCTGGGCCGCCGCGGTGTTGCCGGCCGCGTCCGTGGTGCGGTACTCGATGGTGTGCTGGCCGTAGCTCGGTGTCGGATCGTCCCAAGGGGACAGGCGTGGCTTGCCCAGCTTGCCGTACACGAGATAGTCGATCTCGGTGCCACTCGGCGTGAAGTGCCACGGCTGGCTGGAGTCCGTCGGCCAGCCGAAGTAGTTGAACCAGCCGTCGCCGTCCGTGCGGAACTCGCTGACCAGGGACCCGGTCCGGTCGTCGGCGCCGGTCAGCTTCATCGTGAACGGTCCATTGTAGACGTACTCGTCGGTGCCGTCGGCCTTGCGCACGGTCAGCAGCGAGTCCGACAGCTTGTACGACGTGGACGGATCCGTGGCGTCGACCGTCCAGCTGCGGGTCTTGCCGCCGGCCGTCGCGGTCAGCGTGTGCGAACCGGTCAGGTGGAGACCCTTGAGGTCGACGTCGTTCGCCGTTGTCGACAACGCCTTGCCGTCGACCGCCCACTTCACCGGCACCACCTGGTTGGTCGGGTGCGTGGTGTCGGCGAACACGACCTCGTCCGCGCCGACCGGACGGTCCGTCTCCGTGACGTCGGTGAAGTCCACTGCCGTGTTCGTGGGCGGCGTCTTGACCGCGGTGTCGACGGTCCAGGTGCGGGTGTTCGTCAGCGCGGCCCGGATGGCCGGGTCACGAACGAAGTCCGTCGGGTCGGTGACCGTCGCCGTCAGCTTGTGCCTGCCGGGCTTGAGATTCTGTTGCCGCAGGTCCAGTTGCTGGCCGTTCGCCGGCAGCTGCTTGCCGTCCAGGCTCCACGTGATCGTCAGCTGGTGGCTGTTCGGGTGCATCGGCACCACCCACACCACCCGGTCCGCGCCGATCGGCTTCGACGTCGGCGTCGCGTCCTGCACGATGCTGGTCTTGGCCGAGATCGACTTGGTCATGTCCTCGCGGCCGACCTGGTCGTAGTAGTAGCCCAGGGTCTTCATGATGGAGTGCGCGCTCGGCCGCCAGACTCCGGTGCTGCTGTACATGCCCGACTCGTAGCGGCCGATCGTGCCGCCGGACAGGCTCGGCTCGCCCAGCCAGCGCCACCACTTCTTCTGCTGCTGCGTCATCTGCTGCTCCGTGAGCAGCGTGTGGTGCACCGAATCCGGCTCGCCGCCGGTGTACGCGTCGCCGCGCACACCCCGCGCGTAGTAGTCGTACTCGTCCTGCAGGCCGCCCAGCGAATGGCCCAGCTCGTGCGGCGTGATCAGCGACGACATCGCGTTGCCGCCCGAGGCCGTCGCGTACGTGCCGCCGACGCCGCCGTACGTGGTGCTGTTGGCGATCGCCAGGATCTGGCGGTTGGCCGCCGTCGTGCCCGGCACCAGGTTGGCGTACGTGGTCGCCGCGGTGTCGTCCATCTCCAGCGCCCGCTGCACGCCCTGCGGGTCGCAGCCCGACCAGAACGCCATGTGCAGCGGCGTGTTCCGCTGCGGCGAGGTCAGGTCCGGGTCGCAGCTCACGCCCGAGTCCGGCGACGGGATCTCCACCGAGTACACGTTGATGTAGTTGCGGTACGACTTGTACGGCTCGATGGTGAACAGCACGTTCATGTGCTTGTCCACGTCCGCCCGGAACTTCGGCATGTCCGCGGTCGTGTAGCCGTCGCCGAGGATCACCAGGTTGAAGCGCTTCGCCGGGTCGCCCGTCACCCGGATCGGCACCACCGTCGCCGCCGCGGTGTCCGCGTGCGCCACTATTGGGATCGGCCCCAGGGCCAGCGCCGACGCCATGCCGGCGATAAGGATTCGTCTCAACACCCGGCCGACGCTAGGAACCGGGCGATCCGCCCACAAGGGTCCGATGGTCGCCTTGTTTCAACGGATTTCCCGCTAGTGTCGGTTGCCGTGCTGACTGCCGAGATGGTCGTGGACGCGCTCGACGTGGCCGATCCCGTGGTGTCGCCGGACGGGAACTGGGTGGCGTACGAGTTGCGGCCGGTGGGCGAGGTGTGGCTGGCCGGTGCATCGACGGCACGGCGGTTGGCTGCCGGCTCGAAACCACGCTGGGCAGCGGATTCGCGGTCGCTCTACGTCCTTGTCGACGGCACTGCGGTGCACCGGGTGGAGTTGGCCGGCACGTCCGCTGTGATGGTCACGTGGGAGCCCGGTATCGACGACCACCTTCCGTTGGCCGACGGCGTCGCCTTCATCGCCCCCGACTCCGTGCCCGACGGCATCCAGGTTCGCGGCACCGTGCGGCCTTCGCGGCTGCGGGTGGCCGACTCCGACGGGATTCGTGTCCTGTACGGGGATCGGCACGTCAGCGAGGTCGCGCAGCAGCCCGGCGGCGGGCTGCTCGCCGTGCTCACCTGGTCCAGCAACGAGATCGACCCGGGTCTGCTCGAACCGGAGCTGCACGTCGTGTCGTTGGACGGCGCGGTGCGTGACCTCGGGCCGGCCGTGGTCGGGGCGCATTCGCCGGTGTGGCGGCGGGCCGGCGACTGGCGGATCGCCTATCTCGCTCTGACGCCGCCCAGCCTGCAGTCCGGCGTCGCCGTGTACGACGTCGTCGACGGCAACCTCACGGCCGGGATGCCGGCGTGCCCGTTCGAACTCGTACAGGCCGAGGACGGCGACCCGCTCATGGTTGTCGCCGAGGGGCTCGACACGTCCCTGCACCGGCTCTCCGCCGGGCTCGTCTTCCGGCACACCGGCCTGGTCAAGCAGGTCAGTGTTGGTGGCGATTCGCTCGCGGCGATCGTCAGCACCGCGTACGAGCCGCAGAACCTGCACTTCAACGGGGTTCGGGTCACCGACACCCGGCCCTGGGCCCGTGACATCACGTGGGGGACGCAATCCCGGCTGTCGTACCAGGCCTCGGACGGTCTCGAACTCGACGGACTGCTCGTCGTGCCGGCCGGCACCGGGCCGTTTCCGCTGATCACGATCGTGCACGGCGGCCCGTACGACCGGTACTCCGACCAGTTCGCGCTGCAGTGGGCCCCTTCCGGGCAGTGGCTCGCACTCGCCGGCTACGCCGTGTTCCTGCCCAATCCGCGCGGCAGCCAGGGTCGTGGGCACGCGTTCGCCGAAGCCGTCAGCGGCGCCGTCGGGCAGGAGGAGTGGACCGACATCCTCACCGGCATCGACCTGCTCATCGCCGACGGCGTCGCCGATCCTCACCGGCTCGGCATCGCCGGCTGGAGCCACGGCGGCTTCATGACCGCGTGGGCCATCGGGCACACCGACCGCTTCGCCGCCGCCGTGATGGGCGCCGGCGTCACCGACTGGGGCATGCTCGCCGGCAGCGGCGAATGGGGCCGGTTCGAGGCCGCCCTCGGCGGCAGCACCGGTTGGGAAGGTGTCGGTCCGCATCCGCACGACCGGCTCAGCCCCATCTCCTACGCCTCCGCCGTGCGGACCCCCGTGCTCATCGTGCACGGCGCCGAGGACACCAACGTTCCCCTCGCCCAGGCCGAGTACTTTCACCGGGCGCTGCGCCACTACGGCGCCGAGCACGAATTCGTCGTCTATCCCCGTGAGGGCCATTCGTTCCGGGGTCGGGACCACCGTCTCGACCTGCTCAACCGCACCCGCGCCTGGTTCGACCGCTGGCTCTAGGAGCGGTCACGTGACTTTGTGCGCGAGGAGCTGAACTTCCTGGAACTGCCGCTTGTCGGTGGGCGTCGGCTCGACCACCGTGCGCGCTGTCTCCGTCAATCCATGATCGCGGAGGAGAGCGGCGAGGTGGTCGGGGGACCACCGGTAGGCCGTCGCCACCGTGTGGTCGTAGGACTGCGTCTCGTGCTGGGGGCCGTCGGTGGCGGGGAAGTCGATCAACAAGTGCCCGCCGGGAGCCAGTACCCGGGCTATCTCGGCCACGATGGCGGGCAGCTCCCGCGGTGGGGTGTGGATGACCGACCACCGCGCGAGCACGCCGCCGAGTGCGCCGTCCTCGATGTCGAGGTCGGCCATCGAGCCGACCTCGAACCGCAGTGCGGGGTTGGCTTCGCGAGCGAGTTCGATCATCGCGGGGGAGACGTCGACGCCGAACGCCTTCAGCCCCAGCCCATGGAGGTGAGCCGTGATGTGGCCCGGTCCGCAGCCGAGGTCCGCGACCTCGTCGTTGCCGTTCGTCCGCACCAACTCCGCGAAGGCGCTCAGGAGCGCACGCTCCAGGGGGCGGTCGCGCAAGGTGTCGTGGAAGAGCTCCGCGTATGTGGTCGCGACGGCGTCGTACGCCTCGCTGGTGGCGTGCACGGTGTCGAGTTCGGTCACTCGGGGACCGTATCGGGCGACAGGAAACGCGTTTCGGGAACGCCTGACCACAGCAGGGTCGCCGGCGCGAATCCGGTGAATAATCCGGGCCATGGGCTACGACCTCGATCTGGCCGACCGGATCCGGGAGCTGGTCGGCACCGAACGGAACGTCGTCGAGCAGGCGATGTTCGGCGGCCTGGCGTTCCTGGTCAACGGGAACATGTCGGTGGCGGTGAGCCGGCAGGGCGGGCTGCTGGTGCGGGTGGACCCGGCGGAGGTGGAGCCGCTGATCAGCGACAAGGTGGCGCCGGCGGTGATGGGCGGCCGGGAGATGCGCGGCTGGCTGAGGGTGCACGAAGAGGTGGTGGAGAGCGACGACGGCCTGGCGGAGTGGGTGCGAAGGGGCGTCGGCTACGCCAGGTCACTGCCGGCGAAGAAGGGCCGCTGACGGGTCGACGCCGGTGAGCTCGACGCTCCGCTCCCACACGGCGGCGGCGAGGGCGGTGTCGGCGAGGATGCCGCGAACGGGTTCGAGCCGGGGAACGCCGCGGAGGCCGAACAGCCGAGGGCCCCAGAGCTGACCGCTGCGTACCGACGGGTCCAGCACGCAGCGCACGGCGGGCCAGGCACCGGAATCCTTGCCTTGCAACAGAAGACGTTGTGGATGTAGTCCGGCGGCCCGGGTGTGCACTGGCGGCCGGGACGGCGTGAGGGAGTCGAGCGCGCCGCCGGGATGGTTGACGACGCTGACAACGCCGCCACGCCGGGCCAGTTCGAAGCCGAACAGCATCTGCGCCAGCTTGGACCGCGCGTACGCCCGCTTGCCGTCGTGCTCGTGAGCCGAGAACTCCGCCGACTTGGCGACGAAACTGCCGGTGGTCACGACGCGTGAGGCGGGAGACAGGTGGGGCGCGAGCCACGCGGTCAGTGCGAAGTGCCCCAGGTGGTTGACGGCGAAGGCCCGCTCCTCCGGATCGGACCCCTCGACCAGCACGCCGGCGTTGAGCACGACGGCGTCGAGGGGCACGGCCAGCCGGTCGGCGGACGCCCGCAGCGACGCCAGGTCGGCCAGATCCAGCGGCAGAAACCGCAGGGACGCCTCGGGATGGCGTGACCGGATCGCGGTCATGGCCGCCTCGGCCCGCGCGGCGTCGCGGCAACCGAGCACGACGGTCGCGCCGGCGCCGGCGAGCTGCTCGGCGACGAAGTAGCCGATGCCCGCATTGCCGCCGGTGACCAGCACGGTCCGGCCGTCGGCGCGCGGCGGATGGTGCACGTCCCAAGAAGTCATAGCCACACCGTAATCGGAGTCATTCCGAGTTTGCAATCGCTTCGAGCACGGGTACGGTGGCGGCATGACGGAAGGGCGGCGCGAGCGCAAGAAGGCGGCCACCCGGCGGGCGCTGTCGGACGCGGCCCGGCGGCTCTTCCTCGAACGGGGCTTCGACAAGGTCACGGTCGCGGAGATCGCGGAGACGGCCGACACGGCGGTGTCGACCCTGTTCGTGCACTTCCCCGCGGGCAAGGAGGCCCTGATCCTCGGTGACGGCGCGGAACGCGAACGGGCGCTGACCGCGGCGGTCCAGGAGCGCGGGGCGAAGTCCGTCCTCGACGCACTGCGGGACTTCCTCGCCACCCGCGGCCCCTTCGAGGCCGATCCCGACCCGGAGACCCGTCGCATCGCCGAACTGGTCGCCACGACGCCGGCCCTGCGTGCCTACGCCCGGGCCATGTGGACGAACAACGAGGAGTCGCTGGCCGAGGTCATCGCGGCGGAAACCGGCCGCGACGCCGACGACCTGTCGCTGCGCCTGCTCGCCCGGTACGTGCTGGAGATCCCGGACCTGGCCGGCACCGCGCCGAACGCCCCCGCCGCGCTGGACGTCGCGTTCGAGCACCTCAAGCGCGGCTGGCCGGACCTCTGACATGGCGCCGGTCGTCGTGGTGGGGGCGGGGCCGACGGGCCTGACCGCCGCGGCGCTGCTGGCCCGGCACGGCGTCGACTGCCTGGTGCTGGAACGCCGAACCCGGCCGCATCCGCAGCCGAGGGCCGTGCACCTCGACGACGAGGCGTACGCGATCTTGGCGAGCGTCGGCGTCGACCTCGGGGCGATTTCCCGGCCGGGCCAGGGATTGCGGCTGCTCGACGCGGGCATGCGCGTTCTGGCGGAGTTTCGCCGCGACGCGGCGGCCGGCCGGCACGGCTACCCCGAGGCGAACATGTTCGACCAACCCGATCTGGAACGGATTCTCCGCCGGAAGGTCACCGTTCTCGACGGCGCGGAGGTCACGGAGATCATCCAGCACGGTGATCACGTCCGCGTGA
This sequence comes from Kutzneria kofuensis, assembly GCF_014203355.1. Taxonomy (NCBI): domain Bacteria; kingdom Bacillati; phylum Actinomycetota; class Actinomycetes; order Pseudonocardiales; family Pseudonocardiaceae; genus Kutzneria; species Kutzneria kofuensis. The sequence continues at coordinate 7,740,105 of NZ_JACHIR010000001.1, forward strand.
ACGGTGAGCGGGCGGACTACGTGCTCGGCTGCGACGGGGCGAACAGCTTCGTGCGTAACGCGATCGGCGCGCGGATGCGGGATCTCGGCTTCGCGCAACGGTGGCTGGTGGTGGACATCGACACCGATGCGGACCTGGGGCAATGGGAAGGCGTGCACCAGGTCTGCGACACCCGGCGCGCGGCGACGTACATGCGGGTCGGAAAGTCCCGCTACCGCTGGGAGTTCCGGCTCCGTGACGGTGAAACCGCCGCTGACTACCAGGATCTGAGCCGGCTGCGGCCACTGATCGCGCCGTGGGCGCGGGTCGAGGACCTGGAGCTGCGCCGGGTCGCGGAATACACCTTCCGCGCCCAGATCGCCGACAAATGGCGTCACGACCGGGTTTTCCTGCTCGGCGACGCCGCCCACCTGACGCCGCCGTTCATCGGCCAGGGCCTCGGCGCCGGCCTGCGGGACGCGGCGAACCTCGCGTGGAAGCTCGCCGCCGTCCGCGATGGCGAGTTGCCCGCCTCGGTGCTCGACACGTATCAGGCCGAACGGTTGCCGCACGTCCGAACGATGATCCGCCTGGCCAAGCTGCTCGGCGCGGCGATGACCGAGGGCGGTGAGTTCGGCAACCTGCTCCGCCGTGTCGTCATGCCGCGCCTGCATCTGGTGCCAGGACTGAAGAATCGCGTGCTCAGCAGCGAAACCCCCGCGCTGCGCCGGTCCGAACTCGTGCGGCGGCCCCGATTCCGCCGCAGCCTGGCCGGCTCACTGTGTCCCGGCCTGATGCCCGACCGGATGACCGTCGTGACGGCCGAGACGCACCCGGAGCTCGCCGACTGGCTGCGGCACGGGCACGCACGCGCGGCGCTCATCCGTCCCGACGGTGTGGTGCTTGAGGCGACACCCTCCGGGCCGCCGCGCTGACAACGGGGGGTTGACATGACAACCCGGGGTTGTCACCATGGTCTCATGGCAACCACCGATGATCCCCACCGTGAGACCTTCGAGCGCATCAAGGAAGTCCGCGCCCAGGCCATCCACCACGCCCGCCTCGCCCAGCAGTTCGCCGCCGAGCGCCGCGACCTGATGCAGGGCCTCATCGCCCAGGGCGTCACCCAGGCCGACATCGCCCGCGAACTCGGCGTCAGCCGCCAGGCCATCCAGAAGATGCTGTCGGTCTGAGGGCCGTTCCCGGGGATCAGTCGGGGCGGGCCGGAAGGCCGCCGCGGCGGATCAGTTGGCGGGTGATGACGTCCCGCTGGATCTCGTTGGTGCCTTCGCCGACGATCATCAGCGGGGCGTCGCGGAAGTAGCGTTCGACGTCGAACTCGGTGGAGTAGCCGTGGCCGCCGTGGACCCGGATGGCGTTGAGGGCGACCTCCATGGCGGTCTCGGAGCAGAACAGCTTGGCCATGCCGGCTTCGAGGTCGGCACGAGCACCGGAGTCGTAGCGGGTGGCGGCGTGCAGCAGGAGCTGGCGGGCGGCGGTGAGCTTGGTGGCCATGTCGGCCAGGAGGTTGCCGACGGCCTGGTGCTGCCAGATGGGCTTGCCGAAGGATTCCCGGTTCTGGGCGTAGGAAAAGGCGTCGTTGAAGGCGGCGCGGGCGACGCCGGTGGCGCGGGCGGCGACCTGGATGCGACCGATCTCCAGGCCACGCATCATCTGCCCGAAGCCCTCGCCCTCGACGGCGCCGAGCAGGGCGGATGCGGGCACGCGACAGTCCTGGAAGGACAGTTCGCAGCTCTCGACGCCCTTGTAGCCGAGCTTGGGCAGGTCACGGGACACGGTGAAGCCGGGCACCTTCTCCATCAGCAGCACGCTGATGCCCCGGTGCGGCGGATCAGCCTGCGGATTGGTCTTGCACAGCACGGCGACCAGCCCGGCCCGCCGGGCGTTGGTGATCCACGTCTTGCTGCCGTCGACGACGTACTCGTCGCCGTCGCGGCGGGCGACGGTGCGCAGGGCCTGGAGGTCGGAGCCGCCGTCGGGCTCGGTCAGCGCCATCGCGGCACGCAGCTCGCCGGTGGCCATCAGTGGCAGGTAGCGGCGGCGTTGCTCCTCGGTCCCGTGTTGTAGCAGCAGTTTCGCCACGACCGTGTGGCCGCCCATCGCGCCGGCCAGGCTCATCCAGCCGCGCGCCAGTTCCTCGGTGACCAGCGCGAAGCACGGCGTGGACACCGCGGCGCCGCCGAACTCCTCCGGGATCGCCAGCCCGAACACGCCGAGCCGCTTCATCTGCTCGACCAGCGCCTCGGGGTAGGCGTTCTCGTGTTCGAGCCGCCGCGCGACCGGCCGCACCTCCCGGTCCACGAAGTCGCGCACGGTGTCGACGATCGCCTGTTCCACGCTGTCGAGCATGACCGTTCGTCTCCCTAGTGGCAGTCGAGGATGCGCCCGTCGACGGTACCGATCAGCAGCCGGCCGGGCTCGGCGGAGGCCAGCGACAACCCGACGGTCGGCTGGCCGTGGATGCTGAGTTCCTGTTGCCACAGCACGGATCCCGTGTGGACATCGATGCCGAGGAGTCGGCCGGAGTTCAGGGCTATGTACAGGATCGAGCCGCCGGCGTCGATCTCCAGAGCGGTCACCGGGTGCTCGACCGCGAGTCGCCAGAGGATCTCCCCGTCCGGCAGTCGGCGGCGCGATACACGGGGGCCGCTGCACACCAGCGAGTCGCCGACCTCCACGGCGGGACCGGCCGCTGCTTGATCAAACAGTGGCCGCACGACAAGATCGTCGCCGACGGAGACGACCTGGCCCGAACCCCGCAGGAAGTACAGCGCGGAGGCGTGTCGGACGGGGAAGAAATGGGTGGTGGAGCCGAAGCCGCCCAGCACGACGTGGCCGACCTCGGCGCGGTCGGGACCGAAGACCGTGGTGAGCGCGCTGTCGGCGTGGCGGGGACCGAGAGCCGGGGGCAGTGGGTGTGGCGGGCGCAGCGCGAACGCGCCGTCGGCGCGAGCGGTGATCACGCCGTCCGAATCCAGCGTCTCCAACACCTTGCCGTCACGAAGGGAGTAGCGGGTGACCTCCAGATCACCGGCCAGGGCGGACTCCTGATCCGGTGCCACGACGAGCTGATGTCCGCCACGATCCGCCGTCGACCAGTCCAACTCTCCGTCAGAACGCCAGGATTCGAGGCGCACACCGTCCATAGTGGCCAGGACGTGGCCGTCGCGAAGGCGCTCGACGCCCCATACCGGCCCGCGGTAAGACCACGCAGTGGACAGCGCTTCGACATCTGCCCGCGCCTGCGCCGGCTTGACGATGTCGCTGTCGCGCAGTGGCCCGTCCAGTTCGTCGTGGCCGATCTCGCCGTCACGCACGGCGAGCCAGTCGTCTCGCGTGACCATGGCGTCGTAGCCGATGACCATCGCCTCGTTGCCGAACTCGAACTCGGTCGGCGGGGCCAGCGCGAGGTCGAGCACCCGGCCGTGTCGCCAGGTCCGCCACTTGACGGCCCGCACCTCGCGGCTGTCGGCCAGCGCCGACACGACCTCGCCGGAATCGAGGTGCAGGAGCAGCAGTTCGCCGTGGAAGATCCAGCCGCCGTCGTAGCTGCCGGTACCGATCGCGAGCAGTGGCTGCCGCGGATGGAAGTCCACCGAGCGGATCGGCCACCGTGTGCGGAGCAGGGTGCGGCAGCGCAGGTCGGACCGGTCATAGATGCCGAGCACGTGCGGCATCCAGCCGTCGGTCGCGGTGGCGGCGCCGGCCCAGTGCAGCCACCCCACGTGCCCGCCGATCGCGATCAGCCCGCGTTCCTCGTCGACCGCGACGGCCCGTGGCTCGCCGACCTCGGCGAACGGTCGATCACCCAGCACGCGGTGCACGGCGAGGGGCTGCGGCACGAATAGACCTCCCAGTGGTCGGAAACTCAGATCACGGTACGCCGCCACAGGAATCAACCATGATGGAGAGCGCTCTCCGACTTACTTTCCTGCACAGTCGTACAGGTGCGCGCGCACTTCCTCGCAGTGCTCGGCGGCCCAGTCGACGTTCGCCTGCGGCACGGTCTTCGCCGGCTTCGTGACCTTGCCCTGCACGTAGCGGAGCTGGCCGGTGTGGATGAGCGACCGGAACTGCTCGGCCGTCGGGAACGGTGTCTTCGCGCTGTAGCCGCCCATCGGCAGCACGCTCGCCCCGGCCTGCGAGATGAGCGTGGCGGCCGGGCCGGCGCCGTCCACCGCGAGCACGTACCGGGCGTTTCCGCTGCCGCGCCGGACGAAATCCAGTAGTTCGCGGTCCTCTTTGGACAACAGATGTGGCTTGCGCGGCTTGGCGTCGGCGGACGGGTTGGCCGCGTTGGCCCTGGCCACGTACGAATCGGTGGACAGCGTCCACGCCGCGGGCGTGATCAGCACGGCGACCAGTCCGATGACCGCGCCCAGCGCCGCGGACCTGGACGTGCGAGCGGCCAGTAGCGCCAGCACCGCCAGCAGGGCGAGGATCGCGACGGCCGCGGTCAGCGACCGGTGGGGGAGCAGCAGGGTCCAGCCGGCGGTCACCATCACCACGGTTGGTAACAACCACGGCTGCCGCGAGCGTTCCCGCCAGAACAGCACCAGCCCGGCCCCGGTCAGCGCCGCCGCGGCCGGCGCCAGCACGACCACGTAATAGGCGTGCCGGAACTGACCGAACCCGAACGCGGCGAAGTGCACCGCCATCCACATGCCCCACATCGCGAATCCGCTGCGCCGGCGCGTCCACAGCAGACCGAGCACGATTGCGAGCAGGCAAATCGGATACATCCAGCCGACCTGGAGGAATGTGTGCTCCGACAACAGGTCCCGCCAGCCGTGGCCGCCGTGGAAGCGGCGAGCCGCGTTGTAGCCGAGCACCATGCTCAGTGGATCGTTGTCCGCGGTCGCATCGATGTACGGCCGGTCCGCGGCCGGTGTCAGCAGCGTGATCACCACCCAGACCGACGACACCGCAAGCGTCACGCCCCCGGCTGCGGCCAGCCGCCAGATCCTCCGGCGCTGCGCGAACAACAGGTAACCGATGGCGAAGACCGGCAACACCAGCCATGCCTGCACCATCTTCACGTGGAACGCCAACCCGATCCATACCGCGCAGGGCCACAACGGCTTGTCGTCCAACACGCTTCGCTGCCACGCCCCCGCCGCCAACACCAGCAGCAACGTCAGCAGCGTGTCCGAGATCTGCGACTTCGCCAGCGCCGCCGCGATCGGCGTCAACGCCATCACCAACGCCGCCAGCAGCCCCGCGGCCTCGCCGGCCCAGCGCTTCACCACCTTGTACAGCACCAGGATCGTGAGCACCGCTTCCAGCACCGACGGCAGCGCCACCGACCAGTCGTGGAATCCGAAGGCCCGCACCGACAACGCCTGCACCCAGAACGCGCCCGGGATCTTGTCGATGCTGATCGACCCCTGCGGATCGAACCCCCCGAACAGGAACGCCCGCCAGCTCCCGGCCATGCTGCGAACCGCGGAGGCGTAGTAGTTGTGCACCGGCCGGACCGTGATGCCCCAGGCGTAGATGACGGCGGCGAGGGCGCCGATTGCCGCCAGGGCGGACCGCGCCAGTGCGGGGGACAGACGGTCGGGCCGGCGTAAAGTGTCTCGGCCCGGAGCGGGGGAGACAGGCGGGTGGGGGACTGGTGCAGGCGGCGAGCCTTGGCTCGGCGCGGGGGAGATGGGCGCGGTTCGATCCGGCGCGGATCCGGTCAGTGGCCGTCCGAACGGCATGGTCGAGCCCCCAGTGCTAGAGGCTGCCCGGCGGTCGGCGGCGAGAGGTCGGTGCGCTGTTCATGGTACTGCCGAAGGCAAGACGGGAGGGATGCTCGCCCCGCGGGGTCTGGGCGGGGCGAGCAACCCGGTCAGCGGGAGAGGTGCCCGGTCAGAGGATGGGTGGTGAAGAAGTCCCAGATCACCTGGGTGGCCTTGATGGTCTGGGTGGCGGAGCCGGGACCGCTGTCCACGAGCTCGCCGGGCCAGGTGTGGCCGGCGCCGAGAATCCGGTAGTGGGTGACGTTGGCGTGCTGCACGCAGCCGTTCCACGAGAACTGGATGACGTCGGCGCCGATCTGGGTCTGGGTCGGCGGCGCGGCGCAGTGGTTGTGGTCGGCCCAGTTCTGGGCCCAGTCCATCAGCGCGGGGGTGGCGACGCCATGGCTGACGTCACCGTCGTACTTGATGGTGGGGTCGGCGGTGCCGTGGAAGTCGACGATGGGCGCGGGCGGGCTGGTGGCGCAGCCGGTGGTGGTGCCGGGATAGAACGCGCCGGCAATGGTGCCGAAGGCGGCGATCCGCAGCGGTAACTGGCACGCCAGCAGGGACACGAAGCCGGCGCCGTTGGACTTGCCGGTGGCGTAGATGCGGTTGGGGTCCACGCACAGGGTCGACTGAAGCTTGTCGAGCAGGTCGCTGACGAACTTGACGTCGTCGACGCCGGGGGCGGCGTAGGGGGCGCTCTCCCACGCCCGCTGGTCGTCCTGGCCCTTGGCGCCAACGGGATAGACGGCGATGGCGTTCAGGTTGTCGATGCCGGAGAAGGCCTCGATGTCGGAGCCGTCGCCCTTGCGGCCGTGGAACGCCATCACCACCGGCGTGGGGCGGAACGGCTGGTAGCCGGCCGGTAGGTGCAGCAGGTATTCCCGTTCCAGGCCACCGGACGTGACGGTCTCGTGGGTGGTGGCGCCGACCGGCGGGGCCTGGTGGGAGAGGCAGCCGGTGGACAGCACGGGGTAGTCACGCACGGCCGGTGAGGCGGAAGCCGTTGCGGGCACGGCGAAGGCGGCGACCGCGGCGGCGACGGCCGCGAGAGGCGTCAATCTCATCACAGCACCTGCTTCAGGAAGGACCGGAGCCGGTCGGATCGGGGGGAGTCGAAGAACTCGGCGGGGTGCGCGGCCTCCAGCAGGCGCCCCTGGTCCAGGAACACCACCTGCTGCGCCACTTCACGCGCGAACCGCATCTCGTGCGTGACAACGATCATCGTCATGCCGCGGTCCGCGAGATCACGCATCACCGCGAGGACCCCCTTCACCAGCTCGGGGTCCAGGGCCGAGGTGGCCTCGTCGAACAGCATCACCTCGGGATCCATGGCCAGCGCGCGGGCGATGGCCACGCGCTGCTGCTGCCCGCCGGACAGCTGCTCGGGCCGCCGGTCCTCCAGCCTGGACAGCCCGACGGAGTCCAGGTGGGCCCGGGCGACCCGGACGGCCTCGTCCCGCGAGCGGCCGAGCACCTTCTGCTGCGCGAAGGTGACGTTGTCCAGCACGCTGTGGTGCGGGAACAGGTGGAAGTTCTGGAACACCATGCCCACCCGGGTGCGGATGCGGTCCACGTCCGCGCCGGGATCGGTGATCGCCTCCTCGCCGATCAGGATCCGGCCGGAAGTGGGCACCTCCAACAGGTTCGCGCATCTGAGCAGGGTCGACTTCCCGGAGCCGGACGGCCCGACGACGCAGGTGGTGGCGCCCCCGGGCGCCTCCAGCACGATGTCGTGCAGCACCTGGTTGTGCCCGAAGCTCTTGTCGATGTGCTCGAACCGGACGGCGGTGCCGGCGCGGGTCATGCCGCTGGGAGTCATGGTGGTCATGCGGCGGCCTCCACGGGCGGCAGGGCGGCGACGGGGCGGCCCTCACGCATCCGCCGGTCCCACGCGTTCACGGCGTAGGTCAGCGGAATGGTGATCACGAGGTACAGCAGGCCGGCGGCGACCAGCGGGGACAGCGAGGCGTTGTTGCTGGACGTGTCCTGGGCGATGGCGAACATCTCCCGCTGCCCGGTGGCCAGCCCCAGCAGGTACACCAGGGACGTGCTCTTGATGACGAGGATGAACTGCCCGGTCAGCGCCGGCAGCACCCGCCGGAACCCGATCGGGATCACGATCAGCCGCATCGTCCTGGCCCGGGACAGGCCCAGGCTGCGGGCGGCTTCGACGATGCCCCGCTCCACGCTCTGGAAACCGGACCGGAAGATCTCCGCCATGTAGGCGCCTTCCATCAGCCCGATCGCCAGCGCGGCGTAGCCGTACGTCCAGCTGCCGAACACGTTCAGGCCGGCGAGCGGCAGGCCCTGCCCGATCAGGTAGATGGACAGGATGTGCGGCAGGCCGCGCAGGACGTCCACGTACCAGCGGCAGGGCAGCCGCAGCACGCGGCGCCGCGACATCAGGCCGCTGGCCAGGAAGACGCCGACGACCAGGCCGATCGCGCTGGCCAGGACGGTCAGCAGCAGCGTGTTGAGCAGGCCCTCCCGCAGCAGCGTCGGCAGGGTGCCGAGGATCAGCGGCAGGTCGAAGAACGTGTCGAGGACGTGCTGGAGTCCGTCCATGACGTCAGGACCCCGCGCCTGGACGCTGCTGCATGCCCGGGTAGGCGGCGATCATGTCCGACGGGATGGCGACGCCCTTGGGGTTCCACTTGTCGAACAGCCTGGTGTACGTGCCGTCGTCGATCACCGACTTCAGCGCGTCGTCCAGGGCCTTCTTCAGCGCCGGCCGGTCCTTGGCCACCGGCAGCGCGGTCTCGCCGCTGGTGATGGACGGCGACGACGTGTAGTCCGGGTGCTTGGTCACCAGGTCCAGCGCCGTGGTCTCGCCGGTGAACAGCCCGTCGACCTGCCCGGCCGTCAACGCGTTGGCGCTGGCGGCGATGTTCGGGAACTCCTTGACGGTGACCGTCGGCACCTTCTGCTTCAGCAGCGGGATCAGCTCGCTGCCACGGGTGATCGCGATCGTCCTGCCGGCCGACGCGTCCACGGTGGCCAGTGCGGCGTCCTTGCGGCTGACCATCTTCGCCTCACCGAACGACACCGGGGAGGTGAAGTCGGTGACCTCCTTGCGGGCCGGCGTCGCGAGCGTGCCGAACGCGGCCGAGTCGTACTTGTGGTTGCGGATGTTGGGCAGCATGCTCGCGAAGTCGGTGGCCGTGTACTTCGGCGTCAGCTTCATCTTCGCGGCCATGGCCTGCGTCAGCTCGATCAGGAAGCCGGTGGGCTTTCCGTTCTCCACGAACGAGACGGGCTTGTCGTCGGAGCGGAACGCGAACGAGATGGCGCCGGCGTCGATGGTGCCGAGCGAGTTGCTGTCGGAGCCGGCGTCGGCGCCTCCGCAGGCCGCGAGGGACATCCCGGCGGCGAGCGCGACGGCGGCCACTCCGATACGGCGTCGGGTCGGGGCGGCGGTCATGAGGTCTCCAGTGCGATGGGGGCGGGTGGCGGGGCAGGGCGGCGGTCCGGCAGGCCGATCAGGCCGGTCAGGAAGCCGCAGATGCGGTCGACGACGGCGTCGACCAGTAATGCGCCGAGCTCGGCGGTGGCCAGGCGAGGGTTGCCGAGGTTGCCGGTCGGGCTGAGGGCGTCGTAGCCCTGCGGGAAGTTGATGCCCGGGTGCGACCGGGCCAGCCGGCCGGCCGGGTTCAGATCGTCCAGGGTGGCGCTGCCCCGGGTGAGCCGCTCGGGCAGCACCAGCTCCGGATCCACGTACAGCGCCTGGGAGGTCTCGATCTCGCAGGAGTGGCCGCGCACCGGGCTGTCGGCGTTGGCCTTGACCAGATCGGACACCACGGGGGTGACGCCGCTCCACGCGATGTGCGTGTCGGTGAGTTCGGCGCGCAGCCGGGACACCGCGACGTCGACCGCGGAGTTGTTGCCGCCGTGGCCGGTCAGCACGAAGATCCGGCGCCAGCCGTGCCGGTGCAGGCTGGTCACCAGCTCCACCACGACCTGCTGCAGCGTGACCGGCGACAGCGTGAGCGTGCCGGGGAACGCCATGTGGTGCTCGGACATGCCGACCGGGATCGTCGGCGTGACAACGACCTGCGGCGACATCCGGCGGGCGACCATGTCGGCCACGGCCTCGGCGCGGGCGGTGTCGGTGCGTTGGGCCATGCCGTGGCCGTGCTGCTCGGTCGCGCCCAGCGGCACGATCGCGACCGGCGCGTGTGGCCGGAGCTCGTCGATCTCCGGCCACGTGAGGTCGGCCAGCCGGTGGGTGCGGGGTAGGTACGTCATTCGTGGGTCCCCAGGTGATCGGTGACGGTGGTGCGCAGGTCGTGCAGGTGCTGCTCGGTGAGGTGCCGGGCCTGCTCGACGTCGCCGGACTCGACGGCCAGGAAGATCGCCACGTGCTGCTCGTAGTCGCGGGCGCGGTTCTCGATCTGCGCCCGCAGGGCCCGCTGTTCCCGGCTGCGGGCCGCGAGCAGCGAGTCGACCACCTCGAACAGGACCTGGTTGCCGGACGCGGCGGCCAGTTCGCGGTGGAAGTTCAGCTTCGGCCGGTTGTCCTCGGCGGCCCGCTTGGCGGTGTCCACCGCGCGGGCGAGCCGCTCCAGGTCGTCGACGGTGCGGTTGGCCGCGGCCAGCGCCGCGATGCCCGGCTCGATCGTCAGCCTGGCCTCGACGAGCTGGACGATGTGCTCGTCCTTGAGCGGCGTGGAGTTCGGGTTCGGCATGAGCATCCGGTGGATGCCGTCGCCGACGTAGATGCCCGAGCCGTGTCGCATCCGGACCGCGTCGGTGGTCTGCAGTCGGCGCAACGCTTCCCGAATGGTCGGTGTCGTGACGGCGAATCGCTGGGCCAGTTCGCGCACGGTGGGCAGGCTGTCGCCCGGGCCGAGCGCACCCTCGCTGATCAGCTCAAGCAGGCCGTCGACCAGTCGGTCGGACAGGCCGCCGGACTGCGGCGCCTGTGACATGCGGCACTCCTCTCGGTCGCGATTGACTAAATCACTTGCTCAATCTGCCGTCAAGGGGTGGGTACGGTGTCGGCATGCGCTACGAGACGGTGGGGGCGGCCGGGCCGCGGGTGTCGGCACTGATCCTGGGCTGCGGCAACTTCGGCGGCATCGGGTCGCCCGCCCAGTTCCGGGGCAAGGGCGACAACCGCGACACGGCGTTCGAGGTCATGGACGCGGCCCGGGAGAGCGGTGTCTGCATGTTCGACACCGCGAACGCCTACGCCGGCGGGACCTCCGAGCAGTGGATCGGGGAGTGGCTGGCCAGCCGGCAGGCCTACGACGACATCGCCGTCACGACCAAGGTCGGCGGGCCGACGGACGCCGGGAGCGGGCTGTCCCGGGAGCACATCCGCGGCCAGATCGACGCCAGCCTGTCCCGGCTCGGCGTGGAGCGGGTCGCGCTGTACCTGGCCCACGGCCCCGACGACACGGTGCCGATCGAGGAGACGATCGGGACGTTCGACGAGCTGGTGCAAGAGGGCAAGATCGGGGCGTACGGGGTCAGCAACGTCACCGCCGAGCAGCTGTCGGCGGCGACGGCCGCCGGCAGGCCGGTGAACGTCCAGAATGGATACAACCTGTTCGACCGGCTCGGCCAGGCCGACCTGTGGCCGGTCTGTGCCGCGGCCGGTGTCGGGTTCACCGCCTACAGCCCGCTGGCCGGCGGGTTGTTGACCGGGAAGCACCGGGCCGGGCAGCCCTTTGCGGCCGAGTCGCGGATGGCGCTGCGGCCGCCGGAGTTGACGGATCTGTCGCTGGATCGGGCTCTCGGGGCGCTGCCGCGGCTGATCGAGATCGCCGACGGGTACGGCGTGCCGCTGACGACGCTGGCGCTGGCGTGGGTGCTGACGGATCCGGGCGTGACGGCGGCGGTGGTCGGGCCCCGCTCGGCGGAGCACCTCAAGCCGATGGTGGCCGCCGTGGACCTGGCCCTGACCACGGAGCAGCGGGCCGAGCTGATCGTGGGAACCCACAGCATTTCCAACGGCTAGCGCCAACTACTCGGGGGCACCCGCTCGGTGTGCCGTCGGTAGGCTCCGCGCCATGGGTGACTTCCACGCGATTCCCACGACCACGCTGGCCGACATCCTCGGCAAGCGGCAGGTGATGGACTTCGGCATCTCCCGGCTGTGGCCGTCCGACCGCGTCGCCGGGCCGGCGTTCACGGTTCGCTGCCCCAAGGGCGACAACCTGATGCTGCACGCCGCCATCTACCGCGCGGAGCCCGGCTCGGTGATCGTCGTGGAGTCGGGCGACACCGACTTCGCCCTCGCCGGCGGGAACGTGTGCGCGGTCGCCCACCGGCGCGGCGTCGAAGCGTTTGTCCTCGACGGCGTGATCCGGGACATCGGCGAGATCCGCGCGGACGGCTTCCCGGTGCACGCCCGCGGCGTCGTCCCGATCCCCGGCGTCAAGAAGTCCGTCCAGCCGCTGAACGAGCCGATCACCTGCGGCGGTGTGACCGTCCACTCGGGAGACGTCGTCGTCGCCGACGAGGACGGCATCGTCGTGGTGCCGGCCGCCCGCGCCGACGAGGTGCTCGACAAGGCGCGGCAGATCCTCGCCCGCGAGGCCGAGGAGACCCTCGACCAGTGGGAGGCCAACCACCGCGCCAAGGTCGACGCGCTGCTCGATCAGGGGAAGTCGTAGAAGACGCCGTCCGGGTCGGCCTTCGCGGTCTCGGCCCAGTCGGTGAAGTCCATGTTGGCCAGCGTCAGGTTGACGTGCACGCCGGAGGCATGGCGCGGCACGATCCGGAACTGCCGGCCGAACACCGAGCCCTCCTCGTCCAGGAAGTTCGGCTCGTCGTCCAGGTTCACGGCCAGCAGCGGATGGTGCGGCGACCGCATGGTCTCCTCGTCGGCGATGAAGACCACCGACAGGTACTCGTCGATCGAGGCCAGTGTGTCCCGAAGCTGGTCGGCCGACACGCCGGCCAGCTTCGGGTCGTCCACCGGGTACGTGGTCGACTCGAAGCCCTCGTCGTCCTGGTCCTCTTCGTCGCCCCACGACTCGGCCGCGGCCGCGAGCACCGCCTGCCACGCCTCGTCGTCCCCGAAATGCGTGCGGATGACGACCTTGTCGTATTCCTCGCGTTCCGCCGCCGCCCTGGCCAAGGAGTCCATGGGCGGCAGCGTACCGGTCAGCCCGGACCGACCAGCCCGTGGATCGAGTACCGCTCCATGGACAGGTACGGGAACAGCGGCTTCGCGTACGGGCTGGCCGCGAAGTAGCCCTGCAGCCGGTCGTGGTTCACGGCGTTGTCCACCGCCATCATGATCGCCGTCTGCCCGATGGCCATGAACCGCGGCGCCAGCGTGCCGGTCCGCGCCTCGACGGCGTCCAGCAGCCCGTACTGGTTGTAGATCAGCGGGAACTTGGCGATCAGCTGCGTGATGTTGGCGAACGCCGGCTCCGGGATGATCGGCAACGCCAGGAACGCGGCCGACGGCGTGGTCACGTCGTCCGGCACCTCGCCCTGGTTGATGGCCAGCTCGGTCGCTCCGTAGTTGGTGTACCGCTGGGCGCCCGTCGGCGAGGTGGCCGCCGACCAGCCCCAGACCGGGGTCCTGGCGCCGAGCTGCCCGTACGCGCCGTGGGCCAGCGCGGTGTTCCGGTTGTTCATGCCGAGGCTCTGCGGCGCGATCGCCTGCTCCGGCACCACCATCGCCGGCGCGAGCGCCTGGTACAGGCTGCCGTTGAAGGTCGGCACGAACTTGATCCGGTCGTAGACGTAGTGGCCCTCGAAGATGGTGTACTGCTTGCCGTCCTGGGGATCGGTGTAGGTCCGGTTCAGGCCCTCCGGCACCTGGCGCTGCCGGTGGTCGGCCGGCGGCGTGCGGGCCAGCCCCCACCACAGCGCGCCCGGCACCTTGCCGCTGCCGATGGCCAGGTAGTCGGCGATGCGCGGCCCGGAGTAGAGGTTGTCGTACGTGGAGTCGGAGTAGCCCTGTCCGACCTGGTAGCCGTTGTACAGCACGTTCTCGGTGGCGTTGTACAGGAAGTCCCACCGCATCGCGTCCAGCAGCGCCTGGAAGCCGCCGGCCAGCGCCGGAAACGCTTGCGCGGCGGTCAGCATGCCCTGGGCCAGCCAACCGTTGTCCACAGTGGACACGTAGCCGTTCTTGATCGGACGGCCGCGCGGCGACTCGATGGCCTGCCCGGTGGTCGTGCTGTACCAGCGGAACAGGAAGCCGTCGTACTTCGCCAGCTTCTGGATCTGGGCCAGCACCGCCGCCGCTTCGGCCTGAGCCTTGTCGGACGTCTCCAGGCCGAGGTCCTTGGCCGCCACGATGGCGGTCAGGTAGTTCCCGATCAGCGACGGGTTGGTGTACTGCTGGTCGGGCGTCGCCGGCGCGAGCTCGACCGTGTTCGCCGGATCGCCCGCGAGCAGGACGCTGGCCAAGGGCAGGCTCGTCACCGGGTCCACGCCCGGCCCGGACAACAGCCGCCAGGTTCGGGCGGCGACCTCACGCAGGAACCCGATCTGGCCGTCGGTCAGGTGGGCGGTCGGGTCCACCACGACCGTGTCGTCCGCGGCGGCCGCCTGCCACTGGTCGGCCTCGACGGGTTCGGTCGTGGCGGCACACGCCGCGGTGAGGGCAACGGCTGCAACGAGCAGGCGATGCAGTCGGTTCACGCGTCTCCATTCGTCAGGTAGCGCGGTGCGAGCACCGGCCAGGTGATGTCCGGATTCGGCGCGACCCGGCGGGCAGGGCGCCACACGGGTCGGACCGGGCGGGTTCGCAGCAGCAGCAAGGCTTCCACGTTGGCCAGCCGCTTCACGATGACGAAGCCGAGGAACAGCGGCCACCACAGCAGGGACTTCCACAGCCGCCGGTAGAACAGCGCGCAGATCGTCACCAGCAGCATCGGCAGCTTGGCCAGCACGAAAAACGCGAGCAGATGGAACAGGTTCTGCCGGTTGTCGGGTTGCAACACCGCGGCCTGCAAGGCGAACAGGTAGGCGGCGAACTGCATCGGCTGCACCAGCCGCCGCGCTCCCTTGAAGAACTCGGCGAACCAGAACCGGGGGCCGGCGGAGCCCGCGGCGAACGGCACGAACCGGGCGAAGTTGTAGATGGACCCCTGGCTCCACCGCCGCCGCTGCAACCGCAGCTGGGCCAGGGATTCCGGCACGTCCTCGTACGCCCAGACGCGTCGGTCGTAGACGGCCCGGTAGCCGATCCGGGCCAGGCTGCAGGTGAAGTCGATGTCCTCGCCGAGCATGCCCTCCGGCCAGCCACCGACCTCCAGCGCCGCCGTGCGCCGCACCGCCGTGTAGTTGCCCGGCACGCACGGCTGCATGTCGACCACCGCGTACGCCAGTCGCGGCAGGCCGAAGCCGGCCGCCAGCTCCAGCGAGCGCATCCGGTCGACCCACGTGCGGAACGGGAACTTCGGCAGCATGAACGCACCCACCAGCCCGATCCGCGGATCCGCCTGGAACCAGGGGACGCTGTAGCGGAAGACGTTCGGGTGCAGCTCGCAGTCGGTGTCGTGGCGCACCACGTAGTCCGCGGTGCAGCGGGTGAGCGCCAGGTTGAGGGCGGTCGCCTTGCCGGTGTGGGAACCGGCGATCACCGTGCCCTGTAAGGCGGTCGCACGCGCCATCGCCTCCTCGGCCAGTCGTCGGGTGTCGTCGGTGGAGCCGTCGTCGCACAGGATCAGGTGCACCGGGCCGCCGTAGGCCGCCGCGGCCCGGTCGACGCTCTGCACCCAGCGCACGATGTTGGTCTCCTCGTTGAACGCCGGCCCGATCACGTCGATCGGCGGCGGGTTCGGCCCCGGCATCGGCAGCCGGCGCCGGCCGACCACCCGCAGGACCGACAACATGATGTAGAGACCGAACTTGAGGTAGACGGGAATCGCCAGCAGCAGGAACGTGTACGCCACCGGGTCGTCGCCGATCAGGCTGACCACGTAGGCCGCGCCGGCGGCGACGAACACCGACACCGCCGCCAGCGACACGATGGTCAGCACGGTGTCGAAGGTGTCGCCGGTGCGTCGGATCGGCACCTGCGTCGGCCGCGGCAGCAGGTAGGTCGTCAGCGCCAGCCGCATCGCCATCACGTACGCGACGGCGTAGTGCATCAGGATGCTGACCAGCGGGAAAGGCCCCAGTGGCAGGCGGAACTCGAGGCCGATCACGCCCAGCGCGGTGTCCGCGGTGAGCGACGCGAAGATCGCCAGCGGCGCGTGCAGCAAGATCAGCAGGCGCCGCAACGGACTCGCCCGCACGCAGAGCGCGAGCGCGACCGTGAACGCGAGGAAGCTGATCGGGATCACGGGCCGCAGGTGGGACACGTAGTCGGCCACCACGCCCGGCAGTGGCACGACCGACGTGACCGCGCGGCCGATCGCCCACCGGTACGAAGTGGACAGATCGGGGGAGCGCGCGCTGTTGAGCACGACGCTGCCGCCGAGGCAGATCACCACGAACGCGGCGACCCGCCGCAGTGACGGCGGATGCGGCTTGGGCAACCGCACCACATTGCCGACGCCACGGTCGGAGTCGTCGAACCGCCGCCGCAAGGCGTGCACGACCAGCACCGCGATCAAGGCGACGTTCAGCGCCAGCAGGACGAGCCCGGCCCAGCGGATCATGGGAAGACCACGCTGAGGCTCATGCCGGGAGTGGTCCCTTCGGGCCAGTGCGCCACGGTCAGCCGGACCGCGTACTCCACCGAGCCGGACTGGTCGATCGGCATCGGGATGACCTGGTCAACAGTGCCGTCCACGGTCCGCCGCAAGGCGTTCACGGTGACACGGGCCGGAGTTCCCTGCTTGAGCCCGGGCATCGCCGCCTCGGCCACCTGCGCGACCGCGTCGCTCTCCGAGCTGACGAGCGTGATCAGCGGATGTTGGTTGGCGGTGCCGGGATTCGCCGTCGAGTCGGCGCCGGCGGCCGGCGGGAACAGGCTGAACGCCGGCGCCTGTGCGGGCTGCATGGACTGTGGCCCGGCGAACCCGTGCACGCCGGTGGTGCCGTCGAGTTCGCCGGGCACGCCGCCGACATTGGCGATCACACCGTCGATGGGAGAGGTCAGCGTGAGCTGATCGAGGGCGTGCTGCGCCTGGTCGACGTCGGACTGCGCGGACGCCACCGCGGACTGCGCGGACGAGACGTCCGCGGCCGACGCCGGCTCGCCGGCGGCCGCGCGTTGGTTCCGGGTCAGCGCCAACGTGGACTGCGCCGAGGTGACGGCGTTCGCGGCGGTGTCCCGCAGCTGGGCCGTGGATGCCTTGGTGTGGACGAGGTTCGCGTTGGCGGTGGCGATGGCCGAGGCGTCCTTGCGGACCTGCGCCTGCAGGTTCGCGCAGAACGTCTTGTCGGTGTCGGAGCCGTTGGCGCACAAGGTGGACAGCTGCCTGTTGTCGGCGTCGTACGTCGACTGCGCGTCCGTGACGGCTTGCTGCGCCTGGGCGACTTCGGCGTCTGCCGTGGCGACTGCGTCGGCGGCGGCTTTCTGCGCACCCGCCAACTGCGAGTTCGCCTTGGCCACCTGAAGATCGAGGTTCTGCTTCGTGGACTCGGCCAACGCCGGCGACTGCAACGCCGTGAGCTTGGCCTGCGCCGCCGACAGCACCGCCTTCGCGTCGGCGAGGGTCGCCTTGGCCACGGCCTGGTCCTGCGTGGCCAGCGGCTGCCCCTTCTTGACGTGTTCGCCGGCCCGCACCATCACGTCCTGAATCCGCCCGGTCTGGGTGAAGTCCAGGTTCAGCGTCTGCTCGGGCTGCACGGCGCCGACGAAGCTGGTTCGGGCCGACACGTCCGCGTAGGTGAAGTAGGCCAGGACCGAGCCCCCGGACAGGATCGCCACCGCGACCAGAAGTTGACGTACCGACGAGTGCGGGAACTCCTTGCCCTTGGTCGGGTGATGCCCGTCGGGGGAGGGGGTGAGATCGGCTGCCGCGTTCATGCCGCGGACCCGGACCTGGCCGCGTGCCATCAGTCGACCGTCACCGGCTGCCGCACCGGCAGGTCCGTCAGCAGGTCCTCGGCGACGGCCATGCCCTCGCGCCACACCGACCGGCAGACGATCTTCGACGGGTCGACGCGGTCGCAGTAGCGGGCCGCGATGTCCGTGCACTCCTCGAGCAGCCCCTCGGACAGGGTGGTCGGCTTCAGGCCGAGCGCGAGGAACCGGTCGTTGCGCACCACCAGGTCGTTCTCCACCGCCTCCTGCCGTGGATTGGGCAGGTTCGCCACCTCGACACCGGTCATCGCGCTGACCAGTTCGGCCAGGTCGCGCACCCGGTGCGTCTCGGTGATCTGGTTGAACACGGTGGGCTTGGCGCCGGGCTCCGGCGGGTTGGAAAGCGCTATCTCTATGCAGCGCACGGTGTCCCGGATGTGGATGAACGCCCGCGTCTGCCCGCCGGTGCCGTGCACGGTCAGCGGGTGGCCGATGGCGGCCTGCATCAGGAACCGGTTCAGCACGGTGCCGAAGTCGCCGTCGTAGTCGAAGCGGTTGACCAGCCGCTCGTCGCGGGCGGTCTGCGGGGTCTGCGTGCCCCACACGATGCCCTGGTGCAGGTCGGTGATCCGCAGCCCGTCGTTGTGCGCGTAGAACGCGAACATGAGCTGGTCCAACGTCTTCGTCAGGTGGTAGACGGAGCCGGGGTTGGCCGGGTGCAGGATCTCGCGCTCCAGGTCGCCGTCGGGGGTGGGCACCTTGACGGTGAGGTAGCCCTCGGGGATGGGAGCCGAGCCGGACCAGCCGTAGCCGTACACGCCCATCGTGCCCAGGTGCACCAGCGCGGTCTCGCCGCCGGTCGCGACCAGCGCGGTCAGCAGGTTGTGAGTCGCCCGCACGTTGTTGTCCACGGTGTAACGCTTCGAGCCGGTGGACCGCATCGAGTACGGCGCCGCCCGTTGTTCGGCGAAGTGCACCACGGCATCGGGCCGAAGCCTGGTCAACACCGACACCAACCGGTCGTACTCGGTGGCGAGGTCCAGACGGACGAACCCGATGTCCCGTCCGGAAACCTGCCGCCAGACCCGCAACCGCTCGCCGAGCGCCCGGACCGGGGTCAGCGACTCGACCTCCAGTTCCAGGTCGATGGCTCGTCTGCTGAGGTTGTCGAGAATGGTCACGTCGTGGCCGTGGTCGGACAGGTGCAGCGCAGTGGGCCAGCCGCAGAATCCGTCTCCGCCCAGAACAAGTACACGCATGCGAGATGCACACCCCTTGGAGTTCTGTTCAGGGACCGCCATGACGCGACGAGGGCAGGGGGCCGCGCAGGCGGGGAGGACGTCGGCGAGAGAGCTTCAGGGTCCGCCGGCCAGGTGCGAGTTATTAGGAAACCTTCTTAACTCGGAGTCGGAGACTATTCGCATACGTGGACCTCGTCAAGCTTCCGGTCCCCGAGTGCCGCTCGTCTTCGGCCTCGCGTATGGAAACGATTTCAGGGTCTGACCTGGAGATGTCACCCCAATGGCGGGGGTTGACTGCTCGCGCCGGACGGGCCTACGCTCCGCCGCACGGTAAGGAAAGTTTCCTAACAAATTGGTCCGCTCCCCTGGAGGAGGACCCTCATGGACGCTCGCCCGCGCGCCGAACTCCGGCGCATCGCCGACCGGGCCGCCGCCGAACTGCGTGACGCCACCGCCGAGGAGATCCTGAGGTGGGCCGGAGGCACGTTCGGCGACCGGCTCGCGGTGGCCTCCTCGATGGCCGACACCGTGCTCGTCGACCTGGCCGCCCGCCACGCGCCCGGCGTGCACGTGTTGTTCCTGGACACCGGCTACCACTTTCCCGAGACCATCGGCACCCGGGACGCGGTGGCCGCGACATACCCGATCACGCTGGTCACGGTCTCCCCCGAGCAGACCGTGGCGGAGCAGGACCTCTGGTACGGGCCGGGGCTGTACGCCCGCGACCCCGACAAGTGCTGTGCCCTGCGCAAGATCGCGCCGCTCGACGCGGCGCTGGAGCACTACGACGCCTGGCTCACCGGCGTGCGCCGGGACGAGTCGCCGACCAGGGCGGACACGCCCGTCATCGGCTGGGACGACCGGCGCGGCAAGGTGAAGGTCAGCCCGCTCGCCGGGTGGACCGCGGACGACGTGGCGGAATACGCCGTACGGCAGGGAGTTCTGCTGAATCCGCTGCTCGCCGACGGCTACCTGTCCGTCGGCTGCCGCCCGTGCACCACCCGGGTCGACCCCGGCGCGGACCCGCGCAGCGGTCGCTGGACCGGCCGCGCGAAGACCGAGTGCGGCCTGCACCTCTGAGCTGCGACAACCACATTTCCGGCGGAACCGCCGCCCGCCGCGACCGAAAGGGGTTTCGGTGTGAGGGCGACGACCCGAGCACGGCACATCCTCTCGCACCTCGACGCCCTGGAGGCCGAGTCGGTGCACATCCTCCGCGAGGTGGCGGCGGAGTTCGAACGACCGGTGCTGCTGTTCTCCGGCGGCAAGGACTCGACGGTCATGCTGCATCTGGCGCGCAAGGCATTCCTGCCGGCGCCGATTCCGTTCCAGTTGTTACATGTGGACACCGGGCACAATTTCCCGGAGACGCTGGAATTCCGGGACCGTGCCGTCGCCCGCTTCGGCGTTCGGCTGTTGGTGGCGGACGTCCAGTCCTATATCGACGCCGGCGAACTGCGGGAACGGCCCGACGGCACGCGCAACCCGCTGCAGACCCTGCCGCTGCTGCGGGCCATCGAGGCCAACCGGTTCGACGCCGTGCTCGGCGGCGGCCGCCGCGACGAGGAGAAGGCCCGCGCCAAGGAAAGGGTTTTCTCGCTGCGTGACGAGTTCGGGCAGTGGGATCCGCGCCGGCAGCGACCCGAGCTCTGGCGGCTCTACAACGGGCGGCACCGGCCGGGCGAACACATGCGCGTCTTCCCCCTCTCCAACTGGACCGAGCTGGACGTCTGGGGCTACGTCCGGGCCGAGGGCATCGAGCTGCCCGCCATCTACTTCACCCACCGGCGAACGGTCTTCCTGCGCGACGGCATGTGGCTCGCGCCGGGGTCGTGGGGCGAGCCCCAGGCCGGGGAGCCGGTGCAGGAGCGGATGGTGCGCTACCGCACCGTCGGCGACATGTCCTGCACCGGCGCCGTCGACTCGCCGGCGTCCTCGGTGGACGAGGTGATCGCCGAGATCGCCGCGTCCCGCGTCACGGAACGGGGTTCCAGCCGCGCGGACGACCGGATGTCCGAGGCCGCCATGGAGGACCGCAAGCGGGAGGGCTACTTCTGATGACCACGACCGAGATCGCCGTCGGCGACCTGCTCCGGCTGGCGACGGCGGGCAGCGTCGACGACGGCAAGTCCACGCTGGTCGGGCGGCTGTTGCACGACACGAGCGCGGTCATGCCGGACCAGCTGGAGGCGGTCCGCCGGGCGTCCCGCGACCGCGGCCTGGCCGACGCCGACCTGGCGCTGCTCACCGACGGTCTGCGGGCCGAGCGGGAACAGGGCATCACGATCGACGTGGCGTACCGGTACTTCGCCACGGCCCGGCGGCGGTTCATCCTCGCCGACACACCGGGCCACGTGCAGTACACGAGGAACATGGTCACGGGGGCGTCGACCGCCGAGCTGGCGGTGGTCCTGGTGGACGCGCGGCACGGCTTCGTCGAGCAGACCGGTCGGCACACCGTGGTCTCAGCGCTGCTGCGCGTCCCGCACGTGGCGCTGGCGGTGAACAAGATGGACCTGGTCGGCTACGCCGAGGACCGGTTCGCCGAGATCGCCGGGGAATTCACCGAGTACGCACGGAAACTCGGCGTGCCGGACGTGGTGGCGATCCCCATGTCCGCGCTGCGCGGGGACAACGTCGTCGAGCCCAGCCCGCACATGACCTGGTACGCCGGGCCGACGCTGCTGGAACACCTGGAGACCGTGCCGACCGGTGGCGAGCCCGAGGCGACCCGGCTGCCCGTGCAGTACGTGCTCCGGGCGACCGACTTCCGTGGCTACGCCGGGCAGTTGTCCTCGGGCATGCTCCGCGTGGGTGACCCGGTGGCGGTGTCGCCGGCCGGGCACCGCACCCGTATCACCGGCATCGAGGTGGGCGGCACGCCGGTGGACGAGGCGTTCGCGCCGCAGTCGGTGGTGGTGCGGCTCGCCGACGCGGTGGACGTGGCCCGCGGCGACCTGATCACGCCGGTGTCGACCGTGCCGAGCCCGGCCGAGCGGCTGCTGGTCGTCGGCTGCCAACTGGCGTCGCGGCCGCTGCGCGTGGGCGACCGGGTGTTGGTGCGGCATACCACAAGGACCGTGCGGGCGGTGGTGGAGGCGATCGACGAGCGGTTGGACGTGCATTCGCTGAGCACCGACAACGCGGCGGACACGTTGTACACCAACGAGATCGCGCTGGTGTCGATGCGCACGGCCGAACCGGTCGCCGTCGATCCGTACGAGTACAACCGGCACTGTGGGGCCGTCCTGCTCATCGACGAGGCCAGTGGCGACACGCTGACGGCCGGAATGGTGGGCGTCCCACCGTGGTGGCCGTGAGACGGCTGTTGCCGGTCGCCGCCGCGGCACTGCTGCTGGCCGGCTGCACGGCGGCGGCCACCGAGAACGAGCTGAGACTGGGATACCTGGGCAATCTCACGCATGCGACGGCGATCGTCGGCGTGGCCGGCGGTTTCTTCGCCAAGGCACTGGGGGACATCCAACTCACCACGCAGGTGTTCAACGCCGGCCCGGCGGAGATGACCGCGCTGCTCGGCGGCCAGCTCGACGCCGCCTACGTCGGCCCGTCCTCCGCCTTGAACGGTTACGTCCGCAGCCACGGCCAGGCGCTGAAGATCGTCGCCGGCGCGACCATGGGCGGCGCGGAGCTCGTCGTCCGGCCCTCGATCACCGCGGCGGGGCAGCTCAAGGGGAAAACGCTTGCCACGCCCCAACTCGGCAACACCCAGGACGTGGCGCTGCGGTACTGGCTCAGCCAGCACGGCATGAGGACCACCACCGACGGCGGCGACGTGGCGATTCGCCCGCAGGACAACGCGACCACACTGGACCAGTTCCGCGCCGGCAAGATCGACGGCGCCTGGCTGCCGGAGCCGTGGGCATCCCGGCTCGTCGTGGCGGCGCAGGCGAAGGTGCTGGTGGACGAGCGTGACCTCTGGCCCGACGGCCGCTTCGCCAGCACGGATCTGGTGGTGTCGACGACGTTTCTCCGTGACCACCCGCAGGCCGTGCGGCGGCTGATCGACGGAGAACTGGCTGCCAACGACTGGGTCTCCGCCAATGCCGGCGAGGCCACCAGGACCGTCAACACCGAACTGCGACGGATCAGCGGCGCCGCGCTGACCGACGCCGAGGTCACGCGGGCCTGGGACGAGCAGCAGGTCACCGGCGATCCGCTGGCGTCGACCGTCGGCGTGCAGGCCGACCACGCCGTGACGGTCGGCCTGATGTCGGCCACCGACCTGCGGGGCATCGTGGACATCGGCCCGCTGAACGACGCGCTGGCGGCGAAGGGACGGCCGAAGGTGGACGACGCCGGCTTGGGGGACAAGCGATGACTCTGATCACCGCTCGATCGACGCGGCAGGCGGTCGCGCTCGACGGCGTGGGCAAGGCGTTCGACAGCGGGCCGCCGGTGCTGGAGGACATCTCGCTGACGGTGCGGTCCGGTGAATTCGTCTGCCTGCTGGGCGCTTCCGGCTGCGGCAAGTCCACGCTGCTCAACCTGATCGCCGGCCTGGACACCCCCACCGCGGGCAGCGTGGAGCTGGCCGGCGGGCATGCGGCGCTGATGTTCCAGGAGTCGGCGCTGTTCCCATGGCTGACGGCGACCCACAACGTGGAGTTGGCATTGCGGCTGCGGGGCGTGCCGCGCAAGGAGAGACAGGTGGAGGCGCACCGGCTGTTGTCGTTGGTACGCCTGGAACACGCCTGTGACATGCGGGCGCAC
Source organism: Kutzneria kofuensis (assembly GCF_014203355.1). Lineage (NCBI taxonomy): Bacteria > Bacillati > Actinomycetota > Actinomycetes > Pseudonocardiales > Pseudonocardiaceae > Kutzneria > Kutzneria kofuensis. The sequence goes on from NZ_JACHIR010000001.1 coordinate 7,763,699, forward strand.
GAGCTGTCCGGCGGGATGCGGCAACGGGTCGCGCTGGCCCGGGCCCTGGCCCAGGGCAGCGAGGTGCTGCTGATGGACGAGCCGTTCGCGGCGCTGGACGCGATCACCCGGGACGTGTTGCACGAGGAGCTGATCCGGCTGTGGCAGCACGCCGGGTTCAGCACGGTCTTCGTCACGCACAACGTGCGCGAGGCGGTCCGGCTGGCGGAGCGGGTCGTGCTGCTCACGTCGCTGCCGGGACGGATCGCGCGGGAGTGGACGGTGGACATCCCGCACCCGCGGCGCATCGAGGACGGGGCCGTGGCGCGGCTGTCCCTGGAGATCACCGAACACCTCCGGGAGGAGATCCGCAGACATGGCCAGACCTGAGCACAACGGACTGGCCCGGCTGGAGGCGGGCCTCGACTCGCTGGCCGGCGCCCGCGCCGCGCCACGGCGCCGACTGCGCCAGCAAGTGCTGCCGCCGGTGGTCGCCATAGCCGTGGTGCTGCTCGGCTGGCAGGGCCTCTACCTGGCCGGCGTGCAACCGGACTGGGTGCTGCCGGGGCCGGGCGAGGTGTGGCGGTCGCTGGTCACCGCGGCCGGCCGGGGCGAGGTCTGGTCCAGCATCGGGAACAGCCTTTCCCGTGGTGCGATCGGGTTTCTCGTGTCGGTGGCGATCGGCACGCCGCTGGGGGTCGTGGTCGGCCGCAGCCAGCCGGTGCGCACCGCCGTCGGCCCGATCCTGTCCGGGCTGCAGAACCTGCCCTCGGTGGCGTGGGTGCCGCCGGCGGTCATCTTCTTCGGTGTCACGCCGGCGACCATCTACACGGTGATCCTGCTCGGCGCCGTGCCGTCCATCGCCAACGGCCTGGTGTCCGGGCTGGACCAGGTGCCGCCGCTGTACCTCAAGGTGGGCCGGAACCTGGGTGCGAAAGGCTTTTCTTCGGTGGTGCACGTGTTGCTGCCGGCGGCGCTGCCCGGGTACGTCGCCGGCCTCAAGCAGGGCTGGGCGTTCGCCTGGCGGTCGCTGATGGCCGCCGAGATCATCGCGACCTCGGCCTCGCTCGGGCACGGCCTCGGCCAGCTGCTGAAACAGGCCCAGGACACCAATGACATGGCGCTGGCCTTCGGCACCATCGCGCTGGTGCTGGTCGTCGGCATCGGCGTGAACCAGCTGGTGTTCGCGCCGGTCGAGCGCCATGTGCTGCGGTCACACGGTTTGGCGTCGGGACCTCGGCGCTGAGTGTCCACTGTGGAGTGTGTGTGACCGGTTCGGTCAGGCCGGTGACCGGATCCCTCCGTTCGGGCGAACCGAGCCCGAAATTGTTAGGAAGGGTTCTTTACTAAGGCGGTGACGGGTCGTAAGCTTCGAATCACCGCCGCCTTCGCAGTCCTGGCGCCCTGCCAGTCAGCTACGGAGGCAACCATGAGGAGACGAGCGATCGTCCCCGTCCTGACGTCCGGTGTGCTCGCGGTGTTCGCCGTCATCGCCATGGTGCTCGCCGGAGTCGGACCGGCGTCGGCCGCCGCGCCGCACGCGTCCCAGCAGACGTTCCTGACCTTCTACGGCTGGTGGGACAACACGCCCCCGGGTGGCGACATCGCGCACCCGGTCAAGCACAAGACCGCGGGCGGCGTCGGCACCTTCGACGACCCGATCACGTTCGCCACCTCCACCAAGGAGGTGAAGCCGGGCGGCAAGATCTACGTGCCGCGTGTGGGCAAGTACTTCATCATGGAGGACGACTGCGACGAGTGCAGCTCCGACTGGAACGGCAAGGGCCCCAACGGCGGCCCGAAGCTGGCCCACTTCGACCTGTGGCTCGGCGGCAAGGGCGGCGACCCGTTCAAGGCCATCCAGTGCGAGGTCGCGCTCACGCACTACAACAAGGACAACACGCCGACCATGGAACCGGTGATCGTCAACCCCGGCTCGGGCGAGAAGGTCAGCAAGGACCCGATCTTCAACACCAGCACCGGCGAGTGCTACGGCGGCGCGACCCCGACGATCACGGTCGGCCCGTACAGGAACCCGGCCTCGGCGGTATGCCTGGACGCGCCGGCCGGCGCCACCAAGATCGGCGTGAAGTCCTGTGACGGCTCGGCCGAGCAGAACTTCACGTTCGACGGCACCTTCCTGAGCATCCGCAACCTGTGCGCCGACTCCAAGGGCGGCGACATCGCGCTCAAGAAGTGCACCGGAGGCCCGACGCAGCAGTGGTCGGCCAACCCGAGCGGGACCATCTCCGACATCCAGACCGGCAAGAAGTGCTTCCGCGCGACGAAGACCGCGGTGACCGCGGGTAGCTGTTCCGGCTCGGCGGCGCAATGGACCTTCCCCACGGCCTGATCCGTTCAGGCCAGAAAGCCCAGGCAGGGGCGGGACGTCGCCGGCCCCCACGCGCGTCAGGGTGCGCCACGGGGCCGGCGGCGGACTGGGGCGTCCGTCGCATCGTGCGCTGCCGCCACACACTGCCGTTCACCGTTTCATCTCTCCCTTCGGAGGAACCCTCGTGAACCGAAAGCGGGTCGTCGCGCTCGTGACGGCCACTCTGTGCGTCGCCGGCGGTCTGGCGTTGTCCCAGGAGGTGGCCACCGGCGCCACCCCGGGCAGCAAGGCGCTGACCAAACTGGACACCTCGGCCGGCAACCGGCGGGCGCCGATCCCCGGTCTGTACGACTGGAGCAAGGCCGGCTTCCGCGGTGGGCAGGACCTGCCCGGCCCGAGCGCCGTCAATCCCGACGCCAAGTGCCAGATCACCGCGGCGCAGCTGGCCAGCACGTACAAGGTGAAGCCGGACGACAACGTCGACGACACCAACGGCATCCAGCAGGCCATCGACAAGCTGCACAAGGACTGCTCGCCCAGCGGCAGCTACACCAAGCTGAGCCTGATCACCTTCCCGGCCGGCACGCTCAACGTCACGCACGAGATCCACGTCGACGCCAACTACCTGATCCTGCGCGGCGCCGGCACGGACAAGACGAAGTTCGTCTACGCGCCGGACAAGAACACCCAGTACGACGTGTTGACGCCGGACGGCGACCAGTGGGACCAGAAGAACATGAACTACGAGGACGGCTCCGGCGGCTGGCTGTGGCCGGGCCGCGGCCTGTTCCGCGTGCAGTCCCGCAAGGTCGACCCCAGCTACGCCAGCGAGTACAAGAGCGCCCCGGCCAACCGCAAGGACATCTTCGAGGGCACGATCAACGTGCACTGGAAGGCCGGCGCCAAGCTGCGGGCCAAGCCGGGTGACAAGGGCTTCTCGGCGCGCCAGGGCGACAAGGTCGTGTACCTGGACAACAGCGCCAAGATGACGAACATGAAGGTCGGCGGCTTCATCAACATCCGGGCCGCGAACTCGATGAAGTTCTACCAGTCGATGAACGCCGTCCCGACCACGTGGCCGTTGCAGAACCTGCACATGCGCCAGCAGTGGTTCACCATCTCGGCGGTCGACACCAAGAACCACACGGTGACCGTGGACAAGCCGCTGGAGTACGACGTGCCGGTCGACTCCACGTCGGACGGTTCGGCGCCGATCGACGGCAGTGTCTACGCGTCGAAGGCGTCGCCGATCGTCGACCCGATCGTCGGCGTCGGCTTCGAGGACTTCTCCTACACCCAGGTGGCCCCGCCCGGCGTCACCGAGGCGCAGGCGAAGGACAACTACGGCAACCTGGCCCCGTCGCTGGCCATGCAGGGCATCGTGTTCAAGTGGGCGGCCAACTCCTGGGTGACCGGCATCCACGCGATGATGACCGGGTCGCACCCGATCGTCACCGAGGAGGCCAAGAACCTGCAGATCGTGAACAACGAGCTGGACGGCTCGTGGAACAAGGGCAAGGGCGGCAACGGCTACTTCCGCGGCTCCCGCGTGTGGGACTCGCTCTACGCCGGCAACACCACCCGCGACCTGCGCCACTTCACCTTCCAGTGGTCCGCGTCGGGCAACGTGGCGATCGGCAACGACATCGACTCGGACTTCAACATCCACGGCGGCTACGAGCGCAACAACCTGTTCGAGCTGAACACGAACAACGTGTCCTACGCGCACCGGTCCGGCAACTGCACCGCGCACTGCGGTGACGAGGGCAACGACCCGCCGGACGACTCCACCTGGTTCCCGATCTACTGGTCGACCGGCCAGAAGGCGGTCAAGTGGTCCGGTTCCTCGGGCCCGCGCAACGTCTTCTTCGACAACACGATGACCAAGCAGGTCACCGACGGGGCCGCGTACACGCCGTACTACCCGGACCACAGCAAGATCTACCAGTTCGGCTGGGACGGCAAGGCGTTCCACCACCTCGACGTGGGCGGCAAGCCGATCGTGGACTGGGCGCACAACGAGCAGAACGACTACACCAAGGGCCACGGCGTCGACGACACCATGACCGACAAGGGTCCGTCGCTGTTCCTGAAGTCGGTGGCGAAGTGATCCCCGGGATCAAGACGCTGGCCGCGGCGGCGCTGGTGACGCAGTTCGCCGTGCACCCGGCCGCGTCGACGATCAATGTCGGCAACGCGGCCGAGCTGGTCGCCGCGTTGAAGGCCGCGAAGCCGGGCGACACCATCAAGTTGGCCGACGGCGACTACGGCGACCAGTTCATCGCCACCACGTCCGGCACGGCGTCCGCGCCGATCACCTTGGTGGGCAGTGCCAAGGCCGTGCTGCACGACCCGAAGTTCAAGGCGAGCGACACCGACTGCCCGTCCGGTCAGACCGGCTACGGGTTCTGGCTCAAGGGCGCGAGCTACTGGAACCTCAAGGGGTTCAGCGTCACGCAGTCCAAGAAGGGCATCGTCCTGGACGGCGCCACGCACGTGACGATCGACGGTGTCACCGTGCACGACATCGGCTACGAGGGCGTGCACTTCCGCAAGAGCAGCGCCTACGGTGTGATCAAGAACTCGACCGTGTACAACACGGGTCTCGAGGAGCCGGGCTACGGCGAGGGTGTGTACATCGGCTCGTCCAACAGCAACTGGCACTGCTACGGCACCAACGGCGGCAAGAGCCCGGATGCCAGCGACTACGTCCAGGTGCTGAACAACAAGATCGGGCCGAACGTGGCCGCCGAGGGCCTGGACGTCAAGGAGGGCACGCACGACGGTGTGATCGACGGCAACACCCTGGACGGGACCGGCGAGAAGAACGAGAACTCGGCCGACTCCACGATGGACATCAAGGGCGACAAGTACAAGATCACCAACAACACCGCCGAGAACGCCTACCTCGACGTGATCCAGACGCACAACCTGTGGAAGAAGACCGGTTGTGGCAACACGTTCAGCAACAACACGCTGACCGTGACCAACAAGGACGGCTACGGCATCAACGCCACGAACCAGAGCCAGTGCGTGTCGTCGAAGTCGCCGAACGTCATCGGCGCGTCCAACAAGAGCACCGGGGGCAAGGGGTTGTCCAAGACCCCGACCACGCCCGGTGTCTAGGTGATCCAGGGGCCGTCCCGCATATCAGCCGCTGTGCGGGCCGGCCCCGGCCATCCCTGCCGGAAAGGACCGTTCCCTGTGATCAAGACCATCGCGGCGGCCGCACTGGTGGCGCAGTTCGCCGTGCACCCCGTCGCATCCACGATCAACGTCGGCAACGCGGCCGAGCTGATCGCCGCGCTGAAGGCGGCCAAGCCGGGCGACACCATCCAGCTGGCCGACGGCGACTACGGCGACCAGTTCATCGCCACGACCTCGGGCACCGCGTCCGCGCCGATCACCCTGGTGGGCAGCGCGAAGGCGGTGCTGCACGACCCGAAGTTCAAGCTCGGCGACACCGACTGCCCGTCCGGCCAGACCGGCTACGGCCTCTGGCTGCAGGGCGCGAACTACTGGAACCTCAAGGGTTTCAGCGTCACCAAGTCCAAGAAGGGCATCGTGCTCGACGGGGCTTCGCACGTGACGATCGACGGGGTGAGCGTGCACGACATCGGGTACGAGGGTGTGCACTTCCGCAAGAGCAGCTCGTACGGCGTGATCAAGAACTCCACGGTGTACAACACCGGCACCGAGGAGCCGGGTTACGGCGAGGGCGTGTACCTGGGGTCGGCCAACAGCAACTGGGAGTGCTACGGCGCCAACGGCGGCAAGGATCCAGACGCCAGCAACTACATCCAGGTGCTGAACAACAAGATCGGCCCGAACGTCGCCGCCGAGGGCATCGACGTCAAGGAGGGCACCCACGACGGCGTGATCGACGGCAACACCCTGGACGGGACCGGCGAGAAGAACCAGCACGACGCCGACTCCACGATGGACATCAAGGGCGACAAGTACAAGATCACCAACAATGTCGCCAAGAACGCCTATCTCGACGTCATCCAGCTGCACAACGTCTGGGGCAAGACCGGCTGCGGCAACACGTTCAGCAAGAACACGCTGACCGTGAAGAACAAGAACGGGTACGGGATCAACGCGACCGACCAGAGCCAGTGCGTCTCGGCGAAGTCGCCGAACATCATCGGCGCCTCCAACAAGAGCACCGGCGGCAAGGGCCTGTCCAAGACCCCGACCACCCCGGGCGTCTGAGCAGGCGGTGGGGGCCGGTTCCCGGCCCCCACCCCGTCAGGCGATCGGCCGGCGCAGGCGGGCGTTGACGGGTCACGGTCACCGCGCCGCTGGTCAGCCCGATGAGCGCCGCGTCGCTCGGTGCAGGGGAGGGTGTCGTGGTAGACGAATTCGGGTGCTTCCGGGGCGAACTGGATCTCGGGGCTGATCACCGGCGGTGTGGGTGAGCAGGTCCCTGAGGGCGATGCCGTCGATCAGCATGACGACAGCCGTGGCGGCGATCACCTTGGCGATTCCGTAGGTGCGGAACGGAGAGAGGGACAGATCGGGGGAGGGACAGGACAGCCGCGAGAGGGTGGAGCTACACCAAGATGTGCCGCATCAGCTCGTCGACGATGGCGGGCAGCTCGGCCAGTGAGCCACCCCCGAAGACGTAGAAGTCGGGGCGGGTGACCACGACCTCCCAGCCCCGGGCCGCGAGGTGGGACGCATACTTGCCCTGAACGTCAACCACGTCGCCGCCGACGTGGACGAGCTGGGTGCCGATGGCCTTCAGGAACTCCAGCTGCCGAGAGTCCAGGACAGACGCGGGATCGGCCACAGTGGACACGATGGTGAAGCCGGAACCGATGACGTCGTCGAAAAGCCCCTCGACGCCGTCACGACGGACCACGGCCTGCAGGCTGAGCTCGCCGGCGCCGGGCTGGGGACGGACGATGCCGGCCAGTGGCGGGATCTCGGGCATGGGCATCGCCGTGCCGGTGCGGAAATCCTCGTCCCGACGGGCGGCCTCCGCGGGGTCGAGCACGGACGTCACCTTGCCGGTCTCGATGGAAAGGCGCGTCCACGCAAGGAGATTCGGCTCCCGCTCCGGCTGGTACGTGTCGAGCAGCGCGGGGGAGGAGACGCCACGCAGCACGAGGTCGAGTTTCCACGCGAGGTTGGTGGCGTCGCGAATGCCGGAGCACATGCCCTGCCCCTGGAACGGCGGCATGGTGTGGGCGGCGTCGCCGGCCAGGAAAACCCGACCGTGCCGCCATTCCCGGGCGATCTTGGCCTCGAACTGCCACACGTGCTGCCGGACGATCGACAGGTCGTCGGAGGTGAGTCCGAGACGGGCCAGCAACTCCCACGCCACCGCCGGGTCGGACATCTGCTCGGCGGTCTCGCCGGGCAGCAGCCGCCACTCGAAGCGACGGTGCCGCCGGCCCAGCGGCAGCACGGTCGTCGGCCGCTCGGGATCGCACCACTGACCGGTGTCCAGCTCCAGGTGCACCGGCCGCTTGCGGCGGCAGTCGGCGTTGAGCCACTCCTCGGAGTAGCCGAGGTCGTAGCGCTCGATGCCCAGCAGCTGCCGGACCAGGCTCCGGCCGCCGTCGGCGGCGATCACGTACCGCCCGCGCAGGACGATCGACTCCTCCGCCCGGGCCGGACCGTACGGATCCGCCTCGGACGCGGGCGCAACCGCATGCACCTCAACATGATCGGGCCCCGGCACCACGTCGCGTACCTGAAAGCCGCGCCGCAGCGTCACGTTGGGGTCGTCGCACAGGCGGGAATGCAGCGGGTCCTCCATCGTCGGCTGGTACATCATGAAGTCCGACGGATAGCCCGAGATGCCCTCGGACGCCCACGGGAACTCGGCCAGCAGCTCGCCCTTGCCGTTGCGCATGGTGTACGTCTCGCAGGCGACGGCGTCCTGTAGGAAGGTCTCGGTGCAGTCCAACAGCTGCAGCGTCCGCACGACCTCGTGGTCGACGTGCCCGGCGCGGGGCAGGTTGTACAGGTTGGGATGCTTCTCGACGAGGGCGACGGTGTGCCCGAGCCGGCCGAGCAGCCCGGCCGCGACGAGGCCGACGGGGCCGGCGCCGATGACAACGACGTCGTGCACTTCAGCGGACACGGAGTCTCCTCGGTCATTGGGCGGTGTACCCGCCGTCGATCACCAGGCTGGATCCGGTGACGAAGGCCGCGGCGGGATCGGCCAGGAACACGGCGGCGGCCGCGACCTCGGCGACGAGGCCGAGCCGGCCGAGCGGGATCCGGCGCAGCGTGTCGGCCCGGAACTCCTGGTCGGCGAAGTACGGTGCGGTCAAGGGGGTTTCGACGTAGCCGGGGGCGATGGTGTTGACCCGGATGCCGTGCGGACCCAGTTCCACCGCCAACGCCTTGGTCATCCCCTCCACGGCGTGCTTGGCGGCGCAGTACACCGACCGGTCGGCCGCGCCGACCTGTCCCATCTGCGACGACACCGTGATCACCGAGCCGCCGGTGCCGGCGGCGATCATCCGGGCCACCACGGCCTGCGTCAGGAAGTACGTGGACCGCACGTTCAGGTCGAAGATCGTGTCGAAGGTGTCGGGGGAGACCGCGACGAACGGCATCGGCGCGTTCGTGCCGGCGTTGTTCACCAGCACGTCGACGGGACCGACGCCATCCAGCACGGCCTCGAACCGGGCCAGATCCAGCACGTCGCACGGCACCGCGACGGCCTCGCCGCCGTGGGAACGGATCTCCTGGGCCGCCGATTCGATCTCGGCACCGGTCCGGCTGACCAACACCACCCGGGCTCCGGCCGCGGCCAGCGCCAGCGCGATGCCCCGGCCGAGTCCGCGCCCGGCGCCGGTGACGAGCGCGGTCTGACCGTCCAAAGTGGTCACAGCGCCCACTCGGGCAACTCGCCGCGCACGCGGGCCGCGCGGATGTCGCCGGACCGGGCGTGGCCCTCGAAGAACTCGGCCCGCGCCGCACGTCCGCACAGCTCACCCAGCTCAGCGCTGGACTGCGCGTTGCGAACCTCCTGGTACGTGACCGTGCGCAGGAACTTGCCCACCCACAGGCCGCCGGTGTAGCGAGCCGCGCCGCGCGTGGGCAGCGTGTGGTTGGTGCCGATCACCTTGTCCCCGTAGGAAACGCACGTTCCCTCGCCGAGGAACAGCGCGCCGTAGTGCCGCATGGAGTCCAGGGCCTGCCGGGGGTTCTCGGTCAGCACCTGGACGTGCTCGGCGGCGAACTCGTCGGCCAGCCCGAACGCTTCCTCCCGGCTGGAAACCACGTGCACCTGGCCGTGGTCGCGCCACGCCGGCTCGGCGAAGTCGCGGGTCGGCATGCCCGGCAGCAGCCGGTCGACGTGCTCGATCACCGCTCGGCCGACCGCCTCCGAGGTGGTGATCAGGATGGCCGGCGAGTCGGGGCCGTGCTCGGCCTGGCTGAGGAGGTCGACCGCCACCAGCAGCGGGTCCGCGGTGTGGTCGGCGACGATGAGGATCTCGGTCGGCCCGGCGAACAGGTCGATGCCGACCTCGCCGAACAGCTGCCGCTTGGCCTCGGCGACGTAGGCGTTGCCCGGCCCCGCGAGCATGTCGACCTTGCCGATCGTCTCGGTGCCGACGGCCAGCGCCGCGACCGCCTGCACGCCGCCGAGCAGCAGGATCTCGTCCGCGCCGGCCAGGTGCATGGCGGCGATGGTGGCGGCCGGGATCTCGCCGCGGATCGGCGGCGTGCAGGCCGTCACGCGCTCGACACCGGCGACTTTCGCGGTCAGCACGGTCATGTGCGCCGACGCCAGCAGCGGGTAGCGGCCACCGGGCACGTACGCGCCGACGGCGTCGACCGGATTGTGCTTCTGGCCGAGGAAAACGCCCGGCGCCGTCTCGATTTCGAACTCGTGCATCGAGGCCAGTTGCCGCTCGGCGAAGTGCCGCACGTTGGCCTGCACCGTGCGGATGTCGTCGATGGTCTGCGCCGGCACGGTCGCCACGATCCGCTCGATCTCGTCGGCGGTGAGCCGGAACTGCTCCGGCGACCAGTTGTCGAAGCGGGCCGAGTACTCGCGGACGGCCGCGTTGCCACGCTCGCGGATGTCCGCGATGACCGAGGTGACGGTCGCCGCCACGGCCTCGGAGCCGGCGCGACCCGATGCGCTCGGCACGGCCTTCTTCAGTTCGTGGGACATGGTCGGCTCCTCCTCGGCTGGGGTGGCGCCCGCCATGCTGCCATAGATAGTCGTAAGTTCGCTAGAGATTCGAAAGTCGCTCGACGTAGCCACGACTGCGACCCTCGCGCAGGTCGGCCATGGTCGTCTCGGCCGTGCAGAGGTAGAGCGCGCCGTCGCCAAACGCGCAGGCCACCGCGACCCGGCCGCCGGTGTCGATCTCCTCCAGCATCTCGCCGCCGGCCGTGACGTGCACGAACTTGCCGCCCTGGAACAGCGGGATCCACAGTGAACCGTCGGCGCCCCGGCACAGACCGTCCGGGAACGGCCCCGGCTCCACCAGGGTTCGATCGCGCCGCAGCGTCCCGTCCGGCCGCACCTCGAACACGGAGGTCCGGTTCGCGGTCGACTCGTTGACCACCAGTTCGTTGCCCGTCAGGACCATGCCGTTCGGGAACCAGACGTCGTGCGCCGCGACCTTCACGCCTTCGGCCGCCGTGTAGGTGAGGATTCGCCCCGGCCGCGGCTGCTCCAGGCCCAGGCGAAACCCCGTGTCGCCGAACCAGGCGCGGCCGTCCGGCCCCACCACCATGTCGTTGAGCAGGCCGTCAGTCTCGACATCCGCGACAGGACGCAGCGCCGTGCCGTCCCAGATGGTCAGCTTCCGATCCAGCGCCGTCGCCAGCAGCAGCGTGCCGTCAGGCAGGAACCCGCTCCCCGCCGGCCGCCCCGACACGTCGCAGACCACTTCCGTCGGACCGACCGTGACCAGCCGAAACGCGTGCACGTCCGAGATCCACAGCCGCCCGTCCCGCCACCGTGGCGACTCCGGATACATCAGGTCGTCCGCGACCAGTTCCAGTCTCCTCATGGACACACTGTATTCGAAAGTATGGGAGGTGCTCGAAAAAAGCTCCCGGCAGCGGCTGCCGGGAGCGGGGTGGGGAAGGGCGGCTGCGGGGGCTCAGAGCCGATCGGCGTCCATGACCGCCTTGGCGAAGCTCGTCGGGTCCTCCTGCGGCACGTCGTGGCCGATGCCCTTGAGGATCCGGTGGTCGTACTTGCCGGTGAACATCTTCCGGTAGGCGGCGCCGTCGATGGTGGGGCCGTCGAAGTCGCTGCCGATGGTGATCGTCGGCACGGTGATCGGCGGCGCGGTCTGCAGCTTCTGCTCGACGGCGTCGTACTGCTTCTCGCCGTCGGCGAGACCCAGCCGCCAGCGGTAGTTGTGGATCACGACCGCCACGTGATCGGGGTTGTCGAACGCCTTGGCGCTCCGCTCGTACGTGGCGTCGTCGAACTTCCAGCTCGGCGAGGCGAGCTGCCAGATGAGCTTGTTGAAGTCGTGCCGGTTCTGGGTGTAGCCCTGCACGCCGCGCTCGGTGGCGAAGTAGAACTGGTACCACCAGCCGCGTTCGGCGGCGGGGGAGAGCGGCTGCTGCTGCGCCTTGAGGTTGGTCACCAGGTATCCGCTGACGAGCACCGCCGCCTTGACCCGCTCCGGCCACGCCGCGGCGACGCAGCCGGCGGTCCGGCTGCCCCAGTCGTAGCCGGCGAGCACGGCCTTGTCGACGTGCAGGGCATCCATCAGCGCGATCAGGTCCGAGGCGGTGGCGGCCTGCTGCCCGTTGCGCACGGTGTCGGCGGACAGGAACGTGGTGGTGCCGTAGCCACGCAGGTACGGCACGATGACCCGATATCCGGCGGCAGCCAGGATGGGGGCCACGTCCACGTAGCTGAAGATGTCGTACGGCCAGCCGTGCAGCAGGAAGACGACCGGCCCGTTGGCGGGACCGTCCTCGGCGTAGCCGATGTTCAGCGGACCGGCCTGGATCTGCTTGAGCGACGCGAAAGTCGTGTGGCCGGGCGCGCTGGACGTGGCGGTGGCGGCCGGGGCGGCGGCCTTCTCCGACGAGCAGGCGGCGAGCGTGCCCGCCGCCATCACACCGGCGACGCCCTGCGCGAACAATCTCCTGCTGATCAACGGAACTCTCCTGACGGGAACGGCGATCACTGCGCTGCCGACGCTAGTGATCGGCTCCCGTCGGCGGCGACCGTCAGATGACGTAGCGGGCGTACGTCATGGACCGAGGACCTCTCGGAGCTCGGTGCGTGAGCTGATCCCGAGCTTGGGGAAGATGCGGTGCAGGTGCGTGCTGACAGTTCGGTGGGACAGATAAAGTTGCTGCCCGATCTCCCGGTTCGTCAAGCCCTCGGCGGCAAGTCGCGCGATGTTCAGCTCGTGGGGTGTCAGCTCCCCGAACGCGTCGGTGTGCCGGTCCGGACTCACTTCGCCGGCGGCCCGCAGCTCGCGGCGGGCCCGTTCCGCCCACGCCGTCACACCCAGCGCCTCGAACGTCTCGCGGGCGGCCCGCAGCTGCGGGCGGGAATCGGCGGGACGTCGTTGTCGCCGCAGCCATTCCCCGTACGCGAGCTGGGTTCGGCCGCGTTCCAGCGGCCACGTCTCCGCGTCCAACGCGGCCCGGAACAGCTTCTCCGCCTCGTTGTCCGGGGCGAGCACGGCCCGCGCGTGCCGAAGTCCACTGTGGAGTGCGGGCAATGGCGACGACGCGGCGTACATCTCGTATTCCCGCACGAGTGGTTCGACGGCGCCGCGCTGGTCGCAGCGCACCGCCGCCTCGGTCAGCTCGGCGATCGTGTAGCAGCGCAAGGCAACCTGGTACGCGGGATCGGTGGGATCGTTGAGCCGCATGAGGTTCCCGAACGCGTCCGCGTGCCGGCCCTCGCCCAGCGCCGCGATCCCCCGGGCCAGCTGGACCGTCGCCAGCACCGGCCGGGCGCCGGCCGAAAGTCCGATGCTTTCCGCTTGCGCCGCAAGGTCTTCACACTGCGGGTAGTCCCCGCGCAGCGCGGCGATCTCCGACTGCGTGGCCAGCGTCAGGCCGTGGATGTACGGCTGCGAGGTCTCGATCGCCAGGCGCTGGCCCTCCTCCGCGGCGGCCGTCGCCGTCGCGAGATCGCCCAACCGGACGGAACTCCACGCCTGCACGCCCAGGGCCCGCGCGAGGAACGCCAGCCGTCCCTGCGCCCGCAGGCCCGGCTGGGCGCCGGCGGAGAAGCGGGCCGCCAGGTCGAACGCGCCGACCAGCATCGACGCGCTGCCCAGGAAGCGGTCGACGAGCGCGTCCCGGCCCACCTGGCGGGCCAGGTCGCCGAGGTCGGCCAGCACGGACTCGCCGCGTTCGAACGGCGTGACGTACGCGTTGATCGCCACCAGCCGGGGATCGTGCCGGTCGATCGGCATCCGGTCGGCGGCCCTGGTCAGCCGGCAGCGGTCGGCCGGGCCCGGCTCGACCCAGAAGCAGCGCATCGCCGCGCCCCACAGGATGTTCATCGCCAGGTCGAGCCGGCCGTCATCGAGGACGCTGACCGCCAGGTCGGCGAGGTCGCCCGGGCCGGAGACGTCGTCGCGCAGGCCGTCGTCGAAGTTCGTCGGCAGCCAGCGGACCACCGCGCGCTGGTTCGCCGTCAGGTCCAGGGTCGCGGCCTCGGCCAGCAGGCGGTCGACCCGCTGCCGGTCGCCCGTCTCGACCGCGAAGTTGGCCGCCAGCAACAACCTTTCCGCCCGCTTGCTCGGCGACCCGCTCAGCCGGGCCGACCGTTCCAGCGATGCCACCGTCGCGTCGATGCCACCGCGGCGCTCCGTGCGTTCGGCCGATCGTTCGAGCTCGGTGGCGACGGCCTCGTCCGGTCCGGTTGTCGCCGCGGCTCGATGCCAGATCCGGCGGTCAAACTCGTTGATCGTGTCGGCGAGGGCCTTGTGCGCCGCTTGCCGCGCTTGGGGTTCCGCATCCTTGACGATGGCCGAGCGCAGCAACGGGTGGCGGAACGTCAACTCGTCGTGGGCGACCGTGATCAGCCCCCCGTCGATGGCCGGACCCAGCGCCGCCAAGTCCGCCTTCGCCGCGTCCAACGCCTCGCCGAGCGCATTCGTGTCGTTCACCGCCGCGGTCAGCAGGAACTGTTGCGTCTCCGGCGGCAGCTTCCGCACCCGGCCCGCGAACGTCTGCTCCACGCTCGTCGTCGGAGGCGCATCGTCTCGGGACAGTTCCCGCAACGCCAGCGGATTGCCTGCCGCGGCCGTCAACACCCGTTCCCGTTTCGCCGGCGACAACCCTTTCAGCAATTCCGCCGCCGCCTCATTCGACAGCGGTTGCGGGCGCATTGTCGGCAGGTTCGCCGTGGTCAATCGGGAAGGCTCGCCGTCCCGAACGGCCGCCACCAGCGCGATCGGCTCCGATTCCAGCCGGCGGGCCACGAAGGCCAGCACGTCCTGGCTGTTGGGGTCCAGCCAATGCGCGTCGTCCACGATCAGCAGCAGCGGCTGGTCGGCCGCCGCCTCCGCGAGCAGGTTCAGCACCGCCATGCCCACCAGGTAGATCTCCGGCCGGGGGCCGTCCGCCAACCCCAGCGCCGTGCGCAGTCCCTCCCGCTGTGTCGCCGGCAGGCCGTCGATCGCCTTACGCAGCGGGAACAACAACTGGTGCAGGCCCGCATAGGGCAGGTGGTGCTCCGCCTCCACCCCCACCGCCGTCAACACCCGGAGCCCCGGCGCCTCGATCTCCGCCAGCAACGCCGACTTCCCGATGCCCGCCTCGCCGCGGATCACCAGCGCCCCGCCCCGGTCCCGGATGCCACCGACCAGCTCGGCCAGCCGCGCGCGTTCCGACTCCCGCTCCCACAGCGCCACGAACTCTCCCTCAGCGGTTTTCCCTGCTTGCAGGCTAGGCCAGAGCGCCATGAGACGCCGACCGGGCATTGCGGAGGTAACGGACCGGTGCGGCCGCCGATAGTCCCGGCCGTACGCTTCCGGAACCGCAGGCAAGGGGGCCGCCGTGGAATTGCGAACGGGTGCGAGAACCGTGGCCGCGGTGGCGCTGATCACCGTTTTGTCCGGCTGCGGTGCTGCCGGGAATGTGGCGGTGCCGCGGACCACCACTCCGTCCGCGACGACCACGACCACGCCGCCGCCGACGACAACGACCACGGTTGCGATGGCCACGATCCCGAACGACCTGGTCGGGAAGTCGGCGAAGGACGTCCAGGCGGAGCTGAACAGTCTCGGCTTCTGGGATGTGAACGTGTACGGGCCGGACGGCAGCCCGGTTGTCCTCACCGACGCGTGGCATGTGGTGTCGGTCGACGGCGTCGGCACGAATGCCCCGACCACCTCCCGGATCACCGTCCGAGCGGAGCCGAACCCGACGACAACCGTTGCCCCGCCGCCACCTCCGCAGACGACCGAGCAGGCCCCGCCGCCCGCCTACACGCCGCCCGCCCCCGTCGAGGTGTACTACAAGAACTGCGCGGCGGCCCGCGCCGCCGGCGCCGCGCCGCTCTACCGGGGCCAGCCCGGCTATCGGGCCGCGCTCGACCGGGACAACGACGGCATCGCGTGTGAATAAAAACACTATGGCTTCAGTGACAACTGAAGTCCATCCGCTGGTAACCCGGTGTTCCTTGTTTCCGGCCGTGACCCGCAGGTATGCCTGAGCCGTGATCCAGCAATCGCCAGAGGTGCTCGCCCGGTTCCCGGAACTCCAGCACGACGACATGGTGGTGGAGTACGAGGACGGCGACGACCCGATCCTGCTCCGCGCCGACGGTTCGGTGGTCGACACCTGGCGGGAGAACTACCCGTACGCCGACCGCATGAGCCGGGAGGAGTACGACCTGGTCAAGCGGCTGCTGCAGATCGAGCTGCTGAAGATGCAGTACTGGATCAAGGACACGGGCCGGCGCATGGTCGTCCTGTGCGAGGGCCGGGACGCGGCCGGCAAGGGCGGCACGATCAAGCGCTTCACCGAGCACCTCAACCCCCGCGGGGCGCGGGTGGTGGCGCTGGACAAGCCGACGGAGCGCGAGCAGGGCCAGTGGTACTTCCAGCGCTACGTTCCCCACCTGCCGACGGGCGGCGAGATCGTGCTGTTCGACCGCTCCTGGTACAACCGGGCCGGCGTCGAGCGCGTGATGGGCTACTGCACGGACGAGCAGTACAACCGGTTCCTGAGCCAGGCGCCGACGTTCGAGCGCATGCTCGTGGACGACGGCGTGACCCTGGTGAAGCTGTGGTTCTCCGTCTCCCAGGCCGAGCAGCGCACCCGCTTCCTGATCCGCCAGGTCGACCCCGTCCGCCAGTGGAAGCTCAGCCCGAACGACGTCGAGTCGCTGGACCGCTGGGACGCGTACACGGCGGCGAAGGTGGCGATGTTCCGCGCCACCGACACCGAGTACGCGCCGTGGACGGTGGTGAAGAGCAACGACAAGAAGCGCGCCCGCGTGGAGGCGATGCGCCACGTGCTCTCACTCGTCGACTACGAGGACAAGGACCACGAGGTCGTCGGCAAGCCCGACCCGAACGTGGTGGGCGCGGCGTCCACCCTGCTCGAGACGGGCGAGGACGACCACCGCTAACCGAGGGTGCCGCGCAGGATCCTGACGGGCTGGGCCGGTGCGCCGTCCAGCGGGCCGCGGTCGCTGGGGATGATCCCGGCGGCCACGATCCGGTCCAGCACGTCCATGCCCCGGACCACGGTGCCCATCACCGAGTAGTTCGTCGGAATGTGGGCGAACGAGTGCACGATGAACCACTCGCTGCCGTTGGTGCCGGGACCCTGGTTGCCCATGGCGATGGTGCCCCGCCCGTAGGTCTCGGTGCCGTCGGTCTCGTCGGGGAACTTGTAGCCGGGACCGCCCTTCTCCACCTCGTAGATGTCGCCGCACTGCAGCACGCCCAGCCGCTCGCTGTTGGTCAGCCGCCAGCACTGGCTGTGGTCGTAGAACCGCTGCGCCACCAGGCTGATCAGGTTCTGCACGGCGCACGGCGCGGCGCCGGCGCGGTTGAGCCGCACGGTCACGGGCCCGTAGTTGAACCGGAACGTCACGTCGACGGTGCCGATGGTCGGCGCGATCGGCAGCGGCCGCAGCACCGGCCGCGCGGCCGGGTTCTCCGGCGTCGGCGTGAACGTGCAGTGGGTGATCGGGAAAGTGGATGCGGACGCCGTCGGGGCGGAAACACACAGCGCGCCAAGGACAAGCACCGATCCGAGCAATGCCGCGATACGTGACTTCATGGCTGGCAAGCTATCTCACGTGACGTCAACTCGCCCTGCCGAAGTGCCGGCCTTCCCGACCGACCGGCCCGACTCCTGCCCCTTCGACCCCGACGAGGTCTACACCCGGCTGCGTGCCGACGAACCCGTGACCGCGGTGCGTTGCCCCGCGGGCGTGGACGCGTGGCTGGTCAGCCGGTACGCGGACATCCGTGCGGTGCTCACGGATCCGCGGCTGAGCTCCCGTGCCGCCAGCTCGATGCACATGCTGCCGATCGCCGACCTGTCCCGCGACCCGTCGCCGGGTGCGATCATCCAGGCCGACGGCGAGGAGCACGCGCGGCTGCGGCGTCTGTTGATCGGCGAGTTCACGGTGCGGCGGATGGAGGCGCTGCGGCCGTACATCCAGAAGATCACCGACGAGCACATCGACGCGATGCTTCAGGGACCGGGCGCCGACCTGGTGCAGGACTTCGCGCTGCCGATCCCGTCGCTGGTGATCTGCGAGATGCTCGGCGTGCCCTACGACGACCGCGTGCAGTTCCAGCACGACAGCGAGGTCCTGATCGGCTTCGAGGCGGACGAGGCCGCTCGCCGCGCCGCCGGCGACCGGCTGTGGGGCTACCTCGGCGAGTTGATCGGGCAGCGGCTGGCCGAGCCGCGGGACGACCTGCTGAGCCGGCTGATCGCGCGGGCGAACGAGACCGACCGGCCGCTGACCCCGCAGGAGCTGGCCACGCTCGGCGTGACGCTGCTGGTCGCCGGGCACGAGACGACCGCTAACATGATCGCGCTGAGTACGTTGGTGCTGCTGGAGAATTCCGAGCAGCTGGCCGTGTTGCAGGCCGCGCCGGAGAACGCCGGCCCGGCCGTCGAGGAGCTGCTGCGCTACCTGTCGGTGATCCAGTTCGGGCTTTTCCGGTACGCCACCCAGGACGTGGAGGTCGGTGGCACACAGGTGCGGGCGGGGGAGTGGCTGGTCGCCGCGATCTCCTCGGGCAACAGGGACGAGAACGTGTACCCCGACCCGGACACCGTTGATCTCGGCCGCCAGGCCCGTACGCACCTGGCGTTCGGCTTCGGCGCGCACCAGTGCATCGGCCAGCAGCTGGCGCGGATCGAGATGCAGGTCGCGCTGACCACGCTGCTGCGACGGATTCCGGGGCTGCGCCTGGCGATGCCGCTGCCGCAGTCGGAGTTCAAGCGCAACGATCTCGTCTACGGGGTGCGGAGCCTGCCGGTGACGTGGTGAGAGAAGAGGCCGGGCGAGAGCCCGGCCTCATCGTTCACCGGCGGTTGCCGTGCTTGCGGGCGGCGAACTCGTAGGCGTCCGCGATCAGCTTGAGCACGGTGTCGGCGGTGCGTTCGCCCGGGTTGATCACGCACACCCAGTGCTGGCCGGCGTAGACCGGGTGCGGCAGCAACGTGTCCCGCGGCGTGTAGTCGTCCACTGTGGACGCTGCGAACAGTTCGGCGTAACCGGCCTTGGTCAGCCCGATGTTCACCCGGTACGCGCCGTCCCGGTCGAGCTCGGAGTCCCGCTCGTAGTGGTCGCCCGTGACGATCGTGACGAACGGGAGCTGCCGCTCTGGCGGCAGGTCGCCGTCGGGGTCGTAGAGGAAGAAGGAGTCGCCCGCGTGCTCCGCGACGCGCACGCCGGCGTAGGTGTCAGTGATGTGCCGGATCAGTTCGTCGATTTCCACCCTTCAAGTGTGTCATTGAACTCCTTTGAGAGGCTTTTCTCGCGTCTTGCTGGTGGCTGAGGTCGAAACCCTCAAATGCGGTTACCAGACGCCCGGGATCAGTCGGTTCGTCTCCCGCATGTAGGCGGCGTAGTCCTCGCCGAGACCGCCCAGCAGCATCCGCTCCTCGACCCGGATCCGGTACAGCACGCCCGCGATCATCAGCAGTTCGAACACCACCGCCGAGGCGTAGTTGCCGAACAGCAGCGCGATGCCGAGCATGCCCACCAGCAGACCGGTGTACGACGGGTGCCGCAGCACCCGGTACGGGCCGGTGCGAACCACGCGGTGGTCCTCCTGGATGTGCACCACCGCGCGGAAATACCGGCCCAGGCTCGCGATGGACCACAGCCGGAACCCGCCGCCCAGCACGATCAGCAGCACGATCGCCAGCAGCCAGCCCGGCTGGCGGGACGGGAAGTCCAGCGCCGGCAGCGCCCGGCGGAGCAGCCCGCCCAGCACCACCGCCAGCAGCGCGGCGATGAGAATGCCGCCGTAGCTGCCCCACTCCCGGGTCTTGGTCCGTTCGCTGCGCAGCCGCTGCGTCAGCTGCAGACCCGTCTCGCCGAGCGCCCACAGCGCCACGGCAATCCACATCACGGCCATCATTCCGCCACGGTAGAACCGCTCCTGGCATGGGCGCATGGCCCACGCCGTGACCACGACCTGGCGCGAGTTTCCGGCGCTGCGGAAGCCGATGCTGGACGAGGTGTGGGACTGCCTGCGGGCCGCCGGCATCTAACGCGGGTGTCGCAACGCACGCCTCGCGTCGAGGTCGGCCTCGAGCTGCGGCGGCCGTGCCCGCTCGCCGGCCGCGTCGTGTCCTCTTCGCTGCCGGCCGGCCGGGTTGCTCGGACAGTCCACTGTGGATCGTACGCCAAGCTCGGTGCGGCGCATGACGCCGTGAACCCCCGCGAGTCACGCTCTGGGGCACCCCGAATGTAGGTTTCGCGCATATCTGAGCCCCGAGTCTCAGTTCTGCTCGATTCTTACATTCGGTGTGTCTGAGAGCGTGACTCGCCGGGGTTGTGAGCCGCGACGCAGTGTTTGACATGAAGTCAAGTCAGGACGCATGCTTGAACCCTCAACTGACGTGAAGTCAAGTCAACTCAGGGGTGAACCAGCATGCCGCACCTGTTGCACATCGACTCGAGCATCAAGGGGGACGAGTCGGTCAGCCGGAAGCTGACGGCGCGGGCCGTCGCGGCCTGGCGGGCGGCCCATCCGGACGGCACCGTCACCTACCGTGACCTCGGCAAGAACCCGGTGCCGCACCTGGACGACAACGGCGGCACGGCCCGTCAGACGCCGGTCGACCAGCACACGCCGGCCCAGGCCGAGTCCTGGCAGCTCAGCGAGCGGCTGATCGCCGAGGTCCGCGAGGCCGACGCCATCGTGCTCGGCCTGCCGCTCTACAACTACGGCGCGCCGAGCAGCGTCAAGGCGTGGGTGGACCACCTGCTCGCGCCGGGCCTGTCCTACGACCCGAGCACCGGGACCGGGCTGCTGGAGGGCCGGGACCTGATCGTCATCGGCAGCCGCGGCGGCGGTTACGGCCCGGGCACGCCCCGCCACGGCTGGGACCACGTCACGCCCTGGCTGCCGCACGCCCTGGCGGCGACCGGGCTGGAGCCGCGGTTCATCACCGCCGAGCTGACCCTGGCCTCGGTGGTGCCGGCGATGGCGGAGCTGATCCCGCTGGCCGAGAAGAGCCTGGCCGAGGCCGAGAAGGAGATCGACGCCCTGTGGGCGACGCTGCCGGTCTGACCGGTCAGCCGGCCGGCTTGAGCTCCTGGACGGCGGCGGACACCTGGTCGTCGCCGGTGCAGACGGAGCCCAGGATCGCCAGCACGGCGCCGTAGGCCAGCGCGACGAGGTGGTCGAGGTCCATGTCGAGGCCGTGCGACAGCCAGTCCATGGTCATCTCGTCGACCGCGCCCATGCTGCCGCGCATGGCGATCCGCAGCACCGGGTCCGGCTCGCCGGTGACGCCGAGCAGCTTGCGCAGGAAGCACACGCCGGACCGCCGGGTCTGCTCCACCAGCTCGTCGACCTCGGGGTCCTGGCCGCCGGAGCGCATGATCGCCATGGACGTGTGGACGTGGTCGCGGCGGTACTCGATCTGCCGCCGCACCACGCCGCGCAGCCAGCGCGGGTTGGTGTCCTCGCCGGGACCGCGGTCGTGCAGCGCCTCGATCTCCGTCTGCATCTGACGCAGCACTTCCAAATACAGGCCGCGCTTGTCCTTGAAGTGGTAGAAGAGCAGCCCGTGCGCGACACCCGCCTCCTTGGCGATGTCGCTGATGTAGATCTCGTCGTACGGCTTGCGGGCGAACATCTCCGAGGCGACCGCGACCAATGCCGCGCGGCGCTGGCCGCGCACCGGTGTCGTCGCGCTCATGGCGCCAGAATACCGTCCGCCCGGGCAACGGGCGGGGACCGCGACCGCGGCCAGGTCTCGCCGGAACCGTCCGGAGCGGGCAGACTTTCCCCATGCATTCCGCCGGACTTGTGCTGCATCCCCAGCGGGACTCGGCCGACGCCGTGTCCGCGGTGCTCGGCTGGGCGGCCAAGCGGGACATCGAGATCCTCGGCATCACCGGCGAGATCGGCCGGTTGGACTGCGCCGCGATCCCGGTCTCGCCCGACGAGCTCGGTCGCCGCGCCGACCTCGTCGTCAGCCTCGGCGGCGACGGCACCATGCTGCGGGCCATGCGCATCGCCGACGGGCAGCGGGCGCCGGTGCTCGGCGTCAACCTGGGCAAGCTCGGGTTCCTGGCCGAGGTCGACGTGCCCGATCTGCCGGACGCGCTGACCGCCATCGACGACCACGAGTTCAGCATCGAGCCCCGATTGGCCGTCGACGCCGTCCTGGGCGACCGCACTGTCACCGCCTTCAACGACGTCGCCGTCGTGCGCGTCCCCGGCGACGGCAGCGCCGTGGTGGCCGTCCGCGTCGCCGGACAGCCCTTCGTCAGCTACTCCGCCGACGCCGTCATCGTCGCGACGCCAACCGGTTCGACCGCGTACAGCTTCTCCGCCGGTGGCCCCATCACCAGCCCCTCCGTCGAGGCCCTGCTGGTGACGCCCGCCGCGCCGCACTCCGCGTGGAGCCGGGGCGTCGTGCTCTCCGTGCACGACACCGTGGAGTTGGACATCCTCCCCACCAGCGGTCGCCTCGCCGTCGAGGTCGACGGCGAAGTCGCCGGCTACGTCGGTCCCGGCGACCGCATCGACCTTCGTGCCCGCCCCGGCGCCGCCCGGGTCGTCCGCCTCGGCCGCACCACCTTCTACCAGCGGGCCCGCCGCAAGCTGCGGCTCACCGACTCCGCCGAGATCCCCGTGTCCTGGCCGGACGGGGTGGGCATCTAGAGCGGCCGCCCGACGATCACCAGGTCCTTCCGCTCGCCGTCCAGGTCGGCCACCGCCGGCAGCCGGCCCCACTCCTCGAACCCGTGCGAGCGGAACAGCCGCAGGCTCGGCTCGTTGCTGGCGAAGATCGTCGTCGCCAGCGTCCGCGCGCCGAGCCTCGGCGCATACGCGATCGCCGCCGTCAACAGGTCCCGCCCCTGTCCCCGGCCGCGGTGCCCCGGGTGCAGGTAGATCGCCAGGTCGAGGGTGACGTCGTAGCCGCGCCGGCCGTTGAGGAACGGCTCGAACGACAGGTATCCGGTGACCGTGCCCGGATCGTCCGGGTGGTAGCCGACCCAGGTCGGGTGCCGGGCCTCCGCCAGCCACTCCCGCCGGGACTCGACGGTGATCGGATCGAGGTCGGCGGTGCTGGTCCTGCTCAGCACCGCCGCGTTGTAGATGTCCACGATGGCCGGCAGATCCGCCGGCG
This sequence comes from Kutzneria kofuensis, assembly GCF_014203355.1. Classification (NCBI taxonomy): domain Bacteria; kingdom Bacillati; phylum Actinomycetota; class Actinomycetes; order Pseudonocardiales; family Pseudonocardiaceae; genus Kutzneria; species Kutzneria kofuensis. Next base: position 7,786,794 of record NZ_JACHIR010000001.1, read on the forward strand.
TGGCCGTCCGGTGTAGATATGTCACGGCAGCACCACCACCAGACTCGTCCTCCACTTCGGCCAGCAGTTGCGACGCCATACGCGGCACGGAGTTGGCTCAGGACAGCCGTTGTATCCCAGATGTGGGACAGCCGTCACGCGGTCGATGAAGTGGTTCCCGCGTCGATGACGAGCATGTGCCGGGCGCCGCGCTGGAACCGGTACGGCACCTCCCGCAACTCGTTGGCGGGCAACGAGGAGCGCAACCGGTCGAGGAACTCCACGGGCTCGCCGCTGCCCTGCAGCACCAGTGGGAAGATCCGCACCTCGCGGCGGGCGACGCGAACCAGCTCGGCGATCGCGCGGTGATGCCACTGCTCGTCGAGCTGATTCGCCCATGTGAAAAGGAGATGTGAGCACAGCGCCAGCTCCACGCTGTCGGCGGCCAGCGGCAGATCCGGCAGCGACGCGGCGACGTAGCGGCCCGGGCGAGCACGAAGATCCGCCAGGAACGACTCGGCGGCGTCCAGGCGCATGGCGGCACGTCGCTCCGTGGTGCCGTACCACTCCCATTCGAAACGGTCCCGGTTGGCGTCGATCATCCGGTCGCCGTCGCGCAGGCCGGCGCGCACGAGCCTCGCCATCTCGTCGTACCCCAACGCATACGCCGGGTCGACGGCGATCGCGTCGGGGACGTCGGCGGCGAAGCCGGATCCGCCGGCGCAGCAGTCCAGGACCCGGCCGGTCAGGTCGGCGGGGGAGAGGTCGAACATCGCCCGGTACTCCGCGGCCGATCGGGACGTCACAAGCACACCGGCCATTCTGGCGAGCTCGGCCCGGCAGCGTCCGGCGCTTTCCCGTCCGCACACCTCCCTACTCATGTTTAAGTCAGTCGCTTGACTTAAATCGTCCTGAGGGCTTCACTGGGTCGCGTGGACAACCTGAGCTACCCCCTGCCGCGGCCCGCGGCGCTCGAACCGCCCGTCGAGTGGGCCGAGCTGCGGCAACGCTGCCCGGTCGCGCGGGTGCGGATGCCGAGCGGCGACGAGGCGACGCTGCTCACCCGGTACGCCGACGTGCGGCAGATCCTGTCCGACACCCGGTTCGGCCGGCTGCTCGACGCCCCGGACGCCGCCCGGCTCTCGGACACCGACTCCGGCGGCGTGTTCAACAGCGAGATGGCCACCGTGCTGCCGCAGACCGGCCCCGCGCACGAGCGCTGGCGGCGCATGATCAGCAAGTGGTTCACCGCCAAGCGGATGACCGCGCTGCGCCCCGGCATCGAGGCGATGGCCAACCAGCTGATCGACGAGATGACGGCCAAGGGCCAGCCGGCCGACCTGAAGGCCGACCTGGCCTTCCCGCTGCCGGTGTGGGTGATCTGCGACCTGCTCGGCGTGCCCGAGTCCGACCGCGACCGGTTCGCGCACTGGTCGGACAGCCTGCTCAACCTGACCCGGTACACGCAGCAGGAGATGGAGACCGCCCAGCGCGAGTTCGCCGCGTACATGGCGGCCCACATCGCGGCCCGCCGAGCGGAGCCGGGCGACGACCTGCTCAGCGAACTGGTGATCGCCACCGACGCGGAGGGGCGCGGCCTGTCCGACGCCGAACTGGTCGCGACCGGGCAGGGCCTGCTGATCGCCGGGCACGAGACGACGGCGAACATGATCGCCAAGATGACCGGCATGCTGCTGGCCGACCGCCGCCGCTGGGAGCGGCTGCTGGCGGACCGGTCGCTGGTGCGCACGGCCGTCGAGGAGGCGCTGCGCTTCGACGCCAACCTCGGCTTCGGCATGGTTCGCTACGTCGACCAGGACGTCGAGGTCGGCGACGACAGGATCACCGCCGGCACGACGGTCGTCTGCGACATGGCGGCGGCCAACCGTGACGAGACGGAGTTCGCCGACGCCGCCGAGATGGACCTGGCCCGCACCCCCAACCCGCACCTGACGTTCGGCGCCGGCCCGCACTCGTGCCTCGGCCAGTCGCTGGCCCGCACCGAGCTGCAGACCGTGCTCGGGGTGCTGTTGGACCGGGTCCCCTCGCTGGAGCTGGCGGTGCCGGCGGAAGATCTCCAGCGAGTGGAAGGTCTGGTCGTCGGCGGGCTGAGCGCGCTGCCGGTGCGGTGGTAAGGAGATGATCATGGCCGGTGGCGCGGTGCGGACCGAGCGGGCGCAGGCGACCCGGGACGCCATCCTGGCGGCCGCGGAACGACTGTTCGCCGAGCACGGCGTGATCACCGTGTCCAACCGGCAGATCAGCGAGGCCGCGGGGCAGGGCAACAACGCCGCCGTCGGCTACCACTTCGGCACCAAGGCGGACCTGGTGCGCGCCATCGTGCACAAGCACAGCGCCGAGATGGAACGGCTGCGCGAGGCGATGGTGGCCGAGGCGGCCGACTCCATCGACCTGCGCGTGTGGGTCGCCTGCCTGGTCCGCCCGGCCACCCAGCACCTGGCCGAACTCGGCAGTCCCAGCTGGTACGGCCGGTTCGCCGCCCAGGTGATGGCCGATCCCGAGCTGCGCACCGTGATCGTCGACGAGGCGCTGAGCTCACCCAGCCTGCAGGCCGTGCTCGACGGCATCAACCGCTGCCTGCCCGAGCTGCCGGCCCCGATCCGGGCCGAGCGGGACGACATGGCGCGGCACCTGATCGTGCAGATGACGGCGGAGCGCGAACGCGCGCTCGCCGAGAACCGACCCACGCCCCGGTCCAGCTGGCACGACGCCGCGACCGGGCTGATCGACGCGATCGTGGGCATCATGCGTGCTTGAGGAGAACCGTGAAGATCGTTGTGGACCAGGACAAGTGTTGCGGCGCCGGGAGCTGCGTGCTGCTCGCGCCGGACGTGTTCGACCAGCGGGACGACGACGGCATCGTCGTGCTGCTCGACGCGGAGCCGGCTGCTGAACTGCACGGTGCGGTTCAGGAGGCCGTCAACGTGTGCCCCGCCGGGGCGATCCGGGTGACGTCATGACCGTGCTGCCCGAGTTTCCGTTGCCGCGGGCCGCCGACTGCCCGTTCGACCCGCCGCCGGCGTTGCGGGAGATGCAGCAGGAGGGACCGCTGGCCCGGGTGCGGCTGGCCGACGGCAGCACGCCGTGGCTGGTCACCCGCTACGCCGACCAGCGCGCCGTGCTCGCCGATCCCCGGGTGAGCGCCGACGTCGACCGTCCCGGCTACCCGCTCGGTGCCCCGCGCCAGCCCGGCGGCACCAAGATCGGCTTCATCCTGATGGACGACCCCGAGCACGCCCGGCTGCGCCGCATGGTCACCGGTTCGTTCGCGGTCAAGCGGGTCGAGGCGATGCGGCCGGCCGTGCAGCGCATCGTGGACGACCTGATCGACCAGTTGCTGGCCGGCCCCCGGCCGGTCGACCTCGTCGAGGCGTTCGCGCTTCCCGTGCCGTCACTGGTGATCTGCGACCTGCTCGGCGTGCCGTACACCGACCACGACTTCTTCCAGCAGAACAGCAAGACCATCATCCGCCGGTCGGCCGGCCCGGCGGAGCGGATGGCCGCCGGCCGGGCACTCAACGAGTACCTGGACGACCTGATGGGCCGCAAGCTCGTCGAGCCCGCCGACGACCTGCTGTCCCAGCTGGCCGGCCGCGTGCACGCGGGTGAGCTCACCCGCCAGGACGCCGCCCAGATCGGCGTGCTGCTGCTCATCGCCGGGCACGAGACCACCGCCAACATGATCGCGCTGGGCACCCTCGCCCTGCTCGAACACCCCTCGCAGCTGGCCGTGCTCCGCGACTCCGACGACCCCGCGCTGGTGGCCTCCGCCGTCGAGGAGTTGTTGCGCTACCTGCACATCACCCACAACGGCCGGCGCCGCGTGGCCATCGAGGACCTGGAGGTCGGCGGCCAGCTCATCCGGGCCGGCGAGGGCATCATCGTCGCCAACGACATCGGCAACCGCGATCCCGCCGCGTTCGACGACCCGGACCGCCTCGACCTGACCCGCAGCGCCCGCCACCACGTCGCCTTCGGCTTCGGCGTGCACCAGTGCCTCGGGCAGCCGCTGGCCCGGATGGAGCTGCAGGTCGTGTACGGCACGCTGTACCGGCGGATCCCCACCCTGCGCCTCGCCGCCGACCTGGACCAGATCTCGTTCAAGCACGACGGCTCGGTCTACGGCGTGTACGAGCTGCCGGTCACGTTCTGACCACCACCAGCGCTTCGGCGAGCGGCTTGCGGCGCAGGTCCGGCACCTCGCAGTCGTCGGCCGGATAGCCGACCGGGAACAGGATGTACGGCCGCTCGGTCGCCGGGCGGCCGAACAGCTCGGTCAGGAACGCCATCGGGTTCGGCGTGTGCGTCAGCGTCGCCAGGCCCATCTCGTGCAGCGCGGCGATGAACAGCCCGCACGCGATCCCGACGCTCTCGTTGACGTAGTAGTTCTTGCGCAGCGATCCGTCCGGCCGTGGCGTGCTCTTCTGCGCGAACGCCACCACCAGCCACGCAGCGCTTTCCAGGAACTCCTTGTGCTCGTCGGTCTCCAGCCTGCCCAGCGCCGCGTGCCACTCCGGGGCGTCGCGCTCGTGGTAGAAGCGGCGTTCCTCCTCCTCGGCCGCGGCCCGGACCTGACGTTTGAGCACCGGATCATCCGTCGCCGCGAACGTCCACGGCTGGAAGTGAGCCCCGCTCGGCGCGGTGTTCGCCGCCTGCACGGCGAGCTCGATCGCCCGCTGCGGCACCGGATCGGGCGAGAACCACCGCACCGAGCGTCGCTCGTCCAGTCGGCGGTAGAAGTCCTCGCCCCGCCGCAGCGCGTCGTCCGTCGACGGCCGGGCGGGGCGGTAGGGCAGGAAGGGATGCTCATGGCGGCGGTCGGGCATGTCCTCGACCCTGGCACGCCGCCACTCAGCGGTCTACCGCCACCAGTCGTCGAACGGGGTGACCGGCACGGTGCGCTTGTGCCGGGTCGCCAGAAACACCGACTCCACCCGCGACGCCAGCTCCGGCGTGACGTCGACGCCCTCCAGGTAGTCGTCGATCTCGCTGTACTTCAGGCCCAGGGCCACCTCGTCGGGCAGCGCCGGCCGCTCGTCCTCGAGGTCGGCGGTCGGCACCTTCTCCCACACGCTCGGCGGTGCGCCCAGCTCCTGCAGCAGCGCCGCGCCCTGGCGCTTGGTCAGCCCCGTCAGCGGGGTGATGTCGACGCCGCCGTCGCCGTACTTGGTGAAGAAGCCCGTCACCGCCTCGGCCGCGTGGTCCGTGCCCACCACCAGCAGGTTCAGCTGGCCGGCGATCGAGTACTGGATCACCATGCGCTCGCGGGCCTTGATGTTGCCCCGCACGAAGTCGCGCAGTTTCGGCTCCTCGCCCAGCAGGTCTCGCAACCCGTGTGCCGACTCGGCGCTGACCGCGTCCGCACTCGGCTTGACGTTCACCACGATCGACCGGTCGGGCTGGATGAACCGCAGCGCGATCTGCGCGTCCTCCTCGTCGGCTTGCACCCCGTACGGCAGCCGGACCGCCACGAACGTCGCCTCGTGCCCCTCGGCCCGCAGCTCCTCCGCCGCGAGCTGGCACAGCTTGCCCGTCAACGTGCTGTCCTGCCCGCCGCTGATGCCGAGCACGAAGCCCTTGGCGGGCGTCGACCGCAGGTAGTCCTTGAGGAAATCGACCCGCTGCCGAACCTCGACCTTGGGCTCGATGGTCGGCTTGACACCCAGTTCGGCGAGGATCTGCTCCCGTAGGTTCACCATTCCCGCACTCTACCGATCCAGTGGCAGCTTGAGCGGCAGGGACGGCAGCGGAGGCAGGGCGGTCGGCAGCTGCTTCAGGAGATCGTCGACGACGGTGTCCACATGCGTCACGACGTCGTGCGCCGGCAGCAGATGAGTAGTGGTGACGGGCGGCGGCGTGGACGCGGTCGCCGTCGTCGTTGTTGTTGTGACAGTGGTGGTTGTCGCCGTGGTGGTGACGACGGGCGGGGGCACAGTCGCGGTGGTGGTGGGCGTGGTGGTCATCGCCACGGGGGATTCGGCGTGGGGGAGCGACTGGTGCGGCGCCGGGGACGCCGGCAGGAGCATCACGGCAGCGACCGGGGCGGCGACGGCGGCGCAGGTGAGCGGGGCGGCGAGGCGTTGCAGCGCCCGGGCGCAGCAGACGCCGACCGGGAGGACGACGGCGATCCGCAGCTTGCGGAGCCGGCGGCGGGCACGGGTGAGGTGGGACTCGACGGCACGGGCGGTCAGCCCGAGCGACTGCGCGACCTCGGCCTCGGACATGCCGTCGCCGATGGCGGCGCAGACCTGGCGGGTGGTGGGCGGCAGGTCGGCGATGGACCGGACCAACCAGCGGGCGAGGTCACGATCGGCCACGAGATCGGCAGGATCGACGGGGGCGATGGCCGTCGGCTCCCGCTGGCCGGCGACGCGCTCCCGGGACCGGCGCCGGACCTGGTCGATCAGCCGCCGCCGCGACACGGTGGCGACCCAGCCGGCGGGCGCCCGCACGGACTCGGGATCGTCCACCTCGAGCAGCTCGACCAGCGCCTCGTGCACGCAGTCCTCGGCCTCCTCGACGGTGGCCCCGGCGGCCAGGCACAGGCGCAGCGCATGGGCGCGAACGGCGCCGTACTCGTCGACGGTCATGGCCCTCCCTCGATCGATCCGGAAGCTAACACGGCCGACGCTCCGGAACCGCCCAGTGACCGAATGCCATCTCTTTTGCGGGTGGAGCGCTTCCCGTACGACCCCTCTGTGGACGGTGGAGGGAGCACTGGGGTGCGGGTGAGACAGGCGTGTGTGGGCCGCGACGCGGAGCTGGCGGTCTGTCGGGAAGCGCTTTCCGAGGCGCCGGCGGTGGTGTGCGTCGAGGCCGGCCCCCGAATGGGGCGGACGACGCTGCTCAAGGCGTGTGCGGAGGTCGCCGCCGAGCTGGGCTTCACGGTGCTCGCGGCGCAGGGCTCGGCGGTCGAGCGCGACTTCGCGTACGAACTCGCGGCGCAGCTGTTCGAGCCGGTGGCGGGCGCGGTGATGGATCGCATCGCCAGCGACGATGACCCCAAGGCGCTCCAGGCGGCGCTGCGGGAGTTGTATCGCGAAGTGCGTGAACTGGCTGCGCGGACGCCGGTTCTCATCGCCGTGGACAACCTCGATCTCGCTGACGACGATTCGCTCCGGTTGCTGGACTACCTGCGCCGACGGCTGGCGGACCTCCCGATCGTGATGATCGTGACGGCCTTGCCGGGACGGCTGGGGGAGTTCGCCCGAGACGCCCGTCGCATCACGTTGGGCCGCCTCGACGAGCGGGCGGTGCGTGCGCTGGTTTCTGAGGACGCCGGCCTCGTCCACCGGGCGACCGGCGGGCATCCGTGGCTGGTGGCGGAGTTGTTGCGCTGCGAGAGCGCATCGGTCGGCGAGCTGTGCCGGGAGCCGTCGCCGGAGCTGACGTCGGCGATCGTTGCGGTGCTCGGGCCGGAACTGGTGGCCGTCGGGCGGGCGGTGGAGATCCTCGGCACCGCCGACATCGGGCTGGTCGCATCAGTGGCCGACGTCGATCACGACACCGCGAGCCGAGGGCTGGTTGAGTACGGAACCATTGGCGTGCCTTTGGTTACGGCGGTGTTGACCACGGGGATTCCGTCGGAGATGCGCCTGCGGGCGGCGCGGGCGTTGTATCGGCGACGGGCGGAATTCGTCGATCATCTGCTGGCAACGGACCCGATCGGCGACGAGTGGACCTGCCGGATGCTGCGGGAGCACGCGGCGACCGCGATGAGCGACGGCGATCCGGAGCGGGCGGCGGAGTGCCTGCGGCGGCTGCTGGCGGAACCACTGTCCGATGAGGACCGTTGGCGGGCGTTGGCCCAGCTGGGCGAGGCCGAGGTGCACACCGATCCCGCTGCGGCGCTGGAACATCTGACGCAGGCCGGCGGTGGCGCGACCTTGGCGTATGAACTGGCGGAGCGCGGGCAGCTGGTCGAGGCGGCCCGGGTGCTGGCCGACGTGGACGACGATTTGGTGCCGTTGTCGATCGGCGTCGAGCACGCGGGCGTCGTGGACGAGATGCCGGCGCTGCCGGAGAATCCGCGCCGGCAACGGTTCTGGCATGCGATCGCGGCCGCTTCCCATGCGCTGGAAGGTGATCGCCTGCGGGCGGCGGCAGCGCTGAAGCGCGCGGCCGGGCGGAACCTCGCCGTGACGGCTGGTTCGGATCTGGTGGATCGCCGGGTGCTGATGCACGTCGTGACGGCATTGTCCATGATGGACGATTTCGACGAGGCGGAGCGGTTGTGCGACAACGCCGTCACCGCGGTCTCCGGCCGGGTCAGGCCGGCGCTGTTCCGGCTGGTGCACGGGCTGCGCACCGAGGTGGCGCTCCGGAGGGGAGATCTCCGCGAGGCACGGCGATTGACGCTCGCGCAACACGATCCGCATGTCACCGCTCTGGCGCCGATGATCGGCGCCCTGATCGACGTCAACGAGCCGCAGGCGGCGGCAGTCGTGTTGAGCGCCCAGGGTCTGGACGGCGAGGTTCCCGGCTCGGCCCGGTTCGACGCCGTGCTGTTCCAACGTGGGCGACTCCGCGCGGCCGACGGCGACAAGGTTCGCGCCGTGCACGATCTGTTGGAATGCGGCCGCCGGCTGGAGCAGCGGGGGGTACTGAACCCGGCGGTCTGCCCGTGGCGGTCGACGGCGGCATTGTTGTTGGCGGAGTTGGGAGATCGCGGCCGGGCGGTGGCGCTGGTCGAGCGGGAACTGCACCTCGCGCGGCGCTGGGGCTCGGCGTCGACCGTCGGTGTCGCGCTGCGCGGCGCCGGCGTGGTGACCGGCGACGCCGAGCTGCTCGCGGAGGCCGTCGACGTTCTGCGGGAATCGCCGGCACGACTGGAATACGGGCGGGCGCTCGCGGATCGGGGACAGTGCCTGCGGGAATCGGGCGATGAGTTGTCGGCGCGATCGGTGCTGCGGATGGCGCACGACATGGCGATGCGCTGCGGTTCGGTGGCGCTGATGGAACGGGCCGGCCGGGAATTGCGGCAGGCAGGGGGACGCCGCAGATTCGCGCTGACCGATCCGGCGCTGTTGACCGAACGGGAATCGTTCGTCGCGCGGCGGGCGGCGGCCGGCCGGACCAACAAGGAAATCGCCGGTGAATTGTACGTCACGACGCGAAGCGTCGAATTCGCGCTGACCAGCGTGTACCGGAAACTCGGCGTGTCCGGCCGGCGCGAGCTGCGGAGCGCGCTGGGGTTGGGGAATTGACCCCAGCGCGCCCGCGCCGAACCACTCAGCCCACGATCACCAGGTCGGCGACCAGCGAGCCGCCGACCTGGTGGCCCTTCACCGTGACCAGCGCGTCGAGGTTCAGGCTGCCCTCGATCTTGGTGGCGCTCGTCAGCGTGACCTTCACATCGGCGCTCGCGCTGGTCTTCACGCTGATGATCTTGCCGACGACCGCGGACAGCGTGCCGGAGACGGACACCTCGGCCGATGCCGACGCGACCGGGACGGCGGGCGCGGCCGACGCCACCGCGGTGCCGCCGAGCAGGGCCCCGGCGGCCGCGGTCGCGACGACAGCAGCGGCGATACGACGGTGCAGAGCGTTCATCGTTCTCTCCTATTATCGCGTTTCCGGTCGGAATTCGTTTCCGCCGTCGGGAGAAAGTCTTCCGGCCTTTGTGGACGATCGGAAGGTTCTCGGGACTCTTCTAGGAAGTTCCCCCAGTCGGCTACGGGCGGTGCGGGGTGAACCGAATCAAGCCGTTTGCCGACGGGAACGCATACGGGTGGATGTGGCCGCCGTCACACCGTTGCCTGTCACGTTCGCCGGGGCCGGCTCGTCAGGAAGGTGACAGAGCAAGAACCGCTGAGAAGGAGCAGGAACATGGCTGCGCGCATGACCAACCCCGCCAAGGTGCTGCCCGACACCACCACCGCGGTGCAGTCCCTTTTCAAGGCCATCTACCAGGGCGGCGTGCCCAAGGCCACGCTGGATCTCGTGCACCTTCGGGCCAGCCAGATCAACGGCTGCGGCTACTGCGTCGACTCCGGCGTCACCCACGCCCAGCAGGCCGGCGAGAGCGTCGACCGGCTGCTGCGCGTCGTGTCGTGGCGGGAGAGCGACGTCTTCACCGACGCCGAGCGGGCCGCGCTGGCGCTGACCGAGGCCGCCACCCGCATGGCCGACCAGCCCGAGGCCGTGTCCGACGCCGTGTGGGACGACGCCGCCGACCACTACGACGAGAAGGGCCTGGCCGCGCTCATCCTGATGATCGCCACCACGAACTTCTTCAACCGCATCAACGTCACCATCAAGCAGCCGGCCGGCGAGCAGTTCTGAGCCGGGGGGCGGAGGAAGTAGGGGCAAGCGGTCGGCGAGTACTTCTGAGCCGGGGACGGAGGAAGGAGGGGGAGGGGCAGGCGGCCGGCCGCCGATCTCCCGCCACTCGGCGGCCGTGGCTCCCGAGGGCGTTGGTGGACAGGGGCTTCCGGTTGCCGATCGCCAGGGGTGCTCGCATGCTGGGCGGGCCGGGTTTTCCCGCGGTGGGGCCGGGTAGCCCGGTGCCGTTGTCGACCTCGAAGTCGGGTGAGGGATTGTGGGCACAGCGAACCGGATCGTGATCGTCGGCGGGGGCTTCGCCGGGTTTCACGCGGCGAAAGCGCTCGAGCGGGCGGCGCCGCCGGGGACGGAGCTGGTGCTGGTCAACAAGACGGACTACTTCCACTACCTGCCGCTGCTGCCGCAGGTGGCGGCGGCGTCGCTGGATCCACGCCGGGTGGCGGTGTCGCTGACGAAAACGCTGCCGGGGGTGCGGCTGGCGCTGGGAACGGCGGACAAGCTGGCGGTGGACCGGCGTGAGGTGACGTACACGGATCCCGAGGGTGGCTCGCATGTCGTGGGCTACGACCGGTTGATACTGGCGGCGGGCAGCGTGAACAAGCTGCTGCCGATCCCCGGAGTCGGAGCCCACGCGCACGGCTTCCGGAGCATCGGGGAGGCGTTGTACCTCCGGGATCACGTGATCCGGCAGATCGAGTTGGCGGGTGCGACGGACGACCCGGGGCTGCGAGCGGCCCGCTGCACGTTCGTGGTGGTCGGGGCCGGCTACACGGGCACGGAGGTGGCGGCGCAGGGGCCACCGTTCACGGCGGCGGTGGCGCGGCACAACAAGGCGCTGCGCGGGCAGAAGATCCGGTGGCTGCTGCTGGACGTGGCGCCGAAGGTGTTGCCGGAGCTGGACCCGAGACTGTCGCGTGCGGCGGACGAATTGCTCCGCAAGCGTGGGGTCGAGGTGCTGACGGGAACCTCCGTGGAGGAGGCGACCGCGGAGGGCGTGCGGCTGACCAACGGGGAGTTCGTGCCGACGCGCACGTTGGTGTGGTGCGTCGGCGTGCGGCCGGATCCGTTGACGGATGCGACCGGGTTGCCGACGGAACGAGGCCGGATCATCGTCGACGCCACGCTGGCGGTGCCGGGGCACCCGGAGATCTTCGCGTGCGGGGACTGCGCGGCGGTGCCGGACCTGACCCGGCCGGGCGAGCTGACGGCGATGACGGCGCAGCACGCGATGCGGCAGGGCAAGCTCGCCGGGAAGAACGTCGCGGCGTCGCTCGGGCACGGGCGGATGGCGCAGTACAAGCACCACGACCTCGGTTTCGTGGTCGACCTCGGTGGGTTGGACGCGGCGGCGAACCCGCTGGGGGTGGCGCTGTCCGGGCTGCCCGCGGCGCTGGTGACGCGTGGATATCACCTGATGGCGATGCCCGGCAATCGGGTGCGGACGCTGATCGACTGGGCGGTGGACGCCGTGTTCGGTCGTCAGACCGTGCAGTTGGGTCTGGTCAGGGGCGATGACGTGCCGCTGGACACGGACCGGCCGGCGTCGTAGCGCAGGTGGGTCGGCCGGTCAGTGGACTTGGCCGCCCAGCCAGAGGCCGGTGGGGGTCAGGCGGAGGGTGATCCGGGACGGCTTGCCCATGGCGCGGCCCTGGCGGACGTGGACGGGGCGGTCGGGGTTGATCAGGTGGTTGTCGAGGAGGCCGTAGGCGAGGGCGGCGGCGGCGATGCCGGTCGCCGCGTCTTCGGGGTAGCCGGAGGAGCGGGGGAACTGGCGGGCGTCGAACGTTTGGGTTGCGGGGTCCGACGGGGCGTAGGGGTAGAGACCGGTGGAGCCCAGTTGGTCGCAAAGTTCTGGTATGCGGGAGAAATCCGGGGTCAGTGCGTCGAGGATTGCCTGGCTGGCCAGGGGGATGAGGGTTTTGACGCGGGAGGTGCTCGCGTTCTGGACGGGGTGGGCGGCCAGGTCTTGTTCGGTGATGCCCAGGACTTCCAGGACGTCGGTGGGTGGCGCGGGGGTGACTGTGGCCGGGGGCTGGGTGATTTCTACTGCGGCGTCGGCGATTCGTGCTTGAACGGGGCCGGAGGGGGTGCTGATCGTCAGGCGTGTCCTGGTGAGGCGGTTCAGCCGGTGGAGGGTGTGGACCGCGCCTACGGTGGCGTGGCCGCACATGGGCATCTCGTGATTGGGGACCCAGAAGCGGAGAGCGAAGTCGAAGGGGGCAGCGGCGGGGAGGATGAAAGCGGACTCGTGGCCGTAGGTTTTGGCGATCTCTTGCATTTCGGCGTCGGACATGGTGTCCGCGTCGACGACGATGGGGGCGGGATTGCCGCCGGAGGGGCCGTCGGGAAAGACGTGGACCAGGTGGATGGTGGGGGACAGGGCGGGTACCGCCTTTCCGGTGTGGGGCAGCCGCAGCGTTTCCTGCACGAACGCGTCCGTGAACGGTAGCTGCGACGGGTCGTCGCTGCTCGCCGACCACGCTTCCTTCGTGACGGGCCAGGCGCTTGCGGTCGGCGGCGGGGTGGTGGCGCAGTAGGGATCCAGGTGGCGGCCTGGGTCTCGGGTCTACTGCGCCGGCGTCAGCGCGAACAGCTGGTTGGCGCCGGCGCCGCACTGCCACTGCTGGAGTCGCGTGTTGTCCTCGCTGGAGCCGTTGGTCACGTCCAGGCAGGCGTTGCTGTGCTGGGCGACCAGCGCGAACGCGCCGTTGCCCTGGTCGACTGGCTTCCACTGCTGGTTGGTGCCGCCGCCGTAGGTCCACAGCTGCACGGGCGTGCCGTTGGCGACCGCGCCGGGACCGCCGGTGACGTCAAGGCCGAGCGCGGGGGCGTGGCGGTTGAGAACACGGTAGAAGCCGTTGGCGGTGGGGATGAACTGCCACTGCTGGTTGTCCTTGTGGGCCCCGCAGGTCCACTCCACCACCGGCGTGCCGTTCTTCCGGCCGCCGCCGGCGGCGTCGATGCACTTGCCGGTGCTGGTGTTGCTGATCGTGTACCAGACTCCGGCCTCGATGGTGGTCACCGCGGCCGTCGTGGTCGTGGTGGTTGTTGTTGTCGTGGTGGTCGTCGTGGTCGTGGTCGGCGCGAGCAGTGTGGTCGGGGTGGGGGCCTTGCTCGTGGTCGCCGCATCGGTGCGCGGGCCGCCGCCGAACGCCAGCAGCACGCCGGCCAGGGCCGTGACGAAGACCGTGAACACGATGGCGGCGCCGACGATTGTGGCGGTCTTCCGGCGCGCCTCCGGCGTCTCCACGCTCGGCGGCGGCGTGCCCGGGGTCGGCGGCTCGCTGACCGTGCGGGCCGCCTCCGCTCGGCGGCGGGCGATCATGTCCTGCACCGCAGGCGGCCAGACGGCGGCTCGCGGGCCGATGGCCTCCACGATCTGCGCCGGCGTGGGCCGCTGCGACGGGTCCTTGGCCAGGCAGGGGCCGACGATCCAGCGCAGCGTGTCCGGAACCGCGCCGAGATCCGGCTCCATGTGCATCACGTTGGCCAGCGTCTGCTGCGGCGACGGGGCGGCGAACGGGCTCTTGCCCGTCGCCGCCGTGTACAGCACCGTGCCGTAGGCGAACACGTCGCCGGCCCAAGTCCACGGCTGGCCCGCCGCCTGCTCCGGCGCCAGGAACCCCGGCGATCCGGCCAGGCCCGGGCCGTGCGTAATGCCGAAGTCGATCACTTTCGGGCCGTCGTCGGCGAGCAGCACGTTGACCGGGTTGAGGTTGCGGTGCAGCAGGCCGACGGCGTGGATCTCGGCCAGCGCCGCCGCGATGCCCGACGCCAGCACCAGCACCGATTCCGCCGGCAGCCGACCCGCCTGCCGTAGCGACGGTCCGGCCACGAAGGCCGTCGCCAGCCACGGCACCGGCGCGTCGAGGTCGCCGTCCAGGATCGGCGCCGTGCTGGGGCCCGCCACCTGACGAGCCGTCGTCACCTCGCGCCGGAATCCCTCGTCACGCACCAGTTGCGGCTGCAGCAGCCGCAACGCCACCAGCCGGCCGTCCGGGCCCATGCCCAGCAGCACCCGACCCGTTCTACCCCGCCCCAACAGGGCGATGGTCCGGTACTGGCCCACCGCCACCGGGTCGGACGTCCCTAACGGCCTCACACCACGCTCCTCCGTCAACTTTCGGGGACAGAGGTTAGCGCTCCGGGCAACGGCTCACTGCGGCGTCGGGCTCGCGGTCTCCTCCGGCAGGCGTGGCGTGTGCTTGGCCAGCCAGCCGGCAACGAAGGTGAGTCCGCCGACGACGGCGCCGCTGACCAGGGCGGTCGCCCAGCCGGGAACGCCGTTGGGGAACACGTACTTGGCCAGCAGGTCCATCGCGAAGCTGGTGACGAGCGCGGTGGTGCTGGCCGCCTTCACCTTGGTCTCCACGGCGTGGAAGGCGCCGATCTCGGCCTTCCGCGCCTGCCGGGAGAAGAAGCGCTTGAGATCCATCTCGGCAGTCCCCTCAGAGTCGTCGAGTCGACGATGATGATGGGCCACCTGCCGGGATATGGGTACGCCGGATGCCCGAACGGACGCACTTACGCGACCGGTTCCGGCAGTCGCTCGACGGTGTACTGGCAGCGGATGACGGCGCCGGTGGCGGGGTCGCCGAGTTCGACCCGCCAGGCGGAAGCGAACTGGTCGACGCCGGGGTGCATGGGGATGGTGCCGGACAGCAGCACGGTGCCAGGGGCGAGAAGGTTCCGCCGGCGCAGCACGTCGAGCCAGTACTGCGGGGTGAGGAGCTCGGCGAGGGTGCCGCGCTGGATCTCGGTCCACGAGGCGCCGTCGCCGACCCAGGCGGTGAGCGTCAGCGAGTCGAGGCGGTCGGCGACGGCGGAGAGCCGCCACGCCTGCCGCCCGACGACGTCCGGCGCGGCCTGCTTGCTCCAGGCGACGCCGTGCACCTCGAGGTCCCGGTCGGTGTGGTCGCAGGCGACGGTGAGCAGCACGTCGTCATCGGTGACGATCATGGCCCACTCGGCCTCGCCGGAGGTGTGGCCGTGCTGCGCGGGCACGGTGTCGGCCTGGCTGACGAGGTACGGCGCGACGGGGTAGAGGCACGGCGTGGTCGAGGGCGCGGGCACGCCGAGCTCGGCCAGCTCGGCGACGTGCGCGGCGACGTCGTCCTGGCTGCGGCCGGCGTAGCCGCCGTTCAGCGCGGACCGCACGTCCACCGTGACTTTCCGGCCGTCGACCAGCTCGAACGTCAACTCGCTCACGTCGCCTCCCTTGTGCATGCACCTTGTATACATAGAATATGCCACATGGCTGACACGGCGGTGGACCGAAGGGCGCTGTGGCGCGCGTTCGCGGCGAGCCTGTCCGGGACCTCCCTGGAGTGGTACGACTTCGCGGCGTACTCGGTCGCCGCCGCGACCATCTTCGGCACGCTGTTCTTCCCCGGCGGCGACCCGCTGACCGCCACCATGCTGGCCTTCTCCACCTACGCCGTCGGCTACGTGGCCCGGCCGGTCGGCGGCCTGGTATTCGGCCGGTTGGGCGATGTCATCGGGCGCAAACGGGTGCTGGTCGGCACATTGCTGCTGACGGGCTTCGCCACCGTCCTCATCGGAGTGTTGCCGACCTACGCCGACATCGGCGGCACGGCGGCGATCCTCTTGGTGTGCCTGCGATTCGCTCAGGGAGTGGGCATCGGCGGCGAGTGGGGCGGCGCGGTGCTGCTGTCCAGCGAGTTCGGCGAGCCGGAGCGACGCGGCTTCTGGGCCTCGGCCGCGCAGGTCGGGCCGCCCGTGGGCAACCTGCTGGCCAACGGGGTGCTGGCGATCCTCGGCGTCGCGTTGACGGAGCGGCAGTTCGAGTCGTGGGGCTGGCGGGTGGCGTTTCTGTTGTCCGCCTTGCTGATCGCGTTCGGGTTGTGGATCCGCGTGCGGCTGGAGGAGACGCCGATCTTCCGGGAACTCGCCGCCCGCGACGAGCGGCCGAGCGCGCCGGTCACGGAACTGTTCCGCCACGAGTGGCGGGGCCTGCTCGCCGCCGTGCTGGTCCGGGTCTGCCCGGACGTCCACTACGCGCTGTTCACGGTGTTCGTGCTGACGTACATCCAGCAGCTGGGCATGCCCCGGGCGGTCGGCATGGCCGCGGTGCTGGTCGGTTCCGCGCTGCAGGTGGTGGCGATCCCCGCGTTCGGGGCACTGTCGGACCGGATCAACCGCCGCAAGGTGTACCTGGTGGCCACGATCGCCGCGGCGGTGTGGCCGCTGGTGTTCTTTCCTTCCATCGCCGGGAAATCCGTGCCGGCGGTGTTCCTCGGCGTCATCGTGGCGCTGGTGATCCACTCCGCGATGTACGGCCCGCAGGGCGCGTTCGTCGCCGAGCAGTTCTCGGTGCGGCTGCGCTACACCGGCAGCTCGCTGGCGTACACCCTCGCCGGCGTGGTCGGCGGCGCGCTCGCCCCGCTGCTGTTCACCGCCCTGCTCGCGTGGACCGGGAGCTGGCCGGCGCTGGCCGCGTACGTCGCCGTCACGGCCGTGGTCACGATCATCGGGCTGGCCGTCGGGCGGAACCCATTACCTGACGCGTAATCGCCAAACCTCCCGTCCCCCAGCAGGATTGCTCTCGTCACCGAGAGAAACCCGAGGGGGACGAGATGCCTCACCTGAACGCCAACGGCACCCAGCTCTTCTACCGCGACTGGGGCGCCGGCCGGCCGGTCGTGTTCGTCACGAGCTGGGCGCTGAGCAGCATCATGTGGCAGTACCAGATGCAGCACCTGGCCGAGAACGGGTTCCGCGCCATCGGCTACGACCGGCGCGGGCACGGCCGGTCGGACGACCCCGGCACGGGCTACGACTTCGACACGCTGGCCGACGACCTGGCCGCCCTGATCGAGCACCTCGACCTCACCGAGGTCACGCTCGTCGGACACTCGATGGGCGGCGGCGAGATCGTGCGCTACCTGACCCGGCACGGCGAGGGCCGCGTCGCCAAGATCGTGCTGGTCGGCTCGACCGTGCCGTGCCTGCGCCAGCTGCCCGACAACCCCAACGGCGTGCCGGTGGCGGCGAGCGAGCAGCTGCTGGCCCGGATGCGGACCGACCTCGGCGGCTGGATCGACGAGAACGCGGCGCCGTTCTTCGGCGACGGCCTGCCCGGCTGCGAGCTGCCGCAGGCCACCAAGGACTGGGCCATCCGGGACTGCATGGGCGTCAGCCTGAACGCCGCGATCGCCTGCACGGCGACGAACATGGCCGCCGACTTCCGGCCCGAGCTGGCCAAGATCACCGTGCCGGCGCTGGTCGTGCACGGCGACCACGACGCCTCGGCCCCGCTCGACCTGTGCGGCCGGACCACCGCGGAGTTGATCGCCGACGCCGAGCTGAGGGTGTACACCGACGCGGCGCACGCCCTGTACCTCACGCACACCGAGCGCCTCAACAGCGACCTGCTGGAGTTCGCCCGGAAATGAGCGGCGCCCCGAGGAGAAATCGGGCCCTCTTGACATGTCCTGGACAATGAAAAATCGGCGTGCCTCCACGAAGACGTGGAAGACCGCCGAATGTAATTTCAGTTTAGGCACTGTGAGGGGCTCGTGTCAACTCAGGGGTACGAGGACGAATTGCGGTCCGAGAGGGAGTACGTGGCCGGCCTCTACGGGCGGCTGGATGCCGAGCGCGCGCGGGTGAAGGCCCGGCACCGGGCGGCGCTGCGGGGGACCGGCGGCACGCCGCTGGAACGGGACGACGAGGTGCGGTCGCTCGGCCGGGAGGCCAAACGGCTGGACGTGGCCGACAACGGGCTGTGTTTCGGTCGATTGGACACCCTTTCGGGCGACCGCCTGTACATCGGCCGGATCGGTTTGTTCGACGAGCAGGACGATTACCGCCCGGTGCTCATGGACTGGCGGGCCCCGGCGTCGCGGCCGTTCTACACCGCCACCGGCGCGAATCCGGAGGACATGCGTCGCCGCCGCCAGTTCCACACCCGCGGGCGCCAGGTGGTCGAGTTCACCGACGAGGTGCTCGGCCGCCCCGGGGACGACGAGCGCGGTGACGCGGCCCTGCTCGCGGCGGTCAACGCGCCGCGCGGCGAGGGCATGCGGGACATCGTCGCGACCATCCAGGCCGAGCAGGACGAGATCATCCGCCTCGACCACCCGGGAGTGCTGGTGATCGAGGGTGGCCCCGGCACCGGCAAGACCGTGGTGGCGCTGCACCGCGTCGCGTACCTGCTCTACACGCAGCGGGAGCGGATGGAGCGGCACGGGGTGCTGGTGGTCGGCCCCAACCCGGCGTTCCTGAACCACATCAGCCGCGTCCTGCCGTCGCTGGGCGAGTCCGACGTGGTGTTCGTGACCCCCGGCGACTACGTGCCCGGCCTGCACGTCACGGCCGAGGACACGCCGGAGGCCGCGCGGCTCAAGGGCTCCCTCAAGATCCTGGACGTGCTCAGGGCGGCGGTCGCCGACCGGCAGCGGCTGCCCGAGGAGCCGATCCCGATCGAGCTGTCCGGCATCACCGTGCGGATCGACGTGCCGACCGTGGAGTGGGCCATCGAGGAGGCGCGCGCCAGCGACCGGCCGCACAACGAGGCCCGCGAGGTGTTCACCGAGATCGTCACGTACGTGCTGACCGAGCGGGCGATCGGCCGGCTGTGCAAGGGCTGGCTGACCCCCGACGACAAGGAGGAGTGGGAGAGCCAGCGGGCGCACCTGTGCAAGCAGCTCGCCGAGGACGACCGGTTCGCCGCCGCGCTCGACGAGCTCTGGCCCACGCTGACCCCGCAGACCCTGCTCGCGCCGCTGTACGAGTCCCCGGAGCGGCTGCGGGCGGCCGGCGCGGACCCGGCGCTGTTCCGCGCCGACGGGGCCGCGTGGACGGTGTCGGACGTGCCGCTGCTGGACGAGCTCGTCGACCTGCTGGGCCGGGACAAGGCCGCCGACCGGGCGGCCGAGCTGGCCGCGGCGCGGGAGCGGCGGGAGGCGGCCGAGTACGCCGAGGGCGTGATGGGGATGCTGGAGCTGGACCGGGAGGAGATCGACGACGAGTTCTCGCTGCTGGCCCGGGACGTGGTCAACTCCGTGCAGCTGGCCGAGCGCCAGGGCGAGCGCGACACCCGGGACCTGGCCGAGCGGGCCGCCGAGGACCGGGACTGGACCTACCGGCACGTGGTGGTGGACGAGGCCCAGGAACTGTCCGAAATGGACTGGCGGGTGCTGATGCGGCGCTGCCCCAACCGGTCGTTCACGATCGTCGGCGACCTCGCGCAGCGCCGGTCGGTGGCGGGGGCGCGGTCGTGGGGCGCGGTGCTGACGCCGTACGCGGCCGACCGCTGGGTCTACCGGTCGCTGACCGTCAACTACCGGACACCGGCGGAGATCATGGCCGTCGCCGCCGCGCTGCTGGCCGAGTTCGCGCCGGGTGTGACGCCGCCGGAGTCGGTCCGCGCATCCGGCGTGCGACCGTGGTCCCGGAAGGTCACCGCGGACGAACTTCCCGCCGCCATCGAGGAATTCGTCCGGGACGAGGCCGGCCGCGAGGGCACCGGCGTCGTCATCGGGCCGCCCGGCGTGCCGGGTGCGGTGCCGCCGTCGGAGACCAAGGGCCTGGAGTTCGACGCCGTGCTGGTCGTGGACCCGGACAAGATCCTCGAGGACGGCCCGCGTGGGGCGGCCGAGCTGTACGTCGCCCTGACCCGGGCCACGCAGCGGTTGGGAGTCCTGCACCGGGGAGCGCTGCCGAAGGCGCTGTCGGACCTCGTCGAACGGTAGAACCGGGCGGAAAGTCAGACAGGCTCGGCGCACAGATTCGCCGAGCCCGTCTTCCCCTCTTCGGTTTTCTCTCCCCCCGTGGGCGTTTCCCGGTTCCGTCTCCCCCGCGAACCGCTCTCCGTCCCCTCCCAACGATGCGACATACTCGCTGCCGATGGTGTCGGGTGAACACCCCACAAGGGGCTCGGTCGAGGGACAGCTGACGCGCGCCGCGCTGCGCATCCTGGCGGTGGCGCGGCTGGTGGTCGCGCTGGTCGGGGGCCTGTTGGGGGTCATGTCGGCGCCCGCGGGGCACGAGTTGCGCACCGCCGTGATCGTGATCACCGTCTCGGTGTGGAGCCTGCTGTACGCGAGATGGTTGTGGCAAGGGCCGCCGCCGGGGCTGGCCTGGGCGGACGTGGCCGTGCTCGGGGCGACGGGGCTGCTCCAGCCCTGGACGGTGCCGCCGGAGTCGGTGGGCAACGGCCAGGGCTGGGTGATCACGCTGGTGTCGGTGGCGGTCGTGTTCCACCAGTGGCACACGAAGCCGGTGCCGGGGCTGGCGTCGTCGCTGATGGCGACGGCGGCGTTCCTGGTCGGGGCGTGGTGGACCACCCCGGAGATGTGGGTCGGCGCGGCGGCGATCGGCGCGTTCACCCCCGTGCAGGCGATCCTGTCGCGGGTGCTGGTCACCCTGCTGGTGCAAGCGGCGCGTGCTGCCGACGCGCAGGAAGCCCGGGCGGAAGCCGCGCGGCGCGAGGCGGCCGTGGCGGAGGCCGTCCGTGCGGACGAACGGGCGCACGTCGCGATGCTGCACGACACGGCGGCCACGACGTTGCTGATGGTGGGGCTGGGTGAGGTGGGCTCGCATCAGCAGTGGGTACGGGAGCAGGCGCGGCGAGACCTGGCGGCGCTGGCCGGCGAGACGGAGGTCGCCGAGGGCGACGCGCTGCCGGCCCTGCTGGAGGTGATCAACGCCAGCCGGGTGCGGGTCGACCTGACCGCGCCGGACGCGTTGCCGGTGTCGCCGGAGATCGCGACGGCCGTCCGGGGCGCATTGCGGGAGGCGCTGAACAACGTGGCCCGGCACTCCGGTGAGACGACGGCGACGGTGACCGTCGCGGACGGATCGGTGGTGATTGCCGACCGTGGCACCGGTTTCCGGCCCGAGAACGTTTCCGATCGGCGGCGTGGCGTGGCGAACTCGATCGTCGAGCGGCTGGCCGCGGCCGGGGGCCGGGCCGTGATCACGTCCGCGCCGGGCGAGGGCACCACCGTGCGGCTGGAGTGGGACCGTGGCTGACGCCCGCGCCACCATGGCGCGTCTGCGAGGACGGCTCAGGATCGCGATCCTGATCATCGCCGGCGTCGACCTCCTGGCCCTCGACCTGCCGGCGCTGCTCACGCACCTGGACGTCTACCTGGTCGTCTGGCCGGTCGTCGCCGGCTATCTCACGCTGATCGCGGTGCTGGCGACCGAAGGCGTGCTGATCATGCGTGGCTGGTCCTGGGGCGGCTGGCGGTGGCCGGTGCTCGGGCTGACGCTGGCGGTTTCCGTGCTGGTCAACGCCCTGCTACCGGTCGCCGAGGTGCCCGGCTACGCGAACTGGGCGATCGACGGCATCGGCTGGGTGGCCGTCGTGCTGCTGTTCGACCAGCACCTGGCGGTGCTGCTGGCCGCGCTCGCCGCGCACTTCGCGACCAACTTCGTGCACCTCGGGCTCGGCGACGACTTCACCCCGCTGGCGCTGATCAACGTCGGCACCGACGTCGTGACGATCGGCGCGTTCCAGGTCACCGCCGGCGCCGCGACCTGGATGCTCCGGTACGCCGCGACCAGCGCCGCCCGGGCGACCGAGGCCGAGGAGGCCGTGCGGGAGGCCGAGATGATCGCGGCCCGGCTGCACGAGGACCGCCGCCGGCGCTCGCACGACCTCGACGCCGAGGTCCGGCCGCTGCTCACCGGGCTGGCCGACGGCGAGCTCGACCCGACCGCCGACCAGACCCGGCGCGAGTGCGCGATCGCGGCCGCACGGATGCGGCGGCTGTTCGCCGAGGGCGACGACGTCGACGACCGGCTGCTGCACGAGCTCAAGGCGTGCGTGGACGTCGCCGAGCGGCGCGGGGTGCTGGTCGACCTGGCGACCCAGGGGAGCTGGCCCGGCCTGCCGCGCGAGGTGCGGCGGGGGCTGACCGAGGCGCCGGTGCGGGTCCTGAGCACCGCACGCAACTGGGCGCGGGTTACGGTTCTGGGCACCGATTCTTCAGTGTCGGTCAGCGTGGTCGCCGACGGCGACGCGGCGGGCATCCCGGCCGAGGCCGACGGCGCTGTGATGATCACCACCGTGGAGGACGAGGACCGCCTGTGGGTGAAAGCGACGTGGCAGAGCTGATTACCGCCGTGATCATCGACGACCACCCGGCGATCACGGCGGGCGTGCGGGCGTGGTGCGCCGCCGCGACACCGCCGGTGCGGTTGATCGACGCCGACGGCAAGATCGGCCGCGCCTGGACCGAGCCCGGCGCGTCGGCGCAGGTGGTGATCTTCGACCTGCAGTTGGGCGGGCCGCCGGCGTTCCGCGAGCTGGAGCGGCTGGTCGACGCCGGCCGGCAGGTGATCGTCTACTCCCAGCGCTCCGACCGCGACACCGTGCTCACCTGCCTCGACCTCGGCGTCTTCACGTACCTCACCAAGGCCGAGGGGCCGGATCACCTCATCCCGGCCATCCGGGCCGGCGCCGAGAACCTGCCCTACACGTCGCCGTCGCTGGGCGGCGCGATCAGCACCGACCGCCGCCCCAGCCGGCCTCAGCTGTCCGAACGCGAGATGGAGACGCTGGTCGCGTGGTTCGAGTCCGACTCGAAGCGGCTGGTCGCCGGCAAGCTCGGCGTCTCCATCAAGACCGTCGAGACCTACATCGACCGGGTGCGGATCAAGTACGCCAACACCGGACGGCCGGCGCGGACCAAGGCCGCGCTGGTGGAGCGGGCGATCCAGGACGGCCTGATCGCCATGGAGGACCTCACCGGCTAGACCCTCACCGGGCGACCCGGCGGCGCGGCAGCGCCTTCGCCACCTTCGCGAACGGCAGCCCGTCGGCCAGCTCCTCCGGCGCGCTCAACCGCCACGCCTCGTACACCAGCTCCGCGAGCTCGTCGGCGTCGATGCCGTCGAGGTAGACCACGACCCAGCCGAAGCCGCCCGAGGTGTACTGCTCCTCGAACACCTCGGGGCGTTCCGACACCAGCGCCTGCTGCTCGGTGATCGTCTGCTTCAGGCCGACGGTCTCGGTCCGCGGCCAGTAGTAGCCGAACCGCTTGCCCCGCACGCTGAACGACGTCCAGTCGTGCGCCTGCGAGCTCTCCACCTCGGCGAGCGCGTTCACGACCCGGTGGAACACGGCGCTGCTGACTCCCATTCGCCGGAGTCTACGCAGGGGGTCTGACACATCGCCGCCGCGACGATGCCCTTGTGGGCAACGTACCGTCACGGCTCGCGTGCAGTGCGTAAGGTGGTGGTACCGCCGTCGCATCCGTTGGGGGACAACACCATGTCGGCAGCAGACGTCTTCAACCGGCTCAGTGACCCGAATCCGCCGACGGACACGCCCGTCCTGTTCGGCCGAGCCGTGGTGATGGGCGGCAGCGTGGCCGGGCTGATGGCGGCCCGGGTGCTCGCCGACCACGCCGAGCAGGTGATCGTCGTCGAGCGGGACGACCCCGGCACGAGCACCGCGCCGCGTCCCGGCGTGCCGCAGAGCAGCCAGATCCACGCGCTATTGCCCAGCGGCCTCATCCAGCTGGAGCGGTTCTTCCCCGGGTTCACCGAGCAGGCGGTCGCCGCGGGCGCGCGCCCGCAGCCGCCGTCGACCATCCGCCGCTACGTGGACGGCCAACTGCGGGCCAGCGACTTCGACACCGCGATGCTCGGCGGCAGCCGGCCGTTCATCGAGGCCCGCATCCGCGAGCACACGCTCGCCCGGCCCAACGTGAAGACGATCGTCGGGCGGGCCACCGGCGTGGAGTTCGACGGCGAGGCCGCGACGGGCGTGCGGGTCGAGGCCGACGGCGCGGAAACCGTGGAGCGCGCCGACTTCGTGGTGGATGCGATGGGCCGCTCCAGCCGGCTGAGCGACTGGCTGGAACAGGCCGGCTGGCAGCGGCCGCCGATGCAGCGCATGACCGTGGACCTGAACTACGCCTGCGCGGTCTTCCGGCGTGACGACGAGCCGGACCACACCATCGTGCTCAGCGTCCGCTCGCCGCAGCTGTCGCCGGACGTGTCCGGCGCCGCGGTCTGCCAGATCGAGGAGAACCGGTGGCTGGTGCTGGTGGCCGGCTACGCCGAACACCGGCCCGCCCAGACCACCGAGGACCTGATCCGGTTCTGTCGCACCGAACTCTCGGACGAGTTCGTCCACGCCGTCGCCAACGAGGTCGTCGACGACGTGCGCACGTATCGGCATCCCGACAGCCGGCGCCGCGACTTCCACCGGCTCAGGCGGATGCCCGCGCGGCTGGTCGCCGTCGGCGACGCCGTCGCCTCGTTCAACCCCATCTACGGGCAGGGCATGACGTCCGGGACGCTGCACGCCTCGTGCCTCTCGGATTTCCTGCGCTCCCGGCCGGATCTGTCCCGGCCGGCGCGGGGATTCTTCGCGTTGCAGAAGGTGGTAGTGGACGCAGCGTGGTCCACGTCGACCGGGGCCGACCTGCAGCTGCCGCACGTCGACGGGCCGTATCCGCGCTTCTACCGGATCCGCCGCTGGCTGGACAACCAGGTGGCCGCCGCGACGCTGCACGATGCCGCCATGAACCGCCTGTTCGACGAGGTCACCTTCATGCTCAGGCACCCTCGTGAGCTGACCAGGCCGAGCGTGCGGCTGCGGGCGATCCTGCTGAACCGAAGGGCCAAGAAGGGGTGACGCTGGAATCGTTGCTGGCCGCCCACCTGGCGTACCTGCTGAGCTGGGATCCGGACCGGCCCGAGGATTCGGATCTGGCCATGTACCGCAGCGGCGTGCCGCACTGGACGCTGAACGGCGTCGTCCGGGTTCGTGATCACGACCTCGACGACGCCGTTGCCGAGGCTTCCTCGCATTTCGCCGGGTTGCCGTGGCTGTGGTGGGTCGGGCCGGACAGCGATGCCTCTGTCGCGGACGGCCTGCTGGCGCGCGGCGGCACGGAGTTGGCGCGGCTGCCGGTGATGACCATTGCCCTGGATACGTTCGTGGTTCCTGATGGTGTGTCGGTCGCCGAGGACGTCGCCGAGTTCGTCACCGCGTATGCGGCCGTGTCGGAGATCCGGCCGGAGGGGGTTCCCGTTGCCGTCGAACGGGAGCTTTCGCTTGACGTGCTTCGATTCGCCGCCCGGGTGGACGGGCGTATCGTCGGCACCGCCGAGGCGTGGATCAGCCATGACGTGGTGACCGTGTACTTCGTCGGCACCCAGCCCGGATTCCGTCGCCAGGGCATCGGCACCGCCGTCACCGCCGCGGCGTTGGCCGCCGGGCGCGAGCGCGGGTGCCGGCTCGGGGCGTTGACGTCGAGCGCGATGGGGGAGCCCGTGTACCGGCGGATGGGCTTCGAGACCGTCGCCGAGATGCGGCTGTTTTCCCTCAGCGCTTAGAGATCCTCGAGCCAGCGGTGTTCCGGGTAGATGTGGGCGATGAGCTCCGCGAGGGTGGTGCGCTGCGCTTTCGTCAACTGGGGGACCGTTCCGTCGAAATCGGTTTGGTCCTTCGGACGGGCGTGCTTGGCCTTGAACAGCAGGACCAGTTCCGGTGTCAGGTAGGGGACGCCGTCGTCGGTGTGGCGGATGATGTCGTTGTAGGGCAGGCGGATCGTCTCGTCGTGCCGGCAGATCCAGGTGTCGCCGTCATGCGGTTCGCGGAACACGTCGAGCAGGTAGTTCTCGGTCTGCGGATCCCGCAGCCAGGTCTGGTGTGTGGCCGCAAGTACGGCTTTGTCGGCGTTCTCCCAGATCCGGCCGCTGCTCACCGCGTCGAAGGCGTAGCCGGGGAAGCGGTCGCGGACCTCCGGGAAGTCGGCCGCCGGAACGGCGATCTCGATGTCCCCGTGCGCTCGGGTCTGCCTGCCCCGGAACAGATCCAGCGCCCAGCCCGCCGCCACACACCAGGGCGTGGCGATGCCCGCCAGCCTCCCCGCGACCTCGGTCGGCGTCCAGCTGGCCGCCCACCTCGCCTCAAGGGCATCGATCTCCGCCGGTGACAGTTCGATGCCCCCGGCGGGCAGTTGCTCGCTCACCGGAGGAATCTACCGGCGGAGCCGACCGCTTTCCGCCGAATCACATGCCGAGGCGGAATTCGCGGACGGGCGTTGTCGCGGCCGATCTTGCGGCGGTCGGTTTCGCTGATGGCGGCCGAGTCGAACCAGGTGGCGGCGTGGTCGACGTTCTCGAACGGCCAGTCGGTGGAGAACAGGATGCGATCCGAGCCGATGGTCATGATCGCCGACAACAGGGTCCGGGTGGTGAAGTTGCCGGAGGTGGTGATCAGGAAGTTCGCCAGGAAGTAGTCGGCGACGTCCCGTTTCGCCCGGTAACCGGAGGCACGCCGGCCGTGCCAGGCGTTGTGGTTGTCGAGCCGCCACAGGCCGTAGGGCAGGTTCTCGCCGAGGTGTCCGAGCACGATCCGCACGCCGGGATGGGCGTCGAATGTCGAGGAGTGGGGGCTGGTCGATTCGGGTGAGTCGGCGCGGAGGCGGCGGACATCCAGCCAGGGGTGGCCGAGAGCGCACCCCGTGCGCGTCTGCTCGGCGCGGCCGATCACCCAACCATTCCCACAAGCAAATGTCGCAAGCGCTCCGTACTTGACTCCCGGCGCCACATGCGGAGCGCATGTGGCAGAAGTGGGGGGCGCGGTTCTACTCGTCGTGAGGATGGTGGCGGGGGCGGCGGCGGGGTTTGCTGGTCGCCATGTCGGCGGCGGCGGCGATCTGGGTCAGGCTCATCGGACCGCGACCCCGCTCGATCGCCCCGAGCACGGTCATCGCGATCTCGACGGACTGGATGCCCTGGCGATCGTCCTCGCGCTTCTGGTCACGTCGTCACTGTATTTGCTGGATTTCCACTGTGGAGGGAACTGCCGATGGATCCGAACAACCAGGTCGTGCGGCTCATCGGCCAGGGCATGCAAGCCGACGGGGAGGGCCGCGCCGACGACGCGCGGGCCCTGTTCGAGCAGGCCTGGGACGCGGCCACCGACGACTACGAGGCATGCCTGGCGGCGCACTACCTCGCCCGCAGCCAGCAGACGCCGGAAGAGGTGTTGCAGTGGAACAAGGTGTGCCTGGAGCGGGCCGACAAGTCCGGTGACGAGCGGGTGCGTGCCTTCTACGCCTCGATGCACCTGAGCCTGGCCCGCGCGCACACCAATGTCGACGACGCCGACCAGGCCCGTGAACACTACAAGCTCGCCGCCGACAGCCTGCAGCACGTGCCGGCCGGCCCCCACCACGAGGCGGCCCGCTTCGCCATCGCCAGGGGACTGGACTCGACGTCCAAGTCCGCGGCGCTCGCGGAGCTGCTGGGCAAGCTGTCGGCCCGGGGCGACCTGCTCGCGCTGGGCCTGCTGCTGCCGGCCTACCTCCGCGACCTGGGCACGGCCGAGGACCGGACGGCGCTGCTGATGGCCCTGCAGACGGTCCGCGTCGACCGGCACCTGCCCGAGGACGAGCAGGAGATCCTGGCCCGCGCGGTGGCCGAGGTGACGGAGTCCGCGAAGGGCTGACCGACCGCCGGCGGATCTCCCACACGCCGAGATCCGCCGGTGTCGGCTTTGCGACGTGTCGTGGTTCTGACACGGGCCGATCGGTGACAAACCGCCCGCGGATGCAGCATCGTTTCCTCCGACGAGCAGTGCTCGCGATGGGATTGACCCTGGCGTTGGCGGTGCCGGCCACGGAGGCCCGGGCCCCGCAGTGGTTGTCGATGGGGCCGAACGCCAGCGGCGGATTTCTCGCCTTCACGCCGGCAGCGCCGTCGAGACTCTACGTCCTGCCGGACGGGGCCCGCGCCGTTTTCCGCAGCGACGACCACGGCATCACCTGGGCGCCGCCGACCCCGTTGCCGTCCCAAGACGTGAGACCCCGGCGAGTCCCGCTCAGCGGCACACCGAAAGTACGAAACCGTTTCACGCATTCGGTGTGACTGTAAGCGGGACTCGCCGGGGGAGAGCTACCTGGCGCCGTACACCGCCAGCTCGCTGATGGCCATCTGGCCGCCGGTCTGGCCGCCGTCGTCCGGCCGGTCGGCGACCACCTTCACGTAGCGGGCCGTCACGGGCTGGTCCAGCTGCACGCCGGTGATGCCGCCGGCGCTGTCCACCCGGCGCGCGACCGTCCAGAACGTCGACCCGTCCAGCGAGACGTCGATGTGGAACCGGGTGGCGAACTTGTCGGTCGGCATCAGCAGCGACACCACGTCGATCGACTGCGCCTTCTGCAGATCCACCTGGTACGACCAGCGGAACCGTTGCGTGGCCTGGGTCCACGTGTTCGGGTTGCCGTCGTCACCGAGGGCGGGCGTGGAGTTCGGCTGCATCAGGGCCTGCGTGCCGTCGATGAAGAACGCCTGCGCCGGGCGGTTCAACGCGGCGTTGTCGGGCCCCGCGCAGGCGGCGAACGCACCGATCTCGCTGATCGCCATCTGGTCGCCGCGCTGGCCCCAGTCGTCCGGCTTCTCGGCGACGATCCGCAGGTAGCGGGCAGTCACCGGGGTGGCGAAGTCGACCGGGACCGTGCCCCAGCCGCTGCCGTGCACGCTGCCGACGGTCGTCCACGCGGTGCCGTCGGTGGAGGCGTCGACGTGGAAGTCGGTGGCGAAGTGCGGCTGCGGCATGCCGACCGTGACGTAGCCGAGGGTCTGGGCCTGCTGCAGGTCGACGACGAGCTGCCACCTGAACTGCCCGCTGGCCTGGATGTAGGTGGCGGGGTTTCCGTCCGTGGCATAGGAAAGCTGCGACTCCGGCTGCAGCTGCGCGGTGCTGCCGTCGAGGAACTGGGCCTGCACCGGCTTGCCGGCGGCGAGGTTGTCCGGCGCGTGGCCGGCCGGCGGGGTGATCAGCGACCTGTACTGCGGCTCGATGCCCGCGTTGGCGAGCAGCGACGCCGGCACGCCGGTGCCGTCGAAGGACACCTTGGCGTTGTTGGACAGCACGAGGTCGGTGGGGTCACCGGCCGGCCAGTCCGGCGTGTTCTCCTCGTAGTAGTTGTCGGTGAAGACGAAGTCGCCGTAGGGGTTGTTCGCCTCCTTGCTGCCGCCGAAGGAGTGGGTGTCGTTGCCGAACACGGCGTTGTCGGTTTCGGTGATGTGCCAGCTGCCGCCGTCGGTGTAGATGGAGTGGCCGAAGCCGGCGCCGTTGCGCACGACGTTGCCGCTGATCAGCAGGCCGTTGGCCAGCGAGGTGCCCTCCTGGCCGAGCACGTAGATGCCGCCGCCGTCGATGTGCTGCTGCAGGTGGTCGAACACCAGGTTGTCGGTGATCTTGTTGCCCTCGGTCTTCGTGCCCGGGTTCCAGCCCCAGCCCCAGTTCGAGCTGATGCCGCTGTACGGCACGTCGTTGACCTGGTTGTGGGTGATGGTGTCGTAGCGGGCGTAGCCCTGGAAGATGCCGACGCCGCCGGTGTACTCGACGGCCACGTGGTGCACCCAGTTGTCGGCGATGGTGTTGTCGGCCGGGATCACGCCGAGGTCACCGGGGTTGGCGTCGGCGCCGTTGCCGATCTCCAGGCCGTTGGACGAGATGTCGGTGAACGCGTTGCCGGTGATCGACGAGTTGTGCACGTACTGGCCCAGCTGCAGGCCGGCCGCGCCGAGGTGGCTGAAGGTGTCGCCCTGGATGCTCAATCCGTCGGTGTGGTCGAACACCACATTGCCGGGAGTCATGGTCCAGTTGCCGTACGGGCAGGTGCCGGGGTCGGTCTGCGAGAACCGGTCGCACGAGCCCTGCTTGTCCCACGCGTCCGGGCCGGTGAGACGCATGTTGGCCTGCACCTCGGAGAAGCCGTCCGGGCCGTTCGACGCGGTCCAGCCTCCGTACTGGACGGTGAGTCCCTTGAGCACCAGACCGCGCAGCGGCTTCGCGACCGTGCCGGTGCCCTGGATGATCGTCTGCAGGCGCGGGATCTCCACGTCGGCGGTGCGCAGGTCCTGGCCCTCGCGCGGGATGTAGTACACGGTGTGCGCGGGCTTGTCGAGGTAGAACTCGCCCGGGTTGTCGAGCAGCTCCTTGGCGTTCTCCACGTAGGACGGCTGGTCGATGTTGACGCCGTAGGGCTTCTTGGACGAGTTGTCGAAGCACGGCTGCTTCATCGTCACGGTCGTGCCGGACACCGACGCGACCCCGCAGCGCACCTGCGTCCAGCTGACGTTGTAGACGAACTCGACGTCGGAGATGTTGTGCCAGCTCGCCAGCGTCGCGTCGGAGGTGGTGTAGCCGGTGGCGGTGCGGCTGAAGCCGGTCGGGTTCGGCCCGGAGGCGCGGTCGGCGCGCACGCCGTCCACGTACAGCTGCCGGGTGTCGGTGCCGGCCGGCACGTTCGCCGACCACACGCCGCCCGCGCCCTGCTTCCAGCCGTTGACCTGCCGACCGCCGCTGATCACCGGGTGCGCGCCCGGGGCCGCCTGGTAGGTGACGGTGTGGCCGTTGGTCGCGGAATCGCCCGCGGCGGCGTCGAAGCTGAACGTCTTGTCGAGCCGGTAGGTTCCGTCCGCGAGCACGACCGAGATGTCGGACGACATGGCGGCGGTGGCCTGGTGGACCTTGGACTGCGCGGCCAGCAGGGAACAGGGGTTCTGCTGGGTGCAGGCCGAGCCCTGGCCGTTCGGGGCCGCGTAGTAGGTGGTGCCTGACGCGGCGGCGGCGTCCGAAGTGGACGCTGTGACGGCGCCGGCCGCCAGGAGCACGGCTAACGCCGCGCCCGTGAAACGGTGGTGCATGGACACTCCCGAGACGTCGTTGGTCGAGAAGGGACGGTCATTCCTTGGTGGCCCCGGCGAGCATCCCCGACACGAGGGTGCGCTGGGAGAACAGGAACAGCACGAGCACGGGCAGGACGGCGACGATGATCGCCAGCGCCAGCTCCGGGCTGGTGATGTTCAGGCCGGCGCCGGCGACCGGGTTGAACGACGGCGTCGACGACAGCAGCTGGTTCAGCCCCACCTGGATCGGGAACTCGTCACTGCCCGGCAACACCAGGTAGGGCAGGAAGAAGTTGTTCCAGTTGCCGACGAAGCTGAAGAACGCCACCAGGCCGACGACCGGCGTGGCCAGCGGCAGCGCGATCCGGGTGAA
This sequence comes from Kutzneria kofuensis, assembly GCF_014203355.1. NCBI lineage: Bacteria > Bacillati > Actinomycetota > Actinomycetes > Pseudonocardiales > Pseudonocardiaceae > Kutzneria > Kutzneria kofuensis. The sequence continues at coordinate 7,818,088 of NZ_JACHIR010000001.1, forward strand.
GATCTGCCACTCGGAGGCCCCGTCCAGCCGCGCCGCCGACAGCAGCTCGCGCGGCAGGCTGGTGGCGAAGTAGATGTACACCAGGTACACCCCGAAGGGGTAGAACGAGAACGGCAGGATGATCGACCACGCGGTGCCGATCAGGTGCACCAGGTTGAGCTCAAGGAACACCGGCAGCACCAGCGCCGCCGACGGCATGATCATCACGATCAGCGTGACGGTGAGCAGCAGCTTGCGCCCGCGGAACCTGGTCAGCGCCAGGGCGTAACCAGCGGGAATGCTGGTGACGAGCGTGACGATCAGCGCGCCGACCGCATACACCGCGGAGTTGCGCAGCCACACGAACAGCACGCCGTTCTCGAAGCCGGTCAGGTGCTGCCAGGCCAGGCCGATGTTGGCGAAGGACCCGAACGACAGCGGGGACTGGCCGGTCAGCTCGGCGGCGGTCTTGGTCGGCGCGAGCAGCAGCCAGAGCGCCGGCAGCACGAAAAACGCCAGCAGCACCAGCAGAACCAGCGCCACCACCGTCGTCCCGATGATGCGTTTCATTGCTCGTCCACCTTGAACAGGCCCGACCTCGTGACCAGCAGCCCGGCCCCGGCCAGGCCGATCACCAACAGCACCAGGGAGATCGCGGCCGCCCCGTTGAAGTCGCCGTGCTGGAAGGCGTACACGTAGGCGAGCTGGTTGGGCGACCAGGTCGGGCTGACCCGGCCCAGCGACGCCGTCTGCAGCAGTTGCGGCTCCACGAACAGCTGGGTGCCGGCCGCGAACGCCAGGATCACCATGTAGACGATCCACTTGCGGATCATCGGGATCTGGACGTGCAGCGCCAGCCGCCACGGCCCGGCGCCGTCCATCCGGGCGGCCTCCAGCACCTCCTGCGGAATGTTGTTCAGCGCCCCGTACATCACCACGATCCAGCCGCCCGCGCCGGTCCAGAACGCGATCAGCGCGAAGATCAGCGACAGGTGACCGGGGGCCAGCACCTCGGCGAAGGTGTCGAGTCCCAACGAGGTGAGAAGCCAGTTGGCTGGGCTCACCGACGGGTCCAGCATGAACAGCCACACCAGCACGCTGGCCACGCCGGCGAGCGCGCCCGGGATGTAGTACAGGAACCGCAGCGCCGCCGACAGCGGCGCCGGCATCCGGCTGCGCAGCACGATCGCCACGCCGACCGTCAACACGACGATGAGCAGCAGCCAGAACACCAGGTACACCAGGATGTCGCCGAACGCCGGCCAGAACCGGAAGTCCTGGAACACCCGGAGGAACTGGTTCAGGCCGGTGAACTGCCCGCGGACGTTGGTGAACGCCAGGTACACCGCGTACAGCGTGGGCAGCACACCGAATGCCACCAGCAGCACGACGTACCCGCTGACGAACAGCGGCCCAGAGATCCCCGTCTTCCCGGCTCGCCGCACCGCCGCGCGGCGAGCCGGGGCGACGACGGGAGTGTCGAGAGCCGTCACTGCGTGGTCACCGTGTATCCGACGGACTTGGCCTCGCTGGTGATCTCGTTCTGCCACGCGGGAAGCGTTTCGGTGAGCGTCCTGCCGGCGGTCACCGCCGGCAGCACGACGCTGGACCACGCCGTCGCGTCACTGAACTTCGTGTTGCCCCACCCGGTCCACACCTCGTCGGCGGCCTGCTGGAACACGCCGGAGACGTCGGTGGCGAAGTAGTCCTTGTTGGCGGGATTGGCCAGCCACGCCTTGGCGCCGGGGGAGTAGGCCGGGTAGGTCGGCGCGCCCTTGAGGTTGTCGTCGGACGTCGTCAGCCAGGACGCGAGCGCGGTGGCGGCCTTGAGGTTCTTGCTGTGAGAGGAGATCATCCACACGCCGCCGCCGACGTTGCCGGTGTACGTCCGGGATTCGCCCTGCCACTTCAGCGGGGCCGCGGCGGTGATCTGCCCGGCCGGCGTCTTGAACGCGGAGTTGAACAGGTACTGCCCGTACCAGGACGGCCCGTAGGCCATCAGCACCTTGCCGCCGTAGTCCTTGGCGAAGCCCTGCCCGAAGAACCCTTGCTTGGACACGGATCCGGCCTTGATCAGGTCGTCCAGCAGTGAGGCCATCTTCGTGCAGTGCGAGTCCTGTAGGTTGGAGCGCAGGGTCTTGGCGTCGGTCAGCTGCTGGGCCGGGCACTGCGCGGACCAGAAGTACGACTCGTGCGAGTTGGTGTCGCCGATCGCGCCGACCAGGTAGCCGGGGTGCTCCCTGGCCACCTTCTCGCCCAGCGCCTGGTACTCCTCCCACGTCGTGGGCACCGAGTAGCCGAACTGGTCGAGCAGCGTCTTGTCGTACCAGAGCACAACCTGCGCGATGTCGTTGCGCAGGCAGTAGGTGTGGCCGCCGAACTGGCACGGGGCCAGTGATCCGTCGGCGAAGTTCTTCAGCGTGTCCGCGGGCACCAGGCCCTCGTCGACCGGCGCGGCGAAGGCCTGCGCGCTCGGGCTGGTCGGCTGGGACGCCCAGGTGACGTCGGTCGGCGACGCGAACACCACGTCCGGCCAGCCGCTGCCGGTTCTGTCGAACAGCTGGACCTTGGTCTGCAGGTACGTGGAGCCGTCGGCGGAACCGTCGTAGGTGACGACGTCCATCTGCACGTTCGGATCGGCCTTCTGGAAGGCCTGCACCGAGGGCAGCCGGGTCGAGTCGGTCCAGACGGTGATCTTCGCGTTGGCGTCCTGGGGCTGGGCGGTGAAGCCGGCGGCCGGCGTTTCGTCGCCGGCACCGGGATCCGCGCTGGCGCAGCCGGTGGCGAGGGCGCCGATGGCCAACACGGCCATGATCCGGCGGAGGGATGACGTCATTGTCCGGTCCTTCGGGGCGGGGTGGAAATGATCAGGCGGCGCGCTCCACGTACGGCGACAGGGTGGCGCCGTAGCCGAACTCGGCGGGAAGGGCGATGCCGGGCGAAGTCGGGGCGTGGACGAGCCCCTCGGCGTCCACGTGGCGTTCCCGCCGCACGGACGTCGACGTCACCAGCGACTCGTAGTACGTGGTGTTCGGGATGGCCATGCACAGGTGGTGGTTCGGGATGTCCGAACCGTGCACCTCGGCGCGCAGCCGGTAGGCGTCGGCCAGGTGCGCGATCCGCATGGCGCCGGTGATTCCGCCGCGCAACGTGGTGCCGGTGCGGACACCGAACGTGGCGGCCCCGGCGGCGATGAAGTCGCCGGAGTTCATGTGGGAGCCGTCCGAGGTCTCGGCCACCAGCAGCGGGACGCGGACCAGCCGGGCGAGCTGCCGGTACGCGGTCACGCTGAACTCGCGCATCGGCTCCTCGTACCAGAGGTAGTCCGCCTCGCTGAGCGCCGAGCCGAGGTAGACGGCGTCGGGCAGGTCGAAACCGGCCGACCCGTCGTACATCAGCGGCACGTCGGGGCCGACGTGCTCGCGCAGCGCGACGCACAGCGCGGCGTCGCGGCGGGCGTCGCCCCAGGCGTGCAGCTTGACACCGCGGTAGCCGAGCTTGAGGCACTGGTCCGCGACGTCGAGGAACTCGCTCGTCGAGTCGAATGTGGACGTCGACGCGTAGGCGGGGATCTTGTCGCGGTAGCCGCCGAGCACCTGCCACACGGGTTGGTCGTAGAGGCGGCCGGCGAGGTCCCAGAGCGCGATGTCCACCAGCCCCAGGGTGGGTAGCGGCAGCTCCTGGATGCGGTCCAGCTCCCACATCCGGTGCCAGATCCACTCGCGCCGCAACGGATCCTGGCCGACCAGCTCGTCACGGAAGACGCGGTCCACCAGGTCGTCCAGCATGACGCCGGCGCCAGGCCGGGCGAACAGGGCGACGCCCTCGACGCCCGCGTCCGTGCCGATGCGCAGCACGGCGCCGTCGCCGGTGGCGGGGCTGCCGGACAGGCCGTCGCGCCAGTGGAACGGCGGTTCCGTCGGCGGGACGTGGATCCGGTGCGACTCGACGTGCGTGATCTTCACAGTCCGTCCATTGTGGAGAATTGCGGGCAGGGGGCATCGCCACACCGGGTTCACGGTGTGGTCTTCGGCTGGGAAGGTCAGTCCATCTTGAACATCCGGTTGCGGATCTTGCGTTCGAACTGGCGCTGCGTGGTGTCGATGTGCGCGATCATCAGCTGCACCGCGCGGTCCGGGTCGCCCTCGGCGATGGCGTCGGCGATCGCGACGTGCTGGCGGCCGGCGACCTCCAGCGAGCCGGGCACGTCGCCGTGGAACAGCAGGGTGTCGGTCTGGGCCGCGAAGCGGCGGACGTTCACCACGTCGGCCTGCAGGAAGATGTTGTCGGCGGCGATCGCCACCGCGTCGTGGAACTGCTTGTCCGCGTTGGCGAAACCCTGCACGTCCATTTCCGTCCCGGCGCGCAGCGACTCCGCCGCGCTCTCCCGGATCGCCCGCACCTGGATCGGCGTGGCCAGCGACGCCGCGCGGCGGGCGGTTTCCGCCTCGATCAGCCGGCGGAAGTCCAGCAGCATCGACACGTGCGCCATGTCCGTCGGCTGGAAGTGCGCCAGTTCCTCCTCCGCCAGCGTCTTGTCCGCCGCCACGAAGATGCCCGCGCCGCGGCGCACGCTCAGCCGGCCGATCGCCGCCAGCACCTTCACCGCCTCGCGCATCTGGTTGCGGGTCGTGCCCAGCAGCTCGGCCAGCCCCTGCTCGGTGGGCAGCCGGTCGCCCGGGTGCAGGTTCTGCTCGGCGATGTGCTGCAACAACCGCTCCGCCACCAGCTCGTAGCCCGGCCGGTACCGGTCACCGCCGTCCTGCGCACGCTCGGCGCTGTCCCCCGCCATGGACCCTCCGCCCGTCGATAAAGCCGACTCATGTGTGGATGAGTATGAACTATCGCGACCGAAGCGCAAGACCCTTGGCTTGAATCAGACTCATTGCTGGGTGTGACGGTGTGGTCACCGCGTTGACGTGGGGTTTCGCCCCAAGGTCAGCGATGGCCGGCGGCCCTGCGGACAGCGACCGCGCGTTGCTTCATTGACGCCGTCACGTTGCCGGAACCTCCACGAGCAGCCCGGCAGCGGATATGTCCACGTCGGGCGGAACCTGGGCGCGACGCCGGTGGTGCCGGAGGTGCTCTACGAGCCCCCGGTCGGGCAGCCGCCGGCGGTGGACGCGCCCAACCCGGGCTGCGACTTCCAGTGACTTCGACGTCCCGGCCTGGACCAGGCCAGGCCGGGACGATCACCGGGGTCAGATCAGGCGCAGCTGCCGCAGGTCGGCGGCGTACTTGTGGATGAGGTCGGCGGTGATGTGCGGGATGTCCTTGTCGGGACCGATCTTGGCGGCCTGGACGGCGGCCCGGAAGCGGTCGGCGGGGACGCCGGCGCCGTCGACGGCCTCGGCCGGCTGGGCGAATGCGGCCAGCAGGGGCAGCAGGGAGTGCTGGCGCTGCTTCTCGGGCAGGGCCCGGATGCCCTGCTCGAACCGGGTGAACCACTCGGCATAGTCGTCGATGCGGGTGATGGTGTTGCCGGCCTCGATCAGCCAGTCGACGATGACGTCGAGGGAGACGCCGTCGGCATGGGGGTTGAGCACGTTGAAGGTCCGGTAACCCTGGCAGACCTCGGAGCCGATGGCGGTGATGGACTCGGCGGTGAAGTCGGCCGGCAGGCCGTCGTAGTGGGCGGGGCCGGAGTCGGGGCGGTAGAAGGACTTCGGCGCGACGCCGGTGGCGATCAGGCTGACCAGCAAGCGGGTGAACATGTCGGGCACGTTGAGCTGGCCGCGGTACCGGCTGTGCGCGAGGATCATGTCGGACCGGAACACGGCGACGGGCAGCCCGCACAGGTCGAAAGCCTCCCGCAGCAGGACCTCGCCGGCCCACTTGCTGACGGCGTACCCGTTGGCGTAGCCGTCGCCCAGCTCGCGGACGGGGCTGGTGACCCGGATGTCGGCGTCCTCGTCGGCGATGGCGGCGTCGCCCTCGGTCACGGCGACCGTGGACAGGTAGGTGACGGGCTTGATCCGCGAGGTCAGGGCCAGCCGGATCAGCTCGGCGGTGCCGACGACGTTCGGCCCGAACAGCTGGTCGTACGGCAGCACGTGGTTGACCAGCGCGGCCGGGTGCGAGATCAGGTCGACGGTGTCGGCCAACCGCCGCCACGTCGGCTGGTCCAGGCCCAGGTCGGGCTCGCCGACGTCACCGGCCACCACCTCCAGGTGCTCGGCGGCCAGCTCGCGGAAGTGCCGCAGCAGCTCCGCGTCGCCGCTGTCGAACGCCTCCTCCAGCCGTGCGCGGGCCGCCTCGGCGTCCCGGCCCCGGACGATGCAGATCAGCCTGCCGCCGACCGGCGCGAGCCGCTCCAGCCACTCCAGGCACAGGAACCGGCCGAGGTAGCCGTTGGCTCCGGTGAGCAAGACCGTCCTGATTGGACCATCGCGGCGCGGCAGCGCTGCGGCGGCGGCCAGGGTCTCCGCGTCGATGAACTTGGCCAGCTTGAGATCGGCGGCCCGCGCCCGCGTGGCGCCGGCGCCGTGCACGGTGGCGAAAGTCGGCTGCCTCGAACCGGATTTCACGTCCGCCTCGATGATCCCGGCCAGCCGGCGCAGCGTGTTGGCGGCGCTGATCACCACGCCGACCGGCACGTCGACCTCGAAGATCTCCTTGAGCAGATTCGAGAACGTCAACGCGGACAGCGAATCGCCGCCGAGGTCGGTGAAGTGCGCGTCCGGCGACGGGGCGCTGGACGACCGGCCGAGCACCGCCTGCGCGGCCCGCAGCACGGCAGTGAGCACCGGCTGCTCGCGACCGGCCCGGCGCAGCTCGTCGAGCTCGCTGGTCTCGCGGTCGGCCAGCTCGGCGTAGAGCTGCTCCAGCCGCGGGCCGTAGCGGTCCTTCAGCCGCGGCCGCATCAGCTTGCGGATGTCGGACAGCAGCCCGTTCTCGGTGCTGAACGGCTCGTCCTCGATCAGGAAGTCCCGGGGGATCTCGTACGAGTTCAGCCCGGCTTCCTTGGCGATCCGCTGCAGCGACTCGGCGATGCCCGGCCGGGAGGCGCCCTCGGCGGGCACGACCACCGCGAGCAGGTAGGCGCGCTCGCTGCTGCCGTAGACGTAGATCTGCCGGATCAGCGGGCTCGCCGCGAACAACGCCTCCAGCTTCGACACGGCCACGAACTCGCCCTGCGACAGCTTGAGCACGTTCTTGCGGCGGTCCACGTACACCAGGCGGTCCGGCTCGATCTCGGCCACGATGTCGCCGGAGCGGTAGTAGCCGTCCTCGGTGAAGAACTCGGTGTTGAGCTCGGGCCGCTTGTAGTAGCCGGGGATGATCGTCTCGGTCCTGAGCAGCAGCTCGCCGCGCGGGTGCGGGCTGTCGGTGCGGAAGTAGCCCAGCTCCGGCACGTCGTCCAGCCGGTAGTCGATGACCGGCGGCCGCGCCACCCGGCCGTCGATCATGATCGCGCCCGCCTCGGTGGAGCCGAAGCCGTCGCGCAGCGGGAAGCCGAGGCAGTCGGCGATGAACGCGCCGACCTCCGCGGACAGCGGCGCCGAGCCCGTGGCGGCCCACACGACGCGACCGCCGAGGAAGGTCTTGCGCAGCCGCGTGCTGTCCTGGCCCTTGTGCCGCTGGTAGAGCATGTCGCAGACGCGCGGCACCAGCATCAGCTCGGCCGGGCGCGCCAGCTCGATGTCCTCGAACAGCGTGGACAGGTCGCTGCGTGCGGTGAAGTAGGTGACGCCGCCCTTGGCGAGGGACCCGACCAGCATCGCGCGGCCGGCGACGTGGCTCATGGGCATGTAGCTCAGGCCGACGCCCGGGTGGTCGGAGGCGTCCGCGAACCAGCCGCGCCACAGGTTGCTCACCAGCCGGGCCGGGTACATCGCGCCCTTCGGCGCGCCGGTGCTGCCGGAGGTGTAGATCAGCAGGGCCAGCTCTTCGGGGTCCCATTCGTGCGTGGGAACGGGCGGCAGCGTGCGGCCGCGGGCGATGACGTCGGCCAGTGAGTCGAGGGCGACAGGGCGGCCGCTCTCGGCGAGTCGTCGGCGGGCGGCCTCGAACTTCTCCCGCTCGTCGTCCACGTCAGGGTGGTAGTCGAACACGACGACGCGGCGCAGCGACGTGCTCTCCGCCGTCGTGTCGATGGCCAGATCCACCAGCTCGATGCTGGTGGCGACGATCAGCGGCTCGGTCTCGGCGACGATCGGCTTGAGGTGGGCGGCCGTCGCGCTGTTCTGCAGCGGCACCGCCACCGCGCCGCTGCGCAGGCACGCCAGGTCGATCACCGCGTAGTCGGGGCTGGTGAAGCCCAGCGTGCAGACGATGTCACCGGCGTCGAGCGGCCGCTCGCCGTGCCGGCGCCAGTCGGCGGCGATCGCCGCGGCCCGGTCCCGCGCCTCGCGGTAGGTGATGGCCTCGAAGCGCGGCAGCAGCCGCCGCGTGGTGCGGCCGGTCGCGGGATCGACCACCGGTTCCGAGGCCCGCTCGGCCAGCGCCGGGCGGTCCGCGTAGGCCGCCGTCACCGTCTCGACCTGCCGATCGAGCGAGGTGCTCGGATCCCTGAGCACGGCGGTGACGGCGGGGTCCGGCATGGCGTCCCGGAGTTCCTCGTCGACGGCGAGCAGTTCCTCCAGACGAGCGACGTCCTGTTCCCCAGATAGTTGCATACATTAACTATCTGCCTCTGGGTGGTGACTCGTCCACTCGGTGCAACTGTGAGCAACGACTCACCGTGCCCGAGCGTTTACGCCTGGTAGTATGTCCAGCTCAGTTCGACACGGCCAGCGCGGTGTCCCGAATCGCCCGGTCGAGGTCGGCGTGCTTGATGCCGAGCTTCTGGCCCGCGATCTCGGTGTCGACGAACATGTCGGACGCGTGCAGCCGGCCGACCTTCACGATGTTGAAGCCGGACCGGACGCCCTCGTTGCGCCGCCGCAGGTTGCGCAGCCGGAAGTACGCCGCCGTCTCCATCGGGCCCAGCCGCCACACCCGTTGCGGCGCGTGGCCCGACGCCACGGCGAGCCGGCGCAGCAGGTCGGCCCAGCTGATGTTCGCCGTGGCGATGGGGAAATCGCCGTCGACGCGCTTGTCCAGGGCGGCCACCGTCGCATCGGCCACTTCGGACACAGCGGCCACCGCGGTCCCGCCGGGATAGACCACGATTCCCTTGCCCTGGGCCATTTGCTGCACGTACGGGTCGAGCGCCGAGGGGCGGCCCGGCGTCGCGCCGAGAACGTACGGCAGCTCCAACACCGCCAGCGACATCCCGTCGCCGGCGGCGCGGCGGGCCCACGCCGCCTGCTCGATCCGGCTCTGGATGTAGGGACTTCCCTCGTGCAGGCGGGAATCGGGGTTCTCGCGGTTCAGCGTCACGTAGTAGCTGCCGAGCAGCACCGCCCGGTCGCAGCCCGTGCGCCGGGCCGCCGCCAGCAGGCGCACCACCGGCTCGACGTTGCTGGCGCGGTAGAAGGCGGCCGTGTCGACGTCTTGTGGTGAGAAGAAGGCGGCCGCCGCGGCGTGGACCACGCCGTCGTGCCCGGCCAGCAGACCGTCCAGGTCCTCATCGGAGAGCTTCTGCGCGTCGGCGGCGTGGAAGGCGACCGCCGCCGGGGTGGTGGCCGGGCGGTTCCGGGCCAGCACGGAAACCTCGTGCCCCCGCTCCAGAAGCTTGTGGACGATGTGGTGGCCGACGAACCCCGTGCCGCCTACCAGCAGGACCTTCAAGAAACGTCTCCTCGTTCGATGACCGGCACCGGCGCGGCGAGAACCGCCGCGACGACAGGGGAGTGGAAGTACAGGTCGGAGATGAGCAGCCAGCGCCGCGCCTCCTGCGCGGACGTGCCGTCGTCGGTCCGGGCGGCGAGCGGCGCGGGCGGGGCGCTCTGCCGTGGACGATTCGCGAGGTAGGCGGCGCGGCCGGCCGCCAGGCCGGCGGCGTCCACGACGGCGGCCAGCGCCTCGCCGGTGAGACCCTGTTCGCGGCCAAGGGCTTCGGCTTCGGCGTACGTCTCCGGCGGCGTGAAGCGGCGCAGGGTCTGCTGGAAGTCGGCCAGCTCGATGGTCCGTCGATAGAGGTTGTGCTTGGCCCGTAACCGAAACAGGTCGGTCAACCGGGACCGGGACGGATCGAGCGCCTCCGCCGGCAGTGCGCGCCACAGCTCCGCCCACAGCGGGTAGAGGTCGACATAGGTGCGGTAGTACTGCCACCACAAACGCATGCTGTGCAACATCTTCCGCACGGGTCGCAGGTACGGACTCGCCGCGAGCACGGAGTACAGGCCGGTCGCGGACAGGCCGAGCATCGTGCACGCGCCGGCGACCGTGATCGGCCAGCTCTCCACCGACGCCTGCGACCACGGCGGCACGACCCCACCGAGCAGCGCGACCTGGTAGCCGACCACGTGCACGTCGGTGATGATCGCGATCAGCGCGCCCAGCGAGTAGATCCACAGGGTGATCGACAGCCAGCGGACCGACGCGGCCTTGCGCGCCCAGCGCTGGTTGACGCGCACCAGCTCCTGCAGCGGATACATCAGGTAGACGACCAGCAGCAGCCAGGTGATCGGGCCGATCGGCGAGTCGGCCGGGCCGCCGGTCATGAACCGGCCGTTCGGCCCGAAGTCGAAGTCCCGCGCATGCGGCGCCAGCGCGAACAGTCCGATGAGGACAGTGCAGGAGATCAGCACGCCGGTGAGGTGCTGCGACATCCGCCGCGCCGACACCCTCGGCTCGTCGAGCGTGAAGTGGACGTAGCACAGCATGAAGTACTGGCACAGGATGCCGGCGACGATGTGCGCGGGCCACGTGACGTTCACGTCGCCGATGACCAACCGGTCGGAGACCGGCGGCAGGCGCACCACCGCGGCGGCCAAGGCGAACAGTGCCCCCAGCGCCAGGGCGCGCAGCTGGGGCGTGCGTCCGCCCTGGGCCACCCGGTGCAGCACCGTGATCACGCAGACCAGCGCCGGCACCGCGCCGACCGGCACGGCGGCCGCCAGGTTCACGGCCGCTTCCGGGGGCCGAGCGTCGACATGAAGCGGGCGATCACCGCGAGGTCGGACGGATCCGGCGGCGGGATCGGGTGGATCAGGCGCGCCTCCGACACCCGTGCGCCGAGCTCGGTCGCGAACCGCTCGGCCGCCTCCTCCTGCTCGTCCACGTAACCACAGTTCGACCGGCACAGCCCGGCGCGGACGGTTCGCTTGATCACCTGCGGCTGCAGGTCCGGAAGCAGCGCGGACATCAGCCGCAGCTGCAGGCCGTCGATGTCCTCGGTCGACAGGTGGCCGAGCAGCATGTGCGCGACCTCGTGGAACACGGCGTGGCGCTGCGTCGCCTGCGGCGCCGTGTCGTCGTACACGATGCAGTCCAGGCGCGGGGCCTTCACCCACAGGCCCGAGAACGGCGCCGCCACATCCGGCACCACCTCGGAGAACGGCACCAGGCTCACCGGGCGGTTGCGCAACCGCGCCAGCCGCCGGACGAACGCGTCCAGGTCCGTGCCCACGGGCACCGCCGCCAGCAGGTCCCGGACGGCGCGCGCGACCTGCCGCTGCCGGTGTGCCCGGCCCAGCCACGACGTGAAACCCAACGAAATCCCCCCAGGAATGTGCTCAGGCCGGCGGCTCGCCGGCTTGCTCGGCGTCCCGCTCGCGGACGTGCCGGAGGACCGCGGCGAGCACGCTGAGCGACGACGTGTCGCCGAGGTGTCGGGCCGCCATCGGCATCAGGTCCGCGAGCAGGTCGAGCTGCTCGTTCACGCCGGCGATCAGCTTGGCGTCGGTGTCGGTGAGGTAGGCGGCCGGCACGCCGAAGTGCTCCGCGAGCGCCTGGAGCAGCCTGAGCCCCGGGTCGTCCTCGGAACCGTCCCGCACGCGGCGGATCTGCGCCACGTCCACGCCGATCGCGGCGGCCACCGCGTCGTCGGTGTACGGGGCGGCGGTCGGCCCGTTCGGCCGGACCTTGTCGAACAGGTTGTTCACCCGGTCCCGCACCGACGGCTGCTTCAGGTACAGCGGCAGCTCGCCGACCGGGATCTCGTCCTTCACCAGGTACGTGACGTCGACGCCGAAGAAGTCCGCCAGCTTCTGGATCAGCTTGAGGTTCGGGTTGTCCCGCTGGCCGTAGCGGAGCTGGGTGACGTAGGTGTCCGTCGACCCGATCGCCCGGGCGACCGCGCTGTGGCTGTACTCCGTGCGCCGGCGGGGCGCGTGCGGGTTGCCCGTGGCCGCGACGTCGCGGGCGTGCTGGTGGTCGGAGACGGGTCGCAGCTGCCGTGCGAACAACGCCTGGATCTTCGCCGCCAGCGGCCCCAGCTCGCCGTCCTGGCGCGGTGGTGTCGCCATGCGCCGAGCGTAACCGAGTTGCTTCGCCCGCGGATACGGTTGGTGAAACCAGCTACCGGTTGCGGACGTCAACCGGTCACCGGCCGTCGAACCGATTCACGGACCGGGAGCTGGGCGTATTGGCCAATTACCTGAGCGGTGGGCGCCGGTAAGTTCACTGCTCCGTTCGAGTGAGGTTGCCACTCGTAACGGTGTTTTGAGTTGGCATCGATGACATGCTGGGCGTCGGGATGATCGTGAGGCCGCGTCGACGTCCCGTAGGGGGGAGGAGGCGAGGGCGACTTCGCCTCCCGTTCCGGCGCCGTCCGCGTTCGAGGGTCCCCAGCCCTTCGGACCCGGGTCGCTCACGACGTCCTCGGGCCCGCCCGCGTTCAGGTTCCCCGGCGCGGGCGGGCTCTTTCGCTTTGCCGCGTCCCGGAGTCGATCAGCGCTGCCGGCCCGGTCGTCGGCAGCGCCAACCAGTGGCACGTCGCCCCACCAAGTGAGGACTCCTCGTGTCGCTGGGCGGCATCGCGATCACGGCGGCCGTCTGTCTCATGGTGGTGGACTGCGGCCGGCCGTCGCCGCCGAGGGGGCCGACTCGCTCCTTTAGTTCCAACAGAACGTCGTTCCAACAGAACGCCGGTGTGGAACACGGTTGAGCGCCTCCTTTCTGGATGCCCTTCGGGTATCACGGGAGTGGGAAGTGGTATTGGACGTCGGCGCACGGCGTCGCCACGATGGAATCCGCTTCGGCACATTCCGCGACAGGCGGAAAGCATTCCCGGACACAGGGACAGATGGAAGGCTCGTGAAAACCGTGCGACACGATATCGAATTCGACGCCGAGGGTGCGTTGCTGCGTGGCTGGTTCTATGAGCCGGAAGGGGTGGCGGGGCCGGCTCCGTGTGTGGTGATGGCGCACGGCTGGTCGTCCACCAAGGAGATGTATCTGGACAGGTTCGCCGAGGTGTTCGCGGCGGCGGGGTTGGCGGCGGTGGTGTACGACAATCGTGGTTGGGGTGCGTCGGAGGCCGCCGCGGGCAAGCCGCGGCACGAGATCGATCCGTTCGAGCAGATCCGGGACTACCAGCACGCGATCACGTTCGCGCAGAACCACCCGCGGGTGGATCCCGACCGGATCGGCGTCTGGGGCACCAGTTTCTCGGCGGCGCATGCCTTCGTGGTCGCGGCGATCGACCGCCGGGTCAGGGCCGTGAGCGGTCAGGCGCCGTTCATCAGCGGCCGGGCGACGTACGCCAACCTCGCTCGGGTGCGCAACCTCGTGGTGGGGCCAGCGATGTTCACCGCTGACCGGCGCGCGCGTGCGGAAGGCAAGCCGCCGGTGATGGTGCCGGTGGTGGGAACCGACCCGGACGAGCTGGTCGGCTTGCCGACTCCCGACTCGTACGAGTACTTCACGCACGCCCGGGCGGAACTGGACCCGGCGTGGCCGAACGAGGTGACGCTGCGCAGCCTCGACAACTTCTACGGGTACGAGCCGGCGCGCTATCTCCCGGACGTGACGCCGACGCCGCTGCTGATGATCGTCGGTCGTGAGGACGGCCTGACCGGCGGGAATCTCGCGGCCTCGGCGTTCCAGACGGCGGCCGAGCCGAAGAAGATCGTGTTCTTGCCCGGCGGTCACTTCGCGGCGTACACGGGTGACGGGTTCGCCATCGCGTCGCAGGCGTCCCGGGACTGGTTCCTGCGGCATCTCGCATGACCCGAGCCTTTCTCCGTCAGTGCTCCGAAGTCCCGGACGAGACAAACCAGCGGACAAGGCATTGACCGTGACCGGTCGCGTGGAGAGACTCGCCTCGCCGCCAGAGTTAGTTCGACTTTGCTACTAACCTCGGAAGGCTTGGCCGGGGGACCGGGCCGGAGGGCAAGACGGAGGCGTGATGGCACGTTCGACCTGGTTCGGTCCCCGCAGGGTGGTCGCCCTCGCGGCCGCCCTGCCGCTGGTGTTGGCGGTGACGCCCGCCGACGGCGCGGCGGCCGCCGCCCGGGTGCCGGTGTACCTGGACACCCACTACTCGTTCGCCGAGCGCGCGGCCGACCTCGTGTCCCGCATGACGCTGCCGGAGAAGGTCGCCCAGCTGGAGACGACCGCTCCCGGCATCCCGCGGCTGGGTGTGCAGGAGTACAACTACTGGAGCGAGGGCCAGCACGGCGTCAACTCGCTGCACGACGACCTCAACCACGGCGACCACCCGGACAACCCGCCGGTGGCGACCAGTTTCCCCACCAACTTCGCGGCGACGATGTCGTGGGACCCGGCCCTGATCTACGACGAGACGACGGCGATCTCCGACGAGGCGCGAGGCTTCCTCGACAAGTCCTTGTTCGGGGTCGACCAGAACAACCTGGGCGACTCCCGGGACAACTACGGGCATCTCACCTACTGGGCGCCGACGGTCAACCTGGATCGCGACCCGCGCTGGGGCCGCACGGATGAGGCGTTCGGCGAGGATCCCTACCTGGTGTCGACGATGGCGGGCGCGTACGTCAACGGGTTCCAGGGACAGACGATGCAGGGCGCGCCGCTGTCGCCGTACCTGAAGGTCGCCGCCACCGCCAAGCACTACGCGCTCAACAACGTCGAGCAGGACCGCACCGGCGTCACCTCCGACGTCACCGACGCCAACCTGCGTGACTACTACACGGCGCAGTTCGCCAGCCTGGTGCGGGACGCGCACGTCGCCGGCCTGATGACGTCGTACAACGCGATCAACGGCACGCCGTCGGTGGCCGACACCTACACCACCAACCAGCTGGCGCAGCGCACCGACGGGTTCACCGGCTACATCACGTCGGACTGCGGCGCCATCGGCACCACGTACAAGACGTTCCCCGACGGCCACGACTGGGCGCCGCCGGGCTGGACCACCGACGGCAAGGGCGAAGCCGCCACGTGGACCAACACCACGACCGGCGTGAAGGTGTCCGCCGTCGCGGGCGGTCTGGCGTACGCGCTGCGCGCCGGCACCGGCCTGGACTGCGGCGGCCTGGAGAACACCGTGGCCAACGTGGAGGCGGCGATCAACGCTGGCATCCTCGGCGTCGGCGTGATCGACAACGACCTGGTCCGCGCGTTCACCATCCGGATGCGGACGGGCGAGTTCGACGGCCCCAAGGCGCACAACCCGTACACGGCGATCACCAAGGCCGCCATCCAGAGTCCCGCGCACCAGCAGCTGGCCCGGAAGGTCGCCGACAACTCCTTGGTGCTGCTGAAGAACGAGGCGCTGCTGCCGGTGCAGCCGAAGTCGCTCAACAAGGTCGTCATCGTCGGCGATCTCGCCGGCAAGGTCACCCTCGGCGGCTACTCCGGCAATCCGACGTTGCAGGTCAGCCCGGTCGCCGGCATCACCGACGAGGTGAAGAAGGCCAACCCGAACGCGTCCGTCGTGTTCGACGCTGCCGGCACGTCCACCACCGCCACCGGCGCCGCGACGCTGAGCGCACGGACCAGGGCCGACATCGCCGCGGCCGACCTGGTCATCGTCTTCGTCGGCACGGACACGACCATCGCGTCCGAGGGCACCGACCGGCCGAGCATCGCCATGCCCGGCAACTACACCTCGCTCATCGACCAGGTCACCGCGCTGGGCAACGAGCACACGGCGCTGGTGATCCAGTCCAACGGTCCCGTCGACATCGCCGACGAGCAGGCCAAGTTCCCGGCCGTCGTGTTCAGCGGCTACAACGGTGAGAGCCAGGGGACCGCGCTGGCCGACGTGCTGTTCGGCCGGCAGAATCCGGACGGGCACCTGAACTTCACCTGGTACGCCGACGACAGCCAGCTCCCGGCGATGTCCAACTACGGGCTCACCCCGTCGCAGACCGGCGGTCTCGGCCGGACCTACCAGTACGCCACCACCACACCCACGTACCCGTTCGGCTACGGCCTGAGCTACTCGTCGTTCGCCTATGCCGACGTCAAGGCCGACACCCGGCACGTGTCGGCGGACGGAACGGTGAAGGTGGCCCTGACCGTCACCAACACCGGGAAGACCGCCGGCTCCACGGTCGCCCAGCTCTACGCGGCCACGCCGTTCACCGTGCCCGGCGTGGAACTGCCCAGGGAGCGCCTCGCCGCGTTCGCCAAGACCGCGGTGCTGGCGCCGGGCAAGTCGCAGCGGCTCACGCTGTCGGTCAAGATCGCCGACCTGGCGTTCTGGGACGCGAACGCGATGAAGTCGCGGGTGTATCCGGGCGACTACGAGTTCCGGCTCGGCACCGACGCCACGCACATCGGCGCCACGCAACGGGTGTCGGTCACCGGCTCGATCACGCCGAAGGTCGCCGCGGTGACGGTGCAGCCCGAGTCGAGCACGTACCAGGTCGGGCAGACCATCGACCTCACGGGCCGGAACCGCTGGCTCGCCGACGACACCATCCCCAGCCGCGAGCAGCGCAACCTCGCCGTCACCGCCGATCACGTCGTGGAGGCGGTGAACAACGACGGCTCCTTCGCCGACCTCGGCAAGTCCGAGGTGAAATACCGCAGCAGCAACGAATCGGTGGCTCGGGTCAGCCCGCGCGGCGTCGTCACGGCCGTCGGCACCGGCGTGGCGACCATTTCGGCCACAGTGGACGGTGTGACCGGCGCCGCGCCGATCGTCGTCGGCCACGGCCTGAAGATCACCGCGCCGGCCATCGTCGACCCGGTCGAGCCGGCCAGCATCACCACCACCTTCACCAACCCCGGCGCGACCGTGCACGACGTCGCCCTGTCGCTGGCCGTGCCGGCCGGGTGGACGGCGACGCCCAGCACGCCGGCGACCTTCGCCACGGTCGCGGGCAAGGCCACCGTCACCACCACGTGGTCGGTACGGGCCCAGGCCGGCACCGACGGCGGGACGCTGTCCTTCGCCGCCAACGCCACCGTCGGCGGCGCGCACGACAGCACGGCCAGCGCGGACGTCGACGTCGCGTACTCCCGCCTGGCCGCCAGCTTCGACAACACGGGCATCAGCCCGGACAGCAACCACGGCGTCGGCAACTTCGACGGCAACGGGTCGAGCTTCTCGGCGGATGCCCTGGCGGCGGCGGGAATCCACGCCGGAGCGAAGATCACCCACGACGGCTACGCCTTCGCCTGGCCCGACGGCGGCCCGAACGATGTCGCCGCCGGCGGGCAGAGCATCGCACTCGCGGCCGGCGGATCCTCGCTCGGCTTCATCGGCGCGGCGACGTACGGAACCCAAACGGGCAAGGTGACTCTCACCTACACCGACGGCACCACCGAACAGCAGACGCTGTCCTTCGCCGACTGGTACGGCAACCAAGCCGCACCCGGCGGCGACGTCGTCGCGACGATGCCGTACATCAACACCACCAGCGGCACGAACCAGGGCGCGTACAGCCTGTACTTCGCGTCGGTGCCGCTTGATGCCGGCAAGACGCTGCAGTACGTCACTCTGCCCGACATCAGCCACGGCACGTCCGGCGGGTCGCCGTCCATGCACATCTTCGCCATCGCGGCCAAGAACGACTCGCTCGCGGTGACCGCACCGCCGATCGCCCCGCCCGACTCGACGCTCGCGGCCACGACGACCTACACCAACGTCAGCTCGGCGGCGGTGAACGCCGTGACGCTCACGGTGGCCGCCCCTGGTGGCTGGACGGCGACGGCAACGTCACCGGCGAGCTTCGCCACCGTGGCGCCGGGCGCGTCCGTGCAGACGACCTGGCAGCTCAAGGTGCCCGCCGACGCAGCGCCGTCGCGTACGGACCTGACAGCTGTCGCGGCCGTCGGCGGCACGACCGTGACGACCGCAGTCACCGGACTCACAGTGCCGTATCCGAACCTGGCCGCTGCTTTCGACAACAGGGCGATCAGCGACGACGCGACACCGGCGGATGCCGACTTCGACGGTGGCGGCGCCAGCTACTCGACCCAGGCGCTGGCCGCCGTCGGGCTCACCGCCGGCGCGGTGATCAAGCACGACGGCGTGGCCTTCACCTGGCCCGACACCAAGTCGGGGCAGGTCGACAACGTCGTGTCCGGTGGCCAGACCATCCGGCTCGACGGTGCGCCGACCAAGCTCGGCTTCGTCGGCTCGGCGTCGTACGGGCTGACCTCCGGCGTCGGCACCGTCACCTACGACGACGGCAGCACCCAGCAGTTCACCTTGTCGATGGCCGACTGGTACGGCGTCACCGCGCAATCCGGCGGTGACGTGGTGGCCAGCACGGCCTACATCCACAAGCCGCTCAACAGCCAGCCCGGTTTCAGCGTCTACTACAGCCCGGTCGAGCTCCAGCCCGGC
The DNA here is from genome assembly GCF_014203355.1 of Kutzneria kofuensis. Lineage (NCBI taxonomy): Bacteria > Bacillati > Actinomycetota > Actinomycetes > Pseudonocardiales > Pseudonocardiaceae > Kutzneria > Kutzneria kofuensis. The sequence goes on from NZ_JACHIR010000001.1 coordinate 7,836,623, forward strand.
AAGACCGCCCGCTACGTGACGCTGCCGGATCTCGGCGACAGCGCCAAGCAGTACCGGCCGACGATGCACCTGTTCGCGATCGGCCTCGGCTGACGTCGTGGGCGGAGGGGCCGCCGGCCCCTCCGCCTGCCTACCGCGTGCGGATCCCGTCGAGGACGATGCCGATGGCCCGCTCGCGCTGGGCGTCGTCCACGTAGATGCCGGCGGTGACGGCGAAGACGAGGCGCATGACGTCGTCGGCGTTGACGTCGGCGCGCACGACACCGGCCTGCTGGGCCTGCTCGAACAGCGGGTCGGCGACGCCGTAGATGGCTTCGCTGCTGGGCTCGTACACCTTGGACTCGCGGGTCAGCACGGTGGCGAGCACGTGTTTGGTCGCCAGGTGCGTGACGAAACGGCTCAACCAGGCGGACAGGGCGGCCCACGGGTCGCTCCGGTCGAGGCCCTGGGCGTAGCGGACGAGGTCGTCGATGCCCGTCAGGTAGACGTGCTCCATCAGGTCGACGCGGGTGGGGAAGTTCCGGTAGAGCGTGGCGATACCGACCCCCGCGCGCCGGGCGATCTCGTCCATGGGCACGTCGGCGCCGAGCGTGGTGTACGCCTCGGTCGCCGCCGTGACCAGGGCGTCGAAGTTGCGCCGTGCGTCGGCGCGGTGTGGCCGGCGTTCGGCGATCAGGTCAGCCAGGTTCATGCCCACCCACCGTCTCCTTGAAAGTGATAACTAGACTCCGTTAAAGTGAGAAGGCGGCTATCGCTCTAGCGGAGGTTCCCATGACACAGGCCATCACGATAGGAGGCGACCTGGCGGTGGGACGCCTCGGCTTCGGCGCGATGCGGCTCACCGGACCGCAGGTCTGGGGCGAGTACCCCGACCGTGACGGCGGCATCGCCGTGCTGCGCGAGGTCGTGGCCGCCGGTGTCACGTTCATCGACACCGCGGACGTCTACGGCCCGCACACCAACGAGATCCTCATCCGCGAGGCGCTGCACCCGTATCCGGACGACCTGGTCATCGCCACCAAGGGTGGGTTCGTCCGCGGCGGCTTCGACTACTCCACGCTCGGCGCCGTCGGCAACCCGAACTACCTGCGGCAGAGCGCCCACATGAGCGCCCGCCGGCTGGGCGTGGACACCATCGACCTGTACTACCTGCACAGCGGCCGGGCCACGGACGCGCCGTTCGAGGACCAGGTCGCCACCCTGGCCGCGCTGCGCGAGGAAGGGCTGATCCGCCACATCGGACTGTCCAATGTGACGCTTGAGCAGTTCAAGGCCGCACAGGCCATTGTGGACATCGCGGCGGTCACGGCCCACTTCAACGCCAGCGCCCGAACCGGCGCGGATCTGTTGCGGGCCGCCGAGGAATGTGGCGTGGTCTTCTCGCCGTGGCATCCGGTCACGCTGACCGAGGGACCCGACACGGACAAGGTCATGGCGGTGATCGAGCCGATCGCCGCCGAGCACGGCGTCACGTCGCGGCAGATCGCGCTGGCCTGGCTGCTGCACCGCTCGCCGGTGATGCTGCCCATTCCGGGCACCACCAGCGTCGCGCACCTGAAGGACAACCTGGCCGCGGCCGAGATCACGCTCTCCGCCGACGAGGTCGCCGCGATCACCGAACTCGCCACGGAGGCGTGAGATCCATGCGTAGCGTTGGTATGGGCGCAAACCTGGTCAGCGCCGCGCTCGGGCGGCGGTGGCGGATGCCGGCCCGGCGCAACCGGGTGCGAGTGGCCCGAGCGGTCGAGGTCCCGATGCGCGACGGCGTCACCCTGCTCGCGGATCACTACGTTCCGGTCACCGCCGAGCGGGTGCCGACCATTCTGGTCCGTTGCCCGTACGGCCGGGGCTTTCTGTACAGCATGTTGACGGCGCAGCTCTACGCCGAGCGCGGCTATCACGTGCTGCTGCAGAGCACGCGCGGCACGTTCGGTTCCGGTGGCACGTTCATGCCCGCGGTCAGCGAGGCCGATGACGGGCAGGACACCGTGGCCTGGCTGCGTACCCAGGACTGGTTCGACGGCCGGCTGGCCACGGCCGGCGGCAGCTATCTCGGCTACACGCAATGGGCGCTCGCGCTGGACCCGCCGCCCGAGCTGACCGCGATGGTCGTGACGATCGGCGTGCACGACATCGGCCGGGCCGGCCACCAGTACGGGCCGGTGGAGTTGTTCAACATGCTGAGCTGGTCCGATCTCCTGTCACACCAGGAAACCGTCGGCGCGGTGCGCGGACTGGTCCGGATGATGCGGGCGGAACGGCGGCTGGCCCCGGCGCTGGACCGGCTCCCGCTGCGAGGTGCCATGGCCGGGCTCGGCGGCAAGGGTGCGCCGTGGTACGACGACTGGATCGAGCGTCCGGACCTGGAGGATCCGTACTGGGAGGGGTTTCGAGCCACCGAAGCCCTCCGGCGAGTCTCCGTGCCGACGTTGCTGATCGGCGGTTGGCACGACTTCTTCATCGACCAGACGTTGGCGCAGTACGAGGCGTTGCGGTCACGTGGCGTCGATGTCGCGATGACCATCGGTCCGTGGACACACCTCACAGTCGACAACGGCATCGCCATGCCGGAGGCACTTTCCTGGCTGGACGCGCACGCCGCAGGCCGGGCGCCGGTGCGCCGGGCAGCGCCGGTGCGGGTGTTCGTCGGCGGGGCCGGGCAGTGGGAGAACCACCAGACCTGGCCGCCCCGGGACACGGAATCCACGACCCTGTATCTGCAGGGTGGAGGACAGCTCGCGGACTCACCGCCCGCGCAGCCGCGAAGTGTCACCGAATTCCGCTATGACCCGCACAACCCGACACCCTCGGTCGGCGGGCGGGTGATGGCGCCCAGCGGTGGGGCACAGGACAATCGCGAACTGGAAGCACGCGACGACGTTCTGGTCTTCAGCACGGAACCGCTCACCAGCGCCGTCGAGGTGCGCGGTGCGCCGGTGGTGGAGCTGCATGTCGCTTCCGACAACGCCAACGCCGACCTGTTCGTCCGGATCTGCGATGTCGACCCGCGCGGCCGTTCCGTCAACGTCACCGATCGGATCATCAGGTGCACCGGGCGGGACACGGTTCCGGGGGAGGTGCGGACGGTGCGAGTCGTGCTCGATGCCACCGCGCACCGGTTCGACGGCGGCCACCGCATTCGGCTGCAGGTCTCCGGCGGCGCGTTTCCCCGGTTCGCCCGCAACCTCGGGACTGGTGAGCACCCGGGCACCAGCACGGAAATGAAGCCCACCACGCACACCGTGTTCCACAACCGGGCGTGGCCGTCGAATATCGTGTTGCCGAGCCGCTGAGATCGACAACTATGCTTCCCCCATGGCCACTCCCGAGCCGTTCACCACCCGCGCCACCACCGACGAACTCGAGGACCTCCGCTCCCGCCTGCGGAACACGCGCTGGCCGGACGCCCCGGAGGACGCCGGCTGGTCGCTGGGGACGGACATCGCGTACCTCAGGCGGCTCGTCGACCACTGGGCCACCACCTTCGACTGGCCGGCCCAGGAGGCCAAGCTCTCCGAGCTGCCCAGGTTCCGCACTACCGTCGACGGCCTGGACATCCACTTCATCCACGCCAAGGCCACCGCCGGACCAGCGTTGCCGATCGTGCTCACCCACGGCTGGCCGGACTCGTTCTGGCGCTACACCAAGGTGATCCAGCTGCTGACCAACCCGGCCGACCCCGCCGACGCGTTCGACGTGATCGTCCCGGACGTGCCCGGCTTCGGCTACTCCACCCGCCCCGCGCAGCCCCTGAACTCCATCGAGGTGGCCGACCTGTGGGCCCGGCTCATGGACTCCCTGGGCTACCAGCGGTTCGGCGCCGCCGGCGGCGACATCGGCAGCCACGTCAGCCGCTACCTGGGCCTCAACCACCCTGATCGCGTCGTCGCCGTGCACCGCACCGACGGCGGCATCCCGGTCTACACCGGCGACCCCGCCGAGCTCACCCAGGACGAACGCGACTGGATGCAGAGCACCGCCGCCTGGGGCGCCGCCGAGGGCGCGTACGCGGCGATGCACCGCACGAAGCCGCAAACCGCCGCCGTCGGCCTCACCGACTCGCCGGCCGGACTCGCCGCCTGGATCGTCGAGAAGCTCCGCTCCTGGAGCGACGACTTCGACGAGACCTACACCATGGACGAGATCCTCACCAACATCACGATCTACTGGCTCACGGGCACCATCGGCTCCTCGATGCGCATGTACAACGCGAACGCCGCCATCCCGCCCGCCCAGCACGCCCGCCGCGTCGAGGTGCCGTCCGGCTTCTCCCTGTTCTCCGGCGACGTGGTGCGCCCGCCGCGCGCCTGGCTGGAGCGCGCCACCAACCTGGTCTACTTCAACGAGGTGGACGGCGGCGGCCACTTCGCCCCGTTCGAGGAGCCCGAGCTGTACGCCGCCGAGCTGCGCGAGTTCTTCCGCCCCTACCGGTGATCACAGCCCGTCCACGAACTCGGTGAGCCGCCGCCCCAGCCGCTCCGGGGCCTCGACCTGGATCGCGTGCCCGACCCCGGCCAGCACCTCGACCGGCAGCCCCAGCGACCGCAGGTAGTCCAGCGACACCATCTGGTCCTCGCTGCCGTGCAGGACCAGCAGTGGCCGCCCCAGCTTCGCGACGGCCTCGACCTCGTCGATGATCCGGCCCTCGCGGAGGCTGGCGGCGAGCCCGAGCCGGGCGGCGGGGTCGGTGGCGAGGATGTCCGGCACGAACACCTCCGGCGACACCGACGACCCGGGCGCCAGCATGGCGGCGGCGAACGCGGCCGCGTCCTCGGCGCTGATCTCGCCCCGGAAGCCCGCGCCGACCGCCGGGTTCGGCAGGAACGCCGTCGCCGCCGACTCGGCGGCGGCGATCGGCGGCGTGCCCATGAGCACGAAGCCGGCCGCCCGGGGCAGCGCCGAGGCGGCGTGCAGCGCCACATGCCCGCCGAAGCTCCACCCGACGACCACGGCGTCCTCGGCTTCCGCCGACGACAGGAACCCGGCCAGCGCCGACGCGTACCCCGTCATCGAGTAGTCGCCGCCGCGCGGCGACGCTCCGTGCCCGGGCAGGTCGACGGCGAGGCAACGGAACCGCTGCCCGAACGGCCCGTCCAACAGCCCCTGCCACACCGCCGCCGACGAGGAGTTGCCGTGCACCAGCACGACGGTGCGGCCGGTGCCGGTGCTGCTGCGGAACGCGAGTTCAGTGGTCATACCGCATCCTGGAACAGCACCGGCGCCGATGTCAGGTCGGCCGGCCGACCCGGCCACCCGAGGCGGGGTAATACCGCACGAACGTCCTCAGGCATCCGCGACGATCGAGTCGCCGCCGGCGGGGACGGAGCCGCGGGGCAGGCTGCGGCCGGCGAAGAAGGAGCGGCAGCCGCGGTAGACGACGAGCATCAGCGGCACGCCGACGGCGATGGCCAGGACGCCGATCACGGCCACGCCGCCGACGCCGAAGATGGTGGTCTCGCCGCTGTCCGGCTGGGCGTAGTAGACCACGGCCAGCGCCAGCACCAGCGCGAAGAACAGGCCGCCGAGCAGCGGGAACACGCCCCGCAGGAAGAAGTTGCGGACGCTGGCCAGCAGGGTCCTGCGGAAGATCCACACGCAGGCCAGCGACGTCATGGCGTACTCGACGCCGATGGTGAGGCCGACGGCGCTGACGGAGTCGGACAGCACGTCGTCGCTGAGCAGCGACAGCAGCACGTACAGGGCGAAGGACACGATGCCGAACGTCCAGGTCGACACGGTCGGCGTGAGGTAGCGGGGGTGCACGCGGGCGAAGACCTCGGGCAGCGCGCCGTGCGAGGCCATCGAGAGCGTGGTGCGGGCGCACGGCATGATGGTGGCCTGGCTGCTGGCGGCGGCGCTGGTGAGCACGGAGACGATCAGCAGCACGCCCATCACCTTGCCGAACGTGCCGTCGCCGAAGACGGCCGAGCCGAGACCGGCCAGCACATCGTCGGAGTTGTCCGGATTGCCCAGGCCGATGCCGGTCTGGCCGATGCCGGCGAACGCCAGCGCGGCGATGGTGACGATCACGTAGTTGAGCACCAGCAACACGGTCGACAGCACGGCGGCCTTGCCCGGCCCGCGCCGCGGGTCGGCGGACTCCTCGTTCACGGAGACCGAGCTGTCCCAGCCCCAGTACAGGAACACGGCCGGCAGCGTGGCGGCGATGAACGCGCCCGCGCCGATGCCGGTCGGGAGCAGCCAGCTCCAGGCCGGAGTGGACGCCTGCGACCCGGCGGAGCCGTTGAGCACCCGGTACAGCGCGACCACGGCGAAGATCACCAGCACCGTGAGCTCGACCGCGAGCAGCACCCACTGCAGCTTGGCGGACACCTCGATGCCGCGGTAGCAGATCCAGCAGAGCAGGACCAGCCAGGCCAGCCCGACCGCCATGGTGGCGAACTTGTTGTCGGCCAACGAGTCCGCGCCGAACAGCAGCAGCGTGTACTTGCCGGAGATGGCCGACTGGCTGGTCATGGCCAGCAGCTGCGCGATGGTCACCACCCAGCCGGACATCCAGCCGACCTTGCTGCCGAAGGCGCGCGTCGCCCAGGTGAAGTTGGTGCCGCAGTCCGGCTCGGCCGAGTTCAGCTCACGGAACGCCAGCGCGACGAACATCACCGGCACGAAGGCGAACAGCACGAAGGATGCGGCCTGGAAGCCGGTGCCGGCGATCACCAGCAGGCCGAGCGTCGCGGCGATGGAGTACGCCGGCGCGGTCGACGCCGTCCCGATCACCACCGACGACACCATGCCGAGTGCGCCGGGGCGCAGGCCCTTGCTGTCGGCGGACGGGGGGACGGCGTGCGCGACTACTTCGGTCATGTCTCCTCCGGGACGGTGTCGAGCAGGGGTCGAGCGTTCCGGATGCACCGGGCCGAGGAGGAAAGATACGTGATCGAGGGCGGTCGGCGCGATCAGCGGACGGCGGATGTGGCCGGAACCGCGACGATCGTCGCAGGTCGGTTGCCCCGGGGCAGCGGGATTTGTCATCCTGGATTCAGGATCTCTAGCCAGAGGTGAGGAGTCTCACGGTGTCGGACGACCCGAGCTGCTCGATCGAGCGCAGCCTGCAGGTGCTGGGCGAGCGCTGGTCGCTGCTCATCCTGCGGCAGATCTTCATCGGCCAGCACCGGTTCGCCGAGATCCAGGCCGAGCTGGGCGTCGCGCCCAACCTGCTCAGCGCGCGGCTGAAGACGCTGGTCGAGGCGGGTGTGCTGCGCATGCGTCCGTACCAGGAGGCGGGCAGCCGGCAGCGCCAGAGTTACCACCTGACGGATGCCGGCCGCGACCTGCTGCCCATTCTCGGCGCCTTCCAGCAGTGGGGCGACCGCTACCGGCCCCGGCCGTCCGGGCCGTCGGTGGCGCGCCGGACCCGGACCACCGGAGAACCGCTGCACGTGGCCTTCGTCACCGAGGACGGCCGTGAGGTGGATCTGTCCGATGTGGACATGCTGGTGACCCGGGACGCCGCCTAGGACTCAAGTCCTGAGGGCGGCCGCGAGCGCGGCGGCGGAGGTTGGTCCGGAGTGGACGGTCTCGTCCAGCACCGAGTCGATCACCTCGGCGAGGGCCTCGGGCACGGTGGCGAGACGGTCGCGGACCGGCACCGGCGGCGTTCGCAGGACGACGGTGACGGCACTGGTCCGGGGCGGGAAGTCGCGTGGCGGCTGGCCGGTCAACATCCAGTACAGACAGGCGGTGATCGCCCACAGGTCCACATCGGGGCGGGCGTACTTGTAGTCGATGACCTGGCGGCGGGGCATGAAGGCGACGCTGCCGCCGATCGCGCCGGTTCGGGTGCGGCCGGACAGGCCGGCCTGGTCGAACGCCTTGGCCAGGCCGAAGTCGGCGATCTTGAGCCGGCCGTCGCCGGTGAGCAGCAGGTTCTGCGGCTTGAGGTCGCGGTGCACGAGGCCGTGTCCGATCACGGTGCTGCCGTCGGCCAGTCGTACCGGAACGTCGGCTTCGTGGGCGTAGACGAGGGCGTCAAGGGCTTGCAGCGTCAGGGAGACGGCCTCGTCGACCGGGATGGGTCCGTGGTCGGCGAGGCTACCGCCGGCGCAGTACTCGTAGCGGACCCGGAGCACGCCGTCCTCGGTGTCACTGCCGAGGAAGTCGACGATGTGGTTGTGCCGCAACGCCTTCGTGCAGTCCAGTTCGCGCTGGAAGGCGTCGCGGGCGTCGGGGTCGACCCGACCCTGCTCGGTGAGCGTCTTGACCGCGACGAACTCGCCCGGCGTCTCCTCGACCAGCTCCACCACGCCCTGCGCGCCCCGACCCAGTTCCCTGACCGCGCGCGGAAAGAACGAGACCAGCACCGTCGTGTCGCCGATCAGCAACTCGTCGCCGTCGCACAGTTCCGTTGTCTCGTGGGCCTCCCCGTTCACGATGGTGCCGTTGCGGCTGGCCAGGTCGCGCACGGTCACCGACGTCGGGCCCACGTCGACCAGGCAGTGCCGGCGGGAGACCTTGCGGTCGGCCGCGATCCGGAAATCGCACTCCGGCGCGCGGCCGACCACGCAGCTGCCGGTGATCACCTGCGAGACATCGCCACACGACAGCCTGATCATCGGAAGTCGTAGTCCCACACCAGTTCCCAGCCGCACATCGACGAACCGATGTCGGTGGTGAGCAGCTTGCCGCCGTCGTCGCTGAGCATCATGCGGTGGATGTCGGCCCGGTGGCCCTCCATCTCCCGCAGGCACCCGCCGGTGCGCAGGTCCCACACCTGGATCTGGCGGGCGTTGTTGGCGGTGACCGCGAACGTCCCGTCGGCGCTGAGCACGTAGGCCTGGATCAGGTCGGGCACCGGCAGCGACCGATGGACCTCCCCGGTGTCGGTTCGCCAGACGGACAGCCCCTTCTCGCCCGGCGTCGCCGCGAGCCGGCCGTCGCCGCTGAGGGCCAGTCGCTGCTGCGGACCGATCAGCGAGGTGCCGCACCGCACCGAGTGTCGGAACTCGCCGGTCGCCGCGTCCCACACGCCGGTCGACAGCCCGAACGAGACGAACAGGAGGCGACCGTCGGGACTGAAACGCAGTCCCTCGTCGGCGGACCGGGACTTGAGGGTCCACGTCGGCCCGGGTGGTTCGCCCGCCCACACGTGGATCTCGTTCTCGTCGCCACCGGTGCTGCCCAGCGCCGCGACGTGCCGGCCGTCCGGGCTCATCGCCACGGTGTGAATCCGGCCCGGGAAGGCCTTCATCTCGGCCAGGACGTTGCCGCGCGGCAGGTCGCGCACGCGCAGCGTTCCGGTCTCGTCGCCGATGACGATGCCGGTGCCCGTCGCGTCGACGTCGAACGCGGTGAGCCGGCCGGTGTCCTTGGTGAAGATGCGTTTGCCGCCGTCGGCCAGGTTCAGCTGGCGGATGGTGCCGGCGGTGGTCAGGACCAGCACCAGCAGGCCGTCCACGGCGAAGCGGACGTCCCTGGCCATGCCGCCCTCGCCGCGGTCGAACGTCAACAGCCGTTCCGCGGCAAGGAAGTCCCACACGTCCACTTCGCCGGTCCACCGGCAGCTCACCGAGTACCGGCCGTCCTGGCGCAGCAGCACCACCGGCGGCTGGGTGAACTCGCCGTCCGCCGCGTACTCGTACAGGAACCAGCCGCCGAGCAGCCTCGACCTGGTGCCGTGCGGGCCGAGTCGGGCCCAGGCCTCGCGCACCTCGTGGTTGCGGGCGAAGCCGGGAACCTCCCGGATGGTCCGCAGCACCTCGCCGGCCGCGGCGAACTGCTCCCGCTCGACGAGCTCCTTCACGCGGTCCATGCGGCTGCGGAAGGTGTCTTCCGTGCTGACGAGCTCGTGGGCCGCCCGGGGTCGCGCGTAACACCACGGCGCCTGGTAGTCGGCAGCCGGCAGGGAGCGGAGCGCGATGCCGGCGTAGTCGCTCGCGAGCGCGGCCACCCGTGCGTCGGCGGTGATCGCCGCCGCCTTCACGAACTGCGCGTCGGGCTTCAGATCGCGGCCGACCACGCGCAGGCAACGGCCGGTCGGCGCGTCGAAGACCCGGACCGGAGGCTCGTAGGTGGTCATCATCGTGGTGCCGGCGACCACCATGGTGTAGATGTCCGCATACCGGGTCGGCACCTCGCTCACCACCACACCGTTGCGCGTGTCCCACGTCGTGAGCGGCCCGTGCCACCAGGCGACCACCGCATGGCTGGCGTCCAGGCTGACCGCGCCGATGTCCAATTCGGACGAATACTTGGGCACTCCGTGCAGCGTTCCCCGCTGTGGCCCGGACAAGGCCGCGGTCAAGCTGTTGGTGGCCACGTCCCAGGCCCGCACCGAGCTGTCCCGATCGCGGAACGAGGCCGAGACGACCCGGCGGCCGTCCGGGCTCAACGCCAGCGAGTCGATCCGCCCTGCGTGCGCCCGCATGGCGGCGACCTGGCGTTCGTGCTCGACCGTCCAGACCGACACCAGGCCGGAGACCTGGCCCGTCGCGTAATGGCTGCCGTCGGCGCTCACCGCGACCGCACACACGCCGCCGGCATCGCGGAGCCCGGGCCGCTGGCGGCGTCGCGCCAGATCCCACAGCTCGACGGCACCTTGACGGATGATCGCGCCGACCGTGGCGTCCGCGCTCATGGCGACGGCCTGGACGGGATCCCCACGGCGGGTCAGGACGTGCTGCGCGCGCCGGCCGGTGCCCTTGGCCGGCGTCCACAACACCAGCCGCCCCTTCTTGTCGCCGAACAACACCTGCTGGCCGTCCGCGCTGAGCGCGACCGCCGTGACACCTTCGTGTTCGAGGTCGATGGCGATGCGCGGCGGACGGTTGTCCAGCGCGGCCAGTGCTGTCTGAGCGTCCATGGAGGATGGGTCGGCGGCGGCTGCCTTGCGCAGCAGCTCGCCGGCGCGCTCGTTCTCGTGTCGCTCCAACTGAACGGCCCCCAGCAGCAACGGCCCGAGGCTGTTGGCGGGGTCGGCGGAGCTGGCGGCCTCCAGGTCGGACACGACCTCCTCACCCGTGCGGGAGCCGGTCCGCCACTTGTGCAGGCCCTGGTTGTAGACGGACGGCAGGTGGTACGGATCCGCGCCGACCGCCCGCTGCCACAGCTCCTCCGCCTCCTCGACGCGGCCGAGGTCGAGCAGCGACAGGGCCTGGTTGGACAGGCCGTCGGCGAGCAGCCGCGCCGGCTTCGGAGCCTGACGCCCGTACGCCGTGCCGACGACATCCCCGTAGAGGTCGATCAGCTGCGCGGCGACGTCGAGGGCGGTGGGACGCTGCTCCGGATCGTCGGCGAAGCAGGTGCGCAGCAGGGCCACGACCTTCGCCGGCATGGGCAGGCCCTCGTCCAGCAGTGTCGTCAGCGCCTCGCCGGCGGCCTCGCCGAAGTTGGTCGGCCGGCGGCCGGCGAACATCTCCAGCACCGTCACCGCCCACGACCACACGTCCGTCGCCGCTGTGATTCGCACCCCGGGCCGGCCGGCCATGGCGTCGGCCTGCTCGGGGGAGCAGTACTCCCGCGTCCTCCCGGCGAAGCTGACGCCGGCCGGCGCCTCCTCGTCCGTCTGCAGCGCCTTGGCCAGGCCGAAGTCGGTGACCTTGACGGTGCCGTCCGGTTCGAGCATCACGTTGGCCGGCTTGACGTCCTGGTGCACCAGGCCGGCCTCGTGCGCGTGGGCGAGGCCCCACGCCGTCTGGATCGCGATGTCGAGGATGCTCGCCGGATCGTCGAGCCGGCCCTTCGCCACCGCCTCGGCGAGGCTGCCGCCGTCGACCCACTCCGCGAACACCCTCGGCGTGGCGTCGATCGTGCGCACGTAGACGCAGTTCACGGTGTGCGGGTGCAGCCCCAGGTTCACCCACGTGCCGGCCTCGCGCTCGAAGTGCCGGCGGTCCGCCGGCGTGGTCATCCACTCCGGGCGGGGCGTCTTCACCGCCAGGTCCACCTGCCAGCCGAGGTGACGCACCCGGTGCACGACGCCCATGCCGCCGCTGCGCACGTCCTTGACCTCGTACAGGCCGAGGACCGTCTCGCCCGGCTGCCAGGCCATCAGTCCGCCAGGGCGACGAACAGCGGGCTGCCCACCAGGACACTCACGGCCTTGCCGCCGTCGAGCTCCGGGTACGGGCTCGGGCCGTGCCGCAGGCGTTTCGCGACGAACTCCACCTCCTGCTCGTCGCCGCGCAGGTTCCGGTTGGCCAGGTACGCCAACTCCAGAGAGCTCTCCGCGGCGTCGTCCGCGGCGATCGCCTCCAGGCCCTGGACCAGCCCCGGCAGCTGGGACGGCGCGAACACCGCGTCCTTCGGCGCCGTCCCGCCGAAGATGTGCCCACTGGCGCCGCCCAGGCCCACCACCGTGTCCTCGGTGGCGCCGCCGAAGTAGACCAGCCCCGGCGCGGCCTGCTTCCAGCGCATCGCCAGCCGCCCCCGGAAGTACTGGCCCGGCTCGTCGATCGTGCCCACGTCGCAGAAGTCGTCCAGGTGCCGCACCACCCGCTCCAGCCGGGCGATCCGATCCGCGTCGGACTCCACCTTGCGCTTGCCGGTGACCACCTTGAGGTTGACCCCGACCTCCGTGCTGCGCTTGCCGGCGAACCCGGGATCGACCTGCGGCAACAGCATGTCGACCTTGGAATCGCTGATGTAGACGTAGTACCGCAGCGACACACGGCCCCCTCACCTGCCGACTACTCCGGTCGGCCCAGGTTACAAGGCGTGCCGGGCCGCTCACCGGGCTTTCGCGCCATCGGTATGCTCGCGTCGTGGGGACAGCGCCCTCGGTCAAGGTGGAACTGCTCGGCGCGGTCCGCGCCTGGTCGGACAGCGGCGAGATCCCGTTGGGGCCGCCGCGTCAGCGCGCGGTCTTCGCCATGCTGGCGGCGAGCGTGGACACGGTGGTGTCCCGCAGCGAGCTGATCGACGGCATCTGGGGCGAGGAGCCGCCGGCGAGCGCCGAGGGCAGCCTGTACACGTACATTTCGGACTTGCGGCGAGCGCTGGAGCCGGGGCGGGCCAATCGCGCGCCGAGCCGGCTGCTGGAGTCCTCGGGCGCCGGCTATGTGCTGCGGGTGCCGGCCGATCACGTGGACCTGACCAGATTCGCCGTGCTCCGCCAGGAAGCCGCCGGTCTGCTCGCGTCCGGATCGCCCGGCGCGGCCCTGCGGGCGCTCGACGCCGCGCTGGCGCTGTGGCAGGGCGAGGCGTTCGGCGGGATCCCCGGCCCGTACGCGGAACGGCGCCGGGGCAGCCTGGCCGAGCTGCGGCTGGCCACCCAGGAGCAGCGCGCGGAGGCGATGCTCGCCCTGGGCGCGGCCCACGACGTGATCGGCGAGCTGTCGGAACTGGTCCGGACCTATCCGCTGCGCGAGAGCCTCCGGGCGCTGCTGATGACCGCCCTGCACCGGAGCGGCCGGCGCGCCGAGGCGCTGGACGTCTACCGCGACGCCGAGCGGCTGCTGGAGGAGGAGCTCGGCATCGAGCCGAGCCCGCCGCTGACCAAGCTCTACCAGCAGCTGCAGGCCGACGAGGTCAGGCCGGTCGTCTCGGTCCGGGCGAGCCACCACGCCCGAGTGCCCGACGGCTTCGTCAGCCGCGCGATGGAAGTGGCCCGGATGCAGGCCATGGTCGCCGACGTGGCCGCCGGCACCGGCGGCGTGATCTGGCTCGAAGGCGAACCCGGCATCGGCAAGTCCTCGCTGCTCGCGGCCGGCCTGGCCGGCGCGGAGGAGGCCGGCTGCCAGCTCGGCTGGGCCGTCGCGGACGAGCTCGGCCAGCGCTTCCCGCTGCGCACCATCCTCGACTGCCTGGACGTGGACCGCCGCTCGGCCGACCCGCGCCGGGCGGAGCTCGCCGACAGCCTGCACAGCCCCGCCAACGGCCTGTTACCCGGCGCGGACCCGGTGACGGCCGCGGTCGACCGGCTGCTGGCGTTCGTCGAGACGCTGTGCGAGGACGCGCCGCTGCTGCTCGTGATGGACGACATGCAGTGGGCCGACGAGGTCAGTTTGCTGGTGTGGCACCGGCTTTCCCGCGCCACGAGCCGGCTGCCGCTGCTGCTGGTGGCCAGCGCGCGGACGCTGCCGCGGCGGCCGCACGTCGAACAGGTGCGGCTGGCGGCGGCGGACGGCTTTGTCGTCACCCTGGAACCGCTCAGCGCCAACGATGTCGCCGACATCGTCCGGCAGTCGGTCGGCGCCCCGCCCGGACCGGAGCTTCGGACCCTGACCGCCCGTGCCGGCGGCAATCCGCTGTACGTGCGGGAACTTCTGGACGCGCTGTCCCGTGAGGACGCGATCACGGTCGCCGACGGCAGCGCCGAGATCCAGCACGGAACCGCCGCCAGCGCCCCGGGTTCGCTCGTGGCGGCGCTGACCCGCCGGCTGAGCTTCCTGTCCGCCAACGTCCGGGAGGCCCTGCAGTGGGCCTCGCTGCTCGGCGCGGAGTTCGCCGTCGGCGATCTCTCCGTCGTCAGCGACCGACCGGTGCCGCAGCTGCTGGGCCTGCTGGACGAGGCGATCACCAGCAACGTGGTGATCGCCAACGGGGACTACCTCGCGTTCCGGCACGGCCTGATCCGCCAGGCGCTGTACGAGGGCACACCCAGCGCCGTCCGGCTGGCCCTGCACAACCACGCCGCACAGGCGCTGGCCAAGGCCGGCGCGCCGCTCGAACAGGTCGCCGAGCAGCTGCTGGCGGTGCCCGGCGCCGTCGAACCCTGGGTCGTGACGTGGCTGCAGGACAATGCTTCCGCGCTCGGCCAGCTGGCGCCGCAGATCACCATGGACCTGATCGGCCGCGCGCTGGCCATGCCGACGCTCACACCGCCGGCGCGCGAGGCGCTCACCGCCGAGCTGGCTCGGCTGTCGTTCGCCCTCGGCGGCGTTCCCGAGTCCGAGGTGCGGTACGTGATCGGCCGGACGAGGAACGTCGACCGGTTGTCGGAGATGCGATCCATCCTCGCGCACATCCTGTGCCGGCGCGGCCAGGGCGCGGCGGCGGTGGAGATGCTGCGGGAGTCCATCGAGGGCCCGGACGTGCCGGAGGTGTGGAAGGCCCGGCACGAGGTGCTCACCGCGATCGGCGAGCGGACCGGCAACCAGGACCTCACGGCGTGCGAGGTCAGCGCCCGGCGTGGCGTGAAACGCGGCCAGGAGTGCGGCGACGAGTTCGCTGCGGCACACGGACTTCAGGAGCTGTGGGTCGTGCACTCGGTGCGCCGCGAGCACGCGGCGGCGATTTCCGTGGTGGACGAGGCCATCGCCGCCATCGCGGACGTGCCGGCGCTGGTCGGGATGCGGCTGAACCTGTTGGACAACCGGCTGTTCAGCCTGCAGAACCTGGACCGCCTGGCCGACGTCGACGACACGCTCCGGTTCGCGCGGGAACTCGGCCGGCAGCACGCCGTGCCGACCGAGCTGCACCTGCCGGCCGCCGTGCACCACTACTGGCTGGGCCGCTGGGACGAGGCGTTGGTCGAGCTGGACGGGGTCGTGCAGGACAGCCCGGAGATGACGTTCTACGGGCTGCGGGAAAGCACCGTGACGCTGCTCCTGCTGCACGGTGTCGCCGCGCTGATCGCGTTGCGGCGGGCCGACGACGATGCCGCCGACGCGCATCTCCTCGCCGCCGCGGAGCTGCCGGTGGCCAGCCCGGCCGAGCGGGAGAACTGCGACTTCCTCGTTGCCGCGCAAGCGGTTGCGGCCGAGCGTGACGGCCGCATCGACGAGGCGGTGTCGCTGCTGACCCCGAACCTGCGGGCCGACTACTCGCAGATGACGTTGCGGCACCAGTGGTTGCCGGACCTGGCCCGGCTCGCGCTGCAGCAGGGCGACATCGCGATCGCCCGGGAGGCCGCCGAGCAGTGCGACGACGAGGCCAGCCGCGAGCAGCAGCCGGCCCGTGCCTTCACGGCCGCGTTGCGGTGCCGGGCTCTCGTCACCGGCGATCCCGAGCCGGCGCGTGAGGCCGTCGAGCACTACCGGCGAATCGGGCGGGCGGTGGAACTCGGGCAGGCGTTGGAGGATCTCGCCGTGCTGCACGCCGCCCGTGGGCACGTCTCCGATGCCGAGGCGGCACTGGGGGAGGCCATTGCCGAGTACTCGGCTTTCGGTGCGCGGTGGGACATTCAGCGTGCCCGCGAGCGGTCGGCGGCGGCGCGGCCGTAGGCGATCTCGACGCCCCGTTCGGTGCAATCCGGCGCTCAACCGTGCGTGGACCCGCCGGATCCGCGCTAGGTTGACTGGCCATGGATCCCGGGGACGTCAGCAACGTCGTGGCCGGCGACGCGTCGGGGCCGGTCGTGCAGGCGGGCGTGATCCACGGCGGCGTACACTTCGGCCCGGACACGTCCCGGCAGGCGCAGATCCGGCTGCGCGAATACCTGCAGTCACTCGGCCAGGCCGACGACAAGCACGAGTACCGCAGCATCCTCGACGACGGGCCGCCGCTCGGGGAGATCTACCTGCAGCGCGTGGCCGTCCGCGACGGCGACCGGCTGCCCGCCGAGCGGTTGCTGGACGTGCACGACGGCCTGCAGGTCACCGGCGAGCCCGGCGCCGGCAAGTCCAGCCTGCTGCGCCGGATCGCCGCGATCGCGGCCCGGGACCTGCTCGGCGGCGGCACGCCCCGGTTCGTCCCCGTGCTGGTCACGGCCAACGACCTGGCGGCGGCGAAGTCCCTGCGGGAGGCCCTGATCGCCGGCACGTTCGGCAAGACCGACCAGGTCCTCGACACCGCCCAGCTGGCCGAGCTCTTCCGCGAGCCGCCGCTGCCCGACGTGCCGTGGCTGGTGCTCGTCGACGGCCTCGACGAGGTCGTGAGCGTCGGCGGGCAGCGGGACGTGCTGGACCTGATCCGCCGCAGCCGCGAGCTGGCGTCCTACCGGTTCGTCGTGGCCAGCCGGCCCATCGGCAGCGGCGGCTTCCGCATGATGGGGGAGGATCGCTATCCGACGTACGCGATCCTGCCGTTCACCGACTCCGACTGGATCGAGTTCGCCGCCAAGTGGTTCGACCGGTACGGGCACGCCGACGCGCGGGCGCGGGCCACCGAGCTGCTGGCGCGGGTGGACCGGACCAAGCTCGGGCCGCTCACCCGCATCCCGCTGACCGCGTCCATGATCTGCCTGTTGCACCTCAGCGGCCCCGAGCAGGCGCTGCCCGACAACCAGTCACAGCTGTACGCCGCCTTCGTCCGGCTGCTGCTGTCGAAGTTCCCGCAGGTCGACATCCGGGCCCAGCTGCGCCGCACCCTCGACCCCTACGGCGCCGCCGACGCCGGCGAGCGCTTGGTCGACCACATCGAGCATCTCATGGAGCACCTGTCCTTCGTCGCGCAGACCGATGGCCCCGCCGGCACCATGGCGGCGCTCACCACGTGCGCTTTGCACTGGCCCGCGGCGGGTTTACCGCCCGGGGTGCCCGAGCGGGACTGGCGCGACGTCCTGGCCAAGGTCATCGCCGCCACCGGCCTGGTCACCGTCCGTGCCACCGGCGACGTCGCCTACCTGCATCCGACCATCGCCGAGTACCTGGCGGCACGGCACGTGTTCCGCCGGACCCGCGGTCGCGGGCGCCTGGCCGCCTGCCGCGCCTTCGCCCCGCAGTCGGACTGGCCGTGGCCGGACCTGAACGTCAAGGTCTTCCTCGCCGCCAACTGGGTCGAGGCCGGCCGCGACCTGGGCTGGGCGCTCCGACGGCTGCTGCTGCCGTGGCATCGACAGCACAACGCCGGCTTCGTCGTGGAGCTGGTTCGTCACGGCATTTCCGTGGACGCCGCTTTGCTGGCCGCGACCGTGTCCGCGCTGCGAGCGATGATCGCCACCGTCCGGACACCGCCGACCGCGTGGCGGCACGCCGTGGAGTGGCTGCGCGAACTCGACATCGACGCGTTGCGGGAGGAAGTCACCAGGCTGGCGAACACGCCGCAGTTGCCGATCGACCGCTGGTACGAGGCCATCAGCTGCCTGGTCACCGTCGACTGGGACGAGGCGATGGCGCAGGTGCCCGAGCTCATGGCCGATGAGCGCGCCAGCGAGCAGGCGATGACCGCCCTGGCCCGTCAGGTGGCCAAGAAGTCGGCCGACGACAGCTTCGCGGTGCTGGTCGAGCTTCTCAGCAAGGGGCAGGGCCGGGAGCACAGCAGAAAGCTCGCCGCCACGCTGTTGGCGGTTCACCCCGAGCGTGGTGCCAAGGCGATCGTCGGCGACCTGGCGGCCGCCGCGCTGCGTGCCGGCATCTGGCAGGACGCGCTTGCTCGGATCAGCGAGCACGCGCCGGAGCTCGCCCTGGAAGGGTGGGCTGTCACGGTGCGGTCGGGGCCCTCGGCGGAGATGCGCAGGGAAGCCCTGACCTACCTGGCTGAGCATGCTCCGGAACTCGCCGCAACGACTGCCCGTGACGTCGTCCGCGACGACAGCCAGCCCGGCGACACCCGGGTGGACGCGGCAATCCTCGCCGCGGACCTGCTCAACGACGGCGGAGCGTTGCTGACGGAACTCCTCACGGCGTCGGTCGGGCCGGAATACCGGGCGATGGCGTACGCGGCGTGGGGTGTGCGTACGGGGAACCGGGCCGAGGCGATCCAGCGGATCCACGAGATCCACGGCGCCTGCGGTTCCGGCAGTTCCCTGCGTTTGACGGTGCCGGAGTCGATGGCCGTACTGGACAAGGAGGCCGCGGTCGCGCTGATGCGGGAGGAGATCCTGCACGGCAGCCACGACTTCGACACCCGCGTCCGCGAACTGCGTGAATTGGCCAGATGGGCGTCGAATGCGGAGCTCGCGTCCATTTGCCGCAGCCTGGCCCAGGACGCGCGACCCGAAGACGCTCTGAGCGTCGCGAGGCTCGCCGCTACCAAGTACGACGACGTCAGCGTGGTCGAGAAGCTCATCCGGGAATGGAACGGCTCGCTCGCCATCGACGCGATGACGGTTCTGGCGGACCAGCACCCCTACAAGGCGGCGCAGCACCTGGCCGCCTTCGCCCGCAACGGTTCGGAGTCCGGGCCGGACCGGCTGCAGGCAGCCAGGACCGCCTACCGACTGCGTCCGCCACTGGGGGCGGACGCGCTGCGGGCCCTCGCCTCGGACCGAGCCCTCGACGCCGAATGCCGCCTCGTCCTGGCCAAGTCGCTGCTGGAGTTCGACCGTCGGCGTGGGGAGGACATCCTGCGCGTGTTGGTCAAGCACCGGTCGACTCCCGCCCGTGTGCGTCGGCAGGCCGAGCAACTGCTCAGCTAGTGCCGAGGGGGTTGTCGATGGCGTAGCGCCAGAAGCCGTCGGGGCCGGGAGCTGATGCCCAAAACGCCGGTAACCAGTGACTCCCGTGCCCAGTCTGCCCGATCGGACGTTCCGCCCGGCGGTCCGGTCGTCCCTCCGCACGAAGGCATGCTCGGCCTTCCGGCCCTCGTGGCAACAGGAAGGCCAAGCCGGGCCGCGCTCGTGAACCGGGGCAGGCGGCAGCGCGGCTGATGGATCGATCGGGCCTCCCGATCGTGTATTGACTCATCGGATCACTGGTGGTTCCCTGACTGCACCGCCGCGCGCCGGCCGTCTGGTTTCCCTGCAACCTGACCAGGAGCGCGTTCATGAGTCACGCTCGAAAAGTGGTGATCGCCGCCGGAGTGGCGGCCCTGCTCGCCGTCGGCGGCGCGCAGTTCGCCGGCGCGGCAACGCCGCGAACGCTCGTTTCGTCGTCACCGTCCCAATTGTCGGCAACTCTCGCGCAGGCGCGGCCCGGTGACCGGGTCGTCGTCGGCGCCGGGGTCTACGACGCCGGGCTGATCCGGGTCGGCCGCTCCGGCACCGCGCGGGCCCCGATCACCATCGCCGCCGCGCTCGGCCAGGTCCGGTTCAGCGGCGCCGGCGGTCTGGACCTGACCGGCGCGTCCCATGTCGTGGTGCAGGGATTCGTGTTCGCCGACGGCAACGGGCTGACCGTGCCCGGCGACGCCGCCGCCAACCGGATCACGCGGAACACGTTCGAGGGCAACAAGGGCGGCGCCGACCTCACCGTCAAGGCCAACGACACCGAGGTCGACCACAACACGTTCGAGAACCGCACCGAGCAGGGCGTGTACCTGCAGGTGGTCGGCCCCGGCTCGAACGACATGGCGCAGCGCGTCCACGTGCACCACAACTACTTCTACAACCACCAGTACAAGGGCGCGAACGGTGGCGAGTCCATCCGCTTCGGTCTCTCGGGCCGGCAGCACGCCGTCGCCGACGGGCTGATCGAGAACAACCTGTTCGACAAGGCCGACGGCGACTCCGAGGCCATCTCGATCAAGTCGTCCAACAACGTGGTGCGGTACAACACCATCGTCAACAGCCGTGGCACGCTTTCCCTGCGGCACGGGTGGAACACCCGCGTCGAGGGCAACATCCTCATCGGCGGCAGCACCGGCATCCGGTTCTTCGGCAACAACCACGTCGTCATCAACAACATCGTCGAGGACACCTCCGGTCCGGCCATGGAGTTCGGCGGCGGCGAGGTGCGGGACGACACCACCAGCGGCACCGACCACGAGGCGTCCGACCACTGCGTCGTCGCCTTCAACACGCTGTCCGGCAGCGACTACCTGATCTGGTACGAGAGCAGCAAGAAGTACCCGCCGTCGGACGACACGCTCGCCGACAACATCCTGCTCGGCCACGGGCAGGCCGCCGCCAAGGGCACCGGCACGTCGCTGCACTTCACCGGCGACATCCTGTCCGGCTCGTCGGCGGGTTCCCTGCCCGCCGGCTCGTACCGGAACGTCGACCCGAAGCTGGTGCGTGACGCGAACAAGCTGCTGCGGCCGGCCGCCAACAGTCCCGCCATCGGCGCGGCGACGGGCTCCTACCCGCAGGTGACGCTGGACATCGACAAGCAGACCCGGCCGTCGGCCAAGGACGTCGGCGCCGACCAGTACAACACCTCGGCGCCGGGCCGACCGCTGACGACCGCGGATGTCGGGCCGAAGGCGCCGTAGCGAAACGGCTCCGGCCGACCGCTGACGACGGCAGACGCCGTAGCGAAGACGGTCCCGGCCGGCCGGCAAAGCCGGCCGGGACCACGAACCTCACGCCCAGGGCGCGGTGACCTCCCAGGTCGTGTCCTCCGCCCAGAGGGACGGGGTGTCCCAGGGATTCGAACCGCCGTTGTGGGCGATGTAGACGTTGCTGTTGTAGTGGCGGATGTCGTAGCCGGGATAGTTGTTGGACTGGAACGAGGTGTAGGCGCCGGTGTTGCCCGTGGCGGGGCAGAAGGTGGCGTCCTGGGCCATCAGAACGCTGCCGTCGAAGGGCTGGCGGTGCAGCTGGTAGTTGGAGTGGCGTAGGTAGTCGCCGGGATAGTTCTTGGACTCGAAGGAGACACAGGAGTTGTTGGCCAGGCCGCGGCGGACGATCCAGGTGGCGTCGGCCTTGTCCAGGGCCGGGCTGGCGGACGAGATCACGGAGGTGACGGCGTCGCCGGCGTAGTGGCGCAGGTAGCGGGTGGTGCAGCAGGACGTGGTGGCACGCAAGGAAATCGAGGAACCCGGGGTGAGGGTGCCGCCGGGAACACCGTTGGAGCCGCCGTAACCGGCGGAGACGATGTTGGCCTGCACGGCGTTGTCGGCGGCGTCGCTGGGCACGCCGGCGGTCATGACACCCTCGAAGAAGGAGCCGACGTCGGCGTTGCTGTTGTCGCCGCCGGTGCCGAGGACGATCGCGCCCTCCTGGTGCATGGGTGAGTATCCGCTCTTGACCGTCGGTTCGGAGCCGGAATACGTGGTGGTGAGGCCGCCGGTCTGGGCGTTGCCGCGTTTCAACGCGAAGTGGTTCTGGCCGTTGTTGGACAACATCGCGGTGACGTACGGGATGACGCCGGTGCCGGCGTCGGAGGCGTTGGTGCCGGTGTTGGACTGGTAGAGCCCGTTCTCCAGGTCGGCCTCGACCCACGGCCCGGGACCGTTGCAGCCGCCGAACTCGCAGCGCAGGCCCAGGTAGACGGCGTCCATGTGACCGTTGCCGGTGTCCTGGTTGTTGGTCTCGGCGTTGCCGTAGTCGAAGCAGCAGCCGCCGTTGACGTGGGTGCTGGAGGCCACCATGTACATGCCCTCGGGCTGGCCGTTGACCGCGACGCCGCTGGTGGAGTTGTCGCGGTAGCCCATGCCGGAGGAGATCTCGACGCCGTAGGCGGTGTGGCCGCCGACGCTCACCGGCAGCGCGTTCGCGGGCGCTCCGACGTCGGCCGCGCCGGCGCCGCCCGCACCCTCGATGGTGAGGTCGTTGTGTCGCGGCGACTGGTCGTAGATGACGTTGATGATGCACGTTGTGTTGGCGCAGAAGGAATCCTGCGCGGCGGCGTTGGCGATGCCGCCGGGGGAGAGCAGCCCGATGTCGGTCAAGGCGCCGTCGGCGCGCCTCACCTGGTACAGCGGGCCGTTGTAGCCGGAGTAGAGGGCGCGGATCGTGCTGTGCGCGGCGACGCACGGCGTGCCGGCGGAACCGTAGATGTCGCACGGGAGCGACGAGGCGGCCTGCGCGGTCGCGCCGAGGGCGACCAGGCAACTCGCCGCCAGGGCGACGATCCCGGCGATGGACAGTGATCGGAGCACAGGGGTCTCCCGGATTCGCAGGGGTGGGACACCACGTGGCACCTTGGTTTTACATCGATGGCACAACGTTGTAAATGCGGTTGTCCGGTTCAGGACAGTGAACAGCCCACTGTCATCCGGCGGTACTTTCCCTGATCGCCAGCGTGAACGGGGTCTGGATGTCCTCGGGCTCGAACTCGCCGTCGGCTTCGATGCGGCGGCGGGCCAGATCCACGGCCGTCCGGGCGATGGCCAGCTTGTCGGGGGCGACGCTGGTGAGCGAGGGGCGGCTGTAAGCGCCTTCCTCGGTGTTGTCGAAGCCGACGACGGCGATGTCCTGCGGCACGCGAAGGCCCCGCTCGGCGATGGTGCGCAGCGCGCCGACGGCGAGGAGGTCGTTGAAGCAGAACACGGCGTCCGGTGGTTCGGGTAGGTCGAGCAGGTCGGCCATGGCCGAGGCGCCGTTCTGGCGGTGGTAGTGCAGAGCAGGCCGGACCAGTTCGGGCGGCTGCGGCAGGCCCGCCGCCGTGAGGGCCTCGCGGTAGCCGGCCAGACGGAGCGCCGCCGTCCCGCGATACGGGTGCTCGCCGATCGCGGCGATCCGCCGGCGGCCGATCTCCACCAGGTGCCCGACGGCGGTGCGGGCGGCCAGCACGTTGTCGATGGCGACGTGGTCGATGCGCACGTCCACCGAGTGCTCGCCGATCATCACCAGCGGCACGCCGGGGTCCAGGTCGGCGAAGTCCGAGGCGTGCAGCGCCTCCGGGCTGATCACGGCGGCGTCGATCAGATGCGGCCCGAGGGCGGCCAGCACCGCCCGCTCCCCGTCCCGGCTGGCCTGGGTCTGCTCGATCAGCACGTTCCAGCCCTGCTCCCGGCCGGCGGTGATGACCAGGCCGGCCAGCTCGCCGAAGTACGGAATGCCCAGCTCCGGCAGCACCAGCGCGATGAAGCCGGTGCGCCCGCGGCGCAGGTTGCGGGCGCCGATGTTGGGGCGGTAGCCGGTCGCGGCCAGCGCCTCCTCGACCCGCCTGCGGTTCTCCGGCTTGACGAACGAGTAGCCGTTGACCACGTTGGACGCGGTCTTGATCGACACGCCGGCCAGGCGCGCCACGTCCCTCAGCGTCACGGCCATGCGTCGACGATAGCGCGGCTCCTCCTTACGGTTGATTCGAGTGCGACTCGGGTAGGAGGAATTCCGAGCCGAGAACCGACTCATGGCCGGTGTGCCGCGGCGGCCCGGCGAACCAGCATCACGGGAGTGAATTGGCGAACCGCGACACTGTCGTTAACCTGTGCTTCCCTGATCATGGTCGGCCTGCCGGCCGCGGCCTCGGCCGCCGCCGATCCGTTCGCCGGCTACGAGAACCAGCAGCTCACCTGGTCCGCGTGCCCCTTCCCGGCCAGTGACGGCGTCAAGCCGGCGCAGTGCGCCCTGGTCACCGTGCCGCGGGACTGGGCGAACCCGGCGTCCGGCGTGGACATGAAGGTGTCGATCAGCCGGGTGGCCGCCTCCGGCGCCTCGCTCGGCGCGATCCTGGTCAACCCGGGCGGACCCGGCGGCCAGGGCACGTCGCTGGCGGGCATACTCGCCGGCCTCGAGCCGAGTGTCAGCGCCCGCTACGACTTCGTCGGCATGGACCCGCGCGGCACCGGCCACGAGGGCTACACCAAGCCCGAGGACCAGCCCGTCCTGTGCCAGGTGCCGACCGGCCGGCTGCCGCAGGGCCCGCTGGACGCCAGCGACCGGTCCGCCGCGAGCATCGCCGCGCACCAGCAGATCCCGCGCGCGATCGCCGAGGCGTGCCAGAGCGTCGCCGAGTCGCCGTTCCTGACGACGTGGCAGACCGCGCACGACATGGAGCTGATCCGGCAACTGCTCGGCCAGGCCAAGCTGAACTACCTCGGCTACTCCTACGGCACGTGGCTCGGCGCCAAGTACGCCTCGCTGTTCCCGGCCAGCGCCGGCAAGATCGTGCTGGACTCCAGCGTGAACTGGCAGGGTCGGCTGCTGGCCGACTTCGAGGACTTCCCGGTCATCGACCAGCGCCAGTTCGACGACGTCTACGTGCCGTGGCTGACCCGTACGATGCCGGCTGTGTTCGGCGCGACGCCGGCGGCCGTCCAACAGAAGTGGCAGCAGGTGCGCGACTACTACAAGTCGCAGGGCCTGTCCCCGAACAACTTCAACGGGGTCTTCGTGGGCATGGGCAGCAAGTTCGGCTGGCTGCTGGCGACCGCCGTGTTCCAGGCCGGCGTGAAGGCACTGGGCGGCACCGCCACTGCCCCGGCCGACCTGCAGTCCCAGCTCGACGACCAGTCCGTGAAGACCTTCGGCAAGCCCGTCGCCGCGTTGACCGTGCAGGACGTCAACACCGCCCTGCAACCCGACTACGTCAAGCTCGCCGACGTGCGCGAGGCCGTCGCCTGCGGGGACCAGCCGACGAAGTCCGCCGCCTGGTACAAGAACCTCAGTGACCGGCAGGGGCCGAAGTACCCGCTGTTCGGCTGGGCCTACGGCATCTCCGAGACCTGCGGCTTCTGGTCCGACGCGCCGCGCCAGACGCTGCCTGACCTGCCGGCGTCGGTGGCCAAGAACGTGCTCGTCGTGCAGGGCGAGTTCGACCCGCAGACCGGCTACGACCAGGCCCACGCCGCCGTCGCCGCCGCGCCGGGCGTCAGCATGGTCTCCGTCGACGACTCGCCGTACCACGGGCAGTACGCCCTCACGGCCAACCCCTGCGTCGACGGCATGGTCAACGTCTTCCTGCTGGACAACTCCCGGCCCGGCAACACCGTGTGCCCGGGCGTGCCGCTGATGAGCGAGGACCAGGTGTTCCCGGTGCCCGGCCCGGTGAAGACGCCCAAGCCGGCCGCCCGCTCGTTCGCGCCCGCCGCCGGCCCGTCCGCGCTGCGTGACCAGGCGCAGGAGTTCATCAGCAAGACGAACTCCCTGCGCTGACACCACGGCGTCCCAAGTCCAGCGCACGTGAGTGGCTCACTTGGTCCCTGCGGCCAAGTGAGCCACTCACGTGCGCGGCCGAGGGGGCATGCCCGCCACGCCCGGGAAATCCGACTTGCCGGGCCGGGCCGCCGCCGTGCAGGATCTCCGCGCCGCCAAGTAGGAAGGGCCCGGATGCGCTTCTCCGTCAACCTCCCCAACTTCGGCGACTTCGCCGACGCCCGGACCGTCGCGCGGGTGGCCGTCGCGGCGGAGCAGGCCGGCTGGGACGGGCTGTTCGTCTGGGACCACGTCGTGCACGACAAGGACCGGCGTCGCGGCGTGCCCTTCGGGGACCCGTGGATGCTGCTCACCGCCGCCGCCCTGGCGACGTCCCGGATCCGGCTCGGCACGCTCGTGACCCCCGTGGCCCGGCGGCGGCCGGAGCAGCTCGCCCGCCAGGTCGCCACCCTCGATTCCGTCAGCGGCGGCCGGGTGATCTTCGGCGCCGGCCTCGGCGGCCCGATCGAGGACGAGTTCGGCAGTTTCGGCGAACCCACCGACCCCGCCGTGCTCGCGGAGCGCCTCGACGAGGGCTTGGACCTGCTGCGACGCTATTGGTCCGGTGAGCCCGTGACCCACGCCGGCCGGCACTTCCAGGTCCGGGACGTCACCCTGCTCCCCGCCACCGTGCAACGCCCGCGTCCACCGGTCTGGATCGGCGGCTTCTGGCCGGCCCGCCGCCCCGTGCGCCGCGCCGCCCGCTGGGACGGCGTCGTCCCGCTGTTCGACACCGCCCGGCACGGCGAGATTCCACCCGTCGACCAGGTCCGCGACCTCGTCGCCTACGTCCGCCGGCACCGCTCGGACGACTCCCCGTTCGACATCGTCCTCGGCGGCGCCACCGATCCCGCCACCGCCCGGGACGTGCTCGCGCCGCTGGCCGAGGCCGGCGCCACCTGGTGGGACGAACGCCAACTCCAGACCAGCGCCGACATCGACCGCCTCGAGCCGGTGCTGCGGCGCATCGACGCGGGGCCGCCTACGCCGTGACGGGCTGGCGGCGCCGGGCGCGGGCCGTGATGAACGTGACGGCGGTGCAGCAGGCGGCGAGGCCGAGCCAGACGGTGGGGGCGCTGCCGGTGAGGGCGAGGGCGACGCCGATCGAGGGCCCGGCGAAGTTGCCGATGCCCATCATGGAGTTGACGAGGGCGTTGGCTCGGGTGAGATCCCGGTCGGGGACGAGGGAGATCAGCCAGGGGTGGAACGACGCCGAGTAGGCGCACTCGCCGAGGGCGAAAAGGACGGCGTAGGCGAGGAGGCCGGCCAGGCGGAGCGGGTAGGGGCCGAAGGAGACGACGCCGGCGATGAGGTAGGCGGCGACCCAGAGCAGCATGGCGCAGCGGAGACCGAACAACTCCGGGCGTTTCTCCAGGAGGCGGGTGACAAGGCCCTGCGCGAAGGCGATGACGCCGACGTCGACCATGAGCAGCAGGGAGACGGTGGACAGACCCATCGCCATGAGGTTGACGGAAACGAGCGGGGCGGTGGCCTCGAACTGGCTGAGCCCGAAGAGGTAGACGGCGAGCTGGAAGGCGGCGGCGGACAGGGTGATCCGCCACAGCTGGCCGACCGGCGTCGCGTCCGACCGTTCCCGATCCGACGACGCAGCGGGAAGATGCTTGCGTACGGCCAGGATGGCGACGGTGACGGGCAGCATGCCGACGGCGTTGGCCAGGAACAGGTAAGGGATCACGGTGCGGGGCAGGGCGAGCGTGAGCCCGGCGGCGACGAGGGAGCCCAGCGCGAGCGTGGCGTTGAGGACGGCGTAGCGCCGGGCGAAGACCCGGCGCCGTTCCTCCGCGGTGACGAGCGAGTTGACGATGGGGATGATCGCGGCGAGGAAACTGCCCTGCCCGACGCCGATGGCCAGGCCGGCGGCGACCACCGCCGGATAGGACCCGGCGAGGTAGAGGCCGAGGTAGCCGACGAACCACAGCAGCGTCCCGAGCACCCCGAGCGGCACGCCGCGAAGGCGCAGAATCCCCGTGCTCAGCAGCAAGGCGGTGGCGAGGTTGGCGCCGCCGGTGCACGCGTAGAACACGGCCACGCCGGGCGTTCCCACGCCCGGCATGTCCGACAGGTAGATCGCGGTGTACGGAAACACCAGGCCCAGACAGAACGACGACAGGCCGTGGGTGGCGATGAGGCCGTTGACCGGCTTAGGCACCGCTGACCTCGCTGACGACCAGCGGCACGGCGGTGTCCAGGACAGCCCGGCATCCGTCCTCGTCCCCGGCGACCGCGACGAGCGCCGCCAGCCGCGGAATCGCTTGCCGGGGCGGCAGGAGCAGCGTCGAGCCGGTCTCGGCCAGCACCGCCACGTGCTCGATGCCGGGCACGTCGGCGGCCGCGCGAAGGTCGATGCGGTGCACAACGGCGTCGTAGGGCGGGTAGACGAACCGCACCTCGGCGGCGCGGTCGTGCACGGGCGTCAGATCGGGCTCACGGCCGAGCGCGAGTTCCGCGGCGGCGACGACCAGGTCGATGCCGGTGGCCAGGAATCCCGCGTACGGAATGAGATCCCCGCCGAGCCGGCCGTTGAGCTCCACCAGCCGCGGCCCGGCCGCGGTGAGCCGAAGCTCGGCATGGGTGACGCCGAGTTCGACGCCGAGCGCGCGATGCGCGTTGACCACCAGGTCCCGCACGGCGTCGGCCCACGGCTCGGACGTCCAGCCGGTGAGCAGGTGCCCGACCTCCTCGAAGTGCGGCTCGAAGCCCAGCCGCTTGCGGGCGACGTGCACGCAGGTGACGGCGCCGTCGGACACCACGCTGTCGACGCTGATCTCCGGCCCGTCGAGGTACTCCTCCACCAGCACCCCGTGCCCGTTGGGCAGCGTCGCGAACGCCGCGCCGGTGGCGAGGCCGAACGCGTCCCACACCTCCCCGGCGTCGTTGGCGAGCACGACGCCGACGCTGCCGGCGAGCGCACGGGGCTTGACCACGACCGGGAATCCCAGCCCCTCGGCGATCGACACCGCTTCGTTGGCGCTGTGTGCGAGGCCGTACCGCACGGCGGGCAGGCCGGCGGCGTCGAGCAACGTCCGCGTCGTGTACTTGTCACGGCAGCGAGCCGCCGACTCCGCGGACATGTGTCGCAGCGACAGCTTCTCCGCGGCCCGGGCGGTGCTCTTCAGCACCGTCTCGTCCCACGTGAGCACGCCGGAATCCGGGCCCGCCAACGAACGCAGGGCGTCCACTACGGCGGCGTCGTCGGCGAAGTCGACGACGCGCCAGTCGTCCAGGTAGAGCCGCTGCCACGTCGGCTCCGCGGGCAGCAGGGCGGACAGCCGGTACCGCGGCGCCAACGACGTGAACGCGTACTCGCGGTAGGGCCGGCCGCCGCTGCCGACCACGATCAGATGGTCCATCGGTCTCACCCGGCGGCCTTGGCGCGCAACGGTTCCAGCGCCTCGGCGACGCTGTGCAGCTCGTCGAGCATGCCCTCGGCCGAGGAGGCCATCGCGTCGGTGCCGGTGAAGTTGCCGTCGGCGTCGATGTGCTGGCCGATGAAGTGGATGGCGACGCACTCCGGCACCGGCACCATCTTCAGCGTGGTGACGACCTGCTTGGTCATCTGCGCGGCCCGCAGGCCGGCGGAGGTGTTGCCGTAGCTGACGATGCCGACCGGCTTGTACTGCCACTCGAAGTACAGGTAGTCGATGGCGTTCTTGAGCGCCGCGTTGATCGAGTAGTTGTACTCGGGGGCGACGAACACGAACGCGTCGGCCGCGTCGACGATCGCGCTCCAGTCCTTGGTGTGCTGCTTGGTGTAGTTGCGCTCGGACGGGTGGTTGGGCTCGTCGAGCAGCGGCAGGCCGACCTCGGCCAGGTCGACCAGGCGGATCTCGAACCGGCCGTGCTTCTCGGCGATCTTCGTGAACCACTCGGCGACGGCGGGGCCGGAGCGGCCGGGCCGGGTGCTGGCGATGATCACGTTCAGGCGGGGCATGGGGGAAAGCCTTTCGGTCAAAGGGGGATTCAGGCCGGGAGCCAGCCGTACGAGCGGTCGATGCGGAACCGGACGACGAGCCGGCGGTCGGCGACCATCGCCCGCCGGTAGTCGTCCCAGTCGGGGTGTTCGCCCTGCACGCCGCGGTAGACCTCGATGAGCTCCTCGACGGCCTGGTCGTGCGGCTCGGCGGCCACCGCGGACAGCTCGGCGACGCCCTCGAAGACCGCGTACGCGCCGCCCTCGGGGGTGGTTACGTGCAGGCTGACCCGCGGGTCGCGCCGCAGGTTGCGGATCTTCGCGCGGTCCTCCGTGGTCGACAGCCGCACCACCCGGGTGGCCGGGTCGTAGTCGAAGTCCACGTTGGACAGCTGCGGCCGGCCGTCCCGCTTGAGGGTCACCAGCACTCCCCGGCGGCGCTGGTCGAGCAGGGAGAGGTAGTCCGACATCTGGGGTTCCCTTCGGTCACGCGGGCGTACGGTCCAGTATCTGGAAGTACGGGTCGCCGTCCCGGCGGACTTGACGTTGTCCGCGTCGGATCTCACGGACGAGTGACGAGCGCGAGCACCCTGGTCGGGCTGCCCGAGCCGCCGACGATCGGCAGCGGCGAGGCGACGACCACCGCGCCGGTCGGCGGCAGCAGCGCGAGGTTGCGCAGCTGGGTGAGGCCGTACTTGCCGGCGCCGTGCAGGAACCAGTGGCACGGGAACGGCTGCTCGAACTCGCCGGCCAGCCCGGCGTCGGTGCCGACGGTCTCCACGCCGAGGCCGATCACCGGGGTCTCCTCGGCGATCCACCGCGCGCAGTCCTCGGCCACGCCGGGGGTGTGCCGGCCGTTGATGAACGCCTGCGGGTCGGCGCCCCGGGCGTCCCAGCCGGTCCGGTACAGCAGCCAGCCGCCGTCGGGCAGCGGGCCGTGCTCGGCGATCCACGCCTCGATGTGTTCCCGCCGCAGCAGGAAGTCCGGGTCCCGGGCGACATCCTCGGACAGGTCGATCACCGCTGCCGGAGCGACGAGCCGTTGGGGCGGCACCTGCGAGA
Organism: Kutzneria kofuensis; assembly: GCF_014203355.1. Taxonomy (NCBI): domain Bacteria; kingdom Bacillati; phylum Actinomycetota; class Actinomycetes; order Pseudonocardiales; family Pseudonocardiaceae; genus Kutzneria; species Kutzneria kofuensis. The sequence continues at coordinate 7,867,135 of NZ_JACHIR010000001.1, forward strand.
CGTCCTGGGTGTTCTTGCCGGACAGCCAGTGCGACGGCGCGTCGAAGTGCGTGCCGGTGTGCTCGGAGAGCCGGATGTTGTTCCAGTAGACGGTCGGTCCCGCGGCGTCGAAGTCGCTGATCACCTCGCGGGAGAACGGCCACGGCTGGCCGCGGTCCGGCGGCAGGTCGATGATCGGCGTCTGCTCGGACAGCGGCGCGGTCAGGTCGATCACTTCGACCGCGCCGGAGGTCAAGGCCGTGATCAGGTCGGTGAGCACGGTCATGCCGTCACCTCCTCGCGGGCCGGGGCGATCGGCGTGCACCACTCGGGGTGGTCGCCGCGGGCGCGGACCGCGTCGTCGTAATGGCTCTGCAGGGCGGCGGTGAGCGGGCCGCGTTTGCCGTCGCCCACCGGGTTGCGGTCCACGCTCGTGACCGGCAGCAGCTCGGCCAGCGTGCCGCACAGGAAGATCTCGTCGGCGACGTAGAGCTCCGTGCGGTCGATCTCCCGCCGCCGCAACGGAATGCCGAGCTTCTCCTCGGCCAGGCGGGCCACCGTGGCGACGGTGATGCCCTCCAGCACGCCGCTCGTGCCGGGCGGCGTGACGAGCTCGCCGTCGCGAACCATCACCACGCACGATCCCGGCGCCTCCGCCACCGTGCCGCGCTGGTTGAGCAGCAACGTGGTGTCGTACCCGTTGCGGACGGCTTCGTGCTGGGCCAGCCGGCTGTTGTGGTAGTTCGCCCCGGTCTTGATCCGCGGCGGCATCGAGTCGTCGCTGATCCGCCGCCACGAGGCGATGCTCGCCGCGGCGCCGGTCTCGTGCTTGGCCGAGCGCGGCATCGGGATCGCGGTGATGTGCACGCCGGTGGAGGTGGTGTACGCCAGCGGGTCGAAGTTCGGCCCCTCGTCGAAGTACGCCACCACGCAGATGTGTGTGTCGGTGTTGAAACCGTTGGCCTGCACCACATCCAGGCAGGCCTGCTTGAGCTCGGCGTCGCTGTGCCCGATCTCCAGGTGCAGACTCTTCATCGAGCGCCGCAGCCGGGCCAGGTGGTCGTCCACGCGGAACGCGTGCATGGTCTCCGGGCCGGCGTAGGCGCGGATCCCCTCGAAGACGTTCGCGCCCCAGAACGCGCCCTGGCTGCGGGCGTGCACGACGCAGTCGTCCCACCGGACCAGACGGCCGTTCTGCCAGGCGTAATCGGGCGCGGTCATGCGCTGGTTCCCTTCACGAGAGTGCGGTCCAAGGCGCCGACGCCGGCAGCGGTGCGCAGCGCGGCGGCGAAGTCGTTGCCGTCGCTACCCCGGGCGGCGAGATGGCCGTCCGGTCGTACGACCCACCAGGTGCCGCCGACCGTGCCATATCGGGCGAGCAACTCGGTGTCCTCGGAGCGGACGACCCGGGCACCGTTCGGCACGCCCTCGGCCGGCGCTCCCTCGGGCAGCACGACCACCATGTCGCACTCGGTGGAACGAGCCTGGTCGAGGAGTTCGGCGGCGCGGGTGCCGGTGGTGGCGAAGCACAGCACGACGAAGCGGTGCCCGAACAAACGCCGCAGCCGGGAAGGCTCGCCGTCGATCCGCATGTCCGGCGCGAACGAACCCAGCAGCGGGTCGTCGCCGGCGGGTTGCACGATGGGCGATTCGGTGTAGACGTACGGCTCGGCCATCCGGCCGCTGTTGACGTGCTTGCGGGCCAGGCCGAGGGAGCGCGACAGCCCCAGCAACGCCGCCCGGGTCCAGCGGCGGATCCGGTTGGGCGGCACCATGAACCGGATGGTCGCCTCGGTGACGCGCAGGTTCTCCCGCGCCGCGGCGTACCGCTCGATGTGATACGTCTCCAGCAGCTCCTCGCCGGCTTGTCCATTGTGGATGGCGGCGAGCTTCCACGCGAGGTTGTCGGCGTCCTGGATGCCGCTGTTCATGCCCCGGGAACCGTACGGCGGCAGGGAATGCGCGGCGTCGCCGGCGAACAACACCCGGCCGACCCGCAGCCGGGCCACGACCCGCTGGTGGAACCGGTAGGTGCTGACCCAGTCGATCTCGTACGGGATGTCGCCGATGACGGCCCGCACCCGCTGGTCGAACCGGCCGTCCAGTTGCTCCGCCTCGATGTCGGCGTCCGGCGGCAGCTGCCAGTCGATGCGCCAGATGTCGTTGGGCTGCGGGTGCATCACCAGCTGCCGGCCCGGGTTGAACGACGGGTCGTAGTGGAAGTGCCGTTCCTTGGCCAGCGGCAGCTTCGCCTTGATGTCCGTGATCAGGAACCGGTCCTTGTGCGTGTAGCCGGTCCACTCGACGTCCATCAGCTCGCGCATCTTGCTGCGGACGCCGTCGGCGGCGACGAGGTGGGCGAACCGCAGGTCCTGCTCACCCTCGGCGGTGTTCACCCGGACCGTCACGCTGTCGGCGTCCTGGGTCACGGCCATCACCTCGTGGCCCCAGCGCAGGTCGCAGAGCGGGTTGGCCTCGGCCGCCTCGACCAGCACCTGCTCGATGCGGAACTGGGAGATGTTCACGAACGGGCCGAAGCCCAGCCCGCGCGGGTACTCGGCGGAGCGGATCACCCGGTTGCGGACGTAGGTCCGCGCCACGGTCCACGTCACGCCCTCGTCCCGGATCGGCTCGGCGCAGCCGAACTTGTCCAGCACCTCCAGCACGTCGCCCTGGATCAGGCACGCCTTGGAGCCCTGCTTGAGCAGCTCGGGCTTGGCCTCCAGCAGCACGGTCGGCACGCCGAGCCCGGCCAGCCGCAGCGCCGCGACCAGGCCGACCGGCCCGGCGCCGACGATGCCCACGGGAGCGTCGAATGCGGTCATCGGGTCCTCGCAGTCTCGTCGGTCTCCTCGCCGGCGACGTCCACGGCGTGGAAGACGGGGATGGTGCGCACCGCCTTGAGATAGGGCGTGCCCTCGGTGTAGCCGGTGCCGGTGGCCTCGCCGAGCATCCGCACGGCCAGCCGGTAGTGGGTGTTGCGCCAGCGCAGCAGGGCGCGGGCGAAGCCCTTCATGCCCTCGGCGATGCGCTCGCGGTCGTGTTCGCTGACGGCGCCGGACTCGCGCAGCTCGCGGTAGGCGTCGTCGAGGGTGTGCTGGCCGGCCAGCACGCGGTCGCGCACGTCGGGGGCTGAGTGGAAGGCGGGGGAGTCCACGCGCTCGGCATCGGGTTGCCGGCAGAGCGACTCGACGAGCTTGTAGTTGCGGGACTGGATCGCGCTCGCGCCCTCGGTGAACTGGCGGAAGGTGCGGAACGACTCGATCTGCATGGTCGCGAGCATCGAGAACAGCGGCGCGGACTCCCGCAGCGCGTTCTCCGCGGTGGCCAGGAAATGCACCGCGCGGTCGGCCTCGCCCTGAGCGAGTGCGGCGGTGACTCCGCGCAGCAGCACCGCCAGCAGGGCGAAGACCGTCTCGAACGTCTGCAGCACGCGCAGGAACATGTACTCGTCGTGCGCGGTGTAGACCGGCAGCACGCTCAGCTCCAGGGCGCGTTCCTCGCTGAACGACATGTCGGCCCGCACCACCGAGCACACCTGCCGCGCCAGCTCCAACGGCTCGGTGGCGGTGAGGCCGCCGTCGAGCGACATGCGGGCCAGCACGGGCCGGATCACCCGTAGGCCGTGCTTGCAGCGCTTGACGACCAGGTCCGGGTCGGGCCGCATGGCCGGCAGCAGGGCCGTCGCGCCCTCCACGGCGGCGATCTCGAACCCCAGCGCGTCGGCGACGAGCTGCGCGATCAGCCGGTCGCAGCGGGACCGCGCGAACGGCGCCTGCTCCACCGGATCGTCCACAGTGGGCAGTTGCAGCAGCGACAACGCCAGGTAGGTCGGGTAGTCGTACCGGCCGTCCGGCTTGTCCAGCGCGGTGTCCAGGAACGACGCGAGGGTCTGGACGTGCTCCCACGGGCCGCGCATGGACGGCAGCCGGTCGCGGACGTCGGCCAGCACGGACAGCAGCTCGGGGTGGACGAAGTGCTTGCCGACCCGCTGGTAGTGGCGGACGACGGCGGCGTAGGGGAACTTCTTGGGATCGGATTCGTGGAGCCAGGTGCGTAACTCAGCCGTGGACATGGGATCTACCGCTCGATTCGGGAAAGTGCCGCGCAGAGCGCGTCGATGTCTTCGGTGGTGCTGTAGTGGTGGAACGACAGCCGCACGACGTCGCCGCGGGGGCTGACCGCGATGCCGTGCGCCGCCAACCGCTTGGCCAGGCCGATGGGATCGGGGTCGACCAGTCCGATGTGCGCGCCGCGGCGTTCGCGCGGCAGCGCGTGGACCTGCCTGCCCTGCGCGGTCAGAAGGTCGATGGCGAGGTCGGTGAGGCCGAGGATGTGGTCGCGGACGGCGGCGAGGTCGGTCCGGGCGATCAGCCGCAGTCCCGCGTTGGCCGTGTAGGCGGCGGGCACCGACGGCGTGCCGGTCTCGAACCTTGTTGCCGTGGCGGCGAAGTCGAGGGTGCGTGGGTCGAAGGCGAACGGGTCGACCCGGCCGAACCAGCCGGTCAGTCGCGGGTCACGGTCGGTCCGAGCGGGCGAACGCACGTAGAGGAAGGCCAGGCCGGGCAGGCCCAGCAGGTACTTCATGGTACCGGCGACGAGGTAGTCACAGCCGAGCCGGTCGACGTCGACCGGCTCGGTGCCGATGGCCTGGTAGGCGTCGACGAACACCTCGGCGCCGGCGTCGTGCGCGCGCCGGGCGATGTCGGCGACGGGCAGCCGCTCGCCGTACTGGTACCCGGTCATCGGCACCGACACGAGCCGCGTGGCCTGGTCGATCTCGCCGCCGTACACGACCTCCGCGCCGCGAGGGCGTTGCGCCAGCCAGACGTGCGCGACGGACGGGAACTCCAGGTCGGTGGTGACGATCTTCGGCCGCCGACCGAAGTCCATCGTGGATGCGACCTGATAGGCGCCGACGGATGCGTTGGGCACCACCGCGATCTGTTCGACCCGAGCGCCGACGAGTGCCGCGAAGCCTTGCCGGGCCTGGTGCAGCTGGTCCTCGAAGCGGTCCCACGGCGCGCCGCCGTCGGCCATGTCGTCGAGCATCAGCCGCAGTGCGTCGTCGAGATCGAGCGACCGCGCGCCGAGACTGCAACTCGCCAGGTGAACCCTGTTGCCCAGCATGGGAAAGCGGGCACGGAAGGCGGCGGGGGAGAGGTTCACGACGACGTCCCCAGGTGGTACTGGCCCATCGGGCCGGTCTCGGTCAGCTCGGTGCGCAGCCGCCACAGCTCGGGGAAGAAGCGGTCCTCGATGAGCCGGGCCAGCGTGTCGGTGTGCGTGCCCTGGGTGCCGATGACCTCGTTGCCGATGACCCGGGTGAGCATCTTGTAGTGGCGCACCCGCCACAGCGACACCCGCTCGTCGAACTCGATCAACGCCTCGGCCAGCCGGTGCTCGGGGCCGTGCACGCGGCTGCGGTACTGCTCGGCGAGGTCGACACCCTCGGTCTCGACGTACTCCCGGAACACGCGGCCGAGCACAGCGCCCTGGCGGTGGATGGAGCGCCAGCCGGGGGAGTCCGCGCCCGAGCCGTGCCCGAGCACGGTCCGCATGGTCTGGAAGTCCCACGGCGACAGGTGGTGCATCATCTCCAGCTGCTCGGTCACCAGCACCATGCCCAGCGACGCCCGGTTGAGCAGCGCGATCGCGGCGTCGAAGTCGCGGGCACGGACCCGGTCGGTCGCCTCGACGAGCTCGGAGTGCGCGAGCTTGAGCCACAGCTCGGTGGACTGGTGCACGATCTGGAACAGCAGCTCGTCGCGGTGCACGACCTCCTCGGGCCTGCGCTGCAACGACAGCAGCGTCCCGGTGTGCATGTAGCGCTCGTAGTCGTTGCCGCCCTCGCCGTCGAGGATCTGCTCCGAGTAGTCGCGCAGGACCTGGTCGTTCTTCACCGCGCACCCACCCGCTCGACCGGCTCCGCGCTGACCCGGAAGCCCCTGGCCGTCTCCTCCAACGCCTTCTCCACCTCGGCACTGGTCGCACCGCGGAAGCGGAACCGGCCGCCGACGTGCTCGTAGTAGGCGTCCGCCTCGGGCAGCACCTCGCCGACACCGAGCAGCGCCTCCGCGTACGGTCCCGGCGTCGCGCCGACCATCGACGTCACCTCGGTGATCCGGCACGGGCGCGCGGCGGGCGCCGGGATCAGCAGCCAGCCGCCGACCTCGCCGCTGGCGACCGCCGGGGGTTGCTGCGGCTCACGGCCCAGTTGCAGGTCGAAGGCGGCCCGCATGAGGTCGTAGCCGTGCAGGTCGCGCCAGATGAACGGGATCTCCGAGCCGCCGGCGCGGGCGCCGACCTCCAGGAAGGTGCAGGTCTCGCCGTCGAAGAAGACTTCGAGGTGCAGCGGGGTCGGCTGGTCGGTGAGGGCGCGGAGGAAGTCGGTGGCGGCGGCGCGTACGGCGTCGATGACCGCCGGATCGTCCACCTCGACCGAGCCGAGGAAGCTGCCGGTGCGGAAGCCCAGGCAGGTGTTGACGTACCGGGAGACCTTCAGGCACGCCATCTCGGCGCCGGTGAACACGCCGTCGACGTGGTGGATCGGGTGCGGGTTGAACGCCTGGACGAGCATCGGCTCGTCGGTGAGCGCGATCCCGGCCGGACCGTCGACCACCACCACACCGGCGCTGGAGCTGCCGATACGCGGCTTGAGCACGACCGGCCAGCCGTGTTCGCCGGCGAAGTCGAGCACCGACTGCGGCCCGGTGACCTCGGCGAAGGCGGGGACGGGCAGCCCGGCGGCCTCGATCGCCCGGCCCATCAGGAACTTGTCGCGGAACCGGAGCAGGTCGGCCGGCCGGTGGCCGGGCACGTCCCACTCCTCGCGCAGCTGGGCCCCGACCAGCAGGTCGTCCTCCTTCAGCGCGACGATGCGGTGCGGCTCGCCGTGGCGGCGCACGAGCTCGGCCAGCGCGGCGCGGGCCTGGGGCAGGTCGTCGGTGGCGTCGACGAGAACGGTGTCGGTCGCGGCGGCGGGAACCGAGCCGAGGCCGACCTCCGTGCTGATGTAGGTGACGCGATGCGTCGAATGGTCGAGATAGCGGTGGTAATCGGCGTAGTGCTCACGCCATCGGTTGATGACGACGACGTGCGGGCGCGCGTCATCGCCCCCCGTTGGTCTGTTCATTTCACGTTCCGTTCGGAAAAGTTCAGCTGGTGGTGAAAACACACGTGCCGCGGGTGCCGGAGTTCGAGTACGAAACCACCGACCCGTCGGCGGGCTTGAGTGCGCGTACGAATCCGCCGGCATATCCCGCGGAATCGACGAATATCCCCCAGTTCGCCACCCATTCCTCGATGGCGTTCGTCTCCGCGTTCAGCACCGGCTCGGTCCTCGGCCGAACCCGGCGCTGCACGACGTGGTCGCCGGTCCGGCGCTCGGCCAGGGCCCGCTCCCACTCCTCGTCGGTGACGGCGTGCCCGACCACGGTGCCGACGCCGCCGTAGCCGACGCCCGGCTTGAGCACGAGATTCCGGCGCTCGTCCCGGCAGTGCCGGAACAGCGCGTCCTGGCCGTCCTCGGCGCCGAGCAGCCGGGTCCACGGCACGACACGGTCGACAACCGCGTGCTCCTCGGCGGAGAAGGTCGCGCGGACGGCCGGGTCGTGCAGCATCGCGAGGCTGCCCTTGCTCGCGTACACGCCGCCCTCCAGCGGCGTGAAGAGCACCGTCTCGGGGGCTTCGATCAACAGGTCCAGCTTCTGCTGGGCGGTCGGGTCGTCGACGAGCTCGCCGGCGACGAAGTAGCGCAGCACGACGTCGAGTGGCGTGCCCCGCAGCGTGATCTTGCCGTTCTGTTCGTCGAGCTCGTGGATCTCGCCCAACAGCAGGTCGATGCCCTGGTCGCGCAGCGCTTCCCGGAGCGCGAGGAACACATGCTCGTGGGCGGCGAGGCCGTCGGTGCTCTCGATCAGCGCCACCACCGGCTCGTCGACCAGGGCCGCCTGCCGCAGCGCGGCGGCGACACGGGGGATCGTGTCGACGTGGCCGAGCTCGTGCCGCTGGGCGAAGTCGGCGAACTCGGGTCGGGCCAGGAACGCGCGGTTGAGCTGCGCGGTGTCCAGGCCGCCGAGCTCGCTGCCGACGTTGAGTTCCAGCAGCTTGAACGACGTGCCGTCGTGGTAGGCGTCGGCCCGGGCGTACAGCGGCGGCGCGCCGGTGGCGCCGCGGCACATCAGCGCGGCCAGCCGGTCGTCCATGCCGAGCGCGGCGCAGTAGCGGCGGAGGTCGCCGTCGAACAGGCGGCCGGGCAGGGAGACGAGGATGTCGAAGACGGCGGCGAGGTCGGCGGCGAATGCGGTGATCTCCGCTTCCGGCACGAACAGCGGCCGGTCGAGCTGGAGATTTCCGTACGAGGCCGCATAGGTCTCGGGAAGTCGGAGTTCACGCGCGGCGTGACGGAGCGGTCTCGAATTGGCGGATTCGGCAAGGTACTGCTTGGTGACGACGTTCGGCACTGCGGACAACCCCCACTGCGGGAATTCGCGCGATTGTTTTCGCCGTCGGCGAACACGTTCCGCGCGCCGGGAATGGTGAATGCGGTGTGGTGCATTTCGTGGACGATGTGAAGTCTACGTTGACGCGGATTGGCCGTTGTCGGCGAACTTGACGAAGTCCGCACTGCCTTCTTCGAACCGCGTCACGGGCTGTCCACCCGCACGTCCTGGGGGTCATCGAACGGGCCGGTCGGGGCCGGGATGCAGGCATGGGCGGAGCGAGGGTCCTCGACGCCACTACCTGATGGTGGGCGCGCGCCCGGATCGAACGCGCGCCCGGACGGTCATTGAGCGGCCAGCCGGAACGACTGCGCCGGCCCGCCGCTGCACGTCCACTGCTGCAGCAACGCGCCGTCCGCCGTCGACTGATCACGGACATCGAGGCACTTGTTGCTGTTGCGGGCGACGAACTTGTAGTACCCGTTGCCCACGTCCACCGCCTGCCACTGCTGGTTGGTCCCGCCGGCGTAGCTCCACAACTGGACCTGCGTGCCGTCGGCGGTCGCCCCGGCCCCGCCGGAGACGTCCCACACCAGGCTGGGCGCGTTGCGGTTGACGACCTGGTAGTAGCCGTCGCTGGTCGGCCGGAACTGCCACTCCTGGTTGGCCGTCGCCCCGCAGCCCCACTGCTGCAGCGCGGTGCCGTTGGCGGTGCCCCAGCCGGCGGCGTCCAGGCACCTGCCGCTGTTCTGGTTGATCACCTCGTACCACTGGGACGAGTCGATCGGGCCGGTCGGCGGCGGCGTGCTGCCGCCGGAGCCGGGCCAGGTGAAGGTGGCCATCGAGCCGCCGGGCAGGCTGTAGCCGAACGACGAGCCGCCGTAGGAGACCTGGAAGTTCTGCGTACCGCCGGAGTTCACGGCCACCAGCACGATGGAGCCGTCCGGGTTGCGGAAGGCCACGTTCTCGATGCCGCCCTGGGACTGCGCGGTGGAGTTGATGCGCACCGCCCCCGGCTTGACGAACTTGGCCAGGTGCCCCAGCACGTAGTAGTCGGCGTTGTAGGTGACGCTGCCGCCGTTGACGGTGACCAGGCCCATGCAGTTGCCGCAGGAGCCGATCACCGGGCCGTGGTTGCCGTCCAGGGCCATGTTCCACAGGCTGACGCTGCGCGCCCAGTTGCGGGTGGTCCCGATGGCCAGGTTGCGGCCCTGCCAGAGCAGTGAGTCGGCGAAGGTGTTGCCCGACTCGGTTCCGGAGCACTCGGTGAAGAAGATGTCCTTGTTCGGGTACGCGTTGTGCACGCCGGTCTGCGCGCTCGGGTCGCCGCCGTAGCAGTGCCAGGCGGAGCCGGCCGTGTTGCTGCCGGTGGCGGCCAGCACCTGCTGGGCGTACCCGGGGTTGTCCCAGTTGTGGTCCCAGGCCAGGATCTTCGTGCCCAGCCCGGCCGCCGACAGCCTGGGCGCGAGCGTGTTGATCAGGCGGCTCTGCTGGTCGGCCGACATCAGCATGCCCGGGTAGCCGCCGGGCGAGTTCTGCGGCTCGTTGGCCACCGCCAGGTACTGCACCGGCACGCCCGCGGCCTGGTAGGCCTGGACCGACTTGACCAGGTAGTCGGCGAAGGCGCCCTCGTAGTTCGTGGCCAGGCCGCCGCCGACCATGTTGCCGCTGGTCTTCATCCAGCCCGGCGCGCTCCACGGCACGACCATCACCGAGGTGGCCGGGTTGAGCGACCGGGCCTGGTTGATCAGCGGCAGGATGTAGGCCTGGTCGTGCGAGATCGAGAAGCGGGACAGGCTCGGGTCGGCCGAACCGTCGTCGTAGCTGTAGAAGTTGCGGGAGAAGTCGGACGCCCCCAGTGGCTGGCGCAGCCAGTCCAGCCCGATGCCGCTGGTCGGGCTGAACAGCGCGGTCATGATGCTGTTGCGGTTGGGGGAGTTGTAGATGTTGTACGCCGCCGAGTCGGTCAGCGAGGCGCCGAAGCCGACCATGGACTGGTAGGTCGTGTTCGGGTCGACGGTGATCACCGCGCCGCTGCCCGGCGTGCCGAACGACACCGATCCCTTCTGCGTCAACAGGTTCGCCCGGTCCGGGGTGGTCAGCCAGACGTTGGCCGAGGTGGCGGCGAAGGCCGGCGGGGCCTGGGTGACGGCGTAGGCCGCGCCGGCGGCCAGCAGGGTCGCCGCCGCGCAGGTGGCGAGCACCCGCCGGCGGGATTCAACGGTGGAGGCCATGCAGGGACACCCTCCTCGTGAAACAAATGTAACAACGATGTAACAGGGTTTGCAAAGTGCAGCACCGGTTGTTCCTCTTGTCAAGAATGGGCAATGGAATCGAACCTGAGCGGCGTCGTGAAACAAATGGAACAAGAGTGGGGCGACAGAGCGCCGCGGTGACGGCGTTGGGCCGCACGGCCCAGCCGCGCGGCGGTCGGCCCGAGCCGCTGACATACTGCCGATCATGGGCGTACACACCAGGAACCACGTCACCGTCGCCGGTCGTCACGAGGGCCCGGTGCTGATGTTCGCGCACGGTTTCGGGTGTGACCAGAACATGTGGCGGCTGGTGACACCGGCCTTCGAGGACCACCGCGTCGTGCTGTTCGACTACGTCGGCGCCGGCCGCTCCGACCTCGCCGCCTGGCGGCCCGACCGGTACGCCACCCTCGACGGCTACGCCAGCGACGTCCTGGAGATCTGCGACGAGCTCGACCTGCGCGACGTGGTGTTCGTGGGGCACTCGGTCAGCGCGATGATCGGCGTGCTCGCGGCGACGCGGGAGCCGTCCCGGTTCGCCGCGCTGGCGATGGTCGGCCCCTCGCCCCGGTACATCGACGACGACGGCTACGTCGGCGGGTTCAGCGCCGCCGACGTCGACGAGCTGCTGGACTCGCTGGACAGCAACTACCTGGGCTGGTCGGCCGCCATGGCGCCGGCGATCATGGGCAATCCGGAGCGCCCCGAGCTGGGCGAGGAGCTCACCAACAGCTTCTGCCGCACCGACCCCGCCATCGCCCGGCACTTCGCCCGGGTCACGTTCACCGGCGACAACCGGGCCGACCTGGCCGGCGTGACCGTGCCGACGCTGATCCTGCAGTGCCGCGAGGACCTGATCGCCCCGCTTTCCGTCGGCGAATACGTCCAGCAAGCCATTCCCGGCAGCGAAATGGTCGTGCTGGACGCCACCGGACACTGCCCGCACCTGAGCGCGCCGGAGCAGACCGCCAAGGCGCTGCGCTCGTTCCTCGACGCGTTGCCCGCGAGCCGCACATGACGCGGCCGGCCCACAACGGCGCCGTCGGTGGGCCTTCCGAGAACGATGACGGTCCCTCGTTCTCCGCGCTGCTGGAGGACGACGCCGCCGACCTGTACGACAACGCTCCCTGCGGCTACCTGTCCACCCTGCTCGACGGGGAGATCGCCAAGGTCAACGCGACCCTGCTGGACTGGCTCGGCTACGCCCGCGAGGACCTCGTCGGCCGCAAGCGGTTCGCCGACCTGCTCACCGTCGGCGGCCGGCTCTACCACGAGACCCACTTCGCGCCGCTGCTGCGGATGCAGGGCCAGGCCCGGGAGATCGCCCTCGAACTGGTGGCCGCCGACGGCCGGCGGCTGCCCGTGCTGGTCAACTCCACGGTCAAGACCGGCGCGGACGGGGCCCCGCTGCTGATCCGCTGCACGGTCTTCGACGCCCGCCAGCGCCGTGCGTACGAACGGGAGCTGTTGCGCGCCCGCGAGGTCGCCGAGCAGGAACGCGCCCGGTGGCAGCGGCTGAGCGAGACGCTGCAACGCACCCTGCTGCCGCCGAGCCTGCCGACCGTGCCGGGGCTCGAGGTGGCGGCGCACTACCACGCCGCCTCGCCCGAGCAACTCGGCGGCGACTTCTACGACCTGTTCCCCCTTTCGGACAACCGCTGGGGTTTCTTCCTCGGTGACGTCTGCGGCAAGGGGCCGGAGGCGGCTGTCGTCACGTCGCTGACGCGGTACACCCTGCGTGCCGCCGCCGTGTACAACCCCGATCCGGTCGCCGTGCTGTCCAATCTCAACAGCGTCATGCTGCAGCAGGGGAACGCCGCCGACGCCCGGTACTGCACGGTCGTGTTCGGGCTGCTCGTGCCGGACGGCGACGGGTTCACCCTGACCGTCGCCAGCGGCGGCCATCCGCCAGTGGTGGCGACCCGCGCCGACGGGTGGGTGGAGCTGCTGCACACCCCGGGCGGCCAGCTGATCGGCATCCTGCGCGACGCTCACATCGCCGTTGCCTCAACGCGTCTGGCCCCCGGGGACTCCGTGCTGCTCTACACCGACGGCCTCACCGAGGCCCGTGATCCCGACGGCTCCCAGCTGGGCGAGCACCACCTCGTCCAGTTGGCTCAAGGCTTCGCCGGCCGTGGCGCCGCGGAGATCGTGTCGTCCGTGGCGGCCGTGCTGGACGATCTCGGCGACCGGCTCACCGACGACACCGCGCTGCTGGTCATGACCGTCGGGGCCGACTCGTGACGAACCTGACGATCACCGCCCGCTCCGGCCCGGCCGGGCACGTTCTCAGCCTCCAGGGCGATCTGGACATGGCCACCGCGCCCGCCTTGCGCCAGGCCTGCGAGGACCTGACGTACACCGCCGGCCAGGAACTCGTGCTGGACCTGTCCCGCCTCGGTTTCTGCGATTCCAGCGGCGTATCCGCCTTCATCGTCGCCTGCCGGCACGTCGAGTCCTTCGGCGCCGGGTTCGCCCTCGCGGCCGCGCCGAGGTCGCTCACCAGGGTGCTCGCGATGATCGGCCTGAGCGACTTCTTCACCCAGTACGACACCGTCGATCCCGACGTCACGGGTTGAGCCGGCGCGCGGCCACGTAGGCGTTGGACGCCGGAAGGAAGCTCAACACCACGGCGGCCACCTGGATCACGGTGTCCACGTAGGACAGTGTCACCGCGCCCTGCAGGAACAGTGTGACCAGGTGCAGCACCGTCAGCACGGCCAGCGTCACCCGTGCCCAGTTGCGGCCGGCCTTCAGCTTGAACGCCAGCCACAGGTACAACGCCGCGAACACGATGGCCACCACCACGAGCATCGTGATCGCGACGGTGGCCGCGCTGTCGACCTGGGCGTCGCTCAGCGAGCCGCCGGCCGCCTTGATGCCGGCGACCAGCGTGTCCTTCTCGGTGAGCACCAGGATCGCCGTGACCACGCCCAATGCCGTGGACACCAGCCAGAGCCCGAAGGCGCCGAGGATCGCCGGGGGCGGGGTGAGGGTTTTCGGTTCAGTAGCCATGTGGCCGACGCTAGGACGGCTTCCGTTGCCGCGCAGCACATCCCTCGTACTTTCGGCCGAGGAGCGATCCGGTCACCGCGAGCGGCGGCTGCTCCGATCGGCTGGCGGGTCCGTTCATCCTTGCGGACGATCGACGGTGCGGCCGAATGCCCTCTATACCTGTGTGGCGCGATTTCCGGCCGCACCGGGAGGGGAATTCACCGTGCCTGGATCGACGATTCTGTTGGCGCTCAACGACATCGCTCCCGGCTCGGTGCTGGCCGACCAGTTGGAGCGGATCTGTGAGCACCTGGCGGGCGCCGGGCACGGCGTGATCAGGGCCGGCACCGACGAGGATGCGCTGGCCCTCGTGCAGAGTCGCGCCGACCTGACCGCGGCGTTGGTGAGCTGGGACCTGCACGACGCGGACGGCGTGCTGGAGCGGCCGGCGGAGGCGGTGCTGACGGCGCTGATGGCCAGGTTCACCCGGTTGCCGGTGTTCCTGGTGACAACGGCGGCATCGGTGGACGACCTGCCACTGTGGGTGTCCGAGGCGATCTGCGGCTACGTGTGGCTGCTGGAGGACACGCCGGGCTTCATCGCCGGCCGCATCGGCGTCGCCGCCCGCCGGTACCAGGAGGACCTGCTGCCGCCGTTCTTCCGGGAGCTACGCCGGTTCGACGACACGCACGAGTACTCCTGGCACACCCCCGCGCACGCCGGCGGGGTGGCGTTCCTGAAGTCGCCGGTCGGCCGGGTTCTGTTCGACTACTACGGGGAACGGCTGTTCCGCACCGACCTGTCCATCTCCGTCGCCGAGCTGGGCTCGCTGTTCGAGCACACGGGGCCGATCGGCGACGCCGAGCGCAACGCCGCCCGGATCTTCGGCGCCGACCTGACGTACTTCGTGCTGCACGGGGACTCCACCGCCGACCGCATCGCGCTGCACTCCAGCATCGCCAGCGACGAGCTCGTGCTGGTGGACCGCAACTGCCACAAGGCGATCTACCACGGGCTGACGCTGACCGGCGGCCGTCCGGCCTACCTCGTGCCCACCCGCAACGGCTACGGGCTGATGGGCCCGATCCCACCGGCGGCGCTGAACCGCGATGCCGTCGCGGATCTGTTGCAGCGCAATCCACTCGCGGCGGATGCCGCCGATCCGTCGCCGGTGTACGCCGTGATCACCAACTCGACCTACGACGGTCTGTGCTACGACGCCGTCCGTCTTGCCGGGCTGTTGGGCGAAAACGTGCCGCGGCTGCACCTGGACGAGGCGTGGTTCGCCTACGCCCGCTTCCATCCGCTCTACGCCCGCCGCTACGGCATGTCCGTCGACGCCGGGACGGTGCCCGACGACGTCCGGCCGACCGTGCTGACGACCCAGTCCACGCACAAGCTGCTGGCGGCCATGTCGCAGAGCGCCATGCTGCACGTGAAGAACTCGCCGCGGTCGCCGGTGGACCACCACCGGTTCAACGAGACCTTCATGATGCACGCCACCACGTCGCCGATGTACCCCATGATCGCCGGGCTCGACATCGCCGCCGGCATGATGGACGGCCCCGGCGGCCAGTGGCTCACCGACGAGGCCGTCACCGAGGCCATCCGGTTCCGGCAGGCGGTGGCCCGCATCGGCCGGCGCATCGCCACGGCCGGCGACCGGCCGCCTTGGTTCTTCGGCACCTGGCAGCCCGACGAGGTGACGGATCCCAAGAGCGGTCGATGCCACGCGTTCGCCGACGCGCCGCTGGACCTGCTGCGGACCGAACCCTCGTGCTGGACCCTGGAGCCCGGCGCCGCCTGGCACGGCTTCCCCGGCCTGGAGGACAACTACTGCCTGCTCGACCCGATCAAGGTCAGCGTCACCTGCCCCGGCACCGACGCGGTCGGAAACCCCGGCGACACCGGCATTCCCGCCAAGATCCTGACGGCGTACCTGGAGACGCGGCGCATCGTCGTGGAGAAGACGGACGCCTACACCTGCCTTATCCTGTTCTCGATGGGCATCACCAAGGGCAAGTGGGGCACGCTCGTCGACGGCCTGCTCGACTTCAAGTCCCTGTACGACACCGGCGCCACCCTCACCGACGTCCTGCCCGGTCTGGTCAAGGAGTACCCCGAGCGCTACGCGGAGCTGACGCTGCGCCAGCTGTGCGACGAGATGCATGCCCAGCTGCGGTCCAGCGAGCTGATCCCGTTGCTGGACGAGGCTTTCACGCATCCGCCGCAGCCGGTTCTGACGCCGGCGCAGACTTACCAGCGGCTGCTCCGGGGCGGCACCGAGCCCGTGCGCCTGGCCGAGCTGGCCGACCGCACCGTGGCCACGCAGGTCGTGACCACCCCGCCGGGCATCCCGGTGCTGATGCCCGGCGAGAACGCCGGCGGGCACGACGAGCCGACCCTGCGCTACCTGCGCGCGTTGGAGGACTTCGACCGGCACTTCCCCGGCTTCCCCAGCGAGACGCACGGGGTGACCCGCGACGCCGCCGGCGACTACTGGATCACCTGCCTGCGGAGTTGACCGGGCCGTGACGGCTCACGGCACCATCATCTCCGCCGGGCACCTGGTGCCCGGCGAAGGCAGCGCCCCATCGGTGAGGTAGCGGATGACGTAGCCGTTCAGGCACGTGTTGCCGTGCAGGAAGTAGGCGGCGTGACCGTCGCCGTGCCACAGCGCCCGAGCGCCCGGGAACTGCGTGGCGACGTGGGCCGCGCCCAGGTTGGGGGCGTTGCTGTCCAACTGGCCGATCGCGACCAGGGCCGGCGGCATGCCGGCGGCCCTGAGCGGGGCCGGCGGGTAGGACGGCCGGCCCGGGATGCCGATGCAGCGGCCCAGCTCCAAGCGGCCCTCGGTCCAGCCGATGTGCGGCGCGACCGCCTTCAGACGCTGCTCGATCGGCTGGAATGCCTGGTAGCTCGGCACATTCGGCAGGTAGTCGTGGCACAGCGTCACACCGAGGAGGTAACCCGACGACTCCGGCGGCGGGGGAGCGATCTTCGTCAGGAAGTCGCTCGGATCGCCGTCCCGGGCCTTGGCCAGCGCCTGGGCCAGCTTGGGCCAGGTGGGTGGCGTCAGCAGGCTGTTGAGCATGCCCATCTCCAGCTGCCCGGCGGTGACGCCCTGCGGTGGGTGTGCCACCAGGTCGTCCCAGATTCGCACCGGGTCCGAGCCGCGCAGCACGCAGTTGGGGCTCTGGCCGCACCAGTCGCGGAACCGGAACAGCTGCTGCTCCTGGGTCACGGCGCGATCGCGTAGCCAGTCCTCCAACCGGGGCTGCGTGTGGTCGGGAACGCCGTCAAGGAACATGCTCTGCACGTGGGTCGGGAACAGCTCGGCGTAGGCCTGGCCGTAGGTCGCGCCGTAGGAGTTGCCGATGTAGCGCAGCTTCGGTTCTCCCAGCGCCACCCGCAGGGCCTCGATGTCGTGCGCGGTCTGCCACGAGGTCAGGCCGTCGAACAGGGGACCGGCTGCCTGCCGACAGCCGGCGTCGTAGGCGGCGTTGGCCCGGGCGTGAGCGTCCCAGTCGGCCTGGCTGGTGGCCTTCACCAGGTCGAAAGGCAGCGGTTGGGGGTGCGGGCACGGCACCAGGGTGTGGTTGTCGGCCTGGCCCACGCCCCGCGAGTCGATGACGACGACGTCGAAGTGCGCGGTCAGCTCGTCGTACACAGGCGGCCGAGGGTTCGCATGCACGGTCGAGGTGCTGCTTCCGCTACCCCAGTTGACGATCAGCGCGCCCAGCCGGTGGGCGGGATCCTTGGCGGGGACCTCCGCCAGGTTCGTCAGCGTTGTCGGGCCGCCGGGGCGCCGCCAGTCGACCGGCACGGTCATCGTGGCGCAGCGCACCCCGTTGCCGCAGTCCTGCCAGTCCACTGAGGACTGCCCGGCGTTGGCGACGCCGCAGCCGGACAGCAGGGTCGCCACCGCCGCCAGTGCGGCGGTTCGTGCTCGGATCACGATTCCTCCTCGTCCACTTCGGAGAGTGCGATTCTGTGGGCGTCACCGGTTCGTGTCGTCCTCCTCGCGGAGGACCACCTCGAGGAGGACGTGCTCATCGCGGGCGGTCGATACGATCGGGTCGTGTCCGAGCCCAGAGCCCCGTTGACCGGCCGGTTGCGCCGCGAGCACTGGCTCGCCCTCGACGCCGTCGTCGCGCTGGCGCTGGCTGTGCTGGTCGTGCCCGCCTCGCCACGCGTCGAGCACTTCGGCCTGCCGGTGGCGGCGGGGTTCGTGCTCACGCTCGCGGCCACGCTGCCGGTTGCGGTGCGACGGATCTGGCCGGTGGCGGTGTACTGGGTCGTGCTGGCGGCGTGCGAGACGCTGGTGCTGGTCCCCGTCATCACCGCGCCGTTCGACGCGGTGGCTTTCGCCATCTACCCGATCGCCACCATGCGGTCGCGCCGCACGGCCGTGATCGCCCTCCTCGGTGCGCTGGCGGTGTTCGTGGCCGGGGTGGTCGGGCCGATGGGCGGCCAGGCGGTGTCCGCCGCGGCCATCGTGATCACCGCCTGGGGACTGGGCGTCTTCGTGCGTGAACACCGGATCTACGTGGTGGCGCAACGGGAACACGAGGTGCGCGCGGCCGCCGCCCGAGAACGCCTGCGCATCGCCCGGGAGCTGCACGACGTGGTGGCCAACGGGATGAGCCTGATCGCGCTGCAGGCCGGCGTCGCGGGCTACGTGCTGGACAGCCGGCCCGAGGAGGCGCGCCGGGCGCTGGCGTCGATCGAGGAGACGAGCCGGGCCGGGCTGACCGAGTTGCGGCAGATGCTGCCGCTGCTGCGTGCCGCCGACGACGGCGAGCCGGAGCCGACGGAGGCGACGCCGGGGTTGGCCGACCTCGACACGCTGGTCCGGCGCGCGGCGGAGGTCGGCGTCGCCGTCACGGTCGAGATCGACGGCGCTCGTCCCTTGGCGGCGGGACTGGAACTGTCGGCCTATCGCATCGTGCAGGAGGCGATCACCAACGTGATCAAGCATGCGGGTCCGGCACGGGTGACCGTGGTGTTGCGCTACGCCGTGGACGAGCTGATCATCGAGGTCGCCGACGACGGTTCGGGTGGTGTAGCGACCACGGGAGGGCACGGCATTCTCGGCATGCGCGAGCGAGTGGCGTTGTACGGCGGCAGCCTGACCGCCGGGCCCGAGCCGGACGGCGGATTCCTGGTGCGCGCGGTCCTGCCGACGGGCGGTGCCGCATGACGGCCCGGGTGCTCGTGGCCGACGACCAGGCGCTGGTGCGGGGCAGCTTCCGAGTGCTCCTCGAAACCACCTCCGACCTGGTTGTGGTCGGCGAGGCCGCCAACGGGCGGGAGGCGGTGGAGCTGGTGGCGACGCTGCGGCCCGACGTCGTGCTGATGGACGTGCGGATGCCGGAGCTGGACGGCATCGAGGCCACCCGCCTGATCACCGCGATGCCGGCGGCCGCCGACACCAAGGTGCTCATCCTCACCACCTACGACCTCGACGAGTACGTCTATGCGGCGTTGCGGGTCGGGGCCAGCGGGTTCGTGCTCAAGGACACGCCGCCGGCCGACCTGGTGGCCGCGGTCCGGGTGGTCGCCGCCGGCGAGGCGCTGCTGGCGCCGACCGTGACCCGCCGGCTGATTCGGGCCTTCGTCAGCGTGCCCGAGCCGGTCCCCGCCGCGTTGGACGGGATCACCGCCCGGGAGCGGGAGATCCTTCTGCTCGTCGCGCGTGGGCTGTCCAACGCCGAGATCGCCGAGCGGCTGCACGTCGGCGTGACCACCACGAAGACCCACGTCAGCCGCCTGCTGATGAAGCTCGGCGCCCGGGACCGGGCCCAGTTGGTGATCGCCGCCTACGAGTCCGGCCTGGTCCGACCGGCCCGCTGAACCACAACCCCCGCCACCGCCACCGCGACGCCGATCGCGCCGAACCCGAGCCACCGGGACAGCGCCTCGTACGCGGTGGCGCACAGGTAGCCGACCGCGAGCAGCGCCGTGGCCCATGCCGCAGATGTCGGCACGCTGACCGAGGCGAAGCGGCGGTAGGGGATGCCGGCCCGGGCGGCCAGCCGGGGCGTGAGCGTGCGGATCGGGCCCAGCCACTGTCCGAGGCAGACCGCCGGCAATCCGAGCCGCCCCACCAACGCCGCCGCCCGTTCCCGGGCGCCCTGGAATCGGTGCGGCACCGGGAACTCGCTACCGAGGCTGCGCACGTACGCCAGCTGCGTGCCGGCGACGGCCGCCAGCGCCGCCGTGACCCCGGCCAGCGCCGGGTGCACGACTCCCAGTCGTGCGAGCACTCCCAGCGCCAGCACCGCGCTCGTGCCCGGGAGGAGCAGGCCGATGAGCAGGCCGGAATCGGCCATGACCAGCATGCCGCCGGCCAGCAGGACGAGCGGCTGCGGCAGGCCCCGCAGCCACGTCAGCACGTCAGGCATCGGTGCGGTCCACTGTGGGCCGGCGGCACAGGTACACCAGCGCCGGCGGGAGGTTGCGCCAGATCGTGCGGCTGACCACGACCTCCTCGAAGTACTCGTGCAGCAGCGCGCGGAACCGCCGCCCGCCGGCGGTGGGCGTGGAGATGCGGTAGGCGAACGTGCTGAATCCCGCGCCGGGGGCGAGCACGTAGCACACCTGTTCGAGGATCGCCCGCTGCTGGGCCTCCGGGAACAGCGACCACGGCAGGCCGCTCACGACGGCGTCCACCTGCCGCACGCCGGCGCCGTAGAGGAGCGCGCCGAGGTCGGCGGCGTCGCCGCGGAGGACCTCGACGTCCGGGTGGGTGAGTTCCAGGCGGTCGGCGAGTTCGGGGTCGATCTCCACGGCGAAGTGGCGGCCGCCCGGGGGCAGCCGCCGGCCGATCACCCGGCTGACTGGGCCGGTGCCGGGGCCGAGTTCGGCCACGACCGGCTTGTCCCGCCCGGGCACGACCGCGGCCAGCACCTCGGCGAGGGCGGGCCCGCTGGGCGCGACCGCGCCGATCACGCCGGGCTGGCGCAGCGCGGCCGACAGGAAGGCGGAGGTGTCACTGATGGTCTGCATGTCCCCAGCCTCGCCACGGACGCGTGAGCTTCCCTCGGTCTCCCGGCCGGAGGCCGAGCCGGCGGGAGGAGACCGCCTCCTCCCATCGCAGGAGGCGGAAGCCGGGGTTCGTCCCTAGGGTCGGGCCTGTGCTGCGACTGTCCTCGGAGCTGCTGTGGGCGCCGGTCCGGGTGGTGCCCCTGCTGGCCAACCTGCTCTACCTCGCCCAGCTCCGGACCTACAGCCCCGGCGAGCCGACCGAGTGGGACTGGATGTACGCGCTCGTCTCGGGCGGGTTGACGCTGTTCGGCGGCAAGCTGCCGCTGCCGGTGCTGATCGGGCAGTCGGCCCTGTTCGCGCTGGGCCCGGTGACCGGGGGCTCGGCCTGGAACTCGGTGTTCGTGCTGGCCCCGGTCGCGCTGGCCGAGTTGTGGATGCGGCGTACCGGCTGGCAGTGCTGGGTGGGCACCGGCGTCCTGCTCGGCGCGCAGCTGGCCGTGTACCTGCCGCACTTCGATCTGCGGTACACGCCGTTCGCGATGGCGGCCACGACACTGCCGGCGCTGCTGCTCGGCCTGTACATCCGGCGGGTGCTGCAGAAGGCCGTCATCGCGCAGCGGCAGCGTGAGGCGGCGGTGCGCGATGCTCGTGCCGCCGAGCGGGCGGCGATCTCGCGTGAGTTGCACGACCTGATCGCGCACTACCTGGCGTCCATCGCCCTGCAGGTCGGCGCCACCCGGCACGCGCTGGGGGAGGCCGAGCCGGCGGTGGCCCAGGCGTTGGCCGAGGTGCACGGCACCGCCCGCACCGGGCTGGCCGACCTGCGGCGGCTGGTCGCCACCCTGCGTGACCCGGACACCGACCAGGTCGGCGCCGCGATGGCCGAGCCGGACGGCCTGCCGGCCGCGCTCGCGGCCGCCGTCGAGCGGGCCCGGGGCGCCGGCCTCACACTGGACGCGGAGATCGACCCGAGGGTGACCACTGTGGACTCGATGCGGCGGCTCGCGGTGCTGCGGGTGGTGCAGGAGGGGCTCACCAACGTGATCAAGCACGCCGGCCCGCAGGCCCGGGCCACCCTGCGGGTGCAGACGGCCGACGGCGAGGTGCGGGTGCTCATCCGCGACGACCGCCGTGGCCGTCCGGTCGAGCCCCGGGCCAAGCCCGGCTTCGGGCTGATCGGCATGCGGGAGCGGGTCGAGCTGCTCGGCGGCACCGTGCGCGCCGGCGCCGACCCGTCCGGCTGGGAGCTGGCGGTGTCGATTCCGGGCGGTGCCTCGTGATCCGCGTGCTTGTCGTGGACGACCAGCACCTGGCGCGGGCCGGGCTGCGGATGCTGTGCGGCACCACCGACGACATCGAGGTCGTCGGCGACGCCGACAACGGCCACGCCGCCCAGCGGATGGTCGACCAGACCGCCCCCGACGTCGTGCTGATGGACCTGCGCATGCCCGGTGTCGATGGCATCACCGCCACCGCCCGCATCCTCGCCGCCCGACCGTCGACCCGCATCCTCGTCCTCACCACCTTCGACGACGACGATCACCTCTATCCGGCGCTTTCCGCCGGGGCGCACGGCTTTCTCGCCAAGGACGCCGCCCCCGAGGAGGTCCTGGACGCCATCCGCCGGGTCGCCACCGGCGATTCGCCGTTCAGCCCGGCCGTTCTCCGCCGGCTGGTGCAGGCCGCCGTCACCGCGCACGCGGCCCCGCCGCCCGAGGACGCCGCCCTGGCCCGCCTCACGCCGCGAGAACGCGAGGTGCTGGCCCTGGTCGGCGACGGCCTGTCCAACCCCGAGATCGGCCAGCGCCTGCACCTCGGCGTCACGACGGTGAAGACGCACATCGCCAGCCTGATGACCAAGACCGGCGCGCCCAACCGAGTGCGTCTCGCACTGCTGGCCGCGCGCGCCGGCCCCGACAACTGAGCGGTCAGATGGTGAAGCCGCCGTCGACGTTGACGGTCGCGCCGGTGACGTACCGGCCGTCGGGACCGGCCAGGAACGCCACCGCCCCGGCGATGTCGGCCGGGTCCGCGAAGTGGCCGACCGCGGTGTGACCGACGATCGCCCCGGCGTTGGGACCGTCGGCGGGATTGAGTTCGGTGTCGGTGGCGCCGGGGTTGACCAGGTTCACGGTGATCGCCCGCGGCCCCAGCTCGCGGCCCAGCGCCTTGGTGAGGCCGATCAGCGCGGTCTTGCTCGTCGAGTACAGCGCGAAGCCGGGGAACACCGCGCGCTCGGCCACGTTGCTGCCGATGCTGATGATCCGGCCGCCGTCCGGCATGTGCCTGACCGCCGCCTGTGACGCCACGAACGGCGCCCGGACGTTGACCGCCATGGTCTGCTCGAACTCCGGCAGGGTCAACTGCTCCAGCGGCCCGAGCAGGAACGCGCCGGCGTTGTTCACGAGAATGTCCAGGCGCCCGAACGTGTCGGCCGTCCGGTCCACGGCGGCGGCCACCGCCGACGGATCCGCGCTGTCCGCCCGGACGGCCAGCGCCCGCCGGCCCAGTGCCTTGATCTGCTCGACGACGTCGTCGGCCCGGTGTTGGTTCTGCTGGAAGGTCAGTGCCACGTCGGCGCCCTCGCGGGCCAGCCGCAGGGCGACGGCAGCCCCGATGCCGCGGCTGCCGCCGGTGACGAGTGCCACCTTCCCGTCAAGTGTTGTGCTCACAGGGAAAGCGTGGCTCTGTGGGTCGATGTTGTCTGGCGGGCATCGGACATCGCGTTCGGTGGCCGGTCAGCGCTTGGGCACGGGGAATCCCAGGGCCAGGGCGCGGGCGGCCAGCTCGGGCCAGTCCTCGCCGTGGTGGGCGTGGTCGTCGGCGGCGAGCAGGCAGCCGAGTGTGATCGGGAGCGGAACGTGGTAGCGGGGCGCGGAAAGCTGCGGCGGATTGGCGAAGTCGAGAACCTCGGCCAGGTTGTTGGCGGCGGCGTCGCGGACCGTCAGCGGCGCGAGGCCGAACCGCCACTCGATCATCTTGAGGATGGACGTGTGGTCGTAGAGGCCGTGCGCGACGGTGGCCCGCGGCGACCGCGGGGAGATCACCAGGCAGGGCACGCGGAAGCCACGCAGCCCGGCGCCGAGGTCGGGGTTCGGGTCCGGGCCGACCGGCGGCGGGACGTGGTCGAAGAAGCCGCCCCACTCGTCGTAGGTGATGACGAGCGCGGTCCGCGGCCAGTTCGGGCTCGACACCACGGCGTTGTAGACGTTGGCGAGGAAGCGCTGGCCGAGCCGGATGTCGGCGAGCGGGTGCTCGTCCTCGGACAGGCCGGGGATCGCCTCGCCGAGGAACCCGGGCTCGACGAACGACACCGCCGGCAGCCGGCCGGCCGCGGCGTCGGCGTAGAACTCCCCGATCAGACGGCTGATCCCGAGGTGGCGGGTGCCCCACAGCGCCGTGTACGGCACGTCGCTGAAGTAGTAGCGGCCGCTGACGCCGGCCGCGGCGAGGCGGTCCCAGATCGCCGGCATGGTGGCGAGCTTGTCGACGGAGGTGGTCGTGCGGTCGGTCTGCGCGGAGTGCAGGAAGAACCGGTTGGGGAAGGTCGGGGCCATCATCGCGGCGAAGTAGCGGTCGCAGACCGTCCAGTCGCGTGCCGCGCTGCCGTAGAAACCGAGGTCCTCGGCCTCGAAGTAGCCGATGGACAACTCGTCGTTGTCGCCGGCGCGGAGCCAGCCGTCGCAGGCTCCGTTGTTGAACTCGACCCGGCCGCCGTCGTAGGAGTGGTCGGGGTCGCTGAACCCGCAGCCGTGCGGCACGGTCAGGTGGTGGGTCTGGTGTGCCACGCCATTGTTGTCGGTGAACGTCAGTCCCGCCTGCCGGCCGTCGGCGCCGGGCAGCCAGCCCAGGTAGTGGTCGAACGAGCGGTTCTCCATCATCACCACGACGATGTGGTCGATGCCCGACTGCTCGGGCGCCGGCAGGGTCGCCGCCTGCGCCACCGCCGTGGATCCCACCGCCGCCAGCGCCACCGCTCCCGCCGTGCCCGCCAGAAACTCCCGCCGGGTCACATCGCTCATCGCCGTCTCCCAACCGCAGGGTCGTCAGGGCCGCGGCCGAGTATCCACCGGGAAGGTGAGCGCGTGGCCAACAGTTGACAGCGGGGGAGTGACCGCTATTCGCGCCCGACCGTGACCGCGATGTCGAGCTCGTTGCCCTCCGGGTCGGCGAGGGTCCACCAGAACGGCGCCCGCTTGTCGTGGACGATGCGCCCGCCCGCGGCGAGGCCGGCTTCGACGCGTGCATGTGCACGGTCGTCGGGCACGAAGAGGTCGAGGTGCATACGGTTGCGTTGCCGGCGGCGGGCATGCTCCGACTCGTCCATGGGCTGGAAGAAGATCGGCGGGTTGAGCCGTCGGGGGTCGTAGATGTCGGTGACGCCGGGGCGGGGGTCGCAGTCGTAGCCGAGGACCGCGCGCCAGAAGTCCCGGACCTGGGGCACGTCGACGGCGTCGATCCCGAACTGCACGAACCGCAGCCGCGCCGGATCCGCCGTCAGGCCCAGGTCCCGTGCCGCCCGCTGGATCCGGCGGGCCAGATCGGGGAACCGCTTGTCCGTCCACCGGTCCTTGCCGGTGTCGATCGTGACGCCGCCCGGGCGCAGATCCACCAGCAGCGGCAGGCCCGCCTCGTCGGCCAGGTCGGCAACGGCTTCGACCAGCTCCGCCGGCGATTCCGTGGGGTAGAACGCCATCGCCCCGAACAGCACCCGCCAGTCCTCGGCTTCGCCCAGCGGGTCGGCCGGGATGATGTCCGCCTCGTTGCCCTCGGCGTCGGCGAGCGTCGCGTAGAACTCGTTGCGACGGCGCTGCTGCCCGGCTGGTGTCGCCGCCAACGCGTCGGGCCGTGCGACGTCGACGTGCAAGCGGTTGCGCAGCGGGCGGGGGTGGTCCTGCCGCTGGAACCAGATCCCCGGGTCCCGCCGCAGCGGGTCCACCAGGTCCTCGTCGCCTTCCGGCTCGTACCCGAGGGCGTCGCGCCAGAACGGCATCACCGCGGCCGGGTCGAGGGCGTCGATCGTCAGCTGCACCGTCTGCAGCACCGCGGGATTCGCCGCCAGCCCGAGCTCGGCCGCGACGCCGGAGATCGCCCTCGCCACGGCGACGTCGACCGGCGTGAGCGGCACGGACCCGACGTGCACCCGCACCCCGTCGGCCCGCAGGTCGATCTCCGCCACTCCGGCGGCCCGGCGGACCAACCCCGCCCCGGCGGCGTGCGACGGGGCGTCGAACCACGCGCTCGCCCCGGACGTCAGCACCCGCCAGTCGCCGACGCCGTCCGAGGCCTGGAACTGCGCCGCGGTCAGTGCGTTGTCCATGAAGGCACCCTAGATTCGGTTCCGGACGAAAGCCTTCCGGAATGCGACAACCGGCCGGGCCTGGTCGGCCCGGCCGGCACCGCGTCGTTTCGACTCAGAACTTCCCCGCCGCCACATCGGCCAGCGTGACCCGGGAGACCTCGAACTTGACGTCGTCCGAGGACTTGTTCTGGCCGCTGTGGAAGGAGATCGGGACGCCCGTGTCGGCGTCGATGGTCACGGTCTGGGTTTCGCCGGACGAGGACTTGGGGCCGGCCTTGACCGGCGGCTCGGTGTCGGTCAGCGCGAGAGTGGGCCGGCCGTCGGTCGAGGTCTTGGTCACGGCGACGTGCGGCAGCGTGGACATCAGGCGCAGCACGCCCTCGCGGACCACCGGGTTGCCCGCGCCGGCCTTGAGCGCGCCGATGCTGTCCGACCAGATCCACCAGTCGGTCAGCTCCTTGTCGTCCCGCTCGCTGATCACGCCGGGTTTCCCGGCCGCGCCGGCCATCTTCTGGCGGGCCGTGTCCAGGTCGCCCTTGGCCGCGTACACCGCCGCCTCGACCTCGCGGCCGAACAGGCTGTCGCCCTGGTTGTTGTGGGCGGCGACCTGCGCCGGCAGGCCGTCCCGCGTCTGGGCGAAGTAGTACGAGCCGTCGTCGCCGTACAGGTCCCACACCACGACCCGCTGACCGTTCGCTGGCGGGCCGGCAGGGACAACAGGGCGTGCGGCAGCACGTCGCGGTCGACGACGCGGTTCGAGGGATCCGGCACCGCCGCCTCCGGCGCGGCCTCGTCCGTGGGCGGCGCCGCGTCACGGTGGCGTTTCCAGTAGCGGTTGGCCTCATCGACCAGGATTCGCTTGACGTAGGCGTCCGGATTCTCGGCCCGCCGCGCGCTACGACTCCAGGCCTGAGCCCTCTTTCGCCAACAACTCGGCGGTTTCGGCGAGGATGCGGTGGGAGATGCCGGGATCGCGGGCCTCGGCGGCGGCGACGCCGTGCCACTTGGCGACCAGGACGGTCAGGCTCGTGGTGGTCGTCGCGGTCGCGGCCTCGCGCAGCACGATGTCGCGTTCGTGCTCGAATTCCGCTTTCAGCAGGGGAGGCAGCGCCGAGCCGATGGTGTCGAGCCGGGCGAGGACCTCGGGTGGGACGTCCATGATCTCCGTTCCGGGGAATAGCTGTTCCGAAGCGTAGGCGGCGGCGCGGCCGTCGCGGCGACGGCAAGGTTGTCCGGGCAGCGGAACGTGCCCGTGGTGTCGCCGCTCAGGACAGGCCGGTGATGAGCGCGTTGACGCCGAGCCGCCAGCGGCGGTCCACCGAGTGCCTCGACCCGCCGAGCCGCTGGGCGTTCTCGGCGGCGGCCATGCCCTGGACCAGGGTGAAGAAGATGAGCGCGATGTCGGTCGGGTCGCCGGTGAGCAGGCCCGCGTCGACGGCGTCCCGGACGTGCCGCACGAAGATCTTGCGCACCTTGACGCCGGCCTTGGTCTCCTCCGCCGTGGGGTCGAAGTCGGCGAACGGCCGGGCGAACATGACCTCGGCCAGCACGGGATTGGCGACGTTGAACCGGCGGAAGCCGTCGGCGAGCCGCCGGAGTCCGTCGAGCGGGTCGGCGGCGGGCGGCAGCTCGGCGAGGTCGTCGCCGAGCATCCGGAACCCCTCGAAGAAGACCGCCCGGACGATGCCGGCCTTGTCACCGAAGACCTCGTAGATCGCGGGCAGCGAGGCGCCGGCGCGGCCGGCGACGGTCCGGGTGGTCAGGCCGGCCACGCCCTCCTCGGCGAGCGCTGCGAGGGCGGCGGCCAGCCCACGCTCACGGAGGGCGTCGGTGCGCTGCTTCAACCGGGGCACGGGCACGACGGTACCAGGCTGTCGCGATTGAGCTGACGCACGTTACGGAACAATGATACGGAACGTTGTTACACGTGCCACCTCCGGCTCTGGACTGTTCTGACTGCGGTATAAAGAGGCGGTGACCGCCTCCGTTCTGCAACTGCTGCGAGACCGCAAGGCGCAGGGAAGCACGCCCGGGAACCGCAGCGACGACGCGCGCCTGGTGCTGCTGGTCGAGGGCGGCAGCTCCCGCGGCGCCTACTCGAGCGGCATGACGATCGCCATCGAGCAGCTGGGGCTGCTGCCGGCGTTCGACGCCGTCTACGGCAGCTCCGCCGGAACGCTGAACGCGGCCTGGCTGCTGTGCGGCCGCGCCGAAGCGACCCAGCACGCGTGGTGGGATCCGCTGATCATGCGCACGACCATCAACCTGGGCAACGCCCTGCGGCTGAAACCGGTGGTGGACACCCACTTCCTCGTCCACACCGTGTACACCGAGATCATGCCGATGGGGTTCCAGGAGATCCTCGACAACCCCGTCGAGTTCCACCCGATGGCCACCGACGCTCGCACGGGCGAGTCCGTCGACCTGTACGACCAGGTCCGCGACCAGGCCGGCGTGCAGCGGGCGCTGCGCGCCTCGACGGCGATGCCCATCCTCGCGGGGAAACCGGTCGAGATCGACGGGCGGTCCTTCGTGGACGCCGGCCTGAGCGAGGCGGTTCCGATCAGGACGGCGCTGGCCCAGCGGGCGACGCACATAGTGGCCCTGCGCACGATGCGCGCGGACGAGACCTCGTCGGCCCCGTCCCGCGGCGAGCGCCTGGTGGCGTCGCGCTGGTTCGCCCGACGCGCCCCCGGCGCCCTCGACCCGTGGCTGCGCAGCGACGTCTTCCGGGCGGAGGAGGAGCGCCTGCTGGCGACGCACCCCGCGACCCTGCAGATCCGCCCGCCGCTCGGCAGCGCGCGCATCGGCCGCACCGAACGGCGCCCACACCTGCTGCGCTCGGCCGTCGCCACGGGGCGGCAGGCGGCGCTGAGCGAACTGGCCGGCTGCGTCGAAGAGCCGCTACGCACCTAGGAGGTCGCTGGGACACGGTCCTCGCCGCCACGCTGTCCGCCCCGGCTGATCCTCGACTTCGCGACGTGAGGACGCCGGGATCCCCGGGGGACGGGGATCCCGGCGGGTGCGTCAGCCGACGAGCGGCTGCGCGGACAGCAGGATCTGGGTCCAGCCGTGCGTGTCGACCGGGTCGGTGCCGAAGCCCTCGATGTCGGAACCGTTGAGGTCGAACGGGTTGTGGTCGAAGTACCGGTACATCGCGCCGTCGCGCGTCTGGCCGTAGTACAGGCCGTAGCCGGGGGTGACGAGCTGGTCGAAGGTGCTCCACCGGTCGGCCAGCGTGGCGCCGGTCCAGGTGTAGTCGGCGGCGATGTGGTACGAGCGCAGCACACCGGTGGTGCTGATGCCGACCAGCCAGTCGTCGCCGGAGGCGGCGATGGTGCGCATGGTGAAGCCGGTGCCGATCACGGCCCGCTGGCCGATCTGGGTGGACGCCGGCTTGGGCCGGGAGACCACATAGGACATCAGGGTGCCGTTGGCGATGCCGTACAGGTGGCCGTGCCCGTCGTAGGTCAGCATGTCGTGCGTCCAGCCGCCGCCGAGCGCGGTGGGGGTGGCGAACTGCAGCGAGTTGCTGTTGGTGATGATGTCCACCCGGTACAGCTGGCCGGCGGGCGAGGTCACCAGCAAAGTGTTGAAGTTCAGCGTGGCCAACGTCTTCGGCACGAAGCCGAGGTTGTCGGTGGAGACGACGGTCTTGGTCCGGTCGCCGGTCTGCGAGTTGATGGTGGAGTAGGTGAGCCGACCGTCGGACAGCGCGCCGTAGATCGACACGGTGACGGCGCCGGGGCCGCTCAGCTCGTCGACGATGCGCTGCGCGTCCAGGGTCTGCTTGGCGTACCGGTCGGGGTAGGCCGACCGCTGCACCTTCTGGCAGACGTCGCCGATGTCAGCGGTGCGCCAGCTGCCGTTGGGGTAGACGCGCTCCATCTCGTCGAGGAACGCGTTGGTGGCCCAGCTCGGGTCGAGCCGGTCGTCCCGCGAGCCCCAGGCGTCGATCTGCTGGAACAGGCCGATGCTGCTGCTGCCGTCGCCGGCCGCCCCGCTGATGTTCTCGATGGTGGACTCGACGATGGTGGTGGTGATCGCGATGACCGCGGCCCGCTCGTCGAGCCCACGCTTCTGCACGGCGTCGATGACGGCGCGGGCGCACGACACCCGGTAGGCGGTCATCGAGTTCTTCAGGCCCTGGGTGAGCACGCCGTTGAGCTTGCTGGCGGCCTGGCCGTCGGCCGACGTCGGCGCGCCGTCGCACGGCTCGGTCTGGTAGGCGGCGACCTGGGCGACGCGGGCCCGGACGAAGTCGTCGGAATCGGTGGCGGCCTGGGCGGTGCCGGCGGTCAGCGCCGTCAGCGCGGCGGCCGCGAGGGCGAAGGTTCTTGCTGCGAAACGCAAAGCGGACTCCTGGGTGCGGACGGCGCCGCGGCCGGCGTTGGCCGCGGCGCCGCGTTGATGGTGGAGGTCAGGCGCCGGGCGGCGAGACGTAGCCGGAGATCGGCTGGTCGTTGTTCGCACCGGAACGGGCGGTGTCGGGATCGATGACCCGCCGGCTCACCTGCTGGCTGACGTTGCCGCCGACCACGGTCAGCGTCCCGTCCGGGTGGACCGCGGTCACCACGTCGACGTGCCCGCCGACCTGGCCGTCGGGCTGGCCGTAGATCACCCAGTCACCGGGCTTCGGGCTGCCGTGGGTGCTGCTGGAGCGCCACTTGAACAGGTTGTGGTCCACGCCCCACTTGCCCAGGCCACGCGCGACGAAGGTGCTGCGCGGCACGCCGGACACCCCGGCCGTCGCCCAGGTCCAGGTGGCGAACATCGCGCACCAGTCGAGCCGGCCGCCGTCGCAGGCCTCGTTGTACTTGTCGCACTGCGCCTCGGGGGTGCCGACCTCGCCGGTGGCCGCCGCGACGATCTTGCCGCGCAGCGGGTTGGCCGGCGGCTTGGCGGTGCAGGTGCTCGGGTCGGCCGAGAGCAGGATCTGCGTCCAGCCGCGGGAGGCGACCGGGTCGTCCAGGTGGTACGTGATGTCCGTGCCGCGACCGTCGGCCGGGTCGGCGTCCTCGTACCAGTACATGGCGCCGTCGGGGTTCTTGCCGTAGTACAGGCCGCCGCCGGGCGAGACCAGGTTCGCGAAGCTCTGCCAGCCGGCGTCGTCGAGCTGGGCGCGGGTGTAGCCGCCGGACGCGGTCACGGCGTAGCTGATCAGCTGGCCGTCCGAGGCGGTGGCGATGAGCCGGTCGTCGGCCGCCGCGGCCAGCGTCTTCAGGTAGAACCCGCCGCTGCCGATCTCCACGCGCTGCCCGATCTGCAGCGGGCCCGGCTTGCCGTTCTGGGCGGACATCAGGTACTGCAGCAGCACCCCGGCGGAGGTGGTGCCGTAGATGTGGCCGTGACCGTCGTAGGTCAGCAGGGTGTGGGTCCAGCCGTGCTGCAGGTCGATCGGGTCGTTGAAGGTCAGGCTGGTGGCGTTCGTGATCACGTCGATCCGGTAGAGCACGCCGGCGGTGGACGTGACCAGAACGGTGTTGCCGTTCAGCGTCGCCATCGCCTTCGGCGTGAAGCCGATCGACCGGCTGGACGTGATGACGTGCACGATGTTGCCGTTGTCCGGGTCGATCGCGGTGTAGGTCAGGCGGCCGTCGGCGAGCACGCCGTAGACCGAGACGTTGGCCGAGCAGGTCGCGTCGGCGTGGGCGGGCGGGCTCTGCACGGCGACCGCCGTGACGCAGCCGAGCGCGACCGCGAGGGCGACGACGGCCGCTCGGGCCCGTCTGAACAATGCCGGTAGTGCGGGCATGGTGGGGCCTTTCGAGAATCGGGATTTCACAATTCGGCTCAGTCGCCGGTGCTGGTGCAGGTCCACTTCAGCGCGCCGTACTGGTACGCCTTGCCGAAGACGGTGTCGTCGTCGCCGACCACGTAGGTGCCGGCGTCGTCGGTGACGCCGTCGGGCAGCGGCAGGTCGGCGAGGAAGGTGGTGCCCGACCACACGGCGGGCGGCCCGACCAGGTCGCCGCGGTCGCCGGCGATCAGCCCGTGGGCGTTGACGGCCTGCGCGGTCCCGCCGTTGTCGATCGGACGGGCGGCCGCGGGGTCGGTCCACAGCAGCGACTGCGACTCCGGCCAGGACTCGACCTTCGTGCCGATCACCCTGCCGGCGCGGACGGCCGCGACCATCGTCGGGTACTCGGCGGCCAGCGGGATGATCCGGCCGTTGCGCCACAGGTGCGCCGGATTGCTGGCGCCGTCGTAGAGCAGCACGGTGCCGTCGTCGTCGAGGTCCTTGCCCGACCCGTACGGGGTGTCGATGACGGTCGGCCCGGCCGCCAGCGTCGACCAGAGCAGCGAGACCTCATGCCCGTCCTTCACGGCATGACCACGGGCCAGCACGTCGCCGCGTTCGTTCAGCGCGACCGCGTAGTCGGTCACGTAGCCGGCGGGCGACGGCAGGTAGCTGAGCGTGCCGTGGCCGGTGTGGCCGCCCGCGTACAGGAAGGCGCCCGTGCGGTCGGTGCTGCGCTGGTGGCCGGACACCAGCACGGTGCCGGCCGAGTTCTCGTCGACGACCTGCGGGTACGTGAAGTCGGCGAACTCGTCGACCACGCGCGGCTGCCCGTTGGTCCAGAGCACCACCACGCCGCTGTCGCTGGTGTTCGACAGCACCCAGCCGGAGTAGTTGCCGTGGCTGTCGGTGCCCGTCACGGTCGTGTGCCGCTCGTCGTAGCCGGCCGGCGCCGCCACCTTGGCCACGTGCCAGTCGCAGGTTTCGGCTGCGGCCACGGCGGGTGTCGCCGTGCCGGCCCCCAACGCGAGCAGCACTGTCGCGAGCACGGCTGTTCGTCTGTGCATTCGATGTCCCCCTTGCGGAAGCCCTCGGTTCCCCTCACCTGACCGGGGGCTGCGCAACGGTGTAGCGCTTCGGCGTTGTCAGGCGCCGGGCGTTGGACGCCGGACACCAACACCCGGACAATGTCGAGGCCACGCCGGGCAAGGGCTGGGGGGAACATGCCGCGTGCCGAACGACCGCTGGAGCTGGACGGCTCCGCGCTCGCCGAATTCGCCGCCGACCTGCGGAAACTGCGGGAACAGGCGGGCCGCCCGCCGTACCGGGAGCTGGCCGCACGGGCGCATTTCTCGCACACGACGTTGTCCGACGCCGCCGGCGGCCGCCGCGTGCCGAGCCTCGCGGTCACGCTGGCGTTCGTGCGCTGCTGCGGCGGCGACGCGGCCGAATGGGAACGACGCTGGCGCGCGCTCCGCGCCGAGTTGGACGCCCGGTCCGCCGCGCCGGACGACGCCGTCGCGGGGGCCCCGTACGTCGGGTTGGCCAGCTACGAGGTCGCCGACGCCGATCGGTACGTCGGCCGCGAGCAGCTGGTGTCGGACCTGGCCGCCCGGGTGCGCCGGCAGCCGTTCACGGCGGTGTTCGGGCCGTCCGGCTCGGGCAAGTCGTCGGCGCTGCGGGCCGGCCTGATCCCGGCGCTGTCCGGGGACCGGCGGGTCGTCCTGTGCACGCCCGGCGCCGACCCGATGGCCGCCCTCGACGGCACGGCGGACGCGGACGTGATCGTCGTCGACCAGTTCGAGGAGCTGTTCACGCTCTGCGGCGACGAGTCCGAGCGCGAGCGGTTCATCGCCGCGCTGCTCGACGCCGCCGACGAGCGCCACGTGGTGATCGGGGTGCGCGCGGACTTCTATCCGCACTGCGCGCAGCACTCCGGCCTGGTGGCGGCCATGCGGGACGCGCAGGTGACCGTGGGCCCGATGACCACGGACGAGCTGCGGCGCGCGATCGTCGCGCCGGCGGCGAGGGCCCAGTGCAGCGTCGAGGGCGCGCTGCTGGCCACCCTGATGTCGGAGGCGGCGGGCCGGCCGGCCATCCTGCCGCTGCTGTCCCACGCCCTGCTGGAGACGTGGCGTCGGCGCGCCGGCGCGAAGCTCACCCTGGCCGGGTACGAGAGCGCGGGCGGCATCGCGCACGCGCTGGCGCGGACGGCCGACAGCGTGTTCGACGGCTTCAGCAACGCGCAGCAGAAGATCGCCCGGGACCTGTTCGTACGACTGTGCGTGCTGGGGGAGGGCACCGAGGACACGCGCCGCCGCGTGCCCAGGGCCGAGCTCGACCAGGGCGCCGACCACGACACCGTGATCGCCCGGCTGGTCGACGCCCGACTGGTCGTCGCCGACCGGGAGTCGGTGGAGATCACCCACGAGGCGCTGATCCGCAGCTGGCCCCGGCTGGGCCGGTGGCTGACCGAGGGCCGGGACGGCCTGCGGATCCATCGGATGCTGACCGAGGCCACCGCGACGTGGGAGGCGATGGACCGGGATCCGTCGACGCTGTACCGCGGGGCGCGGCTGGAGCAGGCCCTGCAGTGGCGCGAGACGGCCGAGTCCTCGCTGTCCGAGCGGGAACGCCAGTTCCTGGACGCCGGCGAGCGTGGCCGGCACGCCGAGCTCGCGGTGACCCGGCGGCGGACCCGGCGATTACGGCTGCTGATGGCCGCTGTCGTCGTGTGCGCCCTCGTCGCCGCCGTCGCGGCGGTGGTGGCCGGCACGGAGCGGACCACCGCGCTCCGCCAGCGTGACGACGCGCTGTTCCAACAGGTTCTGGCGGAATCGGACTGGTTGCGGGACCGGGACCCGTCGCTGTCCGCACAGCTGGCGCTCGTCGCCCGCCGGATGCGCCCGACCGACGACTCCGTGCGCACCCGACTGCTCAGCACCCAGACCGCCACCCTCGCGACCAGTGTCGGCAGCCACGGCGGCAACGTCTACTCGGCGTCGTTCAGCCCGGACGGCGCGATCCTCGCCTCGGGCGGCGCCGACGACGTCGTGCGGCTCTGGGGCCTGCGCACCTCGTCCGGCCGCGCGGAGTCGCTCGGGACGCTGCCCAACGACCAGGGCGGCTGGCTCAGCGCGGTCGTGTTCAGCCCGGTCGGTCCCGTGCTGGCCACCACCGGCAAGGCCGGCACCGTGCAGCTGTGGGACGTCACCGACCCGAAACGACCCACCCGGTTCGGCGCGCCGATCGCCGCCATCGGCGGCAGCGTCTACTCGGTGGCGTTCAGCTCGGACGGCCGGTTGCTCGCGACGGCGAACAACGACGGCACCATCGGGCTGTGGAACGTCGCCGACCCCGCGGCGCCTCGGTCCGTCGCCGTGTTCCACGGCCACGCCGGCGTGGTGGCGTCGGTCGCGTTCAGCTCCGACGGCCGGCTGCTCGTCTCCGGCGGTGGCGACAAGACGGTCCGGCTGTGGGACCTGCGGGACCTGGAACACCCCGTCCCGTTGCACGATCCCATGGGCGGCCCCGACCTGCTCGTGCACTCCGTGGCGATCAGCCCCGACAACCGGTACGTCGCGGCGGGCAGCCTGGACGGCACCGTGCGGATCTGGGACGTCGCCACCGGCGCGCCGGCCGGCGTCCCGCTGACCGGGCACACCGCCGCCGTCTGGATGGTGGCGTTCAGCCACGACGGGTCGATGCTCGCGAGCGGCAGCACCGACGGCACGGCCCGGCTGTGGAACATGTCCGATCCGGCCCACCCGGCGCCGCTGCCCCGGGCCACCGCCGGCGGGGACGTCTACACCGTCGCCTTCGCCCCCGACGACACCCGCCTGGTCACCGGGAGCTCGGACGGCGTCGTCCAGCTGTGGTCGCTGCCCGGTGGAGTGCTGCTCGGGCACCGCAGCACCGTGGACGCCGTCGCCTTCCGGCACGACGGCGGGCTCCTCGCCACCGGCGGCCTCGACGGCGCCGTGCGGCTGTGGCTCACCAAGGACCGGGGGCGGCCGCGGCTCGCCGCCGAGATCCCGCCGCCCGCCGGGCCGGCGGCGGTCTGCAACACCGACTGCACCGACATCGAGATGAGCTCCGACGGGCGGGTGCTGGCCGTGTTGAGCCAGGCCAAGGTCCTCCGGCTCTGGGACATCAGCACGCCCACCCGGCCGGTGCCGCTGGGCGACGGGTTCACCGTCAAGACGCCGCTGCGGGCCGCCTTCGCGTTCAGCTCGGACGGCCGCACGCTGGCCGTGCCCGAGGACGAGAACGCCGTGCAGCTCTGGGATGTGACCGACCCTCGCCTTCCGGTCCCCGTCGGCCGCGTCACCGCGGCCATCGGCGGCAACGCCATCGCCTTCAGTCCCGACGGCAAGCTGCTCGCCGCGGTCGACGACGATCACAGCATCCGGCTGTGGGACGTCACCAACCGCTCCGCGCCACGGGCCGTCGGACAGCTGCACGGCCACACCAACGACGTCGTGACCATCGCGTTCAGTCCGGACGGCCACACGCTGGCCAGCGGCGGCGCGGACCAGACCGTGTGGCTGTGGGACGTGCCGAATCCGACCCGGGCCATGGTCCTGCAGGGCCACACCCGGTCCGTCTCGGCGATCGCGTTCAGCCCCGACGGCCGCACCCTCGCCAGCGACAGCACCGACGAGACCATCCGGCTGTGGAACGTCGCCGACCGGGCCCATCCGACCGCGCTCGGCGCCCCGATGGCCGCCCTGACCAGCCGCGGCGCCGGCATCGCCTACAGCCCGGACGGCGCCTACCTCGCCGTCACCGACGACGCGGACGCCGTCCGCCTGCTCGATCTCGACGTGGACCACGCCGTGCAGCGGATCTGCGGCACCACCGACACACCCACCACCGACCAGTGGATCCGCTACCTGCCGACGCTGCCCTACGACCCGCCCTGCGCCGGCTGATCAATCATTGCCCGACCAGTCGGCGCACAGTGGCGGTGACGGCCTCGACGGCCATGTCGGCGGCGAGTTCGGCGGTGCCCCCGGCGTCGACGACGACGGCCTGGGTGAACATCGGGCTCAGGTGTGCGGCGACGGTCTGCTGCAACGGCTGCGGTGTGGAGCCGTCGCCGCCCGCGGCGCGCCAGACGGAGTCGGCGACGCTGCGGAAGAAGCGGTGCAGTTCCTCCTGATATCGGGCGTAGGCCTGGGCGAGGCGGGCGGGCAGGGGGCGCGCGGTGAATTCCCGGTGGAGGTGGCCGGCCTGCAGGTTGGCCTGGTGTCGGACGAGGGCGACGTCGGCGAGCCAGGTGTGCCAGTCGTCGCCGGTGTATTCGGGCACGGAGCGCAGGTGCTTGGCGCACGAGGCGTCGACGGCGGCGCTGAGCAGGTCCTCGCGGGTGGCGAAGTAGCGGAACACGGTCCGGCGGGCGACCTGGGCCAGCGTGGCGATGTCGTCCATGCTGACGCCGAGCCCGTGCTCGATCATGCCGCGCTCGGCCGCGTCGAGCAGCGCGTCGATGGTGACCTGGCGCCGTTGCCGCTGCACGGCGGTGAGCTCTGCCACGGTTGACATCCTACAGTGCCGTAATGACACTCATGAGTGTCACTTGGACACTCTTGAGTGTCGGTTAGGGGAACCATGGATCTGCAGTTGGCCGGCCGCCGCGCGGTGGTGACCGGAGGAAGCCGGGGGATCGGGTTCGCGGTCGGACGGGCGCTCGCGCAGGAGGGGGCGGCCGTGGCGCTGGTGTCGCGGAACGCGGAAAGCGTTGCGGCGCAAGCGACCCGGCTGAGCGCGGAGACGGGTGCGCAGGTCATCGGGGTCGCCGCCGACACCGCCGACGACGGGTCCGTGACGGCCATGGCCGAGACGGTGATCGCCCGCCTCGGCGGCGTGGACATCCTGGTCAACAACGCCGCCCCGGTGATGTCGGCGGTGTCCGGAGAAGACCAGCTGGAGGAGCAGATCAACGTCAAGGTCCGCGGCTACCTGCGCTGCGTGCGGGCCTTCACGCCGGGCATGACCGAGCGCCGCTGGGGGCGGGTCATCAACGTCGCGGGTCTCGCCGCGCGGCAGGCGGTGTCGGTGACCGGATCCATTCGCAACGTCGCGATCGCCGCCATGACAAGGAATCTGGCCGACGAACTCGGTCCGCGGGGCGTCAACGTGACGGTGGTGCACCCCGGGGCCACCCGCACCGAGGCCATGCAGTGGGCCGTCCAGCAGCAGGCCGAGGCGACCGGGCGCAGCCTCGAGGAGATCGAGCGCCGGTACGCCGACTCCATCTCCATCGGACGCGTGATCGAGCCGGCGGAGGTGGCGTCGGTGGTCGCCTTCCTCGCCAGCCCGCTCAGCGTTGCGATCAACGGCGACGCGGTCTGTGTCGGCGGCGGCGCCAAGGGCGCGATCCACTACTGACCGATGTCCCCGGCCGGCGCCGCCGGCCGGGGACGGCGAATCAGACCCCGAGGCCCGGGGTCACGACCACGTAGAACCGCGCGCCGCCGTAGACCTTGGCGCCGTCGTGATACGTGGTGACCACGTCGAAGCCGAAGACGTCGCCGACCCGCTGCTCGTGGTACTGCGGGATGGTGATCTTCAGCAGCTTGCGGTCGCCCGGCTTGAGCTCGATGTCGAGGTCGTCGGTCGGGCAGCCGTCGCCGGCGTCGACGGTCACCTTGTCCACCGGATCCCCGCACGGCGTCCGCAGCTCGAGGTCCCCGAAGTCGCCGACGAGCTTGCGCAGCTCGGCCGGGTCGTCCGGCAACTCCACCTCGCGGAAGGCGACATTGGCCTCGAGCGGGCACCGGTCGGTCGCCGGAACCGCCAGCAGCAGGTTGCGCGCCACCGTCGTGTTCACGGTCGCCGCCACGATCTGCAGGTTGCGCTGCGCGTGGTGCGAGTCGCGGTACGGGAAGACGGTGAAACCGGACTGCTGGCCGTCGGGCGGCGTGCCGTCGGCGCCGTCCCCGGCGAACGTCTCCTGGGCGTATATGTTCGCCTGGGCGCACACGTGGCCGTTGTAGTCGCTGACCTCCTTCGCCGTCGGCTGCCAGGGGTTGTTGTTGCTGACCAGCACGAAGTCCTGGTGGGGCTTGATCGGACCGGACTCGAAGCCCGCGAACACCGCCAGCCGGTCGGTCAGCGCGCCGGCGCCGGCGTTGAAGCCGAGCACCCAGCCCTCGAGGTTGATCTGCTTGAGGTCGGTCGGCGTGTTGTCCGCGCCCGGCGGCGGGTAGAGCAGGTCGCCGCGGTTGGTGGCCCGCACCACGAGCTGGTAGAACTTGCCGACCTCGACGCGGTTGCCGTCGGTCGG
Source organism: Kutzneria kofuensis (assembly GCF_014203355.1). Classification (NCBI taxonomy): domain Bacteria; kingdom Bacillati; phylum Actinomycetota; class Actinomycetes; order Pseudonocardiales; family Pseudonocardiaceae; genus Kutzneria; species Kutzneria kofuensis. Next base: position 7,906,130 of record NZ_JACHIR010000001.1, read on the forward strand.
GTCGTTCCAGATCGCGGCCGTGGGGTCCCGGTACTGCTCCAGCCGCTCGATGGGGACCACGCGGACGTTGGGACCGTCCCACACGGCCACGTCCGAGGCGATCGGCCGGGTGCCGTCGTCGCCGGCCTTGTACGGGATGATCAGCCGGCCGCCGACCGGTGTCGGATCTGCCATGGTTGTCGACTCCTTGGTTTCTCAGGGCGTGCAGGTGATCTGGATGCCGGACACGGACACGTCGTTGGTGTTGTCGCCGTGGCCGGTGATCTCGAGGTAGTACGTGTAGTTCGTGGTGTCGATGGCCGCGCGGTTGGACTGGGCGGTCACGTAGATCTCGTAACGGCCGTCGGGGGTCTGCGACTTGATCCCGGTCTGGGACGCCACCGCCTCGGGCAGTTGGCCGCCGAACGGCTTGCGGTAGAGGTAGACGTCGACGGTGGCGGTGCCGGAGTTCGATCCGGTGACCCGGACGGTGTTCACCTTGCCCCGTGCCGGCAGGCTGGTCAGCGGGATGATGCCCTTCACGAGTCCGCCGGTGTCCTTGTGGGACTCGCCGTTGGCGTAGATCCACTGGCCGGCCGGCAGGGCCGAGTTCATCGACGGGTTCACGTTGACGGTGATCACGTCCGGCACCGTCGGCGCGACGGCGTTGAGCGCCTTGTTGATCTCGTCGATGCGGGCGGCGAGGGAGTCGAGGTCGGCCTCCAGGGCCTGGAACCGGACGTTGAAGCCGTTGTCGCCGCCGGCGGCGACCCGGTCGACCGTGTCCACCCACGGCTTGTGGCTGAACGTGCGCTTGAACTGGATGTTGAAATTCACTGGCTGTCCTCCTGGGCGGTGCGCGCGGGCAGGGGGCCGCGCAGGCGGTAGGTCGGAAAGGTGTAGGCCGGCAGCACGTCGAGCAGATCGGCCCTCAGTTCGAGCACCCGCTTGCGGATCTCGCTGGTGTCGATCTCGACGCCGACCGGGTGGAACTCGCTGAGCACGTTCATCACCAGGTCGTAGGCCTCCTTGGGAATGGCCACGTTCTCCTGCTGCCGCAGGTACGGCGTGAGCACGACCCGGGCGGTGTAGGGCTGCACACCGGGGGCGGTGTAGCGCGCGGTCACCTCCACCGGTCCGGCCTGCTGGGCGATGAGGTGCACGGAGTGGCCGGTGGTGCCGTCCAGCCGGGCCACGGCCTGCGCGCCGGTGCGCACGGACACCGCAAGCCGCTCGCCGTAACCGCTTCCCAGCGCCCAGAACGCCAGCGGCGCCAGGTTTGCGGTCGGATCGAGCACGGCGACGGCGTCGGTGCCGCCGAGCGCCGGATCGGCGACAGTGGTGGCGTACAAGCGGTTCTGCACGACGAACAGGTCGCTGACCAGGCCGGCCAGCCGAACACGGCGCGGCGGCTGGGTTTCCGCGCCGGTGGCGGTCCGGACCTGCACCTCGCCGGTGGTGGCGTCGGACAGGTACACCGCATTCGCGGTCGCGTCGTACACCACCGACCGCGGTGCTGGGCCGACGTTGTCCGCCGAACGGACGGCCCGGCCCGGCACGTCCACAATGGACAATCGCCCCGGGCTCACCGCGTACACCGCCGTCGGACTGACGGCCAGGTCCGTGACCACGTCGGGCATGGTGACGGGGGCGGACACGGTCGTGCCGCTGAGCGCCACCGAACGCACCGTCCTGTCGGCAAAGCCCAGCCAGGCGGTCGCCCCGGTCGGGTCGAGGGCCAGCGTGGTCGGCGGCGTCGGCAACGCGACGGTCGACAGCACGTCGAAGTTGAAGCCCATCACGACCAGCTTGGCGGTGGTCGCGATGACGATCTGGTCCTCGGTCGGATGCGCGACCACGGCCACCGGCTTCTCGGTCAGCTGGATGGCGGCGCCGATCTCGCCGAATCCGGTGTCCACGGTGGAGATCGTGTTGCTGTCGCCCTCGGCGACGAAGGCATACCGCAGGCCCGGGATGGCGGCGATGCCGATCGGGTCGTCGCCGACCTTGACGGTGGCCGCCACCTTCCCGCTGGCAGGGTCCACTGTGGACACCGTGCCGGTGCCGGCGTTGAGGACGCACAGGGCTGTGCCGTCCCACGCGATGGCGCGGGGCTCGGCCCGCGGCGCCACCCGCAGCAGCGAGCTGGCGCCCTCCTCGACCTCCGACGGCCCGCTGATCGTCACCAGATCCTCGGCCCGGTGTGCGACCTGGATCGCCGAGCCGGTGTTGCGCACGTAGTCGAAACCCGCGCCGTGGGCCAGGACCGCGATCGACTCGATGTTCAACGCGACGGTTCCGGCGTCGAACGTCAGCGCCCGACCGACCCGCTCCAACCCCGTCCCATCCGGGTTGTAGCCGGACCGCACGTGGATGGCCCCGGTCCGGCCGCCGGTGATGAGCATGTCCAGCATTGCCCTGAGGATGGCGGCCAGCGCCGGCTGCATGCGCAGCGCCTGCGGGTCGCCGGTGACCCGCGCGTCGCGGAACAGGGTCAGGTAGGTCGGCAGGAACGGCGCGTCGTCCACGGTGCCGGCGACGGACTCGGTGACGCCGCGCGCGCCGTCGGGGCCGATGGACGTGTTGGCCTGCACCTGTTCGAGCCCGATGCGCAGCTGCCGGGACCCGGTGAAGGTCCGCCCGCCGCGCCGCACCCCGGCCCGCACGGTCAGCCGGCCGGCCTTGAGCGCGTGGAACATCGGCCGCGGCAGCGTCGGGTCGTCCAGCAGCTCGACCCGCCCGGGTCCATAGTGGATGATCGACCACCGCACGACGGCGTCGGCCGGCGGCGCCGGATCCGTGCGCAGCACGAACGTGCCGCCCTCCCACACGTCGAACCCTTCGCCCCGGCTGGCGGAACCGCCGTCCGCGTCACGGATCTGCACGGTCGTGGTGTCGGCGACGGAGGCGTACACGTCGTCGGTGGCGGGCCGGTGCGTGACCCACGAGAACCCGACCTTGTGCGCCAGCGCGGCCAGCCGGTCGGCCGGCACGTCCGGGTGGTACAGCACCAGCCCCCGGCCGACCGCCCGCAGGTCGGTCGCGCCCGGCTCGTACCCGTACATCACGGCAAGATGCTGCGGAACTCCCATGCTGTCCAGCAGATCCGCCAGCGCCCACAGCGCCTTGCGAGTGGCAACCCGCATCAGCGTTGAGACACGCGGTCGCGACGGATCGCCGGCGTAGAAGGCGATCCGCCCGTCGTAGCCGTCGATCAGCATGGCCGGGTCGTACCACGGGTCGTCGGCCGCCGTGCCGCACACCGCCGCCTCGGGCACGTTGCGCCGGCCCAGTGCGTCGACCGACTCGCGCGGCAGCAGCCGGGCCGGCCGGATCGTCACCGGCAGCGTGCCGGCGAACTGCGGCGCGTCCACGTCCTCGACGACGAACGGGAACAGCGCGCCCGCGACCCGGTCGCCGACCGCCTTGTTGATCAACTCCTCGATGGTGGCCCTGGTCGGCAGCTTCCACTCGCGGAACAGCGCCAGCCGCGGCACGAAGCTGTCGTCGCTCTCACCGAGCACGGGGTGGAACCGGTCCAGCCCGACGGCGCTGAACCGGACTTCGTCCAGCGCGCCCCGGTATCCCGGGGCGCCGATCCGCACCGGCTCGGTGTTGGTGGCCTCGCCGAACTCGCCGATGTCCTGCCTGACCCGCAGCCGACCGTCCACGTAGAGCCGAACCTCGTCGAGATGCCGGTCGACGACGCCGGCGATGTGGTGGAACTCCGCGGTGCTCAAGGAGATGTCGGCGTACAGCGTGATCGTGGTCGTGGCGACGCCGTCGCTGACCACCAGCCGCACGTTGCGCGGGATGCCGCGGCCGAAGTCGCCCACCGACAGCGCCCAACCGGGCTTGGTGGCGTCCGCCGGCTGTTTGCGCACGAGGTCGCCCTGCCAGGTGCCGTCGGCCGGCTTGGCGAAGCACTCGATGGTGAGGCTCTGCCCGCGGCCGAGGGCGAAGTCGTGGTTGTCGGGAACGGTGATGCCGCCCGTGCCGTCGAACGACGCGGCGGTGCCGAACCTTCCCGCCCCGCCCAACGCCACCCCCGGGTCGACCGCGCCGCGCAGGCCGGTGCCGGGCCGGTACAACTCGGTCGCGTCCTCGACGGTCGTGCTGTTGGCCGGGTCGTTGAGGTGGTAGAGCGCGATCGTGTCGAAGTCGAAGATGTACGGCGTCGGCGGCAGCCGCGGCACGCCGAGATCGGACCCGATCAGGTCGAGGCTCGCCCCGAACGCGCTCGCCAGGTTCCGCTGCTTGCGGGCCTTGGCCAACTGCGCGGTCAGCACGTCCCGTTCCGTGCCGATCGTCCACAGTAGAGCGGCCAGGTCGCCGAGCAGCACGCTCAGCCGCCACTCCCGCGCGACCGAGTTGGCCTCGCCCTGCGGCGGCGGCAGGAACTCGACCGACCGCAGCACGGCCGTCGCCGCGTCCGCGCCGAGCGGCAACATGAACGAGCCGCCGGCCAGTGTTCCCGCCGGCACAGTGATCGTGCAGGTATGCGCCGAGCCGCCGGGCACGTCGTAGTGCGTCACCACAACCGTCTCCGCGGTCACGTCGACGCGGGCCGACAGGACGTAGCGCGGCTTGGGCAGCGCGCCGAACCGGGCGATGTGCTCACGGAAGTCGTACGCCGCCACCGTGCCGCGGCGGTCGGCGAAGGTCAGGTCCATCCGGTCCGCGCCGCGGCCGAAGGGGGCCGTGAGGTGGCCGGCCATCCGGTCTACGGCGGTCATCGGCCCACCACCTCCAGGTCCAGCAGGCCGCTGTCCAGCCGGAACACCGCGATCTCGGTGGGGCCGAGACCGAGGTTCTCGCCGACGGCGGCCTCGAACACGTCCCGCTGGAACTCGACCGCGCCGAACACCACCCGGCCGAGCTGCGGCGGGAACCGCCGCAGCCGCATGTCCTGCACGTCGAGCACGCCGGGCTGGTCCACCAGCACGGCCATGATCTGCGAGAACAGCACGTCGTCGCCGAGCCGCAGGCCGCCGATGTCGTTCGCCAGCCGGCGCACCAGGGCGGCGGTGATCGCCTGCTTGTCGATGCCGGGCTCGATGACCACCCGGGCGCGCAGGCCGACCTCGATGTGGTCGGCGGGCACGATGTTCGGGTGGATGCCCATCGGCCGCACCCGGTCCACCGCGGCCAGCACCCGGTCGTACACGCCGATGACGACGCCGGTGGTGTGCCACGGCCGGCCGATCTCGTGCGCCACGACGACCGTGAAGTCGTACTGCTGGTCCACACGGCGCTCGGCGGCGAAGACCCGCTGGTTGAAGTCGAACAGGGTGAAGTAGCTCTGCGAGACGTCCGGGCCGCCGAGCGGGTCCGACAGCAGCACGTCCAGCACGCCGGGCACGCTCAGCACGGCCGCCCGTACACTCTGGACGGTCCACATCTCCCGCGGGTAGCCGAGCTGGCGGGCCCGGTAGTCGGTGTCCGACTCCCGCGCGTCGCCGCCGGTGAACGGGGCCGGGTTGGTGACGGTGACCCTCGTGTTCGGCCCCAGGTTCAGGTACTGGTCCTGGTAGTCGAAGTCGATCAGGCTGATCTCGCCGGTGTCGACGTCGCCCGACTCGCCCGGCTCGAACGCCCGCGCCGCCACCGTCACGGTCTTGGCCTGGGCGCTGAGCCGCGCCGGCTCCGTGGTCCGGAACGCGACCGGCACGGTCTCGTTGGTGGTGAGGATGATGCCGACCGGCAGCAGGTAGGTGCGGCCCGGATCCGGGTTGTCGATGGTGAACTGCACCTGGCCGTGCGCGAACAGGAATCCGCGCGGCAGACCGATGTCCTCACCGAGCTGGTCGAGGCTCGGCCCGGTGGCCGTGGACACGAACTGGCTGTAGTACGTGTCCTCCAGCCGTTGCCACAGCAGGGCATCCTCGTCGGCGGTGACCTGGAGGATCTTGTTCAGCGCGCTGGTCGCGGACAGGTCGACGTCCGGCCCGAACGCGTCCCGCGCCCGCTGCTGGGCCTCCTGCAGGATCTCGGCGAATCCCTTGAGGACGAAACCGTCCGCGGTGACCCCGAAATCGGTCATGACTGTGCTCCGAGTTCAACTGGCAGGTCGAGGGTGGCTCCGTCGGCGGCGGTGACCGTGACATCGGCCCGCCACGTGCGGTCGTGCGCGGCCGGATCCCGTTGGTACACCTGGATGTCACGCACGTCGCGCACCCGGCTGTCGGTGCCGATCGTGCGCACCAGGTTGAGCTTCAGCAGGCTGGCCATGTCGTGCGCGCCGACCGGGGCGGTGAAGATCGAGGCGGTGTCCAGGCCGTACCGGGTGTCGTAGCGGTCGGTGCCCAGCGGCGTCAGCACGCGGATGGTCAGCGCCTGCACCAGGTTCGGCGGCCCGACCACCTCGTTCAGCCGGCCGTCGGTGAAACCGATGTCCCCGTCGTCGACCCGAAGCCCGCTGCCGTGGTATGTCGTCATCGTTGTCCCCCTTCACTTCGAGTCGAGTGCGGTCTGTCCGGCGCTGAGCACCCGGAATGTGTCCTGGTCGGTCGCGCCCTTGGCGCTCGACAGCACGACCGGCGTGCCGTGCACGGACAACACCGTCGACAGGCCCGCGGCGTATTGCTGGATCGATTGGCACGGCTTCTGGTTGGTGCAGCCGGCGAACCCGTCCGGACCCACCTTGTCCGACTTCAGCAGCGCCGGCTTGCCACCGACCTTGAGCACCGTCTGACTGGGCACGACGGCCCCCTTGCCGCCGTGTGTGCACAGGAGCACCGCGCCGTCCACCAGCACCGCGGCCATCAGCCCACCTCCACCGAGGACGCGTCCAGCTTGACCGTCTGCGCGGACAGCGTGATCGTGCTGCCGCTGATGGTGATCGACGCCTGGCCGTCGCCGAGGGTGATGTCCTTGCCCTCGGTGGTCACCGTCACCGAGCCGTCGTCGGTGATCGCCACCTTCGTGCCCTGGTCGTGCTCGATGACGAAGGTGCGGGCGGCCGGCGGCTCCGGGCGGGAGCCGACGTCCGGCAGCTTGTCCTCGCCGACGGTGATGGACAGCCCGGCGGCCTGGATCACCCGTCGTCCGGTGGCGTCGGTGAGATCGTTGACGCCCTTGCCTGCAGGCCGGCCGTTGTCCACTCCGGTCGGCAGGCAGAGCCAGTAGTCCCCGGGCTCGTTGCCGGGCGGCGCGTGGCCGGCCTGCCGGGACCAGGTGAATCCGGCGGCGAGGGCGTCGTTGACCGAGCCCTCGTTGTGCACGAGCACGGCCCGCATGCCCTCGTACACCGGCACGATCAGCCCGCAGCGGTCCCACGCGAACGGCGACACCAGTGGCTTCTGGTGCAGCGTGCGGGTTTCGTCCACCTCGCCGTCCACGCTGGGCGTCGTGACGTCCGGCTTCGGCTTCTGTCCGTAGTGGAGGGTCGCGCGGTGGCCGCCCTGCTCGCCCTCGCCGGCCTTGGCGTACGCGGTCACGTCACCGACGTCGACCGCCGGTCGGTCGGCGATGGTGTTGCGGATCATCTGGTGCATGCTGTCGGTGACGGTCTCCGCCCCGGTCGGCAGCTTGGTGGCCGCGGCGTCCATCGCCAGCACCTCGCACACGTAGCCGCCGGCTAGGGTGAAGCTGGTGGTCACCGACTTCAGCCGCAGGTTGTCCGCGTCGACACCGTCGATTCTCACCCGACGACCGATGTGCAACGACGGGTCGCCGAGCACCTGCAGCTCGTAGCTCGTGCCCCGCACCGGCGGCGCCGCCACGTCCCGCTGTTCGTCCTTGCGGCCCTGCCGCGTGATGTTGGTGTCGGGGGAGAACACCGCCGGCGGCGGATCCTGGTCCGGCACACCGATCACGGCCTTGCCGCCGGTCACGTACAACGGCAGTTCGGCGTCCTCGGCGATCAGCGCCAGCGCCTCCAGCGCGGAACTCGTGCGCGTGGTGAAGTCCTTGCGGTCCCCGGTGACCGACTTTCCGTCGACGACGACGTCCGTCTCGCGGTGGACCCGGTCGAGGAGGTACCCGAGCGACGACGAACCCAGCTGGTCGTAGTAGAACGGGGTTCTGGCCAGGTAGTAGCCGGCCACCTCGTTGCCCTCGACGACGGTCAGCAGCTCGCCGTTGCCGGCCACGGTCGTCTTGATCTTCGTGACGATGCCGAGCATCAGGCTCGTGCGCTGGCTGTCCGTGTCGTCGAAGTAGCCGAGTTGGATGTCCACGCCCAGCGGACCGGACAGCGGCGTGCTGGCCAGGTGCCGTGCGGCCAGCTGTTCGGCCGTCTCCAGCGGAAGATCGTGCAGCGTGAGGGTGAACTTGTCGGCCTCCCGGCCCATCTTCGACTCCGCGGTGAACTCGGCGTCTACGATGAAGTCGCCGTGCAGCACGTCGTTGGAGACCGTGGCCAGGGGCGCGCCGTTGGCGCGGAAGGTGAACTTGTACCAGACTACGAAGCCCATCGTGCCGCCACCCCTCCGACCACGGTCGAGCCGAACGCACCGGACCCGTTGAGGTTCAACGGATGCACGGACATCCGGGTGAACACCAGCGCCAGGTCGTCGGCCTCGTACTCCAGATCCGGCACCAGTTTCCGGCGGAAGATCGGCCGCGTCCGCACACCGTCCTGTTCGGACACGTCCAGCACCAGGTAGGCGCCGTCCCTCGGCAGCTCCAGCGGCTCGGCGCCGGCCAGCACCGCCTCGTCGGTGACCGTGACATAGAGCGCCACCACGTAGGTGTTTCCGTTGAACGCCAGCCGGAACGCCTGCGGGAAGCCGCGGTCGGCGTCGATCGGCAGTCGTAGGTAGTCGGTTCGCACGTCCGGCCTCACAGTGGTAGCAACGGGGTGACGGCGGCGCCGGCCAGGCCGGCCAGCGGGGCCGCCCCGCCCGCGCCGAGCAGCGTGCCGGCCGCCAGCGCCAGATCGCCGATCGCGCCGGCCAGCGCCGACTTCGCGGTGCGCGGCACCTGCTGCAGGCTGATCGACACGTCCAGCGCGTCCCGCTTGCCCGTGGTCTGGGTGAACTTCAGGTCGGTGATCTGCATGTCCAGGCTGATGGTCAGGCCGCACACCACCGGGATGCCGGCGGTGGCCAGCAGCTTCGCCGTCGCCGCCACCAACAGCCGGTTGTCCAGCGCCAGCGTCTCCAGCGCCTTCTTCAGCACCAGCCGCTCCGGCCCCAGCAGCAGCGCCTCGATCGCGATGGTCGTCCTCGTCGGCGCCACCGCCTGCGAGAACCGGCTGTCGGCGATGCGCTGAATCTGGTAGCCCTCGGACATCGAGATGCTCTGCACGTACAGCAGCGGCACCGGTCCGACGAGCACCGGCGGTGTCGGAGCCATCTCACGCACCCTTCCTGTCCACAGTGGATTCCTCGGTCATCACTTGGTCCGGTAGAAGTCGACGCCACCGGTCTCCAGCCACAGCTGCAGCGAGGCCCGCAGCCGCGCCCGCTGTTTGCGCCGGCGCCGGGGCAGCGTCGCGATGAGCGCCTCGTCGAACTGGGCCAGGAAGAACTTCTTCACCTCGCCGAACAGCGGCTCGCTCAACTCGTTGTAGCGGTAGCGGAGACGGCTGAAGCCGCCGTACGTGAGGGCATGGTGGCGCAGGTCCGACCGGACCTGGTTCGCGATCATGCTTGCGTCGCCGGTCAGGTTGGTCTTCACCTCCACCTCGACCGCGTCCAGACCGCGCAGGCGGGCCCTGATGTCGATCCGCCGGCCGGCCCGGTCCACTTCCAGCCGCATGGCCAGCGCGCCGTCGCGCTCGATCAGGTCGCGGACGGCGTACAGGTGCCCCCACGCGCCCTGGGCCGCGTTCATCGGGCCCTGCTTGGGGGAGTCCCGCAGCAACGCCGACAGCACGCGGTCCATGCCCTCGATCAGCACCGGGGTCCTGCCCCGTCCCTTGCTGTACGCGTCGAGATCGCCGATCAGCCCGAGCAGCTGGCGACGGTCCGCCTCGCCCCAGCCCCGGAACCGTTCGGACTGGCTGTCCGTGCCGGGGATGCGCTTGGGGCTGCGGCGGTCCAGGCCGGCCAGGCGCTCCAGGCCGTCCAGCTCGTGGTCGGCGAGCCCGTCCAGGAACGCCGCCTCCTTGTCGAACACCGTGAACGAGGCGTCCGTCTCACGCAGGGTCAGGCCGAGCTCCTCCTGCAATGCCGCCCACCGCGACCCGCCCGACCGCAGCCGGCGCGCGGCATTGCCGATGGGACCGGGGCCCTGGCCGGCAACGGTCACCAGGGCCGCCGCGTCGCCCCGCCGGAGCCGGTCGACGAACTCCAGGTACTCGGCCGGGTCGGTGATCCCGGCGGTCGCCGGTTCGAGCCGTTCCAGCAGCGGGACGACCTGCTTCGGATGCGCCTCGAACGTCCGGATGATGTCGCGCAGGGCCGCGGTGCCGGCGCGGTCGAGGAAGGCTGTGACCGCCTTGGACGTGGCGTACGCGACCACGTCCGCGCGGCCGATGACCTCGGCCAGCTCGTACGGGGACCAGCGGGCGGCGAACCGCAGCACCGCGGGCAGGTCCTGGTCGGACAGCTTCTCCAGCCAGGCGAGCTGCTGCCAGTTCGTGCTGTCGCCGGTCTCCAGCAGGCGGTGCAGGCCGGCGACGACGTCCTCGGTGAGGCCGGCCGAGCCGCCGGTCTTCTGCTCGACCAGCCGGACCACGTCGAGGGCGTGCGCGATCCGGTCGGCCGGCTCCTTGTTGCCGGCCATGGTGCGGAAGGTGTCGAAGGTGAGCGCCCGCGGCGGCGCGTTGTCGATCAGGTGCGCCAGATCGGCCTCGAAGCTGTTCGGCAGCAGCTTCACCAGCCGGGCGGCGTGCTCGGCGTCGGCGACGCCGACAACACCGCCCAGGGCGGTGAGCAGCCGCCCGGCGCGGGCGATCTCCTCGGCGGTGAGCACGGCCTTCGCGCCGCGCAGCCGGAGGAGCAGCCCGACGACCCACGTCGTGCCCTGACGGGCCTCGCCGGCGACCGCCTTGAGCTCGCCGGCGCCGATCGCCGCGGACGCGGCCTCGAGCAGCAGCAGGTACTTCACCCGGCGGACGATCTTCCGGCCGACCGAGAGGCCGCCGACGGCGCCGCGGGGCGCGCCGAGGCGCTCCGCGTAGTGCGCACCGGCCAGGGCGGTGCGCAGCGTGCGGCCGAGCCGGGTGACGAGTTCCCGCAGGGCCGCCCGGTCGTCCGGCCGGATCTCCACCGGAAGACCGGTCAGCAGGTCGCTGCCGGTCGCGTGCGACACCATCTGGTAGAGGCGGTAGAGGTGCGGCGCCGCGTCCACGAGCGTGGTGGGCAGTTTCGGCAACTCGCGGAAGGAGCCGGCGAAGTTCGCCGCCCAGTCCCACACGGTCGCCAGCGACTCCTCGGAGTCGTGCTCCGACAGCGGCGACTCCCGCTGCTCGGTGATCACCTGTTCGAGGTAGTTCACGTCGACCGGCTCCGGCCCGACGAAGCCGCCGAGCGTCACCAGCAGCTCGAACGTCGCCGAGTCGAACCGGGCGAACAGCGCCGCGACGCCGGCCGGGCCCAGCGGCGCGAACAGCGCCTCCAGCTCGGCCCGCGAGTCGCACGTGCGGACCAGCCGCAGGATCGCGTGGTGGATCTGGTCCACGTCCGGGCCGCCGACCGGGATGCTCGCGGCGTCCACCAGCAGGGCCAGCCAGGCACCGCGGTCGACCATGCTCATCGCCGCGAACGCCCGCTGGTCGAAGGAGAGCAGCCGCTCCACCGGCGAGTTCGACGACACCACCAGGCGATCGGCGAAGTCGAGCAGCTCCGTCGGCGTCACGACGTCGCCGGAGCGCAGGCTCTGCTGGTACTGCCGGGCAATCGTCTCGCCGCTGGTGTCGTTCGGGTGGAGCCTGCGCCCCTGCCGGTACAGGCGGTTGCCCTCGCGGGTGACGGCGAGGATCGCGCCGCTGTCGTGGTCGAACTCGAACCGGAGCCGGGTGTTGTAGAAGATGATGCCCTCCGGCGCCTCGATGTCGGTGTCCTGCTCGGCGAAGCCGCCGACGTCGGCGATGGCCAGCGGGCTGGTCAGCGGCAGCGCGCTGAACCGGCCGGGCTTGTCCCGCTCCCGGCGGACGACGAAGCCGGTGGCGCCGAACAGCGCCGACCCCCAGTGCAGGGCCCGGACCACGCTGTCCGTCTCCACCCGCTGGCTGGGGTCGGCGGTGCGGTAGGCGAGGTGCAGGGCGTCGGCCATGAGTACCCGGACCGGCGGCTGCGCGCCGACGTAGAGCACGTCGTGGTGCCGGTTGGCGGTGGTGGCGACCGGGGCGGGACGCCGCGTCGGCGTTGTGGGCCGTCGGCGGCCGCGGGCGGTGGCGATGCCGCGATGGATGCCACGGTGGATGGCGGCCTCGGTACGGCGCTGGTCGGACGGCGTGACGGCGGCGCCGTGCCAGGTGGTGGTGATGTCAGGGGACAAGATGGACCACCCGCCCGCTGCCCGGGATGACAAAGCGCTGCAACTCGTCGACGAGCCCGGCGGGAATCTCCATCTGGTCATCGGCGTACGTGACGTCGACCAGCCGCGGCTGCCGGCCGGCGAGCGGGCCGGTCCGATGTTCGGGAATGGCGGCGGAGCGGACGGCCCGCACCCAGTCCTCCCGGACCTCGAACGCCACGATCCGTGTGCCGGGTTCGTGCTTGGTGCCCTTGGCCAGGAACTCGTACGCGCGTTCCTCGGAGCCGAAGTTGAGGTGGATGGTGGCGCGGGCGATCCGCACGTCGCCGGTGGCCGTGACGGTCAGCAGCTGGCGATTGCCAGGGCCCTCGACCCGGTACACGACGCGGCCGCCGTGGGTGCCGCGCATCAGCGGCCGGACCAGCCGGGCGAGAGCTGCCTCGTTCCGTTCCACCGCGGCCAGCGGGATGCTGACGGCGTGCTCGGTCGTCAGGCGACGGGCGAATTCCTCGGCGCTGTCGGGAAGATCCTCGGGCCCGGGCAGGTCGGCCGTCGCCGATCGGGCGCCGCTCTCGTACTCCTGGGCCTCGGCCCGCAGCGCGTCGGCACTGGCACGCAGCTGTTCGGCTTCCTGACGCCGCCGGGCGGCATTCTGCCGGAGCCGCGCGGCCCGTTCGGGCCTGGTGGCGTCGACCATCGACGCCCGGATCTCGTCGTCGGCCGCCGACACGGCCGTTTCCGCAGCCCGCCGCTCGGCCGCCTCCGCCTCGGTCCGCGCCGCGCCGCCGCGCTGAAGTTGGTTCAGGGTCGGCTTGCGGGTGGTCAGGCCCATCTCGGTCAGCACGCTGTGCAGCTCCTCGATCCGCTTGGCGTCCCGGATCGCCCGGCCGGCCCGGACGTCGGCGGCCGCGGCGGACAGCACCGCGGCGCCGCGGGTGCCCGGCGCGACGCCGGCGGAGGCGCGGAAGATCGCTTCGGCCTCGCCCGCGGTGAGCCGGTACTCTCGGGCCATCCGCGCCACCGTGACGCCGGCCCGGCCGAACCGGAAGATCCGCCCGGCGACCGGCAGGAACACCGACGCCACCAGGATCGCCCGGTCCACAGTGGACAGCTGGTGGCCGAACAGGTCCTCGCCGCCGATGACCTCGTAGCCGGCGACGATGTTGCCGACCACCGGCAGCAGCCCGACGCCCAGCTCGATCGCCGTCTGCCACTCGGGCAGCCGAACCGGCGCGTCGTACTTGTCGACCTCCGGATACGCCTGCGCCAGCAGCAGATTCCGGCCCAGCTCCGGGTGGTCGTGCAGCCAGACGGCGAAGTCAGCCGCCGGGCTGGCGAAGCGGAAGCCGGGCCGGCTCATCCGCTGCCGCAGGTCCCGCAGGTAGGCGTCGGCCAGCCGGCGGCGGGCGTCGTGCTCGGCCTCGGACGGCGAGACGAGGAAACCCTTGCCGTGCTCGTTGTCCTCGGCCCGATGGGGCCGGTCGTCGACCGGGATCACCTTGGTCTGCAGGTACGTCAGCGCCTGCGCCAGGGCGGCGCCCTGGTCGGCGGAGACGTCCTCCCGCGGCACCACCGGGCGCGCCATCGGCACTGCCGAAGGCGTTGAAGGGACCGGCACGGCCCTCGGTATCGTGGGCGGGACGTCATGACCCGGGGGAGGCGTGTCGACGGGCCGGTGCAGGGGCGGGACCGGCGTCGACACCACCCACTCCGGCGCGGTCACGTCGCCGTGCCGCGGCGCGTACAGGGAACCCCGCGCCACGACCGAGAGCGAGACCACGATCGGCTCGGTGAACAGGTCGGCGTCCCGGTATGCCCGCGCCAGCGCGTTCGCCGCCTCCACCGGCCACAACCCGACCACCGGCAGCGCCCCGAGCAGGTGCGCCGTAATCCCGTTGTCGGCGACGGAAAACACGCCGTGCAGGTCCGGCTGGTCATGCTCGCCGGCCCGGACCCGCAGTTCGACCCGGTCGCCGGCGGTGAGCGGCCCGGTCTGAGGGCCGAGCCGGAACTCCAGCTCGGCCAGCTCGTCCCGGTCGCGCTGCGGCAACTCGGTCAGCAACGTCCGCCACCGCCCGGACAACCGCAGCTGCTGCCGCACCCGCAACTGCTCCACCGGCTTCAGCCCCCGGAACACGGTGAACGCCGCGACGGCCTCCGCGTCGGTGACCTGCCAGTCGAACGGGCCCGTGGCCAGCAACTCGGAGATCCGAGCCGCCGGATCGGGCCGTCCCCGCACCGGCACCGCCACCGGACGTCCACCGTCCCCATAGGACGGAACCCGGCCTGGCACCTCGACCGTCGGCCGCTCGACCGCCGGCCGACCGCGCGGCGCGCGCCGGTTGGTCGCGATCTCCCGCTCGGCGGCGGCCAGCCGGTCGGCGACGGCGCGGGCCACCGCGTCCTCGATGCGGGCCAGGTCGGCCTCGGTCGGCCGCCCGGTGATCCGCACCCGCACGGGTACGTGGCAGTCGATCCGGGGCATGGGTTTCTCCTGGGTAGGTGCGTCAGCCGCGGCTGCGCAGGGTGGTGTCGAGCTGCTCGAAGACGTGCCGGGCGATCTGCCGCAGCTGGTCGCCGTCCAGCTCGCCGACGATCTCGACCTGGACCGGGAAGTGGTAGCTGACCGCGTGGTCGCCGTCGGCCAGCACGGCCTCGCTGCCGGCGGCGGGCAGGATCCGCTCGCCCTCGTGCACCAGCGCGATGCCGGTGCGTTCGACCCGGGTGGCGTCGGCCACGGCTACTCGACCCCGGGCTGCAGGCAGGTGCAGGTGAACGTGGCCGTCGGCGCGCCGTCGATCACCACGTTGCTCGGGTTGGCCGAGGTGATCAGGCAGCGGCCGAACTTGAGCGCCTTGAACGCCCAGTCGGTGCCCTGCTTCTCCGACACCGCGATGTCGAACTCGGTGCCGGCCATGGCCAGCGTGGTCAGGTCGGCCACCACCGAGCCGATCGCCTGCACCGTCATGGTGAAGGTGAACGTCTGCGGCTGCCGCACGTAGCCGACGTTGTCGGCCTCCACGCTGTGCACCACCGTGTGCGGCACGTTGAAGGTCGGCGTGAACTGGGAGATCGGCGTGACGACCGTGCTCCCGAGTCGCACTTCCAGTCGGGTGTTCCAGTTGAGCATGACTCGTCCCGTTCTCGGCTAGGCGAAGTTGAGCTTGATCGCGATCCGGTGCATGGCGCCCGCGTACTCCACGGCCACCAGCACCTCCGCCACGCGGCTGGTCTCGGCGTGGTGGACCTGCGCGGCCTGCGCGTCCGACAGCGTGGACGGGTCCGCGTCGAGCAGGCCGAGGATCGGGATCACCACGTCGTAGGACTCGATCACGCCGTCGGCGACCAGCGGGTTGAGCACCGATTCCAGCTGCACGGCCAGCGCGCGCAGGCCGGACCGGCTGATCCGCAGGTTGCCGATGGCCCTGATGACCCGGGCCTTGAGCTGGAACGTGACGTCGTCGACGGTGCGGGTGATGTCGATGTACTGCTTGCCGTTCCTGTTCCCGGTGTAGCCCTCGCCGAGGCAGACCGCGCTGCCGCCGAGCAGCGCCGGCTTCGTCAGCCAGATCACGCCCCTGCCGCCGGAGGTCTTGCCGAAATCCTCGGGGCCGTTGAGGTTCTCGATCTCGGTGGCGGTGAAGTCGTCGGTCTTCACCGACACCGGCTTGAGCACCATCGACACGCTCGGCGGGTAGCCGGCCACCGTGCCGGCGACGGCCGCGGCCACGTCCTCGTCGCTCTTGTGCGCGACGTAGATCATCCGGTCGTTGGGCAGCGCGGCGGCCGGCGCCGGGTCGCTGTTGCCCTTGACCAGCATCGCGACGCCCATCCGCTCCTTGCCGTCGCCGCTGTTGGAGACGGCGGTGACATGCTTGGACAACAGGTCGATCGCACCGTTGGTCGCGCCGCTGGTGGCGTCCAGCGCGGTGTTGGCGACCAGCACGAACTGCACGTTCAGCGTTTCGACGGCGGCCAGCGCGGAGGTGATGTCCTGGGCCGCCGGCACGCCCCACACCTGGCCGGGGCCGGGCGTCTGGTCGAAGACGGTGTCGATCGCCCGGGTGAGCGCGGAGTTGATGGTCTTTCCGTCGGCCTGGTAGGCCGCCCCGAACTTCGTCGCGGCGTCGGTCGGGTCGCTGACCTGGACCGGGACACCGACGCCGCCGGTCGCGGCCGCGCCGACCACGGCGATGTTGCCGGTCGGCCGGATCACGGGGGAGAACAGGTCGACCGTCGACTGCACCTGCACGTAGCGCAATGGCATGCGGATTTCCTCCTTGTCAGTGGTACTTGCGCCGCAACTTGGCCCGCAGCGCCTCGAGCTGCCGCGGGGTCAGTTCCGGCTCGGTGACTGGTGCTGGGACGGTCTCGGCGGCGGTCTCGGCCGCCACCGGTTCGTCGGTCTGTTCTTCCTCGGGCACGGCGAATCCTTCGAAGACGTTGCGGTGAAAGGGAAATCAGGTGGTGAACGCCGCGACGGCGCGCTGCCTGGTGAAGAAGTCGGTCAGCTGCGCCTGGGTCAGGCCGGTCGCCGGCACCGCCGACGCGGGGAACACCAGCAGCGGCGCGCAGGCCGCGGTCGCCTCGGCGACGTCGGAATCGCCCTGGTAGCCGGTCTCCCGCTGGCATGCCGACGCGACCAGTCGCACGTCCCGCAGCGCGGCGGCGATGTCGATGATGTCCCGGACCAGCACGGCCACCCGGAGCGGGAAGCGACGGCCGTTGCGCGGATCGGCCGGGTCGAACGGCGGCGCCGGCTTCAGCCGGATCTCGCCGCGCAGGTAGTGGAAGGCGTCCCTGAGCTGCTCGACCGTGCTGATCCGATGCTCGGTCAGGAACGCGTCCAGGTCGAAGTAGGAGAACTTGGCCCGGAACTCGTCCAGCGTGGCGAACTCGCCGATGTCGCCGATCCGCCACGACTCGACCTCGCCCGGGTCGACGGTCAGCACCGTGTCCACGGTCAGCCGCGCGTCCAGATCCATCCACTGTGGACTGTTGTGGTCGTTGCCCTCGACGGTGAAGTCGGTCCTGGTGTGCGCCGGAATGGTCTGCATCCAGTTGCCGATCCGCTGCACCTGCGGGAACAGCGGCTGCTGGCAGGTCACCGACTGCACCGTCACGCCGGACACGTCGTGCACCGCGGCGTCCGGCAGTCGATAGACCTCCGCGAACAGCGCCCTGATCCGCGTGTGCGCCGGGTCGTCGGACGGGAACACCAGGTCGCGCAGTCCGTCCGGAGTGGACAGTCGGACCAGGGTGCTGTCGACGAACGCGGTCACGGCGTTCTCAGGCACAGGTGTCTCACCACGTGCTACCCCCGGATTTTCGGCCGCGCGCCAACCGCGCTGCCTTTCCAGCTTCACCGGGATCGTCCGAAAAATCACCGTCCCACCGGGTGCCCGATCGGGCTGATCGCCGGTGACGCCCCCGTGACGGGCATTGGGTTGACTTGTCCGCTCTGCCGGGTGCGAGGAGGAACAGTGTTCACGCTGCAACAGGTTGTCAGCCGGGAGGACCAGGCCTTCCTGTGCTCGGCGGCGAGGCTCGACGTCGGCCAGGACGGCCGGGTCTACCTCCTCGACTCGCGGTCGAACTCGAAGGTCACCATCAACTACGTCCTCGGCGTCGGCCCGGACGCCGCCGGCCGGCGCGGCGTCGCGTGGGTGCAGGGCGGCGAGGCCCCGGTGTCCGTCGCGGTGAACTCGCGGCACTACATGGCCCGGGCGGAGGCCCACTTCGGCGGCGAGGTCACGGTGATCGGCCCCGACCTCGACCCCGACGACCCGGTCGGCGTGTGGGCGGGCGCCTGGTACGGCGACGACACCGGCTACGACGCCCCGTTCCGGGTGATCGCCGGCGCGGCCACCGGCCGGTTCTACGCGCTCGCCCAGTACGGCCTCGGCCGGCCCGGCGACCCGAGGTTTCCGCGGGATCCCGTGCCGGCGATCGTCGCCGTCGGCAGCCCGCCCGAGCAGGTGGCCGCCCTGGCGACGTACAAGCTGCAGTTCGGGGCGGCGACGGTGCAGGTCCGCGACTTCCGGCTGCGGGAGACCGCCGCCGGGCCGGAGTTCTACGTGCTGTACAAGGACCTCGCGCCCGGGGGCACGAAGCACATCGCCAGGTTCGACCAGACCGGCGCCGAGGTGTGGGACCGCACCGACGACGTGATCGCCGCCATCGAACCGGGGCCGGACAACAAGGCCGGCGGCTTCGACGTGGCGGCGAGCGGCCACCTGTACGTGATCGGGGCGAAGGGCGCGCTGTACCGCTACCCGACGGACAACGGCGCCGCGGCCCGGACCCAGCTCCAGCTGACCGGGGCCTTCCCGACCGACGCGCCGTACAAGGACCTTCGCGTGCTGGGCAGCCAGCTGATCCTGCAACGGCAGCAGGACCGCGAGATGTTCGGCGTGTTCACGCTGCCCGACCCGGCGACGGCCGGCACCGCCGTGCCGTTCGTGCGATCCGTGTGGTCGCAGTACGAACTCGTGCAGGCGGTGTTCACCGACCAACCGCAGGACCAGCACATGGTGGCCGGCAGCAGCGTCCCGGTGACGCTGACCGTGGACCGCTTCGACGGCGGCGTGCAGCAGCGGTTGCCCGCCCCGGGGTGGCGGGCCTGGCTGCGCACGGTCGGGGCCCAGGACCACCGCGAAGTCGCCGTGACGCAGACCGCGGATTCCCAGTACACGCTGGCGATTCCGGCCGACGCCGCCGGCATGTACCAACTCACCCTGGCGCCGACGCGGGGGCCGTGGCGGATCGGTGAAACCCCCGACTACCGGTTCCGGCGCATCGTGGAGATCCGGCCCGCCGACGCCACCGGCTCGGTCAGCCTGAGCACCGTGTCCAACGCGGTGTTCGGCTTCGACGCGCTGCCGTCGCGGTACAGGGGCCAGCAGAACCGGACCCGTTACGCCGCAGGGGAACCCATCACCTTCACCGTGTCGATGCGGCCCGCGCCGACGGCCCCGGCCACCGTGACGCTCCGACTCGACGACCTCGCCACCGGAACCACGGTCGCCCGATCCGTGCTGAGCGTGCCGGCCGCCCCGCCGCCGCAGACGTCCATGACCGTGCCGACGTCCGTGACCAGCCTGCTGCGCCCCGGAAAGTACCTGCTCACCGCCGAGGCGCCGGGCAAGACCGTTGCCGCGCAACCGATCGAGATCGGCTCCGGGATGCCGGTCTCCGGCTACCGGCGGGTGTGGTTCGGCGACTACGGCGAGGTGTACCCGGGCCTGTACGGCGGCACCAACTCCACCTTCGCCGTCGACTACGGCGACGCCGCCGACGTGGCGGCCGCGCACCTGGAGCGGGTCCGCCGGCAGGGCTGGACCATCGAGGTCGACCGGCTGGCCAGGCAGTCCGGCAACATGGACGTCTTCGAGCTGAACCTGCTGCCGGAGACCACCCCGATCCAGGCCCGGCTGGATGGTGACCCGAACGCCGTGGACTCGATGAAGCTGTGGCGGCAGACGCCGCTGCTGGACGTGGTCGGCGGGCTCGGGGCGCTCGGCGTGCAGCAGCGCGGCCTGCTGCTGGCCAACGACACCATCCTGCCGGCGCCGGAGCAGAAGGACGTCCGGCAGAAGGACGCCAGGACGGCCAACTTCGAGGGCTACCCGATCGACCGGTACCAGGACCTGTTCCGCGCCAACACCGTGCTGTCCGGCTACCGCGCGTTCGGCGGCTGGCACTGGGCGGCCAACTGGTGGCTGAGCGAGCACAGCTCGAGCGCGCTGCCCAACGGGCTGTTCGGCCCCTTCACCGGCCCGTACCCGTATCAGCTCGACCAGACCAAGAAGGACCACAAGTGGCGGCCGCTGCTGGCCGCGATGCAGGAGCACGCGCTCAGCCACGGCCCGGACCTGCAGCGCCAGCTGCGGCGGGTGCTGGCGGCCGGGGCCAGGGCCGGCGCCGGCCGGTCCGACCTCGTCACCGCGGCGCCGGGTCCGTTCCGGGCCGGCTTCGTCTACCCGCCGGACTGGTTCACCGAGGTGGACGAGGTGGACCTGCAGGCGCAGTGGGAACAGTTCCCGCTCTGGCTGCACACCGCGTTCGCCGTCGACTACTATCCCCGGCCCGGCAAGCAGAGCACGCTGCACGAGGAGAGCGGCAACGACAGCGGGGCCGGCGAGCAGCTGCTGGGGCAGGCGTTCGCGGCGCTGATGCGCGGGTCGAACACCAGCGGCCACTCCGGCCCGGTGGTGGCGAGCCGGCAGCTGGACCTGTTGCCGGATCCGCGCGGCCTGGCCCACGGCCTGCCGTCGATGCACCGGGTGCTGGCCGGCGCGCTGCACGACTACGGCGAGTGGGTGAGCCGGTTCGGCAACGCCGACCGGGTGGCGATCCTGATCTCCCGCCGGACCTTCGCCGTCGAGGGCTGGTTCAACGACCTGCCCGACCACGTGGGCCGGATCTTCGAGGCGTACGTTTCCCTGCTGTACGCCCAGATCCCGACCAGCCTGGTCTTCGTCGAGGACCTGGACAAGCCGGGGGTGCGGCCACTGTCCGACTACGACGCGGTGCTGCTGGTGCACGAGCTGGTGGAGTTCGACGCGGACGTGCAGGTCGCGCTGCAGCAGGCCAAGCAGGTGTTCCACGACGGGACCTGCGCCGCCGACGTGGTCGCCGCGGTCCGCAGCAAACCGCTCGGCTATTCCTTCAACCAGTCCGACGACTACTCGTTCCAGCAGGCGCACAACGATTCGCAGAACCAGAGCGCCAACCCGAATCGCAACCGGCTCGACGAGGGCAAGCCCGATCCGGCGCGGCCGCCGAAGAGCTGGCAGCGGATCTCGATGTCCGGCGGGGCGGCGGTGCGCCCGCTGCTGGAGGGCACAATCGCCGCTCGATCCACTGTGGACGACAAGCAGGTGCTGGTGAGCGAGCGGATGCTGGGCTCCGCCCGGCTCGTCATCGCCGTGAACAACTCACTGTTCGATGTGGACAATGCGCTGTTCCGGCGGGCCGACGTCTCCACCGGCGTACGGGCTCCGCTGTCGACGACCGTGCGGCTGGCCGGCGTCCCGGCCGGCTCGGCGGTGTACGACGTGTTCGCCGGCAAGCAGGTGACGCCGTCCGCGCAGCGCACGGTGACCGCCGACTTCCGGCACTGGCCGGCCGCGATCTTCGCGGTGCTGCCGAAGCCGATCACCGGCGTTCGGGTCGACGCTGTGCCGGTGGTGAACGTGCGGGGCGACAGCCGCACGGAGATCGACTGGTCGGTGGCCGTGGTCGGCCCGGACACCCCGCTGCCGGTGCGGATCCGCGCCTTGGACGAGAGTAACACCGTGCTGTGGCAGCGGAACACCATCACCCCGGCCAGCGGTGCGTTCTACGCGCCGGCCAACACGCAGGGCCGGATCCGGGTCGAGGCGGTGGAACTGGTCAGCGGCCGCGCCGCGGTCGCCGATGCCGGCGCCGTCGGCGGTGGAGTGCCGCTGGACCTGCTCAACGGCCCGACCGGCGAGGTCGACCAGATCGCCGCCGCCCGGAGCGCCGCGGTGGCGTCGAGCGGTGTCGTCACCGACTGGCGGGCGGCGGCCGACCGGCTCGGTGCGCACGTGCGGGACATCGCGCTCACCGACGACGGCGGCGCCGTGCTCACCGCGGCCAACTGGGACAGCAACCTGTACGCCGTCGACCTGGCCACCGGGCAGCAGCGCTGGCAGGCCCGCGTCGGCCAGCACTTCAGCTATGGCGCGCAACGGATCGACCACGGCGTGGCCGTCCGCGCCTCGGTGCTGGACTCGCCGAGCGGCTTCGGACTGCACCTGGTCAACCCGGCCAACGGCGCCGTGGAACGCCGGTTCGACCTGTACGGCACGATGCCGCGCTGGTTCGAGCGGACCGCGACCACCATGCCCGACGGCCGGCCGCCCGCCTTCGCCACCCCGGCCGACGGCGCGTGGATCGCCAGCCAGGGCAACCTCGGCCTCGCGGTCTGGCGGCGCAGCGACGGTGCGCTGCTGTGGAAGCAGGACACCTGGAGTTCCGCGCCGGCCAGCATCGGCCGGCCGGGGGAGGCCAGCACAGCCGTGCTGGCCGCGCTGGACGCGGACACGCTGCTGGTGGTCGACCAGGGTTTCGCGACCGCGTACCAGGTGAGCACGCGGGCAGTGCGGTGGCGCAAGGACCTGAGCCTGTTGGCCACCACCATCGGCGGCCGGGCCACCGTCATCGTGCCCAGCCCCGACGGCAAGACCGTCGCCGTGGCCAGCAACTTCGACGCCGGCCGGGTGTTCCTGCTGCGCACGGCCGACGGCACGCCGGTGGCGACGCTGCCGGTCCGCGTCGACGAGTTGGCGTGGGGGCCGGACAGTCGCACCGTCGTCGTGCTGCGGGACACGCTGCTCGACCAGTACGACGCCGCGACCGGGGCGCTGCGCCAGAGCTACCCCGCCGCCGACGTGCTGCACAACCTCGACGTCGCCGCCGACGGGCGGATCGCCTGCGGCGACGAGCAGGGCAACCTGGTCGTGCTCGGCCCCGACCTGGCGCCGCTGCTGGTCCGGGACGTCGTCGGCATCCCCGCCGTGCGCTGGCTGCCCGGCGGCGACCTGCTCGTCGGCACCTGGCTCGGGCAGGTCACCCGGCTCGACGGCGCCTACCAGCCCCAGTGGACCACGCTGCTCCGGTCGACGGCCGCCGACATGCGGTCCACGCTGCTCGCGCCGTCGACGGCACCGGTGTCCGCCGTTCCCGTCACCGGCAACGCCACTACACCCGCCAGCACCGCGCCCAACCTGCTCACGACCGGCACCACGTTCTCCTTCCACGGCTGGGATCCGAACCACGAGCAGCCCATGGACGCCGCCACGCTGCTGTCCGCCACGCCGACGCCGCTCGGCGTGCCGTGGCTGCCCGACGGCATGGTGGAGTTCGCCGCCTCGGGGTTCCCGCTGTGCTGGGTGCGGATCGTGTCCCCGAAGAGCGTCACCTTCAGCAAGCTCTCGCTGTGGGACGACCCCGCACACCCCGAGTCGTGGCTGCGGGACGTGCGGCTGGACGTCCGGTCGAATGCCGGCGACCCGTGGCGGCCGGTGGCCCGCCTGGTGTCCGACGCCGCCAGCCGCAGCTTCCAGCTGGCCGGTCCCGTCGCCGCCACAGAACTGCGTCTGGTGCTGCCGCCCGGCATCCCCGGCAACCTCCGCGTCGCCGGCATCGCCGTGCACGCCTAGGGATCATCTCGGCGCGCAGGTTCGCCTGCGCGCCGAGAAGGTCCGTCAACACGGCGGCTGGTAGTCCACGCCGGGCAGGTAGGTGTTCCAGTCCTCCTGGCTGATGACGGGATGCGCGATCTGGCAGGCACGGACCTCGGCGCGGGCGGGGTCCGTCTCCCACAGCTGGGCCGTGTGGTCGTCGCTGGCGGTGGCCAGGGTGTGGCCGTCGGGGGAGAACGCCGCCGACTCGATGGAGCTGGTGTGGCCGGTGAGGACGGCGGACTCGGTCGGTTTCGCCGGATCGCTGTAGTCCCACAGCCGGACGGTGTGGTCGTAGCTCGCGGAGGCGAGGGTCCGGCCGTCCCGGCTGAACGCCACCGCGGAGACGACGTCCGTGTGTCCATGCAGGTCGGTCGACCGGCCGGGATGGCCGATGTCCCACAGCCGCACCGTTTTGTCGTCGCTGCCGGAGGCGAGCAGCTGCCCGTCGGGGCTGAACGCCACGGTGTCGACGAGATCGCGATGCGAGCCGAGCACGGACGGCGCGCCAGGATCGGCGGGATTGCTGACGTCCCACAGCCGGATCGTGCGGTCGTCGCTGGCCGTGGCCAGGGTGTGGCCGTCGGGGGAGAACGCCACGGGTTTGACGTTGTTCGTGTGGGCGTCGAGGGTGCGCAGCTCGGACCGCGTGGCGACGTCCCACAGCCGGGCGGTGTGGTCGTAGCTGCCGGAGGCCAGCACGCGGCTGTCGGGGGAGAACATCAGCGAGAAGACGTTGTCCCGATGACCCGTGAGCACGGCCAACTGCGCGGGATGCACGGGGTCGTCGAGGCTCCACAGCCGGATCGTGCGGTCGCGGCCGCCGGTGGCCAGCAGCTTCCCGTTCGGGCTGAACGCGACGGCGTCCACGCTGTCGGTGTGCCCGGCGATCTCCGGCAGCGACCTGGGATGGGCCGGGTTGGACAGGTCCCACAGCCGGGCGGTGTGGTCGAAGCTGGCCGTGGCGAGCAGCTTGCCGTCGGGGCTGAACGCGACCGATGCGACGTTCTGCTCGTGGCCTTTCAGCGGAATCGCGACCGCGCTGAGGAGATCGTCCCGGTTGTGGCGGGTGGGACTCATCCGGTACGCCGCCAGCGCGAGCTGCGCCGCCAACTCCGGCCGGTCCGTGCGCAGGGCGACGGCCGCGTCGGCAACCTGTTGCGCCAGCACGACATCGCGCTGCGCGGCGATCGTGCGGTTGGCGCTCATCGCCTCCGCGGTGGCGATGGTGGCGATCACCAGCAGCCCGGCGAGGACGACGACGAGCATGCGCAGCAACAGGCTCCGCCGGCGGGCCGCGGCCTGCTGGGCCGACTCGGCGGCCAGGCTCGCCGCCAGGAAGGCACGCTCCCGTGCCGTCAGAGCCGCGTCGTCGAGCTCACGCGCCTGAGCCAGCCGGACTCCCCGGTACAGGGCGTCCGGATCGCGCAGCAGCGACTCCCACACCGCCGCGTCGTCAGCGACCTGCCGGTGCAGGCGCAGGGCGTCCCGGTCGGCCGCCAGCCACGACCGCAGCCGGGGCCAGTGCTTGATCAGGGCCTCGTGTGTGATCTCGATCGTGTCCTGGTCCATGGTCACCAGGCGGGCCCGCACCAGTTCGTCCAGCACGGACCGGACGGTGGGATCGTCGTCGAGTTCGTCGATGGTGATCCGGCGCTTCGTGTCCTCCGTCGCCTCGCCCAGCGCCGTCAGCCGGAGCAGGATCTGCTTCACGACATCGCGCTGCTGCTGGTCGAACCGGTCGTAGACGCTCTCCGCGGTGTGGGCGATCGCGTGGTGGATGCCGCCGGTCGAGTTGTAGGCGGCCAGCGTGACAGCGATTCCCCGGCGACGGCGCCAGGTCTCCCGCAGCGCGTGGGACACCAGCGGCAACGCCCCCGGCTGGTTGCTGGCGTCGGCGACGAGGCGGACCACCAGCGCCGTCTCCACCGAGCAGCCGGCCGCCGCGGCCGGCTTCATGATGGCCTCACGCAGTTCGTCCGCGGTCATCGGGCCGACCAGCACCTGCCCGCCGCGCAGCGCTTCCCGCAGGTCCGGGTGGTCGCCGCAGTGGCCGAGGAAGTCCGCCCGCACGCCGAGCACCACCCGCACACGGCTCGGCTCCGCCGTGGCGGCGCCGACGAGGGCCCGGATGAACGCCGCCAGCTCCCCGTGATCCTCGCAGAGCGTGAAGATCTCCTCGAACTGGTCGACCACCAGCAGCAGGTCCGCGTCGTCCGGCTGCGATGCGAGGGCCTGTCGGATGCGCAGGTGCAGGTGGTCCGGGTCGGTCTCCAACTCCGTCTTCAGCA
Source organism: Kutzneria kofuensis (assembly GCF_014203355.1). Classification (NCBI taxonomy): domain Bacteria; kingdom Bacillati; phylum Actinomycetota; class Actinomycetes; order Pseudonocardiales; family Pseudonocardiaceae; genus Kutzneria; species Kutzneria kofuensis. Next base: position 7,931,979 of record NZ_JACHIR010000001.1, read on the forward strand.
CCACCGCCGATTCGCCGGTCAGCTTGGCCAGCTGGACCGCGCATTCCTCCAGCGGATGCGGGCCCGGCGACAGCAGCAGGGTCGGCTGCGGGCCCGTGCCCGCGACGCCCTCGGTTTGCGCCACGGCCGCCAACCCCGCGTGCAGCAGGGAGGATTTCCCGGAGCCCGAGGCCCCGAACACCCCCACGAACCGGCGGGACGCCACCTGCTCCCGCAGCTCCGCCAGCAGCGCATCCCGGCCGTGGAACCGATCCGCGTCCTCGATCCGGAACGGCGACAGCCCCAGGTACGGCGCCTCCGCGTCCGCTGCCGGCTCCGCCGGCGCCTCCTTGCCCGCCGCCACCTCACGCCAGCGGCGCTCCCACAGTTCCGTGTCGCCGTCGCAGGCCGCCACGTAGGCCAGCGTCACCGCCAGCGTCGGCAGCTTTCGCCCGCCCGCCGCCTCCGACAGCGCCGGCGCCGAGTAGTGCGAGCGCCGACTCAGTTCCCGATAGACCGGATTTCCGGCCGCTTCACGCAGTTTCCGCAGGTCCGCCGCGAATCTCAGCAGCGGCGTGTCGCCCGCGTCCAAGGGACGCTCGCCACGTGGCACAACCCACCCCCAAGGCTGTTTTTCCACTCCCCTGGGACCATTGTTCCGGATTGTCTATTCATCGTCCATCGGCCGAGCGCGAACACGTCAGCGCAGCAAACACGCCCTCTCCCGGTGGCCAGGCGCCGTGGTCCGGGCCGTCCGCTTCCGGCGTAGTCGTCCGCTCATCCGCTGATTGGAATTCCACTTCCAGCGCCATCGGTGGGGCAACAATGCACATCACCGGAAATTCGGGACCAGTGCCGAATCGGCGGCGGCGCCTAGGCGAACTGGTTTGCCGTCCGCATGCAGCCGGCTGCGCAGGAGCTTGGTAGGCGCGCAGGTGGTGTCCCGGTCGGCCGCCGCATGGCGCTGACGGCCGCCTCCAGCACGCTCGGGGAGCATGCGCGGGGGATCTCGCCGTCACGCCGTCATGCGATGCCGGCCTCGATGAGCTGACGCCAGATCTCGCCCTGGTCGGTGATCTCGACGCCGAGCTTCTCGGCCTTGGTCAGCTTGCTGGCGCCGACCTCGGCGCCGGTGATGAGCACGTCGGTGTTGGCCGAGACGGAGGAGGCGATGGTCGCGCCGGCCTTCTCGCACAGGCGCTGGAAGGCCGGGCGGTTCACCTTCTCGCCGGAACGGGGATCGCTGATCGCGCCGGTGACGACGACGGTCTTGCCGGCCAGGGGCGCGCCGGCGGCGACGACGGGCGGCAGGTCCTCCTCGCGTACGTCCAGAGAAACGCCGCGGTCGCGAAGGCGCTGGAGTTCGGGGCGCAGGCGGGTGAGGTGCGCGACGAGCGAGGCGGCGACGCGGGGACCGATGTCCTCGACGGCCACCAGCCGTTCCTCGCCGGCCTCGGCGACCTCTTCCAGGGAGCCGAATCCGGCCCGGCACAGGCGGGTGGCGGTGCCCTCGGAGGCCATCGGGATGGCCAGGCCGATCAGGGCCCGCCGCAGGCCCACCGCGCGGCTGGCGGCGATGGATTCGATCATGCGGGTCGCGGAGGTGTCGCCGATGCGCTCGAACTCCAACAGCCGCTCCTTGGTCAGGGCGTAGAAGTCCGACGGGTTCTCCAGGTCGCCGGACTCGGCCAGGCGCTCGATCCACACGGGACCGACGGCCTCGATGTCGGCGGCGGCGCGGGAGGCCCAGTGCACCAGCCGGCGCACCGTCTGGGCGGGGCAGGAAACGTTGGTGCAGAACAGTTCGCGACTGTTGCCCTGCTCGGTGAGGGGCTCGCCGCACGACGGGCACGTGGTCGGCGGCACGATCTCCCGCTCCGCGCCGGTGCGCCGCGACTCGTCGAGCACGCCGGCGACGAACGGGATCACATCGCCGGCTCGGCGCACGAGAACCGTGTCCCCGATGCGGATTCCCCGTGCCCTGATGACTTCCTGGTTGGCCAGGGTGGCGCGGGTCACGGTGGTGCCGCCGACGAACACCGGCTCCAGGTGGGCCACCGGGGCGATCTTGCCGGTCTTGCCGACGTCCCACACGACGTCGGCCAGCACGGTGGTCTTCTCCTCGGCGGCGAACTTGAACGCCAGCGCCCCGCGCGGCGAGTTGGACCGGGTGCCGGCGGCCGCGTAGGCGTCCCGGTCGGCCAGCCGCAGCACCGCGCCGTCCAGGTCGTAGTCGCGCTCGTTGCGACTCCGCTCGATCTCGGTGATCACGGCCTGCGCCTGCTCGGCGTCGGCACACACCCGCATGTCGGCGGCCGCCAGCCCCAGCGACTGCAGGGCCTGCTCCAGGTCGGCGGACGCGCCGTCGGTGGAGGTGTGCAGGTCGAAGGCGAACAGCTGCAGCCGCCGCTCGGCGACCGTGGCCGGGTCCTTGGCCCGGAGCGTGCCGGCGGCGGCGCCACGCGGGTTGATCAGCGGCTTGTCCGGGTGCGCGGCGTTGTAGGCGGCGAAGGTGGAGCGCAGCATCACCGCCTCGCCGCGCACCTCGACCCGGCCCGGGGCGTCGATGCGCTCGGGCACGCCGTCGACCAGCGCGCGGACCAGCATCGTCACGTCGTCGCCGGTCGTGCCGTCGCCGCGGGTGACCGCCCGCACCAGCCGCCCGTCCTCGTAGATCACGGCCAGCGACAGGCCGTCCAATTTGGGCATGACGGCCATCGGCTGGCCGGGGAACCGGTCGAAGAACGCCGCCACCTGCTCGGGCTTGGTGGCCTTCTCCAGCGACAGCATCGGCCGTGAGTGCCGGATCGGCGCGTGCAGCACCGACGGGGCGCCGACCTGCTCCAGCGGGTTCGGATCGGGCGCCAGCTCCGGGTTCGCCTCGACCAAGGCCCGCAGCTCGTCCTCGATCGCGTCGTACTCGGCGTCGGCCACCAGCGGCGAGCCCTGGTAGTAGGCGTCGCGCAGCGCCACGACCTGGTCGGCGAGCTTCTGGATGCGTTCCCCGGCGTTCACGGTGCTGACGCTACCGCCACCCCCTGACACAAACCGTCAGGCGACGGCCGTCATGAGCCTTCCGGGTCGGCCAGGTCGCCGTCATCGGGGGCACCTCTGTACGGGCATCGGTGCGCTGGCTGGACATCGACGGCGATCCACCGTAAGGGTGGCCCCATGTTGGCCTTTCGACTCACGGCTGCCGGCGCCACCGCGCTGCAGGACGTGCCGGTGCCCGAGCCCGGTCCCGGCGAGGTGCTGGTGCGGGTCGGCGCGGCCGGCGCCTGCCACTCCGACCTGCACATGATCGACGCCACGGCGCCGCGGCACGTCCCGCTCACCCTGGGGCACGAGATCGCCGGCTGGGTCGAGGCGCTCGGTCCCGGCGTCACGGGCTTCGCCGTGCACGAGCCGGTCGGCGTGTACGGGGTTCTCGGGTGCGGGCAGTGCGCCGAATGCCTGCGCGGGCGGGAGAACGCCTGCCGCAGCGGGTTCGGCGGGATCGGGCTGACCCGGGACGGCGGCATGGCCGAGTTCGTCGTCGTGCCGGCGCGTTGCCTGATGCCGTTGGGCGGCTTGGACGTCGTGCGTGCGGCGCCGATCGCCGACGCCGGGCTGACGCCGTACCACGCGATCGCGATGCACCGCTGCGCGCTGCAGGCCGGCAGTACCTGCGTCGTGCTCGGAGTCGGCGGGCTCGGCCACCTCGCCGTGCAGATCCTCCGCGCCACCACCGCCGCGACCGTCATCGCCGCCGACATCGCACCCGACGCCCTCGCCCTGGCCAAACGCCTCGGAGCCCACGCCGTCGTCGACACCGAGGATCCGGACGCCGCCGTAGCCGAGATCCGTGAGCATGCCGGGGCGGCGGACGTCGTGTTCGACTTCGTCGGCCTCAGCGCCACTCTGGACATCGCCCGGCGGGTCGTCGCCACCGGCGGGCACCTGAGCCTGGTGGGCCTCGGCGGCGGCACGCTCCCCGTGAGCCCCGGCGGCTGGACGCTTCCGTTCGAAGTCCGCATCACCCTGCCGTTCTGGGGGACCCGCGCCGAGTTCCGGGAGGTGCTGGCGCTGGCCGCGCGAGGGGACCTCACCACCGAGATCCAGCCGTTCGACCTCGCCGACGTGGCCACCGCCTACGACCGCCTCCGCGCCGGCGCGATCACCGGCCGCGCCGTCGTCGTGCCGGGTGGTGCCCGTGCCTGAGCTTCCCGAGGTCGAGTCCGCCCGGTCGGTGATCGAACGGGCCGCGCTCGGCCGGCTGATCGTCGACGTCGACGACTCCGACACCTACGTCTGTCGACCGCACGCACCCGGCGAGATCCGGTCCGCGCTGCTCGGACGTCGACTGGTGGCCGCGCACCGGCGGGGGAAGTCGCTGTGGTGCGACACCTCCGCCGACGACGGCGACGGCCCCGTGCTCGGCATCCACCTCGGCATGTCCGGGAAGATCGTCATCGCCGATCGCGACGGCGGGGAGATCGACGGCGGTGACTACTGGGAGGGCCGGCGCGTGCCCGGCGACTACCGCTGGTCGCGGTTCTCCCTCACCTTCGACGACGGCGGCCGGCTGATGCTGGTCGATCCCCGGCGACTCGGCCGGATCACCCTCGATCCGCCCGTCGACCGGCTCGGCCCCGACGCCGCCACCATCAGCCCCGCCGCGTTCCGGGCCGTGCTCAGCGCCGGGACCGCGCCCGTCAAGGCCAGGCTTCTCGACCAGCACGCCGTCGCCGGCATCGGCAACCTGCTCGCCGACGAGATCCTCTGGCGGGCCCGCGTCCACCCCGCCCGGCCCGTCGACGAGCTCACGCCCCGCCAGATCGGCAAGATCGTCCGTGCCACCCGGGACGCCGTCACCGACGCCCTGGCCGACGGCGGTGTGCACACCCTCAGCATCATCCCGTTCCGACGTCCCGGTGCCCGGTGTCCCCGTGACAGCGCCCCGATGTCCCGGGGCACCGTCGGCGGTCGTACCAGCTGGTGGTGCTCGGCCGAGCAACTGCTGTGAGCCGGCGAAGCGATCGGATGTCCACTGTGGAGGAACACCGCTAGGGCACCGGCTCCGGGGCCGGTTGGCGGTCACGGAGCAGGGCGCTGATGGACAGGAGCCCGATCATCGTGAGGCCGAAGCCGACGAGCCCGAGCACGACGGCGATGCCGGTGTGCAGGACGATGCCGACGGCCAGCGCCCAGGCGCGCACGCGATCGCCGGCGAAGACCGACAGGGCAAGGAATGTCTCGGCGGCGAGCGTGGCCCACGTCATCACGGGGCCGACGCCGTCGAGGAAAGCGGCGGCCGACGGGGTGGCGCCGAAGTAGGGATCCTGGAACACGTAGTGCAGCGCGGAGCCGTCACGCCAGGCGGCCTCGGCGAACTTCGAGACCGCGGACTGCGCATAGACGGACAGCACCAGCGCACGCACGGCGAGATGGCTCGCGGCGGCGGCGCCACGCCAGCGCGGGGACATGGGCGTCGATGGCCTGGTCCAGTGCCACGTGCGGTCGTCGCCGAGCAGGATCGGGATCAGCAGCAGCGCGACGATCTTGGCGATGTGCTCGCCGCCGGTGGGCGACACCAGGGCCGCGGCGAAGCTGAACGAGACGTACCAATGGGGAATGCACGTCCAGCGCGGTCGGTAGCCGACGGCCACGGCGACGAGGACGGCGATCGCCAGGTACCGCGCGACGGTCTGGCCCACCGCACCGGAGTTCAGGCACCACAACGTCACGGTGCGCAGGCCGGCGCCGCACTGCGGCCCGGTCGGGGCGTCGTCGACGCCGGGGAACAGGTCCGGGTCGGTCGTGAACAACAGGGTGAGCAACTCGGCCACCGCGACCAACGACCGGCCCACGCCGAGAAGCCGTGTTCGGGGCTCGAACTCGAGCAGGCGCGTCAGCATGCCAGGTCGACCGCGGCCACTCGCCGGATCTGGCGGGACGGACCGGGGGAGGGGTGCTCTACGGCGAAGACGAACGGTCCGCAGGCCTGCGGCAGCCGGCTGGGCACTGGCACGGCCGGGACGTTCGCAAGTACCGGTGAACAGTCCCGGATGTCGGTGGCGACGCAGTCATGCCAGGCGCTCGCGGGAATCTGCAGCGCGGTGGACACCAAATGCACGGAATCGCCGTACACCGACCGGCTCAGGCCCCACTGGTGCTCGACGTTCGGCGGGGTGAGCGGTTCGAAACCGCCGCCCCGTTCGCGGTAGGCCACGGTGAACTCACGATCGGCCGGCTGCGTGTAGAAGCCCCACCGCATCGGCCACAGCAGGGCCGCGGCCTCCTGGCGGGCATGGATCGCCGGGCCGACGAGACCCTCGGGCAGGTAGGTCACCGCCAGGATCGACGCGACCACCACGAGGGCGGCGAGCGTGAAGGCGAACCCGCGCCGGGCCTCGGCCAAGGGCTCCGCGCGGCCGACGGGCCTGCGGGTCAGCAGTCCTCGCAAGGAGTGTTGCCGGCCTGGATCGTCTCGACCGTCGTCCGGTGGGGCGCCGCCGCCCCGGAACCCTCCAGCAGGACGACCGCCAGGATCGCCGCCGCCACAAGCCCACCCAGCAAGCTGTACCGCTTCAAGTCCACTCCTCGGTCAGATGCTCAGCCCACGCGTTGTCCCGGTCCGTTCGTGGCGGTGAGGCTACCGTGGTGAGGTCCGGGCGGGGGTGGGTTTGGTGTATTTCGCGCTGTTGGGGTCGCTGGAGCTGCGGGTGGCGGGCGCGCCGGTCGCCCTCGGCGGGGAGCGGCAGCGCAAGCTGCTCGCGCTCCTGCTGCTCAACGCCGGCTCCGTGCTGCCCTACGACCGGCTCGTCGACGAGCTGTGGGAGGACCCGCCGCCCACCGCGCGGCGGCAGGTCGCCAACGCGGCCACCGGCGTTCGGCGGGTCATCGGCCAGCGGCTGGTCACCACGCCCCACGGCTATCTCGTCCGGCTCGGGGACGACCGGCTGGACCTGGCCGATTTCCGCGACCTGGTCCGGGACGCGGCGGCCGAGCCGCCGGAGGTGGCGGCGAAGCTGCTGGGCACCGCACTCGGCCTGTGGCGTGGGCCGCTGCTGGACGGCCTCGACTCTCCGATGATCGCTGCCGCCCGCGGCCGCCTGGCCGAGCAGCGGCTCACGGCGCTCGAACGGTACGCCGAGGTCGCGGTGGAACCCGCCGACCTGCAGACCGTCCTGGGCGAACTCGTCGTCCACGTCGCGGAGAACCCGTTCCGGGAGTCGCTGCGGGCCGCGCTGATGCGAGCGCTGCACCGGGCCGGGCGGCAGGCCGACGCGCTCGCCGTGTTCGAGGAGGGGCGCCGGCTGCTGGCCGAGCAGTTGGGCGTCGACCCGGGGCCGGCCTTGCGCGCCGCGCACGAGGAAGTGCTCAAGGCGGACCGCGCGGTCGACACCGGGGCCGCGTCGGCTCCGTCGTTCCTGCCGCTGGACACCGCGCACTTCGTCGGCCGTGACGTCGCCATCGGCCAGGTTCTCTCCGTGATCTCCGACGCTCCCGCCGGGCGCCCGGGGGTGGTGGTGTTGGAAGGCATGGGCGGGGTCGGCAAGACCGCGCTGGCCGTGCACCTGGCTCACCGCTTGCTCGACCGCTACCCGGACGGGGCGTACTTCCTGGATCTGCGCGGGTTCACCGACGGGGAGTCCCCGATGCCCGTCGACGCCGCGCTCGAAGTCCTGCTCTGGCAGGCCGGCGTGCCGGCCGACAAAGTCGCCGTCGACGGTGCCGCCCGGCGCGACCAGTGGCGACGACACACCGTGGGTAAGCGCTTACTCGTAGTGCTGGACAACGCCGCCGGCGCGACCCAGGCCCGGCAGCTGCTGCCGAGTTCGGCGGGATCGCTGGTGCTGGTGACCAGCCGTCGGCACCTGCTCGACCTGGACGAGGCCGTCCCGGTGCCGGTCGACGTGCTGGCGCCGGGTGCGGCGGCCGAGCTCTTCCGCAGGCTCGGCTCCGAGCGTCGAGTGGACGCGGAGCCCGAGGCGACGGACACGGTGGTGCGGCTGTGCGGCGGCCTGCCGCTGGCGGTGCGGATCGCGGCGTCCCGGTTCCGCCGCCGGCCGGCCTGGACCATGGCATACCTGGCCGAGCAGCTCGGCGACCGTCAGGGCCGCGAACGCACGTTCACCACCGACGACTCCGGAGTGGCCGGCACGATCACCCTGTCCTACCGGGATCTGCCGCCCGAACGCCGACGCCTGTTCCGCTTGCTCGGCGTCATCCCCGGACCCGATTTCGATGCCGACGCCGTCGCGGCGGTGGCCGCGGTGTCGCCGGCGCAGGCCCGGGAATCGCTCGACGCGCTGTTCGAACGGAGCCTCCTGCTCCAACTGGGCCCGGATCGCTATGCCCTGCACGACCTGGTTCGCGACTACGTCCGGGCCAGGGCGGCGGACGAGGACACCAAGGCCGACCTGCACGCGGCCTTCGAGCGGTTGTCGGACTACTACGCGCACTTCGTCCAGGTGCACTGCGCGCCGATCCGGGGGTACCGGCCGCTACCTCGATTCACCCTGTCCCGGCCGCCGGCGGCGGTGCCGGAGCCCACGACGCCCGCCCAGGCGATCGGCCGGTTGCGCGTCGAGTACGCCAATGTGGTCGCCGCGATCGGCCATGCCAGCGATCGAGGCTGGTGGGAGCACGTCTGGCGGCTGCCCTGCCTGCTGCTGCCCTACTTCGTCGCGATCGGCCGGAGGACGGGTGTGGGCGCGCTGGCCGATGAGGCGCTGCGGGCCGCCCGGCATCTCGGCAACACGCAGGCCGAGGCCTACGCGCTGCTCATCGCGGCCTTCGCGCTGGGTGAGCAGGGACGGCACGAGCAAGTGCGTGAGCTGCTCGGACGAGCCGTGCGGTTGAGCGAGGCCGGCGGCGATCTCGCGACCGCCGCGGCCGCACGTCGGGATCTGGGCGGGGCCGAGCTGGCGGCCGGCCGGCACGCCGAGGCGGAGCGGGAACTGGTCCAGGCCCGCCGGCTGGCGCGCGCCGCGGGCAACGTGGCGTGCGAGATAACCGCCACCAGCAATCTCGCGCTCACGTTCGCGCAGGTCGGTCGGCACGACGAGGCCCGAGCCCTGTTCGAGGAGGTGCTGGCCCACCACCGCACCACCGGGGCGGTCGGCAGCGAAGCCGTCACGCTGATCAACCTGGCCTGGTTGCACCACGCCGACGGCCAGGACGGCCTCGGGCTGACCGTGATGCTGCAGGCGCTGTCCCTGAGCCGGACCGCGGGCCGGATCGGCGCCGAGATCACCGCCCTGGCCTGGCTCGCGGTCATCCACCGCCGGCTGGGCCAGCTCGACGACGCCCTGACCGCCGGCCGGGAGGCGTGCGAGCTCGCCAGGCGGTCCGAGCTGCAGGATCCCGAGGCCGAGTCGCTCAACGGCCTGGGCGAGGCCTGCGTGGCGGCGGGCCGGCTCGACGACGCCGTGCGGGCGTTCGAGCGGGCCGAGCGGATCGCGTCGACCGGTGACCTGCCGATGGCGCTGGCCCGCGCTTGGGAGGGTCTCGCCCACGTCGCGGCCCGCCAGGGCGACCACGAACGCGCCACCCGACTCTGGGAACGCGCGTTGAGCACGTACCCGGCGACCATGCCCGACGCCGACCAGCCCCGGGCCCACCTCGCCGCGCCCGCGGACCCGCTCGTGCGGTGCACCCGCTGCCAGTCCAACCCGGCCGAGGTCCACTCCGCCGTGCGCTGAGCGCCCCCCCACCTGCACACCCGGCCCGCGGTCATCGACCGCGGGCCGGTTCCGATGTCGCGCGGATGCAGAGCGGATGTAGCCCGGTGCGAGGGTCGATCCCGTTCGAACGCAAGCGTCCAGCACATCGACTGGAGGTGAGTTATGGGTCAGCAGATTCTGATCGACGAGCCGGCGGTGACCGCCGGCGAGGGGGAGTTCGAGTTCTCCGAGGTCCTCGAGACCAGTGAGTTCGAGATCTCGATGAACGCGGACATCACGCGGTTCTGCTCCGGCTGTCGCTAGTCGGAGGGTGGCGGTCACGTGCCCGCTCCAGGCACGTGACCGCCCGTGAACGCCAACCGGGAGGGACGATGAACGCCACACCACGGCCGAAACTCGGCTCGGGCCTGGGCTACCGGGCCGGCCTGCACGAGCGCACGATGGCCAGCACCGCCCACATCGACTGGCTCGAACTGCTCGCGGAGCACTTCCTTCCGCTCACGCCGTGGCGGCGCCGGCTGCTCGACCAGCTGCGGACCGCGTACGTCTGCGTTCCGCACTGCCTGAACCTCTCGGTGGGCGGCCTGGGCGGGGTCGACGAGTCCTACCTGGACGCACTGTGCGAGATCAGCGCGCTCATCGACGCCCCCTGGGTCTCCGACCACCTGTGCTTCACCGAGGGCGACGGGTTCGACTTCGGGCACCTCACCCCGCTGCCGTGGACCAGGCGGGCCGCCGACCGGGCGGCGGAGAAGGCCGCGTACATCCAGCAGCGGCTGGGCCGGCAGTTCCTGCTGGAGAACATCACCTACCACTTCCGGCTGGGCGGCGAGCTCACCGAGGCGCGGTTCATCGAGCGGGTCCTGACCCGGGCCGACTGCGGGATGCTGCTCGACCTCAACAACGTGCACACCAACGCTGTCAACCACGGTTTCGACGCGGTCGAGTTCCTCGACCAGCTCCCGCTCGACCGGGTGGTGCAACTGCACGTGGCCGGCGGCCGCTGGAACGGCGACGTGCTGGAGGACTCGCACGACGCGCCCGTCCCCGACGAGGTGTGGCGGCTCGTGGAGCACATCATGCCCAGGGCGACGGGGTTGCGGGCCGTGCTGCTGGAACGGGACGCCGAGTTCCCCGACGAGTTCGACGTCCTGCTGGGCGAGATCGCGCGGGCGCGGGACCTGATGGACGGGGCGAGCCACCGTGTCGCCGGCTGAGGCGGCGCTGGGCGTGCAGGAGACCGTGACGAGAATCCTGCACGACGCCACGCTGTTCGACGCGCTGCGCCGGGGCAGTTTTCCCGACCTGGCCCGGCGGCTGCCGCTGGCCGACGGGGTCCTGGACGTGATCAGGACGATCGACGTGGCCGGCTTGCAGCACCACCTGCACACCATCCAGGCCAAGCACCTGCGGCATGCCGAGGGCGTGCTGCCGGTGTCGATGGCGGTGGCCCGGGAGCGGCTTGGACCGGACCGGCTGAGACAGGACTTCTGGACCCGAGCTCCGCTCGGTTTCGCCCCGGCCGCCGAGCTGCGCTCGGTCTACCTGGCGCTCGGGCGCGCGTACCTCGAAGGCTTGCCGGTGACCTCGAAGCCACCGTGGCTGGCCGACCTGGCCCGGTTCGAGGCCACGCGCGGCGGCAGCGCGACGGCGCCGCCGCGCGGCCAGGCGGCCGCGGACCGATTCCTGCTCAGCGGCGACGTCACGTTGTGCGCCTTCGACTGGGACGTCGTCTCCCTGTTCGCCGACCTGACCGCCGGCGTCGCGCCGGCCGAGCCGGGCCGGATCCACCGCCGCACCCTGCTGGCCGTGCGCGCGACCGGTGAGTGGCGCAGCCAGGTCTTCCGCCTGGGGCCGGCCACGTACGAGGTGCTCCGGCGGTGCGCCCGGCCGGCCCGCCTGGACGACCTGGTCGACGCGGTCGGCGGCGAGGCGGTCGCGGCCGACGTGCGCAAGATCGTCACCGGTGCGGTGGCGGGGAAGCTGTTGATCACGGGAGGCGGCGCATGAGGATCTGCGCGATCGTGAAGTACCCGCCCATCCAGGGTGGCGTGAGCGCCTACTCGTACTGGATGTGCCATGCGCTGGCCGCGCTCGGCCACCAGGTCTACGTCGTGACCAACGCCGACGAGGTGGAGCCGGAGTACCGGATCTGGATGCGCCCCGGCGACGATGCCCGGCTGCGGGCCCGCTTCGACAACGGCGGACTGGTCCACGTCAGATCGACCACGGCCTGGAACGAGGCGGAGCACCGCTACATCCCGGCCGGAAACCCGTCGGTGACGAAGCTCGCGGCGATGGCGACCGAGACGGTGCGGGAACACGGCTGCGACGTGGTGTTCGCGTTCTACCTCGAACCCTACGGTGTCGCGGCGAATCTCGTCTCGGCGTGGACGGGCACGCCGTTCGTGCTGCGCCACGCCGGCAGCGACCGGTACGCCCTGATGAGCCATCCCGACCTTTCCCTTGCGTACAAGGAACTGCTGCGGTCGGCCGATGCGCTGGTCAGCTCGGGCGGCGACTTCGACGGGCTGCTGGTCCCCGACGACCGCGTCCGCACACCGCCGGCGCTGCCCATCACCACGGCGTTCGCCCCGTCCGCGCCGGCCATGGACCTCGCCGCCGTGATCGGGGAGCTCACGGCGGCGGGCCATCCCGGGCTGTTCGCGCGGGCATCGTTCGACGACACCGCCCCGGTCATCGGCATGTACGGCAAGATGGGTGAGCTCAAGGGAACGCTGGACCTCGTCGCGGCGCTGGGCATCTTGCGGGACCGAGGCAGCGACGCCCAGCTGGTGCTCATGGGCGGCGGTGTGCACTGGCCCCGGGTCAAGGACGCGATCCTCGCCGCCGGGCTGGGCGACCGGGTGTGGCGGCTGCCGTTCCTCGCGCCCTGGCAGGTGCCCGGGTTCGTCCGGCGGTGCGACGCGGTGTGCTTCCTCGAACGCGGCTTCGCGATTCCCCAGCACGGACCGCGCGTCGCGGCCGAGATCCTGGCCTGTGGCCGGCCGCTCGTGGTCTCCGGGGAGATCGTCGCCAAACAGCCGTTCCGCGACCGGATGGTCGACGGTGAGAACCACTTCCTGGTGCCCGACCCACGTGACCACGTGAAGCTGGCGGACGTGCTGGCCGGTGTCCTGGCCGACCGTGCCGCCGCCGTCGCCGTCGGACTGGCCGGGGCCCGGCTGGTCGAACGCCCGGCGGAGGCCCAGATCGCCACCGGGTACGAACGTGCGCTGGCCTTCTCCTCGGTCGAGGGGTCCGAGGAGAAGGTCGGCGTCGAGGCCGTGCTTACCCTGCTGCACAAGCGATGCCCGGCCACGGCGGCGTTCCTCGGGCCACGTGTCGGGGCCGTGATCGCCGAGCACTGCGGCGACGTCGATCCCGCCCACCGGACGCCCGCGATGCTGGCATACGCGGTCACGGCCTGGTGTGCGGCGGCGTGCGAGGCGGAGCATCCGCTGCGGCGGGACGCGATTCGCCTTGAACACCACCTGTTGTGGTTCACCACGGACGTCGAGGGCGTGGCCGGGCTGCCGGTGTTCCCGGCCGCCGTGATCGCCGCCCGCACCGGCGTGACCGACCAGGTCCGGCCGGTCGCGACCCGCTACCGGCGTTTCGACCACCTCGACGTGGATCCGCACCACTACACGGCCGGACTCGCCGACCGGGGGAGCAGCGCGCCGGCGCCACGGCCACTCGACCAGCGCAGGCTCTTTCTCTTCCACAAGCTGCCGCAGCTCGAGGGACGCGTGTACCGGATCGGCGAGCAGACGGCACGGATCCTCGACCTGTGCACGGGCGAACTTTCCGTACGCGAAATAGGCGACCGCGCCGGGATTTCCGTGAAGGCCAGGGATGACCTGCGGGACATGGTCGATGGCTGGCGCCGCCGCGGGCTGGTGGCCTTCGCACAGGGCAGGCGGCCATGACGGCCGGCCGCTCCACGATGGTGCAGCTGCTCGGGATGCTCCCGGCCGCCGGGCGTGGCCTGACGGCGATCACCGCCACGGCCACCGTCGTCACCGCCTTGCTGCCGCTGGTGTTGATGCAGGTCGTCGGCGTCCTGGTCGGCAGTGTTCCGCGACTGCTGGCCGACGACCGGCCGGCGCTGTGGATGCTGCTGGCGGCGGTCGGCGTGCTGCTCGCCGTCCAGCAACTCGCCGGCCTGCTCCTCGCCGGGCTGTCCGAACGGTTGGGCCGGCGGCTCAACCTGGTCCTGCGCACGCGGGTGATGAAGGCGATGACCGAACCGGTCGGCCTGGCCCATCTCGACGACGCGCGGGTGCAGGAGCTGCGCCTGGGCGCGCAGGGGCTGCGCGGTGGGTACGCCGGGGTGATGGGGTCGGTGGTGGGCCTGACCCACAACGGCGGCCTCCTGCTCACCGCGGCGGGCTGCGCCGTCACCATCGTGTGGATCTCGCCGATGCTGGGCGCGATCCTGCTCGTGTCGCACGTCGCGGTGGGAACGCTGGCCCGGCGGCGGTTCCGCGAGAGCGTGTCGCTGCTGCACCTCGATCCGGCCCGGCAGCGCCGGTCCGCGTACTTCCGCGACCTGGCCCTGGCCGGCGGCGCGGACAAGGAGCTGCGGGTCTTCGGGCTCGCCGGCTGGGTGATCGACCGCTTCGACAGCACGTGGTTCGCGGTCATGAGGTCGGCGTGGCGGGACCGCCGCCGTTCGCATCCGGTGCTGTTCGCGGCGTACGTGGCGCTGGGCGTGGTCTACGCGGGCGCGGCCTACTGGCTGGTTCGGGCCGGCACTGACCATGTCATGGGCGTGTCCACGATCGCCGTGGCGATCCAGGCGATCCTCGGCCTGATGACGCTGGCCACCGTCAGCCAGTGGGACGAGCTGATGCAGGCCGGCCGTGACGCCAGCGCGGCCGTGGTGGCGCTGGAGCGGCGGATCGGCGAGTTCCCGGCCCGAGCGGCCGCGCCGGTCGTGCCGGCGACCGGTGGTGACCTGGTGTTCGACAACGTGCGGTTCGCCTACCGCGCCGGGTCCCGGGCCGTCCTCAAGGGCGTCGACCTGGTCATTCCCGAAGGCCGCGCGACCGCCATCGTCGGCCGCAACGGTTGCGGCAAGAGCACGTTGCTCAAGCTGCTGCTGCGGTTCTACGAGCCGGATTCGGGCCGGGTGTGTCGCGGTCCGGTCGCGTTGTCCGCGCTCGACCCGGTGGCCTGGCGAACCCGCTGCGCCGTGGTGTTCCAGGACTACCTGCGGATGGCGGTCTCGCTGCGCGACGCGGTCGAGTTCGGCGCCTGGGACCGGCGGGGCGGGCAACAGGCCCTGGACCTCGCGGCGGAACGGGCCGGGCTGAGCCAGGTGCTGGCCGAGCTGCCGGACGGCTGGGACACGGTGCTGTCGCCGCGGTTCGCCGGCGGAGTCGACCTGTCCGGCGGCCAGTGGCAGAAGGTCGCCATCGCCCGTGCCCTGTACGCGCTCGACCGCGGCGCCGAGATCCTGATCATGGACGAGCCCACGGCGAGCCTGGACGCCGAGGCCGAGCAGGCCGTCTACGAGTCGATCATCGAGGCGGCCGCCGGCCGGACGTCGATCCTGGTCTCGCACCGGTTCTCCTCGGTCCGCAAGGCCGACCACATCCACGTGCTCGACGACGGGGTGATCGCCGAGCACGGCAGCCACCCGGAGCTGATGGCCCGGGGCGGAAGTTACGCCCGGATGTTCGACAAGCAGGCGGAGTTGCTGCGATGACGGCGGGAATCCTCACGCGCGGGGTCGACGTGCTGTCGGCGCTGCGGCTGGCCGCGCAGGCGGCGGCGAGCGCGAACCGGCGGCTGGCCGTCGGGGTCGGCGTGCTGGCGGTGGTCGGCTCGGCCCTCACGGTCGCCGTTGCCCTTGTGTCCCAAGAGATCGTGGACAGCGCGACCACCGGTCAGGCCGTGCTGCTCGCCGCCGGGCTGTTCGGCGCGTACGCGATCGCCACGCTGTGCCTGGAGTGGCTGAACACGGGCCTGACGACCACCCTGGCCGAGGCAACCGACCACTGGCTGGAGTCCACGCTGGCGAGGTGCGTGCTGGCGCCGCCCGGGCTGGACCACGTGGAGAACAGCGAGTACCAGAACCAGGTCCACGTTCTGCTCAACCAGCGCGGCGCCCTGGGCGGGACGGTCAACACGGTCGTGGGCGCGACGACGCTGGCCGTGCGCTTCGTGGTGGCGGAGGTGTTGCTGGCCCGGATCTCCCCGGTGCTGCTGGTGTTCCCGCTGTTCATCGTGCCGACGATCGCGATCAGCGGCCGCACCCAGCGGCTGTTGTCCCGCAGCCTCACGGCGGTGGCCGAGCGAACCCGGCTCGCCACGATGTTCTTCCAGACCGCCAGCGATCCGGCGGCCGGCCGGGAACTGCGGGTCTACGGCCTCGGCCCGGAGGTCGTCCGCCGGCACACCGACCTGTTGCTGGAAGTGGACGAGGAGCAGTGGGCGGCGCGGCTGAAGAGCAGCCTGCTGGAGGGCGCCACCTGGGCGTTCTTCGCCGCCGGACTGGTCGGCGCGATCTTCTTCGCGGTGCACGACGGCCGCGCCCAGCACTCGCCGGCCGAGTTGCTGCTGCTGTTCGTGCTGGCCGCGCAGATCGCGGGGCAGACCAAGACGGCGAGCTTCGTGGTCGGGTCGATCGGCCGGCAGACCGACGCCTTCCGCCGCTACCGCCACGTCCGCGACGTCGCCGACCGGTACCGCGGGTCGTCCGCCGATGCCCCCGCGCCGGACCGCCTCGAGCACGGCATCGATCTGGTGGACGTCGAACTGCGCTATGCCGGCGCGTCCGAACCGGCGCTGCGGGGGGTGAGCTGCCATCTCCCCGCCGGTGCGACGGTCGCCCTGGTCGGTCCCAGCGGCGCCGGCAAGAGCTCGTTGGTCAAGCTGCTGCTCGGCCTGTACGAGCCGACCGCCGGCAGCGTCAACGTCGACGGTGTGCCGCTCTCGGCGATCGACCACGGGCGCTGGCGCGAGCGGACCGCCGCCGCGTTCCAGGACTTCACCCGCTTCGAGCTGACGTTGCTGGAAAGCGTCGGGGTCGGCGACCTGCCGCGTAGCACCGACGAGGTCGCCGTGGCCGGTGCCTTGCGACGCGCCGAGGCCGGTTCGCTGGTGCAGCACTGGGATGACGGCTTGCAGACCCGGCTCGGTCGCAGTCACGCCGACGGTGTGGAGCCGTCGGAGGGCCAGTGGCAGAAGGTGGCGATCGCGCGGGCGATGCTGCGCGACGCGCCCCTGCTCACGGTCCTCGACGAGCCGACCGCCAGCTTGGACGCGGAGAGCGAGTACGACCTCTTCCACGCGTACCGGCGCAGCGCACGCGACCGGGCGCACCGCACCGGCGGCATCACCGTGCTGGTGTCGCATCGGTTCGTCACGGTGCGTGATGCGGACCTGATTCTGGTCATCGACGGCGGCCGGGTGGTGGAGTCCGGCACTCACGACGAACTCGTGCGCCTGGGCGGCCGCTACGCCCGGCTGTTCGAGACGCAGGCGGGGGAGTACCGATGACCGTCTGGCACTCGCCGCAGACAGCGGATCGATACGACCGGTACACCCAGAAGTTCCCGTTGTACGCGACGACAAGCGCGCGTCTGGTGGCTGCGGCGGGCATCCGGCCCGGATCGCGGGTGCTCGACCTCGGCTGCGGAACGGGCGTGACGACTCGTGCCCTGCTGGCCCGCGTCGGGCCGGCCGGGCAGGTGCTGGCCGTCGACTCCTCGCCGGCGATGCTCGACACCGCCCGGGCGAACGTCAGGGCCGACAACGTCTCCTGGTACCAGGGCGATGCCCGGGACGTGGACCGGCTGGTCGGTGGGAAGGTGGACGCGGCGGTGTCCAACATGGCCTTCTGGCAGTTCGATCTCGTGCCGACCCTCGCCGCCGTCGCGAAGGTGCTCACCGACGAGGGGAGCCTGACGTTCAGCATCGGTTACCGGGTCCGGCCCGACGCCGCCGCGATCGCGAGCCACTGGCGAAGGACGTTGCGCGACAACGGTTACGACCTGGTCGAGGCGAGGCGATCCGAGCACCGGGAATCCGCGTTGTCCCTGCGTGAATGGTCACGCCTGGCGCTGGTCGCCCAGGCCGCTGCGCAGACCGACGACCAGCCGTGGACGCTGCACACGCTGTACTTCCGTTGCCGGCCACAGGGATGACCGCGATGTTCACCGTTACCGGTCAGGCGCAGGGCTGGATCTGCGCCCTTCCCGCCAGCGCCGCCGAGGCGACTCGGCGGGACATTCCCGTCGACCCCGTCGGCTACCTGCGCGAGATCGCCGCCGTGCCGGGGCTGCGGGAGGCGATCGCGGTCGCCAGCACATCGCTGGACCAGGCGTTCGACCGTGCCCTGGCCAACGGGCTGACCCACGACCGTGCGGGCCGGGTGGCCTTCTCCGTGGCCAAGTACCTGCTGCGGATGGCGACGCGCCCGGTCCCGTTCGGCACGATGGCCGGGACCGCCACGGCTGAGGTCGGCTGCGGTCCCGGCAGCGCCGAGCTCGGGGCACGGCATCGCCGGGAGGCGTTGCCGGATCTCGGTTGGCTGGCCTCGTTGGTGGCTCGGTGGGAGCAGGACGGGCGGCTCACCCCGGAACTGATGGTGATCACCAACGACCTCGTCGTGACGCGGGGGGATCGGCTGTTCCTCGCCACCCGCCCCGGCGCGGAGATCTCCCTGCGGCTCACGCCGTCGCTGCGGGAGACGGTGCGCTACTGCGGGCAGCCTCGCCGAGGCCGAGACCTACTTGACCATCTTGCCCGCACGTTCCCCTTGGTGGACAAGGACACCATTGCTGCGGCGGTCCGTGCACTGATCGGGCACGGTGTTCTGTGCACCGACCTGGCCGCCGCGACCACGCTGGAGCCCATCGCGGCGACCTTGCGGGCGGCCGGTCATGAGGACGCCGAGGCTGTTGCCGGGCTGCTTTCTCGATGTGCGGACTACTCCTCGTGCGCACCGGAAGCCAGGCGGGCGGCCCTGCGCACTGCGACGCGCTCCGCCCGGAACCTGGCCGAAGCGCCCGCGCCGCTCCAGGTCGACCTCGGCATGGACGCGTCGGTCCGGTTCCCCCGGATCGTGGCCGACGAACTCGACTCCGCGTTGTCGGTGTCGGCCCGGCTGGCCCGGACCGGCACCCGGGACCACGCCCTGCGCGAGTACCACAACGCGTTCCTCGCCCGGTACGGCCCGGCGACGGCGGTGCCGCTGCTGGAGGTCTTCGACAGCGAGCGGGGTCTGGGGCCCTACCGCGACCCGGCCGCCGCGTCCACGCCCACCGCCGAGACGCAGTGGCGCGACACCGTTCTGTTGCGGCTGGCCCAGCAGGCGGTCGCCGACGGGTTCGCCCCGGTGACGCTGACCGAGGACGTGATCGACGAGCTGGCCGCCGTCGGGCACAGCGGCGAGTTGCCGGCATCGGTGGAACTGTCCGTGGAGGTCCTGGCCGAGTCCATGGCCGCGATCGAGTCGGGACGATTCGACCTTCTACTGTGGACGGTGTCTGCCGGGGTGGTGACACAAACCAGCGCCGCCGCGCTGGCCGAGCGGGACACCATGCCGGTACAGCTGCGGTTCAAGCCGTTGGCGGCACGGGACGGCAACGTGCTCCGGCAGCCCCGGCTGCTGCCGGACGCCCTCGACATCGGCACCTTTCCCGCTGCCCACAGCCTGCGGGCGACCGACTTGGCGCTCGCCGCCACCTCACGGTCGTTCCACGTGCTGCGTCGCAACGACTTGCGGGAGATCGAACCGGTGTCCTTCACGCTGCTGCGGGACGACCGCAGCGGCGATCTCGAACGGTTCCTGCGCGTCTACCGCCGTCTGGGCCAGGCGCAGTTGCACTGGAGCTGGGGTGCCGCGGCCGCCCTGCCGTGGCTTCCCCGCGTGACCCACGGCCGCACGGTTCTGTCCGCCCAGCGCTGGCTGATCCCGCGAACTTTGAGCACGGCCGGCTGGGACGACGCCCTGGCGCGGTGGCGAGCGCAGTGGCGGGTGCCCGACGAAGTGCGGCTCGTCAGCGGGACTTCGGCGGTGGACCTCGATCTCCGGCAGGGCCTGCACCGCGAGCTCCTGCGCACCGAAACCGCCCGGAACCCCGAGGCGTACGTGAGTGAACTGCCCGGCTGCGCGGACCGGTACTCCTGGTTGGCGGGTCACGCCAGCCGGTTGCACTTCTCGGCCTTCCGCAAGGAATGCCGCCGACCCGTGACGGTCGTGCCACGCGGGGAGCCCGTGCGCCACCTTCCCGGCGGGGAATGGCTGTGCCTGAAGTTGTACGCCAGCCCGGTCCGTCACGACACGCTGTTGGCCGAACATCTGGCAGGCCTGGTCGACGCCCTGGGACTGCCGGCGGACCGGTGGTTCTTCGTCCGATACGCCGATCCGGCGCCCCATCTGCGACTGCGTTTCCGCGGCAGCGGCGCGGACCGAAAGATCTGTTCGTGGGCGGCTGCACTCGTGCGAACCGGCCTGGCCGCTCGGTTCGTGATCGACGAGTACGAGCCCGAGTCGGCCCGCTACGGCGGCGACAGGCTGATTGCCGCCGCCGAGCATGCCTTCGGGGCCGACAGCGTGGCCGCCGTTGAGTTGCTGTCCTCGGGTAAGCGCCACCCGCTCGCGGTCCTGTGCGCCGTCACCGGACTCGACCTGGTCCGGCAGGTGCACGGCCTAGGCTGGGAAACCTGGGTCAGCGCCAACCTGCCGCACGGGTTGCGTGGCCGGCGCGACGACCGCAAGGCGGCGCTCCGGCTGCACGCCAACTTGCCGGCAGAGCTGCGCACGGTGCTCGACGAGCGGGCTGAGCCGCTGCGCGAGTACGGCGAGCGGTTGCGCGCCGAGGGGAACGAGCGCCGTGACCGGGCCCTGAATTCCTTGCTGCACATGCACTTCAACCGTCTGACGCCGATCGGCTCACCGCTGGAGGGCCAGGCGCGGCTGCTCGCACGGGCGATCGCCGACACCCACCGAACGTATCCGCAGGAGAGGACATGACCCTGAACGACCTCGCCTACCGCCCGCCGGGGTTCACGCTCGCCGCGGACACCTCGGACTGGCCCGTGGCGCTGCACGACGGCGTGCAGCGGCTGGAACAGGCCCTGGACCGGGGTTTCGGCGCGCCCGACATGCCGTTGTTGCTGTGCGCGCAGGCAACCGTGGGCGACGCCGTGCTCAACATCGGCCTGAGCAAGGAATCCCTGCCCGGCCTGACCGCACTGCTCGGATCCGCGGACGCGGCGGAGCATGCCTACGGACGGCTGGAGACGGCCCTCGGGCAACCGCCGTCCCCGGATCCGCACCACCAGCTGCGGTCGGTGGTCGAGGGCATGGTCGCCGCCGGTGCGGACGTCGAGATCACGTCGATGGTGTTCGGCAATTCCGGTGTGGGTTCCGGCACCGGGCTGGCACTGAGTCGCCATCCGGAGTCGGGGGAGCCGGGACTGTTCGGCTGGTTCCTGCCCAACGCCACCGGCGTGGCGGTGGCCGATGCGGTCGCCGGAACCGATGTGACGGACCTGAGCGCCTTGACCGCGGAGTGGGTGACCGAACTGGCCGCCGTCACCCGATCATTGGAGCGGGTTCGGCGGGACATGTGCGAGATCCAGTTCGTCGTCGAGCACGGACGGCTCTGGATCCTGGACTCCCGGCCGGCGCCTCGAAGCGCGGCCGGGGCGTTCCGCGTCGCCAAGCGGCTCGCCGACGACGGGATCGTGACCGAAGACGAGATGGTGGGCCTGGTGACCGGCGAGCAGCTCACCTCGCTGCTGTTCGCCCAGGCCCGGCCGGGCCAGCACAGCCCGGCGGTCGCCACCGGGCAGGGGGTGTCGCCGGGCATCGCGTCCGGGCCGGCGGTGTTCGACGCCGAACGCGCCCGGGCCCGCCCGGGCAGCGTGCTCGTGCTGCCGGAGACCACTCCCGCCGACATGGAGGGGATGCTCACCACGGCCGGCATCCTGACCGCGCGGGGCGGCAGCAGTTCCCACGCCGCGGTGGTCGCCCGGGGCGTCGGCGTGCCGTGCGTCTGCGCGGCCGCCGGGATCACCATCGACCTGCCCGGGGCCAAGTTCCGCACGGCGGCGGGAATCTCCGTGCACGAGGGGGAGTTCATCACGATCGACGGCGCCACCGGAACCATCCACCTGGGACAGACCGCGGCGGGGGAGTCGGAGGTGTTGCGGCACCTGGAAACCCCGCTACCGGTGGAGGAACGATCCGAGCTGGTTGCTGCCGTCGATGCCGTGCTCGGCCACGCCGATCGGCTGCGCCGGCTGGAGATCCGGGCCAACGCCGACACCGCGGCCGACGCCGCGCGGGCCCGTGCCTTCGGCGCCACCGGGATCGGGTTGTGCCGCACCGAACACCTCTTCCTCGGCGCCCGCAGTTCGCTGGTGGCCGACCTGGTCCGGGCGAGGACCGCGCCCGAGCGGAACGCGGTGCTCGCCGTGATGACCCGGATCCACCACGGCGAACTGGTCGAGGTGTTCGCCGCGATGAGCGGGCTGCCGGTGACCGTGCGGCTGCTGGACCCGCCACTGCACGAGTTCGTGCCCGACCACGCCGAGCGGGAGACCAACCCGATGCTGGGCCGGCGTGGCGTCCGGCTGGGCCTGACGGTCGCCGGACTGTTCGCCGCCCAGGCCCGCGCGGTGGCCGAAGCGGCCCTCACGGTGCGGGAGCGGGGCGGCGACCCGCGCCCGGAGATCATGATCCCCTTCGTCAGCACCGAACGGGAACTCCGACCGCTGCGAACGGAGATCGAGACCGCGCTGGCCGAAGTGTTCGCGGCGCACGGCGAGTCGATGGAGATCCCGATCGGGACGATGATCGAGCTGCCCCGGGCCGCGCTGACCGCCGACGCCCTCGCCCGGCACGCCGACTTCTTCTCCTTCGGCACCAACGACTTGACGCAGACCACGTGGGGCATGTCCCGGGACGACGCCGAGTCGACCTTCCTGCGTGACTACGTCGACCGGGGCGTGGTCGAGGACTCTCCGTTCGGGACGTACGACCAGGCCGGAGTCGGTCAGTTGGTGGCCACGGCGCTGCGGCGGGGCCATGCCGCCCGTGCCGACCTCGTCACCGGGGTTTGCGGCGAGCACGCCCAACTCCCCGAGGCTGTGGCCCGGTTCCACGACGACGGCGTCGACTACCTGTCCTGCTCCCCGTTCGCCGTTCCGGCCGCACGCCTGGAAGCGGCCCGCGCCGCCCTCCACCACCGCACGAGGAGTCTCCCGTGAACGCCACCAAGACCCGGATCGGACAGCTCGGCAGCGGCAGCGGGCTGGACGTGCAGATCACCCACAACCCCGTGTTCGACCTGTTCATGACCCTGCGCCGGGAGACGACGGGCCGCAGCCACTGGGAACGCGTCGTCCTCGAGCCGCCCCACCGGCCCGGGGTGACGCGGTTCGCCGCCGCCCTGGCCGAACTCGCCCCGCGGCAGCTCAGCCAGTTGGAGCGGCACATCGCGCTGGCCCCGTCCCTGGAACAGCTCGCCGCATCGGTCAGCCGTGAGCCGCGGGCGGCCGAAGTGGTGGCGGCCATGGCCGAGGAGGCGGAGCACGTGGCGCTTGCCTTGCAGGCGTTCGGCTCGGACCCGAAGAGTTCGCTCGGCGCGGCCGGCGATCTGCTGGCCGACGTGCAGGACAAGTGCCTGACGTTCGTGGCCGAGGCGTTCGGGCTCGGCCAGCGCGCACTGTCGGTCGAGGTCCTCACGGTGCCGGCCACGCCGAGGGTGACACCGTGCGGGGTCCTGCTGGCCACGGGGCGACCGGCCGCCTTCGTGAACCACACCGAGCTGCGATCGGTCGGGCTCGTCGAGGCGATCCTCAACATGACCATGCTCGCCGCGCTCCGAGCGGACGGGAACGCCACGCCGGGCCGGCACATCGCGGCGCAGCTCACCGACGTGCCCACGGAACGGGCTCGCATGGCCCGCACGATCGACACGATCCTCGTCTACGTGACCAGTGCGCAGGCCATCCGGTTGTTCGTGGACACCGACCACCTCGACCTGGCCGAGCCGCTCGGCGTGTACATCACGCACGGCCGGCTCACCGACATCCTCCGGCCGTACTGGCTGCACCACCTGAGCGGCCGGCTGACCAGGGAGGCGGCGCTCGCCGCCGTCGTCGCCGAGCTCCAGGCCGGCGGTCCGGGCCTGTTCGCCCTGCGCGACACCGCCGAACTCGCCGCCGACTTCTACCTGCTGGAGCTCCTCCACGCCCGTTCGGACGCCGCCGCGAGCCGGCGCCTGGAGCAGTTCGAAGCCGCCCTGGCCCGCGACGTCATCCGCTACCTGCACACCGCCGTCGGCGCCGAACTCGGCCACTGCCAACGGGTGCCGATCGACACCGTGGCGGATCCCGAGCTGCGCGACTTCGTCACCGAGATCAACCGCGGCGACAGCGCCATCTCGTGGCGGCGGATCTTCGACCGCCTCGGCACCCGCGCCCTCCTGCTGGCCGAGGCCGCCTTCGAAGGGCCGTGC
The DNA here is from genome assembly GCF_014203355.1 of Kutzneria kofuensis. Classification (NCBI taxonomy): domain Bacteria; kingdom Bacillati; phylum Actinomycetota; class Actinomycetes; order Pseudonocardiales; family Pseudonocardiaceae; genus Kutzneria; species Kutzneria kofuensis. The sequence goes on from NZ_JACHIR010000001.1 coordinate 7,956,118, forward strand.
ATTCCGTACGGCGGCCTGAAGTGGTCGCCGGTGGCGCGGACCTTGCGCCTGCACCTGGACGACGTGATCCCTCGGCGGGTGTTCATCGACCAGTGCTTCACCCTCCGCCACAACAACGGTCCGCTCTTCGACAAGTCCTTCGACGTGTCGAAGGTGCTCACCGTCCTCGATGCCCAGGCGTCCGCCGACTACGACCTGTTGCTACAGCACGCCTCCACCGACGTCCGCCGCCTCTGGGCCGCCCACCACGAAACGAGGTTCGCGGACCGTCATCCGGTGTGGCTGGGCTCCGCCGCCCGCGCCGTCTCGTCGGCATCGAGAAACGCGTCGCGGTGATCCCGCGCCCACGTACGGAAGCTACGAGCCGGGCGGCCGAGGAGGCGGTGCACGTCGTCCGTCACGACGGCGTTGCCGCCGTCGCGGACCAGCCGGAACCCGTGGACCGCGACGTCGACCACGGACGGATCGAACCCGCCGGCGAGCATCTGCTCTCGCGCCTGGTCAGGCGGGACGTCGACAGTCCCGATCGGTCGTCCCAGCAGCTCGGCTAGTTGGGCCACCTGGTCGGGAACGCTGACCAGCTCGGGCCCGGTCAGCGTGTAGGCCGTTCCGTCGTGCTCGGCGCCGAGCAGCGCCTCGACCGCCACCTCGGCCACGTCGCGAGGGTCGACGACCCCTTGCCCGCCCGTCCCGGTCATGTTGGGCACGGGCTGGCCGGCTCGGATCGATCCGGCCCAGCGCAGCGTGTTGGAGGCGAACGCGGAGGGACGCAGGACGGTCCAGGCCAACCCGCTGTCGGCCAGGGCTTGCTCGCCGGGGGCGTGCCAGTTCGCCGGCATGGCATTCCCGTCACCGGCGGGTAGCCGACCGCGGATGGCCGACAGCTTCACCACCTTCCGTACGCCGCCGGCGCGGGCGGCGTTGATCATCGCCAGGTCGTGCGCGGGAACCCACGCTCCCGGCGCGGTGAGCAGAAAGACACTCTCCACCCCGGCCGCCGCACGGCGCAGCGCCTCGGGATCCTCGTAATCGGCGTGCACCACCTCCACTCCGGCCTCGACCGACGGGAGACGGTTTCGGGTCATCGCCCGCAGCGGCGCGCCCCGCCGGGCCAAGAGCCGGAGGACTTCACTGCCGACGGTGCCCGTGGCACCAGTAACCAAGATCATGACGTCAGCCTGTCAGCGCCGACACCGGGCTGATAGGAAAATCCGGCACTCCTCGGTCGGGCCTCGGTACGGCCCGGCGCGGATACCCTGATGCCGTGAACGCGAGCCGACAACTGCCGGTCCCCGACGCTCTCCGGCTCTGGATGGACCGCATCGACCTCGCGTCGTACCGCGCGGACAGCGACCCGTGCCCGTTGGTCCACGTGCCAGACCCGGCCACCACGCTCGTGTGGCGCACAACGGCCGATGGGCACAGCGCCTTGCTGGTAGTCGGCCCACGCACGCACGCCGCCTACCACGAGGGCAAGGACATCCCGGTGTGCGTGCGGTTCCGGATCACGACTGGCGCCGCTCGAACACTCCTCGGCACGTCCGTCGACGAGATCACCGACCAGGTGGTGCCACTCGGCGAGCTGTGGGGGCCGCTCGGCACCCGACTTGCCGACGAACTGGCCGGGCTCGCTTCCCAACCGACGGCCGTTGTCGACCATCTGGCGGCCGCGCTCTCGGCCCGAGTCGATGCCGTGCAGGATCAGGGAAGTGCAACAGCGGATCTGGTCCGGCGGGCGTCGGTCGCGCTGTCCTCGAACAGCGGCCATTCGCGCCCACGGGTCGACGAGGTGGCCCGACGTGTCGGCGTCAGCGAGCGCCATCTCCGCAACGTGTTCACCACGGCCGTCGGCATCCCGCCGAAGCAGTTCGTTCGGCTCGCCCGGATCCGAACGGTCCTCCCCGGACTGCGTCGGACGTCCTGGGCCCGGCTGGCCAGCGATGCCGGTTACTACGACCAGTCGCACATGGTCGCCCAGTTCCGCGAGATCATGCACGTGACGCCGAGCGCGTTCGCCGCCGGCCGGTTACCCACTGTCCCTTGCTGAGCAACCGGACCCGTCAGACCGGGCCGCACGAATGGCTACGGCGTTCGATGAGCACGACGTCGCGCCACACACCGTGGTGTCGGCCGATGCGCTCGCGAGTGCCGACGGTCCGGAAACCGGAATTCCGGTGCAGCGCAAGGCTTTCGGTGTTCTCGGGGAAGACCCCGCTCTGCAACGTCCACACCCCCGCTGCCTCGGTGGCCGCGATGTACGTGGTGAGCAGGGCCGTGCCGATGCCGCGGCCGTGGTGGTCGGGGTGGACGTAGACGCTGTGCTCCAGCACGCCGGCGTACACGCAGCGGCTGGAGACCGGCGTCGCGGCGATCCACCCGAGCACGGCGCCGGTGGAGTCGGTGGCCACGAACCGGTGTGCGGCAAGGTGTGCTTGGTCCCACTGATCCCAACTCGGCGCGATGGTCTCGAAGCTGGCGTTGCCGGTGTCGAGTCCGGCTTGGTAGACGGCGAGCACCTGCTCGGCGTGCTCCGACTTCATGACGCCGACGACGACCGTGCTCCTGTTCTGCCGCAACGGTTTCGCGGCGCGAATGAGCGCGGCGTGCAGCTTGTCGGCGACCTGGTGCGTGCGGTGCACCTCGATGCCGGCGAGCCCGGCCGTGGCCAGGGCGGCGACATAGTCGTCAGTGGTCAGCGAGCTGGTCAGGCACTCGACCCGGTCGGCGCCGGCGGCGCGTTCGGCGTCGGTGAGGCTGAAGTCGGCCAGCACGTCGGTGATCCCGATCCGGCCGCCGGGACGCAGCACGCGGGCGATCTCGGCGAACACACGCGGCTTGTCGGCGGACAGGGTGATCACGCAGTTGGAGATCACCACGTCGACGGAGCCGTCCGGCAGCGGGATGTCCTCGATCCGGCCGCGGTGGAACTCGACGTTGGTGACGGCCTGCTCGGCGGCGTGCCGGCGGGCGAGGTCGAGCATTTCCGGCGTCATGTCCAGGCCGATCACCCGCCCGGCGGGCCCCACGCGGCGGGCGGAGACCAGCACGTCCAGCCCGGCGCCGGAGCCGAGGTCGAGCACGGTCTCGCCGGGGTTCAGGTCGGCGACCGCGACGGGGTTGCCGCAGCCGAGGCCGGCCTGGTCGAGCGGGACGTCGGCGAGGCGGTGCGCGGCGGCGGTGTAGCGGGCTTGCACGGGGCCGATGTCGGTCATGAGCACACCGCCTCGACGGTGGTCGGGGCCTTGCCCATCACCACGTCGGCGGCGCTGGGGAAGCACGCCACGCACCGCTGGTTCACCCGGTACAGGCGGGCGGTTCCCCGCTGCTCGACGAGCACGAACCGCACTTCGGCCAGGATCTTCAGGTGGGCGGACACCGTGGACTGCCCGACCGGGACCTGGTCCACGATCTCGCCGACGGTCATCGGCCGGTCCTGCTCGGCGAGCAGGTTCAGGATCTGCACGCGGGTGGCGTCCGCGAGGGCGCGGAACCACCCGGCGTAGGTCTCGGCGAGCTGACGGTCGAGCATCGGTAAACCCCCTTCATCGTTCATCGACGATAGACGATGAAGGGGGTTGTCGGCCAGCCCGCCGCAAAGCCCGCAGGAGCAGCGGCACGCCGACGACGGCGGGCAGCAGCCAGTACGTGATGTGCGGCAGCAGGTTCCACAGTGGCAGGTTCGGCCCGTTGTCCACGTAGAAGCCGGTCAACAGCGCCATGTAGGAGACCGCCATGCCGGTGCCGTGTATCCGGAACCAGCCAGGGCGATGCCGTCGGCGCGCGACCAGTCCGGCCGTCCCGGCGACGACGGCGACCGTGCCGATCGTCAGCAGGTCGACGTCGTGCGGCCAGCGCAGCACGGCCAGCGCCACGAGCGCGGCGAAGGAGCAGACGAGCGCCCAGTAGTAGACGATGCCGGCGCGTGGATGGCGGCCGCGTCGCTTGCGGGCCAGCGCCGCCAGCGCCCCCGCGACCACACATCCCGCGCCGGCGGCCACGTGCACGGCGAGCGCGGCGAGGAACACCGGCCTGTCGTCCGGGACCGGCAGGCCGCCGACGACGATCTGGTCGGCCAGCATGCTGGCCAGTGTGCGCCGGCTCAGGCGTCGGCGGCGACCAACTCAGCGAGCAGTTCGGCGACGCGGCGGTCGATCTCGTCGCGGATCGGGCGCACGTCCTCGACGGACCGGCCGGCGGGGTCGTCCAGCTTCCAGTCCAGGTAACGCCGGCCGGGGTAGACCGGGCAGGCGTCGCCGCAGCCCATCGTGATCACCACGTCGGCCGCCCGCACCGCGTCGTCGGTCAACGGCTTGGGGAACTCCTTGGACAGGTCCAGGCCGAGTTCGGCCATGACGGCGACCACGGCCGGGTTGATCGCGTCGGCCGGCGCCGAGCCGGCCGAGCGGACGGTGACGCGGCCGTGGGCGTGGTGGTCCAGCAGTGCGGCGGCCATCTGCGAGCGGCCGGCGTTGTGCACGCAGACGAACAGCACCTCGGGCTTGTCGGACACGGTCACTCCTCCACGGATGGGTTTGTCGCCGGCACGGGACCGAACAGGCGTCGTGCCCACAGGGCCGCGTAGACCAGCGCCACCAGCGCCGGCACCTCGATGAGCGGGCCGACCACACCGGCGAGAGCCTGTCCGCTGGTAGCGCCGAAGGTGGCGATCGCCACCGCGATGGCCAACTCGAAGTTGTTGCCGGCGGCGGTGAACGCCAGCGTGGTCGTGCGCTCGTACGGCAGGCCGACGGCGCGGCCGAGGGCGAACGAGCCGGCCCACATGATCGCGAAGTACGCGAGCAGTGGCAGCGCGATCCGGGCGACGTCGCCGGGACGGTGGGTGATCTGGTCGCCCTGCAAGGCGAACAGCACCACGATGGTGAACAGCAGGCCGTACAGCGCGGCCGGGCCGATCCGTGGCAGGAACCGCGTTTCGTACCAGTCTCGGCCGCGGGCACGCTCGCCGAGCCGGCGGGTCAGGTACCCGGCCACCAGCGGGATGCCGAGGAAGATCAGCACAGAGCGGGCGATCGCCCACGCCGAGACGGTCAGGTCGGCCCGTGGCAGGCCGAGCCAGCCGGGCAGCACGTCGAGGTAGAACCAGCCCAGCGCGGCGAACGCGATCACCTGGAACACGGAGTTGAGCGCGACCAGCACGGCGGCGGCCTCGCGGTCCCCGTCCGCGAGGTCGTTCCAGATGACGACCATCGCGATGCAGCGGGCCAGCCCGACGATGATCAGGCCCGTTCGGTACTCCGGCAGGTCCGGCAGCAGCAGCCACGCGAGCGTGAACATCAGTGCCGGGCCGAGCACCCAGTTCAGCAGCAGCGAGACGGCCATGAGCCGGCGGTCGCGGGTGACGGTGTCCAGCCGGTCGTAGCGGACCTTGGCCAGCACCGGGTACATCATGATCAGCAGGCCGAGCGCGATCGGCAGTGAGATCCCGTCCATCCGCACGGCGTCGATCGCCGCGCCCAGGCCGGGGATCACGCGGCCGGCGCCGAGGCCGAGCAGCATCGCGGCCAGGATCCACACCGGCAGGAACCGGTCGAGGGTGGACAGCCGAGCGACCACGCCCCGGTCGGCGACGGCGGTCACGGGGTGACCGGGGCGGCCTGGTCGGGGGCCATCAGCACCGCCGACAGCGTCTGCAGCGTGGTGGGCAGCACGCGGTAGTAGATCCAGGTGCCGCGGCGCTCGCCGTCGATGATCCCGGCCTCGCGCAACACCTTGAGGTGATGGGAGATGGTCGGCCCGGTCAGGTCGAAGGCGTCGGTCAGGTCGCACACGCACGCCTCGCCGCCGGCGTGGGAGGCGATCAGCGACAACAGTCGCAGTCGTACCGGGTCGCCCAGTGCCTTGAACACCCGCGCCAGCTCGACCGACTGGTCCTCGGTCAGGGGTCGGCGCATCAGCGGGGAGCAGCACAGTGACGTCTGCTCGACCAGCGGCAGCTGTTTCGGCATACGTCTAGGTTGACAGACATCTATCTAGAGCGCAATCTAACCAGCGTCCTGATTCGATGGATGTCTATCCAAGGAGGATGACATGTCCCGTGTGCAGCTGGCCCTGCGGGTGGCCGACCTGGACGCCTCGATCGCCTTCTACACCAAGCTGTTCGGCGTCGAACCGGCCAAGCTCCGGCCCGGCTACGCCAACTTCGCGATCGCCGAGCCGCCGCTGAAGCTCGTGCTCATCGAGGGCGAGCCCGCCCAGCAGACCGTGCTGGATCACCTCGGCGTCGAGGTCGAGTCCAGCGAGCAGGTCGGCGAGGCGACCGAGCGGCTGTCGGCGCTGGGGTTGTTCACCGACGTGCAGAACGACACGACCTGCTGCTACGCCGTGCAGGACAAGGTTTGGGTGCACGGCCCCGGCCAGGAGCCATGGGAGGTGTACGTCGTCAAGGGTGATTCGGCGACCTACGGCGTCGACCCCGAGCTGACCGCCGCCTGCTGCACCGACGACGCCGGCAAGACAACGTCGGCCTGCTGCGGCTAGCGCTGCGGCGCGGTCACGGCCCTCAGGTCTTCCAGCGATTCCCGCATCATTTGGGACAACTCGCATTCCTCGGAGGCCGCGAGCCAGAGCCTGAAGCCGACCTTGAAGACGACGATCCCCGCCTCGGCGGTCAGGGTTGCCGACGGTTCGGCAACGCCGCGCCGGCGCAGGGCGTCGGCGATCGCGGCCGACATCGAGGCGTACTTGGTCAGCTCGCGCTCCTGGAGTTCCGCGTTCGCCGCGATGACGGCCTGTCGCTGTCGGTGCTCGCGGCGGCCGGCGAACATCTGGGAGACCGCCTCAAGTCCCGCCGCTATCGCGTCGATCGGCGCCATGGACGCCGGTGCCTCGGCGACCGCGGTCGCGAACTCCTCCTGCAATGCGCCGGATTTGCCGAACATCACCTCGCACTTGTCGGCGTAGTGCCGGAAGTAGGTCCGCTCGGTGAGGCCCGCCCGTTTGGCGATCTCCGCCACCGTGGTCTGCTCGTAGCCGCGCTCATCGAAGAGCTCCAACGCCGCTTGCGCCAGGCGTCCGCACGCGTTCGGCTCCCATCTGCCCATGCGCGGATCCTACGAGATGGCAGTCACTGACATCAGATGCTAGGGTCTGATGTCAGTGACTGACATCGATGGTTCGGGGTGCCTCCCATGCGTATCTTCGTGACTGGCGGGTCCGGCTGGATCGCCTCCGCCGCCGCCCTCACCGCCACCGGAGCGGAAGCGATCCGCACCCCCGCCTGACAGCCGCGAAGACGCCACCTGCCCGGCTGTGCCTCCTCCCGGCCGGGTGCTGTCCCGCTCGCCGTACGCCTTCAACCCCGACGCGTCGCCGACGTCAACCGCTCAGCGAGGCGGTCCACGACCTTCGCCGACACGTCCGCGGGGGTCGTCCGCGAACACCCGGAAGCGCACGGTCGTCAGCCGCACCGCAAGCCCGAGCGGCCGCGGGCGCGCCGCTTCATCCCATCACCTGCACATTCCCATCGGGAGGTCCAGCAATGACAAGCGCATCACTCGCCGAGACCAGGGGGAACACATGCGCGTCGGAGTAGCCATGCCCGCGTTCGCCCCGGAAGAAAACCTCAAGAACGTCGTTGACCGCGCCGTCGAACTGGGCCGGGAAGCCGAGCACCTGGGGATCGACGCGGTCTGGTTCAACCAGCCGGCCACACACGACGCCGTCGTGCTCGCGGCCGTCGTGGGCCGCGAGGTCCCCCGCATCTCAGTGGGCACCGCCGTCGTACCCATGCATCCACGGCACCCGCAGCTCCTCGCATCCGCGGCCAAGACAGCCCAAGCGGCCACCCACGGACGCTTCCAACTCGGCATCGGCCTCGGAGCGCCGGACCTGTTGACGCACGCCTACGGCCTGCCCTACCCGCCGCCGATCACTCACCTGCGCGAGTACCTTGGCGCCATCCGGCCGCTGCTGGCCGGTGACGTCACCCCCTACGAGGGCGCAACCCTGACATCACACCCGGTCGGGCCCACCGCGGTAGCCGGCGCCGAACCGGAGATCCCGCTGATCGTGGGTGCCATGGGCCCTCAGGCGCTGCGCGTGGCCGGCGAACTGGCAGACGGAACGATGCCGTTCCTGGCCGGGCCTCGGACCATCGAGGAGCACATCGTCCCCCGGATAACCGAAGCAGCCGCTCGCGCCGGCCGCCCCGCTCCACGGGTGATCGCCTCGGTCCCAGCCATCGTGACCGACGACATCGACCAGGCCAGAGCCGCAGCCATCGCCCACCTGGCTTTCTACGATTCGATCCCGTCCTACCGCCGCGTCCGCGACATGGAGGGTGCACACCGCGCCGTCGACCTGGCGCTGATCGGCGACGAGGCGACGGTCGCAGCCGGACTACGCCGCTACATCGAGGCCGGCGCCACCGAAATCACCGTCGCCTACACCGACATCGCCCGTGAGGAAGACCGCCGGCGCACGTGGCAGCTCGCCGGCGAGCTGAGGCGGGCAGCCTGACTTCGGCACGCTGCGCGCCCGCACCGACAAGGAATCCGCCTCCATCGCCCGACGCGAGGACGGCGCTCCAGCTGGCGACAGTTCCGCTTCACCCATGGCGGCCCGGCCGCGGAGGCCGGGCCGCCCTGGCCCCCGCTCGCCGGGTGCGGCAGCCCTCGGCGGCTCCACGCGATCGCGACAGCACTGCGGGACAGTTCGACGCCCGGGCGTCCGTGAATATCGTGACAAGCTGATACGATATTCACGACGAGCGGCTGCGGCTCCGGTGGCGCGTGGCGAGGCCGTCCGGGAGGTCGCGAGATGACCAGGTCGCTGCGGGAACTGTCGGATCGGCTGGAGATCCAGGACCTGCTCGTCGACTACAGCTACGCGGTCGACAAGCGGGACTGGGACGCCCTCGACCGGATCTTCACCCCGGACGCGTCGATCGACTTCCGGGCGACCGGCGGCGCGTGCGGCGACCTCGCCACGATCAAGGCATTCCTGGTGAAGGCGCTGGCCCACTTCACCGTCACGCAGCACCTGGTGGCCGCCAGCAAGATCGAACTGGACGGGGACGCCGCCACCGGTCGCACCATGTGCCACAACCCCATGGTGTTCGACGGAGGTCGCGTGCTGTTCGTGGGCCTGTGGTACGTCGACCGCTTCGTCCGCACCGCGACCGGCTGGCGCATCGCGGACCGTGTCCAGGAACTCGCCTACTTCCACAACGACCCTCGTCCGCGCTGAACTTGCCGGTGTAGTCAGGTGCTGATGGTGTTGTCGCCGGCGCCGATCACGGACGCTCCGGTTCTCGGTCCTGGGCGACCTGGATGATCGTTCGGCCGGGGCCGCGGCGGCGGGCCATCGCGTCGGCGGTCTCGGCGAGCGGGCGCACGGCGCCGACGAGGGGCTTGAGCCGACCGTCCCGCAGGCGCTGGGCCAGGGTCACAAGCTGCGCGCGGTCGGGTTCGACGACGAAGAAGACGGCGCGCCCGTTCTTGGGCTGCACGGCCGGTGGCGCGGCGATGGTCACGAGGGTGCCGCCGGGACGCACCAACGCGGTCGACCGTTCGAGGACGTCGCCGCCGATGACGTCGAAGACCACGTCGACCTCGCCGACGCTTTCCCATGAGTCGGTGTCCAGGTCCAGGAATGCCTGTGCGCCAAGGCCGAGCACGACGTCGCGGGCGGCGGCGCGGCCGGTGCCGATCACGTGGGCACCGACCTCGCGGGCGAGTTGGACGGCGATCGATCCGACACTGCCGGCCGCGCCGTGGATCAGGACGGTCTGGCCGGTGGTGAGCCGCGCGTGGTCGAACAGTCCTTGCCACGCGGTCAGGCCGGAGATCGGCAGTGCCGCGGCCACGGTGTGGTCGATGTCGGCGGCGAGCGGGGCGAGGTTGCGGGCCTCGACGGCGGTGTACTCGGCCAGGGAGCCGTTGCGGGCCCAGTCGGTGAGGCCGAACACCCGTTGGCCGACGGTGAGGCCGGTGGTGCCGTAGCCCAGCTCGACGACGACGCCGGACAGTTCGTGCCCGGGAACGCTGGGCGTGCGGTCGCGGCCGGCCCGGTCGGTCCAGGTGGCGGGCCAGTCGAGCTCGCCGGGGGTGAAGCCGGCGGCGTGGACACGCACGATGACGTCGTTCTCGGCGGCGTGCGGATAGGGCAGGTCGGTCAGGGTCAGCCCGCCGACACCGGCGTCACGGTCTCGTACGGTGATGGCTTGCATGTCGGTTCCTCTTCCATACGGTTTCTCGAACGGTCAGCGGTGTCGCGGCGAGCCGACGGCCGGCGTGGAGGGCGGCGGTCAAGGACAGCGCCGCGACGAAAGCGGTGTACAGGTAGCTCGTGGTCTCCAGCCCCCACGAAGGAGCCGCCAGCCCGGCAGCGAGTGACGGCAGGCTCAGCGCCGCGTAGCTGACGACGTAGGCGGCGGAGAAGACCTCCGACCGCGACTTCGCGGCGGTGGCCGCGCTGATGGCGCGGAGCGTTCCGTTGAACGTGAGGCCGACGCCCAGCCCGGAGATGATCGATCCGCCGATGAAGGCGGACGGGGAGGCGAGGGCCAGGGCGGCGGCCAACCCCAGCGCGCCCAGCGTCAGCAGGATCGCTCCCGACAAGGTGGCGCGCAGCGCCGGTTGCCGCCCCGCCCACAGTCCGCCCGCGCTGTTGGCGACGAACAGCGCCGTGATGCTGAGACCGCCGGCGGCGCCGAACCGCACGTGCAGGACGTCGTGCACCAGGGATGGCGCGAGTGCGAGGAACAGCCCGGTGATGGACCACCCCGCGACGATGGCCGGGACCGCGGCGAAGAACTCCGGCCGCGTCTCGTGGGAACCCGCATTCTCGGGCGCAGCGCGGCCAGCCCGCCGGGACGGCGGACGGCCGTCTCGGGGATCGCGAGGACCAGGCCGGCGAGGACCACGAACACCAGTGTGAGCGCCGGGAAGATCGCCGCATCCGGACGCGGGCCCACCTGGACGAGCAGCCCCGCCACACCGCCGCCGACGGCCAGCCCGAAGCTCGTGCCCACGGCGGTCATCGTCGGCCCGGCGTGCGGGCGGCCCTCGGGGGAGAACTCGACCAGTCCGGCGGCGAGTGCGCCCGTCGCCGTCCCGGTGGCGATGCCCTGCACGATTCGGGCGATGACGAGCGGGACGACCCCGTCGGCCGCCCAGAAGACCGCCGTGCCGGCCGCGGCCACCAGCAGGGACGCGACCAGCACCGGACGGCGCCCGAGATGGTCGCTCAGCGAGCCGACCGTCAGCAGGGCGCCGACCAACCCGGCCACGTACACGGCGAAGACCACCGTCAGGACCGTCACCGAGAAGCCCCACCGCTGCAGGTACAGCGGATAGATCGGGGAAGGCGCGCTCGTCGACGCCATCAGCAGCACGTTGGCGACGACGAGCAGGCTGAAGGAAGCACCTCGTCCGAAGCGGCTCACACCATTCATCGCGGTGTCCTCGACGCGAGTTCCGGTCAGCTCGGCCAGGGCGAGCCGAGGATGCGCTCGACACTGGAGGTGAGCCGGAGATCGGGGATGAAGTGCGCCAGAACGTCGGCGTTGACGGTTCCGACGGTCGTCTCCGGACGGTTCTTCAACCCCTCGAAGTAGGTGCGCAGGAACTCGTTCTTGAAATCGCCCCGCGGGTGCGCGGCGAGGATCTCGGACACCTGCTCGGTGTCCAGCCCGTCAAGGCCGAAACCGACCACGTCGGTCAGCACGCCGAGATTCGTGCCGGCGATCTCCGGTCCCATTCGGCCGGGAATTCCCGGCGTCGTGTGCAGCGCGATCGCCGTCCACACGGTGTCCGCGGCCGCGGCGGAGAACCCGTGCTGGAGCAGGAACTTCCGGCCGTGGTCGGCCCCGTCGACCTCGAACCGCTGCACCACGTCGGAAAAGGGCGTCGCCAGACCGGTGTCGTGGAACATGGCGGCCAGGTAGAGCAGTTCGGGATCCGGTTGCACGCCGAGCCGGCGGGCGTGGATCTGGCCGAAGAAGAAAACCCGGCGGGAGTGGTGGTAGATGAGCGGGCTGGTCGTCTCCCGGACGAGCCGGGTCGCCTCGGCGACCGCCGCGGTCTCGGGAACCTCCACACCCGCGATGACCTCTGACATGACTTCCGCGCTTTCCCTTGTCGTTGTCGGACTGTGTCCGACAACCATGCTGCCGACCGACGTGTGCTCGGCGCTGCCTTCGTCCGGCCAGGAACCCCTCAAATCCGGACGGCGAAACCGCCGCGGTGAGCTGCGCCACTGGTGGCGTCACCCGCGCCGGGGGCGGCTCCCCCGCTTTTCGGTGACTGTGTGCTACCAATGGCTGTGCCTCCGCTCCGTGTCGCGTTCCTGGCCTACGACGGCGTGACCCTGTTGGACATCGCGGGTCCGGCGGAGGTGTTCAAGGAGGCCAACCGGTTCGGCGCCGACTACCGGATCGTGCTGCTGTCGCCGACCGGCCAGGACGTCACGTCGAACCTCGGGTTCAGCGTCTCGGTCGACGGCGCCGTCTCCGCCGAGCCCGCGCCGGACACCTACCTGGTGCCCGGCTCGGACCTCTTCCCACGCACGCCGGTGCCTCCCGACCTGGCGGAAGCCGCACGAGTGCCGGCGGCCGAAGCCCGCCGCGTCGCGTCGATCTGCACCGGCGCGTTCATCCTCGCCGCCGCCGGCCTGCTCGCCGGCAAGCGGGCGACCACGCACTGGAAGGCCACCCGCGAGCTCGCCAGCCGGTGCCCCACGTGCCGCGTCGAACCCGACGCGATCTACGTCCGTGACGGCGACACCTACACCTCGGCCGGGATCACCGCCGGCATCGATCTGGCGCTCGCGCTCGTCGAAGAGGACCACGGGCCGGACCTGACCCGTGACGTCGCCCGTGCCCTGGTGGTGTACATGCAGCGTTCCGGCGGCCAGTCGCAGTTCTCCGCTCCGCTGCAGGGGCCGCCGCCCCGCTCGCCGGCGCTGCGGACCGTCACCGACCTGGTGACCGCGAACCCGCAGGCCAGCCACTCGCTCGGTGAACTCGCGAAACACCTCAACCTGAGCACCCGTCACCTCACTCGGCTCTTCCACGAGGAGCTGTCCACCACCCCGGCCCGGTACGTGGAGAACATCCGCTTCGACATGGCCCGGGCGTTGCTGGACCAGGGACACACCGCGACCCAGGCCGCGGCCCGCGCCGGTTTCCCCAGCTACGAGAGCATGCGGCGGGTGTTCGCGCGCAAGCTGTCCATCAGCCCCGCCGCCTACCAGCGCCGCTTCAGCACAGCTCGCCGCGTCAACTCGGAGTAGCGCCGTCGGAGTCGCCGTTGTGGACGAGACGGTCTTGTAGACGGGCGTGCCGGAACTGGTACACAGCGCCCGCCTGGCGCAGCACACCACGCCGGTGGGCGTCTTCCAGGAAGCGAATGCAGTCCCGCGGCAGCTGCCCACGCATGGCCAGCCACGCGCGTGCGACCTGGAACAGACCCCATGCGCTGTCGAAACCGCCGGCCAGCGCCCCGGCCGATGCCGCCACCGCTGCCGCAGCCAGGCCTGCGATGTCACCGAAGACGACGCCGACCAGGACACCAACCGCTGCCATCAGACCGATGCCCTGGGTCAGCGCCCGCACTCGGGCCACGGACCGATCGGCGCGCAGGACGGAGACCGGGCTGGGGGCGGACAGCTCGTCGACCGGGACGGTCGACCAGTCGGCGACCGCCGCCACGACAGCTGCCGCGAACCCGCTGCCGGCGCCGAGCAGCAAAGCAGTGCCGAACCCGGTCAGCCACGTTGTCGCCAACACCACCACGACGCTGATGCACCCACCGAACGGCAACCGTTTCCCCGTCGTGCGGGCGAGTTGCCGCAGCCGGCCGTAAAGCCGCACGACGGTCCGCCCGGGGATGTGCCGTGCGCTCCACGCGAACCTGACGATGAGTCCGAACACGACGGAGGGGACCAGGGCCGCGATGAACGCCGTCATCAGCAACGGGAGCCCGCCGGCCAGTCCGGCCGCGTCGCCGGCGAGCCCGACGCCCAGGCCGGTCAGCAGCCCGGCGCCGAGTCCGTAGATGGTGCCGGTGACCGGTGGCGGGACAGCGTGGTGCAGTTGCCACCACGCCAGGTCCCGGGTGTGCTGACGATGCAGGTGCGTGGCCAGGAAGGTCAGCCAGCGCTGGGCATCGGCCGGGGCGTAGCGCGGCGACGTTCGACTCGTCGGGCCGGGCGGAACGCGCCGGTACAGGGACGGGATCAGCCGGTCCAGCAGATGGTTCTCGATCGCATGGGCGCTGGTGAAGCCGACCAGGTCGGCCGGGTCCGTGTCGGGGTGGAGGTAGGCGTTGCGGGCCAACCACACCGCCAGCGGGGTGGACAACGCCGCGGCCAGCGGGCCGTGGGGGTGAGCGCGCAGGTGGGCGTACACCGGATTCCAGCGTCCGTCACCAGGCACCGTGCCGGCCGCGAGGAACGCGATGGCATCCTCGACGCCTACGGGTTCGATCTCCACGACCGCCGCCGTGGCCAAGACCCGGCCGCCAGCCGCGACCGCGGCCTCGTACTCGGAACTGCGGCAGGTGACGGCGAACGGGCGACCACCGGCGCCGGCCCGGTCGAGCGCCTCGATGGCAGCCGCGTGCCGCGCGTGGGAGATCTCGTCCAAACCGTCGAGGATCGGCATCACTCGCCCGGCGGCGACGAGTGTGGCGGCGACGTCGCCCAACGCCGGATACTCCTCGACCAGGCGGCGGTTGAGCCAGGTGTCGAGATGTTCGGCGTCCGGATCCCACGACGCCAACGCCAGCATCACCGGTACCGGGCCACCCGCGCGCCGACGATGCTGGAGCAGCCCGAGGGTCAGCAGGATCGCCAGCACCGTCTTGCCGGCGCCCGGTTCGCCGAGCACCACCAGCTGCCGATGGGGTAGTCGCACCACGAGTTCGACGACGTCTTCGAGAAACCCGTGCAGTCGCAGCCGAAGCGGCCGACCCCCGACGGCGGCGCCGAGCACTGCCGCTGGTCGTCCGGTCACCGGACGGCCGGTGGTCGACCACCGCAGCCGCAGCGGTTCGGGCTGGCGCAGCAGCCGCACCGCCGCTTCGTCCGCCCATTGCCTGCGCACCACCTCGGCCAGCGCGTCGGCCTCGTCCGCCGCGGTCTCGGTGGTGTGGATGGTCACCGGGCCCTGGATGTGGCCGGCCTGGATCACGGTTCCGACCACGTCGCCGACGACGGTGTTCGCCGATCGAGCGGGCGTACGCCGTCTCCATCTCAGCACTGCCGCATTGTGTCGTTCCGTGTGCGCGGTGGCCGGCGGTTCACCGGCCCGCTACACGTTCGGCCCACCGCGGAACGGTCGGTCAGCAGGAGTCTCCGAGGTACTGGTTGAGCACCCACCCGGAGTCGCCGTTGTCGGTGTGCACGAAGGACCAGGCGCCCTGGTCGCGGCTGCGGTCGATGACCACCCGGTCGCCGTGCTGGAGGTGGCGCTGGACCTTGCCGGCCGGACTGTCGCGGAGGGACATGTGGTTGTCCTGGGCGCAGACCAGGCGGGTGACGACCTGTGCGTCGGAATCTCGCGGCCACCACAGCAAAGCGGCTGCCAGCACGAGGAGCACGAGAAGGCCGGCAGCGGCCAGCAGCCGCCGGTTCGGCGATCTGGGTACCCGGATCTTCTCGCCCGCGGCGGCCCGCCGCACGGCGTCGGCGAAGGCCGCGGCGGACGGGTAGCGGTCCGCCGGGTCCTTGGCCATGGCGACGGCGATGACGCCGTCGAACGGCCCGCCGGTGCGGGGCGGTGGTTCGGCGGTGACGGCGTAGGCGAGTTCGGGCAGGGACCGCTGTTCGTACGGCAACCGCCCGGTGATCGCCGTGAAGAGGGTGGCGCCGAGGGCGTAGACGTCGCCCCGGACCGTCGGCGGGTCTCCCCGCCACTGCTCGGGCGGCATGTACGCGAGGGTGCCGGTCATGTCCGGCTCGTCGGTGGAGGTCCAGCTCAGGTCGGCGGACTCGGTGCCGGCGTCCGGCAGCGGCGCGGCGATGCCGAAGTCGGTGACCAGCGCGTGCGAGCCGTCGAGCAACACGTTGGCGGGCTTGATGTCCCGGTGCACGAGGCCGGCGTCGTGCACCGCGGTCACCGCGGCGGCGACCTGGCCCAGCACGTCAGCCGCCTCGGCCGGCGGCAGCGGCACCCGCTCGCGCAGGTCGGAGCCGTGGACGAGCGGCATCGCGAACCAGACGACGCCGTCGTGCGACCCGTGCGCGACGACGGGGACGACGCCGGGATGGTCCACGCGGTCGGCCTCCGCCCGAAGGCGCACGCCCCGGCTCGCGGGCACGACCTTGACCGCCCACTCCGAGCCGTCCGACGTGCTGCGGGCCGCGTACACCGTGCCCATGCCGCCTTGGCCGAGCTGCTGCCCCAGCTCGTAGCCGGGCACCTCCGGCAACGTCACGACTCGCAACATACCCACCCCTTGATCGGTGGTAACCGCTCAGAACGTGACCAGTTCGACGACCCTCGACACGATCGGCACAGTGCCCAGCACGCGGGCCCGCAGCGACCGCTGGTCATCGGGGGAGGCGGGGTCCTGCGCCGGCCCGTCGACGGGGGCCAGCAGCTCCCGCAGCGCCTTGCCCAGCTCGTCGGGCGCGCACTCCGCCACCTGCGGCAGCAGCTCCCGGGCCTCGTGCAGCGCCCGGGCCAGCGGACCGGCCCGCGGCGTGTCCTCCAGCAGCAGCACGGCCAGGCGCAGCATCCGGCGGGCGGCGCGGCGGGCCAGTTCCGGTGAGGCGCTCGGCACCGTGTCCGCGCCGAGCCGGTCGCGCATCTGCTCGATCCAGGGTTCCACGGTCGCGGCCTGCCAGATCGGTCCGGACGCCAGTTCGGCGTCCGGCTCGGGCATGCCGTGGCTGCGGCGCTTGCGCCACACGGTGACCAGCTGGCGGGCCAGGCCGAGGGCGTCGGCGATCTCCGCGATGCCGTAGAACGGCCGGCTCGGGTGCATTGCCACAGATTACCCCTCTTGTCATCTCAGATGACACGGGCTACGGTCGGCGTGTCATCTGAAACGACGGTAGATGGGAGTTGAGATGACGTTCCGTCGATGGGCGGCGGCGGCCGGGATCTGCGCCGGCACGCTGCTGACCCTGGCCCCGGCCGCGCACGCCGACTTACCGCCCGGCTACGTGCACGCGGTCGTCACCTGCCAGACCGCGACGCTCTACACCGGCTTCAACCCCGGCCTGCACGGCACCACCAGCGGGGATCCCGGCTACACGCTGACCCAGGGCAACAAGGTCGCCGTGCAGACCAAGGCGCCGGTCTACAACGGCTGGCTGGACACGCTGGACATCGGGCCGAGCACCACCGGCTGGATGCGGACCGAGTGCATCGGGGGGTACGGGTCGTGGTGAGGCGCATCGGTGTGGTTCTGGCCGTGCTCGGGCTCGCGGCGGTGGGCACGGCCGGGGCGGCGCAGGCGGCCCCGACCGTCAAGGTCGTGTGCGGAGTGCAGAACGTGTACCTGCGGACCGAGCCGGTCGGCCCGGTGATCGACAACCTGCCGGCGGGCTCGCACTTCGTCGTGTACGAGGTGACGCCGGGCGGCTGGGCCCACGGCACCTCCTACTACGACAACGTGAGCGGGTACGTGCCCAACCAGTACCTGTGCGCCGAATGAGGCGCGCGCTGCTCGGCGGCGCGGCGGCGTTGTGCCTCGCCTCGGCGCTCGCGGCCCCCGCGCACGCCGGCATCCGGCACACCGTCGTCACCGCCGACTCGCCCTCGACCGGCCAGCCGGTCATCGGCGGCGGCAGCTGGATCGTCAACAAGCCCAGCGGTTACTACGTCGGTCGGGCCATGCCGGGCACCACGTTCGACAACGAGGTCACGTCCTCCTCGAACTGGCACTACGGCCGTGGCTACAACCCGAACATGTGCGGCTGGGTGATGCCCGGCTCGCTCGGTCCGACCATCGACACCGTCGCGGACTCGTGTTCGTCCGACACGGAATCACAGCTGTCGCACCGGATGACCGTCGGCAAGGACTACAACGCCGCCGCGCACGTGGCGCAGGACGGCACCGCCGTGCCGGCCGGGTCGTGCACCCTGTACTACAACTACTTCGTCGGCACGAACTTCGCCGGCGGCGCCAACGGCGGGCACTGGGCGGACGCTGCGGGTCCGGCGTCGTCGACCGTGTACTACCGCTTCACCACCTTGGACGGCCGCGCCGCCGTCGTGCGGGATCCGGCCCTGGGTTGGGGCTTCGTCCCGTTCGGCTGCGTGACCCGGCCGAGTCCGCTGTACAACGACAACGACTGACGCGCTTGGAGGCCGGGATCGATCCCGGCCTCCAAGCGTGCCGGGCTGCACGGCCCGGTTCGCCGACGAGTGCGTGCTGTGGCCCGGAAACCCGGTTGCCGGTGGCTGTCACGATGCGCGATTCTCCGGCCGTGGCCGATCTCCTTCCGGTGCTGTGGTTGTGCGGCCCTCCGGGCGTGGGCAAGTCCACCGTCGCCTGGGAGCTGTTCTCCGGCCTGCCTGGCGCCGGCCACATCGATATCGACCAGGTGGGCATGTGCTATCCGACGATTCCCTCCGACCCCGACCGAACCTTGTTGGAAGCACGCGTCCTCGGCCGGGCGGTGGCCAACTTCCGGGCGGCGGGCGCCAGTTGCCTCGTCGTGTCGGGGTACATCAACTCCCGACGCGGCATCCACACCGAGCACCTTCCGCACGCCGCGCTCAGCGTGCTGAGGCTGCGCTGCGACCAACCCGAACTACGCCGCCGCCTCGAGACCCGGGCCCGCCCGGGCGAGCAGCGGGAACTCGCGTTGCGCGAGGCCGACGTGCTCGACCGCAGCGGGTTGCCGTACCCGTGCCTGGACACCACCAGGCTCACCGCCGCCGAGGTGCTCGCGAGCGTCCGCGGCCGGTGGCCGGCACATCCGGTCCGGCAGCCTGGTCCCTGGCCGGAACCGGAGCCCACGCCCGGGGAAGTCCTCTGGCTGTGCGGCGCGACGGCGGTCGGCAAGTCGACCGTCGGATGGGAAGTGGCCCAGTCGTTGTGGCGCGCCGGGTACGTCACCGGTTTCGTCGACCTCCAGCAGATCGGCTTTCTCCGGTCGGCGCCGGGGCTGGGCCCGGGCAACCACCGGCTCAAGGCCGCCAACCTCGCTGCCGTGTGGCAGAACTTCCACGCACAGGGAGCGCGCCGCCTGGTCGTGGTCGGCTCGGTCGGCCAGGCCGGCGAGCTACGGCATTACGCCGAGGCGTTGCCTGCCGCGACCGTCGCGCTCTACCGGCTACACGCGGGCCCCGACCAGTTGCTGGAGCGGATCCGCCGGCGCGGGGCGGGCGATGGTCCACCGGTCGCAGGGGACGACCTGCGCGGGCAACCCCCTGCCGCGCTCGATCGAGCCCACCAGGCCGCGGTGGCGCAGGCCGAGGCGTTGGAACGCAGCGGCATCGGAGACATACGCGTCGACACCGACGGCCGTACCGTCGACGACCTCGCTGAGGAGATCGCCAGAAGTAGAGGCTGGTGACCGCCGCCGTGGCCGGTGCGACGCGAGCCTCTCCCGTGGGTGGACGTCAGCGGCCGAGCAGAGTGGTCAGGTCGACGGTGTCGGCCATCGCCCGGGTGCCCGCGTCGCCGGGGTGCAGGTGATCACCGGAGTCGTAGGCGGGGCGCATGCGGAACGGGTCGGCCGGGTCGGCGGTGGTGACGGCGAAGTCGACAACGCCGTCGAACGCCCCGCTGTGCCGGATCCAGTCGTTGAGCCGCTGCCAGGTCTGCCGGTGCTCCGGGGTGTCCAGGAACGACCCGCCGAACGGGGTGAGGGTCGCGCCGACGATCCGGACGCCCGCGGCGTGCGCGGCGGCGATCATCCGGCGGTAGCCGGCGACGATGTCCCCGGCGGACGCGTCGTAGCCGATGTCGTTGACGCCCTCCAGCAGGATCACCGTCCGCACACCGGTGATTCCCAGGGCGTCCCGCTGGAACCGGGTCACCCCGGCCACTCCGTAGTAGGGCTGGCCGGGGCGGTCGGCGAGCACGCGGTTGCCGCCCAGGCCGGCGTTGGCCACCGACAAGGTGCGGCCGGGCAGCGCGGCCAAGCGCCGGGCCAGGAAGTCCGGCCAGCGGCGGTTGGCGTTGCCGGTGGTGGTCGCGGTGTCGGTGATCGAGTCGCCGAACGCCACCACCGTGCCGGTCACGGCGGCCGACGGCGTGACGTCCACGCCGTCGGCCAGCATCCAGCACGGGGTGTCCCCGAACCGGGCGGCGTCCGCGGCGAGCGTCGCGTCACCGCCGGCCAGGTAGTTGCCCTGGGCGGTGAACGGGTGGTTGGTCAGCGGTCCGGTCGTGCCGGCGACGTGTGCGCTGACAAGCAGCGTGGACAGCGCCGTGACGCGCAGCGGCACCGGGTCGCTGAACTCCTGCACGCCTGGCGGCACGGTCAACGTGCGCCGGCCGTGGAAGGTCAGCTCGCGCATGGTGCCGGCAACCGGGGTGGCGCCGCTGCCCTGCACCGCAACCGAGGCGTGGTCGACGGCCAGTGGCTTGGTGCCGAAGGTGTTGGTCAACCGGACCCGCACGTGGTCGCCGCCGGCGCTGAGGAAGACCACGTTGCGCACGGTCTGGTCGGTCAGCCCGGTGCCGGCCGGGCAGGTGGAGCCGGGGATGGCGGACCCGACCACCGGGCTGGCGGACCAGCCGGTGACCCAGTGCGTGTCAGCGGTGCTGGCCGCGGCCGTTCCAGGCAGTGCCAGGACGATGGATGCGGCGGCCGCCAACGCGGCTGCTTGTGTTCGTTTCACGTCGTGTGTCCTCCTCAGTCGGCGGCCGGGTGCTTGCGCAGGCCGGCGCCGTACGCGGTGGGCGTGCCGTTGTGGTCGGTGATGAGCGCGAGATCGATCAGACCGGGCGGCCGCACGCCACCGCGGCGGCGGGGGACAGCGGCAGCACGGGCAGCAGGGCGGCCTGGAAGGCGTGGTACACATCGGGCTTGCCGGCCCACACGGTCGCGGCCGGCCGCCCCTCCGGATCGAGCTCGTGGTGCCAGCTGCCGCCGACCGGGTCGAGGTGTCGAGTGCGGGCGAACTCCCAGAACTCGTGGTACCGGCGCAGGTAGCCGGCATCGCCGGTGTGAACGTGCAGAGCGTGCGCGGCCAGCACCGCCTCGGCGATCACCCAGTGCATACGGGACCGCACGACAGGACGGTCCTGCCAGTCCACTGTGTACACGAAGCCCGGAAGCCCATCGGCCCGCCAGCCGCGCGTGACGGCCGAGTCGAACAGCCGCCGCGCGTCGTCCGCCAGCCAGGCCGGGGCGTCCGCACCGAACGTCGCCGCCAGGTGCAGCAACAGCCGGGACCACTCCAGCCAATGACCGGGGGTGCCGCCGAACGGCCGGAACGGGTGGTCGGGCCGGTCCCGGTTGTGGTCGGGCAGCGGGACCCAGGCGGCGGTGAAGTGCTCGGGCAGCCGCCAGTCGTGCGCGGCGGCCACCCCGTGCACCAGATGCTCGGCGATCCGCAGTGCCCGCCGGTGCCACCGCGGGTCGCCGGTGACGTCCCCGGCCGCGAGGAACGCCTCCACCAGGTGCATGTTGCTGTTGGCGCCGCGATAGTCCTCCGTGGACAGCCATGCGCGGTCCCAGCTCTCCGGGCCAGGCCGGCTTCCTCGTCCCAGAACCGCTGCTCCACCACGGACAACGCCTCGGCCAGCAGCTCCGCCGCCCCGGGCGCCTCGGCGGCGGTGGCGCTCGCGGCCGCCAGCACGACGAACGCGTGCTCGTAACCCGCCTTACGCGGATCGGCCGTGCTGGCGTACCAGCCGCCGTGCACCGGGTCGCGCAGGCGGCCCCGCAACGCCGCCACACCGTGCGCCGCCAGCTCGGCGGCTCCCGACTCGCCGAGCCCGTGCGCGAGGCTGAACACGTGCGTCATCCGGGCGGTGATCCAGGTGGCCACCGGCTGGTCCGGCACCAGCCGGCCGGCGCCGTCCAGCCACCCGAACCCGCCGTCGGGGTGCCGGGCCGCCCCGGCGAAGCGGACCAGGCGGTGGCGCTCACCGGCCAGCCACGCCCAGTGCTCGACGTTCCCGGCCCGGTGCTGGCGGATCTCGCCGGCGGTCACGACTCGTCGCCCGGATGCCAGCACTTCACCAGGTGGCCGGGGCCGACCGGCTCGTCCGGCGGGGTCTGCGCGCAGGTGGCGGTGGCGAGCGGGCAGCGGTCCCGGAAGCCGCAGCCCGGGCCCGCGCCGCCCCCGGCGCCGTCCGGCGGCCGGGTGGCGGCGGGGTCCTCCCGGCGGCGTCCGTCCGTGGTGCGCGCGTCTGGATTCGGCGCGGACGCGGCCAGCAGCCGGGTGTAGGGATGCCGGGGGCGCAGGATCACCTCGTCGGCGGGTCCCCGTTCGACGATCCGGCCCCGGTACATGACGATCACGTCGTCGGAGAAGTGCCGCGCGGTGGCCAGATCGTGCGTGATGTACAGGACGGCGAGCTGCTCCTCCCGCTGGAGCCGGGCCAGCAGGCTCAGCACTCCCAACCGGATCGAGACGTCCAACATGGACACCGGCTCGTCGGCGATCACCACCTGCGCGCCCGGGGCCAGCGCGCGGGCGATGGCCACCCGCTGCCGCTGGCCGCCGGACAGCTCGTGCGGGCGGCGGTGGGTGAACTCCTCGGGATCGAGGTTCACGCGTTCCAGCAGCCGGGCCACCTGCTCGCGGGTCTCCTGCTTGCCGGCGGCGCGGTGGTGCAGCCGCAGCGGCCGCGCGATGTGGTGCTCGACGGTGTGGAACGGGTTCAGCGACGCGAACGGGTCCTGGAACACCATCTGCACGTGGTGCCGGTGCTGCCGGTCGGGCACCGCCGCGCCGTCGGCGTCGGTCAGCCCGATGCTGCCGCCGCTGGGTTTCTCCAACCTGGTCAACAGCTTGGCCACAGTGGACTTGCCCGAGCCGGATTCGCCGACCAGACCGAGGGTGCGGCCGGGTGTGAGCGTGAAGGTGACGTCGTCCACGGCGCGCAGCCGGGTGCGGCGGACGGTGTAGTCCTTGACGAGGTTGTTGGCGTGCAACGTGGTCACCGCGAACCTCCGTCGGGCAGGGCGGTCGCCGGGACGAGGTAGTCGCGGCGTTCACCGGCCAGGCTGGGGAAGGAGGCCAGCAGGGTGCGCGTGTACGCGTGCTGCGGGTCCTGGTGGATCCGCTCGGCGGTGTCCAGCTCCACCACCTCGCCGGCGCGCATCACCGCGATGCGGTCCGCGACCTCCAGCAGCAGCGGCAGGTCGTGGGTGATCAGCACGACGGCGAAGCCCAGTTCGTCGCGGAACCGGAGGATCTCGTCGAGAATGCCGCGCTGCACCACGACATCCAGCGCGGTCGTCGGCTCGTCCATGATCATGACCTGTGGTTCGAGCAGCAGCGCCATCGCGATCATCACCCGTTGCCGCATGCCGCCGGACAGCTCGTGGGCGTACGAACGCAGCCGGCGCGGATCCACCCCCACCAGGCGCAGCACCTCGGCGCACCGCTCCCGTCGTTGCCGCTCGGTCATGCCCGGCCGATGGGTCCGCAGCACGTCGTCGAGCTGGCTGTGCACGGTGGTGACCGGGTTCAGCGAGTTCATCGCCCCCTGGAACACCATCGACAGCTTGGACCAGCGGAACGCTCGCAGCTGCTCGGGCGGCAGGTTCAGCACGTCGACGTCGGTGCCGTCGCGGTCGTGGAACACCACGGACCCGGCGGTGACCTCGGCCGGCGGTCGGTGCAGCCGGTTCACCGCGTACGCCAGGGTGGTCTTGCCGCAGCCGGACTCGCCGGCCAGGCCCAGCACCTCGCCACGCCGCAGCGTCAGCGACACGTCCCGCACCGCGTGCACCGGGGTGTCGGTGCGGTACACCACGTCCAGCCCGGTGACGGTGAGCACCGCGTCCGGCCGGTGCTCCGCCGGCGGCGGGCTGGTCCGCGCGACCCGGGCCCGGCCCCGCCGCAGCGGCGTGTCCCGCAGCCGGGGGTTGATGATCTCGTCGATGCTGAAGTTGACCAGCGACAGGCCGCAGCCGAGCAACGCGATCACCGCGCCCGGCGGCACGAACCACCACCAGGCGCCACGCCGCAGCGCGAACCCGTTCTGGGCGTAGTACAACATGGTGCCGAGCGTCGACGACCGGGATTCGCCGAGGCCGAGGAAGGCCAGCCCGGCCTCGTTGAGGATGGCCAGCAGCACGGCGAACACGAACTGCGAGGCCAGGATCGGCAGCAGGTTCGGCAGGATCTCGTTGGCCACGATCCGCCACGGCTTCTCGCCGGCCACCCGGGCCGCGGCCACGTAGTCCCGGTTGCGCAGCGACAAGGTCTGCGCTCGCAGCACCCGCGCGCTGGCCGCCCACCCGGTGATCGCCAGCACCACCGCGATCGTCCACGAGCCGCGCTGGTCGGCCGGCACGAAGCCGGCGATGACGATCACCAGCGGCAGGCCGGGAATCACCAGCATCACGTTGGACGCCAACGAGAACAGCTCGTCCACCGCCCCGCCGAGGTAGCTGCCGACCACGCCGAACAGGCCGGACAGCGCCGTGGCCAGCAGCCCGACCAGCAGGCCGGTCTGCAGCGAGCCGCGGGTCGAGGCGGCGAGCTGGGCCAGCACGTCCTGGCCGGTCTGGGTGGTGCCGAGCGGGTGCTGGCCGCCGGGCGGGGTCAGGCCGATGTCGCGCACCGTGTTCGGGTCGCCCAGCAGCAGCGGGCCGACCAGACCGAACAGCGCGATCAGGCCGACCAGCGCGAGGCCGATCCCCAGCTTCGGCGACCAGCGGGGCAGCACGGCGCGCCAGCCGCCGCGGCGCGAGGTCGAGGTCATCGGATGCTCTCCCTGGCTATCGGCCGGCTCGGGTTCGGGGGTCCATCAGGCCGTGCAGCAGGTCCACGACCAGGTTGGCGCCGAGGACGGCGACCGTGATCACCAGGAAGACGCCCTGCATCAGCGCGTAGTCGTTGCTCGCCACGGCGAGCAGCAGCTTGGAACCGATGCCCGGGTACGAGAACACCTGCTCGGTGACGATCGAGCCGGACACCACGAAACCCAGCGCGATGGCGAATCCCGACACCGACGGCAGCACCGCGTTGCGGGCCGCGTACCGGATCATCACCCGGCTGTCCCGCAGGCCCTTGGCCTGGGCGGTGAGCACGTAGTCCTCCGAGCCGGTGGCCACCATCATGTTGCGCATCCCCAGCAGCCAGCCGCCCACCGAGGACAGCACGATCGTCAGCGCCGGCAGCGCGCCGTGGTAGAGCGCGGACGCGATGAACTCGCCGTTCCAGCCCGGGTCGAGGGCGACGTCGTACCCGCTGTTGAGCGGGAACCAGCCCAGCCCGGAGGCGAACACCGCGACCAGGATCAGCGCCAGCCAGAAGTACGGCACCGCCGACAGCACGGTGGTGGCCGGCACGAGGTGGTCCAGCCAGGTGCCGCGCCGCCACCCGACGACCGCGCCGAGGCCGATGCCCAGCGCGAACGACATCAGCGTGGCCAGCCCGACCAGCACCAGCGTCCACGGCAGCGACTGGGCGATCACCTCCGACACCGGGGCCGGGAACGCGCTGACCGACACGCCCAGGTTCCCGTGCAGCATGTTGCCCAGGTACTCGACGTACTGCCGCGGCAGCGACTCCCCGGTGTCGGCGCCGAGAAGGAGCTCGTAGGCCCGGCGCACCGCCGGATCCGGCGGCCCGCCGTGCTCCGCGAGCCGGGCCAGCAGCGCGTCCACCGGATTGCCCGGCATCAGCCTCGGCACGACGAAGTTGAGTGTCACCGCCGCCCACAGGGCGACCAGGTAGAACGCGATCTTGCGGACGTAGTACCGCACGACGGGCCCTCCTCGTCCGGCCGTCAGCCCGCCGGCTTGAGGTGGATGTAGATCTGCGAGGCGTCCGGCCGTCCCCACACCGCCGGGAAGGCGTAGACGTCGTCCTTGGTGGGGAAGCCGGTGAACTTCGCCGCGTTGAACTCGCTGATCGCGCTGCCGGTGAGCACCGGGATGTACGGCATGACCTCCTCGATCCGGGTCTGCACGGTGTCGAGGTAGGGCTGGCGGGCGGCCGTGTCCTTGCCGTCGATCTTGTCGAGCGCGGCCAGCGCGGCGTCCACGGCCGGGTCGCTGAACCGGCCGAAGTTCGGGTTGGCGACCTGCCCGGCCGGCGCGGTGTTCTTGCTGCTGAAGAAGTAGCTGTAGAGGTAGAACGGGTCGGGCGCGGGCCCCTGGTACAGCGAGTCGATCAGCAGCTGGTACTGGCCGCGGCCGCGCGCGTCGGACCACTCGTTCCAGGACAGCTGCTCGGCGGTCAGCTTGATGCCGAACCGCTGCAGCTGCTGGGCCATCGTGTCCACGGCGGTGATGTAGTCGGTCCAGCCGGCGACGACCTTGACGCTGAGCGCCAGCGGCGTGCCGTTGCGGGCGTAGACGCCGTCCGCGCCCTTGGTGTAGCCGGCCTCGGCGAGCACCTGCGCGGCCTTGGCGGTGTCCGGTGACATCGGCGCGGTGCGGTCGTGCAGCTTGCCGGAGATGAGCTTGTCGTCCCGGCCGATCAGCGCGAAGCCGGGGGAGATCGGGGTCGAGGTGTTCTCGAACGCCAGCGAGTTGAGCTGGGTGCGGTTGAGCGCGTAGTAGATCGCCTTGCGGACGGCCGGGTCGGTCTGCGGACCGGTGCAGCCCAGCTGCGCGTTGGAGCAGGTGAACAGCGCGACCTGGTTCAACGGGGTGATGGCCGCCTTGTACCCCGGGTAGTTCTTCTCGATGTCCTTGATGTCCGGCACCGGCCCGGTCTGCCAGTCGATCGTGCCGGCGGCGAGCGCGTCGGCGCCGGCCTGGTTGCCCGACAGCGACACGGCGCGGATCTTCTTGACCGCCGGCTCGCCGCCCCAGTAGTGCGGATTGGCCTTGAGCGTGAACGCCTGCGGCTTGAAGTCGTCCAGCTGGTACGGCCCGGTGCCGACCGGGTTCTTCACCGGGTCGGTGACCGGGTTCGCGATGTCCTTCCACAGGTGCTGCGGCACGATGAAGATCCGCCCCAGCACCTGTGGGCCCTGCATGAACGACGGCTCGGGGAAGGTCACCGCCACGTGCGTGTCGTCGACGGCCCTGGCCTGGCCGGCGTAGCCGGTGGTGTTGAGCGCCTTGTTCTTGCTGATCAGGTCGAGCGTGTAGACCACGTCGGCGGCGGTGAACTTCACGCCGTCCGACCAGGTGGCGTTGTCCCGCACCGTGATGTCCAGCTCGGTGCCGGTCGCGTTCCAGCTGTAGGCGGTGCCCAGGCGCGGCGCCGGCGGGTCGTTGCGGACCACGTTGTAGAAGAACAGCGGCTCGAAGATCGTGCCGGGACCCTCGATCAGGTTGGGCGAGAACGGGTTGAAGTTGACCTGGTAGTCGCTGGACTGTCCCGTGTAGACGACGAGCGTGTCGTCACGGCCGCCACTGCCGCTGCCGCCCGCACAGCCGGCGGCCGTCAGCGCGGCGAGCACGACGGCGGCGACCGCGGCGGCGCGACGTCGTCCGCGCCGAGCCTGCTGGAACATCACGGATGGTCCTCTCGGTGGATGGGACTGCGTGGGCGGAAGCTGCGGTGGCGCGGTCGACCCGGGTCGCGGGCCGCGCCGTCGTCGTTGGCCTGGCACCGATCGGATGGCATTGTTAAGTAGCCGAAGAAACCAAGTCAACACCTGGATGTCGTCTGTCCGTTCCTGTCAGGTGGTCCGGTCCAAGGCCCGCGCCGAGAAACCCCTGGGCACGGGGGCCGTGCGGCGATCGGCCGGGCGTCGGTTGTCCGATACGCTTCGAACAGCGAGCGAACAAAGGTGGGAGGACCGGTGAGCGGACCGCGCGTCACGCCGCACGCCAGCAGCAAGGCCGCCGTGCTGGACGTGATCCGGGCCGCCGGCACCATCAGCCGGGTGGGGCTGGCCAACGCCACCGGCCTGACCGGCGCGACCATCTCGACCACCGTCCGCAAGCTGATCGACGAGGGTCTCGTCGTCGAGACGGGCCACGCCGAGTCCACCGGCGGCAAGCGCCGGGTGCTGCTGCGGCTGAACGAGTCCGCGCGCTTCGCCGTCGGCGTCCACCTCGACCAGGACCGCATCACCTACGCCCTGACCGACCTGAACGGATCGGTCGTCGCGCGGATCTCCCGGCTCGGCGCCGCCGGCGACCAGCCCGCCGACGTGGTGCGCCGGATGGGCCGTGAGGTGGCCGCGCTGATCGCCGGGGCGGGCGTGGACCGGGACCGCGTGCTGGGCGTCGGCCTGGTCGCGCCGGGCCGGCTCACCGCGGGCGGCGGGTTCCGCGTCGCCCCGCCGCCGCTGCGCCGGTGGCAGGACTTTCCCGTGGACGACGCGTTGACCGGGGCCACCGGCCTGCCGGTGGTGGTCGGCAACGACGCCACCGCCGCCGCGCTGGGCGAGCACTGGTCCGGCGGGGTCAGCGACGCCGGCACCTTCGCCGCCCTGTACATGGGCAGCGGCATCGGGGCCGGCCTGGTCGTCGGCGGCCTCACCTACACGGGGGCCAGCGGTGAAGCCGGCGAGATCGGCCACGCCTGCCTGGACGTGGACGGCCCGCTGTGCTGGTGCGGGGCGCGCGGGTGCCTGGAGGTGCTGGCCGGCCCCGCGGTGGTGGTGGCCGCCGCCCGCGCCGACCGGGCCTTGGCCCGGGCCATCGGGCTGGCCGGCCGTGGCCTGCTGCACCGGGACTCGGTGGCCGCGGACTTCGCGGCGATCAGCCGGGCCGCGCGGCGGGGCGAGTCCGGGGCGGTCGCGTTGCTGGAGCGCTCGGGGCGCTACCTGGCGGCGGCCGCGCGCACCCTCGCCAACGTCATGGACGTCGCGGTGCTGGTGCTCACCGGTCCGAGCTTCGCCGTGGCCGGGTCGCTGTACCTGCCGGTGGTGCAGGCCGAGTTGGACACGGCGTTCGTCGGCCGCAGCGCGCACCGGGTCGAGGTGCGGCTGTCGCCCTCGGCAGCCTCCGCGTCCGCCATCGGCGGTGCGGCAATGGTTCTGCAGTCCGAGCTGGTGCCGCTGCACACGGGGGAGCGGCTGCCCGGGGACCTCACCGTGCCGGAACCGCCGCCTGTCGCGGTCCAGGTGTCGTAGCTCCGGACCCCGTCTGGTCGTGAAACTTTCTTCGTTGACTAATTTTACTCGCGGGCAGCAGAATCGGGCATCCCCCGTCCCGATGCCGCGAGGAGCGCCCGCCCGTGATCGTTGAGACCCTGGACCGAGGCTGGCAGCTCACGCCGCTCGGCGACGCCGTGCCGGCCGACCTCGCGGGCCGCACGGTCCCCGCCACCGTGCCGGGCTCCGCGCACCTGGACCTGCTGTCGGCCGGCCTGATCGCCGACCCCTACCTGGACCGCGTCGCCGACGACCTGGCATGGGCGCACCGCGCCACCTGGCGCTACCGGACCACTTTCGACGCAACCGCCCCCGAAGCGGGAGAGCGCTGCGACCTGGTGTTCGAGGGCCTCGACACGGTCGCCGTCATCACCCTCAACGGGCAGGAACTGGGCCGGACCGCCAACATGCACCGGACGTACCGGTTCGACGTCCGCGACGCGCTGCGGGCCGGGACCAACGAGCTGGTGGTCAAGTTCCGCTCGGCTCTCGCCCATGCCGAGGAGCTGGCGGCCGAGCTGGGGCGGCGCGACCACGTCAACTCGCACCCGTTCAACATGGTGCGGAAGATGGCGTGCAGCTTCGGCTGGGACTGGGGCCCGGACCTGCAGACCGCCGGCATCTGGCAGCCGGTCCACTTGCAACGCTGGCGCGCCGCAAGGCTGGCAGAGGTGCGTCCGCTGGTCACAGTGGACGATGACGGCACCGGCCGGGTGGCCGTGCACGTCGACATCGAACGCGCCGACCGTGCCGAGGAGTTGGTCCTCGTCGCCGCCGTCGCCGGCCAGGCAGCTGATGTCACGGTGGCGGCCGGTGCGACGGCCGCCGTCGTCGAGCTCACCGTTCCGGACGTCCCGCTGTGGTGGCCGGCGGGCTACGGCGAGCAGCCGCTGCACGACCTCGCCGTCGCCCTCACCACCGCCGACGGCGCACCGCTGGGCGAGTACCGCCGCCGCATCGGGTTCCGCACCGTCACGGTGGACACCACGCCCGACGACATCGGCACGCCGTTCACGTTCGTCGTCAACGGGCAACGCCTGTTCGCCAAGGGCGCCAACTGGATTCCCGACGACCACTTCCTCACCCGCATCACCCGCGACCGGCTGGCCCGCCGGATCGACCAGGCCGTGGCCGCGAACCTCAACATGCTGCGGGTGTGGGGCGGCGGCGTGTACGAGTCCGAGGACTTCTACGAACTGTGCGACGAGCGGGGTGTCCTGGTGTGGCAGGACTTCCTGTTCGCCTGCGCCGGCTACCCCGAGGAGGATCCACTGTGGAGCGAGGTGGCGGCCGAGGCGCGGGAGCACGTCGCCCGGCTCACCCCGCACCCGTCCTTGGCCCTGTGGAACGGCAACAACGAGAACCTGTGGGGCTACGCCGACTGGGGCTGGGCGGGCGAACTCGCCGGCCGCACCTGGGGACACCGCTACTACACCGAGCTGCTGCCGGCGATCGTGGCCGAGCTGGATCCCACCCGGCACTACAGCCCGGGCAGCCCGTACAGCACCCAGCACGCCGCCGAGTCGCCGCACCCCAACGATCCCGACCACGGCACGCGGCATGAATGGGAGGTGTGGAACCGGGTCGACTACACCCGCTACCGCGACCACGTGCCGCGCTTCTGCTCCGAGTTCGGCTTCCAGGGGCCGCCCACCTGGGCCACGCTCACCCGCTGGGTGCGCGACGAGCCGCTGACGCCGACCTCGCCCGTGTTCCTGGCCCACCAGAAGGCCGAGGACGGCAACGGCAAGCTGGAGCGCGGCCTCGCCCCGCACCTGCCGCTGCCCGCCGACTTCGCCGACTGGCACTGGGCGACGCAGCTCAACCAGGCCCGTGCCGTCGCCTTCGGCATCGAGCACTTCCGGTCCTGGTGGCCCCGCACGGCCGGCGCGATCGTGTGGCAGCTCAACGACTGCTGGCCGGTCACCTCGTGGGCGGCCGTGGACAGCGACGAGCGGGTCAAGCCGCTGTGGTACGCGCTGCGCCGGGCCTTCGCCCCGCGGCTGCTGACCGTGCAGCCACGGGACGGCCGGTGGGTCCTCGTCGCCGTGAACGACCGGGACGACCCGTGGGTGGGGGAGCTCGCGCTGACCCGGCAGACCTTCGCCGGGGTGGAACTGGCCGGCGCTAGGCTCGCCCTCGACGTCCCGGCCCGGTCGGTCGCGCACGTCGAGCTGGCCGACGGCCTGCTCACCCCCGACGACCCGCGGCAGGAGGTGCTGGTGGCGACGACCATGGACGCCCGCGCCGTGCACCTGTTCGCCGAGGACCGCGACCTGGCGTATGAGGACGACGCCCTCACCGCCACTGCCACCGCTGTGCCCGGCGGCTACCGGGTCGAGGTCACCGCCCGCTCGTTCGTCCGGGATGTCACGCTGTTGGCGGACCGGCTCGCCCCCGACGCCGTTGTGGACGACGCGATGGTGACCCTCCTCGCCGGCGAGTCCGCCGCGTTCGAGGTACGCACCGGTGCCCGGCTCGACCCGGCCGCGCTGACCGCCGCGCCGGTGCTGCGCAGCGTCAACGACTTGTGTGGATCGGTGGTGCATCACCCGTGAGCAGTGCCGTGCCCGGCGCCGGAGCGGTCGGCCTCGTGTTGGCCCGGCCGCTGCGATTGCTGGGCATCGAACCGTTCTTCATGGAGTTCATCGGCGGCATCGACGAGCGCCTGGCCGAGCGCGACCTGTCGGTGCTGCTGCACGTGGTGACCACACACGACGACGAGATCGCCACCTACCGCCGCTGGGCCGCGCACCATCTGGTGGACGCGGTCACCGTGGTCAACCGCACCGACGACGACCACCGCCCGGCCGTGCTCCAAGAGCTGGGGCTGCCGGCCGTGCTGGTCGGGGCGCCGGCCGAGGCCTGCGACCTGCCGGCGGTCCGCACCGACGACGCCGGCCCGATGCGGGAAGCGGTGGCATACCTGCTGGGCCTCGGCCATCGCCGCATCGCCCGGGTCAGCGGTCCGGCGAATCTGCTGCACACCCGGGCGCGATCCGCCGCCATGCGGGAAGTGTGCGCGGAGGCGGTGATCCTGGAGGGCGACTACTCGGAGGAAGCCGGCGCCAAGCTCACCGCCGAGCTGCTGGACCGGGAGGACCGGCCGACCGCCATCCTGTACGACAACGACGTGATGGCGGTGGCCGGGCTCGCGGCAGCGGCCGAGCGCGGTGTCGCCGTCCCGGATCAGCTCAGCCTGATCGCCTGGGACGACTCCACCCTGTGCCGGCTCGCCGTGCCGCCGCTGACCACCATGAGCGTCGACGTGCACCAGTTCGGCCGCGCCGTCGCGGAATCCGTGCTGGAACTGGTGGACGGCGGGCCCGTGGCCGAGCGCTGGTCTCCCATCGCGCACCTGGTCGAACGGGCCAGCACCGCCGCCCCGGCCGAACCCGTCAGCCGGGAATCCTGACCCGTCGACCGTCTGGCGAATATTTCCGAAGTCCCGTGGCCTCAGGATCGGGAACCGGCGGCGGCCTCGGGATCTCCCCACGGGGCTTCCAGGGCGGCGCGGAGCGCGTCGACCGTGCCGGCGCCGATGACTTCGGCCAGGTTTGCCTCGATCCCGGCCAGCAACCGCATGGTCCGCGCGCGGCGCCGGTGCCCGGACTCGGTGAGGCGGACCAGTTTGGTCCGGGCGGAGGCGGGGTCGGGTTCGACGGTCAGGGCGTCCATGGCCACCAGTTCGTGCACCCATTGGTGGACGGTCGGTGAGCTGACGCCGATCAGGCGGGCCAGTTCCGCGATGCTGGCGCCGTCCGACGGGAGCTGGCTCAGCAGTGTCGCCTGGGCCGCGGTGATCGTCGCCGGGTCGTCGCCGGCATCGAGGGCGGCGATCACGGCAGCGCGGAACCAGTTGTGGGCGCGCCAAAGCAGCCGGATCAGCGGCTCGGGTTCCGGCGTGGGCGTGGCCATGGCAGTCATCTCCGCGGTCGGCGTCGGTCGATCTTAGTCCCCGGCACCAGGGGTTGCCCGGCGACTGTTAGGTAGCCTAACGTTAGGTTGCCTAATGGTCGAGTGTGGGAGGCAGACGTGCGGGTGATCGCGGTGGAGGAGGCCTTCTCGGTGCCGGAGGTGATCTCGTGGCCGCCGGCCGGTGCGGGCATGCCCGAGCGGTGGATTCGGGAGTGGGGCCGTCGCCTGCCGGACCTGGCTGAGCTGCGCCTGGCCGACATGGACGCCCACGGCGTGGACGTGCAGGTGCTGTCGATGACCTCGCCGGGCCTGGAGGTCATCGACGACGCGGCCGAGGCGGTCGCCGCCGCACGGCGGATCAACGACCACCTCGCCGACGCCGTCGCCGCGCACCCGACCCGGTTCGCCGGCTTCGCGGCCCTGCCGCTGCAGGACCCCGACGCCGCGGTGGCCGAACTGCGCCGGGCCGTGCACGAGCTCGGGCTGAAGGGGGTGCTGCACAACGACCACGTCGGCGGGCACTATCTGGACGAACCCCGGTTCCGCCCGGTGTGGGCGGAGTTGGAGCGCCTCGGGGTGACGCTGTACCTGCATCCGGCGATCGTGCCGGCCGACCGCTGGCGGGTGCTGGACGGGTATCCGGTGCTGGGCGGGCCGTCCTGGGGGTGGACGGCGGCGGTCGGCGCCCACGCGCTGCGGTTGATCTACGGTGGTGTGTTCGACGCGTTCCCGGGGGCGTCGGTGATGCTGGGGCACATGGGCGAGCTGCTGCCTTTCCAGCTGGCCCGGCTCGACAGCCGCTACCGGCAGGCCGATGTCGAGCGCCGGCCCCGGCAGTTGCCGTCGCACTACCTGCGGCACAACGTGTACGTGACGACCAGTGGCGTGTTCTCACACGCGGCGTTGTTGGGCGCGACGCACGAGGTCGGGACCGATCGGGTGCTGTTCGCCATCGACTACCCGTACGAGTCGACGGCGGAGGCGGTCGAGTTCCTGCGCACCGCGCCGTACGCTCCCGCGGATCTGGCGCGCATCGCCCACAGCAACGCCGAGAGGGTCCTGCGGCTGTGATTTCGCCGGCCGGCGGTGCCATTGGCCCGCCCGCCGGCGAGATCGTCAGCCCAGCGCCCCGACCACGGCGGGATACCAGCGGCTCTCCATCTTCTGGATGCCGGTGGTGCTGTTCGGGTGCACCCCGTCGACGGTGTCGGTTGCTGGGTTGAACCCGGTCCACTGGTCGACGACGGTGATCGGTGAGGCGGCGGTGCTGTGGGCCTTGGCCCAGCTGGGAATGGCGTTGTCGAGTGCGACCACCCGCTGGCCGCAGGCAGGGCAGTTGGCCGGGTTCATCGGGATGATGCGGGCGACGACGAGCTTGATGGTCGGCTTGCTGGCCCGCATCTGGCCGAGCATGGTGGTGTAGGCGTTGAGAATGGTGCTGGCCGGAACATTGCTCCAGACGTCGTTGGTGCCCAGGTGCATCAGGACGACGTCCGGACGGGTGGCCGACAGCCAGCCGGGAAGTTGGTTGTTGCGGACGATGCCGGTGGCCAGGATGCCGCCGTGACCCTCGTTCTCGCCGTCGTAGGCGAATCCGCAGCCCGGGGCCGGCAGCGTGCCGACGAAGTCGATGTTGCCGTGGCCGGTGGCGCGCAGGTGCCGCCACAGCAGGGCGCGCCAGCAGCCGGGGGAGCCGGTGATGGAGTCGCCCAGCGCCATGATCCGTGTGGGTGCGGCGGCCACGGCTCCGGCCGGGACGGGAGCCATGGCGGCGCAGGCGGCCAGCAGCAGGCCGGTGACCGTTGCCCGGAGAAAACGCCAGTTCACAGCGACCTCCTGAGGTCTCGTGTGCACAGTGGACGCAGTTGCGCAGCGGCGAGATGTGGTCCGGGAAGGGTGTCGAAGTGCGAGTCGGGGCAGGGCTCGCCGCAAGATCCCTGCCCCGACTCCGTACGCGCCCGTCCCTAACGGGCGACGAGCGCGACGACTTCGTCGACTCCGTCCGTGATGGCGGACGTGGTCGCGGCTCCGGCGGGATGGAAAGCGTTTTCCGGCACGGTGAGATCGAAGCGCTTCATCGGAGATCATTTCAAGGGCCCGCGCTTCATCACCGCGAGCCTGGCCGCCGGACGGCCACACGAGGCGGCCCTGTGTCTCGCCGCCATGCCGGAGACATGCGCCCGTCGCGGCGAAAGAAATGGTGTCGTGCCTGCGGTTTCGTCCATGCCACGCGCTTGGCTGCGGTGCCGGCAGCATCGCCGCGGCCCGCCGGGCGCCACCCGGCGGACCCGGGCGGGAACGAGGCGGCGTCGATGAAACTTTCGGTGAACACGGCCGGGAAGCACGTTCGTCGGCCCGATTCGCGGGTGCCTGCCCGTCCCGGCTTGACGGACGTCGAGTCCGCTGGTGACGATCGTCGTCGTTTCCCTGCCGCACCAAGTAATCGTGCCCCGAACTCGGGGACCGCAACGAAGAGGTGCTCATGAGAAAGTCACTTGCCGTGCTCGGCGCGACCCTGCTCGCCGCCGTCGCGTCGGTCGTGGTCGCCGTCCCGTCGACGTCGGCCGCCCCCAGCGCAACGGGATTGCACATCAGCGGTCGCGACATCGTCGAGGCCAACGGCCAGAAGTTCATCATGCGCGGCATCAGCCACGAGCACGTCTGGTTCCCCAGCCAGACCAGTTCGTTCGCCAACATCAAGGCGCAGGGCGCGAACACCGTGCGCGTGGTGTTGGGCAGTGGCAAGAGGTGGGGCCCGTCCAACGACGTGGCCAACGTCGTCGCGCAGTGCAAGCGCAACCGGCTGATCTGTGTGCTGGAGGTGCACGACACCACCGGTTACGGCCAGGACGGCGCCGCCGCCACGCTGGACCAGGCCGTCAGCTACTGGATCGGGCAGAAGAACAACCTGGTCGGCCAGGAGAACTACGTCGTGATCAACATCGGCAACGAGCCGATCGGCAACAACAACCCGGGCCAGTGGACCACCGCCACGGCCAACGCGGTGCGGCGGATGCGGGCCAACGGCTTCCAGCACCTGCTGATGGTCGACGCGCCCAACTGGGGTCAGGACCAGGACCACGTCATGCGCGACACCGCGCAGACGGTGTGGAACGCCGACTCCCAGCACAACACCGTGTTCTCGGTGCACATGTACGCCGTCTACAACACCGCGGCGTCGATCACCTCGTACTTCGACGCCTTCAAGAACAAGGGACTGCCACTGGTCGTGGGGGAGTTCGGTTGGCACTTCGCCGCGAGCGAGGTGGACGACCAGACGCTGATGGCGCAGGCGGTGGCCCGGGGCATCGGCTACCTGGGCTGGTCGTGGGCCGGCAACAACGACGCGCGGCTGGACATGACGAACAACTTCAACCCCAACCAGCTCACGACCTGGGGTAAGCGGATCATCAACGGCCCCAACGGGATCAAGGCCACCGGCAAGGAGGCCACCATCTACAGTCACCGCTGAACCACGGCCGGAGCGGGCCGGTCCTCCCCGGAGGCCGGCCACACGGTCGCAACCCCGACAATCGTCCCACTGTCCACAAGGGACTTCATACACGTCGAATCACGCCGAGGCGCGCGGCACCAGCTCCGTGTCGAGCACAACGCCGCACTGCGGGGCGGAACTGTCGTCCATCAGGCCGAGCAGCTCGCGGACCATCCGGGCGCCCAACTCCTCGGTGGGCTGGCGCACGGTGGTCAGCGGGGGATCGGTGTGCCGGCCGACCGGCAGGTCGTCGAAGCCGATCACGGCGACGTCGTCGGGCACGCGGCGGCCGGCCCGGCGTAACGCGCGCAGCACCCCGACGGCCATCAGGTCCGACGCGGCGAAGATCGCGTCCACGTGGGGCCGGCGTTCCAGCAGCCGGACCGTGGCGTGCTCGCCGGAGGCCTGGCTGAAGTCGCCGAAGTACACGAGGCCGTGGTCGGACCGTTCCGCGTCGGCCATGACCCGGCGGTAGCCGGCGAGCCGGTCGAACCCCGCGGTCATGTCCCGTGGCCCCGCCACGGTGGCGATCATCGACCGGCCACTGTCGATGAGGTGGCGGACCGCCCGCACGGCCCCGCCGTGGTTGTCGACGTCCACGTAGGAAACCTGGTTGATGTCGTTGCCGTGCATCGGTTGCCCACCGACGACAACGGGTACGCCGATCCGTCCCACGTTCAGCGGGCTGCGGCCGTGCATGCTCACGAACAGCGCCCCGTCGACGGGGCCACTGCCCAGATAGTGCATCGCCGGCACCTGGGAGTCCTTGGTGGACGGAACCGTGAGCAGCACCAGCTGCACTTCCGCGGCGGTCACCTCGCGGCTGATGCCGGCCACGATCCGAGCGAAGTACGGGTCGGTGAACAGCCGCAGGCCCTCCTCGCACACCACCAACGCGATGGAACGGGTGCGTGCCGGAGGAGCGGACCGCGCGGCGCGCTGGCGCCGGTAACCCAGCGCGGCGATCGCGGACTCGACCTGCCTGCGGGTCTCGGCCCGCACGAGGGGTACTCGGTTGAGCACCCGGGACGCGGTGGCCAGCGACACGCCGGCCGCTCGCGCGACGTCGGCGAGCGTCGGGGATGCCGGGCACGGCTCGACAGCGGTCACGCTCCACCTCACAAGACGGCTTCGTCCAGCGGAGGACCCAGTGTTATCTCAATCTTCCCCCGTGGGCAAGGAAAGGTCGCTCACGGGAGGACGTGGTGAATGCGACCGGTGAAAGTTTCAATCGGGAGCGGCTCGCGACGCGGTTGTCACGCCGCTGGGGACGCCGGCCGGCGAGTCGGGGAGTCGCAGGTCAGCAGCCGTCAGCGCACTGCGGCGGACCGTCAACTCGTCGAAACCATTGCTGTCGAAGCGCATCGAGCTTGACGCCCTCGCGACGCCGTTGCGATAGTCCTGGCACGGTTCGGCCTGGTGGCGCGGGTCATATGCCGAACTGTCGAAGCGATTCGAGGAACCCGTCTGGCCGGAGGTGTACGTTGGCGCGCCTACCTCGATGGTGCGGAAGCGTCCCCCTTGCCGTGGCGGCCGTCCTCACCGTCGCGACGGCCGCGGCCGCGACGGCCGTGGGTCGGTTCCGCGAATCCGGCCTTCCGTTGTCGGTGCGGGTCGACGACCTGACCTCCCGGCCCGCCCTGGACGGGAAGATCTCGCCGCTGCACCGGGTACGAGGTGCCGGTTCCCCGGCTGGGCATCGGTTTCCTCAAGACCGGCACCGATGCGCTGTGACAGTGGGAGGTCGACATGGTGACCATCACGGATGTGGCCAGGGCGGCTGGGGTCTCGCCGAGCACGGTGTCCTATGTGCTCAGTGGCAAGCGCACGATCTCCCTGGAGACCAGGAGAAGGGTGCAGCAGAGCATCCGCAGACTGGGGTACCAACCCAACGCCCGGGCTCGGGCGCTGGCCAGCAGCCGCACGCACGTCATCGCGTTGGTCGTCCCGTTCCGGGTCGACCTCAACGTCCCCGTGGTGATGCAGTTCGTCGCGGCGATGGTCGGGGCCGCCCGGGCGTACGACCACGACCTGTTGCTGCTGACCAAGGACGAGGGGTCGGCCGGACTGCGCCGCGTCATCGGCTCGGCCATCGCCGACGCGCTCATCGTGATGGACGTGGAGGCGGCCGAGCCGAGGATCCCGGTGCTGGCGTCGTTGCGGCGGCCGGTGGTGCTGGTCGGCGTGCCCGACCAACCGCAGGGGCTGACCTGTGTGGACCTCGACTTCGTGGCGGCCGGCGCGGCCACCGTGAACCACCTGGCCGACCTCGGGCACCGCCGCATCGCGTTGCTCGGCCCGTCTCCGGCGGTCTACGAGCGCGGCACCAGCTACGCCGGTCGATTCCTGCGCGGCTTCACCGAGGCGGTGGCGGCGCGTGGCCTGCACGCGGTCTCCCACCCGTGCGTGCCTTCCTACGACGGCGTGCGCGTTTCCCTGCACCAGACGCTGGACGCCGACCCGTCGATCACCGCGATCGTGACGCACAACGAGGCCGTGCTCGGCCCGTTGCTGTCCGAGGTGCGCCACCGCGGTCTCGACGTCCCCCGTGACATCTCGGTCGTGGCGGTCTGCCCCGACGACATGGCCAAGGCGCAGTCCGTCGCGCTGACCTCGCTCGCCATTCCCGCGGCGGAGCTGGGCCGGCTGGCGGTGGACATGACGATGCGGCAGCTCGACGGCCCGGCGCCGGCCGAGATCAGGCTGCTCTCGCCCCGGCTGACGCAGCGACACAGCACCGCGCGACCGCGCCCCTGATTCGGGCCGGGATTCGACACCAAGAGGAGATGACGGCGTTGTCGTCCACAATTGCACGCCTGAACAAGGCTATCGGGAGGCCGGCGGCGGCAGTGGCGCTCGTGCTGGCGTTGGCCGCCTGCGGGTCGTCCGGCGGCAGCGCGGCGAACTCCATCACCGAGCTGGACTACTACACCGACCAGCAGGGCTCGGCGGCCTGGCAGAAGGTGCTGGACACCTGCGCCCGGCAGACCGGCGTGACGATCCAGCGGCAGACCGTGCCCACGGACCAGATGCTGCCCAAGATCCTGCAGGGTGCGAGCTCGCGGTCGCTGCCGAATCTGGTGTTCACCGACAACCCGACGGTGCAGCAGATCGCCAGCACGGGCGCGCTCACGCCGCTGTCGGACTACGGCATCGCCACCGACAGCTACTACGACAGCATCGTCAAGGCCGGCACCTACCAGGGCAAGGTGTACGGGCTGGCGCCCGGCGTGAACGGTCTCGCCCTGCTCTACAACAAGGACATGCTGGCCGAGGCGGGGGTGGAGCCGCCGCGCACGTGGGACGAGCTCAAGGCGGCCGCGGCCAAGCTGACCAAGGGGCAGCGGTACGGCCTGGCCTTCTCGGCGATCCCGTCGGAGGAAGGCACGTGGCAGTTCCTGCCGTTCTTCTGGAGCAACGGCGCCGATCTGTCCACACTGGACTCCGACAGGGCGGTGCGGGCGCTGGAGTTCGTGTCCGGCCTGGTTTCCGCCGGCTCGGCGTCCAAGTCGGTGCTGAACTGGAACCAGAACGACGTGGCCGACCAGTTCGTCGCCGGCAACGCGGCCATGATGATCAACGGGTCGTGGAACCTGGCCCGGCTGGACGACGAGAAGTCGCTGCACTACGGCGTGGTGCCGATCCCGACGCCGGCCGCGGGCGGCGAGCCGACCGTCGCGTTGGGCGGCGAGATCGGCGTCATCCCGGCGACCGGCCAGGCCACTCAGCAGTCGGCGGCGAAGGTGCTGTCCTGCCTGCTGTCGCCGGACGTGATGCAGAGCTGGGACGCCGGCCACGCCTACGTTCCGTCCAAAAAGGACGTGGCGGAGAAGTTCGGCCAGCAGCACCCGACCATGCAGCCGTTCGTGACCGAGGTGGCGACCGCCCGGTCCCGTTCGGCCGAGCTGGGGGAGAGGTACCCGAAGGTATCGCAGGCGCTGGCCACCGCGGTGCAGGCGGCGATCACCGGCAGCCAGTCGCCCGAGCAGGCGCTGCGCCAGGCCCAGCAGGCGGGCGGGTCGTGAGCCGGCGCGCGGCCGCCATCGCCTTCCTGCTGCCCGCACTGCTGTACGTCCTGGTCTTCTTCGGATATCCGCTGGTCTACAACATCCTGATGAGTGTGCGGGACTACAGCGTCCGCTCGTTCTACACCGGGGAGGCGCCGTTCGTCGGGGTCGCGAACTACCTGGCGGCGATCGGCAACCCCGTCTTCGGCAAGGCGGCGCTGAACACCGTGTGGTTCACGGTCGGCTCGATCGCCTTCCAATTCGGGATCGGCCTGGCGCTGGCGGTGTTCTTCAACGGCCGGTTCCTGGGCAGCGCGACGCTGCGGGCGCTGCTGCTCCTGCCTTGGCTGTTGCCGCTGGTGGTCAGCGGCGCGGTGTGGCGGTGGATGTTCGACCAGGACCATGGTGTGCTCAACACGGCGCTGCGCCTGGTGGGCCTGCCGGCGGTGCCGTGGCTGACCGACACCGGGTGGGCGCTGCCGGCCGTGATCCTGACCAACATCTGGATCGGCATCCCGTTCAACCTGGTGCTGCTGCACGGCGGCCTGCGTGCCATTCCCGGTTCGCTGTACGAGGCGGCGGCGCTGGACGGCGCGAACGCCTGGCAGCGGTTCCGCGACGTGACCTGGCCGCTGCTGCGGCCCGTGACCTGGATCGTGCTGATGCTGGGCCTGGTGTACACGATCAAGGTGTTCGACGTGATCATGGTGATCACCGGCGGCGGCCCGGCCAACGCCACCCAGACATTGACCACGTTCTCCTACAGCCTGTCGTTCCACGACTTCGCCTTCGGGCAGGGCGCGGCGATCGGGAACGTGCTGATCCTGGTGGCGACCGGGTTCGGGTTCGTGTACCTGCGCTCGGCCCGGGAGCCGCTGGCATGAGGGGCCGGGTCAGGACCGTCGCCGGCGTGCTGATCGTGCTGGTGCTGCTGTTCCCGCTGTACTGGATGCTCAACGCGTCGCTGCAGCCCAGCGGGGCGCTGCTGCGGCCGACACCGGAGTTCCTGCCGCTTCCCGCGACCCTGGACGGCTATCGCGAGGCGCTGGCCACTCAGGGCGGGCACCTGCTGTCCAGCCTGGTGGTGGCCGGCGGCACCGTGCTGGTGTCGCTGCTGATCGCGACGCCGGCCGCGTACTCCCTGGCGCGATTGCCGTGGCGCGGTGGTCCCGTGTTCGTGTTCGCCCTGCTGATCGTGCAGATGATCCCCGGCATCGTGATGGCGAACTCGCTGTACGCGTTGTTCGGCAGCCTCGGCCTGATCGACAACTACCTCGGGCTGGTGCTGGCCGACTCCACCGCGACGGTGCCGTTCGCGATCCTGGTGTTGCGCGCGTTCATGGTGGCCATCCCCCGTGAGCTGTCCGAGGCGGCCCGGGTGGACGGCGCCGGCTACTGGCGCACGTTCACCTCGGTCATCGTCCCGGTCAGCCGCAACGCGGTGATCACCGCGGGGCTGTTCTCCTTCCTGTTCGCCTGGGCGGACTTCCTGTTCGCCGTCACGCTGACCACCGGGCAGGGCATCGAGCCGGTCACGGTCGGGATCTACCGCTTCGTGGGCAACCAGACCGCCGACTGGAACGGGGTGATGGCCACCGCGGTGCTGGCCTCGGTCCCCGCGGCGATTCTGCTGGTGGTGGCCCAGCGCTACGTCGTGGCCGGCATGACCGGCGGGGCGGTCAAGGAATGATCACCCGCACCCGCTGGAGCAGCTGTAAAACGTTATCGACAACGATTGACACAAGGTGTGCGGGCGAGCACACTCGGTCGTGTCCGGCTCGACCGTCGTCAGGAGTGGGGGACTGATGCCCGTCGTTGCGCCCGACCGCCGTGGCGTTGGGGGTCACGGCGGCCGGCGCGCCGGTCCACACCGGGCACCCTGACCAACTCCGGCAACAGCATGGCCGCCCGGTCCGGCCTCGCAGATCAATGTCGGGGCCTTCGCCGTGGTCCCTGATCACCCACCGGATCCAGCGGCCGACACCTGAATCGACGGGCCCGAGGCGCCGGCGGGACAATGTGTGTCCCGCCCCGTCGGTCGGCCGATTGAATACAGGAAGCCGTCGACCCGTCGAATTCGATTCGTGACCATCGGAGTAAACGCAGGGAATTCCCTCACCGGCGGGCGTCGAAAAGCCCCTGCCCCGGTGCACCGCCGGGACAGGGGCCGCTTCGTCACTTGCTGGAAACGCGATACATCACGACGCCGTGCGCGGGCACCGACGCGGAAATCGTGCCGGTGGTGCTGGACTTCGCGCCGGACCACAGATCGGTGAGGTTGTAGCCGGCGGCCCCGGTCTTGCCGATGGCCGACGTGGTGGTGCTGATGGTCGCCGTGGAGCCGGTCTCGTTGAACAGCACCACGGACACGTCGCCGTTGGCCAGCGGCTTGGCCAGCACGTCGTGGCCGTTGGTGGAGGAGACCATGCGGCCCTGCTTGCCGAGGGAGTCCTGGTCGACGGCGATGACGGCCTTGTTGGCCAGGATGCTCACGGTGGTGGAGCTGGCGCCGGCGATGTTCGTGCCGGCGATCAGCGGCGCGGCCATCTCGGCCCACAGGCTGAACTCGGCGCGGTCCTCGGTGGCCGACATGCCGTTGCCGATCTCCAGCATGTCCGGGTCGTTCCAGCCGCCGGGGCCGGCGTAGCCGGACAGGCGCACGTTGGCGTGGAAGATGCCCAGCATGGAGCTGAAGCTCGGCGAGATGTCGCCGGTGGTGCGCCAGCTGTTGCCGACCTGCGACCCCCAGGTCCAGACGTTCTCCTGGCCCCAGTTGCACAGGCTGAACAGGATCGGCCGGCCGGTCGCCGCGAGCGCGTCGCGCATGGCGGTGTAGCGGGACTGCGCGCCGACGCCCTGGTTGTTGCAGTTGTCGTACTTGAGGTAGTCCACGCCCCAGGACGCGAACAGCGCCGCGTCCTGCCGCTCATGGCCGAGGCTGCCGGGGTAGCCGGCGCAGGTGGCGGTGCCGGCGTCCTCGTAGATGCCGAGCTTGAGGCCCAGGGAGTGCACGTACTGGGCGGTGCCGGCGATGCCGTCCGGGAACTTGTTGCGGTCCGGCACCAGGTTGCCGTTGCCGTCGCGGTTGTGGGTCAGCCAGCAGTCGTCGATGTTGACGTACTGGTAGCCGGCGGCCTGCATGCCGTTGTTGTGCATGGCCAGCGCGGTGGACTTGATCAGCGACTCGGAGACGTTGCAGCCGTAGGCGTTCCAGTCGTTGAAGCCCATCTGCGGGGTCTTGGCCAGGCCGTTGCCCAGGGCCTGGGCCGGGGGAGCGGTCGCCAGCGCGAGCACGGCGGCCAGGACGAGTGAGAGCCGTTTCATGGAGGTCTCCGTCAGTGCAGGAAGCCGGCGTAGGGGCCGCTCAGGATGGCGTTGCGCTGCTGCTGGCTGAAGTTGCAGTTGGGGTAGTCGTACATCGACGCGGACATGCAGGTGCCGTCGGTGGAGGAGGCGTCCGGCAGGCCGAAGGCGTGCCCCAGCTCGTGCACCATGCCGCCGTACCAGCGGTTCATCGGCCCGTTGACGCCGGCGGCCCCGTCCGCGTCGTGCTTGGGCATCAGCACCCAGCCGCCGCCTCCGCCGCCGCCCGCGCCGGGGCCCTCGGCGCTGACCTCGCCGACGTTCAGCCAGCGACTGTCCGGCGCGCCGAGGCCGAGCTTGCGCCGCAGCTCGGCCTGCATGTTGAACACCGACCACCAGTACCGGTCGCCGCCGTTGGCGGTGTTCTCGTACCAGCTCCTGGTGTGGTCGCCGGTGACGACCTCGACCACCGGGCTGTTCAGCGTGAACGTCTTGCCGAGCTGCTTCTGGTAGAACCGCTGCGCCTCGGCCATCACGCCGGCGATGCCGTTGGGATAGCGCTGGTCGTAGGGCACGTCGGACGGGCGGAGCCAGAACACGCGCACCGTCTTGGTCGGCGGGGTGTGCGGGGTCGCGGCGCCGCCCGGCGCGGCGGTCAGCAGGCCGGTGGCGAGCACGGCCGCCAGCACGGGGGCGGCCCGGGCGAGCCGTCGTCGAAACGGCCGGATCGGGGCAGGGCGCATCGTCGGGCCTCATATCCTCGTCGCAGCGGCAGGGGACGACCGGCCGCCTTCGGCGAGACCGCCGAACGGCACGATTTTGTCAACGGTGAAGAAAGCCGACCGAAAGGCGTCCGGTCCTTCGGACTTTAGGGGCGGGTCGGAAGCGCTGTCAACGGAGCTGGTCGGGTGAACGGAGTATCGAAAATTTGTTTCGAAGGAACCGAGCTTGACTCGGCTGGGCGGCTACTCCTATCGTGCGAAAAGCCATTTCGACACCGTGATCAACAGAACATTTTCGATGACGACGTCAGGTCGACTCCGTCCTCTCCGCCAGGAGGTCGTTTCATGCCAGCAGGCTCCCCGCCGCGCCGGTGGCCTCGCGTTCTCGTCGCGGCGGTCGTGGCGGTGGCCGCCGTCTGCGCCACCACGTCGA
Source organism: Kutzneria kofuensis (assembly GCF_014203355.1). Taxonomy (NCBI): domain Bacteria; kingdom Bacillati; phylum Actinomycetota; class Actinomycetes; order Pseudonocardiales; family Pseudonocardiaceae; genus Kutzneria; species Kutzneria kofuensis. The sequence continues at coordinate 8,001,117 of NZ_JACHIR010000001.1, forward strand.
GCGCCGCGGCGGTGACGCTGCCCGGCAGCTTCCGGTGGAACTCCGGCGGCGTGGTCATCAGCCCGCGGTCGGACTCGAGTCACAGCCTGGTGTCCATCAAGGACCCGAGCGTCGTCCGCTACAACAACCGCTGGTACGTGTACGCCTCCACGGTCAACAGCGCCGGCAAGTACAGCATGGCCACCGTGAACTTCACCGACTGGTCGCAGGCCGCGTCGGCGCCGACGTACCACCTGGACACCAACCCGAACATCGGCAGCCGGTACGCGGCCGCGCCGCAGCTGTTCTACTTCGCCCCGCAGCACAAGTGGTACCTGGTCTACCAGACCGGCCCGCCCTCGTTCTCCACCGCGAGCGACCCCGGCCGCCCGGACACCTGGTCGGCGCCGCAGCACTTCTTCGCCGCCGAACCGCCGATCGTCACCCAGAACAAGGGAAGTCACGGCTGGATCGACTTCTGGGTGATCTGCGACTCGGCCAACTGCTACCTGTTCTTCTCCGACGACAACGGGCATCTCTACCGCTCGCGCACCTCGGTGGCGAACTTCCCCGACGGCTTCACCGACACCACCATCGTGCTGCAGGACAGCAACAAGTTCCACCTGTTCGAAGCGTCCAACGTGTACAAGCTCAAGGGGCAGAACGGCTACCTGCTGCTGGTGGAGGCGATCGGCTCGGACGGGCGCCGGTACTTCCGCTCGTGGACGGCCGGCCGGCTGGACGGCGCCTGGACACCGCTGGCCGACACCGAGTCCAACCCGTTCGCCCGCGCCGACAACGTGACCTTTACCGGCCCGGCGTGGACGAAGGACTTCAGCCACGGCGAGATGATCCGTGACGGCTACGACCAGACCCTGACCATCGACCCGTGCCACCTGCAGTACCTCTACCAGGGCAAGGATCCGTCCGCGTCCGGTCCGTACACCTACCTGCCGTGGCGGCTGGGGCTGCTCACGCAGACCGGCTCCAGCTGCTGATTCCCGGAGGACGACGATGACCTCTTCGGCCGAACTGGCCAGACGGAACTTCCTGCGCCTGATGGGGGTTCTCGCCGCCGGAGCGGCGACCGCGCGGGCCGGGACGGCGTTCGCCGCGCCGAGTTATGTGTCCGACCGGGCCGACACGGGCAGTTTCCCTTTGGTGGCGGGGAAGAAGGCCACCGCGCTGGTGGTCAGCGCCGCCGATCACCCGGGCGTGGTGCGCGTCGCCGGGGACCTGCAGGCGGACATCGAGCGGGTCACCGGGATCCGGCCGGCCCTGCACGTCGACGAGGTCCCCCAGGCGGCGCAGGTGGTGTTGATCGGGTCGATCGATCGCAGTCCGCTGGTGCACGATCTGGTGTCCGCCGGTCGGCTTGACGTGTCCGGGATCGCCGGCAAGTGGGAGACCTCGCTGACCGAGGTCGTGGCCAACCCCCGGCCCGGGGTGGCCCGGGCCCTGGTGATCACCGGCAGCGACCAGCGGGGCACGATCTTCGGCGCCTACGACATCTCGCGCCTGATCGGCGTCTCACCGTGGTACTGGTGGGACGACGTCCCGGTGGCGCACCAGGACGAACTGCACGTGCAGGCCGGGCGGCACAGCCTCGGCACGCCGTTCGTGAAGTACCGGGGGCTGTTCATCAACGACGAGAACCCGGCGCTGGGCACGTGGGCGCCGGCGTTCTTCGGTCCCGGGCTGGCGCCGGGGCACGCCGACGGCTTCAACCACAAGTTCTACGAGAAGGTCTTCGAGACCATGCTGCGGCTGCGGGCGAACTACCTGTGGCCGGCGGTGTGGGGCCGGGCCTTCGCCGAGGACGATCCCGTCAACCACGCGACCGCCACCCGGTACGGCGTCGTCATGGGCACCTCGCACGAGGCGCCGATGTTGCGGGGCATCGAGGAGTGGAACCGGCACGCGGTGGCCGCGGTGCGCGACGCGGACGGCAAGATCGTGAAGCCGGGACACGACGCGTACGGCGGCACGGGGGAGTGGAGCTACCGCCGCAACCCGGACGCGCTGAGGGCGTACTGGACCGACGGCATCCGGCGCATGGTCGACCAGAACATCGAAGGCGTGGTCACGGTCGGGATGCGCGGCAACGGCGACACCGCGCTGCCCGACGGCGACAGCAAGGACCTGATGCAGGAGATCATCGCCGCGCAGCGCGCGATCCTGGCCCAGGAGACCGGAAAGGATCCGGCGACCACACCGCAGGTGTGGACGCTCTACAAGGAGGTCCTGCGGTACTGGCAGCAGGGACTGCGGCCGCCGGACGACGTCACCGTGGTGTTCCCCGACGACAACTGGGGGAACATGTGCAAGCTGCCCGACCCCACGCTGCCGCCCCGGGCCGGCGGTTACGGCCTGTACTACCACTTCGACTACGTCGGCGCCGCCCGCTGCTACAAGTGGGTGGACACGGCCCTGATCGCCAACGTCTGGGAGCAGCTCAACCAGGCCGCCACGTACGGCATCGACCGGCTGTGGGTGGCCAACGTCGGCGACATGAAGGGCAACGAGCTGCCGCTGCAGTTCTTCCTCGACTACGCCTGGAACCCGTTCCCGGCCGAGCAGTTGACCGCGTGGGAGCAGCAGTACGCCCGGCAGAGCTTCGGCGAGCGGAACGCGGCCGCCGTCGCCGGGGTCCTGCACACCTACGGCCGGCTGCAGTCCCGCCGCAAGCCGGAGCTGCTCAACCGCAGGATCAGCATCACCCCGGGCAAGGACCCGGCCACCGACCGGTCCGCGATCGTCTACGACGACCAGGCCAGCCCCTTCAGCCTGACCGACTACCAGGAGCTGGACCGGGTCACCGCCGAGTGGCGGCAGCTGGCCGACCGCGCCGACAAGGTCGGACGCCAGCTGCCGGCCGCCTGTCAGGACGCCTTCTTCGAGCTCGTGGGCTACGAGGTCGCGGCGAGCGCGAACCTGTATGCGTTGCGGCAGGCCGAGTTCACCAACATCCTCTACGCGGCCCAGGGCCGGGCCTCGGCCGACGACCTGGCGACCACGGCCGAGGCCCGGTTCAACGACGATCTCGCGCTGGCCGACCGGTTCAACACCAAGGTCGCCGGTGGGAAGTGGAAGGGGTTCCAGACCCAGCCGCACATCGACTACGGCGACGTGGCCCGCTACGGCACGGACGCGTCCTGGCAGCAGCCGCAGCTCAACAACGCGGCCATCCCGGACGTGATCTTCCCTGCTGTCCGTCGGGTCACCCTGGCGGCCGGTGCGGAGCTCGGTGTGGCGATAGACGGCTCGGACCGCTGGTGGCCGGCCGAACCGACCGGCCCGGTGCTGCCCGAGTTCAGCCCGTTCCAGTCACAGCCGGCGCAGTACATCGACGTGTTCAACCGCGGCAGTGCGGCCTTCGACTACACGATCACGCCCGGCGTGCCGTGGCTTCAGGCGCAGCCGGCGCGGGGACGGGTCGACAAGCAGGTCCGCGCGACGCTGCGGGTCGACTGGTCGAAGGCCCCCAAGGGGACGACTCAGGTGCCGATCGTGGTCAGCGGCGCCGGTCGCACCGTGACCGTCCAGGCCGTCGTCGCCAACCGATCGCTTCCTTCGGGATGGCGCAACGGTTTCGTGGAGGCCAACGGCTACGTGTCCATGGAGGCCGAGCACTTCACCGCCAGCGCGGGCACAGCGGCGGTGTCGTGGCGGCGCATCCCGGACCTCGGCCGCACCGGTGCGGGGATGAAACCCTTCCCCGTCACGGCCGCCTCCCAACAGCCGGGGCAGGGCCCGCGGCTGGAGTACCGGATGACGCTGTTCACCGCGGGAACCGTTACGGTGTGGGCCTTCCTGTCGCCGCGCAGCAACGTGCTGGCGTCGCCGGGCCTGCGCTACGCGGTGTCGTTCGACGACGCGCAGCCACAGGTGGTCGACATCATCAAGGCGACCGGCGCCGACTCCACCGCGATGAACCGGCAGTGGGAGTGGACCATCTCCGACAACGTCAACCGCACCGCCACCCGGCACACCATCGCCGGCCCCGGCACGCACGTGCTGAAGTTCTGGATGGTCGACCCGACAGTGGTGCTGCAGAAGCTCGTCGTGGACACCGGCGGCCTGCGGCCGAGCTACCTCGGCCCGCCCGAGAGCCGCCGAATTCCGTAAGGCACAAGGAAACGCCCCTTCCCCGTCGGGGAAGGGGCGTTTCGTCGTGGGCTCAGCTCGCGACTGGCCTCTGTGGGGGGTAAGCGCTTTCCCGACTCCGCATGCCGCTCACCGGAACAGTGAGAGGGGGACGGCCCGCCCGAGTGCCTGGTAGCCGACCGGGTTCAGGTGCAGGTGGTCGCCGGTGTCGTACGCCGGCAGCAACTGCCTCGGATTGGCCGGGTCGCGGGCGACGCGGTCGAAGTCGATCACACTGTCGAACCTGCCGCTGGTGCGGATCCACGTGTTGACGCTCTGCCGGGCGGCCTCCCGGTACCCGTCCGGGTCGTCGTAGGAATTGCCGCCGAAGGGGGTGATCGTCGCGCCGTAGACCCGGATGCCGTGGGCATGGGCACGGGTGACCATCTGCTGGTAGGCCATGATGAGGTTCTGGACGACCTGGTGCTGGGTGGTCGGGTCCGGCGTGGCGGTGCCGATGTCGTTGACGCCCTCGAACACCATCGACCAGTTGATGCCGCTCTGGGCCAGCACATCGCGGTCGAACCGGCCGAGGGCGTTGGGACCGAGGCCGTCGTGCAGCACGCGGTTTCCGCCGGCCGCCTGGTTGAGCACCGAGATGTCCCTGGTGTCCCGGCCCGCCTGCAGCCGTGCGATCAGCGCGTCCGGCCACCGGTCGTTGCCGTTTGTCGTCGAGCCCCGGCCGTCGGTGATCGAGTCGCCCACGATGGCGACGCCCGCACTGCGCGTGGTGGACAACAGTTCGACCGCGCTGAGGAAGTACCAGTGGTCGACCGGGGTCGCGCCGGAAAGGTCGGCATCGTCGAGGTGGTTGCCCGCGAGGAGGTACGAAGTGGTGCGGGAACCGGGATGCGAGGTGATGTTCGTGGACGCCTGTCCGGTGGCCAGGTAGAGCGTGACGGTCAGGTTCGACTGCGCCGTAACGGAAAGGTCGACCGGGTCCGAGACCGCCAGCGCCCCGACCGGTATCGTCACCGAGGGCTGGCCGTCGAAGGTGACCGTCCGCGAGGTGCCCGGCGCGATCGCGCTCACGCCGGCCTTCCCGTCGGCCGGAAGCGCCACCGAGACCGCGGTGATGGGCAGGTCTGCGCCGCCGAATGCGTTGGACAGCTGCAACCTGAGCTGTCGTCCGGCGGTTGAGACGTGGACCGTTTGTCGCACCGTGCTGTTCGCCAGTACCAGGTTCGGCTGTGTGAACGGCGCCGGCGGCATGTTGGCCGGCTCGGTGAGCTGCGGCATCGCGGTCCAGGTGTCGACCCAGTGCGTCGCGGAGGCAGTGGACTGGGAGGCAGCGGACTGCGTGGGGGCTGGCGGCAGGGAGAAGGCTGCGGCGGCGAGACAGATCACCGCGGCGGCGACGAGAGGAACCGGCCACCACAATGGTTTTCTCATGGCGTCAGCCTGCCGCAGGAGACCGCTGCTGACCAGACTCCACTCAGGTCAGCGCGTGACCGTGCAGCCCGTAACCGAAACGCCGGCTCTGACCGTCCACATGCGACCACGCCCCGCACTTCACACCGGTGAAGCCACTTCCGTCGCGGTATGGTTCCATGGACGCGTGGGGGAGCAGCCGCTACGTCGCCGGTGGCCCAGACGGGCCCTGCGGATCGGGCTCGCCGTCCTCGTTCTGGCCGTCGTGCTGACGGGTGCGAGTGTGACGTGGGCGTACACCGCCTCCGCCGGACACCGGTACGACGTCGCCGACGCGCCCGCCGCCCCGGTGGCGATCGTGCTCGGCGCGGAGGTCGGGACCCCTTTCCTCCGCGGCAGGCTGGACGTGACGGTTCAACTGGTCGCGACGGGCAAGGTGCGGTCGGTGTTGGTGTCCGGCAATGCCGCGGGCAGTTCCGGTGACGAGACCACGACGATGACCTCGTACCTCGTCTCGAGAGGCGTCTCCCCGACCAAGATCGTCGTCGATCCGTACGGCTTGGACACGTACGACACCTGCGCGCGGGCAGTGCGGGTGTTCGCCGTCCGCCGCGCGCTGGTGGTGACGCAGCCGTATCACCTGCCGAGGACGGTGGCGCTGTGCCGCAGCCTGGGAATGGACGCGGACGGCGTGAACGCGACGTGTGACTGTGGATTCCTCATCCTGCTCAAGAACCAGGTGCGGGAGTGGCTGGCCAGTGTCCTCGCCCTCAAGGACGCGATCTGGCACCGTGCGCCCGCTGTCGTGTCCCCGCCGATGTGAATCCCCTGTGCCGGCTCACCTCGTGTCGGCCGTGCCGACGTGGTCCGGTTCGGAGGCGCGGACGGCGTGACCGCGGAGTCCGGCGGCCGCCGGCGGCACGAGCGCGATGGTCAACAGGGCCGAGACCAGCAGGCCGCCCTGCGTGCCGACGCCCTGCACGAGCGGGCCGCCGAGGGCGAGGCCGATGGGTGCGGCCAGGGTCGAGCCGGCGGTCCACAGGGTGAGCACCGGCTGCTGCTCGTCCGGCGCGAGCACGGCCTGCACGGCCGTGTAGACCACGGGGGTGAAGGGTGCGTAGATCAGCCCGCCGACGAAGAGCACGACGACGGCGTAGGGCACCGACGGCGCGATGGTCAGCAGCAGCACCACGGCCGCCCACCCGGCGATGATCGAGACCAGGAGTTTCCGCTCGGGCAGCTTCCGGAGCAGGCCGGTCAGCATCGCGCCGATCAGCGCGCCCACGCCGAACCCGGTCCAGATCAGGCCCAGCGACAGGCCGTCACCCCGCAGCGGCCCGCGCACCAGCAGCGGCAGCGCGATCTCCACCGGCATGTAGAACAGGTTGAAACCGAACACCACCACCAGCAGCCGGGCGGTGAGTGGGATGCGGCGCAGGATCCGCAGGCCGGACGCGGGAATGGTCTCGCCGTCGACCGAGCCGGTGGTCGGTGGTCTGATGACGACGGCCGCCGCCAGCAGGAGGATCAGGCTGGCGCCGTCCACGAGCAGGGCGATGCCCGGATTGCGGACGGCGGCCAGGATCCCGCCGACCAGCGGGCCGATCGCGTACGTCGCGAGACTCGTGCTGGTGCCGAGGAGTCCGTTGGCCGCCAACCGGCCTTCCGGCGGCACCATCGCCGTCACCACGAGGCGGCGGGCGCTCATGCCGACCATCCGGAAGACCGAGGCGACCAGCAGCCCGCAGACCAGCACCGGCAGCGTGATCGCGTCCGCCATGGCCAGCAGTCCCAGCCCGGCGAGCAGGCCGCCGCGCAGGACGCAGTCCGCGATGATCGATGCCCGCGGCGGGATGCGCAGCCTGGTGAGCCCGATGGTGAAGGCCAGGACCGTGGCCAGCACGTACGGAGCCGCCTCGACCGCGGAGATCGCCAGCGGCGCCGGCACGTCGCCGTGGATGCGCAGGGTGAGCAGCGGCAACGCCGTGATGATCGCGCCGTCACCGACGTTGGTCACCGCGTCGCCGGCCAGCAGCGCGCTGACCTTGCCGTCGCGCAACACCCGCCAGTACGACCAGGTCCGGTTCTCCTCCACCACGCTGATCATTGTTGAACCTCCAGCAGAGTAGAAGTCCAGTGCCCGGGTCACCGGTAGGGTCGCCGGGTGCAGCGGGAGAACGTCCTGATGAGGGTCGGCTGGATCTGCCTGGCTGTGGTCAGCGTCGGCATCCTCGCCTTCGGCGCCGTCGTGTTGGTGACGCCGCCGAGCGGGGACAGCCCGCTCTACCGCGCTGACGGCCTGGCCTCGGTCGGCCTGGGCGGGTTCGGGCTGCTGCTCGCCGTGATCCCGTTCCGTCGGCGGGAACGTTGGGCCTGGTCGGCGCTGTGGTTCTACCCGCCGTTCTGGCTGGCTCACCTGGTGTTCGGCCTGCCGCCCGGCACCGACCACGTGCACCAGGTCGTGTTCGTCGTGCTTTCGCTGGCCGGCTTGCTGCTGCCGGTCCGACAGTTCTTCCCGGTCGGCGCGCGGTGACCGAGGCGCTGGCGCTGCTCGGGTTCGTGCTGCCACTCGGGCTGGACTCGTTCGCCGTCGCCGCGGCGGTCGGCGCCGCCGGGACGCTGCCCGCGCGGGTCCGGTGGCGGATCACCGCGTTGTTCGTGGTGTTCGAGGCCGGGATGCCGCTGGTCGGGCTCGCGCTTGGTGCGCCGGTGGCGCGGGCGATCGGTCCGGTCGCCAACTACGTGGTGGTCGCGGTCGGCCTGTGGATGTTGCTGCACGACGAGGACGACGAGGAGGAGAAGGCCGAACGGCTGGTGACCGCCCGCGGTGCCGCGCTGCTCGGCCTCGGCGTGAGTATCAGCCTGGACGAACTGGCCATCGGCTTCGGCCTGGGCCTCACCCACCTGCCGCTGCTGCCGGTGATCGTCGGCATCGCCGCGCAGGCGTTCATCGCCACCCAGCTCGGGCTGTGGCTGGGCGCCCACGTCGCCGAGCGATTCCGGGAAGCCGCTGAGCGCCTCGCCGGCATCGTGCTGGTCGTGATGGGCGTCGTGCTCGCCGTCGAGCAACTCATCGGGTGACAGCCGATCAGGCCACGAGCAGGACGACCTTTCCCGTGGTGCGGCGGGCGATGAGATCGGCGAAGGCGCGGTCGGCGTCGGACAGGGGGTAGCGGGAGCCGGTGATGGGGCGCAGCCGGCCCTGGGCGGTGAGGCTCAGCAGCTCGCTGAGGGGCTCGCGGTAGGCCAACGGCAGGGCGAGGGCGGGGCGGAGCCAGAAGCCGGCCACGGAGACGTTGCGTTCGGCGAGCCGGCCGGGGTCGATGGACGGCCGGCCCTGGTGCGCCGCGTCGCCGTAGCTGACCAGGCGGCCGAACTGGGCGAGCGCCTCCAGCCCGGCGGTGATCGCGGCCCCGCCGTTGGCGTCCAGAACGACGTCGACGCCTTGGCCGCCGTTGGCCTGGCGGATCCGCTCGGCGTAACCGGCCGGGTCGCTGTCGACGGCGGCGTCGGCGCCGAGTTCGAGGGCGAGGCGTCGTTTGTCCGAAGTGGACGCTGCGGCGATCACCCGGCCGGCGCCGAACTCGCGGGCCAGCTGGATCGCGAGCGAGCCGACGCCGCCCGCGGCGGCGTTGACGGCCACCGACTCGCCGCCTCGGAGGCGGGCGGAGCCGCGGAGCAGGTGCCAGGCGGTCAGGCCCTGCACGAGCAGGGCGAGCGCCTGCTCGTCGGTGACGCCGTCGGGGACGTCCACGGCCGCGTCGGCCGGGATCAGCGCCTGCTCGGCGAAACCGCCGCCGTCGAAGGACAATCCGACCACGCGACGACCGTCGGCGGTCCGGCCGACCACCTCGGAACCGGGGATGAACGGCAGGTCGACGGCGACGGAGTAGGTGCCGGCGATCCGTGAGACATCGGCGTAGTTGACGCCGGCGGCGGTGACGGCCACCAGCAGATGGCCGTCGCCCGGGACAGGGTCGTCCACCTCGGTCACGTCGAGGGTCTCGGGTCCGCCGTGCCGCGTGATCTGGATCGCCCGCATGTCATCAGACGGTAGGCGGGACCCGTGCGCTCCACTGTGACGTCCACATGCCGGGACCGGGTCGACGCCGCCACTGCTCGGCCAGCAGCTCGTACGACGGGTTTGAGCATCGGCCCGGTTGGGTAACCGCTCATGTTCAGCAAAAACGATCCCGGGGAGCTGGCTTAGGACGGGTTCGAGCACCGAGTGCTCGCTTTGGGTTGCCCCTCGCCAACGTAGGGAGCCCGCATGCGTGACCACTCGCGTCTGCCTCGGTGTTGGTCCCCGCCGCTGCGGGTCACGGTCGAGCACCGCGGCCGAATGTGCCTCGTGCGTGTGTCCGGCGAGGTGGACGCGTTCAGCGCCAATCAGCTCGCGCAGCCGATCTGGCGCGAGCTGGCCGAACTGCCGGACGTTCTGGTGCTCGATCTCCTGCACGTGACGTTCTTCGGCGCGGCCGGCGTGCGGCTCGCACTCCAGATCCGGCAGGCCGCCGAGAACGTCGAGGCCGACCTCCGCCTGCTGGGGACCGAAACCATTGTGCGGCCACTCGAACTCACCGGCCTCGGCCGGCTGTTCCGTGTGCACGCCACGCTTGCGGAGGCCGCCGCCGCGCTCGGATGAGATCGCGCGCGGCGAGGCGCGGTCGGTTCTGCCGTGCCGCGCTTCGCCAAACGTCGAGCTCCTATCGTTGACCGTGCCCGCGGGCTGGTCCGCTCGGCGGACCGCCATGCGTGCCGCCGCCGTGGGTGCCCGGGTCCGGCGGACCGTGCTCGTGGGTGTCGCGCTCGCAGTGCCCGGGCGCCGGGACCTTTCCGTCGCATCGCGCCGGTCGGTCTTCGGATGAGCGCGTGGAGAACACTGGTGGGTCGACCGGGTGGGATTCCGCCGCTGGAGTGGTGGCGGCGGGCGTGGTCGCAACGGCCACCTCCCGAGGCGGTGGAATCGCACCTGCGGACGGGTGACCGGCGGCGTCCGAGGATGACAGCCGCACCGACGTCGAGGTCCCGGGTGCCGGTGGGGCGACGGTCTTCGCCGAACAGGAGAAGTAGCAATCATCGGCTGGTGGGACGACCGTGAGCGGGACGACGATTCCGGCGACCATCAGCGCGAGACCGCCGACTCCGGCGGCCCACGAGACGGCGGTCGTGCGACCGTTGCTGCGGCCCCGCTCGGTCATACGAGTGATCCTCACGTACGCTGACAACGGTGACACCGGAGTATACGAAGCCCAATCGGCGCCCGGAACCGACGCCTGCGTGAATCGCGCATCGTGACGACCGCTCGCGCTGTGTCGATGTCGGCTCCATGCCGCCGAAAGGACGCGGCCGGTGCTGCCTACTGGCCGCGGTGTCGGGACCGGTCGGCGCGCGGGAAGTCGGCTTGCACGCGTTCCTCCTGGTGGTAGGTGCGCTCCTTGGCATAGGCGTCGTAAGCACGCTGATCGGCCTCGGTGTCGGGCGAGTCGCGCAGGCCACGGGGATGCAGGCGTTCGGTCAGCACGACGTTGAGCTGGGCGCCCGCCAGCGTGATCAGGCTCTGCAGGTAGAACCACCACAGGATGGTGATCACGGTGGCGAAGTGACCGTAGGTGCTCTGCGCGTTGTGCAGATAGCGGCTGATGATCAGCGAGGACAGCGACTGCAGGACCCAGAACAGCACGCCGGACAGCACCGCGCCGGGCAGCACCTGCCGGGTGGTGATCTTCCGGTTGGTCAGGATCCGGAAGGCCGCGACGAACAGGCCGACGTCCAGCGCGATCGCCACCGCGTACCCGGCCACGCGCCCCGTCCAGCCCAGGTCGATGCCGGTCGACTGGCCGGAGACGAACCCGGTGACCAGTGTGCTGACCACCAGACCGAGCCCGACGGTGGCCAACACGCCCAGCGCGCGCAGCAGCTGCGAGAACAGGCCGGGCCGTTTGACGTAGGGGATCTCCCACACGGCGTTGAACGCGACCTCGACCGTGCGCACCACCGCCAGGCCGCTCCACAACGCGTTGACCAACCCGACGATCAGCGCCCACCAGGAGCCGCTCAGCCCGTGCATCGCCGAGGTGTCCACCAACGGGATCATGCTCGCGACGTGTTCGAGCACCGTGGCCTTGATGCCGGTGGGCAGCAGGAAACCGAGCAGGGTCACGAACACCAACAACAGCGGGAAGAGCGAGAAGAACGCCCAGAAGGCGATCATGCTGGCCAGCCTGGTCGACTGGTCCTCGGCGAATTTCCGGGCCACCGCGACCGCGATCGCCACCGGCTTGTGCCGCTGCTGGAACTGGTCGATCTGGTCAACCGCCTCCTGCACGGGACCGGTGCCGCGAGTGTCGGGCGGCGCGCCGCGGGAGTGGGTTCCGGGGTTGTCGTTGTTCTCGCGCATGGCGGGCTCCCGGGTCGGGCCAGGGTTCATGACCGCTTACAGGTGCTCGCGGGTGCCCGTCGAGCCGACGGCGAACCTGCGTCCGCGGTGGGCATGCGCGCCATTGGCGTCGATTGGCCGGCGTTTCCGGCGGCGACAGCACACGATCTCATCGGACGCGCCACCGCCGGGCGCAGTTGTCACCGGTCGAGGCGATCGCCGGCCAGGGCGCGGCTGGCCATCGCGAAGACGGTGGGGCTCAGTTCCGGATCATCCTGGTCCGGCACCCACCGGCCGTTCCTGGTGCGGGCGGCCAACGCGTAGGCGCAGGCCCGTAGGACGTCGAAATCGGATCGGGAGCCGGGCTTGCTGAGTAACGCGTGAACGAGACCGGGTAACGCGAGCAGCGGGTACGCCGGGTCGTCGGCGGCGAGCAGTGGCGGTTGGCCTTCCGCTGTGGTCGGCAGGACGACCGGAACGCCGCCGCCCAGGGGATCGATCACGGCGTCGGAGCGGTGGGTGATGCGGCGCAGCGGGTAGCTCAGGGCGTCGGTGGGTTCCCAGGACACGATGTCGCCCACGCCGATGGCCAGCAGCAGCGGACACAGCGTCGGGATCGCCGTCGACTCGACGATGACCACGCGTGCCGACGCCGGCGGCCGGCCGGTCCTGGCCAGCAGCACGAGCAGCCGGCCGGCGAGCCCGACGGCGGTCATCTCCTCGCGGGTGAGGCACGGGATGGCCGCTCTCGCCGTGAACTCGGCCTTCAGTTGGCGGGCGCGGATCTGGTCCAGCCCGCCGAGGTACACGGCGTCCACGCCGCGCGGCCGTGGCGTGAACAGCAGTGCGACCGACTCCGGCACGATCTTCAGGCCCGGGAGCTCGTCGGGCAGGTCGGTGTCGCCGTCGCCGATGACGGCCAGACGCAGCGGGCGTCGCATCGCTGTCACCCGTTCCCGTCCGGCAGTGTGGCGAGAATGTCCGACTCCACCCACCCGCTCATGTCCACGCCGTGTCGTCGGGCGACGGCGAGCAGGTCGACGAGCCGGCCGGAGAACAGCTGCTCACGGTAGCCGTCACCCACCCGCCTGGCCTGGCGGATGTCGGCCTGAACGTCCTGGACGCGGTCGTGCAGCGTGGCCACGAACTCACCCATCGGACTCCGTCCCTCCAGCGGCTGCCCACATTATGCTCTGCGCAATTGAAGATTATTGCAACTCTTTGACACCGTACTGTGGCGACGATCTCCCGTTGCGGCGCGTAGCCGCGCAAGGGAGCGTGCGCGGGGCGTCGCGGCTCAGTCGGCCCGCACTTCCGTGGCCGCGCCGGGCACGGCGGTGCGGAGGTCTTCCAGCAGCTCGATCTGCCCCGCCAGCACCCCGGTCAGGATCGACCGGGCCACCGCGAGCAACTCGGCCACCTGCGGACTGGTCAGCGAGTAGTAGACGTTCGAGCCTTCCTTGCGGCTGGTCACCAGGCCGGCCCGGCGCAGCACCGCCAGCTGCTGTGACAGGTTGGCGGCCTCGATGCCGACCTCGGGCAGCATCTCGGCGACCGCGTGCTCGCGCTGGCTGAGCAGCTCCAGCACCCTGATCCGCGCCGGATGCCCCAACGTCTTGAAGAACTCGGCCTTCAGCTGGTACAGCGGCCTGCTCACGCCGACCACCCCGCCCTCGTCGTCATGTCATGATCCTCTCCTGTCCCGCCGCCGGAGGATCGACCGCGCCCAGCCTTTCGCAGGATCAACAATTGCAGAATTTAGCAAGTCTTCGCGGCGAGGGGGACTCTCCACGCGGCTGGCGTCGCGCGGATCTCATCCGGCCCGCTGGCCGGCGCCATGGCCGAGGTGAACGGTGGCCGGCGAGCGACCGGACCGACAGCGCCGGTAGACCTCGACGTGTCCAGCTCGCGTCGTTGTCGCGGGACCGCAAGACGCTGCCGTCCGCGCGCGCCGGCGCAGGTCCCCGGCAGCAGCTCGTACGTGGGGAGAGCGACCCGCGCCGGTCGCATGTGTCCTCTGTGGAACAAGGACGGGCGGCAGTGCCTGGGGGTGTGCACCACCGCCCGTCCGGTAGCGACGCCGGGAGGGAGGCCCTGGCGCCGCGAACCCTTGGGGGAACGGACGATCAGTGACCGGGATGCGTGGTCGGCGGGCCCGTGGCGTGGTTCGGGCCCGGATCGGGATGGCTGGTGGCGGGGCCGTTCCCGTTGTGCCCCTGGGCACCGTGGTTCCCGTCGGTGGTGGCCGGCGGGACGACCGTGGTGGTGCCGCCGGCCGGTCCCCGTTTGCTGGCAAGCAGTTCGGCGCAGTAGGCGTCGACCTTGTCCCTGCCGCCGGCCTCGGTGACCAGCGCCGTGAACCCCGGGCTGTCCAAGGCTTTGCCGTGCTCCGAGCCCGCACCGGCGGTGTAGGCGTTGCACAGGCCGGCCAGGGAGGGAGCCGGCGACGGGGCTTGCGGCGACGGGGATGAGCCGTGATCACCACTGCCACCGGCGCCGGTCAAGGGGTCGGTCGAGGACGGGTTCGTCGAGGTGCTGGGAGTGCCGGAGTGGGCGGGCGCGACCGGCGGGTTCCCGCTCAAAGGGGTTGGCAGATAACCAGTTGCGGCGGCCGTCGCGACGCCGCCGACAACCACCGCCACGGCGGCGGCGACGGCCGCGATCCTGGCGGTGCGCAGCCTCGCCAGCAGGGTCTTGAGTATCGACGGTCTCCGGGACGGAGATGCGGGCTCGAGACGAGCGGCGCGGAACGCCGCAACAGCGGCCTGCTCACCGGCCAGCTCGCCGTCACGGGCGGGGGCGGCCGCGGCGGCAAGCAGGTCGGTCAGCGGACGTGCGCCGACGACCGGGGCACCGTTGAGCATCTGCTCGGTGGTGCGCCGGTCGAGGCGGCGGCGGGGGTGCGTGCTCATCTCACCTCCTTCAGCGTCGGCGTGGCCATTTGTGTCACACCACCCGCTGACCTGCGGGTTTTCCCGTCCTCGTCCTCGGCGTCGAGGAGCTCGGCGAGCTTGCGCAGCCCCCGGTGGGCCGCGGTGCGCACGGCTCCGGCGCGCTTGCCGAGCACGCGGGCCGCCCGGGTGGCGTCCAGCCCCATGACCGCTCGCAGCAGGACGGCTTCGGCCTGGTCACGGGGCAGCGTCGCGATCAACGCCAGCGCCGCGTCGGTCCCGATCGCGTCCACAGCGGACTCGGCGGTGTCCTCGCGCGCGGGCACCTCGGCCAGCTGGTCGTCCTGCGCCGAGCCGGCCGGACGTCTTCGCTGGTGGCGCAGGTGATCCAGGGCTCGGTTCCGGGCGATGGTCGCGGCCCAGCCGCGGAATCCGTCCAGGTCGCCCCGGAAGGTCGCCAGGTCCCGCGCGATGTGCAGCCACGCTTCCGACGCGACGTCCTCGGCGTCGTCGGCGACCAGAACACGCAGGTAGCGCAGCAGGTTCGGCTGGACCGCGCGGTACAGCACCCGAAACGCGTCCTCGTCACCGCTCTCGCACGCGGCGCGCAACGCCACCGACGGATCTGGCGTCTCCGCAGCCGCCGACACCAGCGCCTCACCACCTTCACCCAGCCGCCTCGACAACCGCGACATCATGGTGCACGTCGGTGCCGTTACGGAACCCCTTGGCGGCCGGTCGAGCGTAGGCTCCGTCGCTCGCGGCGACTAACAAAAAGCTAACGACACTGTCCATTGCGGAGCTAACGGCGCATGATGCCGCGGCAACGCCATCACGCTGCCTCCTGGAGTCCACCATGGTCAAGTCCGGTCTGTTCAGAACCATCACCGCGGTGCTGCTCACCGCCGGCGCCGCGCTCGCGGCGTCGGGTGTGGCGGCCGCGGCGACGGACACCCCGCCGTCGTCGGGGGACGACCGGGCGGTCGTCTACTCGGGCAACGCCGTCACCTGCGACCAGGCGCACCTCCCTGGCGGCATCGTCCAGGTCACGTCCACTGTGGACGCCACGAACACCTACATCACCGTGACCGGTGTCCCCGGCGGCGTCACCGTCACCGGCATCGTGGTGAAGGGCAGCGACGGGTTCAACGTGTACCTGCCCGGCAAGCTCGGCGCGCTGCCGTGGAGCAACCTGCACTCCCCGATCGCCGGCAACAGCGGCAAGCCCGCGACGATCAGCCACTGGTTCGCCTGCGGCACCGAGACGACGTCGTCGACCAGCAAGACGACCAGTTCCACCAGCAAGACGAGCACCACCAGCACTACCAGTAAGACAAGCACCACCAGCAACACCACCACGACCGCGCCGGGCTCGTCGACCACCACCACGACGACCGTGACCACCACGACGGCCGCCGGCGTCGCCACGACGACCACCACGTCCGCCGGCACGGCGCCGCTCGCCTTCACCGGCTTCAGCGGTGGCTGGTTGGTCATCATCGCCGCCGCGCTGCTGCTCGGCGGGGCCGCGTTGATCGCGATCCCGAAGCTGCGCGCCCGGCGACGCTAGCCGATCCGGGGCGGGCGCCAGCGGCGTCGAGCCACGCCGCTGGGCCTGCCCTGGAATGCCCGAACCGTTGACCGTCTACTTCGGAATCATCATCGCCGCCGGGCGTCGTCGTCGATGGCGTCTGCGAGATTCAGCCCGCGTTCGAGTCCCGGCCATCGGCCGTCACACTGGGACTATCGTCCACAGTGGACTCTTGTGACGGTGGCTTCCCGACCGTGTCGAACGATCGCCGGCGCGAGATCCCCTCGACCGCGTCCGGATCGCGCAGGGTGGCTGGCAAGTTCAGTTCCACGGTGAATCGCTGCCGTGCCAGGGAATTCGGATCATCGCGCGGTGAGTCGCGGCTGCGACGACTAGCCGAGCGTCCACCGTTGGTTGCTGCGGCCGTTGCAGGTCCACAGCTGGACCAAAGCGCCGTCGGCGGTGCTCGCCCCGGTGACGTCGAGGCACAGTCCCGACTGGACGCCGCTGATGGAGCCGTCGGCGTTGAAGCGCCACCGCTGGTTGGCCTGGCCGTTGCAGTTCCAGATGATCACCTTGGTGCCGGGATCGGTGCCCTGGCCGTAGGCGTCGAGGCAGACCGTGCCGTCGTACACCGTCAGTTCGCCCGCGGAGCTGCGGGTGAAGATCTGGTTCGCACCCCCGGAGCAGGAGCGGATCTGCAGCTGCGTGCCGGGCGTGGTGGTGGAGTTCGGCACGTCCAGGCACTTGCCCGCACCGACCGCGTGCAGCTGTTTGCCGCCGGACCGTGGAGCCGTCGTCGTGGTCGCCGCCGGCGGGTGCGGGGCCGAGGACGGGGGAGTCGTCGTGGTGGTGACCGGCTGAGCCGGTGGCAAGGCCGACGTGGTGGCCGGCGGTGCCACGGCCGCGAACGTGGTGCTGGGCGCGGCGGTGGCGGTGGCGATGGTCGAGGACGACACGGCGGTCGGAATCCGCCAGTCCGTCGACGGCATCGGCTCGGCCACCGGCTCCGGCGGCGGCGAACTGGTCGCCAGGAAGATCAGCACCGAGCCGACCAGCGCGCCGGTCGTCGCGATCCACACCATCAATCCGTCGACGCGCGGTCTCTCGCGGCGTCTCGGACGATGCTCGAAGGGCTCCATAGCGCGGGCAGCATACGCGGCCGGATTCCCGCCCACTGTGCCGGATTTGGGCCGCGAACGTCAGAGTTGACCCTACGTAGTCGAATTCGACGAATTCGACGGTGGTCGGTCACCGTGGTTGCGTGCCGTCAGTCCGGACCAGGCCGGTCTGGTAGGCCAGCACGACCAGTTGCGCACGGTCGCGGGCGTCCACTTTGGCCATCGCGCGGTTGATGTGCGTCTTGACGGTCAACGGGCTCAGCATCAGCAGTGCGGCGATCTCGTCCGTGGACAGCCCGGTGGCCACCAGCGCGGTGATCTCGAGCTCCCGCTCGGTCAGGACCGCGAGCCGATCCGGATCGGCGGCGCGCGCGGTCCCGGGCTGGCGGAGGAAATGGTTGATCAGCTTGCTCGTCGCGGTCGGCGACAGCAGCCGGTCGCCCCGCGCCACCACGCGGATCGCGGCGAGCAGCTCGCCGGGTTCGGTGTCCTTGCCGAGAAAGCCGCTGGCGCCCACGCGCAACGCCTCGAAGACGTACTCGTCGATCTCGAACAGCGTCAGGATCAGCACCCGGACCGGCGCGAGATCCCGGTCGGCGGCGATCTGGCGGGTCGCGGCCAGACCGTCGCCGTCGGGCATGCGGATGTCCATCAGCAGCACGTCGGGCCGGGCGCACCGGGCCAGTTCCACGGCCTGCCGCCCGGTTCCGGCCTCGCCGACCACCTCCATGTCGTCCTCGGCGTCCACCAGCATGCGGAAGCCGACCCGCAGCAGCGCCTGGTCGTCGGCCAGTGCTACCCGGATCCGCGCGGCATCGGCCACAGCTCATCCCTCCTCGGGCAGCGGCAGCACGGCCGTCACCCGGAATCCGCCGTCCGGCCGCGGTCCGAGCACCACTCGGCCGCCCACGGCCGCGGCGCGTTCGATCATGCCTCGGGTTCCGTTGCCCGTCGTCCCCGCCGGCGCGCCCACGCCGTCGTCGTCGACCGCGATGCACAGCTCGGCCTGCCGGTAGTCCACGCACAGCCGGGCCGAGCCGGTCCGGGCGTGTCTGCGCACATTGGTCAGCGCCTCCTGGATGATCCGGTAGGCCGCGGCGTCCACCACCGCGGGGAGCGGTCGCGGCGATCCGACCGTGGTCAGCTCGACCGACAACCCGGCAACACCCAGGGCGTCGGTCAACTCCGCCAACCGCGCCAGCCCGGCGACCGGTTCGACCGGGGCGGCGGGGTCGCCCGGATGGCGGAGCATCTCGATGGTGACGGCCAATTCGTCCAGTGCCGCCCGGCTGGCGGCCCGGACGTGTCCCAGCGCGGTCTCGGCCTGCTCGGGGCGACGGGCCAGCAGGTGCGCGGCCACGCCGGCGTGCACGTGGATCAGGGCGAGTTGGTGGGAGACAACGTCGTGCAGGTCCCGCGCGAGGCGCACGCGTTCCTCGGCCACGCGGCGGCCGGCTTCCCGTTCCCGGTCGTGTTCGGCGTGCCGGGCCCGATCCTCGACGGCGGCGAGGTAGGCCCGTTGCTGGCGCGCTGCGTCCCCGGCCGCGACGGCGGCCGCCACTATGGCCAACTCCAGCAGGGGGACGCCCTCCCCCAGCAGCGTGCCGCCGATCCCGACGGTCACGAATGTGGCGACGCCGGTGGTGAGGGCGGCGCGGCGGGGGAGGGCGGCCGTCAGGGTGTAGACGGTGGCGGTCAGCGCGGTGGTGGTCGTCCAGTGCGGTCCGGAGCCGGTCAGCTGGGCCAGGAACGCGGCCACGGCGACCGTGACCGCGGCGGCGGGCCACTGCCGGCGGAAGGCCACCGCCAGGCCGGCGGCTGCCAGCACTGTCACCTCCCAGACCCGATGTGGTCCGGACAGACCGTCGGGCAACAACATCAGGCCGACAATGCACACGCCGACCGCGAGCACCGCGTCCAGGACTTGCCACCGCGACCACCTGGCGTAGCCGGCAAACAGCGTGCGCACGACACGACTGTAGAGCCTTCCGCCGCCGTGGTGCCGCTGAGCTCCCCGGGTACTGCCAGCGCAGTACGCCGTCCGCGATTACCGCGCCGGCAGTACCGGTCGACCCTGCCGTGGGTGGATGCGCCCGCGTGTGGTGCCGGGCCAAGGTGATGCCGTGCACGGTCGCCGTCGCGAATGCGTGCCACAACCCGAGGAGGATTCTGTGTTGAGTCGCTTGCTGCGAGCGCGCGGCCGGACGGGGAGGGCGGTGGCGTTGTTCGTCCTCGTTCTGTGCGGTGTGGTGGGAACGACCGGCGTCGTGCCGACGGCCCCGTCCCACGCAGCCACCGCCACGGCGACGCCGGTTCGAGAACTCCCGGTTCCGCCCACGGCTCCGTCGGCAGCGGCGGGATCGTGCACCCGAGCGGTGAACCCACACGGCACCGGCTGCCTGTCGGCCGCGCGAACCTCGGTCGGTTCGCCGGGATTCTTCTGGGACCCGCACTACGTGCTGCTCGGAGTGACCTTCGCCGGCGCTCCGGCCGCGCCCGACCCGGCCAGCGTCTACAGTGGACAGCAAGTGCTGCTGGAGAAGACCGACGGCACCACCTTCCCCAACGGTGACGCGTGGAAGTGCATCACCTGCGGGGTGCCGGCGGCCAACGAACAGGGTGTCGACACCACCAGCTTCACCTATCCGCCGCCGCACGCCTTTCCCGGGGACCGTCGGGTCCTGGTCGGCAACGGCGTGCTGGACTGCGGCCCGTACCAGGTGTCCGATGCCCGCTGCACTCCGGGGAACACGCGCATCTATCCGATCGAACTGGGCGGCAAACCGCTGGGCGGCGCCATCGGCGGCGGACTCACCCGCGAGTGGCGGCTCAATCCCGACGGCGTGCACCTGGGATGGAACACGGAGGTCCCGGCCGGCGACTTCTTCGACGAGTTCGGCTCGATGGGCCGGCTGGTCTTCGACCAGGCCGGCCGGCGCTACGACCTGACCGACGTCAGCCTGCTGTTCAACCGGGCGCCCGACTACCAGCCGTACGTCGTCCGGCCCGGCAACGTGCTGACGTTCAACCCGGCCGGGATGGTCGGCGAGTTCCGCGGCTGGAGCGCCGACGGGCGGTCAGCCCTGGGCATACAGTCCTACGAGTCCGACAGCATCGACGCCTGGGAAACCTCGCTGGCCACCGGCGAATCGCGCCCGCTGACCCGGCACGCCGAGTACACCGACCCGATGTTCGCCTCGCCCGACGGCCGGTGGCTGATCGCCGAGGAGGTGCTGGACTCCGGCCGCCTGCACTTCATCTCCGGCATGCCCGGCATCCCGCCCGTCACGGACCAGTTGCCGTCCACGGCCTACGTCTCGGGCATCCGCAACAACGGCGAACGCCGGTTCTTCCTGCCCTACCTGGTCAATGCCGCGACCGGCGCGAGCGCGCAGGTCAACCCCGGCGCCGACCCGAACTGGAACGCCGGCGCCGACCCCGTCTGGCTCGCCGACAGCTCCGCGGTGGTGTGGGCCGAGAACCTGGTCACCGCGCCGGACTGCGGCGGCGCCCATCCGCTGCCGTGTCCGGTGTCCACCGAGCCGGGCGGACGCCACAGCCGGGTCATGATCGCGCGATTCCCGGCCCTGCCGGCGAGCACGCCGGTCCCGCCGGCGCCCGTGTCCGACGCGGTGCCGTGGGGCACGCCCTACACCGTGGGGCAACCGTTCCCGACGCGACCTCACCTGCCCGCGGGCACGTACTCGTTGCCCGGCGCCGTGTGCGGGACGGCGACGGTCGTGATCACTACCGACGACACGGACGCACTGATCACCCGTATCGAGGTCGGCTACACGGGCTTCGACAACGACGGCAGCGACATCATCAACGGCACCGAGAGCATCGCGCGGGACTCCGACTCCGCGATCAGCGCCGTGACCTGGCACGAGAACCTCACGCTGACCGGCAGGCACACCGGGGCGAAGGTGACCAGTCCGGACGGCCTGACCCTGTCGCCACAGGTGATGGACAGCGACTTCCAGGCCACCGGCACCATGACCACCACCATCGACGGCCAGGTATACACCCAACCCGGCAACGGCGACTGACCCCGTCGCCCTGCACTGGCGAAGGCGGGCTCACCGCCCCGGTGATTGTCCACTAAGGACTAATAACGGGCTCGCCCGTGCGTCGAGGGGTGCTGTCCCGCAGGACGACGTTCGTCGGCAGCCACACGACCTCGCCCTCGCCGCCTGCGGCCAGGGCGAGGTCGATCGCGTGCAGGCCCATGGCCCGCATGGGCACCTGGACGGTGGTCAGCGCCGGGTGCACGTCGGTGGCGGCGCTGATGTCGTCGAAGCCCGCGACGGCCAGATCGTGCCCGGGCACCAGGTTCGCGTCGCGCAGCGCTCGCATGGCACCTATCGCCATCACGTCGTTGACCGCGAACGCCAGTTCGACGTCGTCCGGGCCACGGTCGAGCAGGGTGGTCATGGCGGCGTGGCCGCCGTCCTCGGTGAAGTCGGCTTCGACCACGAACCGGTCGGCCACCGTGATCCCGGTGCGGGCGAGGCCGGCGACGAACCCCTCGAGGCGGTCACGGGAGGTGCGAAGGACGTCCGGCCCGCGCAGCACGGCGAAGCGCCGGTACCCGTGGGCGACCAGCGCGGCCGCGAGGTCCTCGGCGGCTTTGCGGTTGTCGATCGTGACGGTGCCGTACGGCAGGCCCGGCTGGCTCACCACGGCCACGCGCCCGCCCGCGGCCTCGTACGCGCGCAGTTCCTCGGCCAGGGCCTCCTGATCCTCGCCGATCCGGCTGCCGGCGAGAATGATCGCGTGTGGCCGGTGGCCCCGCAGTGTCGAGACGATCTCCAGCTCCCGGTCCGGCGACCGGTCGGTGACGGCCATGGTCACGGTCAGGCCGGCGGCCTCGGCGCCCTCGACGGCCCCGGCGGCGATGGCGGAGAAGTACGGGTCGGCGATGTCGTGCACGATCAGGGCGACCATCTTCGTCGACCCCCTGGCGGTGGCCTGCGCCGACAGGTTCGGCGTGTACCCGAGCTTCGCGGCCGCCCGCAGCACGGAAGCGAGCTTGTCCGCGCTGACGTTGCGGGTGCTGCCGTTGAGCGCACGCGACGCCGTGGCCGGGGAGACGCCGGCCTCGGCTGCGACATCCCGCAGGGTGGGGGAGGAGCCGGTGCGCTGCTCGGTCATGACGGGACGAACTCGTTTCACTCGATCCGCGCGGTTCTTGTGGAAGTCGACGATAGGTGGTGGAATACGTTTTCCGACAGTGGCCCCCACGATGAGGTGAGGAGCACCACGTGTTACGCGTCTTCAGGCAAGCTGGCCCCGGATTGCTCGCGGCGGCAGTGCTCGTCGCCTCGGCACAGGTCGTTCTCGCCGCACCGGCCGACGGCGTCACGGCCGGGGTGAGTTACTACGTGGATGCCTCGCAGGGCGACGACAACGCTTCCGGTGTGGACAGCACGCACGCGTGGCGCAGCCTCGCGCGGGTCAACCGGGCGACCTTCCACCCCGGGGACCAGATCCTGTTGCGGGCCGGCGGCCGGTGGAGCGGCCAGCTGTGGCCGAAGGGCTCCGGCGCGTCGGGTGCGCCCGTCACCATCGACCGGTACGGCGACGGCGCGAACCCCCGGATCGACGGCGGTGGCCTGGTCGACGACACCGTGCGCCTGTCCGACCAGGAGTTCTGGACGGTCCGGCACCTGGAGGTGACCAACCAGGCGCCCGCGACGGGCACGCCGGGGGCGAACCTCAAGGACCTGCGAGGCATCCACGTCACCGGTGACAACGGCCGGCAGCTGCACGGCTTCGTCGTCGACGGCGTCAACGTCCACGACGTCACCGGCGAGGTGAACTGGATCGGTGGCAGCACATCGGACGACGCGTCCGGAATCCACTTCAAGACGGGCTGGGACCGGTCGAAGCGGACCGGCGGCATCGTCTTCGACACCACGGTGGCGAACGTCGGCGCGCCCACGGCGACGCCGACGGTGCTCGACGACGTCACCATCCAGAACTCGGTCATCGTCAACACGTCGTTCGCCGGCATCTCGATCAAGCAGTACACCGGTGACGGCCCCGGCGCGGTGGCCACCGGCTGGGGGACCCGCACGAGCCCGACCGACGCCAGGTTCACCCCGCACAACAACGTGGTCATCCGGGGCAACTACATCAGCCAGGCGGGCACCGCCTACGGGTGCAACGGTGTGTACGTCACCGACGTCCGGCACGCGGTCGTCGAGCACAACGTCATCTACCGGGCCGGCACGTCCGGCATCGAGACCTACTTCGCCGACGATGTGACCATCCAGTCCAACGAGGTCGCCGAGACCACCCAGAAGGCGAAGGGCGCGGACTCCAACGGCATCGACGCCGACAAGGGCACCACCAAGGTCGTCGTCCAGTACAACTGGTCCCACGGCAACGGCGACGGCATCCTGCTGTGCCAGTTCTCGTTCGGTGACGTCGTGCTGCGCTACAACGCGATCGCGGGCAACACCAGGTACCAGGTCTACCTGCACTCCGACAAGGCCGCCAGGGCCAAGGTGCACAACAACACGATCTACGACGACCGCAGCAAGTACGCGATCTACGGCTACGGCACGTCCCTCACCTCGTCGTACGACATCACGGACAACATCATCTACTCCAAGGTGGCCGGGGCGTCCCTCACCACCAGTTCGACGGTCCGCTACGACAACAACCTGTACGGCGGCGCTTCCCTGCCGGTGCCCTCCGGTGACACGCACGCCGTCCGCGCGGATCCGCAGTTCACGGGGTCGCCGGACTGGACGGTGGGCACGCCGGACGCCGGGCCGCGGCTCACCGGGGCGTACGGTCTGCGGGTCCGTTCCGGCTCTCCTGCCATCAACAGGGGAGTCGCGATCAGCGACAACGGTGGCCGTGACTACGCGGGAACACCGCTGTACAACGGGAAGCCGGACATCGGCGCGTTCGAAGTGGGGTAGCGATGCCGCATCCGGCACGGGACACCGTGACGCTGCACGACGTGGCGGCCGCCGCGGGAGTGTCGCTCGCGACCGCGTCACGCGTGCTGGGGGGCAGTTCCCGGACCGTCGCGCCGGAGTTCAGGGAGCGTGTCCTGACCGCGGCCGAGCGGCTGCGCTACACGGCGGACGCGTCGGCGCGGGCGATGCGGGGAATGAGTGACTCGCTGGCCCTCGTGGCCGACGATCTCACCACGCCGTCGATGGCCATCGTGGTGTCCGCGATGGAGCGGGCGGCCAGCACCACCGGCACGTTCGTCACCGTCTCGGCGACCCGCGGCGATCCCGAACGCCAGCTGGAGACCATCCGCCGCGTTCGGGCGCTGCGACCGCGGGCGCTGGTGCTCACCTCCGGCCGGGTCGACGCCGACGCCCTGTCCGGCCGGCTGCTCGCGGAGCTGCGCGCCTACGAGCTCGACGGGGGACGGGTGGTGATCGTCGGCGACACCGACCTGCCGTTCCATTCGGTCGGTTTCGACAATCGCCAGGCCGCTCGGCGACTCGGCCACTTCGTGGCCGAGTCGGGGCACCGGCGGGTCGCGATCATCGCGGGCGCTCGCGGCCAGGCCGCCCCCGAGACCCGGACCGCCGGGTTCGTCGACGGCCTTCGGGCCGGCGGCGTCGCCGCGGCCGACGTCCGGATCGTGCACTGCGCGGTGAGCCGGGAGGGCGGATTCGAGGCTGTGCAACGGCTTGTCGCCGAAGGGTTGCGGGACACCGATGCCGTCCTGGCGGTCAACGACCTGCTCGCCGTGGGCGCGCTCCGCGCCCTGCGCGAGGCCGGGGTGGCCGTGCCGGACGACGTGTCGCTGACCGGCTTCGACGACATCGGGCTGGCGGTCAACGTGACGCCGAGGCTCACCACGGTGGCGCTGCCGCTCGCGTACGTCGGGACCGAGGCGATCCGGCTCGCGCTCGGCGAACCCGGCGCGGTCACCCACGTGACCGTCGAAGGGCGTCTGGTGGTTCGCGACAGCACCGGACAGCGAGCTGTCGAAGCCGGTTGATGCGCTCTTGACGGTGTGGGTGTTGCCGGCCACACTCCTGGAATGCGTTTTCCGAGTCTCGCAGAAGAGGGGGCGGCATGAGCACCCTCGGCGAACTCAGGGCGTTGCGCCGGCGCGGCGCGCGGTCCACGAAGCGCGACAACAAGGCCGCCTTCTGGTTCCTGCTGCCCTGGTTCGCCGGACTGCTGTTCATCACCCTCGGGCCGATCGCGGCGTCGTTCGGTCTCGGCTTCACCAAGTACAACCTGATCCAGCCGCCCCGGTTCATCGGGCTGGGCAACTTCGCCCGGATCCTCACCGACGAGCGGCTGCACAACGCGCTGGGCGTGACCTTCACCTACGTCCTGGTGTCCGTGCCCCTGCAGCTGGCGTGCGCGCTCGGCGTCGCCATGCTGCTGGACCGGGGCATGCGCGGGCTGGCCTTCTACCGCTCGGCGTTCTACCTGCCGTCGCTGCTCGGCACGAGTGTGGCGATCGCGGTGCTGTGGCGGCAGATCTTCGGCACCGAGGGGCTGGTCAACCAGCTGCTCGGCCTGGTGGGCATCACCGGGCAGGGGTGGATCTCCGACCCGAGTTCCGCGCTGTCCACGCTCATCGTGCTCAACGTGTGGACGTTCGGCGCGCCGATGGTCATCTTCCTGGCCGGCCTGCGGCAGATCCCCACGGTCTACTACGAGGCCGCGGCCATCGACGGCGCCGGCCGGTGGACCAGGTTCCGGCGGATCACGCTGCCGCTGCTGTCCCCGATCATCTTCTTCAACCTGGTGCTGCAGGTGATCCACGCGTTCCAGTCGTTCACCCAGGCCTTCGTGGTGTCCGGCGGCACCGGTGGCCCGGCCGACTCCACCATGGTCTACACGCTGTACCTGTACCAGCAGGGCTTCGGGCGCTTCGACATGGGCTACGCCTCGGCGCTGGCCTGGTTCCTGCTGCTGATCATCGCCGGAATCACCGGAATCAACTTCTGGGCGGCCAAGCACTGGGTGTTCTATGACGACTGACATCAGCAGCCCGCCGGCGACCGTTGTCCCGCCGTCGCGGCGGGAGCGGCCGCGGGCGCGTCGGCCGACCGTCCGAAGTGTCCTGCGGACCGCCGCCCGGCACGTCGGCCTGACGCTGTTCGCGGTGGTCATGCTGTACCCGGTGTTGTGGATGGTCGTCAGCTCGCTGCGGCCGAACGACGAGATCTTCCGCAGTCCCGGCCTCGCGCTGGACCACCTGCGGATCCAGAACTACGCCGACGGCTGGACCGCGCTGGCGTCGCCGTTCGGGCACTACCTGGTCAACTCGGCGATCGTCGTGCTCGGCTGCATCGTCGGCAACCTGGTGTCGTGCTCCATGGCGGCCTACGCCTTCGCGCGCCTGGAGTTCACCGGAAAGCGCTGGTGGTTCGGCATCATGCTGGGCACCATCATGCTGCCGATCCACGTGATCATCGTGCCGCAGTACATCCTGTTCTCGCAGCTGGGCTGGGTGAACACGTACCTGCCGCTGATCGTCCCCAAGCTGCTGGCCACCGACGCGTTCTTCGTCTTCCTGATGGTGCAGTTCATCCGCGGCCTGCCGCGCGAGCTGGACGAGGCGGCGCGCATCGACGGCTGCGGCCACCCCCGGATCTTCCTGCGCGTCATCCTGCCGCTGATGAAGCCGGCGCTGGCCACCACGACGATCTTCACGTTCATCTGGACCTGGAACGACTTCTTCAGCCAGCTGATCTACCTGACGGACCCGGACAAGTACACCGTTCCCGTCGCCCTGCGCTCGTTCGTCGACGCCACCGCGACCACCTCGTGGGGCTCGCTGTTCGCGATGAGCGTGCTGTCGCTGCTCCCGATCTTCCTGGCTTTCCTCGTCGGACAGCGCTACCTCGTCCGGGGGATCGCCACGACCGGGGGCAGGTAGCCCCGGAAAGGAACCAAGGCCATGCGCTCGAGACACGTCCACCGCGTCGCCTGGGCGGTCCTGCTGACGGTGATCGCGTCCCTGCTGGTCGCCTGCTCGTCCGGACCGGGCGGGGACGACGAGCTGTCGGCCGGGCCGGTGACGCTGCGCTTCACCTGGTGGGGCGCCGACGACCGGCACAAGCGGACCCAGCAGGTGATCGACCTGTTCCAGAAGAAGCACCCGAACATCACCGTGCGCGGGGAGTTCAAGGACTGGAACAGCTACTGGGACAGCCTCGCCACCACCGTCGCGGCCAACGACGCCCCGGACGTCATCCAGATGGACGAGCTCTATCTCGCTTCGTACGCCCAGCGCGGCGCGCTGCTGGACCTCAACACCGAGAAGAAGTACCTGAACACCGGCGACTTCGACGCCAAGGCACTGGCCACCGGCGCCGTCGACGGCCAGCAGTACGGGCTGCCCGTCGGGTTGGGCTCGTACGCGCTGGTGGCCAACACGGACCTGCTGGCCAAGTACAACATCCCGCTTCCCGACGACAACACCTGGTCGTGGGACGATCTGAAGAAGATCGGGGAGCAGGTGTCGAAGGCCGGCGGCGGCTCGGTGTGGGGTGTGCAGTCCCCGGGCTTCAGTGACACCGGCGGCCTGCAGATCTGGGCCCGCCAGGCGGGCGGGTCGCTGTTCGACGACAAGGGCAAGGTCACCATCCCGCCCGACGCCCTCACCCGCTACTTCTCGTACATCCTCGACCTGGCCCGCGACGGCGCCGCGCCGCCGCCCTCGATCACCATCGAGAAGGCCGACGGCACTCTCAACCAGACGGCGGTCGCCACCAACACCGCCGCGTTCGGCCTGTGCTGGAACACCCAGCTGACCGCGCTGTCCGCGGCCAGCGGCCAGAAGCTGAAGCTGCTCAAGCTGCCCGGTGAGGCCAAGGCGCACGCCGAGTACTACAAGCCGTCGATGTTCTGGTCGGTCTCGGCCCGGTCCAAGCATCCGGCGGAAGCCGCGCTGCTGCTGGACTTCCTGGCCAACGACGCGGACGCGGCGAAGGTCATGCTGACCGACCGCGGCGTTCCGGCCAACCTGAAGATCCGCGCGGCCATCGACGGCAGCCTGACGGACACCGACAAGGCGGCGGCCGACTACCTGAACCGGATCACGGTCAGCGACCCGCCCCGGGTCACCCCCAACGGCGCGAGCACCATCGAGACGATCCTCAAGCGGCACGTCGAGGACGTGTTGTTCGACCGGGCCAAGCCGGACCAGGCCGCCAAGGCGTTCATCACCGAGCTGCAGGCCGATGTCGACGCGGCCAGGTAGCTCCCCATCGGACGGAAGGAGCGCCATGCCGGCGCGGACCCACCGCACCGCGATCGTCGGGACCGGGGCGATCGCGAACGCCCACGCGGCGGCCGTGCGTGCGGCCGGCGATCGGGCAGACCTGGTCGCGGTCGTGGACATCGACCGCGACCGTGCCCGCGCGTTCGCCGACGAGCACGGTGTGCCCGGCGTCTACCCCAGCCTGACCGCGCTGCTGGCGGAAGAGGCCGTGGACCTGGTGCACCTGTGCACCCCGCCGCGGCAGCACGCGCCACTGGCGATCGAGTGCCTGGACGCGGGGGTAACCGTGCTGGTGGAGAAGCCACCGGCGCTGTCCCTGGCCGAGATGGACGAACTGGTGGCGGCGGAGCGCCGGTCCAACGCCCACGTGGCCACCGTCTTCCAGCACCGCTTCGGATCGGCCGCTGTGCGGCTGCGCCGGTTGACCGCGGCCGAACAGCTGGGCCGGCCGCTGCTGGCCACCTGCGCCACGCTGTGGTACCGGGACGACGACTACTTCGCCGTGCCGTGGCGGGGATCGTGGGACAGCGAGGGTGGCGGACCCACGATGGGGCACGGCATCCACCAGTTCGACCTGCTGCTGTCCGTGCTCGGTCCGTGGACGGAGGTCCGCGCGCTGGCCGCGCGGCAGGCCCGTGCCGTGCGGACCGAGGACGTGTCGATGGCGCTGGTGACCTTCGCGAGCGGGGCGGTCGCCACGGTCGTCAACTCCGTGGTCTCACCGAGGCAGACCTCCGCGTTGAGGTTCGACTACGAGCGCGCCACGGTGGAGGTGGAACACCTGTACGGGTACACGGAAGCGGACTGGACGGTGACCCCGGTGGAGGGCCACGAGGACGTCCTGTCGGGGTGGGCCGACGCCGAGCCGAGCCCGCCCAGCGGCCACCAATGGCAGATCCGGGCGGTTCTCGACGCGCTCGACCGCGGCGATCCGCCCCCGGTGACGTGTGCGGACGCGCGGAACACCATGGAGTTCATCGCCGCGCTCTACGCGTCCGCCTTCACCGGCCAGCCGGTCTATTGTGGACAGATCACCCCGGACAACCCGTTCTACCGGCGGATGGACGGGACGGGGGCGCCATGGGCGGACGTCATGGAGGCAGGCCGATGAAGCCGACGATCGTCCAGGCCGCCGACTTCCTGGCCGTGTGCGCCGGGGATGTGGAGATCTTCCGCTACGTGTGCCGGCCGGAGGTGTCGCCGTTCGAGGGGCCGAAGCCCTACCTGCACCCGGTGCGGACACTGGCGGGCGATGTCGTGACGGCCTATCGGCCGCATGACCACCGGTGGCACAAGGGAATCCAGATGACCGCCACGGACGTGTCCGGGCAGAACTTCTGGGGTGGCGTGACCTACGTGCGCGACCAGGGTTACGTCGAACTGCCGAACGTCGGCACCATGCGGCACCAGGATCTCGTCGTCGCCGACACGCCGTCGGACCGCGCCGGCTTCACGGAAAGGCTGGCTTGGCACACCCAGGCCGGCGAGCACTGGGTGGACGAGGTGCGGGAGTTCACCGTCCAGGACATCGACGGCGAGTCGTGGGCGCTGCGGTTCACCACCGAGCTGACGAACGTGCGCGGCGAGCCGCTGGTCTTCGGCAGCCCGACGACCAGCGGGCGGGAACTGGCCGGCTACACCGGGCTGTTCTGGCGCGGGCCGAGGGCGTTCACCGACGGCGAGATCATCGCGGCGGACGGCCAGGGCGGCCCGGAGATGATGGGCCAAGAAGCGGCGTGGCTGGCCTATGTCGGGCACCACGACGAGGTGGACCGCTCGTCCACCCTGGTGTTCATCGACCATCCCGACAACGGGGTCACGCGGTGGTTCGTGCGCGACACCCCCTTCCCGGCGGTGAACCCCTCGTTCGCCTTCTTCGACAAGCTCGACCTCGCGGCGGGGGAGCGCCTGCGGCTGCGTTACCGCCTCGTCGTCGCGGACGGCGCGTGGGACCGCGCCCGCATCGAGTCCTATGTGGAGGATCATCCGTGGTGACGCCGTTGCCGGGCGCGGTCGGTGTGTCGGGGCTGCAGGTCTACGACTGGCCGACGCCGGACGGGGTGTGCGGTGGATCGCCGCACGTCCACCTGACCTGTGCCGAGTGCTACGTGGTCGTCGACGGCGTCGGCCGGGTGCAGACGCTGACCCGTCGCGGCTTCGCCGAGACGCCGCTGCGCGCCGGGACGGTGGCCTGGTTCACGCCGGGCACGATCCACCGCCTGGTCAACCAGAACGGCTTGCGGATCGTGGTGATCATGCAGAACAGCGGCCTGCCGGAAGCCGGTGACGCGGTGTTCACGTTCCCGGCCGAGACGCTCGCGGACCCGAGTGCGTACGCCGAAGCCGCGTCACTGGCCGGCCGCGACGGCGTGGACGCCGGTGAGCAGGCCGCCCGGCGGCGGCGCGACCTCGCGATCGAGGGATTCATCGCACTGCGCAAGCGGATCGACGCGGGGGACCACGGTGCGCTCACCGAGTTCTACCGGGCGGCTGTCCGGTTGAAACATGGCTCGTTCGCCGACTGGGAACAGCGCTGGTGGGCCGGTGCGCTGGCTGCGGCGCACGAAACGGGACAGCACCTGACCAGGCTGGGCGACGGGGACCTCACCCACCTCACCGAGGCCGACATCCATGTCCTGGACCCACCGGCCGCGCAGCGACTCGGCATGTGCGGCCGCCTCGACGTCTACGATCCCTCGTCCGGAACGTCCCCGCACGACTGAGGTTCCGCCGGCTGTCGGCCCGTCGGGGTGGTGTCCGATCCCGGACACCACCCCGACGGGGCCGGGATTACCGCAGGCCCCAGGCCAGGGCGACGCGGCTCGCGCCGCTGGCGTTGGTGACGCTCAGGGACAGCGCGGTGCCGCTGCCGTGCAGCGCGGTGAGCGAGTAGGTGTCGCCGGTGCGCAGGCCCGGCCAGTACACCGAACCCATGTGCAGCTCACGCAGCCGGGTCGTCACCGACTGGATGTAGGCGATCTCGTTGGAGCCGTCGACCGGCCCGTTGTAGTTCAGCCCGGTGGTCATGCTCGCGCCGAACTCGTCCAGGATCGTGCGGTACGCGCAGGTCCCGAGGCGCTGGTCGAAGTCGGCGACCCACTGCTTCGGGTCGGTCCACGTGCTGTGCCAGAAGCCGTAGAAGTGCAGCGCGAGACGGGTGCCGTTGAGCCGGTTGTCCGCGCACACCGGCTTGACGTCGTCGGCGTAGCCGGTGCCGTCGACGATCACCCGCGAGCGCGGGACGTTCGGGTGGGCCGACAGCCAGGAGGCGACGATGCCGGTCCACTCCTGGCTGGTGTAGCCGAACGGCTCGTTCATCGGCTCGAAGTACACGTGGCCGTTGCTCGCGTACCTCGCCGTGATGCGCTGCCACATCGCGGTGAACGCGGCCGTGTCGTCGATCCGGCCGTCCTTGGCGTTCGGCGCCTCCCAGTAGCCCAGGATCACCTTGAAGCCCTTGGCGGTGGCCGCGTCGACGGCGCCGGTGTAGGAGTTCCAGAACCGGCCGTTCACGGTGGCCGGGTTCACCGGTAGTCGCACGGTGTTGGCCCCGAGCTCGGCCTGGAACTGGCCGATCACGGCACTGGCCTTGGCATAGGTGGTGGCGTAGCTGTCCGCTGTGGACAGACCGGACGGCACGACCTCGTCGGAGGCGTAGTTGTCGCGCGGATCGGCCCAGTTCACGCCGCGGAACTGGCTGATGGTGGCGGCGTCGGCGGCCGGGGCGGTGACGGCGGCCAGGCCCGCCACGCCCACGGCGCAGCAGACCGCCGCGACGAGCTTGCGGATGGGCGAAGAGTTCATCGTTGATCTCCTCAGGCTTCGGTGTGGCCGAGCAGCGCGTGCGGTGCGCAGCGGACCACGGGGTCGGGCATCGTGTCGAGTTCGAGCACGACGACGTCGTTGGCGCCGGCCCGGACCACGGGGGCGGGCACGTAGAGCGTTCGCTGCGGGCCGCGGCGCCAGTAGCGGCCGAGCAGGAACCCGTTGATCCACACCAGTCCCTTGCCCCAGACCGCGGTGTCGAGGAACAGGTCCGTCGACTCGGTGACCGTGAGCCGGCCCCGCACGAGCACAGGGCCGGCGAGCGGCCCGTTGGCCTCGGCGCCGTCGGTTGTCCCGCGATACCGGTCCGGCAGCGTGGCAGTGTCGATCGGCCGCACCTCCCAGTCGGTCAGCATCCGGCCGTGCAGGTGGACGCCGCCGATGACGCCCTTGGGCTCGCCGATCCGGGGCCCGTAGTCGACGCGACCGAGGTCTTCGATCAGCAGCGTCAACTCACCGGCGGTCAGGGGCAGCGCGATAGCCTGGTCGTGGTGCTCGCGCAGGAGTGTGCCGAGCCGCACGCCGTCGAGGAAAACCGTGACACGGTCCCGGATCTCGCCGAAGACGAGCACTCCCGGGCCCTCGCCGTCGATCCGGGTGCGGGCCAGCGCCAGCTGCGGAATCGGTGCGAGGTCGTCGAAAGCGGGCAGTTGGTCGTGTGTCTCCCACGCGCCCGGGGTTTCCAGCAGCGAGATCGGTTCGTGCAGGGAGGTGGACGGGGTCGGCAGGGGCCGCGCGGGTGGCGGCACGCTGTCGGGAACCTTGTGGTAGCGCGCGATGACGTCCCGGAACGCGTGGTACTTCGCGGTCGGGTTGCCGGCCTCGTCCAGCGGCGCGTCGTAGTCGTAGGACGTGACGATCGGCTGGTAGGTGCCCTTGTCGTTGGCGCCGTTGGTGAGGCCGAAGTTGGTGCCGCCGTGGAACATGTAGATGTTGACCGACGCCCCGGCCGCCAGCAGCGCGTCCAGTTCCGCCGCGGACTCCTCGACGGAGGTCGTGTGGTGGTGCGCGCCCCAGTGGTCGAACCAGCCGCACCAGAACTCGCTGCACATGAGCGGGCCGGTCGGCTGCTGGGCGCGCAGGACGGCCAGCCGCTCGGCGGCGCGAGACCCGAACGACGCCGTGCGGTGCAGCCCGTCGATGCTGCCGGCCGCCAGCATGTCGTCCAGCGGCTGGTCCACTGTGGTCAGTGGCACCGTGATGCCCGCCGCGCGGGTGTGCCGGGTGAGTTCGGCCAGGTAGCGCTGGTCGCTGCCGTACGCCCCGTACTCGTTCTCGATCTGGACCAGCAGGACCGGGCCGCCCCGGTCGACCTGATGCGGCACGACCACGCGGTACACCTGGTCCAGGTACTCGCGAACGGCGTCGAGGTACCTGGGCTCGTAGGCGCGGACGCCGACGTCGGGATCGCGGAGCAGCCACGTCGGCAACCCGCCGTTGTCCCACTCGGCGCAGATGTACGGGCCCGGCCGCACGATGGCGTGCATGCCCGCCTCGGCGACCAGCCGGAGGAACCGGTCCAGGTCCAGCCCGCCGTCGAGGTCGAACGTGCCGCGTTCGGGCGCGTGGGCGTTCCACGGCACGTACGTCTCGACGGTGTTCAGACCCATCCGGCGGGCCTTGTCGATCCGGTCCGCCCACAGGTCCGGGTGCACCCGGAAGTAGTGCAGCGCACCGGAGAGGATCCGGAACGGCCGGCCGTCGAGCAGGAAGTCGGCGTCGCCGATCGCGAACTCGGCCATGCGTGGTCGTGCCTCCAGGTCGCGGAGCTGTTCGAGTGGGGCCAGGTCAGCCCGCGCTGACGGTGAAGCCCTGCTGGTTGCCGTAGTCGACGAGCGCGGACTGCCACGCCTTCAGGCCGCCCTCGATGGGCGTGCCGTTGAGGTAGGACTTGCCGACGGTGTCGTTGTAGATGCTGTTGGCGTAGAGCTGGTAGGGCAGGTAGCTCCAGCCCTTGGCCACCGCGCCGCTGGCCGCGGTGAGCACCTGGTTGATCTTCTGGCCGCCGAAGTACGGGTCGGTGGCGTCCAGGAACGCCGGCGCGTTCAAATCGGCGGTGGTGGAGGGGAAGCCGCCGCTGGCGATGAAGGACTTGATGCCGTTGCCGTGGTTGAGCCAGCGCACGAACGCCGCGGCCAGCGTCGGGTTCTGGCTCTGCTTGAGCACCGACTGGGCGCTGCCGCCGTTCTCCGCGCTGACCGGCTGGCCGTCGTAGGTCGGCATCGGCGCGACCGCCCACTTGCCGCTGCCCGCCGCCACCGAGGACTTGAACACGCCGGGCATCCATGCGCCGGTGACCAGGGTGGCGATCGTGCCGTCACCGAGCTCGCGGTACCAGTCGTCGCTCCAGCCCTTGACCGTGGACAGCAGCTTGCCCTGGACCAGCTGGTCCCAGACCTTGGTCCACTTCTGCGCGCCGGCGTCGTTCAGGTTGATCTTGACGTTGCGACCGTCTGTGCTGAACGGGTGGCCGCCCGCCTGCCAGATCATGCTCGTGGTGAAGCCGGCGTCGCCGTTGTCGGAGGTGATGAACTTGGTCGGGTCGGCGGCGTGCAGCTTCTTGGCCGCGTCCAGGTACTCGTCCCAGGTCTTCGGCACGGCAATGCCGTACTTGTCGAAGTCCTCCTTGTTGTAGAACAGCGCCATCGGGCCGGAGTCCTGCGGCAGCCCGTACAGTCCGCTGCCGACGTTGACGCTGGTCCAGGTGGAGGGGGTGTAGTCCTTCTGGAACGTGCCGAAGCCGTACTGGTTGAGATCGACCAGCGAACCGGGCAGCGCGAACTGCGGCAGCGCCTGGTACTCGATCTGGGCGACGTCCGGACCACCGGAGCCGGCCTTCACCGCGTTCTGCAGCTTGGTGTACTCGTCGTTGCCGGTGCCGGCGTTGACCAGGTTGACCTTGACGTTCGGGTACTCCTGCTCGAAGGCGGCGACCTGCGCCTTGGCCGACGGGGTCCAGGTCCAGTAGGTGATCGTGCCGCCGGCCTTGAGCGCGGCGTCGACGGAGTCCTGGGTGCCGTTGGCCTTGGCGGCGTCCTGGCCGGGCGAGCCGCACGCGGTGGCGAGCGCGGCGGCCAGGGCCAGTGCGGCGACTGCTCTGTGGCGGCGGAGTGGTGCCATCGGAGTTTCCTTCGCGACGTGGTGACGGGTTACTGCTTGACGCTTCCCGCGGTCAGACCGGACTGCCAGAACCGTTGCAGGAAAAGGAAAGCGATCACGAGCGGGATGATGGTGAGCAGCGAACCGGTGATCACCAGGTGGTAGATCGGCTGCGCCCCGGCGCCGATCGCCTGCGCGCTCCACTGGTTGAGCCCGACCGTGAGCGGGAACCAGTTCGGGTCGCTGAGCATGATCAGCGGAAGGAAGTAGTTGTTCCAGGTGGACACCACCGCGAACAGCGCCACCGTCACGATGCCGGGGACCAGCTGCCGCAGCGTCACCGCGAGGAAGATACGGATCTCGCCGGCGCCGTCGATGCGGGCCGCCTCCATCATCTCGTCCGGGATCGCGTCGGTGGCGTACACCCAGATCAGGTAGAGGCCGAACGGGCTGATCAGGGACGGGATGATCACCGCCAGCGGCGTGTCGGTCAGCCCGAGCCGGCTGAACAACAGGAAGGTCGGCACCGCCAGCGCGGTGGCGGGCACCGCGATCGCGCCGAGCACCACGGCGAACACCGCCTGCCGACCGCGGAACCGGTACTTGGCCAGGCCGTAGCCGGCCGCCGTGGCCAGGATCGTCGCGCCGCCCGCGCCGACCACGACGTAGAGCAGGGTGTTGCCCAGCCAGCGCAGGAAGACCCCGTTGTCGTAGGTGAACGTCTGGCGGATGTTGTCGAACAGGGCGAAGACGCCGCCGAAGGACAGTCCGGGCGTGGACAGCAGGTCGGGCTGGGTCTTGGTGGCGCTGATCACCAGCCACACCAACGGAATCAGCGTGTAGAGGAGGTAGAGCGACATCACCGCGGTCAGCGTGCGGGAGCGGCGCGGTCGCAGCACCGAGATCGAGCTCGCCACCGTCACATCTCCTTCCGCTTGCCGCGCAGCTGCACGGCGTAGGCGATCACCGCAGTGATCACGCCCATGACGATGGCGACCGTGGCCGAGTAGTTGTACTGCTGGCCGCTGAAGGACAGGTAGTAGGCGTACATGTTCGGCGTGTAGTTGGTGGTGATCACGTTGGGCACCAGCACGCGGAGGATGTTCGGCTCGTTGAACAGCTGGAAGCTGCCGATGATCGAGAAGATGGTCGCGACCACGATCGCCCCGCGGACCGCCGGGAGCTTGACGCTGACGATCGTGCGCAGCGCGCCGGCGCCGTCGATGGCGGCGGCCTCGATCTGGTCCGGCGGCACGACCTTGAGCGCCGAGTAGAAGATCAGCATGTTGTAGCCGACGAACTCCCAGGTGACGATGTTGCCGATGGACGTGAGCGCCCAGTTGCCGGACAGCGGTTCCACCACGTCCCGGCCGAGCAGGTGGTTCAGGTCGGCGGCCAGCCCGAAGTGGTCGCCGTAGATGAAGCCCCACATCAGGACGGCGACCACGCCGGGCACCGCGTACGGCAGGAAGATCACGATCCGGAAGAAGCCGGCGGCGTGCAGGCGGGCGCTGTCGATGGCGAACGCCGCGACCAGGGCCAGCAGCAGCATGATCGGCACCTGCACGGCCAGGAAGAGCAGCACGCGCAGGAAGGCTTCCCAGAACTTGGCGTCGCCCAGCGCCTGGGTGTAGTTGCCGAGCCCGACGAACACCGTGCCGCCGAAGAAGGCCTGGTCGCGGAAGAGGCTCAGCCCGAAGGCGTAGACCAGCGGGGCCAGGAAGGTCAGCGCGAAGACCACCGCGAACGGCGCGACGAACAGCCAGCCGCGTCGGTGGTGACGCTGGGTGTGGGCCCGGCTGGCGCGCGGCGACGGGGGGTTCGCCGTGGACGTCATCGTCCCTCCGGTTCCGATGCCGAATCGTCGAGTCGGCGTGAATGTTTACGTCAACATGGGTGCCGGGAGGCTAACTTGTTGACGTAAACATGTCCATAGGTGCAACCGAGGAGACAGCGTGCGGCAGAGTCCGGGGCGGGGCGGCGGGCGCGGGCCGTCAATGGCCGACGTGGCGCGCGAGGCCGGGGTGTCCGGGCAGACCGTGTCGCGGGTGGCCAACGGCCGGTCCAACGTGGACGCCGACACCCGCGAGCGGGTGCTCGCCGCGATGCGGCGGGTCGGCTACCGGCCCAACAGCGCCGCCCGCGCCCTGCGCAACGGGCGGTTTCGCAGCATCGGCGTGATCATCTCGTCGCTGTCCACCTT
This sequence comes from Kutzneria kofuensis, assembly GCF_014203355.1. Taxonomy (NCBI): domain Bacteria; kingdom Bacillati; phylum Actinomycetota; class Actinomycetes; order Pseudonocardiales; family Pseudonocardiaceae; genus Kutzneria; species Kutzneria kofuensis. Next base: position 8,038,892 of record NZ_JACHIR010000001.1, read on the forward strand.
CGGCAACAGCCGCACCCTGGACGCCATCGCCGCCGCCGTGGTCGACCACGACTTCTCCATCGTGCTGATGACCGTGCCGCGATCCACGCAGGGCGAGGTCACCGGGGCGTTCAGCCGGCTCAACGAGCAGGCCGTGGACGGCGTGATCATCCTGATCGAGCAGCATCAGCTGGACCGGAGCGAGATCGAGGTGCCGCAGGGGCTGCCCGTCGTCGTGATCGACTCCAACGCGCGGTACCCCTCGCCGGTGATCGACACCGACCAGGCCGAGGGGGCCGCCTCCGCCACCCGGCACCTGCTGGAGCTCGGGCACGCCACCGTGTGGCACATCGCCGGGCCGCCCCAGTCCTATGCGGCCGAGCGCCGGCTCCGGTCGTGGCAGGCGGTCCTGGAGGCGGCCGGCCGGACCGTGCCGCCCGTCCTCGTCGGCGACTGGTCCGCCGCGTCCGGCTACGAGCACGGCCGCCGGCTGGCCGCCGACCCCTCCGTCACCGCCGTCTTCGCCGCCAACGACCAGATGGCGCTGGGTCTCGTCCGCGCCCTGCACGAGGCCGGCCGCGACGTGCCCGGCGACGTCAGCGTCGTCGGGTTCGACGACATGGACGAAGCCGCCCACTTCTGGCCGCCGCTCACCACCGTGCGCCAGTCCTTCGACGCCGTCGGCCGCCACGCCGTCGCCGCCCTCGTCAGCGAGATCGCCGACGGCCGTCGGGAGTCCACCCTGATCCACGTCCCGACCGAACTCGTCGTCCGCGCCAGCACCGCACCCCCGCCGAAGTAGCGGGGTCGGCGGGGTCAGCCCGCGTCCGGTCCGGTGAGCATCTTCAGCGTGGTCACCGTGTACGACAGCGAACCGCGGAAACCGGCGCCGGTGCGCACGATCGTCAGGTCGGCCAGCTCCTCGCCGGGTGCGGCGAAGAAGTTCAGGGTGCTGGTGCCCGTCCAGTTGTTGCCGACCACCGGAGTGTCCAGAACGGACTGGGTCAGCTCGTGCACGTCGGGGTTGTCGTACTGGCCGGCGATCAGGCGCGGGAAGTGCCGCAGGTTCACGATCGGTCGGCCCAGCGCCGGCAGCGTCGAGGACGGCGACTGGAGGGTGATCTGCGCTTCGGCGAGCCGGCGCCCGGCGGCCGACAGGCTGGCGCCGAACTGGCCGCCCGGGCCGACGACCGGCGATGCCTGGCCCGGCACGGAGAACGCCCTCGTCTGCCGGATGGCGCCCAGCTTCTTCGGGAAGCCCTGGAACCAGCCCCTGGCCAGCGCCGCGTCGTTGTCCACCCAGATGAACGGGCACCACGCCACCGGCCGGCCCTGGAACTGGGCGTCCAGCAGCACCAGGAACTCGGAGTACTGGCTGCGCACCGGATCCAGGTATTCCTGGTGGGAACCGGAGAACTGCCAGTCGATGAACAACGCGTAGGCGTGGCCGGACGTGTTCGGGTCCGGCGTCAGGCCGGCGGGCAGCGCGGCCTCGGCGGCCGTGGGCGTCGTCCAGAACTCGACGCCGACCACGTCACCCGCGTAGTGCCACGGCGGCTCGGACACGATGTTCGCGGTGCCCTTGGCGCTGAGCGGCAGGCTGTAGCCGAGCAGCTTCTCCGTGGGTTGCGTGGTGGTCGCCGGATCGGCCGCCGCCGGCGACACGACCGCGGCCGTGGTGACCGCCGCGATGCCGCCGGCGATCAGGCTCCGTCTGCCGATCTCGCCCCGGCCCGTGTTCGCGTCGGACATGCGTTCCTCCTTGCGTGGATGGGATTTCGCGATACGCCGAAGCTACCGGCGATCACGGCCGGTCCCAGCGCCCGACGATCAAGACTGCGGTCACCGTTGCCCGAAAGGTCGAGGAGCAAGTTCACCGCGGCCCGCTCAACTGTCCTTTGTGGACCAACGTGTCATGTTGGCTCCGATTTGGTGGTGTCGGCTGCCCGAAAGGACGCACCCCTGTCCGGATGGGCGCAGCTGATGAGGACTTTCGCCGTGAGGCGAGCGTGTTCGGCGAACAAGAGAGATCATTCCGCAGGCTTCGTGACGGGCAAGGGCTGGTCCGTGGCCAGGGCGGTCATGCTCCAATGGAGTACGGCCTGCGCTTCACCACCCTCGTCCGGGACACCAGCGATGGCACCTGCGGCACTTCGTGGCCGCGACCGGTGGCTACCGGATCGTCAACGCCCGGTCCGGGCTCGCGCTCACCGACGGCGGCTCGATCACGCAGATGCCGTCCGGCGACGAAGCCGAGCAGGTCTGGTCGCTCGTCCCGCACGGTAGCCGGGACCTGGTCAGGAACGTGGGCACCGGGCGGTTCCTGACGAGATCGACACGCCGGACCAGTACTGGACGGTCCGTCGGATCAACAACTGAGCATTGTGGCGGCGGCGCGGACGGGCGCCGCCCGCCGTGGGGAAGCTGAGTAGAACCACCGATGCCCGGCCCGCTGTCCTGCGGCGAGGATTCCGCAGGACATCGGGAGGTCATATGTCCAACGAGGACGGGCGTGGCGGCGTGACGGTGAGATCGGCGGAGACGAGTTGGCGGGTGGCGGGGTTGTGCGCCGGGTTGGCGCTGGCGGAGGCCCTGTTCTTCACGTTCCTGGGGCACTTTCGGCATCCCCGCCCGCTGTGGGACTACGGGATGCCCTGGGTGCTGGCGCCCGCCGTTCCCGTGCCGGGAGCCCTGCTGGGCCTGCTCACCGGTCTGCGCCGCCCGGCCGGCGGCCGGGTCCTCGCCACCGTCTACGGCGCGTTCCTGGCCGGCGTCGTCCTGGCCGCCGCCTGCGGCGGGGTGATGCTGCTCGACCTCATGATGTCGGACTAGGCGCCTCGGCGATCCGATGGCGGGAACGAGTGACTCCGACCATCGCGGCCTCCGTATGACGTAGCGGACAGGGCAGGGGCCGGGAATCCTGCACCAGATTCCCGGCCCTGTTCCGTCGACCGCGGCTCAGCCGGATCGACGAGTCACGACAGCGAGATGACGGCGTTGTGGTCGCCGCCGGGCGTGACGCTGACGGTGAACAGGTGAGTCGTCGAGTTGTAGGACACCGCGCCGGCGGTCCCGTCGGTCGCGGTCACCTTCGGCGCCGACGGGGCGTAGCCGTGCAGGGTGACCGAGTGCTCGCCGGCCGCGAACGTGACGGTGGCGTGCACCGTGCCGTTGTCCGACAGCTGCGAGACTCGCTTGCCGCCCAGCGACACGAACTTGCCGGCGTCACCGAGGAAGGCGATGCCGGACTGGCCGACCGGCGCGACCACGTAGTACGAGCCGGAGCTGACCGTGTCGGTGAACGTGCCGCCGGCCGGCACGACCTTGCCGGCGCCGGTGAAGTAGTTGTACACGTACGCGCCGCCGCCCACGCCGAGGCTGTTCGGGCTGAAGCTGACCGACTGGGAGCCGTTGTTGCGGGCGTAGGCGAAGACGTAGCCGTCGCGCAGGCCATTGTGGTCGGTGTAGGTGCCGGCCACCATCGGCGCGCTCGAGTTCTGCGCGACCGCCGGGTACACGGAGTCCAGCGGCACCAGCGAGGCGTCCGGCTTGACGATCACGCCGTCCCCGCGCACCGTCTTGGCCAGGTTCGAGACGCTCTCCTTGCCGATCGCGTCGCCCACGCCGACCATGCCGCCGGACAGCGTGGACAGCACGAGGTTGTTGGTCTCGGTGCTCATGAACACGTCGCTCCACGGCCATTCACCCAGCGCGCTGGCCATCCGCGAGTCGAACAGGAACGTGTCCCACTTGCTCCGGTCGAAGCGGTCAGCGCTGACCCTCCCCAAGGAGACGTGGAACTTCTTCACCCAGTTCTGCCCGGGTAGGCTCGTCGAACGCCGTCTTGGTGGTGGCCACCGATGACGCCCGGCGGCGGTGGTGGCCAGCTTTGGTCTTTGTCAGGCGAACGCCACCTCGGCCTCGATCTCGACGGGCAGCGCGAACGGCAGCTCGGCCACGCCGATCGCCGAACGGGCGTGGCTGCCGGCCTCCGGGCCCCACAAGCGCAGGATCAGGTGGGAGAAACCGTTGACCACCGCGGGCGTCGCGGTGAAGCCGGGAGCCGCGTTCACCATGCCGAAAACGCGCAGCCATGCGGTGATTCGATCCAGATCACCCAGTTCCCGGCGCAGGCTCGACAGGATCGCCAGGCCGGTCGACTTCGCCGCTTCGTAGGCCTGCTCCTGGCTGACCTGGTCACCGACCTTGCCGAACGGGCCGGCGAGCGTGCCCTCCGGGGTCAGCGGCCCGTGCCCGGACACGAAGGCACGGCCACCGTGCACGCGTACCTGGGGAAACGGCAGGTCCACGTCCTTCGGCGGACGCATGGGCTCCGGGAGGGTGAGACCGAGTTCGGCCAGTCTGGCTTCGATGCGCATGGTCGGAGATCCTGTCATGCCAGCCAGGCCGCGCCGTCGCGGTAGAGCCGTTCCACCGCCTCCCCGGTGAGTCCGGGCAGCCCGTTCCGCACCTCGTAGCCGGCCTCGGTCTGGACGTAGGCCAGATGCCGATAGCCCTCGGGGAAACGGGCGAGCCGCTGCGCGTCGAGTTCGATCCGCGCCCCGGGGTTTACCGGCGTCATGCGATCGATCTCGTAGATCAGCCTCCGTCGCACGATGCGCCACTGATCGTCCTCGCGCCCGAAGAAGTCGTAGAACCGCCCCGTGCACACGACGTCGGCCGGCACACCGTGGACGGTCGCGCGCTGAGTGATCGTCATCTTGGTCTGGGCGATGGCGCGGTCGCCGGCCACGTCGACGGAGCTGCCACCGAGGAAGTGCAGGATGCGGACGCCGGCCTCGAACCCCTTCGCGGAGGCGGCGATGAAGTCGGCCGCGCTGCCGTGGAACCACGTCGCGGTCATCTGCCCGTCCCGGTGCCACACGGTCGCGAACCTGGTCCAGTCCCCGGCATCCCGCCAGACCGCCCAGTTCTCGATCACGGTGCGGATTTCCCGGACGTCGTCCCGGACGGCTGGTGCCGTCGGCTGGGTCGTCGTCATGTCGTCTCCCTCCACCCGGCGCTCCCGGGGCGAGGCTAGATGGCGGCGTGCGGCGATCCCAAGGCTCAACCGCCGCTGAGTGGCAGCCACATGGGGCTACTGCCGACAGGCGCACAGAGGAATCACCGAGGTCGGGCGCCGCCTCCGGCAGGCTCCGGGCCGTCAGGTCCAGACGGCATCCGGCGGCCTGCTCGACGGTGGTTCGCCGCCGGCTTCAGCGAACGCATCGGCGGATGGACCCCGGACGGCGATCGGGACCGTCGTCCGGGGCATTCCGCGTGTACCCGCGTCGGGGCCCACTACGCCGTGCGCAAGCACATAGTTTGAGTAAGCATCAGTTGTGCTGGGAAACAATTGGCTGGCCCGGTCCGAGCAGCCGGCGTTTCGGCCGCACCACCCGCGCATGGCTGGTTCGGGCACCGCGTCCGGTGCCCGAACCATCTCGTAGGACCAGCCGTCAGCGAGTGGCGCGGCGGCTCGTCGAGGTGGACATCAACATGGCTGCGGCGGCCGCGCTGAGCACGGTGATCACGCCGCCGGTGACGACGTTGTTCCAGACGACAGCAACCGTGTCCGGACCGATGACCCACGGCGTGATGATCTGCCACACGCCGATGGCGGCCATCGCCCAGCTGAGCCGGAACATCCGGGTGGGAGCCGCGGTCAGCCCGCACGCCAGCACCGCGACAGCGAGGCCGATGATCAGGTTGTCGATGGCGAGGCGTGGATACGCTGCCCCGAAGCCCACCACCCATGGGGAGATGGCGGTGTACAGACCCGCGAGCAGGATCAGCCCGTCAACGGCCACCGCGGGCGGGCCGCCGAGGACGCGTGCGTACCGGTCGCGCATCTCGGACATGTCCGGGTGGTTGGTGAAGTCGACTGTGGGCCGAGAGATGTCGGCCATGAGACGGCCTCCTCTCCTTCAGATCGGCTGAGATCGCTGACGGACCTCGACTACCCGACCCGCATGGCGATAACCGATGACCGGCTGACTCCTGGGTCACAGTTTGATAGAGCAACTGTTGCATAGGGGTACGATTGGTGTGTTGCGCCGTCGCGTTGTGACGGGTCAGCCCGCGGCGGTTATCCGCCACTGCTGGTTGGTGCTGGCGCTGTCGCCCCACTGGCCGAGGGCGACGCCGTCGCCGGTGCGTCCCATGCCGTCGATGAACTTGCCGGTGGCGCGGTTCTTGATCCGCACGTTGTTGGCGTCGGTCAGCACCGTCCACTGTTGACTGGTGCTGTTGGTGTCGGCGTACTGGCCCACCGCGGCGCCGTCGGAGGTGCGGCCTTCGCCGTCCAGGTAGAGGCCGGTGGCGCGGTTCTTGATGCGCACGTAGTTCCCGTCGTTCTCGACGGTCCACTGCTGTTCGAGGCGGCTTGCGCTGCCGCTCCACTCACCGGCGTCGGATCCGCTGGACGTGCGGCCCACGCCGTCGATGTACTGACCCGTGGCGGCGTTGACGATCCGCACGTAGGTGCCGCCGCCGTTCCCGATTCCCCATGCGTACTGGAGTCGCGCCAGTCCGGTCGGGTTCACCAGCGACAGCTGGATGTTCGCCCCGCTTCCGCTCCTGGTGGTGAGGCTGTACCAGTCCCCGTCACGCAGGCCGGGCCAGTACACGCTGCCCATGCCGAGGCTGCGGAGTTCGCTGCTGACGCCCCGGATGTAGTCGGCGAAGAACGAGCCGCTCGGGATGCTGTAGTCGATGGTGTCGTAGTGGACGCCGTTCTTGCTGCCCGGTCCCATCGGGCCGCCCCATTCGGTGGCGACGGTGCGGCTGGCGTACCCGCCGATGTAGCTGGCGATGTGGTTGGCCCACTCGGTTTCGCTCTCGTAGCCGGCGAAGAACGAGTAGTCGTGCACGGCCAGCAGGGTGTTGTCGAGGCGGTGGTCGTTGCCGACGGCGGCGGCGTTCTGGGCGTAGCCGGTGCCGTCGAGGATCACCCGGCCGCGCGGCACCGCGGGGTATCGGGTCAGCCAGTCGTTGTACAGGTTGTCGAGGGCGGCGGCGCTGTAGCTGTACGGCTCGTTGATGACCTCGAAGTAGGCGTTGGGGTTGCTGCCGTACTTCGCGACGACCTTGTCCCACATCTGGTTGAACCCGGTGATGCTGGACGGCTTGCCGCCGGTGTAGGCCCAGTACGCCAGGATGACTTTGCCCTTGCTCAGCGCCGTGTCGATCGCCCCGGTGTAGGTTCCCCAGTAGCCGGCCACGGTCGGCTCGTTGATCGGCATCCGGACCGTGTCGGCGCCGGTGATGGAGTACATCTGCCCGACCACCCGGTCGGCCACGGTGGCGGCCGAGGAGTAGGTGTCGGAGGCGCCGAGCCCGGACACGTAGAGCACGCCGTTGACGAAGTTGTCCCGCTGGTCCGCCCAGTTCACGCCCCGGAACTGGCTGGTGGACGCGTGCGCCTGGTGTTGGCCGACGATCAGCGTTCCCCCGGCGAGCACGAACACCGCCAGTAGCCGCAGCAGGGTCAACGATCGCATCGGTCAGCCTCCAGGAATGCCAGTGCCGTGCACCGACGGCGCGGTGGTCCGCGCGGACCGTAACAGGGGCGAGCCGTTCCCCACCCGCGAAGGCGAACGGCCCGTCGATCGTCTCTGCCTCGGATGCGGCCGGTATTCGCACGTCCACCAGGGCACAAGCGCCTCCGCTCGGCGCGGGTGAGTCCTCCCCGGCGGCCTGAAAGTTCCAGAAACCGGAGCGGCTAGGGCACCATGACAAGCTTCCCGGCGGCTTCGTTGTTCTCCATGTACCGGTGGGCCGCGACGATGTCGGCCAGGCCGACGACTCGGTCGAGGTTGGGTCGATAGGCGCCGGCCTCGACCTCGCGGACGACCCGTTGCAGGCTGGCCGCGCCCACGCTGCCTTTGACGGTGTCGCTGTGGAACGCCGTGAGTTTGGTGCCGGACGGAATCATCGCTATCGGTTCGAGGTTCGGGATCAGCCAGCCGCTGAGCGAGCCCGCCACGCACACCGTCCCGCCGCGACGGACCAGCCGGAGTGAGTCCACCGCCGTGCTCGCCCCGACGAGATCCAGGACGTAGTCCGGCCCGTCGGGCCAGATCGAGTGGATGCTCGCTGCCAGCGCTCCGTCGGTGTCGAGGAGTGCGTGGTCGGCGCCGGCAGCGGTCAGCGTGTCGATCTTGTCCGGTCGGCGGGTCGTGGCCGCGGTCTCGACGCCGTGAGCGGACGCGATCGACGCGGCGGCCATCCCCACCGACGAGGTACCGCCGCGGATCAGCAACCGCCCCCGCACGGCCCCCAACGCGTCCAACGCGCCCTGCGCGGTCAGGTACGTCTCGGGTAGCGCGGCCATGACGTCCCAGGGCAACGTGGTCGCGATCGGCATCAACAGCGAGTTCGGCAACAACGCGTACTCCGCGTAGCCGCCGTCGAACTCCCGGCCCATCTCGCCCATCACCGCCGCGACGGTGGTTCCCTCCGGCAACCGGGGATCGGTCGAGACCGCCACGATGCCAACGCATTCGATGCCGAGCACACGCGGGAACGCCACGTTCGGGGAATGCCCCTGCCGGGTCCTCAGCTCCGACCGGTTCAGGCCCGCGCCCTTCACCCGCACCAGGCTCCAGCCCTCCCGAACCGCCGGCACCGGCAGCTCCCGGAGCTCCAGCACCTCCGGGCCACCAGCCCGCACACAGACCGCCGCTCGCATCGTCGTACTCATGCCTGCACTGTCGCCCGAACGCGATGTGGCCGGCCACCGGTAGAATGCCAAGTTATGCCCATTGGCCGCCAACCTGCCCGGTCCGCTGTGACATCACAGCTCTGGCCGTCCGGGGGAGCGCACCTGTGGCCGTCGGGGGGAACAAGCCCGGCGCAGTCCCATCAGCGTGGACACCTGGTGTACGCGGCCAGCGGGGTCCTGTCGGTGCACACCGAACGGGGCACGTCGATCGTGCCCGCCAACCGGGTCGCCTGGACCCCGCCCGGGTTCACGCACCAGCACCGCGCGCACGGCGACACCGACATGCGCATCGTGTTCCTGCCGCCGTCCCTGGCGCGGCTCATACCCGGCCGTCCGGCCGTGTTCACCGCCTCCGGCCTCGCCCGCGAAGTCCTGCTCACGCTCACGGGCCCACGCAACTACGACTCCGCTGCCCGCCCCTTCGACCGCGCCGCGCGTGCCCGCCTCCGTCGTGTCCTCGTCGACGAGCTCCACGAGGCACCCGAGCAGCCTCTGCAGCTGCCGGAACCCCACGACGACCGGTTGCGCGCCGTTGCCCGGATGCTGCGCGCGAGTCCCGCCGACAACAGCTCACTGGCCGAACTCGGGCGGACGATCGGAGCCAGCGCCCGCACCCTCAGCCGACTGTTCCACAACGAACTCGGCATGACCTTCTACGAGTGGCGCACCCAGCTGCGCGTCTGTCACGCGCTCGTCCTGCTCGCCGACGGCCACGACACGACGCAGGTCGCCCACGCCTGTGGCTGGGCGAACCCCAGCCACTTCATCACGGCCTTCACCAAGCTCGTCGGCACCACACCCGGCCGTCATCGATCGCGGAACACGACTGTCCGCGACACCTGATCACGAGATCGGGCACCTGGTGGCAGTGCCTCGTGGTCGCGGCAATGCCGCGGTGCCGCCGATGACTACGCCCGGCGGCACCGCGGTCCTGCTTCGGTCAGGTGGTCAGCACCCTAGAAGGGAACACGCCACCGCCGAGGAGTCGTTGGTCCTCGATGGCGGGGTTCCGGCCGGTGAGTTGGTGGGTGTGTACGTGGCCGACGCCGTGTTGGTGAAGGGCAGCAACGATATGAGCAACGACGTCGAACAGTAGATCTGTTTGCTCTGTCCTGCCGCCAGATCGAACGTGCCCGCGGCGGACCGGCACGACGGCGCGGCGTTGTCGTTGATCGTGACGCCGGTGATGTCGGTCGGACCGGTGTCGGTCACGGTGATCCGCCAGTGCGGGTTGGCCAGCAGCAGGCCGAGCAGGCCCGGCGTCGCGTGTTTCGCCCATGGTCCCGGGCCGCCGGGTTGGCAGTTGTCGTCGTGGACCGATACGCAGATCTCCTTGTTGACCGTCACTGTCGGCTGGCAGGCCGGCCCCGGCGCGACGGGCAGGCTCACGGTGTTGGAGGTGAGCGCGCCGGTGGCGTCATTGCCGGTCGCGGTGTCGGACACCGCCGTCGCGGTGCAGGTCGTCGAGACCGTGGTCTTGAAACAGACCTGCGGCGCGTCGCCGACGAACGCCACCACCAGGTGCGGCTGGTTGCCACCGGTGAAGTCGTTGCTGTTGTTCAGCACGAGGTGCGCGGACACGGTGATGCTGGGATGCGCGGCCGGTGAGATCCCCGACAGGTCCAGGGTGCCGTCCGGGGCGAACGTGGGATGGGCGATCACGGGGCCGCCTGTGTCGCTGACGTCCGCGGTCGACGCGGTCAGGTCGACGTTGGCGAGGTTCATGTTCTCCAGGCGGGCGTTGGTGTAGCTGTGGATGTGGCCGGTGCCGCCGTCGCAGTAGAACGCCGACGGCGTCAGCGTGACGTCCGCTCCGCTGTGGATGCACGGCGAACTCGACGTGGTGGGGTCCTCGGAGAACAGGATGCCGGCGTCGCCGAGGCCGAACAGGCAGCGAGTGGTCTGGTCGAACGCATAGCCGTAGTCCCGGGTGACTCCACCGTTGGCACTGGGATGCGTTGCCGGCAACGGGAAACCCGCGCACGCGGCTGCAGCGGTCCAGTCGTAGCAGACGGTGTCACCCGTGCTCGACCCGCCCCAGGTTCCGGTGTAGCTACGCAGATGGCCGTCCGAGCCGACGGCCGTCTCCGGGTTGAAGACCAGCTGGTTGGTCAGGGAGTTGAACACGGTCGGCGCGGCCAGTGGGGCGCCACTCACGGTGAAACAGGTCGATATCGACGTGGGATTGCCGGTCGTCGTCGCGCACGCGCCGACGGCATTGCTCGCGGTGTCGTATGCGGTGTAGGCGTTGTACGTGGAGTTGCCGGCCGGCGCGATGGCGTGTGGCGTGGCCCAGCCGGCGCAGGCCGTCGCGGTGGCCGGATCGAAGCAGCCGAGCACCGGCGCCCCGCCCGACGGCGAGGACGACGCGAACACCTTGCCGGCGGCGATGGCCATCGACCCCAGGTAGTTGGCGCCGGGCGAGTTGTTGTTGGCCGGCACGATCGCGGCGTACGGCTGGCCGGGACACGGCGACTGGGAGGCGATGGTCAGGCACAGCACCTGGCCGTTGCTCCCGACGCCGTAGAGGTTGCCGCCGGTGGCGACCAGGCCGGCGAGGCCGTACGCGCCGCCGGAACCGGTGGTGACGAGCGGGAAGTATCCGCAGTTGGCCCGCGCGCCGAGGTCGAGGCACCCGACCCCCACCGAGGAGGCGGTGACGGCGGCGTAGTACACCACGCCGGGCCGGCCCGGGTCCTGGACGTACTGCGGGGTCAGCGTGCTGGCGATGTCACCGGTGGAACCGGAGCCGAACGGTCCGGGCGCGGTGTTGACCGGCCGTGGCCACGGGCCACCGGCGCACGGCGCGCCGGCCGTGAGGTCGGTGCAGACCAGCTTGGGCGCCGCCGCGACCAGGTGGTGGTACATGTTCCACGCCTCGACCGTGCCGTTGGGCTGGCGGAAGATGATCGGCGAGTAGCCGTCTCCGCCGGTCGCGGTCGCGGTCGGCTTCACCGGCGCGAGCAGGATGTTCGCCAGGTTGGTGCCGCCGGACCGGGCGCCGGGATTGGTCGCCCGCACCGACACGGTTGCCGCGCCCGGGTCGGTGGTCTGGTAGTTCGTGCCGTCGGTCGACCAGGACGGTGTCCAGCCCGGCGGCACCTGGAGCGAGCCCGGCACGTACGTCTGTGTGGTCCCCGCGCCGGCGATCGGATCGGTGATGGTCGCCGCGGAGGGACCGTCCGGGCCGTTGTTGGCGTAGCTGAGCACCCAGTTGACGGTGTCCGCGTGGTTGACCGGGTTCGCGCCGGGACTGGTCACGTCCTGAGCGCTTTTGGTCAGCACGGACGTCGCCGCGGGTGCGGCGGTGACGGGAGCCGACACGCCGGCTGCCACCGCGGCGAACGCGATGCCGATCGCCAACGTCGAGCGTAGGTATCGCACAGTTCTCCCATGTCTTCGATGCATGCTCTCCCTCGCCCCAAATGGACTCGGCGCGGAAATGTCCGCGCCTGCGAATGCGAGCCTAGGAAGAGGGCCGCGGCCGGACAATGAGGGTCGCCGGGACGCCAGCGCCGGGGCTCTATCCGCGCAAGGGGTCACCGGGTCGGCGGCACTCTGGGCACCGGTTCGTGCCGGCGCGGCTGGGCGGAATGGGTCATCCGATGGTCCGATCGATTTCCGGTGAACCTTCACGAACTCGCCCGGTGACAGTCACCGAAATGGTCCGCTCGAGTGATACGCCGCGCATCCATCGAACAGGCCAACCCTTCCGGGTTTCGAAAAGTGTGCACCCCTCGGCGCACGCTGGCCGCGAATACCCGGAGCTCTTCTGCTTTGGCCGCACTGCGGTCACGGGGAACCGGCGCTGGTTGTCGCCGGACCCCACCAGCAGCGTCGTCGGAGTCTCACCTGTCGGGTTCGGCCTGTTCGGCCGGCCGGATGTTCTGGTTGACGTGGAACAGGTTGTCCGGGTCGTAGCGGCGCTTGATCCGGGCGAGCCGGTCGTAGTTGCCGCGGTAGGACGCCCTGACCCGGTCCTGTCCCTCGTCCATCAGGAAGTTGACGTACGCGCCGCCGGCCGAGGTGGGGTGCAGCTCCTGCCAGTAGTCCCGAGCCCACCGGGAGATGACGTCGGCGTTGGCCGGGTCCGGGTCGACGCCCACGATGACCCCGGCCCAGCCGCCGCCCCGGTAGGCGAAGGCGGTCGCGTCGTCCGGCACGCGGCCGGCCGCGCCGTCGACGGGGTAGAGGTGCATGGTGGAGTGGCCGGTCGGCAGCCGCGCGCCGTACTTGAGGTGCACGTCGATCGCGGCGTCGGAGATCTCGTCGAAGAAGTCCGCCCGCCAGTACCACTGCAGCCCGGCCGGGTAGAGGCCGTCGAACGCGCTCTGCAGCACGGTGAACGGCATGGCATGCAGGCCGACCAGCAACGGCGAACCGTAGGTCGTGATCGGCTCGAGTGTCTCGTCGGAGCGGGCGTGCGGCCCGGTGTAGCACCAGACGACGGCACAAGCCTTGCGGCCCCAGAGCTCCTCGGGGAACGGTGCGGCAGGCGGGACCGTGAGCAGCGCGAAGAAGCCGTTGAGCTCCTCCGGCAGCGACGGCAGCAGATCTCGGTACCAGCGCATCACTTCGGCGGTGTCGGCGAGGTCGTAGAGCACGGGACCGCCGATGACCACACCGTCGTCACCGATGTCGTGGCAGCGGAAGGTGAACGACGTGACGACGCCGAAGTTCCCGCCGCCGCCTCGCAGGGCCCAGAACAGGTCGCTGTGGGCGTTCTCGCTGGCCGTCACGAACGTGCCGTCGGCGAGCACCACGTCCGCGGCGAGAAGATTGTCGATCGTGAGGCCGAAGCGCCGGGAGAGGTAGCCGATGCCGCCGCCGAGCGTCAGTCCGCCGACACCGGTGGACGCGAGGAAGCCGGAGGGAGTCGCCATGCCGAACCCGACGGTCGCGTGGTCGACGTCGCCCCAGGTGCAGCCGGCGTCGGCACGGACGGTGTGGTTCCGGGGGTCGACCGTGGTGCTGCGCAACAGGGAAAGGTCGATGACCAGGGCGTCATCCCACACCCCGAGGCCGGCGGCGTTGTGGCCGCCACCTCGCACGGCGATCTCGAGGCCGTGTGCACGGCCGAAACGCACACAGGCGATGACGTCGACGGTGTCCCGACAGCGGGCGACGGCCGCGGGCCGCTTGTCGATCATGCCGTTGTAGACGGCACGTGCCTTGTCGTATCCGGCATCGCCCGGGGTGACGAGCTCGCCGCGCAGGGCGGCGGCCAGGTCTGCGAATGGCGTGTCGCCGACGTCGGCTGATGTGGCCGGTGTGGTCGTCATCCGCGATCTCCGGAGAACGCCGCTGAATGGTCAGGCCGGCTCATTCGCACCCCTTACTTCCACGCGGGAAGAAGTGGCCAGGTTACCGTCCAGGGCCTGTACGCGGGAGGTGGCAGGTGGCGAGTCCGCGCCAATGACGGAAATCGGCGACTGTGCAGCACCACGCCACGTCATTCGGCACATTCCCGCCGGTCCTGCCCCGTCTCTCGCGCCGCATGAACGAAGTCGGCGTGGGCAATGAAGTCGTTTCGAAACCCCATGAACTGCCGGGCGACTTCGAGAGCCTTTCAGGCCGCTACGGCAGCGCGGTCGCGAAATCGTCGGCCATCAGCCAGGAGAACCCGCCCGGTGACCAGAAACCGACGAACGCGGTGTAGGTGACCGGGCCGGGGTGGATGAGGTCGTCCGGCGTGCAGCGGGAGGCGAAGCGAACGGACAGCTGCTGGTACCCGTTGCTCAGCGGACCGAACTTGGTCTCCTTGTACGGCGTCACGGAGGGGTAGGCTCGCACGCCGAAGTAGCCCGCGGTGACGTTGCTCGACGTCCACACGAAGGCGCTCAGGTCGAGCGTGCGGCACGTGGGCACGACGATGTTCTGGGTCAACGCGTTCCACTGCGTCGTGCTCCGCGCCTCGATGTACGCGTCGTTGGCCATGCTGTGGGCGATACCGGCGTTGCGGTCCACCCCCTTGGTGTCCGGCCCCTCGGTGCACCAGTTCGGCACCGCCGTGCCGTCGGGCGCCGCCTCGAAGCTGGCGTTCGGCATGTACATCATCCAGCCGTCGCAGCTGGCCGGCGGTGTCGAGGCGCTGCTCGCCGACGCGGTGGCGCCGCCGGCGAGCAGCGCGCTGACGGCCGCGACCACGGCCCAGCCAAGGAATGTCCCGGAAAACCTCATGGTGACCCCCTGTTGTCACGTGTGAGAACCCCTGTCCGACCGGTGTGACGGCTGACGCCGCCGGCCGGGTGACGACCAGTGTCCGAGCGGTGGTCAAGGTGGTATCAAAGTCGGTCCTGGCGCAGCGGCCGGAGGGGGCGGCATGCTCGACGTGCTACGCGGACGGCTCTCCGTCGTGGTCGCGGCCGCCGGATACGGCAAGACGACGGCGGTCGCCCGGTGGCTGCGCGACACGGGCGAGAACGTGCTGGTGGTCGACGACGTGCACCGGGACGGCCCACCGGACACGGCGGGCGACGCCGACCGGTTGGTGCTGATCTCGCGCCGGCCGATTCCGGTGGTCACCCTGCTTCGCTACGACCTGGGCGCGCCGGTGGAGATCGGGCCGCGGCGGCTGGCCCTGTCGCCGCAGCAGGTGGCGGCCCTGCTGACGAGTCAGTACGGCGTCGACGATCCGGGCCTGGCCGCCGAGTTGCACCGGCTCACCGCCGGATGGCCCGCACTGGTGCAACTCGGCGGCGCCAGGCTGGCCTCGGAGGGAACGGCCGAGCCGCTCGCCGACCTGCTGGCGGCGCCGAACACCCCGCTGTACGACTACGTCCGCGGCGAAGTGCTCGACGACCTTCCCCCGGACGCGCTGGAACTTCTCGTGCACATCGCGGAACTGGGCTCCATCTCGATGGAGCTCGCGGCCGGGATCGGCCAGGACCGCCTGGCTCCGCACCTGGCGCTGCTGGCCCGGCTCGGTCTGCTGCAGCCGCCGGTCGTCAGCCGGGACTGGTACGAACCGGTGCCGGTGGTGGCCGCGATCGTCCGCGCCGGCCACCCGATGCCGCCGACCCGGCGCAAGGCGGTCGTCGCGCTGGCCGCCGAGTGGCACACCGACCATGGCCGGACCGCCGACGCGCTCCGCCTGGCGCTCGCCGCTGCCGACCACACCCGCTGCGCCCACCTGCTGCGTGAGTACGGCGGCCAGTTGCTGGCCGCGGGCGCCGCGAGCAGCATTGTCGCGGCGGCCCGGGCCCTGCCCGAACGGCTGCGGGACGACGCCGTCGAACTGGTCCACGCCGATGCGCTGCAGGCGACCGGGGACACCACGGGAGCGTTGGCGGTCTACTCACGGCTGGCCGGCGACTCGCGGCAACTGCCGCCCGGACTCGCCTGGCGTTACGGCGCGGCGGTCTACCTGTGGGGTGATCCGAACGACGCGCTCGCCGTGCTGCGCCGTGGCCGGCTGGACGACGGCGCGCAGTCGGACAACGCGTTGCTGCTGGCGTGGACCTCGGCCGCGCACTGGCTCGCCGGGGACGAGGCGAGGTGCGCCGAACTTGCCGGTCGCGCCTACGAAACCGCGTGCACCACGGGCGACAGCCGCGCACTCGCCACCGCACACGTCGCACTGGCGTTGTGCGCCCACCTCACCGGCGACCCGATCGGGCTGCGCGCGCACTACGGCCAGGCGCTGGAGCTGGCCGAGGCGGCCGGCGACACGGTGCAGGTGCTGCGGATCCGCGTGAACCTCGCGGCCGGGCTGGAGCAGGAGGGCCGCCTGACCGAGGCGCTCGCGGTGCTCGCTCCCGCCGTCGAGCTGGCCGCGTCCGGCGGCTACGACGGCTCGCTCGCCCTGGCGCTGGCGAACCAGGGCAAGCTGCTGCACCACCTGGGCCGGCTCGACGACGCGGTGGCGAGCTACCAGCGCGCGGTGCGGACGTACCAGCGGATGCACTCGATGAAGGTGGCCTACCCGCTCACCGGGCTCGGTGACATCCACCGGCTGCGCGGGCAGCCGGCGCAAGCCAAGGCGGCGTACACGGAGGCACTGCGCGCCGCCACCGAGGACGGCCACAACCGCCAGGGCATGGTCCCCGCGCTGGCCGGCCTGGCGCGGGTCGTCGCGGAGACCGATCCGGGCCAGGCCGCCGAATTCGCCAACCGCGCCATGGACCACGCGCACGGCCACTGGGTGACGACCGCACTGGTGGCCCGCGCCTGGGCGGCGTGGCAGGTGGGCGCGGGCGCCGACGCGCGCAAGGACGCGCAGGCCGCCATCGACGCCGCGGCCCTGCACCGGGACCGCAGCGGGATGGCGTGGGCACTGGAGGTCGAAGCGGCCGCCACCGACGAGCCCGCGGCGGCCGTGAAGCTGTTGCGGGAGGCCCTGTCGATCTGGCGGGACTCGGAGGCGTGGCTGGAGGCGGACCGGATCCGGGTGGCGCTCGGCCGGATCGGCGGTGACGACGGCGACCTGCGGCTCAACGGCCGGCTGGCCGAGTCCCGGCTGGCCGCCGCCGGTGTGCCGGCCGCGGCGCCGGTGCGCCCCGGCTCACCCGGCCGGGTCGAGGTCCGCGTGCTCGGCGGTTTCACCGTGCTCGTCGACGGCCAACCGCTGCCGCCGCGGGCGTGGCAGTCCAGAAAGGCACGTGACCTGCTGCGGGTGCTGATCGCCCGGCGCGGCAGTCCCGTCTCCCGCGACGAACTCGCCGACCTGTTGTGGGGGCCGGTCGCACGCGACGAGCGCCAGAAGGTGGCGCACCGGCTGGCGGTGGCGCTGTCCACGCTGCGCGGCGTGCTCGATCCCGACCGGCGGGCGCCGCCGGACCACTTCGTCCTGGCCAGCCACAAGGACATCGCGGTCGACCTCGGCCGGCTCACGGTCGACGTCGAGGACCTGTTCGCCCAGGCCCGGTACGGGGCGCGGCTGCGGGAACAGGGTGCGCCGGCCGACGCCTGGTCGGTGCTGACCGCCGCGGACCGGGCCTACAGCGGCGAGGTCTTCGCCGACGACCCGTATCCGGACTGGGCCCGGCCGCTGCGCGAGGAGGCACGCGCCACACACCTGCGCGTGCTGCGGATGCTGGTCGAGCTGGCCCAGCGGGCCGGCGAGGTCGACGAGGTCGTGTGCCACCTGCTGCGCATCCTGTCGGTGGATCCCTACGACGAGCAGGCGCACCGGGACCTGGTCGCGAACCTCGCCGAGGCGGGCCGGCACGGCGAGGCGTCGCGGGCGTTCCAGCGCTACTCCGAGGCGATGGTGGAGATCGGCGTGCCGGTGCGGGAGGTGTCCGGCTTCGCGGCGCGGTGACCGGTGGGACGCCGGGGATTCCCGACGCCCCACCGGTCGCGGGCTCACCACCAGACGTTGATCGAGCTGGTGATGTTGTCGAACCCGTACGTCGACATGTTGAACCGCCAGTTGCTGCCGCCCCACATGCTCAGCCACCCGCCGCCGAAGTTCGGGTCGGCGTAGAAGGTGGCGTTGCCGTTCATCAGCGCCGAGGAGATCACGTCGTTCCAGTTGCCGGCGCAGCCGAACAGCCCACAGCCGCGCAGGACGGCGGTCAGGTTGTTCACGCTCCAGCCCGACTGGATGGCCTGCGAGTCGTCGTGGCCCTCGTCACCGGAGTAGATGACGATGGACTGCCCCGCCGACATCGGCGTCGCAACCGCGTCGCGGCGCGCGACCTCCGCCTTGGCCTCGCTCTCGTTCGTGTAGCCCACCAGCAGGTCCGGCGTCCGCTGGTCGACGAAAAGGTAGAGCGGCCTGCCGTCGAACCGGCTGATCTCCTTCGGGGCCAGCCGAACCCCGTCGATCAGCAGCGGCACCTTGGGCACCGGCCGCGCGTGCACCGGGCCCACCGGCACATTCCCCACCGGCGCGTTCCCCGCCGACGCGGGAGCCGCCGCCACGCCGAGCAGCACGCCCATCGCCGCAATCAGCAGAGCCACCGTCCGTTTCACCATCACTGCCTCACTTCGATCGTTTCCACCCTCACCGCGAGGGCGACCGAAGACTCCCGGCCGACCGTCAACGTCGGGTCAGCGTGAAATCAGGACGTGAACCAGCATGCGTGGAGCCGACCGTGATCACGGCCGCGCCGGGCACCCGGCTGCTCGGACATGTCGGCCACGTCGCCGACGACCTCTGGTGGCGGTACCGTGGGGCCCGACAGTCGGGAGGTGCCATCGTGACGCCACGGCGCGATGCCGAGGCATCGACGTCCCGCGACTGCGACGTTCCGGCGCTGCGCGTGGAAGCGCTGCCCGACCAGGTGGGGGTACGCGTGGCCGGCGAGGTCGACGCGACTGTTCGAGACAGCTGGCACGCGACGCTGGCGCCGCTGGTGGATGTCGACGGCGACATCCACCTGGACCTGTCCGCGCTGACGTTCATCGATGTCCGAGGCGTGGCCGAACTGGTCGAACTGGCGCACGGTCTGGGAGAGGAGCGGCAGATGGTCCTGCACCAGCCGCCGCGCGTACTACGGCAGGTGATGGACGTGTTGTGGCCCGACGCCCCGCGATTGGTCATGGTGGCTGCGCCATGACGACCGCGACCACGGCGGCGAAGACCGACCCGTTCGACCACCCGGCGTTGTTCTACCGCGACGAGCACGAGTACCTGGCCGGCACCCTGCCGTTCATCACCGAGGGACTCGCCGCCGGCGCGCCCGTGGCGGTCGCCGTGCCCACCGCCAACCTCGCGCTGCTGCGCGAGGAGCTGGGCCGGGACGCCGAGCACGTGCGGATGCTGGACATGACCGAGGTCGGCCGCAACCCGGGACGGATCATCCCGGGCGTGCTGCGCGCGTTCGCCGATGCTCATCCCGGCCGGCACGTGCGGATCATCGGCGAGCCCATCTGGGCGCACCGCTCCGAGACCGAGTACCCGGCCTGTGCCCAGCACGAAGCGTTGATCAACCACGCATTCACCGGGCACACGGCGACGATCCTGTGCCCCTACGACGTCGCCGCGCTCGACCCGCTGGTCGTGGCCGACGCGGCCAGGACCCATCCGGTGCTGGTGGACCGCACAGGTCGACGCGACAGCGACCAGTACGCTCCCGACGCGGTCGTCGCCGACTACAACCGGCCACTGGCCACGCCCCCGAACGCCGTCACGTTCACGGCCACCGCCACGGACCTCGCGCGGCTGCGCCGCTGGGCCTCCGCGACGGCCGGCGCGCTCGGCCTGTCCGAAGGTCGTGCCGGGGACCTCCTGCTCGCCGTCACCGAGCTGGCCACCAACAGCATCGAACACGCGGGCAGCAGCGCCACCGTGATGCTGGGTGTCGACGGCAGCGACCTGGTGTGCCAGGTCCACGACACCGGCCATATCACCGACCCGCTGGTCGGACGCAGGCCCGAGGCCGCGGGTCAGCGCCGTGGGCGTGGCCTGCTGATGGTCAACCACCTCGCCGACCTGGTCCGACTGCACACGACCCCGCGGGGGACGAGTATCGAGGCCCGGTTCGTCCTCACCTGAGCGAGTGGGCGGCGTGGGTGACCGTCCAGCTGGCCAGCCCATCAGCGGAGGGCGTGCCGGGAGCGGCGGTGCAGACGGTCAGGGTCGCCCGACCCTCCCCATCGGGCGAACCGGTCTGCCCCCACGTTGTCATCCACGGCCACCGTCGCCGCGGCGGAATTCGGTAGGGTCGGAGCCGGAGACCGGAATCGGCGGGGGACCATGCGAAAGCTCGGGCTGAGATCGTGCTGCGTCGTCGTGCTGGCAGCGTCGGTGTTCCCGCTGCTGGTGCCGGCCGCGAGTGCCGGCGCCGACGATGCGCCGACGACGGTGGCGGGCCTGGTCGGCCGGTACGTCGATCTGAGCCGTCAAGCCGAGCGGGTCAACGAGCAGCTGCTCAAGGCCCAGGAGCAGGCGACCGCCTTGCGGCAGCAGGCCGTGGCGGCCGATGCCGCCTTCCGGGCGGCCGACGACAGTTGGAAGCAGGCGGTGCGGCAGGCCGAGCAGTTGGTGGCTGACCGTAGGGAACGGGCGGCGCTGCTCAGGACGATGGTGCCGGCCAACAGCGTGGCCGCGGTGCTGAACAGCGGCAGCCAGGACGAGTTCGCGTCGGCCTCGATCCTCGCCGGCCTGGTGCACGATGCCGACGACGCCGTGCAGGCGGCGACGGCGCAGACCCTGGCCCAGACGTCCCAGGCACGAGAGGCGGCCGAGCGGCAGCAGGCCGCGGCGGAGAAGGCGGCCGCGGCTGCGACCGCGACCGAGAACCAGGTCAGCGCGCAGCGTGCGGACCTGGACAAGCGGGTCGCCCAGGTTCGGGCGGCGTTGAACGCCTTGCCGCCCGACGCTGTCTCCCTGATGCAGGGCGGCACCGTGGCCCCGAGCGTGACGGTGCCGCCGGGAGCGGTGGGCACGGCGCTGCGGTTCGCTCTGGCCCAGCTGGGCAAGCCGTACGAGTGGGGCGGCACGGGGCCGTTCGCGTACGACTGTTCGGGCCTGGTCCAGGCCGCGTACGGCGCCGCCGGCGTGCGGTTGCCGCGGGTCGCCGCCGACCAGGCGCTGGTCGGGCAGCGGGTCGCACGGGCCGACGTCCGGGCGGGTGACCTGCTGTACTTCTATCAGCCGGTCCAACACGTGGCGCTGGCCCTCGACCACAACCAGGCGATCCAGGCGGCCACCTTCGGGGAGCCGGTCAAGATCAGCCCGATCGACTCGATCGGCCCGATCGCGGTGATCCGCCGGCTCGTGACGAACTGAGCGGACCGGCCGCACACTTCCGGCCCGTTCGGCGGCCCGACGGCGACCAGCACCGGCTACGCGGCCAAGGAGTGCCGGTCACGATCATGCGGCGGTGATCGTTCAACCGCGCCGGTGAGCGCTCAGGCCGTCGAGGATCAGGGCGAGCATCGACGGCGATCGGTCTTCCGGCCCCGAGGCGGCCCGCCAGAGGGCGCCGGTGAGCTGGAGGAAGTCACGGGGGTCGGCGTCGTCGCGGATGGTGCCGTCGTGTTTGCCCGCGTCGAGCAGCTGCGTGATGGCGGCGATGACCGGGCCGTAGGTCTGCTCGGTGATCGCTTGATGCGCACCGGGGCTGAGCGCGTCGCCGAGACCGTGCTTCTGCCGCATGGCGGCCACCAGGTCGACGGTCCACCGCCGAAGCGCCTCCAGCGGCGGCAGCGTCGCCAGCAGTTCCGGGACGGACTCGATGAGCCGGTCGACTTCGTGCTGGTAGATGGCCAGGACGAGAGCCTCTCGGGTCGGGAAGTTGCGGTACAGGGTGCCGGGCCCGACGCCGGCACGCTGCGCGATCTGGTTCATCGAGACGTCACCGCCCCCGGCGAAGGCCTCGCGAGCGACCTGCAGGATGCGAGCCCGGTTTTCCCGAGCGTCCGAGCGAACCATGTGCCGTCCTTGCTATCCGGAGACCTCTCCACTAACGTATGTGGAGACCTCTCCAGAACCATAGAGGAGCACCATGCGCTACACCAAGCTCGGAACCACGGGTCTCGACGTCTCGCCGATCGCGATCGGTGCGATGACCTACGGCGACCCCGACCGCGGCCACCCGGTCTGGTCACTGGCCGAGGACGCCAGTCGCCCGCTCGTCAAGCACGCTCTCGAGGCCGGCATCAACTTCTTCGACACCGCCAACATGTACTCCCACGGCTCCAGCGAGGAGATCCTGGGCCGTGCCCTCAAGGACTTCGCGAACCGGGACGACGTCGTCATCGCCACCAAGCTGCGTCACCCGATGCGGCCGGGACCGAACGGGAAGGGCCTGTCCCGAAAGGCGATCATGACCGAAGTCGAGCACAGCCTGCGGCGGCTCGGGACCGACTACATCGATCTCTACCAGATTCACCGCAACGACAACGACACCCCGCTCGAGGAGACCCTCGAAGCCCTGCACGACCTGGTCAAGTCCGGGAAGGTCCGCTACCTCGGGGCCTCCTCCATGGCCGCCTGGGAGTTCGCCAAGGCCCTCCACCTGCAGAAGCAGCACGGCTGGGCCCGGTTCGTGTCGATGCAGAACCACTACAACCTGCTCGCCCGCGAGGAGGAGCGCGAGATGATCCCGCTGTGCCTCGACGAGGGAGTCGGCACGATCGTCTGGAGCCCGCTCGCCCGCGGCCGGCTGGCCCGCCCCTGGGACGCCGCGAAGTCGACAGCCCGGTCCGAAACGGATGGTGGCTACGCGGACCTGCTCTACACCCCGCTCACCGCCGACAGCGACCACGCGATCATCGACGCCGTCGGCGCGATCGCCGAGGAGCGCGGCGCCACCCGAGCACAGGTCGCCCTGGCCTGGCTGCACAGCAAACCCGTCGTGTCGGCACCGCTCGTCGGGGCCAACACGATCACCCAGATCGACGACGCGATCGCGTCGTTGGACATCGAGCTGACCGACGAGGAACTCGCCGCCGTCGAGCGGCCGTACACGCCTCGCCACGACTTCCAAGGCATCTCCGACGAAGCCGAGCTGCAACGGATCCGGGACCGGGTTCCGGGATACGCGAACGTCTAGGACCACCAGGCGTTTCCGATCGAACGACGACACGTTCTCCGCCCAAGTCATTGTGAGGATCATTCATGACGGAAGTGCTGGTCACCGGCGGCTCGGGGTACATCGGCAGCTGGTGCGTGCTCGCGCTGCTGGCGCAAGGGCACACGGTACGCACCACGGTGCGAGACCTGAAGAAGGAGCCGACGCTGCGGGCGACGCTCCGTGCCGGAGGGGCGCCCGAGGACGCGAAGCTGACCGTGCTGCCGGCGGACCTCCAGCAGGACACCGGCTGGCGCGAGGCGGTCGGGGGCTGCGACTACGTGCTGCATGTCGCCTCGCCGACGCTCACCAGCCTGCCCCGCTACGACGACGAGATGGTCGTGCCCGCCCGGGACGGGGTGCTGCGCGTGCTGCGGGCCGCGCGCGAGGCCGGGGTGAAGCGGGTCGTGCTGACTTCGGCGTTCGGGGCGGTCGGGATGGGGCACCCCGAGAAGTCGCGGGTGTTCACCGAGGCCGACTGGAGCAATGTCGACGGCGGGATCCCCCCGTACCAGAAGTCCAAGACGCTTTCGGAGAAGGCGGCGTGGGAATTCGTCGCCGAGCACGGTGGTGTCGAGCTGGCTGTCGTGAACCCCGTGGGTGTGCTCGGACCGGTCCTCGGCTCCGACTACTCGCCGTCGCTGGGGCTGGTGCAGCGGATGCTGGACGGTGAACTGCCCGCTCTGCCGAAGTTCGCGATGGGGTACGTGGACGTGCGCGACGTCGCGGACCTGCACCTGCGGGCGATGACCGATCCGGCCGCGGCGGGTGAGCGGTTCCTCGCGATCTCCGGGCACAGCCTGTGGACGCGTGAGATCGCGGCGATCCTGCGGGACCGCCTCGGCGACCGCGCGTCGAAGGTGCCCACGCGTGAACTGCCGGTGTGGACGGCGCGAGCCCTCGCCCGCGTCAACCCGGGACTGCGCATCCTGCGCCCACAGCTGGGCCGGAACTTCGACGCCACGTCGGAGAAGGCTCGGCGGGTGCTGGGCTGGTCTCCGCGGCCGATCGAGGACACCATCGCCGACACGGCGGAGAGCCTGCTCGCGCTGAAGGGGGCGACCGTCTGACGGCCGTCGGGGGACCAGTGCTCGCCCACTTGTGACGGATCGAGGACGTGGTGCGCCATCGTGGTGAATCCGATCTGACCAGGAGAGGAAGCCCGTGATTCACCACTGGAAGAAGACGCTTGCGATACTGGCGGTCGCCGCCCTGGCATCGGTGTCGCCGGGCACGGCGACGGCGGCGCCCACCGGGCTGACCCCGGCGAACTTCCGCCTGCAGCAAGGCTCCTACTCGGCCACGATCGCCGCGCTGGACAAGGTGCTGCCCACGGCCGGGTTCCCGGACGTGGTGGCGAGCGCGAACCGCACGGCGAAGCCCTGCTCGGCGCACGCTCCGGCCGCGGTGGAGGCGTTCTGCTGGCAGTCCGAGCCCGGCGCGGACGACGAGGGCGGGACCGACTGGTACCCGCAGGGCATCACCTCCAGCGCCGACGCCGACCCGTCCGGCGCCTACCAGGGGCAGACCGTGATCGCCGCCAGCTGGTACTGGCACGCCGGCGGCGTCGACCGCGGTGACCGGATCGCGTTCGTGGACTACTCGGACCCGGCCCATCCGGTGTACCGCCTGGTGCTGCTGGTGCTGCCGACGACGAACTCGGCCGGCAAGCCCGACTTCAAACCCGTGACCAACAGCAGCGGGGACGCCGTGCACGCCGGCGGCATGTTCTGGTACGGCAACTACATCTACGTCGTGGACACCAGCGGCGGCCTGCGGGTCTTCGACCTGAACCACATCTGGTCGGTCGACACCGGCGGCGACGGGATCGGCCTCCAGTCCGACGGGTCCTACCAGGCCTTCGGCTACAAGTACGTGCTGCCGCAGGCCTTCACGTACAACGCCTCGACCGCCGGCGGCTACCCGGCGTTCCGGTTCTCCTCCACGGCCCTGGACCGCACCGGCGCCTCGGACACGATGGTCGTCTCGGAGTACAACACCGAGACCACGGACACCCACCGCGTCGTCCGGTATCCGCTCAACGCCGCCGACCACACCCTCGCGGCGTCGACCGACGGGCTGGTGCACGGGATCGAGGCGTACGAGACCGGCATTCTCAAGACGCAGGGGACCGCGTCCGTCCGCGGCCGCTACTACGCGTCCACCAGCTACTCGACCAGCACCGCCCACTACGGCTCGCTCTACTCCTACACCGCCCGGCAGTCGGTCGCGAAGTACGAGAACGTGTTGCAGCCCTACCCGGAGGACCTGAGCTACTGGCCCGGCCGGGACGAGCTCTGGTCGCTGTCGGAGGACCCGGGAAGCCGTGTGGTGTACGCGATGCGGGAGTCCCTGCTCGCCTGGCCGCTGGTGCAGAACGGTGACACCGGCGCCGACGTCAAGGCGTTGCAGTACCTGCTCAACAGCCAGCACAACGCCGGCCTGACCGTGGACGGCGACTTCGGCCCGGCGACCCTCGCCGCGGTCAAGAGCTTCCAGACCGCGCACAAGCTCACCGCGGACGGTGTGGTCGGCCCGAACACGTGGTCGGCGCTCGTGCCGACGGTGAACCCGGGCAGCACCGGGGACACGGTGCGGGCGGTTCAGACCGAACTCACCGCCCACGGCTGGGCGACCACGGTCAGCGGCACCCTCGACGCGGCGACGGTGACGTCGTTGAAGGCCTTCCAGGCCGCCAACGGCCTCGCCGCCGACGGCGCCGTCAACCGCGACACCTGGCGTGACTTGATCAACTGATCCTGGCGCGGCGCGCGGGCGCCGGTCCCGCGCGCCGCGATCATCGGGCCGACGCCAAGGTGTCGATGAGCAGGTTCGCCCGTAGCCGGCGGAGCTCCGGGCTCGGCCCGACGCCGAACTGCGCACGCAGGCGGAGCTGGGCCGAGTCGTACGCGGCGAGTGCCTCGCCCCGGCGACCGGAGCGGACCAACGCCGTCATCAACTGGCCGAGAAACCGTTCCCGCAGCGGGTGTTCCCGCGTGAGGGCGGCGAGCTCGACGACGACGTCTCCGTGCCGGCCGAGCGCGAGGTCGGCATCCAGCCGCGCCGTCAGCACGTCCAGTCGCAGCTCCTCGAGCAGGGCGGCGTGATGGGGCAGGTCGGTGCCGGCCAGTGCGGGGCCACGCCACAACGCCAGCGCCCAGCGCGCGGACGTTGCCGCCGCCTCATGGCGGCCGTGTCCGAGCTGCCGGTGCGTGTCCCGCGCGGCCTGCTCGAACGCCACCACATCCAGGCTCGCACGGTCCGCTCGGATCCGGTAGCCGGAAGGGCAGGTCTCGATCGGCACGCCGGCGAGCCGCAGCATCGACACCCGGTTCTGCACCTGCCGGTGAGCGGTGCGCGGCGGCCGCACGTCCCAGACCAGGTCCACCAGCCGCTCCACCGTCACCATGGAATTGGCCGCCAACAACAGTGCCGCGAGCACCGTCCGGCTGCGGGGGCCGCCCACCGGCAGCGGCCCGTCCTCGTCATGGGCCTCGACGGGCCCCAGGAGCGTGAAGGTCACCGTGCCCGCCATCGGTCAGTTCACCAGGGCCTTCCAGGTGTCCGCGTCGGTGCCGCCGGTGGCCGGCAATCCGTTGGCAGTCTGGAAACTCCGCAGGTTGGTGTCGGTGGTGGCGTCGAAGACGCCGGTCACGGGAGTGGCGATGTCGTGCGCGGTCAGCTCATTCTGCACCGCCCGCACGGCGTCGCCGGTGCTGCCCGACGCCACCGCCGGCACGAGCGCCGACCACGTGTTCGGGCCGACGATGCCGTCCACGGTCAGGCCGTGCGCGGACTGGAACTTCTTCACGGCCGCGAGCGTGGCCGGGCCGAAGTCGCCGTCGACCGTGAGGCCCGCCTGCTGCCGGGCGTTGAGCAGGTACTGCACGGTCTTCACCGTGTTGCCGGTGTCACCCTGCTCCACGATCGGCCAGGTGGGCGCCGGCGTGCCGGAGCCGGTCCACTGGTAGGTGACCTGGATCCAGCCGTTGTCGGTCATGCCCAGGCCGTCCCAGAACGTGCCGTCGGCGAGGTCGATGCCCGCCGGGTTGCCCACCGAGCGCCCGTACTGGTCCAGACCGCCGTTGTAGTCGTCCTGGTAGGCGGCCTGCGCCTCCGGCTTGCCCTGCGGCAGGTCCTTCCACGACTGGCGCACCGAGGACGGATTCCAGTAGTCGTCCCTGGTGTTCCACGGCCCGACGTCCCACACCGGCGCGACCTCGCACTTGTTGTTGGCCGGATTGCACAGTTTCACCGAGTAGGTGGAACTTCCCTTGGCCGACAACGCCTTTCCAGAGGGCAACGCGACGAAGTGGTCCCGGGACGTGATGGTGTGGCCGTTCGCGGTGGTCTGGCCGGCCAGGCCCTCACGGGTGGCGAACACGCGGTAGGTCAGCGGAGTCCCGGTGACCAGCGGACGAATCCCCGACTCGTCGGCGGACAGGCGTAAGCCGGTGACGGTCGGGGCCGCCGACCCGTTGGTGTGCAAGGTGATTCGGGCCTGCACGGCGGTCGCGGCCGCCGGCAGCGTGGTTCCGGCCGCCGTCCACTCGGTCCAGCTCCGGTCGGCCAGCCGGCCGCGGACGTCGACGTCGACCTGGGCGCCGGCCGGAATCCGGGCCGACAGGCGGGCGTCGACCCGGTCGGTCGGCGTGGCCAGTTCGTGCACGGCCAGCAGATCCACCGCGTAGCCCTGTCTCCAGGCCGGGTCGAGAACCGTGACGACACCGTCCCGTGTGGACATGTTGGTCTGGACGGCATCGGTGACCAGATCGGCCTGCCAGCCCGGCGAAGGGGTGGCGAACGCGGCCGGCGGGAGCAGCGCGGCCACGCCGATCGTGGCGGCCGCAAGGGAGATGACACGCACTTGCTTGTCCTTTCCGAACACGGGCCACGCCGGCCGCGCCCCTCGACACGGCCGGCGTGGAGTCGGTCACTTGACGACGGGCGAGGCGTAGCCGCCGATGCTGGTGCCGCTGCGGGAGATGGTCTTCTGCAACAGGCCGTCGTCGTTGCCGGTAGCCGGGTTGTAGGTGTTGCCGGAGATGTAGGTGATGGTGCTGCTGGTCGCCGACACCACGATGCCCACGTGGCCGTAGGTGAAGTAGACGGCGTCACCGGGCTTGGGATTGCTGGTGTGCCAGGTGCCGTGCGCCTTGCCGTAGTCCTCCAGGCTCGACGCGAGGCCGTTGATGCCGCTGGTGTTGGCCCCGGCCTTGATCCAGTCCCAGCGCACGAAGTCGGCGCACCACGCCTCGGAGCGCCAGCCGTTCGAGCAACCACCGCTGCCGACGCCGAGCTGCGTGCTGTAGTAGTTGCAGTTGTAGCCGCCGATCTCGTGGTTGTGCGCGGAGTTGGCGGCCTCCTGCTGCGCGATGGTCAGGATCTGCTGGACCATCTCGTCCTGCGTCGGCCGCGAGCACGGCGTCTTGAGGCGGTCGATGCCCATCGCGGTCATGGTCGCGGCGTCGGCCTGCCCGTTCTGGGTCAGGTTGTGCGCGGCCTGCCAGGTCTTCACGGCCGCCTCGGTGTTCGGCCCGTACATGCCGTCCTGGGTGGTGCCCGCGGCCGCCTGGACCTTGGTGACCTGGGCGGACAGTTCGGAGTTGGTCTCCGGCCCGACGACGCCGTCGACGGTCAGGCAGCGGTCGGTCTGGAAGGCCGACACGGCGCCGGTGGTCTGCGGGCCGGACACGCCGTCGACGTCGGTGAACGTCAGGTAGGCCATGCCGGCCAGATCCCACTGCGTCTGGCGGACGTCGGTGTCGGCGAGAGCCTGTCCCGGGGTGATGGCGGCCATCGTGGCGGTCATGGCCGCCGCGGCCAGGGCGAGGCCGACACGGCGGGCCCACGCTGAGCTGATGCGGATGTGCACGGTGATCCTTTCCGTCAGGAGTCAGGAGACGAGTGCTTGCCAGGTGTCCGGTCCGACGACGCCGTCGGCCGTGAGTTGGCTGCTGGTCTGGAACGCGACGACTGCCGCACGCGTGGCGTCGGTGAACTGGCCGTCGACGGTCACGGCGGCGCCGTGCGCGACGAGCTCGGTCTGGGCGGCCCGCACGGCCGGGCCGGAGTCGCCGGACTGCACGGTGACGACCAGCGCCTGCCAGGTGTTGGGGCCGACGATGCCGTCGGCGGTGAGCCCGTGCGCGGACTGGAACGCCTTCACCGCCGCGAGCGTCGCCGGACCGAAGTCGCCGTCCGCGGTCAGCGTCGCGCCGCGGGCGTCGAGCAGGTCCTGCACCGTCGTCACCCGGGTGCCGCTGTCGCCCTGCTGGACGATCGGCCAGGCGCGGACCGGCGGGGGAGTGTAGTCACCGAGGGCGAAGGTGCGCAGGTCGTCACGGGTGCCGTTGAACGTGTTCTGGTCGCCGGGGAACGGGCCGGAGTCGGCGTACTGCCAGATCGTGTCGCTGGCCCAGCCGGCCGGCAGCGGCAGCGGGGTGCCCGAGTAGTTGGCGATCCACAGCGGGTTGGTGGCGCCGAAGCCGGCGTAGTCGCCGGTGCACTTGTGCCACCAGTCGGTGGTGGAGTAGATCACCGGCGCCCGGCCGGCGCGGGCCCGGTAGCGGCTGCTGAAGGCGGAGATCCAGGAGACCATCGCGCCGGCGCTGAGGCCGTAGCAGGTGTCGCCGTGCGGGTTGTACTCGATGTCCAGCGCACCGGGCAGCGTCTTGCCGTCGGCACGCCAGCCGCCACCGTGGTCCACGAAGTAGTCCGCCTGTGTGGCGCCGCTGGACGCGTCGGGATGGGCGAAGTGGTAGGCGCCGCGGATCAGGCCGGCGCCGGCGGCGCCGTTGTACTGCTGGCCGAAGTAGCTGCTGACGTAGTTGGTGCTCTCGGTCGCCTTGACGTAGGCGAAGGACGCGCCGGCGGCGGCGACCGATGCCCAGTCGACCGCGCCCTGGTAACCGCTGACGTCCAGGCCGCGCACCGAGCCGATCGCGGCCGGCGTCACCGGCTGCGCCGTGCGGGCGGCCAGGCCGGAGCCGGCGTGATCGAGGTCCGGTCCGCTCGCCGCGGCGGCGGGGATTGCCGCCGTTACGGTGAACATGAGCGCGACCGTCAGACCCACGGCCACCGTTTGCCCTGTTCTCGCCACTGCCGTGAATCCTTTCGTCGGGGAGTGCGTGGCTTCCGGTCTACGGCGAACGTGGTTGTCCGGCTTCGTTCGCTGGACGCCGGACATCGGAGTTCGGACAATGGCTCCCTGATTGACGAAGCTGGGGGTTGGTGGCGGTGCCGAGATCCGAGCGGCCGCTCGAGGAGAACGACGCGCTGGGCCGGTTCGCCGCCGAACTGCGGCGAGTGCGGGAGAAGGCGGGCAAGCCGCCCTACCGGGAACTGGCGCGGCAGGCGCACTACTCGTCGACCACGCTCGCGGACGCCGCCGGCGGCCGGCGGCTGCCCAGCCTGGCGGTCACGTTGGCGTTCGTCGAGGCGTGCGGCGGCGACACCGTCGAGTGGGAGCAACGCTGGCGCGAGGTGGCCGCCACGCAGACCCTCGACCGCGCCGAGAACCCCGCCGTGGGCGAGTCCTGCCCCTATCCCGGCCTGGCGGCGTTCCAGCCGGAGGACGCGGATCGCTTCCACGGCCGGGAAGCGCTCACCGACGACCTCGTCTCACGCGTCGCCGGACGCCGGTTCGTCGCGGTGTTCGGTCCGTCCGGTTCCGGAAAGTCGTCCCTGATCCGCGCCGGTCTTGTCCCCGGACGGCGGGGGAACGGGCCGGTCGTGCTGTTCACCCCGGGCGCGGATCCGCTCGACGAGTGCGCGGCCCGGATCGCCGCGCTCGCGGGCGGTTCCGCGACCGCGTTGCGTCGCGAGCTGGGCAGCGACCGCCGGGCACTGCACCTGACCGTGTTGCAGGCACTGGCGAACGGACCGGCCGACGCCGAACTGCTGCTGGTCGTCGACCAGTTCGAAGAACTCTTCACGCTGTGCCCCGACGCCGGCGAACGCGCCGCGTTCATCGACGCGCTGCTGACGGCCGCGCAGGCCGGGAACAGCCGGACCCGCGTCGTCATCGGGGTCCGCGCGGACTTCTACGCCCACTGCGCCGACCACGCCGGGCTCGTCGAGGCACTCCGCGACGGGCAACTGCTCGTCGGCCGGATGACCACCGACGAACTGCGCCGCGCGATCAGCCAACCGATGGTGGACGCCGGCGGCGCGGTGGAAAGTGCCCTGCTGGCCAGGGTGATCGCCGACGCGGCCGGCCAACCGAACGCGTTGCCGCTGGTGTCGCACGCGCTGCGGGAGACGTGGTACCGGCGCCGCGGCGCCATGATGACGCTCAGCGGCTACGAGGCGTCGGGCGGAATGCACCAGGCGCTGGCCCGGACCGCCGAAGCCGTCTACACCGGTCTGACTCCCGACCAGCAACGACTGGCGCGCGCCGTCCTCCTGCGCCTGATCGCCGTCAACGCCGGCGCCGACGACACCAAGCGGCGAGTGCGACGGGACGAGCTGCCGGCCGATGCCGAACCGGTGCTGGACACGATGGTGCGGGCGCGACTGGTCACGGTCGACGCCGACACCGTGGAGCTGACCCACGAGGCCCTGCTGCACGCCTGGCCCCGCCTGCGCGAATGGGTGGCCGAGGACCGTCAGGGCCTGCTTGTGCACCAGCAACTCGTCGACGCCGCGCTGACCTGGGACCGGGAGGGCCACGATCCCGCCGTCCTGTACCGGGGAAACCGGCTGGCCGTGGCCATGGAGTGGGCCGCCCGCCACCGCGAGGACCTGGAGCGGGATCCGCGCCTGCGGCGCTTCCTCCTTTCGTCAGCGGGACGTCAGAACCGCGCCCGCCTGCTGACCCGCGCCGCGATCGCCGTGTTGGCGGTGCTCGCGGTCCTGGCGTCGACCGCGGCGGTGTACGCACTTCAACAGCGCGACACCGCGCAGGCGCAACGCGACCGTGCCGTAGCGATGCACACCGCGGACGAGGCGCAACAGGTGCACGACACCGACATCTCGTTGGCCGCCCAGTTCTCGCTCGCGGCCGAGCGAATGCAGGACACGTCCCAGAATCGGACTGCGGTGCTCGGCACGCAGAACGTCGCGCTGTCCTCGCTGGTCGACGGCGGTACGAAAACCGTGTACGGCGTGGCGTACAGCCCCGACAAGCGCACCCTGGCCACGGTCGGCCTGGACGGCGCTTTGCGGCTGTGGAACATCACCGATCCCGTGCACGTGAGGTTGTGGACGCCACCGCTGACCGGGCACCGCGACAAGGTGATGTGGGTGGCGTACAGCCCGAACGGCCATCTGGTCGCCACGGCCGGCAGCGACCACACGGTCCGGCTGTGGGACGTCACCGATCCCGCCCACGCCAGGTCCGCTGGGCCGCCGCTGCTCGGGCACAGCGACATCGTGTTCTCGGTGTCCTTCAGCCCGGACGGGCACACGCTGGTCAGCACGGGCGCCGACCGGACGCTGCGGTTGTGGAACGTGACGGATCCCGCGCACGCCACGCCGATCGGGCAGCCGCTCATCGGTAGCCACACCGACGCCGTCGCCTCGGCCACGTTCAGCCCGGACGGGCGCACGATCGCCAGCTCCGGCCACGACCACCTGATCCAGCTGTGGAACGTCACCGATCTGGCCAACCCG
Source organism: Kutzneria kofuensis (assembly GCF_014203355.1). Lineage (NCBI taxonomy): Bacteria > Bacillati > Actinomycetota > Actinomycetes > Pseudonocardiales > Pseudonocardiaceae > Kutzneria > Kutzneria kofuensis. The sequence continues at coordinate 8,071,676 of NZ_JACHIR010000001.1, forward strand.
ACACCGTGGGGACAGCCACTCGCCGGGCATTCCGACACCGTCTACGCGACCGCGTTCACCCCGGACAGCAGGCTCATGGCGTCGGTCAGCAACGACCACACCGTGCTGTTGTGGGACGTCAGCGATCCGGCGCACCCGGCCCGGCTCGGACACCCGCTGGCCGGGCACACCGACACCATCTTCGCGGTGGCGTTCAACCATGACGGCACCGTGCTGGCCACCGCCGGCGCCGACCAGACCATCCGGCTGTGGAACCTCAGCCAGCCGGCCGACCCGGTCCCGCTGGGCCAGCCGCTCACCGGGCACACCGGCTACATCTACTGGCTCGCGTTCAGCCCCGACGGGCAGACCCTGGCCAGCGTCGGGGCCGACAGCATGGTACGGCTGTGGCACCTGCCGGCGACCGTCCTCATCGGCCACACCAGCTACGTCAACGGCGTGGCTTTCCGGCGCGACGGCAAGGTCATGGCCAGCGCGAGCACCGACCGCACCGTCCGGTTGTGGGACACGGCCGACCCGAGACGTCCGAAGCCGCTCGGGCCGCCGCTGACCGGGAACACCAAGGCTGTCAACCAGGTCGCGTTCAGCCCCGACGGACACACCCTGGCCAGCGCCGGCCGTGACGGCACCGTGTGGTTGTGGGACGTCGCCGATCCCCGGCATGCCGTTGCCTGGCCCGAACCGGTGAGCGGGAACTCCCAGGCCGTCACGGAGGTCGCGTTCACGCCGGACGGGCGGACCCTGGCCGCGGCCGGCGCCGACGGCGTGGTGCGGCTGTGGAACGTCACGAACCGCGAGCACGTCACACCGGCCGCGACCCTCCTCGGCCACCGCGAGGACGTGACCTGGCTGGCGATCAGCCCCGACGGCCACGAACTGGCCGCTTCCAGCAGCGACGACACCGTGCTGCTGTGGGACATCACCGATCCCGGTCGTCCGGGGCAGGCCCGGCGGCTGACCGTCAACACCGGCGGCGTCCGGTGCGTCGCCTTCGCCCCGGACGGGCGCTACCTGGCCACCGCCGACAGCGACCACACCGTCCGGCTCTGGGACGTCAGCGGCACGGGGACGCCGCAGCAGATCGGCGCACCGCTGACCGGTCACACCAGCTTCGTGTACCAGGTGACGTTCACGCGTGACGGCACCACCATGGCCAGCACGGGCCAGGACGGCACGATCCGGTTGTGGGACGTCCACGACCCGGCCCACGCCAGCCCCGTCGGGCCGGCGCTGACCACGCACACGGCAGCCATCGACGGCGCTGCGTTCAACCCGGACGGCACGGTGCTGGCGACCGCCAGCGACGACCGCACCATCCAGCTGACCCCGATGGACGGGCAGGAGGCGGCGCGGCGCATCTGCGCCGACACCGCGGGAGTGCTGACGCCGCAGCGCTGGGCGCAGCACGTCCCCGAAGCCCCGTTCCCTGTTTCCTGCGGGTGATTGTCCGGCAGGTGATGTCCGGCGCGGTCGGCACGACGCCGGACATCCGTCACCGCTCTACACAGGTGGGACGGAGTCACCAGCAGACAGGAGAACACGATGCGTGCGACAGCGATCGCCGCCGCACTGACGTTCCTGCTCACCGGCGTCGCACAGGCCGACCCCGCGCCGCCGCCGTTCACGGTCTATCTCGACCCCGCCGGGTCGGACGCGAACAACGGCCTGAGCACGTCGACGGCGGTGCGGACACTCGCCCGCGCCCAGGACGTGATCACCGCCGCCCGGCCCCAGGCCGACGTGCAGGTCCGGATCAAGCAGGGCACCTACACGGCGCCCACGACGACCTGGACCTTCGTGGTGCCCGGCCACACCGTCACGTTCATGCCCGTCGACTACCAGTACGGCGGCGGGATCGACGACATCGCCGGCCGTCCCGTCTTCCGGGGCAACGGCACGGCCGGATACTGGTTCAAGGGCCGCATGCCCGACAGCGCCACCGCGGGCGGCGACGGTGGCCTGCGGTTCTACTACCTCCAGGTCCAGGACTACAGCGAGGGTGGCATCGCGCTCGCCGGCCGGACCACGACGGACTCGGCCACCAACCTGCGCGTGCCGGCCGACGCCGGGTTCAACCACAACAAGGTGTTCGGCCTGGAGTTCGTGGACATCGGCTCCAAGTGGTCCTCGGCCGGGTACGCCTACGGCGGTGTCGACCTCGTCAACTCCAGCGACAACGTGGTGCAGAACAACCACTTTGTGCACCTGGAGAACGCGGGCGGCGACGCCGACCTCCTGCACGGCGTGTATCTCGCGCACGGCAGCAGCCGCAACGTCGTGAGCGGCAACCAGTTCGCCTACGTCAGCGGTGATCCCGTCCGGGTCCGCAACGGCAGCGACGACAACGACGTGTACGGAAACACCCTCACCCGGTCCGGTCAGCGCGGGCTGCTCTCGGACTGGTTCTGCGACACCACCACCGGGTGCGTGTCACCGGGCCATCCACGCGAGTGCGCTTCGCACGGCAACCTGTTCCACGACAACGACAACGTGTCCGGTTACGACGGCAGCAGCATCTCCAACTGGGCCACGATCGTCGGGGACCTCGACTACGCCGGTGGCGCGCCGTGCAGCCTCGGCGGCGAGGCGCGCATCCGCACCTGGGGCAACACCTGAGCGCCCGACGTTCAGATCCGCCGTGACCGAAACAGTGAAGGAAATCCGATGAGACCTGCCCGCATGATTCTGCCCGTGGTCGCGGCGCTGGCCGCACTCCTGGTCCCCGGGCCGGGGACGCCGGCCGCCGACGCGGCGGTCGCCTCCGGCGCCGTGTTCAACAACCCGACCGACCCCGCCCAGCAGTACGCCATCGTCAACCAGCTGCGTTCCCTCATCCAGACAGCGGCGGCCGGATCGGACATCCGCGTCGCGATGTACCACTTCACCGACACCACCGTGGCGGGCGACCTGCTCGCGGCACACGACCGTGGTGTCAACGTCCGGCTGGTCGTCGACCACTCGGCCGCGGACTCGGCCGCCGTGGTGCGCCTGGTCGGGGGACTGGGCACCGACCGGAGCAAGTCGTCGTGGGTGACGTTGTGCACCGACGGCGGGGCGTGCATCGGCGACGTCGGCACCCCGATCATGCACAACAAGTTCTTCCTGTTCTCCCAGACCCAGGGCTCGGCCGACGTGGTGGTCCAGTCCTCGGCCAACCTCACCGTCGACAACGCCGAGAAGTACTGGAACAACGCGGTCACCCTGGTCGGCAACACCGCCCTCTACAACGGTTACCTGAGCTACTTCAACGACCTGGCCGCCCAGCACAAGACCGGCGACTACTACCGCACGGTCAGCGCCGGGGACGTCAAGGCGTACTTCTTTCCGAGGGCCGGCAACGACGAGTCCACGGACACGATCTACAACATGTTGAGCGACAACGTGACCTGCGAGGGAAACACCACCGTCGGCACGCCCACCGGCCGCACCGTGATCCGGATCGCCATGTGGGACTTCACCCGCGACAACATCGCGCGGGAACTCCGCGCGCTCGCCGACCGGAAGTGCTGGATCGAAATCGCCTACACCGGCATGGACGCGGGCACGCTGGGCTACCTGAGCGGCCACGACCGGATCAAGCTGCACCAGATCGACGGCACGTACATCGTGCACTCCAAGTACATGCTGATCGAGGGCACCTACGCCGGGGAACGCGACAGCAAATGGGTGATGACCGGTAGCCACAACTACACCAACGCGGCGTTGCGGGAGAACGACGAGGCGATGGTCCGCGTGCACTCCAACGCGATCCACGACCAGTATCGCGCGAACTTCGACGCGTTGATGGCAGCCACCGGCTGACCCGGATCCCGCGCGAACGGGCAGGCCGGATGGCTGGAGTCGAAGGACCAACACCGGCCTGCCCACCGAGTTTCCCGTTGTCACCCGGGCAGATCGCACAGGGGAGAGGATCCTCTCGTCCAGTTCCCGTCAACGGCGCGTTTGCGTCGCGTCCGCCGCTTGCGTCCGTCCCGCTCGTCATCCAACGCTTGCTTCTGAACCGTTCCGCGGTACGCGCTGATGCGGCGTGCGCGAGTCGGTTGGCAGAGCACGTCGGGGGTGGGGGAGGAAGTCCATGGGAGCTGCCGTAGGGCAGCCGACGTCCGAGATGGCCAGGGGACACCGTGGGGGGTGTTTCGTCGGACGACGCCGGGAGTTGGGTCGGCTACGGCGGTTGCTGCAGTGGCCGGAAGGAGAGCAGGTCGCGCGGTTCGTCCAGGTGGTCGGCGAGCCGGGGATCGGGAAGACCCGGTTGTTGCAGGAGTTCGCCGGAGCGGCGGGGCGGGCGGGCGTCCCGGTGTTGTGGGGGCGCGCGGACGAGTTCGAGCGAGAACTCCCGTTCGGCGTGTTCATCGACGCCGTCGCCGACCACCTGCCCGAGGCAGCGGTGGAACGGATCACGCAACTGGGCGAGGATGCCTGGGGCCTACTGCGCACGGTCTTTCCGCTGGGCCGGGGACCAGGACCGAAACAGCCTGCGGTGGAACTGCTGGATATCGAGCGTTATCGCCTGCACCGTGCTGTACGAGCGCTGTGGGAGACCGTGGCTGCGCCGGAGGGCCTCGTCCTGGTGTTGGACGATCTGCACTGGGCCGATGCCGGCTCGATCGAGCTGCTGGACCATCTGATCCGCCACCCACCCCGCGCCCGAGTGGTGGTGGCAACGGCCTTCCGCCCGCGGCAGGCGCCCGCACGGTTGAGCGCGATCCTGTCGCAAGCTGAGTTGATTGAGGTTGGGCCACTCGCCGCAGCGGAGATCGAGCAGTTCCTCGGCCCTGGCGCCGCGGCCGGCCGCCGGCGAGAGTTGTACGACGTCGGCTGCGGTAACCCGCTCTACCTGCAGGCACTGGCCCGTGACGGCAGATGGACGCACGACGCCGACCGTGTGTGTCCGGCAGGTGACGCTTCCGACCTGCTTCGCGCGTCGCTGTCGGATGACTTCGCTGCCCTGGGATCCGCCGAACTCGGGGTCGCGCAGGCGGCGGCGATCGCCGGCGAGGAGTTCGACGCGGATCTGGTGGCGGCGGTCGCCGACTGCGACCGGAACGAGGTCCTTGCCGTGATCGACCGACTGGTCGACCGTGATCTTCTCCGCCCGGCGGGTGTGCCTGGTCATTTCCGCTACCGGCATCCGCTGGTGCGCACCATGGCCTACCAGACCGCCGGGGCAGGGTGGCGAGTGGCCGCACACGCCCGTGCGGCAGCCGCGCTGCGGCAGCGCGGGGCGCCGGCCACCGCACGGGCGCACCACGTGGAACGTTCCGCTGCCTACGGCGACCCGGCTGCCATCGATGTCCTGTTGGACGCTGCCGTCACGACCATGCACACCACCCCGGCCACGGCGGCACATTGGCTGGAGGTGACGCTCCGCCTGCTTCCCGACGACGCGACAGCGCAGCCCATGCGGCTCAGTCTGCTGGGCATGCGCGCACGAGCCCTCGGCGTCACCGGACGCTTGGCCGACAGCCGGGAGTTGCTGCACGAGGCGTTGCGACTGCTGCCGGCTGAATCGGCCGAAGAACGCGCCCGGGTCGCGGGCTTCTGCGCCGTGATCGATCGCCTGCTCGGCCATCACGCCGAGGCCCGGGCCCTTCTCCTGCACGAACTGGACGGCCTCGCTGATCCGGACAGTGTTGCCGCGGCGCTGCTCAAGCTGGAACTCGCCGCCGGTCGACTCACCCGCGGGGACTTCACGACACACCACCCGTGGGCGTACGAGGCCCTCGCGATAGCACGCCACCACTCGGATCGGGCACTGCTGGCCACCGCGATGGGAATGTGCGTGCTGAACGGTTTGCTCGACGGCACGGTCGACTCCCAGACCTTCGCCTCACTTGACGAGACCAGTGCGGTGGTCGACGCGCTGCCGGACGGCGACCTGTCCCGGCACCTGGAGGCCACCGTCTGGCTCGGGTGGAGCGAGATGTTCCTCGAGCGCCCGGCCGAGGCATTGCGACACCTCGACCGGGGCCTGCGGCTGGCTCGCACGACCGGCCAGAACCACCTGATGACCTACCTGCGTATGGGGCAGGGCACCACTTATGGGCTGCTGGGCCGTCTCCAGGAGGCGGCCGACTGTTTCGCGGACGCGCTGGAAGTGTCGCGGCTGACCGGCAGTGACGAGCTGCGCGCCATGGCGCTGGCCAACCTGTGTTGGATCACCACGTGGCAGGGAGATCACGCGCGGGCGTTACGGCTGGGTGAGCAAGCCGTTGCCGCGGCCGGAGAAGACAAGGACTGGTATGCGGCTGTGGCGCACGGCCTGCTCGCCCAGGCTCGTCTGCATGCCGATGATCCCGGCACGTGCATCGAGATCCTGGTCCGGGCGGGTGGTGGCCCCGGGCTGCCCAATCTCGACCCCTTGTCCCGGGCCGGCTGGTACGAGCTGCTGGCCGCCGCCGACGCGCGTCTCCACCACGCCGAGCGAGCCGGCGACTGGGCACACCGCGCGGAAACACTGGCCGCCACGCTTGGACTGCACATGCGCACCGGATTCGCGCGGCTTGCCCGAGCTCACGCGCTGCGGTCGGCCGACCCGGCCCACGCCGCCCGACACGCCGTGGCCGCCGCGGAGTCCTTCGCCGAGGCAGGCGATCGCGTGGATGCGGGGAGAGCACACCTGCTGGCCGGTGTGCTGCTCGACCGCTGTGGCCACAGCGGGCCGGCCGGTAGGGAGCTGGCCAGCGCGCATGCGCTGTTCACCGCGTGCGGAGCGCGTGGGTTCCAGGCCAGGGCGGTGCGCGCGCAACGACGTGTCAACGCGCGGGGGCCGCGGCACTCCAGCCGCTCCGGACGGATCGGGAGCCTGACCCGTCGCGAGCTGGAGATCGCCCGTCTTGTCGGGACCGGCATGACCAACCGCCAGATAGCCGCCCAGCTGTGCGTGAGCAGCAAGACCGTCGAGGTGCACGTTTCCCGCATCCTCGCCAAGCTTGCGGTCCCCGCTCGCGCCGCGGTGGCGAACGCCCTGGCGGGGGCCGAAAACGGCGGTGACGGCGGATCCACCGGACGGTGAGCACGGGCCGTCAGCGACTCAGATGGTTGCACCACCTGAGTCGCTGACGCCGTCCTCCCGTGCACGCCGGCGGGCATCGTCGATGGCCGGCCGAGGGGCTTGCCCGCGGAGACCGACCGCCCGCGACGCAGGTGCGGTGGGCGTGCGTCGGGTTCGAGTTGGCCGCGGACGCCACTGTTCCCGTCGCCCCGGACGCGGGTATGACGCTGACCACCGTGGCGAGCGCGAGCCCGACGACAACAATCTTCCCTGTCCTGGTCACGTCGGTCTCCTCCTCGAAGGCTGATCGGATGCCAGTCAATCCGGCGTTACTCGGTGGAGCATCGGGGAATTCCCCATGTCTGGCGGATCATGCGCCACCGACGACCGCGCAAGGCCGGTGACACAACTGAGACAGCCACGGTGACCGGGGAGCGCCAGGCGTGAGAAGTAGTGGATTTCCCTGATGCTGTGGTCGGTGGCGGCCGGAGACGATGGCCGCTCACCTTGTGCGCCCGCCTGCGCGCACGAGGTCCACTGAGGAGGTGAGGAAACATGACCATCGAGATCAGACGGGTCGAGGACATCAAGGTTACATCGATCCACGTCATCGACACCTGCGGCGCGTGACGCCGAGGCGGTGGCCCTGCCATGGCGATGGCAGGGCCACACATGCGCAGAGAGAAGGATTCTTGTTGATACCGCGTCTGAAGTCCTTGACCTGCCTGGTCGGCGTCGGACGGCTGATCGTCACCATCGACCCGCGCAGGCGGATCGAACTCACCGATCCCGACGGCCACGTGTTGTTCCTGCTGCGCCTGCTGGCCGAGGGGACGAGAGACCTCCCCGAGTTGGTGGCAACGATGCGTGGTCGTCGACCGCGTGTCAGACAGTCCGATGTGGAGAGTGCGCTGAGCGCGCTCGACGAACTCGGCTGGCTGGACAATGCGCGGGCCCCGAGGATGCTCAGCGACGAGCAGCGCGAACGCTACTTCAGCAACCTGGCCTTCTTCGACGTGTTCACCTCCCAGCGCCGCGGGCGTGAGGAAGTGCAGCGCCAACTGGTCGACGCGCATGTGCTTGTCCTCGGCGTCGGCGGCCTCGGGTCGAGCGCCGTCCAGCATCTGGTGGGCCTCGGGGTAGGCCGCCTCACGTTGGTCGACTTCGACACTGTCGAACAGCGCAACTTCGCACGTCAGTACACCTACACCCCGGCGCAGCTCGGCCAGTCCAAAGTGGAGCAGGTCGCCGCCTGGGTTCGCGCGTTCGACCCGGCAGTCCGGGTGACCGCGCTCCACCGGCAGGTCACCGGCGGGGGCATGGTCGCCGAACTGCTGGACGACGTCGATTTCGTGGTCTCGGCGATCGACCAGCCGGCAGGAGTGGATCTCCAGGTGAATCGGGCCTGCGTGTCGGCCGGGGTGCCGTTCGTTCGGGGCGGACTGGCCTACGCGCAGGGGCTGTACTGGTCGGTCGACCCGGGCCGCAGCGCATGCCGGCATTGCCTTGAAACGCACCGGGAAGCGCAACGTCGCCAGGACACCAGCGGAGAGCTGTCCTGGCCGCGGGCACTCGAACAAGATCAGGTCAATCGCGCCATCGGACCGGTCGCGGGCATGCTCGGCGCGCTCGTGTCGATGGAGGCCCTGCGCTACCTCACTGGCGTGATCGCCCCGGTTGCCGCCGGCACCTACCATCTGATCGATTTCACGGGCGACTGTCGGATCACGACCGAACCGTGGCCGCGGGACGACAAGTGCCCGGTGTGTGCTCTCGCGCCGGTGTCACGCTCGGCAGCGAGGCGCGCGTTGTGACCGCGGACGGTCTGCCCAGGCGCCGTCGATACTGGCCACTGCTCGTCGGCACGTTCTTCGACGGCACGGTGTTGCTGGGCGCGCTGCTGGGCCGACTCGGCGGGCAGCTCCGCTGGTGGGAACTGGAGCCCGGCGCCGACAGGTTCCTGGCGGCACTGGCATTCCTCCAACTGTCGCTCATCGCCAGCCAGTGCTTCGTCTTTCTGCGGACGGACATCTACGCCGTGCTGCTCACCGCCGCCGGCTGCTTCGACCTGTGGCGGGTCAACCAGTTGCTCCTCCGGCGCAGGCTGAGGCTCATCACGCCGGCGCAGCGGCAGGAGCTCGACGCCGCCCATCCCAGGGATCTGGCGGTGGCCCGTTGGTACTGCTGGGTCTACATGGCCGGGCTTGTGCTGGCTGGCTGGTTCTTCGTCTGCTTCTTCGCTCCGGCCACCGTGCGTCTGCTGTGCTGGATCGCGCAGACGGTGGCCGGCGCCGAGCTCGCGGATCCTTCGTTCTGGGAGGCATTGGTCTTCGGAGCGGTCGTCCTGTCTCCGCAGATGGCGACTCTGGCGATAGCGGTTCGAGACATCAGCCGTCGGCGGCGTACGCGGGCTGCCGCTGGGCCGATGGGGCGACGACGAGTCTGGCCGGCGGTGCCCAGATGAGCGAAGCGTTCTACGCCGTCACGTATACTGTCGGGCCGCTGATCATGGCCCTCGTGACGATCGGCATCGGCACACTCGTCACACAGATCCGGCGCGTCCGCGACCGTGGAACGAAGAAGCGAAGTGGTTCCGAGCGCGTTGATCGCTGCACCGAAACGAGCTTCTACCGGAAGGGTGCGGACCTGATGCCGTCCATGGACGATCTCCAGGCGGAGTCCGTTACGTTGCGGATGCCTGCCCGCATCTGGGCTGGTATCGACGCCGGGATGGACAATGTCGTGTCCCTTGCCACTGTTGACGGCGATGCGCATGCCGTACGCGTCGGGCAGGCCATCCGTGAGGCGGGCTGGGCCCAGGTTCCCTGGGTGGACGGGCTGTGGCCGCCCATGGACCAGATCATCTCCATCCGGTTGACACGAGCTCAGTGGCGGTTCGCGGCCGATGAGGCGCGTGAGAGCGCCATCGACTACGAATCACTCCGTGACGAGGCGTCGGCGCAGTTGTGCAGAGATGCTCTCGCGGTGATCGAAGCCGCCGACGTGCCGTAGTGTGTCGCCGGTCGCCTGAATAGTGGGGCCAGCGACGGAGCGCCACATCCGCCGCCGGCCCCGACCTCGCCACTACCGATACCACCGCTGCTGAGGACCGTTATTGCAGTTCCAGACCTGGACGACACCGGTGAGCGTGACGCCGTCCAGCGTTTGGGCGTCCAAGCACTTGTTCCAGTTCAGGCCGTTGTGGATCCTGTGGTCGGGCGTGAAGAACCACCGCTGCTGAGGACCTCCGTTGCAGTCCCAGACCTGGACGGCGCCGGTGAGCGTACGGCCGTCCAGCGTCTGGGCGTCCAAGCACTTACTCCGGTTCAATCCGTTGAATTTGGTGCCGTCGCTGTTGTCGAACCAATCCTGCTGAGGACCTCCGTTGCAGTCCCAGACCTGGACGGCGCCGGTGAGCGTGAGGCCGTCCGGCGTCTGGGCGTCCAGGCACTTGTTCCAGTTCAAGCCATTGTGCAATTCCTGGCCCGAGGCGGCGGTCGCCGACGCGACATAGCCGTTCGCGGTGGTCAGCGCCACTGCCGTAGCCGCGGCGATGGTCAGTACGCAAGCTTTCTTTCCCGGCATCCGATCCTCCCCTTGCTCGGTGAAGTCATTGCGGCGAATTGCGTGGGCTCTTCGGAGGAGACGAGGCGGATGCCACCTGGGCGGCGGTACGCCGTGAGATTTGGCCGACACCGAGTGCGGTAGTGGATCCGCTGACCGCCACCAACGGCGCATCCTCGGCTGACGGAAGATGCTTCGGATTCATTCTTGGCTTCCCTTGTGAATAACCGTTGGATTACCCTCGGGTGGCCGTCATGAGTCTCCTTCTTTGGTTTCGTGGCAACAACGACGGCAACGAAGAGCCGCATCGCTCTCGGTCGGACTATCGCCTACTGTGGCCCCGCTGCCGGTGGTCACGCTGCCCGAAACAAGTTAAGTTGGAAGAACCGCAAACCAGCTCTACTCGCGTCGCTCCAGTCCTGGCAAGACTGTGGCGTGGCATATGTTCACCCATGGCGCGGCATGGCCACGCAATTGTTTGTACCCGCAATCGAGGTCTTCTTGGCGGATAGCCGTGTTCGAAACGAGTGGGCATGAGTGCGCTTGGCTATGGTGCTGATCCGACGCCGGCCGAACTGGTCGAAGCCGGCCACGCCGCCGGCGAGCGGCCAGCCTGGCACCCTGCCGGCGGCGGCCTACTTCACCGTCGCGCCGTGCTGGACGACCGGCTCCCACCGAACGCCCGAGCACCATCGAGCGCTCCCGCGCCCTCGTTCCGTGCGCACGAGGTCAGGAGCTGGCCAGGTAGGCGCGCCAGCCCCCGTGTGCGGTGATCTCCCGCGTCGGATCGGCGCAGCCGGTGTCGGCGACGAAGCCGAGCACCGTCGTGCCGTCGTCCAGCGCAAGAGGTCCCAGGTGCAGCGGTGGCGCGATGCCGGGCAGCAGATCGGCGACGGCCGCGGCGGGCAGGTCCCACACCTCGACCTCGATGCCGCCCGGTCCGCTGCCCCGAACCAGGCCCGGTCGGGGAAACGGTCCGTCCACTGTGTACATCCGGTAACCGCGTGCGGTACGCGCCCTGCTGTGCAGGGTGCCGCCGAGCCGGACGAGGTCGGCGTTGGCCGGCTGACCGGTCAGATGTGCACCGGCCACCGCCAGCAGACCGCGTTCGGCGACCGGCCGCTCGGCCTCGCCGGTCCACCGGGCCGCCAGGTCGAGCAGCGGTCCGTCGGCGAACGCCGGCGCGATCAGCTGCACGCCGAACGGCAGCCCGTCGGCGTCACCGGCCGGCACCGCGACCGCGCACAAGTCAAGCAGGTTCACCATGTTCGTGAACGTGCCGAGCCGCGCGTTCGTCCCGATCGGATCGGCGGCGACATCGGCGAGCCTCGGATGACCGGGCGTCACCGGCAGCAGGAGGGCATCGGCGCCGACGAACGTGGACTCCGCGATCGAACGCAGCCGGGCCAGTTCGCGCTGGACGGTGAACACATCGCCCGCGGTGAAACGGCCGCCCTCCGAGACGATCCGCCGCACCGTCGGGTCGACGCCCGGGCCGTTCAACTGGTCGCCGAACGCCGCCAGCCGTTCGGCGACCAGCGCCGACCCGTAGAGCAGTCGGGCGGCAGCCAGGAACGGGTCGACGTCCACCGGCACGACGTGCGCGATCCGCGCGAGGTGGTCGAGAGCGGAGGCCCACGCCGCCGCGTAGGACGGATCGAGGTCCAGTGGTCGGTTCGGGACGGCGACCACTCGCATGCGTGCCGCGACGCCGTGTGGGAGTCGTGTCGGCATCGGCCGCGAATACGGGTCGTGCGGATCGGGGCCGGTCAACGCCTCCAGCACCGGCCGGGCGGCCGTGACGGTGCGGGTCAGTGTCGTCACGCAGTCCAGCGACGGGCACGCCGGCAGCACGCCGCGGGTGGACACCAGGCCCCGGGTCGGTTTCACGCCGACCAGTCCGTTGAACGCGGCCGGCACCCGTCCGCTGCCCGCGGTGTCGGTGCCGAGCGCGAACGGCACGACGCCCAGCGCGACCGCGCTGCCCGAACTGCTGCCACCGCTGACGTGTTCCGGCGACGCCACGCAGTGACATGCCCCGTACGGTGACCGGGTGCCGACCAGACCGGTGGCGAACTGATCGAGGTTGGTCTTGCCGATCGGAACCGCACCGGCGGCGCGCAGCCGGTCCACGGCGACCGCGGACCGAGCGGCGGGTTCGGTCCGGTCCGGACACGCGGCGGTGGTCGGGACGCCCGCGACGTCGATGTTGTCCTTGACCGCGAACGGCATCCCGCCGAGTGGGCCGTCCGAGCCGTCGGGAGCGTCCGCCAGCACCGTGATGAAGGCGGGCTGGTCGACCTCGGCGGCCAGCTTGAGCGCGGTTCGCACGTCGTGGCTCATGCCCGCCACCGGTCCCGCTCGGCGGCGAACGCGGCCTCGCGCGCGGCCCGGAAGCGCGCGATCTCCTCACCGTGCTGCCGCTCCAGGTCGGTGACCTCGGTCAGGCCGAACGTGGCCGGCCGTCTGTCCAGTTCGGACCGTCCGGCCAGGATGTCGGCCCGAAGATCGGCGAGTTCCTCGACACCGACCGGTCGGAACCGCAATCGGTCGAACTGGCGCAGCAGCCACGGCGGCTCGGCGGAGCCGGGCACGTGGCGCCACACCGGAACGGTGCGCCCGACCAACTGGTAGCCACCGGGTCCTTCCATGCCGTACACGCAGAGGTACACGCCGCCGATGCCGACCGCGTTCTGCGGCGTCCACGTGCGCGCGGGATCGTACTTCGTGGTGACCAGCCGGTGCCGGGGATCGATGGGAATGGCCACGGGCGCGCCCAGGTACACGTCGCCGAGGCCGACGACCAGATAGGTCGCGTCCCGCACGATGTCGAAGACGTCGGCCCGCTCGGCCAGCGCGTTGACCCGCCGGATGAACTCGACGTTGTCCGGGCACCACGGCGCGTCCGGCCGCACCGACCGGGCGTAGCGGGCCATCGCCTCGTGCGCCGCGGGGTGGTCGAACGCGATCGGCAGAGTCACCTCGCGCACGTCGAGGGTGACGGTCGCCGGATCGGGCACACCGGCGGCCAGCTCGTCCAGGACGTCGGCGAGACGCGGCAGCGGGCACGCGAGCGGGTCGACCCGCACCAACAGCGACCGCACGCCCTCGACGATCTCCCGGACCCCGTGGACGACGGAGTCACGCAGCGCCTCGGCGAGTAGATGCACCCACAATCGCACCCGCAGGTCGAGCAGCGGGGGACCGGCCTCCAGCAGCACGTGGTGATCACCGGCGCGCCGAACCACCACCGTCGGGGCGGCTGCGGTCGCCGGCCGGGACAGCAGCAGGCCGTGGTCGCGCAGCAGCTCGGGACGGACACTCGGCGGCGCCGACCGCGGTGCCGGAACACCGGCCAGCGACCGCTCGAACGCGTCGGACACGGCGGCGGTGGGGTCGGCGAGCAGCGCGTCGCGTTCCCGGTTGGCGGCGTCGGCCTCCTCCGGTGACACCAACACCAGTTGCACGACGTCGCCCGGCCGGGCCTGGGCGAACATCCAGCGATCGGCGCGGATCACGGTGTACGGCACGACAAAGCCGCCGAGGCTCGGCCCGTCCGGACCGACCACGACCGGTGTGTCGCCGGACAGCATGATTCCGCCGATCGGGTAGGCGCTGTCATGGATGTTGGACGGGTGCAGGCCCGCTTCGCCGCCGTCCGGCCGGGCCCACTGCGGTCGCGGCCCGACCAGCCGGACACCGGTGCGGTCGGCCCGGTGGTCCACCGTCCACGTCGCCGCCAGCAGCGCAGCGGCGCCGGCGTCGGTGAGGTGTTCCGGCGCGCCGTGCGGACCGGCCAGCACGCGCACCGTCCAGGTCGAGCCCAGCGGCGGCAGCACGGACGTGACGTCCACCGGGGCGGCGAGGTTCTCCTCGCGCCCCAACGGGATCGTGTCGCCGACCGTCAGCGCGCGGCCGGCGAGCCCGCCGAAGCCACCGAGCAGGAACGTCGCGCGGCTGCCGAACACCGGCGGCACCGCGACGCCGCCACCGATCGCGAGATAGGCCCGGAAGCCGGGTGCGCCACACGGGCCGACGTCGACGACCGAGCCGGCGCCGACGACGGCGACCGTCCCGGGTCGCAGGGGGCGACCGTCCACTGTGGCCCGATGCGCGGCTCCGGTGACGCAGACCGTGGCCCGGCGGTCGAAACGCACGACCGGGCCGGTGACCACCGCTTCCAGCCCGGCGGCCGACGCGGGGTTGCCCACCGCCGCGTTCGCCAGGGCGAAGGAGAGGTCGTCCCAGGCCCCGGAGGGCGGCACACCGACGTCCCACATGCCGCCGCGACCGGCCTGATCCTGCACGGTGGTCTGGGTTCCGGCCGCGAGCACCGTGAGGGTCGCGGCGCGCACGCCGTGGTCGACGACGGTCACGGCGACCACCAGCCCAGCAGCCGCACCGGTGTGGGATCCCAGCCGTTGCAAGGGTTGTTCACCTGCGGGCAGTTGCTGATCAGCACCAGCAGGTCCCGTTCGGCGCGCACCTGGACGTGCTTGCCCGGCGCGGACACGCCGTCCGCGAACGTGAGGCCGCCGTCCGCGGTCACCGGGACGTTCATGAAGAAGTTGATGTTGTGACCGAGTCGTTGGGCGTCGATGCCGGCCGCCGCGCCGTGCCGCAGGAACGTCTCGCGACAGGCATGCTGATGGCGGGTGTGCTCGCCGTAACGGACCACATTGGACTCCTGCGCGCACGCGCCGCCGAGCGTGTCGTGCCGTCCACAGGTGTCGTCGGTGATGGTGGCCAGCACGTCCAGTCGCACCGACAGCAGGCGCGAACCGGTCGTCAGGTAGACAGCGCCCTGCTCACGGACGGTGTCGAAGGCGCTGTACCGGTTGTCCACGTCGGCGGCGTCGTAGAACAGCGTGTCCACGGCCTGGTTGCCGTGGAGGTCGACGATGCGGAACGTGCCGCCGGCCGGGATCGTGCCGAGAAAGCCGTCGCCCGCCTCGACGACGGTGTCCAGCACGGCCGTCGCGGGGTCGAACGCGAGTTCGGTCGCGGTCACGCCAGCACCTCCTTCGACAGCAGCAGGGCCCGTTCGCTTTCGGCGCGGAACGTCCAGGACGCGTCGTCCGGCCCCGGCGGATCGACGGCCCGTACTTCCGCCCGCACGGGCTGCGGCGCCCAGCGCGGGTCCAGCGGATGCGGCGCGGTCGACAGCACCACCAGCACGTCGATCTCGGCGCGCAGCGCCACCCAGTCGCCGGTGGTCGCGTGGTCCGGTTGGAACGTAAGGGTTCCTGCCGCGTCGTCGGCCGTGGCCGCCTTGGCGAAGAAGTTCACGCACCCATGCAGGTCCGCGGTGTCCCGCCCGTGCTTGCGCAGTTCGGCGAGCAGCCCCGCGCGGGCCGATCGGCGCCACGCGTTGCCGTCCCGCTGGTAGCTGGACGGGCCGAACCGGGCCACGTGCGTGTCCGTGGAGTGACCGCACAGCGCGTCGTGCCAGGGGAGTGACGATCCGGTGACCGAGCACAGCGCGAGGCCGCGGTCGGACATCAGCACCATCGGCGGTCGGATGGTGGCCGCCATCTGCGCCTTCAACGTGTCGGGAATGTTCAGGCGGTCGACCGGGTGCTGCGCGGTGAACAGCAGCGTCGAGCAGTTGGCGCCCGGACCGAGCGCGGTGAGCCGTAGTTCCCGGCCCCTGCGCACCAGCACCGACCACGCGGCGCCGGCCGGGATCTCGTGGGAGACGAGGACGTCGCTCATTCGGCACCGTCCAAGGCCAGCATGACGATGGCGGGCCGGCGGGTGCGCGCCGTGTACGCGAGCGCTCCGACCGCGAGCGCGCCGACCAGGAACAGCGGCGCGAACCACTGGAGGTAGATGTGTCCGCCGGCCGGGTCGAACACCTCGGCGCGCGGCCAGCCGAGGTTGACCGCCATCAGGGTGCCCCACGCCACCGCGAGCAGGTTGACCACGACACCCCACCGGCCCAGGCTGAACTCGCCGGCTCGGGTGGGCAGGCCACCGCGCAGTCGCCGGACCAGCATCGGCAGCGTCACCATGAGATACGCCAGGTACAGCAACATGATGCAGACGCTGGCGACGGTGGTGAACAGCGCCGGGTTGCCGACGTTCACCAGCAGCAGCGCCGCCGCGAGCACCCCCACGAGAACCGAGGCGCGGACCGGCGTTCCGGTGCGCCGGTTGACGGCCGCCAGCCCGGAGGAGAACGGCAGCACGCCGTCCCGTGACATGGAGAACACCATTCGCGTGGCGGCGGTCTGGATGGCCAGGGTGCACACGGCCACCGCGATCGCGACGTCCACCAGGAACACCCGCCCCAGCGTGTCGCCGAGCCTGCTGGTCAGCACGAACGGCAGGCCGCGGGCCGGGTCGCCCAGGCTGCCGTCGGTCACACTGCCCGCGGCCATCAGCGTGGCCAGCAGCATCAACGCGCCGCCGAGACCGGACACCAGCACGGCCCGGACGATGGTGCGTGGTGTGGTGCGGCGCGGATCGCGGGTCTCCTCGGACAGTTCGCCCGCGCTGTCGAACCCGACCAGCACGTACGCGGCCATCAGGCCCGACACCGCGAACGACCACAGGTAGCCGTGCCCAGCGGTGCCCTGCGTCTGCAGCACCACGCCGGGCCCACGCTCGGCGTGGGCGAACAGTGCGACGCACAGCAGTGCCACGCCGACCAGTTCGCACGTGACGCCGACGCTGTTGAGCACGGACATCAGGCGCACGCCGGTCGCCGTCACTGCCGTCGTGACGGCCAGCAGGATCACGCCGAGCACGACGGCGTTGGCGGCGCCGGTCGGGCTGGTCAGTGAACTGTCACCGGGCACGAGTTGGAACCCGCCCCAGACCGGCGGCAGCACGACCTGCAGCGCGATCGCGGCGCCGGCCAGGGTCACCACCTGGGCGACCATCATCAGCCAGCCGGCGGTCCAGCCCCAGATCCGGCCGCCCAGCCTCGTGGCCCACTGGTAGATCGCGCCGGAGATCGGGTACCGCGCGGCCAGCTCGGCGAAGCACAGCGCGACCAGCAACTGCCCGACCAGCACGATCGGCCACGTCCAGAAGAACGCCGGGCCGCCGAATCCGAACCCGAAGAAGAACAGCTGGAACACCGTGGTGAGGATGGAGACGAACGAGAAGCCGGCGGCGAACGAGCCGTAACCGCCGATCTTGCGGCGCAGCTGTTGGCCGTAGCCGAAGGTGGACAGATCCCCCGCGTCCGCGGCGGAGTCGGACTCCGCCTCGATGGATGTCACGCTCACGACAGCCTCCGGATCTGCGAGCCCGGACCACGCGCGCAGTCCGGGGCCGTTGGCCTCCCGGGCTTTTCTCCCGCCGTGGAACGGTCCCGTTTCCGGTGTGGACCGCCTGCGTCTCTCGGACCAGACCCGCGTCGCCGCGGCGGAACCCTAGACGCGCCCCGCGCCGCCGCGGGTCGTGAACAGTGCACCGGCGGGCCGTGTCGTCGCCGGGTCGGCCGTGTGAACCCCGCGTATCGGGACCGACCCGTGCGCGGCCAACGGCGTCACATCGTGTTCACACATGGCGGTCTTCGTGTGTGCGCGCACGACGGCGTCCGGGACCCCGGCAGCACCGACAACCTCGCCGAGCACAGCGTGCTCGGCGCGATCGCCGGTGACCGTGCGGCGTGGTCACGATGCCGCAACGGCAGAGCACCGGTGCGCTCAACGGCCACTTCACCGTCAGGTGCGGCGTTCGCCACGTTTCGCGCACTCGTAGGTGACGGACGACCTGATTTCCTTTCGGTGCGCGGCCGCGAATGCGGAAGTTTGCTCGGGCCGTAGGCGAAGAGTGCCCAAGGGAGCGACAATGAACTATCGAAGCGTGATCGTCGCCCGCATCGTGCCGGGTAGCGAGGGCACGGTTGCCGACGTGTTCGGCCACTACGACAGGACCACGCGACCGCAGGATGTCGGCGTGATCGGACGGGGATTGTATTCGCTGGACGACCTGTACGTGCACATCATCGAGCGCAACGTGGACCCGAAGGAGTCGTTGGGCAGGGCTCGCGGTTTGCCGGCGTTCAAGCAGATCGCCGAGGCCATCGCCCCGTACGTGACGCCGTACTCGAAGAACTGGAAGGTGCCGGCCGACGCCGTCGCCAAGGAGTTCTACAGCTGGGCGCCGGCCGAGAAGCCCGCGTCGGAGCCGGGGCGGGAGACCACGTATCTGACGGTCATCGCCGCGCACATCAAGCCCGGCGCCGAGGCGGACGTGGCCCGGATCTTCGCCGAATCCGACGCCGGGCCGCTGCCGGCCGAGATGGGCGTCACCGGCCGCGGGCTGTACTCGCTGGAGGACGTCTACGTGCACGTGTTGGAGCGCGCGGACGAGTCGATCTCCGACGCGATGCGGCGCAACCACGACAAACCGGCGTTCGCCAAGATCATGGACGACCTCAGCCCGTTCATCAGCGCGTACCGGCCGGATTCCTGGAAGGGGCCCGCGGACGCGGTGGCGAAGGAGTTCTATCGCTGGCGCGCCGACGGCTGACGACCACCGGCCACGCCGCGACGAGAATGAGGGAGAACACCGATATGAGCGCGCAACCGTTTCGACTCGAGAACCTGATGGACATTCTCGAGCACAAGGCCGGGCTGCCGGCCGCCGACCGGGTCACGGACGAAAGACTGACGCTGGCCGCGATAGGGCTGGATTCCCTGGCGTTTCTGACCCTCCAGTCGGTTCTGGAGGCCCGGTACGGATTCGAGTTGCCGGACGAGGCCATGCGGCACCGCCCGTTCGCGGACATCATCGCCGCGGTCAACGAGCGGCTCGAGGCGGCGAACCCGCTATGAGCGGACACACCGAGAACTCGGTGTTCATCGGCGCTCCGATCGACCTGGTCTGGAGCATGACGAACGACGTGGCGTCCTGGCCGACGCTGTTCACCGAGTACGCCACCGTGGACATCCTGGCCCGTGAGGAGAACACGGTGACGTTCCGGCTGTCGATGCACCCCGACGAGAACGGCACCGTCTGGAGTTGGGTGTCGAAGCGGACCCTGTATCCGGACGAGCGCCGGGTGCTGGCCTACCGGGTGGAGAAGGGGCCCTTCGCGTACATGGACATCGAGTGGACCTACCGCGAGGAGGGGGACGGGACCCGGATGCGCTGGGTGCAGGACTTCGCGATGCGGCCGGACGCGCCGGTCGACGACGCGGCGATGACCGAGCGGATCAACCGGAACACCCGGATCCAGATGGACGTGATCGCGCGGAAGATCGAGCTGGCGCGGGAACGGGCGTCATGACGACCACTTCGGACTCGACGGGCCAGGCGGAATCCTTCCGCACCGTGTCACGCCACGATGTCCCGCCCAACCTGCGGCGCGGCGGCGACATCCGAACCGTCCTGTCGCCGGCCACGGTCGGCGCGACGACCGGTTTCCTGGGCACGCTGACGTTGCGCCCCGGCGAGGTGGTGACCGAGCACTGGCACCCCTACTCCGAGGAGTTCCTGTTCTGTGTTCGCGGCGCGATCACCTTGCGACTGAACGGACGGTCGCAGCCGTTGCGCGCCGACGAGGGCGTGCTCATCCCGATCGGCGTCCGGCACCGGCTGCTGAACGACTCCGGCGACACCGCCTTCCTGGTCTTCAGCCTGAGCCCGCTCGCGCCACGCCCCGAGCTCGGGCACGTGGACACGGAGCCGCTGCCGGGTCAGGTCCCGGCGTGAGCGGCCGCGGCCGCTCGTCGGTGATCACCGGCCTTGGCGTGGTGGCGCCGGGGGGCAACGGGCGCAAGGAGTTCTGGCAGCTGATCACCAGCGGTCGGACCGCGACCAGGCGGATCTCGTTCTTCGACCCGGACCCGTTCCGCTCGCAGATCGCCGCGGAGTGCGACTTCGACCCGCTCGAGGCCGGGCTCACCCCGCAGGAGATCAGCCGCACCGACCGCTTCACGCAGTTCGCACTGGTCGCCGCGAGCGAAGCGGTCGCGGACAGCGGGCTGGAGCTCGCGAAGGGCGCGGTCGACCACAACCGGCTGGCCGTGGCCATGGGCAGCGCGGTCGGCGCCACCACTCGGCTCGAGGACGAGTACGTGGTCCTCTCCGACGGCGGTCGCAACTGGCTGGTGGATCCGCGCTACGGCAGCAGGTTCCTGTACGAGGCACTGGTGCCGAGCAGCATGGCGACCGAGATCGCCGTCCGGTTCGGCGCCAACGGCCCGGCCGCGGTGATCTCCACCGGATGCACTTCCGGCATCGACGCCGTGGGCTACGCCCACCAACTGGTCGAGGACGGTGACGCCGACGTGGTGATCGCGGGCGCGACCGAGGCCCCGATCTCGCCGATCACCATGGCCTGCTTCGACGCGATCAGGGCGACCTCGGCCCGCAACAACGACCCGGAACACGCCTCGCGCCCGTTCGACGCCACCCGGGACGGGTTCGTGATGGGCGAGGGCGCCGCGGTGCTCATCGTCGAGGAGGCCGAGCACGCCCGGCGGCGGGACGCGCACCAGTACTGCTCGATCGTCGGGTACGCCAACCGCTGCAACGCCTTCCACATGACGGGGTTGCGGCCCGACGGCGTCGAGATGGCCGCGGCGATCGGCGACGCGTTGCGCCAGGCGAGAATTCGCGCCGAGGAGGTCGGCTACGTCAACGCCCACGGATCCGGCACCAGGCAGAACGACGTCCACGAGACCGCCGCGTTCAAGCGCAGCCTCGGCGAGCACGCCTACCGGGTGCCGGTGAGCTCGATCAAGTCCATGGTCGGGCACTCGCTCGGCGCGATCGGCTCGATCGAGCTGGCCGCGTGCGCGCTCGCGATCGAGAACGGGGTGGTCCCGCCCACCGCCAACTACGAGCATCCGGATCCGTTGTGCGACCTGGACTACGTGCCCAGGACGGCACGGGACCAGCCGCTGGACGTCGTGCTCTCGGTGGGCAGCGGCTTCGGTGGCTTCCAGTCGGCGATGCTGCTGACCAAGCCGGGCTGGTCCCGGTGAACGCGACCGTGGTGACCGGAGTCGGTGTCGTCGCGCCGAGCGGTGTCGGGACCGAGGCGTACTGGCGGTCCACCCTGGACGGTGAGCTGCACGTCCGGCCGATCGAGGAGTTCGACGCGGACACGTACGGCGTGTCGATCGCCGGTCAGGTCCGCGGTTTCCGCTCCGAGGACCACATCGACGACCGGCTCGCCGTGCAGACCGACCGGTGGACCTGGATGGCTCTGGCGGCGACCCAGTTCGCCCTGGACGATGCCGGGTACGACATCGGCGGCGGGGACCGGTACCGCACCGGCGTGGCGTTCGGCAGCGGTTCCGGCGGCGTGGAGTTCGGCCAGCGGGAGATCCAGGCGCTGTGGGCGCAGGGGCGGCGCGCGGTCAGCGCCTACCAGTCCATCGCCTGGTTCTACGCGGCGAACACCGGTCAAGTGTCCATCAGGCACGGCGCCAAGGGGCCGTCCAGCGTTGTCGTCACCGACGGCGCGGGCGGACTGGACAGCGTCGGGCACGCGCGCAGGATGATCCGGCGCGGCACGCAGGCCATGATCGCCGGCGGCACCGAGGCGCCGCTGTGCCCGTACTCGCTGGCCTGCCAGGCAGCGAGCGGGCGGCTGACCACCAGTCGCGACCCGCGACACGGGTACAAGCCGTTCGACGTCGAGGCCAACGGACACGCACCCGGCGAGGGCGGCGCCGTCCTCGTCCTCGAAGACGCTGCCGAGGCCGAACGCAGAGGCGCGGCGCAGGTGTACGCCGAGGTCGCCGGATACGCGGCCACTCACGACGCGTACCACCATCACCGGCCCGCCGAGGACAACACGCAGCTGACCAGGTGCATGCGGCTGGCCATCGAGGACGCGGGTCTTTCCCCCGATGCCGTCGACCTCGTGCTGGCCGACGGAGCGGGCAGCCGCGACCTGGACGCGCTGGAGGTGCGGGCGATCAGGGACACCTTCGGGCCGGGGGCGAACAGCGTTCCGGTGAGCGCCCCACAGGGCTTCATCGGACGGCTCTGCGCGGGTGGCTCCGCGTTGAACCTGGTCGTCGGGGTGCTCGCCATCCGGGACGGCGTCGTTCCCGCCGTCGGCAATCTCACCAACCCGGTGCCCGACTACGGCCTCGACTTCGTTCGCGAGCCCCGTCGGATGCCCGTCGACGTCGTGCTGGTGACCGCGCGCGGCTACGGCGGATTCAACAGTTCCATCGTGCTACGCAAGCCATCCAAGGACAACTCGTGATCAGGACAATGCTTCGGATGCGGGCCCGCGCGGGGTGCGACTCCGCCGTGGAATCCGCGTGGCGGACGGCCGCCGCGCGGATCGGGCGGCTCGCCGGCAACCTCGGGCGGGACATGCTCCGGGACGCCGGCGACCCGCGCTCGTTCGTCGTCGTCACCGAGTGGGCCGACGAGTCCGCGCGGCACGGCTACGAGAACGGGCCGATCGCCGCGAGCTTCGCCGACGCCGTTCGGACGCTGTGCGAGGCACCCGCCGGACAGACCTACCGGGTGATGCGCGACCTCGACGGCAAGGGGGCGCGGATCTGCGTGGACGTCGCCGTCACCGTGCCGATGTCCCGGCGCGCGGAGTTCGAGCGCGGATACGCCGAGGTCGGCGCCCGGATGGCCACGGTACCCGGCCATGTGCGTGAGGAGCTGCTGCGCGAACCGGCCACCGACACCTATCACATCATCGCCGAATGGGAGAGCGAGGCGGCGTTCTACAGCTGGGTCGCCGATCCGGCACACGCCGAGCAGGCCGAGCCGATCGCGCCGTTCCTCCGCGAGTTCCAGCGCCGCGTGTTCCACCTCGGCGCCGACCGAAGGCCCGACGGCACAACGGATGTGCTCGTCGTCGGCGCGGGACCCACCGGGTTGACCACCGCCATCGAGCTGGCCCGGCGCGGCATCGCGTGCCAGGTGGTCGAGAAGCTGGCCGAACCGCCCGTGAACGCCGACAAGGCGATCGGCGTGCACTGCCGCACGATGGAGATCTGGGAGGACCAGGGCATCGCGCGGGACGCGATGGACGCCGGCATCTGGCTCACCGGCCAGGCCGTGTTCGTCAACGGCGCGCAGACCCATCACATGAGCTGGGAGCTACCCGACCTGCCGTACGGGCATCTCGGCCTGCCCCAGTACGAGACCGAACGCATCCTGGCCGACCGGCTGGCCACGCTCGGCCTGTCGCCTCGGCGAGGAGTGGAGCTGATCTCGTTCAGCCAGGACGACGACGGCGTGCGGGCCACGCTCGCGACCAGCGACGGCGGCACGGAAACGGTGCGCGCGAAGTACCTGGTCGGATGCGACGGCGCACACAGCAAGGTCCGTGACGGGCTCGGGCTGACCTTCTCGGGCGGGCTGGGCCAGTTCCCGCAGCTGTTCATGCTCGGTGACGTCGACGTGGACTGGGACATGCCGGACGGCCACCTGCTCCGGTTCATCCACGAGACCGACGGCCGGATGGACAACATGCTGGTGTGCGTGCCGTTGCGCGGCGAGGCCCGGTACCGGATCGCGACACTGGCGCCACCCCGGTTCTTCGCGCAGACCGGCGGCACGGAGGCCCCACCGGGGTTCAGCGAGGAACTCGCCGAACCGACGCTGGAAGACATTCAGGCCGCGCTGGACCAACTCGCCCCGCCGGGCACGCGCGCGTCGAACCTGCGCTGGTCGTCGGTGTTCCGGATCAGGCACGGGATCGTGAACCGGTACCGCGACCGGCGGGTGTTCGTGGCCGGCGACGCGGCGCATCTGCACCCGCCCGCGGGCGGCCAGGGCATGAACACCGGCATCCAGGACGCCTACAACCTCGCGTGGAAACTGGCACTGGCGGTGCGGGGGATCGCGGCGCCCGAACTGCTGGACAGCTACGAGACCGAGCGGCGCCCGCAGGGCGAGGAGATCGTCGGGCGGGCCGTGCGGATGGCATTCACCGACGAGCTGGACCGTGACGACCTGAAGCGTCAGTTCCTGCAAGAGATGTCGATGCTGGTCAGCTACTCGGCCAGCACGCTCGTCGGCGAGTCCGTGTCCATCCTCGACGGTCCCCGGCCCGGCGAGCGTGCTCCCGACGTCGGCGGTCTGCGCCGGCGAGGCGTCGGCCACGCCCTTCGGCTGCACGACCTGACCCGTGGCACCAGGCACACGCTGCTGCTCTACGCGGACGGTTCGACCGACGCGACAACGGTGATCGCCGCGGAGAAGTTGTACGCCGAGGTCCGCGAACTCGCCGCCGACGAGGTCGACGTGTACCTGCTGATCAGCCCGGACGCCGACCTGCCGCCGACGCTCACTCCTCCCACGCTGCGCGACGCCGGGGGCGAGTTCCGCGCGACCTACGGCGTCACCGGCGCCGCGCTCTACCTGATACGCCCGGACGGGCATGTCGGCTTCCGCAGCCGGCCGATCGACGCCGACGGGCTCAGGAACAACCTGCGACTGGTGTTCGGGGGTGCGAGGTGACCGGCGTGCGCACCGTGCTCGCGATGCGCACCAAGGAGGGCTGCGAGCAACGGTTCGAGGCGGAGTGGCTCTCGGCCGCCGCCGAGATCGGCACGGTGGACGGGTGCCTCCGCCAGGACCTGATCCGGGACGCCGACGACCCGCGCAGCTACCTGATCATCAGCGACTGGGCGGACCGCGAACGGCTGGACGCCTTCGGGCGCAGCGAGCTTCGCGACCGGCTGCTGCGCGTGGTCAGAGAGCTTCGCGAGTCCGCGCAACGACACACCTACCACGTTCTGCACAGCATGCGGAGCGAGTCCGAGGAGCCGCAATGACCGAGCATGCCGTTCCCGCGGCGGAGTTCTACACCGACGAGTTCGCCGCGGATCCGTACCCCGCCTATGCGCGGCTGCGCGAGGAGAGGCCGGTGTGTCCGGTCAGTTCGCCCCGGTTCGACTCCTACCTGATCACCAGGCTGGACGACGCCAGGGCCGCGCTGACCGACCCCCGGCTGTCCAAGGACCTCTACGGTCCCGGCGACCACTACGTCCGGATCTTCGGGCCGAATTCGGCGGCGTTGAACAAGAACATGCTCAATGCGGACCCGCCGGAGCACAGCCGGCTGCGCCGGGTGGTGTCGCAGGCGTTCGCGCCGCGCCGGGTCGAGGCGTTGCGCCCGCGTGTGGCGGAGATCGTCGACGCCCTGCTCGACAAGATCGTCCCGCACGGGCGGGCCGAGCTGATGGGCGAGTTCGCCATCCCGCTGCCGATGATGGTGATCTGCGACCTGCTCGGGGTGCCGGAAACCGATCACGAGCCGGTCCTCGGCTGGACGCAGGTGATCAGGACCTCCGGGTCGTCCGACCGCAGCCCCGAGGCGGACCGGGCGGCCGTGCAGCAGGCCCAGCTGCGCCTGCGCGACTATCTCGCCGACCTGGTCCGGCGCAAGCGCGTGAACCCGGCCGATGACGTCATCAGCGCACTCGTCGACGCCTGCGACAACGACGAGGGGCTGTCGGAGGCCGAGGTCGTGGCGACCACGTTCCTGCTGTTGTTCGCCGGGCACCAGACCACGGCCGACTTCCTCGGCAACGCGACGGTTGCGCTGCTGACCAACCCGGATCAGCTGAAGCTGCTCCGGGCCAGGCCGGAGCTGCTGCCGGCGGCGATCGAGGAGCTGCTCCGGTTCGACGGCCCGCTGCCGGTCGCCAGCCCCAGGATCGCCACGGAGGACGTCGAGTACCGGGGGGTGCGCATCCCGCGGGGATCCGTCGTCGGCGTGGTGATCAACGCGGCCAACCACGATCCTGCGCACTTCGCCGACCCGGACCGGCTGGACCTGGAACGTGGGGGTGGCTCACATATTGGCTTCGGTCACGGCGTCCACCACTGCCTCGGGGTCTCGCTGGCCCGGATGGAGGCGCGCATCGGCATCGGCACACTGCTGGACAGGCTGCCGGAACTACGCCTGGCGGTGGCGGCCGACGAGCTTCACCGGTTGCCGGCCGCGTCTCCCTTCCGTGGCTTGCTGGAGCTTCCCGTCCGGTTCACCGCGGGCACCACGGAGCGGTCGTAGTCCACCGTCCGGAGCAGCCGCCGGATCTCGGGCGACGGCTCGATGCCCAGTTCCGCCTTGAGCAGTTCCCGGTACCGGTGGAACTGGCGTACGGCCTCGGTGTAGTTCCGCTCGAGCAGGTGCACCCGAATGACCGCCCGGTGCGCGCTCTCCCGCAGCGGGGCGATGTCCGCGCACACCAGCGCCGTGTCCAGCGCCTCCACGTGCCTTCCGGCGTCGGCCAGCCGTGCGGAGACGGCCTCCAACGCGTGCAGCCGCAGCTGCCGCAGCCGCTCTCTCGCGGTCACGACCCACTCGTCGTACCAGCCGGTGAGCAGGTCGTCGGCGTGCAGCAGGCGCAGGATCTGCTCAGGGGTGGGCGGTTTGTTCGGTTCGCCGTAGAGCATGTCCTCGGCGCACCGAACGACGTCGTGCACGTCGACGGTCACGTGTGGGGCGAGCGCGAGCACGTCTCGGCTCACCCGGACCACACCGAGATTCCGGGCGAGGAGCCGGGACAGCGCCGAGCGCAGGTTCGCCTGCGCCTGTGCGTCGGAGCGTTCCGGCCACAACGTGCCCGCGAGGTACGAGCGGTTGCGCGAGCCGACCAGCGTGATCAACGCGATCAGCCGCCGGGCGGTCCCGGGCACCTCGACCTCGACCTGATCTCGCATCAGCCGCCACGAAGGCAGCAAGCACACGCGGAACTCGGGTGCCGGCGGCGACGTGGGCTCACTGTTCTGCGCCTGTGTGCCGTGGTCCCGGGCTTCCGGCGCGGCCGCGCTCGACTGCCCTTGAGCAGCGGACAGCGGGGATCTACGCACGGACGCCGCTCCTCTCGCGCCCGATCCGGGCAGCGGCGCGGCCGCGAGGGCACGCGACAGTGCGTTTTCCGGTACCAGGGCGGCCGTGCGGCCCCACCTCACAGCTGATCCGACAGCAGCCCGCCTCGGCGGACAAATCCGCAAAAATTGCACGCGCCCTTTCGTGAGATTCGGCTACCCGAACAACCCGCTGTCGACCGTCGAGTCCGCAGGAATCTGCCGCGGTGGGGGTTTGCCGAGCGCCATGTCGTGGCTCTTGTCGTCCGGGCGTTGGTGAACTCGTAATCATGTGCCGGATCGGGTGAAGCCTAACAAGAAAACCGTGGCGGGGCGGAGGAGCCAACCGGGCGGCCCCTCCTGACTCTCGGGTCCGGCTCGACGCCGGTGCTTCTACCGTACGCCGACGCCGAGGGCGCCGGCCGGCATCTCAATGTGGGCGCTACGGGACCGACTGCCTCGTCTGTGGACGCGTTTTCCGGTATGCGCCGCCATTGTTACATCTCTCGGCTGCCGGCCAGTCAGGCGACTCCTTGCTTGCCGAATCGCACTGCGATAGAGAAAGGCCATGGGACGTAAACACCTTGTCATTCTGCTCACGATGACCGCCGCAATGCTGGGGACCGTCGGGCCGGCGTCGGCCGAGTCCGCGCCGCCGGCCCGCACGGCAGTCACCACGGCCGACTTCGAGCCCTACCGGCCCGACGCCAAAGCCGTGACCTACAACCCCGACCTCGTCGCGGTCGGATCAACCGCCACCGTGCGTTCCATGCCCACCCCGGACGGCAAGACGATGGTGCTCCTGTATGTGGAGGGGCTGGTGGCCGACCATCAGTACGGCGCGCATGTGCACCAGAAGTCGTGTGGCGCGAAGGCCGAGGATGCCGGGCCGCACTACCAGAACGTGCCGGACCCGGTGCAGCCCTCGGTCGACCCGGCCTATGCCAACCCGCAGAACGAGATCTGGCTCGACTTCACCACCGACCGGCACGGCAACGCCCTGGTCAACTCGTTCGTGAACTGGCAGTTCACCGACCGGCATGCCGGTTCTGTGGTGATTCACGCCGAGCAAACGCACACCGACGCGGGGCACGCCGGCACCGCGGGCGACCGTTTGGCCTGCGTCACCGTCGATTTCTGAATGGCCCGCGAACGTCGTTGAACGGTCCGTGCTTTACTGAGTGACCAACTGCGGGAGGCCCTGCTGTCCGTGTGGACGGCAGGGCCTCTGACGTGCTTCGCATCTACATTCCAGTTCCGCCGGTGAGCACTGGTAGGCTGACCAGCCAGAGTTCGACGCATTGTGGCGGGCCTGTCGGCAAAAAGTAGGCCGGAAATAGGTTGCCCGTGGCCGTCGTCGGTTCCACGGGCGCAATCCTCATCACGGCTGATGGCACGGGGTTGGGCGGAGGGTGGTGCAGGGCAGTGCGACGCACTATGTCGCGCGGTAGGTGTGGAATCGCCGCAGAGGCAACCTCGACGATGACGCGGGCTCCGGGCGCTGGACCGGTGCGCGGGAGGGCGACGTCCGAGGTGCTCGCGCACCCGGGCGCGGCACCCATGCCTCTACGCGACCGAGGCCCAGCGCCCCCGCCATGACCACCAACGGAAAGGTCAATGTCAGCCACATGCCTGTGGTGTACCCGCGGCGAACGGTGGTTACGCCGATTGCCTCACCCAACCGGGCGAACTGCTGGCACCGGTCGACGTGTCGCGGCACCAGCGCGCACGGCCGGTCGGCCGCGACACTCCCGAGCCGGTCAGCGCAGTGACCACCGTTGGTTGGCTCCGGATCCGCAGGTCCACAGCACGATCTTGGTGCGGTTGCCGGTTCCGTTGTCGTACGCGTCCAGGCACAGGCCGGACACCGCGTTGGTGATCGTGCCGTCGGAGTTGATGTTCCAGCGCTGGTTGGCCCCGCCATGGCAGTCCCAGACCACGACGGCGGTGCCGTTCGTGGTCCCGCTGTCGTAGGCGTCCAGGCACTTCCCGCCGTTGACGACGAGCTGGCCGCGCGACGACACCCAGGTCTGGTTGGGACCGCCCGCGCAGTCCCACAGCTGGGCCTGGATGCCGTTGGTGATCCCGTTGTCGTCGACGTCCAGACAACGCCCGGACTGCGCGCCGACGACCTCGGCGCCCGCGGTGCCGGGCAGCGGCGACACCGTGATCGCGCTCGGCGCGTTCGTGAACGACACCGTGTTAGTCCCCTTGGCCAGGGACACGATCACCGACACCGTGCGCGGCCGCCCGCCCGTCGCCGGGAACGCCACGACGGTCGGCTGCTGGTCGTTGACCTTCAGCGTCGCGGTCTGCGCGGTGGCGGCCGTGTAGGTCACGTCGGCCACGGCGAGCCCGGTGGCCTCGGCGGTGACTCCGGTGAAATCGCCGTGGTAGGTCGTCGACGCGGTCTCGGTTCCGTCCACGGTGATCAGAACGGAGTCACCCGCCGGCACGGTCACGGTGTAATCCGCGGACCGGCTCGTCTCACCGGTCCAGACGTCGCGCACCCGGGCCCGATCGGACGTCAGGCCGAGATCGGCCCAGCGCACGGTCATCGCCGCCGGCGCGGACGTCCGGTTGAGCAACACGACGGCGCGACGGCCGGAGCCGGAGAGGACCTTGCCGTACACCTGAAGGCCCGCGCTGTCCTCGGAGATCTTCACGCCCTGCAGGCCGCGCGGGTCCTGATCGACCGCGATCACGTCCCGGTCGGTCAGAATCGACCTCGTGGCCGCGCTCATCGTCGCGAGGTTGTTGCCCGCCAGCAGCGGCGCCCCCGACACCGCCCACAGGCTCATCTCCGTGCGGGCCTGGGCGTCGGTGAGGCCGGGCATGCCGACGGTGAGCATGTCCGGGTCGTTGACGTAGCCGGTGTGCTGCGACACCGGGTGCTGCGCCTGGTCGAAGTTGGTCAGCACCTGGCCGAGCGTGGCGTTCTGGCCGTAGAGGATGATGTCGTTGCTGGTGCGCCACAACGCGCCGGCGCCGGGGCCCCAGTTCCACGGGTTCTTCCGGCCCCAGTCGCAGATCGACAGCTTCAGTGTCCGCCCGGTCTGCGCGGTGGCCCGGGTGATCGCGTCGCTGATCGCGCGATAGGTCGTCGCCGGGTCGAGCCCCTCGGCGTCGCCGCCGCACCAGTCGACCTTGACGTAGTCGAAGCCCCACCGCTGGAACTGCAGCATGTCCTGGTCGTAGTGACCCTCACTGCCGCTACCCGGTGCCGCGGGGCGGCCGGTCGGGTAGTAGTAGCCGCATCCGTCCTTGCCCGCGTCGGTGTAGATCCCGGCCTTGAGTCCCTTGCTGTGCAGGTAGTCCGCGATCGCCTTCATCCCGCCGGGCCACTCGGTCTCGTCGACCACGATGTTGCCCTGGGCGTCACGGGTGCCCTGCCACCAACCCTCGTCGATGTTGACGTAGGAGTAGCCCGCGGCCTTCATCCCGGACGACACCAGCGCGTCCGCCTGGGCTCTGATCGTCGTGTAGTCGATCTTGGCGGCGAAGCTGTTCCACGACGCCCAGCCCATCGGCGGCGCCGGAGCGGCGACGTCAGCGACCTTCGAGGCGGCCTCGGGAACGGCGTCGGCCGGGCCGGCGATCGGAGTACTCACCGCCGCCAGCAGGAGCACGACGACACCGCGCCGGAACATCGATCTCATGTGCGCACCCCGTTGTTAGCGCTAACATTCGGTCGGACTGAGTGAGATGTTCAGGGTTGCCGCGAGCCACGTCAAGAGCGTGAGTCGAATGTTCGGCGTCGGAGCGCCTCGAGGCCGGCCGTGCCGCCCCGAGCTCGCGACTCAGAGCTCGATGGGCCGGTACGCCAGCGCCTTGTCCACGATCTCCTCGGGGGAGAGCTCCTCGTCGGAGTAGAAGATCAGGTCGCTGATCGCCGGGTGCGGCACGGACTCGTCGAGCCGCTCGATCCACTCGCCGGCCTGCTCGTCGTCCCCCTCGCCGCGCTGGAGGCGGTCGACCAGCGCGATCATCTCGTCTCGGGTCAGGCGTTCCATGACGTTCCCTGGGTCATCCGTAGTGGTAGCCGCGGTCGAGGACGTCGCGGTGGTACTGCGGCGTCACGACGACGATGTTGCGCATGTCGTACACGGCGCCGCCGTGCTGGATGGGTGTCACGTGGTGCAGCGCGTAGCTCTTGACCTTACCGACGTGCTGGCTGGAATGCGCGATCGGCGCGTTCTCGTTCTGCATCCGGCGCACGTTGCTCGGGCTGAACTGGGAGGCCAGGTGCGGGTCGTTGCCGACGGCCTTCCAGAACGCCTTGCGGAAGTCGTCGAAGGAGTTGAACTGCTGGCCCTCCAGCTGCCGGGCGATCTGGCCGGGGATGCGGCCGGCGTTGCCGTGCGAGCCGCGCAGCCACTTGCCGTTGACGTCCTTGAGGTGGTGGCCGCCGGCGGCGGTGCCCGGCAGGTTGCGCGGATCGTCGCAGCCGGCCAGGCCGAGCGGGTCCAGCCACCCGACGGGATTGGGCACGTAGGCGTTCGGGTTGGCGCCGGCGTCCAGCCCGAGCGGGTCGGGCGCGAGATAGGCGGCGGCCTCGGGGTCGTAGTAGCGGAACAGGTTGTAGTTGTGGCCGGTCTCGGGATCGAAGTACTGGCCGGGAAAGCGCAGCGGACACCAGCTCTGCTGCACCACGGGCGCGAGTTGGCCGCCCCACAGGGTGGTCTGCTGCCGCCACGCGACCGTGCCGGCCGTGTCGACCAGCTCGTTCGGGGTGCCGATCAGGTCCGTGACGATGGCGTGGAACTGGCTGTCGATCCACTCCTGGGGTGCCCGGACCCGTTCGGTCTGGGCCAGCGGCGTGAACCCGCCGGGCTGGTAGTCCCAGGTCAGGGCCTGCCCACCGGAGTGGACCTGCTCGACGAGGGTGACGCCGTCCCAGGTGAAGGTCGTCTGTTCGACGACCCGGTCACCGTCCATGCGCAGCTTGGCGATGCGCCGGCCGAGCGGGTCGTAGCGGTAGCGCCAGGTGACGCCGTCGGGCGTGGTGACCGCGACGAGCCGGTCGTCGGCGTTCCAGGCGTAGCGCCACGTTCGGGTCTGCCCGGACAGTGTGCGGGTGTGCCGGGCGATCACGCGGCCCTGGCCGTCGTGCTCGTAGCGGCTCGCGCCGGCCGCGCGGGGCAGAGTGCCGGCGTGGGCACGGTCGGAGCCGGCGAGGACTCCGTTCGGGCCGTAGCCGTACTGCTCACGGTGCTGTGGCGTGATCACCGTGGTGACCCGGCCGACCGCGTCGAGCTCGAACTCCCGGATCCCGGCGAGTTGGTCGACGATCGTCGTCACCGCGGCGTCCCCGCGGTAGCGGTAGGCGCGGCGCTGGACCAGCCGCTGCTGCCCCGCCGGCCCGGGCGCGGTCACGGCCTGGGTGTGCAGGCGCTGGTTGGCGTCCCAGGTCTGGGTGAGGGTGACCGCGCCGATCCGGCGGGAGATCTCATTGCCGGCGGCGTCGTAGCCGAAGCTGATCGTCCGGCCGCCCGCGGTCAGCTGGCTGGCCAGGCCGGTGGGGCCGTAGCTCCAGCGGGAGAGCGCACCGGTCGGGGTGGTGCGGCTGATCTTGCGGCCGAGCGCGTCGTAGGCGCTGGCCAGCACGCGGCCGTCGCACGCCTCGGCGACGACCTGTCCCAGCACGTCCCGGGTGATGGTCAGCTCGCTGTCCTGGTTGGTGGCGCGGACCAGCCGGTCGGCCGGGTCGTACTCGAAGGTGGTGACGGCGTCGGCGGACTCCCGGCGCAGGAGCCGGCCCAGCGTGTCGTAGCTGAACGTCGTGGTCTGGCCGGCGCCGTTGACGCGGGTGACGGCCTGTCCGCAGGCGTCGCGGGTGTAGGTCAGGCGGCGGCCGTTGACGTCGGTCTCGCCGACCAGATTGCCGGCGGCGTCGTAGTCGTAGCGCCAGACGAGGCCCGCCGGGTCGGTCGTCGTCGTGAGCCGCAGCTCGGTGTCGTAGCGGTACTCGGTGCGGGCGCCGGTCGGCTCGATCCGGGCCAGCGGCAGGTCGAACGCGCCGTACTCGGTGCGGAAGACCTGGCCGAACCCGTTGGTGTAGGAGGTTTCGTTGCCCTCGCCGTCGTAGGTCCAGCGCTCGGTGGTGCCGTCGGGCAGGACCCGCTCGGTCGGGCGCCCGTCGACCGTCCACGCCAGGCGGGTGACACCGCCCAGGGCATCGGTGACGGCGACGACCTGGCCGAACGCGTTGCGCTCGTAGCGGGTCACCGCGCCCAGCGGGTCCGTCACCGTGATCGTCTGGCCGGCGGCGTCGCACTCGAACCGGGTCGTCGCGCCGGTCGGGTCGGTCACCGCCGCGATGTGCCCGCGCTCGTCGTAGTCCAGGCGGGTCGTCGCCCCGGTGGGGTCGGTGGCGGCGATCGTGTTGCCGTTGCCGTCGAAAGTGCGGCGCCACTGTGAGCCGTCCGGCTCGACCACGACGTCCGGCCGGCGATGTTCCCCGTACACGGCAACGGTTTGCGTGCCGTCCGGGCGGGTCAGCCGGTGCAGGAAACCGTTGTCGGTGTACTCGTAGCGGGTCGTGCGGCCCAGCGCGTCGGTGCGGGCGAGCAGCCGGTCGTGCCGATCCCATTCGGAGACGGTCTCGCCGCCCAGCGGGTCGACGACCTTGACCAGCTGGAGTGCGTCGTTGAAGTGGTACGTGGTGGCCTCGCCCAGCGAGTTGGTCATCGTGGTGACCAGATCGCCGTACTCGAAGACGGCGTTGAGCAGGCCGTCGTCGCCCTCCCCGGCGACGCAGCGGCCGGCGCTGTCGTAGCGGTAGCGGTAGGAGCGGCCGTTGCGGTCGGTCCAGCGGATCAACCGGCCGTCGGCGTCGTAGGCGAAGCGGTAGGCGCGCCCCTCCGGATCAGCCACCTCCACCAGGTTCTGGTGTTCGTCGTAGCCGTACCGGGCGACCGGTTCGCCGGCCACCGACAGTCCGGTGACCAGGCCGTCCGCGGTGTCGATGTCGACGACGTAGCCGCCGGAATGCCGCAGCCGCACCAGGTTCCCGTCGCCGTCGCGGTCGAACTCGACGCGGTGGCCGATGTGGTCGGCGATCGTGGTCAGCTCGCCGTTCTCGGCGAAGGCCAGGTGCAGGCCGGAGTCGATGTCGTCGAGCACGTGGCCTGTGGCGGTCCGGTGTAGCGGCCAGCGTGGGCCTTCGGCCGGTAGGACCGGCTCGTCAGCCGGGGCCGGGTAGGTCAGCAGCAGGCCGTCCTCGCCGACGAACACCACGCCCTCGGCGTCGATCTCCAGGCGTTGGTCGAGCGTGGACGCCCAGGATGCGCCGAACAGCCGACCCGTGCGGTAGGACGACTGGTGGGTGCGCGACAGCAACAGCGCCAACACACCCGGCAGCGCCAGGTCGAGCTGGGTCATGAGCACGTCGCCGGTGGCGAGGTCGACCGGGTCGCCGCCGACGCACTTCTTGCGCTTGGGGATCGCCCCCGGCCGGGTTTTGCCGTCCAGCTGGTTGCGAGCCGATCGGCGTGAGCCACCGCCGAGCCGTCCGGGCCGGCGTCCGCCGCCGCCCTTCGACCCGCCGACCCGCCCCGGATGACGTCCGCCGCCGCCCTTCGGGCCGAGGTTTCCCCTGGTGTCCGGGTGATGCCGCTTGAGCAGGCTGGCGCCGTGGCTGTCCGCCTCCTCGTAGAGGTCGCCGGTGGCGTGCAGGCGCTTGCCGGCGCCCTGGACCACCCGGCCGCCCTCGCTGAACACCTTGCCGGTGACCTGGATGCCCCGTCCCATGGCCTTGGCCACCACCGCGCCGATGCCTGAGCGGTCGCCGCTGGCGTGCGAGACCAGGTTCTGGCCGGCGGTTTCCAGCTTCTGGCCGCCGTCGGCGAGCTTGCCGCCGAAGTCGCTGAGCTTGCCGCCGGACCTACGCAGGTGGTCGGGATGCGCATTGATCTTGGTCATGAGCGCTTCCCCCTGGTTCCGGCCCGGCCCTGCCCCGAGTAGTTTGCCCGACGCAATGCCCGGGCTCGACGCGTTCGACGAAATGCGGGAAGGCGATGCGGCCCGCGGCCCGCGCGACCAGATGGTGGTCACCTACCACGCCGAGCCGGGCTCCGAGTCCGCGACGACACCGACGAACCTGACCGTGTCAGGCCACGAATCCGTGCCGCCGGGGGAGAACCACCTCGCGAGTCTCATCGACCCGTAGCGGGCGCGCCCGTCCCGCAACCTCGCGGCCCGTGCTCAAGCCCGTCCGCGAGCCACCACGTTCACAGGTCCCGATCGCGGAGGAGTTCGGGGAGTTCGGCCCGGTCGATCTGCTGGCGGAGGCGGAACTTCTGGACCTTTCCCGACCCGGTCAGGGGAAGCTCGTCGGCCGTGAGCCAGCGAGCGGGTGTCTTGTGCGGGGCCAGCTTCTCGCGGCACAGGTCCCGCAACTCGGCGACCGTCGGGACGTGGTCGGCATCGGTCGGCACGACCACCGCGGCGACGATCTCGCCCCACGTGGGATCGGGCAGGCCGAGCACGGTCACATCGCGGACGCCGGGATGGGTGAACAGCACCTGCTCGATCTCGGAGGCGTAGATGTTCTCGCCACCCCGGATGATCATGTCCTTGAGCCGGCCGGTGACCGTGAGATAGCCGCGCTCGTCCAGCACACCCAGGTCACCGGTGCGCAGCCACCCGTCCGCGTCAATGGTTTCGGCGGTGCGTTGCGGCATGCCGAAGTAGCCCGACATGGTCTGGTAGCCACGGGCGCAGATCTCCCCGACCCGGCCGGTCGGCATGAGCCGTCCGCTGACCGGGTCCCGGATCGCGACCTCCAGTTGCGGCAGCGGGCGCCCGGCGGTGGTGGCCTTGTCGTTCGGCGCGTCGTCGGGGCTGGTCTGGCTGATCACCGGCGACAGTTCGGTCTGGCCGTACACGGCGGTGAACCGCACGCCGAAGCGCTCCTCGACCCGGCGGACGAGTTCGGGTGGGACAGGGCTGCCGCCGGAGAGCACACGGGACAGCCGGGACAGGTCGAACCGGTCGAAGTCGGGATGGCTCAACAGGGCGATGAGCATGGTGGGGACGCCGGCCAGCATGTCGGCGTGATGCCGTGCGGCGGCGGTGAGCACCAGGGTCGGGTCGAAAAGCTGGCACAGCACGTAGCTGGCGCGCTGGTGGGCGCTGCCCAGCACGCCCATGGCGCAGCCGGCGGTGTGGAACAGCGGCATCGCGGACACCACTGCGCCTCGGCGCGGCAGCTGTGTCCGGTCGATCATGAACCGGGCGTTGGTGACCAGCCCCCGATGGTGCAGCAGCGCGCCCTTGGGGAACCCGGTGGTGCCGGAGGTGTACTGGATCTGGGCGGCGTCGCCCGGGCGCACCGTTGGCAGCGCGTCGGTTTCCTGGTGCGAGCGCACGGTGTCCGGCCAGTCGCCGAAGCACACGGTGGCACGCAGGTCGGGCAGTCCCGCGCTTGCCTCACGCGCGATGGCGGTCATGTCGCTGCCCCGGAACGCGGCGGTGTGGAACAGCCCGGCCGAGCGGGACTGCGCCAGGACGTAACGCAGTTCGGCCGTGCGCAGCGCCGGGTTCGCGGTCACCAGGATCAGGCCGGCCAGCGCCGCGCCGTACTGCAGGATCGTCCACTCGGGAATGTTCGGCGCCCAGACGGTGATTCGCTCGCCCGGGGAGAACCGCGTCAGCAGCCAGTGCGCGCACTGCTGGGCGTCGGCGAGCAGCTGGCCGTAGGTCCACTGGCGGTCGGTGCGGTCCGCGCCGGCCAGCGACGGCGTGTCCGGCGGCGCGACCTCGATCAGCGCGGTCTGGTCGCCGGCGTCGGCGGCGGCCAGGCGGAGCAGGTCGCCAGTGGTCAGCTCCAGCACGGGGTGGCTGGTGTCGGCGGGCCAGTACGCGAGATCGGCGGCTGCCATGACGGGTCACTCCTCGTCGAGTTGGGCCCTGGTCGGTATCGGGCCGCCGCCGTCGGGGATCGGTCGGCCGGCGTCCCGCCACCGCACCGCGGCCGGAAAGCCGTGCTCGGCGGCGAACTCCTGGAACCAGCGCCCCTCGGGGGAGTGCCGGGTGATGCCGTCGAACAAGGTGGCCAGGATCTGGGTTCCGGACAGCCCCATGTTGTCGTAGGCCTGGTTGATCATCAGCTTCTGCATGGCCAGCTGGTTGACCGGCACCCCGGCGATGCGGTCGGCCAGGGCCTCCACCGCGTCGTCGAGTTCGGCGGCGGGGACCGCCTGGAGCACCAGTCCCCAGGCGGCGGCGGTGGTTCCGTCGATGGTGTCGCCGGTCAGCAGCATCCGTTTGGCCCGCTCGGCGCCGAGGCGGTAGACCCACATCGCGGTGGTCGGGCAGCCCCAGACCCGGGCCGGCATGTAGCCGATGCGGGCGTCGTCGGCCATCACGACCAGGTCGCAGGACAGGGCGATGTCGCTGCCGCCGGCCACGGCGTACCCGTGGACCTTGGCAATGGTCGGCTTGAGCGAGCGCCACAGGGTGAAGAAGTCGTCGGTGTTGCGCTTCATGTGCTGGTAGTCCTGGATGGGATCCCAGACCGGCGGCTGGGTCAGGTCGCCCCTTTCCGCGTACTGCTTGAGGTCGTAGCCCGCGCTGAACGCCCGTCCCGCGCCCTGCAGCACGATCACCCTGACCGCGGGATCGTCGTTGGCCCGATCGACCAGTTCGCGGAGTCGGCGCGCCAGCTCGGCTGTGATCGCGTTCAACCGGTCGGGCCGGTTCAGCGTGAGGTAGGCCTTGCGGCCGCGCACCTCGTAACCGATGAGATCACTCACGTGTCGCTCCCGTCCACGTCCAGTGGGCGGCCGGTCAGGATGGCCCGGGCGACCGCCGCCCAGTCCAGGAGCAGCCGCTCGGTGCCGCCCCGCTCGCCGCGCAGCACGTCGGAGATCGCCAGTCCGCGCAGGAACTGCACGGTCAGCGAGGCCACCACCGGGTACCGGTCGCTGGCCACCAGGTCCGCGCCGAACACCTCGGCGACCA
Source organism: Kutzneria kofuensis (assembly GCF_014203355.1). Taxonomy (NCBI): domain Bacteria; kingdom Bacillati; phylum Actinomycetota; class Actinomycetes; order Pseudonocardiales; family Pseudonocardiaceae; genus Kutzneria; species Kutzneria kofuensis. The sequence continues at coordinate 8,109,972 of NZ_JACHIR010000001.1, forward strand.
CCCGATACAGGTCGCGGCTGGCCCGCTTTTCCTCGTCGCGCAGCACATCCCGCAGCGCGTGGTCGGTGCGGGCGGCGGCCCACAGCTCCAGCTCGGCGACGAACGCCGGGCGGACCATCGACGCCCCCAGCACACGAACCGCGCGTGTCACGTCGTCGAGGTCGGCCGGCACATCGGCCGCCGCTTCCCGCACGGCCGCCTCGTTGCGTTCCATCAACTCACGGATCGTGGCGCCCAGCATCGCCTCCCGGGTCGGGAAGTGATGCAGCAGTGCGCCTCGGCTGAACCTGCCGATGCGTTGCACCTCAACGGTTGTGGTCGCGGCCAGCCCGCGGCTGATCAGCAGCTCCACCGCGACCCGCACGATGCGCTGCCGCGTGGCTTCCCGCTGTGCGGCCCGCACACCGGGCGGCTTGGTGTCCGACGGCATGGGCGGACGATTTCACAGTCAGATCTGACTGTCAATGTGCGATGCGTCGGCGGCGAACCCACGGACCACTGGGGTGGCTGAAACCGGCCGTCGCCACCGGGACAGGGGAAGCGGGGGCCGCATCAGCAGATGGTCACCAAGTGGCTCCGCCGTCGATCCTGTTCTCGCTGGCCGGTCGGGCCGGTTGGCCGAACCGGCCCGACCGGTGTCGGTGAACGATGCTCAGGTATGGCTGATGACGACGTTGCGTGCGCGGAACGTCGTGTTCCCGCTGGGGCCGGGCGCGCCTGAGGAACCCTCCATCTGGAGGTTGATGATGACCCACATCGGCTTGCCGACGAACCCGGTCGCGTGGTGCACGGCCCGCTGCACGCCGTCGAGGAAGTAGCGGATGTCCACGTCGGTGTTGTTGACCTTGGTCAGCACGGCTCGATACTGAGCCTGCTGAAGGTCGAGCCGATGCACCCGTACCGGATGCAGCAGCTGATCAAGCAGTGGGGCAAGGACGAGGTGATCAACGTCGAGCCGCGGGCCTCGCTGTACAAGATGATCGAACGGCTGCGCAACACCGGCCTGATCGCCGTGCTCAACACCGAGCGGGACAGCCAGTGGCCCGAGCGCACGGTGTACGAACTCGCTCTTTGTCGATGCCGGGGAAACGGTTGGTCCGACTCGGCGTGAGCGGCCGCTCCGGGCCGGGCTCGCGGTCACGTCGACGGACTCGGCGCCGCATCGCGGACAGCCCTGCCGCAGCCGTCGACGATGTCACGTTGAATCGAGGAAAGCTCGGCGATGGCGTCTCTCGAACAGACCGGGTCGTGGCGACACGGACCGCCCGGTCACCCGGGCGGTCCGTGTCACGGCGTCAGGGCAGCGTCGGCACGCTGATCGTGACGACGTTGTCCCACGGCATGTTCGCGAAGCCTGCGCCGTTGTGCCAGGCCCGGAGCTGGTAGTTCGGGTCCACGGCGACGGCATCGGAACGGTGGTCGCCGTCCAGGTCGGCGAACTTCAGCGTCGCCGGATTCGGGAAGCCGGTGGCGACCTGCTGGTCCCCGCCGTCCCACGGCATCGTGGTGAAACCCTTGATGTTGTGCCAGGCGTGCACGGTGCCGTCGGCCATCACCCGCAGCGCCTCGGCCCGGCCGTCCCCGTCCAGGTCGGTGAACCAGCACTGGCCGGGCTTGAAGTCCACGGCCACGGTGACCGAGCCGCCGTCCCACGGCATCTCCGCGAAGCCCTTGATGTTGTGCCAGGCGGTGACGCTGTTGTCATCGTTGATCTTGAGGATCTCGGACTTCCGGTCCCCGTCCAGGTCGGTGAACATCAGCCGGGACGGGTCGTTGAAGCCGACGCCGACGATCTGGTCGCCGCCGTCCCACGGCATGGTGGTGAAGCCCTTGCCGTTGTGCCAGGCGTGCACGTCGCCGTTGTCGTAGTCCCGGATCGCCTCGGCCCGGCCGTCGCCGTCCAGGTCGGCGAAGTGCGACCGGTCCGCGGGGAACTCGACGGCGACGACGATGTCGTCGGTGCCCCACGGCGCGGAGCTGAAGCCGTTGTTGTTGTGCCGGGCCCGCACGGTGCCGTCCGGGAAGTACGCCAGCAGCTCCGCCTTGCCGTCGCCGTCCAGGTCGGCGAACTGGATCTTGGTCGGGTCGGCCATGAGCGGCGTGGTCTGGGCCTGGATCCACGAGGCCAGGTCGTCGACGCGGGTCTCGGTCGCGCCGCTGCGGGTCTCGTTCACGTCCAGACACCCGTGCTGCCAAGACCTGCTGGTGATGCCGACGAGCTCGGGCTGCCCGTTCACCGTCGCCACGGCCGGGCCGCCGGCGTCGCCCTTGCACGGATCCGCCGCGCCCGCGGCGGCCGCGAGAGAGATGGTTGTCGCGTCGGTGGCCTGGACGGTGTAGTTCGCCGCGTGCAGTCGGGCCGGCACCCACTCGGTGTCGGTGCGGCCGGCGCCGGCGACGTTGAGCGTGCTGCCCACGGCCGGCGCGGCGGTGTCGATGGCAATCGGCGTCACGTTGGCCACCGCCGAGGACAGTTGGGCCAGCACGACATCGCGCTCGGTGCGCGGCACGAGGTAGGTGACCGTGAGGGTGGCCGCCTTGTCGTCGGGGCCGATCGACACCCGGGCCGGCGTCGTCGGGGCGCCGGTGGCCACCGGCTGGCCGTTGACCGAGAAACAGCTGGACGAGGTGATCACCCAGCGCGGCGCGACCAGGGCGGCGGTGCACCCGGCCTGGTCGTTGACGTTCACCTTGGCGGCGAAGGCGAATGTGCCGTCGGGCACCGGCGTGCCTCCGCTGACCGCGAGCGCGAGCGCGCCGCCGAGTGCGGTGGCCGTCGCGACGACGACGGCGACCGTGGCGGCGCGGCGCAGACCGGAGTTGCGCATGTGTTGTAGTCCCCCCTTGATTCGAGAAGTGCTCACGGTAGGCCTCAGGACGACGCGGTCAGCTGGACGAGCGCGGTCGGGGCGGCGTCGGGCTTGGTGCCGACGCCGACCGGCGTGCTGCCGCTCGGGTTGACGTCCACCGTGCTGTGCGCGCCGGCGTCGGTGGTGAGGTCCGCCTTGAGCTTGTGGCCGGCGCCGGAGATCTGGCCGTCGCCGCGGATCTCGTACACGTTCGTCACCTTCAGCGTGAGCGTGCCGCTCGCGGCGGTCACCTTGAAGCAGACGGTGCCGTTCTTGCTCGGGCCGATCGGGTCGGTCGAGTGCACCTGGATCACGCCGATGTTGTTGGCGGGCGGCGTGCCGCAGTCGGCGTAGAGGATGTGTCCGTCGCCGGAGACCAGCGTGATGCCGGCGCTGGCGTTGATGGCGTTCGCGCCCGGGTAGGAGAAGTCCTCGACGAGCGAGGGCTGCTGGTTGTCGGCCGGGCTCTGCTGGCCCGCGTGCGCCACCAGAGTTCCGCCGGTCAGGGCCACCGCAGCGGCGGCCGCGCCGAGCAGAACGCGCGCGAGAATTCGCATCCGTCCCCCTGTGTCTGTCGCGGACCGGCGTGCCGAAGCGTCGGACGTTTTGTCCGGTCCGCGAGGAATGTGTGTCGCATCTAGTATCGTTTCCGTTAGCGCGAATCTTTCAGCGGCCATGCGTGATCTGAGTCACGTTTGATGACCGTGAATATCGAGCTATGCTCGGCTGGAGTCCAGCAGGGGAGGCTGGACTAAAGCGGGGGAAGCGGTTGCGCCATTCGGCATTCGCCGGTCGCTTCGCCCTGCGTCGTTCTTCTATTTCTCCGACCCGGCGGATATCGATCGGGTTCTGCGTCACTGGGGTCGCCGAGATGCTCGACTCGACCCTGGACTCCATGAGCAACGCCTGCGAACGCGTCCGCGTCGCGCTGCACCGTCGCCGATCAGAGGCCGGTTCGCTCGCCCCGAACACCGAGGTCGTCGCCGAACCGGGTGCCATTGAACGCGATCACCACCATATTCGCCATCGGCGGTATGGTGGTGATCGCGTTCAGTTTGGATTCGTCGCAGGGGCTAGAGGCCCATGCTTGCGCCGAGGCTGTTCAGCGCCTTGGTGACCATGCCCTGCGCGGTGGCGTTCAGGTTGGCGTTGGTGCCGTTCACGACCCAGGACGGGCCGGAGAAGATCACCACGGTCACGCCGTTGTCGACACCGCCGGTGGTGCCGCTGGAGGGGATGCCCAGCAGCGAGGCCGCCTTCACGGACGCCTCGCCCAATTCGCGCGAGTCGTTGTCCGAGGTGGTCTGGTCGTTCCCGGTCTGCGTGTCGCCGAAGATCGCGCCGATGACCTTGCTCTTGTAGAACATCAGCGCGAACTGCCGGCCCTTGATGCCGTGTTCCTTGTAGAAGAAGTGCGGACACGGGCTCTTGCGTTCGTAGCAGTCGTCGCCCAGCACGTAGAACGGCACGTGGTGCGCGGCCAGCTGCTTGCCGTTGCTGTCCTGGAAAGTCGTCTCGTCCTGGTGGTCGGGGTCGGAATCGGGATCGCTGCCGTCGTCGTCGACGGCCAGGCTGGAACCGTAGGCGTAGACGCCCGTCGCCACCTGGTACACGTTCACGTTCTGGGCCCGGGTCATGGTGTTGATGTGGGGCTTGGAGTTGACCTTGTTCGCGGTCGTGCTGTTCTTCTTGACGCCGGCCAGCACCTGGGCGGCCGTGTACGTCTTGTCGGCCGGGCTCTGGGCGGCCGTGGCCGCGGTGTTCGTCGTGGCTGCGGCGGCGGACTTCACGGCGAGCGGCGTCGCGAGCGCCAGAGCCGCGACGGCTACCACAGCGGCGCGCGTGCGGGTGGATGACATGAGTGCAGGGCCTCCGTCGATGGTTAGGAAAGTTTCCTAACGTATTGAAGCACTCGCGGTGACCTCTGTCACTGATCAACTTCACGACCGGTTAATACTACAGCCGCAGGCTGTGATGTTTGCGGTGTTGCCGCTGGTAGTGGCATCGCCGGGCGTGGGTCTGATGAAGTCGCCGCCAGTCCGACCATCGATCAGTGTGCGCTCGGGGGTGCGTCGGTCGCGTCAGGATGGCCCACAAACGTCTGATCTCGTTGCACGACAACGGGATCAAACACTCGTGGCCGGCTGTGACGCCCCCTTTGCGTCGCGGTCGCGTTCAGCGGACGCGGTCACGGCCAGGAACGCGGCGGCCAGCATCGACAGCGTGACATGTCGGTACCACGCCTGATACTTGCGGACCTGGTAGTGGTCCAAGCCGGTCTCGTTCTTGGCGAACTGGAAGGTTTCCTCGACACCCCAACGACTGCCGGCGACCCGGACAAGTTCTGCCAACGGCACGGGACGGCGGGTGTGGCAGATGTAGTACGCCAACTCGTCCGGCTTGCTGATCGACCGGCGCACCACGAGAAGGTGCTCGTCCGCGCCCGGGTCCAGCAGCAGCCAGTCATACAGCCGGCGCCCCTTGCTGCCCTCACCGGCCGACAGGCGTTGCCAGCCCTTGCGCGGTGCGCTGCGAGCCAACGCATCCGCCCGCACAGCGCCTTTCGGGGTGGTGAAGCGCTGATCGCAGGAAACGGCCATGACGTAGTCGATGTCGTTGTCTTCTAGCCAGGTTCGCAGGCCGGGATTGTCGCCGTATGCCTCGTCCGCGGTGAACCAGTCGATGTCCCTTCCCGCCTCCAGCAGGCGAGCCAGCATGTGTTGGGCCAGCACGGGCTTGGTCGCGAACTCCACATCCTCGTCGATCCCGGCCTCCGCGCAGCGCTCGCGGTCGTCGGTCCAGGACGCGGGCAGGTAGAGCTCGCGGTCGATCAACGCCCGCCCCCGGGCCGACACGTAGGTCAAGAACACGCCGAGTTGGCAGTTCTCGATCCGACCGGCGGTGCCGGAGTACTGCCGTTGGACACCGGCGGATTTGGTGCCTTTCTTGAGGAATCCGGTCTCGTCGGCGACCACGACCCCGGTGGGATCAGTGATCTGGTCCAGCACGTAGTCCCGCAGGTCGTCTCGGACCGCGTCGGCGTCCCAGCGGTAGAAGTTCAGCAGGCGCTGCATGCCGTCAGGGGCCAGGTCACCGGCCTGCTCGGCGATCGTCCAGGAGTTCTTGCGCTCGGCGCCCGACAGCAAGCCCAGCAGGTACATCCTGGCCCGGTGGCGTGAGTCTGCCTGTGCGAACCGGCCTGCGACCAGCGCGAACATGTCCTCGAACCCTGCCCGCCACCGCGCCAGGCGATCGTCCGCGTTCGTCTCCGGTAGGGCCGTGAGGTCCTGCTCCATGTCCGGCACACCCAAGTCGATCACGCATCGGCGGTCTCCGTGAACACGACACGCCGACAAGTATCACACCGTGCGGCTGTAGTATTAAGGCAGGTGTTACGGACTCCGAGCAGTGCGGGACGGCTCCCTCGCGGCTGCGTCGGCCACGTCCGGCGAGGCCACGCGGCCGCGGCCGGCCCTTCCCGGACCTCCTCGTTGCGCTCGCCGAGCGGTTGCCCGACGAGCGCAACGACCTGGGCGCCTGGTCGTGGACGACCACGAGTCCGAGCCGGAGCTCGGCAGCGTGACCACGGGCGGGAACCGGCGTTCATCGCCAAGGCGCGGGCCCGGGGAGCCGGGGCACTCTAGGCCGCGGCGCGGCCCCGCTGCGCCGTGAGGAACCAGGCCACCGTGTCAGCCAGGCCGTCCCGCAGCGGACGGGGCGTGAAATCGATGATCTCGTTCATCCTCCGCAGATCCAGCCGGCGACCCGACGGGCCCGCCGGCTTGTCCAGGTCCAGACGGATCCGCTCGGGCCGTCCCAGCAGCGCCGCGAGGCGGCGGGCCAGGTCCACGATGGACACCGACTCCGCCCCGCCCACGTTGACCGTCGGATGGCGGCTCGTGGCGATCATCGCCAGCGTGGTCCGGACCAAGTCCTCGACGTGCACGAAGCTGCGGGTCTGGCGGCCGTCGCCCCAGATCACCACCTCCTCGCCGGCGGCCAGCCGGTGCAGCATCGCCGGGATCACCCGCCCGCCGCTGTCCCGCGGCCCGTAGACGTTGGTCGGCCGGGGCACGTGGATGGTCATGCCGAACTGCTTGCGGTGCAGGTCGGCGAGGATCTCGGTGAACATCTTCGACAGCGCGTAGCCGTTCTCGGTGAAGTGCGCATGCCGCCGGAAGTCGTCCTCCTCGGCGACCGGATCCGGCGCGGCCGGCGCGTAGACCTCGGCCGAGCTCATCAGCACCACGTGGTCCACCTGCTGGCGGCGGGCGGCGCCGAGCACGTTGGAAGCGATCCGCATGTTCTCGTCCAGGATCCGCGCCGAGTGCCGCCGCTTGAACTCGGCGTTGCCGTCCAGGGCCGCGCAGTGCACCACCGCGTCGACGCGCCGCGCGGCGTACCGGCAGGCCGCCCGCAGCTCGCTCTCATCGAGCAGGTCGAGCTGGATCAGGCGGAGCCGGGCGGTGTGGCCCAATTCGGCGATCACCTCGGGTCTTTCCGTGCGGTGCAGGCAGATGACCTCCGCCCCGCGCGCGAGCAGCTGCTGCACGAAATGTGAGCCGACGAACCCGAGGCCGCCGGTCACCACGGCGGTGCGTCCCACCCAGTTCACGACCGCACCTCCGCCAGGCGGACGAGATCGTGGAGGCTGTCAGCGACCAGGTCCGGCGACGGCCGGCGGCGGATCTCCGTGCGCAGCGCCCAAGCCGCCGCGCGATGGCTGCCGTCGTCCAGCAGGGCGGTGACCGACGCGCGGACGGTCTCGGCGTCGACCTGCCCCGGCAGCAACTGGATGCCGGCGCCGGCGGCGGCCAACCGCTCGGCGTGCCGGTACTGATCGCACATCTGCGGCAATGCCAGCTGCGGCAACCCGAACGCGGTCGACGTCATGGTGGTGCCCGAACCACCGTGATGCACGATCGCGTCACAGGTCGGCAGCGCGTGGCTCAGCGGCAGGCCGGTCACGGCCCTGATGTGGGGCGGCAGGTCGTCGAGCGGCGCGAGATTGCCGCCGGTGACGAGCACGACGTCGGCGGCGACGTCGGACAGCCCGGCCAGCACGACGTCCAGCACGGACGCGTGGTCGCCCGGGATCGGGATGCTGCCGAGCGTGACGCAGATCCGTGGGCGGTCCGACCGCTCCAGCAGCCACATCGGCACCGGGCCGGAACCGTTGTAGGGGACGTACGTCATCGGCAGGGTCGCCGAGTGCGCGTCCGGATACTGCAGGCTGGGCGGACACACGTCGACGGTCCAGGTCGGTTCGGCGACGCCGGCCAGTCCCCACCGGCGATGCAGGTCGGCGAGGGCCGCCGCGGCGGCGCCCGGCAGCTCCGGCGGCAGCGCGACACCCCAGGTCTGAATCACGGTGGGAATGCCGACCACGGCCGCCGCGAGCGGGCCGGCGTGCTCCCACGGGGTGTGCAGCACGACGTCCGCCCGCCACTCGGCGGCCAGTTCGACCGTGCGGCCGGCGAGCCGCTCGGCGAGCGGCAGATAGTAGGCGACGACGTGGTCGATCAGCGCCGCCGTGGAGCTGTCCTGAACGGCGTGGTCATCGGGGACGAAATCTCGCACCGGACAATCGGGACCGAGTCGGACCGCGGGCAGTCCGGCGGCGACCGCCACATCGGCGAAACGTCCCGGCAATGCGACGAGAACATCGTGGCCGCCGTTGCGCAGTGCCCAGCACAACGGGACCAGCGGAAAGAAATGCCCATAGGTCGGACACGCTGTGACCAGCACTTTCATGGTTGCTCTGCCACTTCCTGCCTGGGTGATGGTCGTGGACGAGCGCGGCGGTCGAGCACTGGAAAGCTAGCCGATTCGTATGCCTTCCTCTATGACTTCGGGCGAGATATGGCCGAATTTCCGCGAATGACGTGAATTATCGGCGGCGTCGATCGCGGTCATTGTCGATGGCGGCCGGGCAGTCGTTGGGACAGAATCCTGCCGTGAGCGCATCTGGCCGAGCGGACACCGCGCCGCCGCACCGGCGATCCGGCTGTCTGATCATCGTCTGCGGACTGCCGGGCAGCGGCAAGACCACACACGCGCGCCGGCTGGCGGCACAACGTGGGGGCGTTCGCCTCGCTCCCGACGAGTGGATGTCCGCGCTGGGCGTGAACCTGTGGGACTCCGCGATGCGCGAGCGCGTGGAAACGCTGCAGTGGGCGCTGGCCAAGGACGTTCTCCGGGCCGGCGTGACCGTCGTGGTCGAATGGGGAACCTGGAGCCGCGCGGAACGAGACACCCTCCGAGTCGAGGCGAAAGAACTGGGCGCCTCGGTCGAACTGTTGTACCTGGATGTGCCGGTCGACGAGCTGTGGCGGCGCGTTCAAGGCCGCGGCAGCGAGGATCCACCGATCACGCGATCCGATCTCGACGCCTGGAGCCGCGCCTTCCAGCCACCGGACGAGGCGGAGACGCGGCTCTACGACGCACACCTCGGGTGACCGAGGAACGTCCGGTCGTGCCGCCGTCCGGGTGGTGCGTCAGCTGGGGCGATGTGAGGGTCGCGGCGCTACGGGAGATGTAGGCTGTCCGCAGCGCGTACCAGGGCGCCTCCCGTCCGCGGCAAGCACCGAGTGCTCCTGGATCCCACTCACTGTGCATCGCCGTGCGCTGACGTCCCTGTCGCACCCGGCCGCAGCGGACCCGGGTGACGATGGAGAAGCCATGGAAGCCAAGGATCTGCCCGACAATGCCGACCTGGGCCAGTTGCGGGCTCAGGCCAAGGAGCTCCGGCGAGCTTGTGTCGGCGGCAACCCGGTGGCACTGGCCCGGGTCCGGGCTGTGCGCCTGGAGGCGGGAGCGGAGATCCAACTCCGTGACGCGCAACTGGTGATCGCCCGGGAGCACGGTTTCGCCGGGTGGCGGGAGCTCGTGGCCGCCGTGGTCGCGCGGCAGAGCGGCGGTCGGGATCTGCACCGCTGGTTCGCGGTCGAGCTGAACAACAGCACCTGGGACGTGCTGGACGCCGGCCTGTCCGAGGACAGTCCCCGGGAGGAGCGCGAGCTGGCTCTGTACGCGGCCTACGCGTCCACCTATCACTGGATGCACGCCGGGACGGTGGCCAACCGCGGCCGCGGCGAGTACCTGATCGCCAGCGTCGCGACCAGCATCGGGTTGCTGGAGGTCGCCGCCCGCCACTCGGCCCGCTATGCCGAGCTGATCAAGCTGCATCCGGCGGCGTTCGCCGATTGGGACCGAGCCTTCGCGGCCGAGGGGCTGGCCCGGGTCGCGGCGAGGTCGGGCGCCCCGGACGCCGAAGGTCTCAAGGCCGAGGCCCAACGGCTCGGCGAGGCGGTCGCCGATCCCGAGGACCGCCGGATCTGCCTGGAACGGCTGGCCGCAGCGCCCTGGTGAGCCGGTGAGCGCCGCCCGGCTCAGCGCGAAAGCCGGGCAGCACTCAAGCCGACGGGACTCTGCCGTGCGCCCCGACGACCCACGCCACGCTGATGACGTCGTGCGCGCGGGACGGACATCCGCTACTGCCGACGGAGCCCGGTCAGCTGGCCAGTGCGTCCTACTTCGGTGCCTGGAAGCCGCCGATCCTCTGCTCGAGCAGTTCGGCCAGCCGCAGCGGGGTGCGGTCCTCGAACATCGGACCGATGAGCTGCACTCCGACCGGCAGGCCCTCGGCGGACCGGCCCGCGGGTACGGCGGTGGCGGGCAGGCCGGGCATGGTGGCCAGGCCGGCCCAGACGAGCTGGTCGAAGTACGGGTACTCGACGCCGTCGATGTCGATGCGCCGTTCCAGCGGATTGGGGTGGTGGTCGTGCGGGAACGCGGGCGTCGGCGTGATCGGGCACACCACAGCGTCGAACTCGGCGAACAGCTGCCGCCAGCCGTGGCGGTGGGCCTCGCGGCGGTTGTTCGCCTCGATCCAGTCGCGGTGGCTGAACAGCAGGGCGCGCAGCCGCACGCAGTCGAGACTCTGATCGTTCGCGCTCAGCCCGGCTACGCGGATCCGCAGCTGCTCGTCCGATTCGATGGGAAAACGCGCAACGGAGCCAGAAATCAGCAACTGCATGTACAGCGTCGCGGCTTCGGTCAGATCGGGCAGCAGCGGACTGCGCCGCTCGACGCGGGCGCCGCCGTCGGCCAGCGCGGCGGCCACCCGGTTCACGCCCGCCCGCACGCCGGACCCGGTCGCAATGAGCGGATGCTCGTCGAGGACCAGGACCCGGAAATCGCGGAGCCGCTCGTGGCGAGCGGGCGGCAGCGTCAACCGGTGCGCCACGCCGAGCGTCAGCGGGTCCGGTCCGGCCATGACGTCGAGCAGGAGCGTGAGGTCGCGGGCGGTGCGCGCCATCGGACCGACGACGGCGAGGTCGAGGTCGGCCGGCAATGCCGGCTCGGACGGCGGGACCATGCCGCGGTTGGCCGCCAGTCCGAGCGTGGGCTTGTGTGCGTAGACGCCGCAGAAGTGCGCGGGGGTGCGCAGCGAGCCGGCGATGTCGGAGCCGATGGACAGCGCGCCGAACCCGGACGCCAGGGCCGCCGCTGATCCGCCGGAGGATCCGCCCGGCGTGCGGCTGTGGTCCCACGGGTTGGCGGTGGTGCCGTAGATCTCGTTGAAGCTCTGGATGTCCTGCAGTCCCAACGGGACATTGGTCTTGCCGAGGATCACCGCGCCGGCGGCCTTGAGTCGCGACACCTGCACCGCGTCCTCGGCCGGCATGTAGTTCCGGTGCGGCGGCATGCCCCAGGTCGTGGGCAGCCCGGCGATGTTGTAGCACTCCTTGACCGTCACCGGAATGCCGAGCAGCGGCCGGTCCTCACCACGCGCGCGTGCCTGGTCGGCACGGCGTGCGGCGGCCCGCGCACGGTCGAAGTCCGGCACGCAGATCGCGTTGATCGCCTCGTCGTCGCGCTCGATACGGGCGATCGCCTCGTCGGTCAGTTCCACCGATGTCACCGCTCCGGCGCGCAACGCGGTAACGAGCTCCTCGGCCGTCTGAAAGCTCCATTCCATGAATTCGAAGCTATCGGCCGGCCGCGGAGGACACGAAATTCCGGTGCGCGCAACGAGGATATCGAACGGGCCGCCTTCACCGACGAAGTCGCGCACTCGTTCTACCGCCGAAGGCGGCCCACCGCAGGTCACGGCACCGATAGTGGGCCAACTCCGCCCGTGCAGGCCATGAAATGCCGCATCGTGCAACAGGATGGACGTCTCAATTCTTGTCCGCTGGCCGTTGACGTTCCCGATCGCCCATTGGGCCTTGTCCACCACATCGTTTGTCGACGGACGATTGTCGTCATGTTTCGCAACGTCCGCTCATGCCGCGGTGAGCGCCTGCGCCAGGTGCTCTCTCAGGCCGACGGGGAATGTCGCCAGGCCAGTCTGTCCCCGACCGCTAACACCAGGTTCCGGTGGTTCGATTCACCTGGCGGAGGTGGTGCGCATGATCGCACGAGTCGCGGTGTGGGAGCCCATGCCCGATGACGACCGCCAATGGGTGATCGACGCGGCCAAGGCCGTGCCCGGGGTCCTGGGCAGCTACCACCTTGTCGACCCGGCCACCGGCAACGGCCTGTCGATCGCGTTCTTCGAGGACGACACCGACCTGGCTGAGGTGAGGGCCGCGATCGCACGGCGGGCCGACGAGATCGGCTGGCACACGACGCCGCGTCCGGCGCCGAAGTCGGAGACGATCTACCGCGTGATCCGGAGCGGCTGATCGAGGCCGCGCCGCCCGAATCGGCCTTGACGGAGCCCAACAGCCGGAACTCCACATCCGCCCCCAAGATCTACCGGGTCCAGAATGACCCCGATCGGCCGTGTGGACAACGAGAACGGGTTACTTCGCCGGGGCGTACACGGTCAGCCGCACGGCGGCGTCGTCGTTGGCCTGGAAGGTGGCGTAGTCATAGGTCAGCACGCCGCGAACCGGGTGGTGCAGCACCTTGCGGCCGGAGCCGCGGCCGACGGAGATGTCGTGGTCCTCCCACCAGGCGGTGAACTCGGGCGAGCCGGCGGCCAGCCGGGCGGCGAGACGCGTGAACATGGGATCGCCGGCGAAGACGTCGTGGGCTGCGCGGAACTGGGTGACGGTGTGGCGGGCCATGGCGGCCCAGTCCTTGCCGAAAAGGCGGCGGGTGGCGGGGTCGAGCAGCAGATAGACGAGGATGTTGCGGTCCTCGTCGGCGCAGGCCCCGAAGTCGGTGAACAACTCGCCGGCGGCGTCGTTCCACGCGAGCACGTCCCAGCGGCGGCCGGTGGCGTAGGCCGGCTGGTCGAGGCCCTCGATGAGGCGCTTCACCGCAGGCGGAACGGTTTCCGGTTCGAACGCCGGCCGAGCGGTCTGCCGGGCGAGCACGGCGAGATGGGCCCGCTCGGTGTCGTCCAGGCGCAGCGCGGCGGCCAGGGCGTCGATGGTGGCGGCCGAGGGGCGGACGGTCCGTCCCTGCTCCAGGCGGACGTACCAGTCGACGCCGATGCCGGCGAGCTCGGCGACCTCTTCCCGGCGCAGGCCCGGCGTCCGTCGGCGGCGGCCCAGCGGCAGGCCGACCGCCTCGGGGGTCAGGCGTTCGCGGCGGGAGCGCAGGAACTCTCCGAGTCCGGCGGGCATCAGGGGACCTCCTCAATCCTAGGATAATACCAGGTCTGGTTACGGGCTCCTGGTCGCCGCACGATGGGTCGTGCCAGTGGAACGACCCAGTGGAACGACCCGGAGGAAGCCACCGATGAAGGCCGCAGTGCTCACGAAGTTCGGCGCCCCGCTGACCGTGCGAACCGTGCCCGATCCCGTGCCGGGAACGGGCGAGGTGCTGGTGGACGTGGTGGCGGCGCCGGTGCTGCCGTACACCGGTGAGGTGATCGACGGCGACCGCGGGTACATGCTGAACCTGCCGGTCACCGTCGGCGCCGGCGCGGTCGGCCGGGTCCGGTCCGTCGGGCCCGACGCGACGCGGCTCCGTGTGGGGGACTGGGTGCTGTGCGACCCGACGATCCGGTCCCGCGACGACGCCCTGACGCCGGACATCATGCTGCAGGGCTGGAGCGCTCGTGGCGACGGCGGGCTGCGCCTTCAGGACCACTTCGGCAACGGGTCCTTCGCGGAGCAACTCCTTGTCCCCACCGAGAACGCGATCCCGCTCGGATCGATCGACCCGGCGGACGCGGGCCGCTGGGCAGCGGCCGCGATCGTGTGCTTGGTGCCGTACGGGGGACTGCTCGCGGCCGAGCTGGCGGCGGGGGAGACGGTGCTGGTCAACGGGGCCACCGGCAACTTCGGCAGCGCCGGCGTCGCAGTGGCGCTGGCGATGGGCGCGGCCTGCGTGGTGGCCCCCGGGCGTGACGAGAAGATGTTGGCGGAGCTGGAGAACCGCTTCGGCAGTCGCGTCAGGACGGTCCGGCACGGCGACACCGAGGAGATGCGGCGGGCCGCGCCGGGGCCGATCGACGTCGTGCTGGACCTGCTGCCGCCGTCGGCCGGGAACGAGCCCGTACGGGCCGCCGCGATGACCGTGCGGGAGTACGGCCGGGTGGTGCTGATGGGTGGCGTGCAGGACGACGTCTCGCTGCCGTACCGGTGGTTGATGCGCAACGGGATCACTGTGCGCGGGCAGTGGATGTGCCCGCGCTGGGCCAATTTCCGCTTCGTCGAGCTGGTTCGTTCCGGCCTGCTCGACCTCGACCAGTTCACCGTCACGGAGTTCGCGCTCGACGACATCACCGCCGCCGTGAAGCACGCCGCCACCAGCGGTCGGTTCGCGGCGACCGTGATCGCCCCCTGAAGGCGATCAGCTCCACCGCCGGGCTGTTGCCGCGCCGCTCCTTCAGCGGACGCGTTGTCCCACTGACGCTACGGTCGCCGGTGAGCCGTGGCCAGCGAGCGTTCGATCTCCTCGGCGCGGTCGCCGGCGCCGAGGAGGAAAGTGCGCAGCTGCGCGTCGTGGCAGGTGCCGGCGTCGTGGGGATCGGCGAGGTAGCGGCCGAGTTCGAGGGTGACGAGGCCGTGCAGGGTGATCCACAGCTGACGGGCGACGAGGTGGGGGTCGGCGTGCCGGAGACGGCGCGCGGCCATGGCCCGGCGCACGGCGGAGACGAGGCACGACAGGGTGTACCGGGCCAGCTGGCGGTCGTCGTCGTTGGGGGAGAAGCCGTCGACGGCGGCGGTGCCGTACATGACGGCGTAGAGGTGTGGGTGCTGCTGGGCGGTGGCCCTGTAGGCGTGGGCCAGTAGGATCAGGTCAGTGACCGGATCCTCGGTGGGTGCGACCAGGGCGAGCCGGTCGTGCAGTCGCGAGAAACCCTCGTGCACGACGGCCCGCACAAGACCGTCCATGCCACCGAAGTGTGTGTACACGGCGGAAGTCGAGGCGCCGACCATCGCGGCGAGGCGGCGCGTGGACAGCGCCGGCGGCCCTTCGGCGGCCAGCAGCTCGGCCGCCGCCTCGACCAAGGCGGCGGCCGTCCGCGGATCGGCGCGACGAGGGCTCACAGCTCAGCGGGGCGCGATGGTGCCGTCGGGGTGCAGCCGGGTCAGGACGGAGGTCATGGCCTCGACGGTCCGGGCAGCCTGCTGCTCGTCCATCACCAGCGGCGGGGCGATCACCACGGTGTTGCCGTAGTCGCGAACGATCACCCCGTGGGCCTTGCGGATCTCGGTGGCGGCGGGACCGGCCATGATCGGCTCACGGGTGGCGCGGTCGGCGACCAGTTCGACGCCGATGGTGGCGCCGGCCATGCGGATGTCGCCGACCACGGGCAGCGACTCGGCCGCCGTCAGGCCCTCCCGCAGCCAGGCGCCGATCTGCCGGGAGCGGTCGAGCAGGCCCTCGTTCTCGATCAGGTCCAGGTTGGCCAGCGCGATCGCACACGCGGTCGGGTGGCCGAAGTAGGTGTAGCCGTGGAAGAAGCCGTCGTCGGTGACGGCGGCGGCGATGTCCTCGTTGAACAGCACCGCCCCGAGCGGGGCGTAGCCGCTGGTGAGCCCCTTGGCGGTGACGATCATGTCCGGGTCCATGCCGCGGCCGGGGGAGTCGAACCACGCGCCGGTCCGGCCGAATGCGGTCACCACCTCGTCGGCGATGAGCAGAATCCCGTTGTGCCGCAACAGGGCCCGCACCCGCGGCCAGTAGTCGTCGGGCGGCGGGACCACGCCACCGCCGGCCATCACCGGCTCGCCGATCATGGCGGCGATGTTGTGCGCGCCGATCTGCTCGATGGCGGCGGCCAGCTCGTCGATGAGGAAGTCGGTGCAGCCCCGGCCCTCGAACCACTCGGAGTGGTAAGGGAAGGGCGGCGTCAGCTTGTGCACGTGCGGCAGGTTCGGGCCGACCGCGTGCTGCATGCCGTCGAAGCCGGTGGCGGTGCCGCTGCCGTAGGTTGCGCCGTGGTAACCGAACCGGCGGGCCAGAATCCAGGTCCGCTCGGACTCGCCCCGCCGGTGGTGGTAGAGCCGGGCCGCCTTGATCGCGGTGTCCACGCCCTCCGAGCCGCCGCAGGTGAAGAACACCTGGCCCAGCCCGGCCGGCGCGAGGCCGGCCAGCCGGGTGGCCAGCCGGATCGACTTGTCGTTGGAGAACACGTCGAAGCTGGTGAAGTAGGGCAGCTGCCGGAGCTGCTCGGCGGCGGCCTCGGCCAGCTCGGCGCGGCCGTGGCCGACCTGGCACAGCCAGTTGGCGCCGCCGGTGGCGTCCAGGTACTCGGCGCCGTCGGCGTCCCACACCGCACACCCCTGGCCGCGCACGATCACGGCGCGGTCGGTGCGGTCGGAGCGCTGGTGCGGGTGCACCAGGTGCCGGCGGTCCAGGTCCGCGAGGGCGGCCATGTCCAGCGCGGCCGTTGCGAGGAAAGGAGAAGCCACGGCGATCCGCTCCAATCTGCACTTGTCTGTGCGATCGAACCTAGCAATCCCGTTGTCTGGCCCCACCTCTGAGATTGCCCTGCCGCGAACACCGCTTCAATTCACCGATTTTCCTGGCTAGCGTCGAACGAAAGACCGCTCAGGACACTGTGGACGATTCCGAGCCAGAGACAGGTGAGGCCCGTGTTGCCCTTCCGTATCGACGTTCCGCAGGACGAGCTGGACGAGCTCCGCGCGCGCATCGCCGCCGCCCGCTGGCCGACCGAGCTGCCCGGGGTGGGCTGGCAGCGCGGCGTGCCGGTCGGCTACCTGCGCGAGCTGTCCGAGTACTGGCGCACCACCTTCGACTGGCGGGCCGTCGAGCGGGAGCTGAACCGGTGGCCGCAGTTCACCGCGGTGATCGGCGGGGCCACCGTGCACTTCCTGCACGTCAGGTCGCCGGAGCCGGACGCGGTGCCGCTGATCATGACTCACGGCTGGCCCAGTTCGGTCGTGGAGTTCCTGGACGTGATCGGCCCGCTCACCGACCCCCGGTCCCACGGCGGCGATCCGCGCACGGCCTTCCACCTCGTGATCCCGTCCATCCCGGGCTTCGGCTTCTCCGGTCCCACCACGCAGACCGGCTGGAACGCGCGGCGGGTGGCCGCCGCCTGGGCCGAGCTGATGCGCCGGCTCGGCTACGAGCGCTACGGCGTGCACGGTGGCGACGCCGGCTCGGTCGTCTCGCTGGAACTGGCCCGCCTGGCCCCCGAGCACGTCCTGGGCGTGCACCTCACCATGCTGCTCACCTTCCCCTCCGGCGATCCTGCGGAACTGGCCGAGCTGAGTGACCTCGACCAGGAGCGCCTGGCCCGGCTGGCCCGGTTCGACGCCGAGCTGTCCGGCTACATGAAGCTCCAGTCGACCCGGCCGCAGACCCTGGCCTACGCGCTGACCGACTCACCGATCGGGCAGCTGGCCTGGATCGTGGAGAAGTTCCGGGAGTGGACCGATTCCGCCACGGTCCCCGAGGACGCGGTGTCCCGCGACCGGATGCTGGCCACGGTCACGGTGTACTGGCTGACCCGCACTGCCGGCTCGTCGGCCCATCACTACTACGAGGGCGCGGCCGACCTGCGCGGCGGTGGCGAGCCGATCGACGCGCCGGTGGGGGTGGCGGTGTTCGGGGCGGACATCCTGCCGCCGATCCGCCGGCTCGCCGAACGCGACCTGCCCAGGATCGTGCACTGGAGCGAGTTCGAACGGGGCGGCCACTTCCCGGCGCTGGAGCAGCCGGCGGCGCTGGTCGGCGACGTGCGGGCGTTCTTCGGCACGGTGAAGTGACGCGGTGGGGCGCCGGTCGGGGCGCCCCACCGCGTCAGACCGCGGCCGGGGCCGGTGCGGGCCGCTCGCGGATCAGGTCGGCGGCCTTCTCGGCGACGGCGATGACCGGCGCGTTGGTGTTGCCACGCACCAGGGTCGGCAGGACTGAGGCATCCACCACCCGCAGGCCGTCCACACCGAGCACGCGCAGCTCACTGTCCACAACGGACCCCATGGCGCAGGTTCCGACCGGGTGGAACAGGGTCTGCGTGTGCCGCCGGACATAGGCGCGCAGGTCACTGTCCGATTCGGACTCCGGAGCGAGATGGAGCTTCCCGGTGTAGCGGGCCAGCGGCCCCTGCCGGGCGATGTCCAGGCCGATCCGCAGGCCCCGCACGGCGACGTCGAGATCGGCCGGGTCGGCATAGTAGTTGTGCACGATGCGAGGCTTGGCCGTCGGATCGTCGGTGGCGATGCGAACGGCGCCCGTGCTGCGTGGACGCAGCACACAGGCGCCGTAGGACAGGGCGTGGTCGGTCGGCACGCCGAGCCCGCCCTCCGGGAACATCATCGGGGCGACGTGGAACTGCACGTCCGGCGCCGGCAGTCCGGGCTCGGTGCGGACGAATCCGCCGACCTCGGGCCCGTTGGAGGCCAACGGGCCACGGCGGTGCAGCACGTACTCGCGGACGTTGCCCGGCTCCCCGGCGACGAGCAGGCTGACCGGCTCGTCGTGCACGAAGTTCAGGTTCACCTGAGGATGGTCCTGAAGGTTGGCCCCGACCTCGGGCTGGTCCAGCCACACCGGAATGTCCAGCGCCCGCAGCAGATCGGCCGGGCCGATGCCGGACAGCATGAGCAGCTGCGGCGAGTTGTACGCGCCGGCGGCCAGGATCACCTCCCGCTCGGCCCGCAGCGTGATCTCCGCGCCGAACCGTCGGCCCACCAGCCCGGTGGCCACGCCCTCGGCCCGGGTGATCCGGTGCACCTGGAGATCGGTCAGCAGGGTGAGGTTGGGCCGGTGCAGCGCCGGGCGCAGGAAACCCACGGCCGTGCTGCACCGGCGGCCGTCCCGCTGGGTGACCTGGTACGCGCCGAAGCCGTCCTGCTCGGCGCCGTTGAAGTCCGAGTTGGCCGGATACCCGGCCGAGCCGGCGGCGGCCACGAAGGCCCGGGTCATCGGATTGCGGGACCGGCCGTCCGACACCGACAGCGGGCCGCCGACGCCGTGGTAACGGCCGGCGCCGCGTTCGTTGTCCTCGGACCGCAGGAAGTACGGCAGCAGCTCGGCGTAGCTCCAGCCGGGCTGCCCCCACTCGTCGTAGTCGGCGCGGTGGCCCCGGATGTACACCATCGCGTTCATGGAGCTGGTGCCGCCGAGCACCCGCCCGCGGGGCAGGTAGATCCGGCGGTTGTCGCAGCGCGGCTCGTCGTGCGTGTCGTAGTCCCAGTCGAGGCTGGTGCGGAACAACTTGCCGAACGCCGACGGCACGTGCACGTTCTCGCTGGTGTCCGGAGGGCCGGCCTCGACCAGGCAGACCCGCAGGTCCGGGTCCTCGCTCAGCCGGGCGGCCAGCACGCACCCGGCCGAGCCGCCGCCGACCACCACGTAGTCGTAGGTGTGCACCGCTCAGCTCCGCTCGACCACGGCCAGGACGTTGCCGGCGGGATCGCGGAACCAGGCGATGTTCGGCCCGCGGCCCCGGTAGATCCCCTTGGCATCGGTCTTCGGCCGGGTGTACTGCTCGAACCGCACGCCCTTCTCGGTCAGCTCGTCCACCGCCTGCTCCACGTCGTCGACGGGGAAGTACAGCGCGGTGTAGGTGGCCGGCGTGTGGTCCGGTTTGGGGTACAAGAGCAGTTGCGTGTGCTCGGACAGGGCGATCCGCA
The DNA here is from genome assembly GCF_014203355.1 of Kutzneria kofuensis. NCBI lineage: Bacteria > Bacillati > Actinomycetota > Actinomycetes > Pseudonocardiales > Pseudonocardiaceae > Kutzneria > Kutzneria kofuensis. The sequence continues at coordinate 8,129,839 of NZ_JACHIR010000001.1, forward strand.
GCTGGCCGAACCGGCGGGTCACGGCCAGGCCCAGGGTGCCGGCGTAGAACTTCTGCGCCCGGCCCAGGTCGTCCACGGAGAACCCGGCGAACGCCTCGGATGGGTTGATCATGGGACAGCCTCCTTCGCTAGAACGTCACCACCGCGCGGAACAGCGCCTCGCCCCGCGCGACGCGGTCCACGGCGGTGGCCACCTCGCTCGCCGCGAAGGTCTGCACCCTCGGCCGCACCTGCCCGGACGCCGCCAGGTCCAGCGCCGTGCGCAGCAGGTCCAGGCCGTTGTGGGTCGCGCCGATCACCTGCTGCCGCTGGGCGAAGAACGGCCGGGCCAGACTCGGCGGGATGGTGAACGAGCCGGCGGTGTCGATCCCGGCCAGCACCATCCGCCCGTTCGGCCGCAGGGCCGGCAGGCAGTCGGTGGCCGCGGTGTAGGAGCTGCCCGTGACCAGCACGACGTCGGCGCCGCCGGCCGCGAGCAGTTCCGCACCGGAACCGACCACGGCGTCGGCGCCGAGTTCCCGGACCAGGTCGTGCTTGTGCGCCGACCGGGTGACGGCCACGGTCTCGAGGCCGCACGCCTTGGCGAACTGCACGGCCAGGTGGCCGACCCCGCCGATGCCGAGCACCGCGACCCGTTCGCCCTCCTGCGGCGCGGCGGCGATCAGCGCGCTCCACGCGGTGTATCCGGCGCACATCATCGGCGCGGCCAGCTCGTCCGGCAGCGTGTCGGGGATGGGCACCGTGGCCTCGGCCGCCGCGACGACGTACTCCGCATGCCCGCCGGGCACGGTGAATCCGGTCATCACCGGGGCGGCGCAGTTCAGCCCGGTCTGTCCGGTCACGGGCAGGCCCAGCGCGCAGTAGTCGCACGTGCCGCACCCGGCCTGCACCCAGGTCGTGCCCACCCGGTCGCCGACCTTCAGGTCTCGCACGCCCGGACCGACGTCGGCGACCTCGCCGACCGGCTCGTGGCCGGTGACCGCGGGATCGCCCATCGGGAACGGCAACACACCGCGCCAGGTCAGCACGTCGTTGTGGCACACCCCGCTGGCCCGCACCCGGATCAGCACCTGCCCCGGTCCGGGGCGCGGGGTCGGCACCTCGCGCACCTCCCACTCCTGTCCCACGCCGGGAATGACCGCTGCCCGCATCGCCGCCCCTTCCGTTGCCCATCAGGTGGAATCCAACTGGTGGCCGGGACACGTCGGCGGCCGGCCGCTCCGCCGGTTCATCCTCCGCCGGGGCTTGAGGAAGGCACATCTTCCACGTTGCGGCGGATGTCCCGGTCGGCCGCGCTGGTAGAATTCCGCCATGTCCGGCAGACGGTCCTACGACGACGGGTGCGCCACGGCGCACGCACTGGACCTCGTCGGCGAACGCTGGGCGCTGCTGGTGGTGCGGGAGCTGTTGTTGGGCCCCAAGCGGTTCACCGACCTGCGGGTCGGTCTGCCGGGTATCAGCCCGAACGTCTTGTCCCAGCGGCTGCGGGAACTGGAACAGGTCGGCGTGGTGAAGCGGGGACGGCTGACGCCGCCGGCCGCGGCCAGCGTGTACGAGCTGACGGAGTGGGGCCACGAGCTGGAACGGGTGATCCTGGCGCTGGGGCGGTGGGCCTGCCGGTCGCCGATGATGGCCCACGACGCCGCGGTCGGCGCCGACTCGCTGGTGCTGGCGCTGCGCAACCTGTTCGATCCCCGCGCGGCCCGGGGGTTCACCCTCACCTTCACGCTTGTGTTGGGTGACAACGACTTCCGTGTGTCGGTCGGCCGCACCCGGTGCCAGGTCAGCCGCGGCGCGGCCGCGAACCGGGACCTGGTGGTGCGCACCGACGCCACCACGCTCAACGCGCTGCTGTGGGGCGGGCGCGACCTGACCGAGGCGCTGCGGGCCGGGGACGTGCGGATCACCGGACCGGTGGAGCCGGTCGCCACCTTCCTCACCCTGTTCCCGCTGCCGGAACCGATGCCGCTCACCGGAAGCTGACCGGCACCGAGTGCACGACACTGCCCGTTCGGTCAGAATCGCCGGTACGCAAGTGCAGTTCGCCGAGCGTCGGGTGCAGCACCACCGTCGCGACAGTGCGTTCGCGGCGGATGTCTCCGTTGCCGGCGACGTGGATCGGCGGCGTGGACAGCACCGCGAAGTGCTGCTCGGCGCTCGCCGTGACGGGCACCTGCGCCAGTCGGTCCAAGCACGTGTGCAACCGGCGCACCGAGGACCTACGGGCGAATGGGTTGAGGGCGTCGAAGGGTTCCAGGTCCGGATGGAGGAAGTGGTTGGTGTGCACCAGTTCGTCGCCGGTGCGCACCCGCAGCCGGCCCGCCACCGCCTCGACCACGGCCGCCTTGCGCCGATCGCACAGCATGAAGCAGCGTGAGCTGGCCAGCGGCAGCCCGTGCAGCAGCGTGATCGCCTGGTCCACGTCGTCGGCCCGGTCCAGCAGCTCGCGAATGGCCAGATAGGGCGGCACACCGGCGGCCCACTCGCCGCCGAGCAGCAGGTTCAGGCCGATGGCCAGGCCGGCCGAGTTCAGTCCCAGGTAGCCGAGCTGGCCGGCGAAGCTGAGCACCAGACTGCGCCGCCCGGACAGGTCGAGGTCGAGCACCGAGAGCTGGTCCTCGAGGTCGCCGTTGAGGTCGACGGTCTGCGCCAGCACCGGCAGCCCCGATCCGCTGCGCGCGTACGTCGTGCAGTCGCCGCGAGCCGGCACCGTGCGGTAGCCCAGCACTTCACGGCGGATCTGCAACAGCACCGCCTCGTCCCGGCTGATCCCGGCGCCTTCGGCCAATCCGGTGATCTCGGCGGCGAGCCGGGGCACCGCGGCGGTGATCGCCTCGTCGTACGCGGCGATCACCGGCCGCAGCCCGGCCGGTGAGACGGGGTGCCAGAGGATGCGGTTGAGGCGGCACAGGTCGTCGGCCAGGAACTCGCGCAGCGCCGTGGCGCGGGCCGCGCCGTGCATCCGGCCCAGTTCCGTCGGATCTCCCGTCGCACGGACCAAGGGCACGTCCACGGGTCAGCCGGCGAGGCGCTGCCGGACCGCGGGCCACTCCGCCCGCAGCACGCTGTAGTAGACCGCGTCCCGACGAGTGCCGTCGGGCATCGGGTTGAAGCTGCGCAACGTGCCCTCCTCGGTGGCGCCGATGTTGCGCAGGCCCCGGCGGGCCTGCTCGTTGCGCCGGTCGGTCTTGAATTCGACACGTTCCGCGCCCATCCGGTCGAACGCGTGCGCCAGCAACAGGTTCTTGGCCGCGCCGTTCACGCCTCGGCCGCGGAAGTCCCGGCCCAGCCAGGACCAGCCGATCTCCAGCCGGCCGTCGCGTTCGGCCAGGTTGCCGTAGCTCATGCTGCCGGCGCCGCGGCCGGTCTTCTTGTCGACGATGTGGAACACCGCGCGCACGCCGGACTGGTGATCGGCCAGGGTGGCGTCGAAGAACGCCTGGAAGTCCTGCTCGGTGTCCACCCTGGTGACGAAGTACCGCCAGATGTCCGGGTCGAACGCGATGGCGTGCAACGACTCCCGGTCCTCCGGGCGCAGCGGGCTCAGCCGGACCCGGTCGTCCTCCAGAGTGGTGCGCGCGATGTCCAGCCAGCTCATCGGGTGCGGTCCTTTCGCGGTGCGGACGGTGCCGACCTCATCATGGCGCGAACCCACCGGCCGGGTCGTTGATCCGGTCGGCGAACGTCTCGGCGATCAGCTTGCGCCGCGGCTTGAACTGCCCGGTGAGCAGCCCGTTGTCCACGCTGAACGGCTCCGGCGCCACCACCACCCGGCCGATCTGCTCGTCCGGGCCGAACACGGCGTTGGTCCGGGCGACCTGCGCGGCGATCTCGGCGTGGTCGGCCGGTTCGGCCGGCGACACCACCGCGACCAGGTGCGTGCGGGTCGGGCAGAACAGCACGGCCTCGGCGATCGCGGGGCTGCGCCGCAGGTGCTCCTCGATCGGCCGCACCATGATCTTCCGGGCGTTGTCCAGCACGATGACGTCATCGGCCCGGCCGCGGATGTAGAGGAAGCCGTCCTCGTCGAAGTGCCCGATGTCGCCGGTGCGCACCAGCCCGTCCGGCCCGAACACCCGCTCGGACTCGCCCGGCGCGGCGAACTCGTAGCGCCGGTTCACCGGGTGCTCGCTGCGCACGCTGATCACGCCGTCCGCGTCCAGCAGCACCTGCTTGCCCGGCACCACCCGGCCCACGCTGCCCAGCCGGCAGGCGCCCGGGTGGTTCTTGGTCACGATGCACGTCTCGTTGAGGCCGTAGCCCTCGTAGATCGGCAGGCCGAGGTCGGTGTAGAAGCGCAGCGTGGACTCCCGGGCCGGGGCGGACCCGGTCCACAGGTAGCGGATCCGGCGGCCGAACACCTTGCGGGCGGCGGTGTGCGGATCCGACCCGGCGGCCAGCGACTCGATCCGCCGCCGCAGCACGTCGTAGAACGCCGGCACGCCCATCACCACGGTCGGTTCGACCCGGCGCAGCGTGTCGAACGCGGCCTCGTTGGTGCAGACGGTCACGTCGTGCCCGTACCGGAGCGCGGAGTAGATCCAGTACCGCTGCTGCAACAGGGACAGCGGCAGGAAGACGAACAGGTCGTCGCCGGGGCCGTGCGCGAACATCTGCTGCACGGCCCGCAGCGATCCCTCGATGCTGCCCACGGTGGCGCCGAGCCCCTTCGGCACGCCCGTGCTGCCGGAGGTGAACTTGAGCGTCGTGACGTCCTCCGGGCCGTAGCGCACCGGCGCCGGGATCGGGGCCGAGTTCTCCGCCCACTCGCGGACCACGGCGATCGGCGCGGTGCCGGGTGTGTCGCGGTCGGAGAACAGCAGCTTCAGCCCGTAGTCGGTGGCCAGCAGGCGCTCGTCGAACCGGCCCGGCTCGAAGCCGGCGACGACCACGCCCAGCCGCAGCGCCGCCAGGTCGAGCAGCACCCACTCCAGCGAGTTGGCCGCGACCACACCGATCCGGTCGCCCCGCCGCACCCCGGACTCGGCCAGCCGCGCGGCCAGCCGGCCGGCCAGCTCGTGCAGCTGGACCAGCTCGACCGTCTCGGAGCCGCCGAACCGGCTGAACCTGATCCGGTGACCGGCCGGCGGCGGCTCGGCGATGATGTGGTTGAGCACGGAGTCGGTCATTCCCCGGCCACCTCCTGCGGCACGAAGAAGGTCGGCCGGGCCAGGTCGACGCGGGCACCGGGCGGCACCAGGTCGACGCGGTGCGGCCAGCGGACCGGCGTGGGCTGGCCCAGCGCGGCCGCGAGCCGGCCGGCGAACCGGGGCATCACCGGCATGGCGCACGCCGCCAGCAAACGGGCGGCCGCCAGCTCCAGGGCCACGGCGGTGCGCGCCTCGTCCCGCCACGGGTCCAGCCCGGCCGCGGACCGCTCGCGTTCGGCGAACCGGCGGGCGTCGGTCACCAGGCCGTCCAGCTCCTCGGCGGCACGGTTCAGCGAGAAGCCGTCGGCCGACAGGCTGCTGGTCACGGCGGCCAGCCGGGTGCCGAGCTGGCGGAGGAACGCGGTGTGCTCAGGCGTCCACACGCCGGCGTCCGGCGCCACTCCCCGGTAGCCGTCCCGCACCCGCTCGCCGAGATCCCGCAACCACTCCTGCCAGCCGCCGATCAGCGTGTTCCGCACGACCGACGCGTAGTGGGCGCGGGAGAACGCGGTGCGCCGCCCCTCCGGCCGGGTGAGCGACAGGTAGAAGCGCAGCGCGTCCACCGTGTCCGGTCCGAGCACTTCCTTGCCCCACACGGCATGCCGCCGGCTGGTGGAGAACTTCGCGTCCTCCAGCAGGTAGAACTCGTTGACGTGGTAGTCGATGTCCGGCTCCCAGTCGGGGAAGGCCAGCCGGTACAGGGTCGGGTAGAGCACGGCGTGGTAGAAGCTGTTGTCGTAGCCGAAGAAGTGCACGATCTTCCAGTCCCGCTCGGGCGCGTCGGCCCGCCAGGACACGCCGATCCGGCGGCCCAGCGCCTCGATGCCGTGCAGGAAGCCGTACGACATCTCCGGCCAGGCCCAGATCACCTGTCCGGACACCGCCGGCTCGGTCGGCTCGACCCCCCACCGCGCCAGGTGGGTGAGGGGGACGTCGAACCGGTCCCGGCCGAACACGCGACCGGCCAGCTCCCGCAGCCGGGCCGGCACGCGGCCGAGCCGGTGGTGCTCGGCCACGAACGGGCCGAACCGGTGCAGCGGCAGGCAGAACCGGCACAGTTCGCCCTCGCGCGGCGTCGCCTCGGACAGGGCGGAGCGCGGTCGCACCAGGTCCACGGCGGTGTTGGGTTCCCCGCAGTCCTCGCACAGGTTGCCGCCGGTCCCGGCGCCGCAGGTGGGGCACTCGCCGTGCACGTCCACCTCGTACAGGTACTCGCCGGTGGCCCCGTCGAACAGCGCCGCCGTGGTGCTGGGCCGGACCACGCCGGAATCCACCAGCCGGCTGAAGAAGGCACGCAGCCCGGCGGCGTAGTCGGCGTCGTCCTGCGGCACCGTGTACTGGTCCGGCACGATGTCCATCAGCCGCAGCGTCTCCGCGATCTCCTTGCTGTACTGCGCCGCGGTGTCGGCCGGTTCGCCGTGCACGGTCCGGGCGGCTGCGGCCACGTAGCTCTGGAAGTCGTCGCTGCCGGTGAGGTGCCAGGCGGTGGCGCCGTTCATCCGCTGGAACCGGACGTAGGCGTCGGCCCCGAGGTATGGCCCCGACAGGTGGCCCAGGTGCAGGTCGCCGTTGGGGGTGGGCGGGGTGGAGAACACGAACAGCGGGCGCTGGTCGAAACGCCGCCGCTGGACGGCGGCCGCGGCCTCGGTCGCGCGCGCGGAGTCGCGCCAGTAGAGGTCGCCGAACACCAGGTCGGTGTCGCCGGTGTTGATCGCGACGTGCGTCTCGAACGGCTCGAACACGACCAGCGTGCCCGGACCGACCGGGTGCCGCCGCCCGTCGGCCTCGATCTCGCCGGTCCCGCTGACCACGACGAACACCTCGATCTCGTCGTGCTGGTGCGGGGTCGACCGGCCGCCCGGCTCGACCCGGCCCCACCCGGCGCCGACCGGGGCGGCGGGCACGGCGCTCATCCGGATGCCGAACGCCTCGGACAGCCGCGCCGCGTCATAGCGATCGATGATCACGCTGTTCTCCTCGGTCCGACGGTAGGAGCAGATCGACGGCCTCGGCCGCGACGGCCGGCGCCAGCCGGTAGCCGGAGCCGTTGGCGGCGCCGGCGAACACCACCCGGCCGGTCTCGTCCACCGGCCGCACCCAGGGCTCGCCGTCGGGGCTGTAGGCGTCGCAGAACACCCGGCCGTTCGGCCGGCCGGCGGCCAGCTCCGGCGCGTACCGCGCCAGGGTCTCGGTGGCCTCCTCGAGGTGCCGCCGGGACAGCCCCCGCACGGGGTCGTCCGGGTCGACGTCCCACTCCTGGCAGGTGTAGCTGAACAGCCAGTGGCCGCGGTCGGGCAGCGGCAGCAGGAACGCGTCCTCGTCCTCGAAGATGACGGCGCTGTCGGCCGGGGTCGCCATCCGGTCGAGGTGCAGCGCGACCACGCGCTTCACCCGGGATCCCGACGGGGCCAGCAACTCCCGCCACGCCGGGTCGTTCAGCCACGGACCGGGCGCGAGCACCACTCGATCGGCGGTGACGATGTCGCCGGTGGCCAGCCGCAGCCGGACCTCCCGCTCGCCGGGGACGATCTCGGTGACCCTCGTGCCTTCGGCGAACCGGACCCGCGGCCGCAGCCGCCGGGCCAGTCGCTGGGTGAGCGCCGAAACGTCGGCGTGTTGGCAGCCGTGGCAGGACCACGCGCCGACACCGTCCGGCAGGTTCGGCAGGCCCGGCACGACCGGCGCCGCCGTCAGCGCCGCCTGCGGCAGGTAGGTCCCGGGCAGCTCCCCGGCGACCACGAACGAGGGCACCGGCCGGATCGGCGCGTCGGGGTCCCGGTTGCGCAGGCGCTCGTAGAAGTCCTGGCTGTACACGGTCATGGCCCGGACCCGCTCGCTGCGCCCGCGTGGCAGGTGCAGCCCGGCCGACCGGCGGCTGGCGCCGCTGCCGATGGCGTCCCGGTCCAGCACCAGCACCGAGGTGTGCGGGGCCCGGTCGGCCAGTTCGCCGGCGACCAGGCAGCCGAGCACGCCGGCGCCGATCACCGCGACGTCCACCCCGGCGGTCATCGGGCGCCGCTCATCGGGTCGTCCGGGACCACCGACCAGTCGATGAAGGAGTGCTGCTGGTCGTCGGTGCGCACGCCGCGCAGCCGGTCGATGATGCGCTGGCTGCGCCAGGCGATCAGGCTCAGGTTCCGCTCGGCCAGGCCGCGCTGCCGGCGCGAGGAGTTCTGCATGAAGATGTTCCGGTCGATCGGACCGTCCCACCGCACCGCGAAGCTGTCGTCGATCCGGTACTCGTCGTGCTCGCGCTCCAGCCGGGACGCCAGCGGCGCCAGGAAGTCCATCGGCTCCGGCCGGTAGCCGGTGGCCCACACCACCACGTCCGCGCCGATCCGCTCGGGGGCGCCGGGATGGTGGTTGTGCCGCAGGGTCAGGCGCCAGGCTCCGGGCCCGCCGTCGAGGCCGACGACCTCCCGGTTGGGCCGCAGCACGGCAAGGCCCTCCGCGCCGGCCACGAACCGCAGCAGGTAGATCCGCTGGTACAGCGCGCGCAGCGTGGACAGCGAGATCCCGTCGCTGGTCAGCACCTGGCCGGCGTTGAAGTCGGCGCGGGCAGCCAGGTCGAGCCGGGCGAAGTAGTCCGAGTGGCAGGGCATGTAGTAGTCGTTGGTGAAGGGCGAGTCGTCGATCGGGAAGTAGTTCTGCCGACGGGACACCCAGCACACCTGACGCGGCATCGCACCTGGTCGGGACAGCAGGTCCAGCACCGCCTCGGCGCCGGACTGCCCACCGCCGACCACGGCCACCCGCTTGCCGGCCACGTCGGCGGCGCGGTCCACGTAGTCGTGCACGTGGAACTGGGTGGGGCCGAGCCGGGCGGCGCCGTGCTCCGGCACCCATGGCCGCTGTCCGACGCCCACCGCCACGTTCTCGGCCAGCACCGTGCGGCGCGAGGTGCGGACGTGGAACATCCCGTCGAACGCCACCTCCCGCACGGTCTCCCCGAAGGCCAGGTTCTTGTTGTTCCGACTCGCCCATTCGAGGTAGTTGCGGAACTCCTGGCGGGGAATCGCGTCGAACTGCGAGTTGACGAAATGGTAGATCCGGCCCTGGGCGTGCAGATAGGCCAGGAACGAGAAGGCGTTGGTCGGATCGGACAGGGTGACCAGGTCCTTCAACAGCGGGACCTGCAGCGCCGCGCCCGCCACCAGCTGGCCGTCGTGCCACCCGAAGTTCGCCTTCCGCTCCAGGAAGAGGTTCGATATCTTCGGGTGGGAATGCAGCAACGAGGCCAGGCTCAGATTGGCCGGACCGACGCCGATACCCACACAGTGGTACCGCACGCCATTGTCATCGGTCGTGATGTCTGCCATCGCGTGTCCATGCCTCGCGAACCTCGGTTTACCGGCTGAAGAATGCGTTTCGTATTCGAACCTCAGTCTTCAACACGGGACCGGGCGCCGCGAGATCCACGTTGGGGTATGCCCATCTGCCGGGCTCGGCGGACCGGTGCGGTCAGTGGATCGGAAACGCGACCTCGCAGACCTCGTCGTCGGGCGCGGCCGCCATGAAGTCGCCGAAGTACACCTCACGCGGCGCCCCGACGGCGGTCAGGCCGTGCTCGCCGATCCAGTGCGTCACCTGGTCGTAGGCGGCCAGGATCTGCGGGAACTCGACCTGGGCCCGGCGCAGCCGGGTGTAGGCCTGCTGGTGCGCGGGCTCCCGGCGGGTGGCCACGGCGCTGTCGCCGGCCCGGCTGGGGTCGATCGGCACGCACACCTCGACCGGCCCGTCGCTGTCCTCGTCGACGGCGCCGTAGTAGACGACGAACGGATTGCCGGCCAGGCCGCCGACATCGGTCGCGGCCTTGCCCAGCCGGCCGAGGGCGGCCCCGATCCAGCAGGACAGCCCGTCGGCCTGCACGTGCCGCTGTTCGGTCAGGACGCACTGCTCGGGCACGTCCCGCCGCCGCACGACGCAGTCGCCGCCGGTGCGGCCGGTCAGCTTGCCGGCCAGGTAGTCCACCAGTTCCCGCTGGCTGGTCACCCGCCGCTCGACCTCGGCCCAGTACGCCACCAGCTGCTCGGCCGCGGCCGGCTCGGGCGCGGCGACGATCTCGGCGATCTGGGCCAGCGGCATGTCCAGCCGGCGCAGCAGCCCGACCAGGCGGGCGGTCTCCAACTGGCTCTCCAGGTACCACCGGTACCCGTTGTGCTGGTCCACCCGGACCGGCGTGACCAGGCCGAGCCGGTCGTACACCCGCAGCGCCTTGATCGACAGGCGGGATCGGCGCGAGAACGCGCCGATGCTGAGCTCCTGGTCCTCGGGCGCCCGGCCGGCGGCCGCGTCATCAGCGTGCTCAGGGTCCACGAGGTCGAGCCTAGAGGTGTGCGTCGACCGAAACGGCCCGGTCAGCTCGATCACTTGATCGGGAAGGCGATGTCGCAGACCTCGTCGGAGTCGGCGGCCTCGGTGAAGTCGGTGAAGTAGACCTCGCGCGGGGCGTCGGCGATGGCGTAGCCGTTGCGGGCCACCCACTCGGCGACCGTGCCGAACGCCTTGGCCACCTGGGCCGGGTCCACGAACTCGGACTTGCGCAGGCGGACGTAGGCCTCCTGGTGCGCGGGCTCGACGCGCATCGGCACGTCGGCGGCGCCCTCCTTGTCGCGGCCGATCGGCGCGCAGACCTCCACCGGGATCTCGGGCGTGTCCTCGGTGAACTGCCCGTGGTAGACGACGAACCAGTGGTCGGCGCGGCCGCCGACCTCCTCGGTGGTCTTGTGCAGCCGGCCCATGGCGTCCATCAGCCACGGCTTGATGTCGGGCGCGGCGATCGTGCGCTGTTCGGTGAGTACCAGCAGTTCGGGGATCTCGCGCAGCCTGACGTCGGCCATCTGGGTGCTCCCTGTCGGTCGAACCGGTCGCCCGGGCGGCTGCCCGGGACCGGTCCGACCTTCGGGTCTGCCCCAGGGGCGGGGTCAAGCGGGGCCGGCTCAGCCCTGCTTGGCCCGCCCGTAGCGGAAGCCGATCGAGCCGTCGCGGACGCCGTCGTCGATGCGGCCGAGCAGCTCGGCGAAGTTGTCCTGGTCCAGCTCGGCGGCCTTGGCGAAGCGCACCATGTTCCGGCCGACCTTGGCCTTGCCCAGCTTGCCGGCGTAGTCCTCGACCAGGTACCGGTCGCCGACCACGGCCGCGACGTACAGGCTGATGTAGTTCTTCTGCAGGGCCAGCCCCAGCATCGGCCAGTCGATCGGCTCGTCGCTGCCGGCGACCCGGTACTGGAACGTGCCGTAGCCGATCATCGTCATGGACATGCCGGGCCGGCCGGTCCCGGTGCCGGTGAACAGGTAGCGCTTCAAGCTCGCCGCACCGGCCCTGATCGCCTTGTCGACCTGGCGCAGTTCCGGCTCGCGGGCCGGGTCCGCCGTGAAGTACTCGGTGAGAGTCCTGGCCGCCACAGTGAACATGGCGCCGGAGTGTAGCCGCACGGTCACGCCGGCGCGGGCGTCACGGGCGCTCGGGACCGGCCGAACCGGCGGTAGAACGGCTTCTCCACGGCGGTGCTCAGGTTCCAGGCCAGCAGCAGGGTCATGGCCAGCGACAGCGCGATCGCGCCGATCGCCGCGGGCACCGTCCAGTGATAGGTGAACCCGAACGCGCCGATCACGTTCTCCAGCACGATCCGGTGGAACAGGTAGAACGTGAACGACAGCTGCCCCAGCCACACCACAACCGGGCGGCTGGCCACCGACGGCTTGCCCTGGATGTCCCGCTCGGCCATCGACCCGATCAGCAGCAGCACCGGGATCACGTTCACCGCGACCAGGCTGTACGTGCTCGTCGCGGCGAAGGTCGAGATGACGTAGCCGAGGGCCAGGCCGACCCAGGCCACCCACGGCCGGATCGCCGGGAACCGGCCGACCCGCACGATCCGGGCCAGCAGCAGCCCCAGCACGAACTCCAGCAGCCGGCTCAGCGGGCACATGTACACCAGCCAGTACTGCTGCGCCGGCATGTCCAGCCAGATCAGCGGCGGACCGGTCGGGAACATCGCCGAGGCCACCAGCGGCACGCAGAACACCAGCGCCACGATGCCGAACGTCCAGGCCCACAACCGGTTCGGCGCGATCCGGCGGACCAGCGGGAACAGCAGCGGGAAGGTCAGGTAGAACACCGCCTGGCAGCCCAGCGACCAGGTGACGCCGTTGACCCCGAACGAGCTGGCGACGTCGGGCAGCCACGGTTGCAGCAGCAGGAACGCCTCCGGCACGTGGTGCAGGTCGAAGGTGGCTCCGGTGACCAGCATGGCCGCGATGGCCAGCACGCAGACCACGAAGTGGCTGGGGTAGATGCGCAGGAAGCGTCGCCAGTAGAAGCGCGTCGCCGGCTCGCGCCGGCGGGCCGACCAGGCCAGGCCGAATCCGCTGAGCACGAAGAAGAACGAGATCGAGTTCAGGCCGGCGGCGTTGAACAGGAACAGCGTGGTGTCGTCGAAGACGGGCTGGAGGAAGATGCGCGGACCGATCACCGCGTGGTAGACGAACACCGCGAGGGCGGCGAAGCAGCGCAGGCCGGTCAGCGAGGGCAATCGGTGGTCGGCCCGGTCGGCCGGACTGGACATGACGCCTCCATCAGGGGGTGGGTTCGGTTCGTCTCGCGCCGGTGAGCGGCGCGGACCCGTCCGGCAGGGCGAGCAGCATCGGGGGGTCGAGGTCGGACATCGGCCGCAGCGGCAGGTCGACGTGGTGGTCGGGGCCGCCGGCCGCCACGATCACCGGCCCGCGGGCGGCGACCAGCGGGCGCCGGGCGTCGGGCGTGGGGGCGCGGTAGCCGAGGACGTACCAGCTGCCGGGCGGCACGGCGGCCAGCGTGTAGCGGCCGGGACCAGGCAGCGCCGCGCACCGGACCGGCTGGCCCTGCGGTAGTCGCTCCGGGAACAGCCCGATGAACACCGCGCCGTTCGCGGCGGCGCCCGCCGGCAGCTCGACCCGCCCGCACACCGCCGGGGCGTGGTCCCGGTCCCGCTCGGTGCGGGGCCGCGACGCCAGCTGGCCTGCCTGGCCGCGGCGCTGCCGGTACAGCGAGGGCGACATGCCCACGCTGGTGCTGAACCGGGTGCTGAACGTGCCGACGCTGGCGTAGCCGACCTGGTGGCTGATCTGGGTGACGCTCAGCGAGGTCGTCACCAGCAGGTGCTTGGCCCGTTCCAGCCGCACCGCGGACAGGAAGCGGGCCGGCGACAGCCCGGTGACCCGCTGGAACATCCGGGAGAAGTGGAACTTGCTGAACATCGCGGTTCGCGCCATGTCGTCCAGCGTCAGCACTTCGCTCAGGTTTTCGTGCATCGACTCGATGACTTTGCGGACAGACCTCTCCGTCACATCATTCATGGCCCCCACCATTCGCCGGACGACATTCGACACATCACGCGCGGTAGAGAAAGCGGCCAGAAAGCCGGCGGGGAGCCGACCTCGGCAATGATGGGAAACTAACAGTCGTCGCTGAGTGTGCGCAATGTGCCCACTTGGGCGCGGGAGCGCAATTTCGGATATGTCGCCGGCCGTGCCGCTGAATGCGCGGCGCGGCCGGTGAATCGGTCGAGGCGTCGGCTCAGCGCGATTCGCGGTCGCGCGTTTCCACCAACTGGGCGAACTCGTGCCACGAGGTGCCGAGCTGCCGCGCGGCGGCGGCCACCAGCCCGGCGCAGTGCGGGGGAACGGCGTTGGCCAGGCGCCGCCACGCGGTCCTGCTGGTCAGCCGGTTGCCCAGCAGGTGCAGCAGCATCCGGCCGGCGGCGCTGAGCCGCACCGCGGGATCGCCGCGCAGCTTGGCCAGGATCGACTCGTAGTCGACCTCCTGGACGGCCGGGGCGGTGCGCTGCCGGGGCACCTCGGCCTCGGCGCGGGCCAGCTTGGCCCGCACGTCCCGGACGGTGGCGGTGGAGACGCCGGTCGCCCTGGCGACGGTCCGCAGCGAGGCTGTCGGCTCGCGCTCCAGGAACTCGCGCACCGCCTGCCGGGGCGCGGTCCCGTCCACCGGCCGCTTGCGGCCGTCCCGCCCGATCCGGGTGTGTGACTGGGAAGCGTCCCCAGTTGCCCGTCGCCTGATCGTCGCAATGGTCTTGTGGGACAGACCCGTCACCTCGGCGATGGCGCGGTCGGACCAGTCCGGGAAGTCGTGCAGGATGCGCGCGGCCGCCGCCGCCCGGTCGGTCCGGGACAGCGGCAGCCCGTGTGCCACGTTGGCCTGCACCGCCAGCACGAACGCGTGCTCGGTGTCGCCGTCGAAGAACCGCGCGTCGATGTGCTGTTCGCCGCGCTCGATCGCGGCCCGCAGCCGGTGCATGCCGTCGATGACCCGCATCGTGGGCCGATGCACGGCGATGGGCGGCAGCGTCGCGTCGGACTCGGCCAGCGTGTGCACGTGGTCGATGCTCTCCCCGGCCAGCCGCGGGGAGTCGGCGGCGTTCAGCGCCGCGATCGGGACGCGCACGGTGCCGGTCAGGTCGGGCGGCGGCGACCGGTGCTCGTCGGGGGTGATCATGTTCGACCCGCGTTGCCCACCCACCCGACGAACCCCCCGCGTCCCCGGCCTCGACACGCCATTCGCTGACCGCTCCACGAATCCTTGCGTGACGGCATGGATTCGGCATTCCCCTCGAACCGAGGATCACAGTTGCCTGTGAACTTGTCAAGAAATGGCCGCCGGGTTCGTTTCTGTTCCGTTCGCGTCTACGCTCGACGGTGTCCGAAAGGGCATCTTCGCTGGTAGCTAGGGCCCTGTCGGGTGCGCACACGAGAAGAAGCGGTTCGGCCGAACGGTCATGGATAATGCGTGGAAATGCATCCGGGCGTGGTCCGTGGTCGATTAACGGCGCTGCCGGGCTCCTATTGGGCGAAGGGTGGCGACCGCGTTCCCGCCGGCGCCCCCGATCGGACCCCGGCCGCCGGCCGTCCGCCGGCGGCCGGGAACCTGGTCAGCCGACGGCCGCCGGCCGGACCGGCCCGCCCTCCCGCCGCTCCCGCGAGCGGCGCCGCAGGTGCGCCACCCACCAGCCCAGCCCGCGCAGCGCGCACACGATGCTGGTGGCGAAGAACAGCGTGTAGACGACGTTGAACACCATCAGCACGCCGTACACCGTGGCCACCGAGGCGCCGAACACGAACTGGGCGCGGCCGGCCATGGGCGTGGTGCCGGGGTCGGTGATCATGTAGTTGGTGAACAGCACGAACGCCACCCCGGTCATCACCCCCAGCGCCGAGAAGATGGACACGTCCCAGATCCACCAGCGCAGCACCGCCTGGATCGCGAACCCGCCCATCCAGCCCATGATCAGCATGACCCGCTTGGTCAGCACCCCGTTGATCACGGTGCCGGCGGTGGCGATGAACAGCGGGATCATCACCCGGAAGTAGGTGTTGGCGTTCTCGGTGAACTCGTACGGCGGCGCGATGCTGGCCCACGTGCTGAAGCACAGCAGCACCATGGTGATGCCGAAGTTGGACGGGTTCATGAAGTGCCGCATCCGGCCCCTGATCGGCGCCTGGAGGATGTACTTGGCGCTCACCCCGACCACGACGCCGAAGGCCACCGGCCAGAACTGGTTGTTGGCGTAGAGCAGCATGTTCACCGCGACGCTGGTGATGTGCGCCGGCAGCAGGAACTCGTACACCCCGCGCACCCCGTTGCCGAGGAACCGCGGCCGCTCGCGGTGCGCCCAGGCGCGGATCATCTCCAGGCCGAGTTCGGTGGTGTAGCCGAGCAGCACCGCGGCGATCGGCCACAGCCACGGCTGCTCGAAGCCGAGCAGCGTGTAGCCGAAGATGTTGAACACGCTGATCGAGACGGCGAAGTTGCGCAGGGCCAGATAGCGCGGGTCGCGCGGGGCCGGCGCCGGGCCGGACGGCGGCGGCGCGCCCTGCGCCTCGCCCTTGACGGCCGGGGAAACGGCGGTCATCGGTTCGTCACCTCCTGGATCCCGTCGGTCAACATCAGGGTGTGCTCGCCGGGCTTGAGAGTGGTGGTCTGCTCGTGCCGGTGGCCCTGGAGATCCAGCCAGCGCACCTGCACGCTGACCGGGCCCATCTCGTCACCGAGTCCGAAGTGGACACCGAAGCTGCGGAAGCCACCGTGCCCGCCGCCGCCGTCGAGCTGCGACACCTGGCTGCCGCTGGGCGTGGTCACGGTGACGGTGGCGTCGTACGCCGGTGTGCCGACGCCGGCCATGCCCCCGCTCCGGCCCGGGGCCGCCGGCCGGAACAGGTTCAGGTCCAGGTAGTCGCCGCGGTCGGGCGAGGAGTTGGCGTAGAAGGCGGGCGGCCCCCACTGCCGGGCGATCGCCAGGTCCAGGGCGCCGGTGCCGGTGGTGTCCGCCGTCGCGATGCCACGGGTCGGGGTCGGCACGGCCAGGCCCAGCTCCTTGCTGATGTTGACGTACCTGCCGCTCCCCTCGCGGGCGTAGAAGGCCAGCGCCTGGTCGCCGGCGATGTCGTCGCCCGGCCGCACGTTCGGCCACATCGCCGGGTTGCTCAGCAGGTCGTCGTTGGTCATGGCCATCTCCTGCAGCCAGTTCCAGCGGTCGGTGTCGCCCTTGACGAAGCCGTCCGCCTGGACCATGGCCAGGGTCCCGTCGTTGCGGAAGTCGCCGAACTTGACGTCCCAGCACCAGCCGGTCCAGGCCACGCCGTACTGCTGCGCCTCCTGGGTGAACGGCGCGACGCCGTCGGCCAGCGAACCGGCCATGGCCGCGTTGTCCTCGGCCTGGTTCATGAACAGGAAGTTGCTCTCCTGAAGGCCCCAGGCGGTGGTGATGTTGCTGACCGCGAAGTCGAACCGCCCGGTCCGGTTCACGTCGCCGAAGTCCACGCCCATGCCCTTGAACGACCCGTTGCCGAGCACGAAGGACTTGGGCGTTGTCGGGCTGCGCTGGCCCTTGGCCTCGGTGAACCTGATGCGGCCCGGGCTGGACACGTTGTGCAGCAGGTGGCCGTGGCCGAAGTCGTTGGCCAGGTACATGTCCGGGACGCCGGAGCCGGTCAGGTCGGCGCCGGAGATGGCCAGCGTCCAGCCGGTCGAGGCGTCGTAGGGGATCGCGTCCCGGTCCTCGACGTAGCTGGCGGTGGGATGCTCCCCGCCGGCGCCGGACAGGAAGCGCAGCACTCGGTCGCCGCCGCCGTTGGTGGCGCTGGACAGCGACAGGTTCATCTGCACGTTGTTCAGGCCGTGCGGGTCGAGCACGTCGGAGTCGGGGAAGTAGTTGCCGATGACGATGTCGGGGTGCCCGTCACCGTCGAGGTCGGCCACGTAGTCGGCGTCGGTGTTCCAGCGCGGGCCGTGGTACCCGCCGTCGGTGCTCACCTGCGGCACCAGCTCGGTCGGCTCGTAGGCGGCCGGCGACGGCGTGGTCGCGGTCGACCTGGCCAGGAACAGGATCGGCGTGCGGCCCCAGTAGGTGACCAGCAGGTCCATTCGGCCGTCGCCGTTGAAGTCGCCCGGCGTGCAGCCGGTCGGGGCCATCGTGTCGTCGTACGGCAGCGGCGCGGCGTTCAGCGTGAACGGGGTGAACCGGTCCTGCTGCGGGGCCGTCGGCGTGTACGTGACGATCACGGAGTTGGTCCTGGTGTCCACAATGCACAGTGCGTCCGCGCGGCCGTGGCCGACCAGGTCGTTCATCGCGATGCTCGCGCCGACCGAGGAGATCCAGGACACCAGGTGCTCGTAGGCGGGGTTGACCGGGCGGATGGTCTTCATCGGCTGGTTGTCGTAGCCCGGCGGCATGGCGATGGGCAGTTCCCGGAATCGGTACCGGTCCGCCAGCCGGCTGCCGTCCGGGGCCGCGACCGCGCTCTGGCCGACCAGGAACAGCACCAGCAGCACGAGAATTGGCACGGCGCCGGGCACCAGTTTTCGGGCCCGGTCACGGGGTGTTCCCATAGTGATCCCCTCACAGGACGGCTGTTGCGCGCGTCCCCGTAGAGCTGTCGGCGAACTCGCCGCGGCGTGGCTCCGAGTGTGCTGAAGGCCGGGCGCGGAAAACTTCTCGCGGGTTGCCGCCTTGTCGGCCGATGTTCCCGAGTTCGAGGAAAACGGCTTCACAGCGGGAAGATGCCGCAAGCTGCGAGTAACGCCCCGCCGGACGAGCCCGAGACAATCGGGTGCTGCTGTCGATCACGGCGAAGGGGACGCACACGTGACGAACATCGAACCGGGCAGAGCACGCCGCACCGCCAACTTCCACCATCCCGTCGCCTTCTGGCTCGGCGCCGCGGCCTGCACCGCGGGAGTGCTGCTGCACCTGCCGATGTACCTGGGCGCGCGGGACATGGGCTACCGGCTGGTCGGCATGGAGATGGACGCCTCGATGCTGACGGGCATGGGGCTGATCCTGGCCGGCCTGGCGCTGGCGCTGTACGGGCTGGTGCCTCGTGGCGCCGGGTCGATCGGCCGGCGGGCCAGCGGGATCCGGGTGCGCGCGCTCGACGACGCGCCGGTCCGGTTCCAGCATGTGGCCCTGCTGGTCGTGATGGCGCTGGCGGTGACGATCGACGTGATGAAGCCGACCACGCTGGCCTTCGTGGCGCCCGGCGTGGCCGCGGAGTACGGGCTGAAGACCGCGGCCAACCCACACGGCACGCTGCCGGTGTCCTGGCTGCCGTTGGTCGGCATCACCGGCACGCTGCTCGGTTCCCTGCTGTGGGGCTGGGGCGGTGACCGGATCGGCCGCCGGGCCTCGATCGTGTTCGCCGCCCTGCTGTTCGTGTCCACCTCGATCTGCGGCGCGATGCCCAGCTTCCAGTGGAACCTGGCGATGTGCTTCCTGATGGGCACCGGCGCCGGCGGCATGCTGCCCATCGCCTTCGCGCTGATCGCCGAGACCATGCCGGCCCGCCACCGGGGCTGGCTGATCGTGCTGATCGGCGGGGACGTGGCCGGCGCGTACGTGATCACGAGCTGGCTGGCCGGCGCGCTGACCCCGGAGTACAGCTGGCGGATCCTCTGGCTGCTCGGGCTGCCGACCGGGCTGCTGCTGTTGCTGCTCAACCGATGGATCCCGGAGTCGGCGCGATTCCTGTTGGCCACCGGCCAGGACGAGGCGGCGGCGCAGGTGATGCGTCGGTACGGCGCAAGGGTCGTGACCGCGGCCGACTCGGCCGGGCCGACCGGGCCCCAGCCGTCCGGACGCGGCAGTTACGCCTCACTGTTCGCCCGCCCGTTCGCCGGGCCCACGACGGCGGTCGTCGCGCTGGCGGTGGCGATCGGCTTGCTGACCTACGGGTTCCAGTTCTGGGTGCCGACCAACCTGCAACACCTCGGGCTCACCGCGGTGACCTCCGACTACGTGCTGCGTGACTCGGCGCTGATCGGCCTGCCGGTGACGGTGCTCGTCGCGCTGCTGTACGGGTTCTGGAACAGCCGGTGGACGGTGATCCTGTTGTCCGCGCTGACGGCGGTGTCGGTGCTGGTGTTCGCGTTGTTCGCGGACACGGTGGTGCACAACCAGTTCCTGCTGTCGGTGCTGCTGGTGATCCCGCTGACCGGCATCAGCTCGGCCACCGCCGCGGTCACCGCGTACAGCGCCGAGATCTATCCGACCCGGGTGCGCTCCCGCGGCGCCGGGCTCACCGCGGGCATGACCAAGGCCGGCGGCGTGGCGGTGCTCGCACTGGCCGTTGCCGCGATCGCCGCGCCCTCCATCCTCCTGACCGCGCTGCTGGGCGCGATTCCGTTGCTGCTGGCCGTGGTGGTGTTCGCGCTGACCGCGCCGGACACCCACCAGCGGCAGCTGGAGGAGATCGTCGGCGAGCGCAGCGCGGTGTGACCGGAACCCGAGCGGGCCGCGCTTCGCCGGCCCGGTCGGGTCTCGCCCGGCCGCCACGGGCCGGTCAGTCGTCGGGCAGGCCGTAGCTCAGGCCGGCGGTCTGGAGCAGGGCCAGTCGGAGCTGCCCGTAGGTCGGGGCCAGCTCACGGAAGATGTTCGCCGCCCGGGCGGTGTTCCCGGTGACCAAAGGAAGTTGCAGCGCGCCGGTGAGCTTTGCCTGGCGCTCCAACAGGTTCGCGACTCCTGTGCAGCCGATCCGGCCGAACAGCGCGGCCGCCGCGGTCAGCCGCATGGCGCCGCCGCTGATCTGGTACTCCACCAGGTACTTGTGCTGCATGCGGGTCAGGCCGGCCTCCACCATGTCGGCCAGCCGCAGCGCGGTCGCCGCCGAGTCCGGGCCGTCCAGCAGCGCGATGGCCTTGGGAATGGACCGCCGCAGCGCTGTGTGCACGTCCACCTCGTGCACCTGCCGGAAGTTGGCGCGCGTGGTGTAGGGGGCGACCGGATAGCCCACGGTGTCGGCCTTCCAGGCCGTGAGGAACGCGTCCACCGGGACCGTCGCGAACGGATAGCCGTGCGGGTCGTGCATCAGCACGAGGTCACCGTCCACACCGAACACCACCACGTGGTGGTCGGCGCCGATCGGCTGGCCCAGCCCGGGATGGTGGGGCAGCAACCCCATCTCCACCGGGCCGGCCAGCACCGGCCGCTCCGGGGTGGCGGCGTGCAGCAGGGCCATTGCCTCCTCGGCCGAGCCGCCGTGCAGGTCGAACCGCCAGCCGAGCAGTTCCACGCAGTTGGCGATGCCCTCCGGGGGAAGCCAGTCGCGGGCGCAGAAGAACGGCAGGTCCTGGTCGACCATCCCGGTGCTCTGGATGCTCAGTCCGAAGGGGACACCGCTGAGGACGTCGAGGACGGCCCGGCCCGGACTGTGCCGGCCGAACATCATCGTGAGGGCGTCGGAGAAACAGTAGGGACCGTTTCCGCTGTAATCGACAAGCATGGCTGAAGTGTCGCAGCGCCGGCCGCGGGTTCGCTTTTCTGTCCGTGCGGTGTGCTGCGCAATTCTGAAGAGATTCCCGGCGACGCACGTTCCGAGTAGGCAGCTCCGTTTGGGCGGCCCGATGATGGGAGCGAGCCGAGAATGGGAGAACGGAAATGGGTGATGCCGCGGTGGTGGTGGCCGGCCGGGTGCCGGCGTTCGTGGCCGGACTGGCCGCGATCCTGGCCGAGGGCGGCTTCGAGGTCGCCCGGCCGCCCCGGCTGTCACCCTGGATCCAGCAGCGAGCCACCGAGGTGGCCGTGGTCGCGGTGCACGCCGACGAGGACCTCGACCAGCTGCGTTCGCTGGCCGACGAGTTCCCCGCGCTGTTGCTGGTGGCCGTGCTGCCGGCCGAGGAGGACGGCTGGTACGTGCGGGCGCTGCGGCGGGGCGCGCACGCGGCGGTGGCCTGGAGCTCGAGCCCGCCGGAGATAGTGGAGGCGGTGCGGGCGGCCCGCGACGGCCGGACGGTGCTGCCGACGGCGGTCGCTCGCAGCCTGGCCCGGTCGTCGATCGACCGGCCGAAGGGCACCCCGCTGCTGGCCCGCGAGGTGCACTGGCTGCGGGTACTGGCCGGTGGGGGCTCGGTGGTGCAACTGGCCAGAGCCGAGGGATATTCACAGCGTGAGATCTTCCGGCGGCTTTCCGATGTCTACCGCCGAATGGGTGCCCGTAATAGGTACGAGGCGATTGCGCTTGCTGGCCAGTGGGGACTGCTCGGCGGCGCCGGATCTTGACCGATCGCCCGGCCCTGGTTAGCCTGGCCTGGGGGGTAGTAAGTCTTTAGGACTTAGTTGTCCCAAGTTCCAACTTGTCGATCCATGCCCCCTTTGTGAATCGGGCGAAACCTCGATCTGGAAGGTCACACAAGGCCATGGTGAACATGTTCGGCTTCAACGCGGCCCGGGCCGGCGCGGTGTGCGCCGCCGTCCTGGCGGCAACGGCGCTGGTCGGCGCCGGGTACGCGACCGCGGCCCCGGCCGCGGCGACGATCAAGGTGACCCCGTCCACCGGCCTGAGCGACGGGCAGACCGTCGCGGTGGACGGGGCGGGTTTCACCGCCAACGACAAGATCGGTGTGATGGAGTGCGGGCCGGGCGACTGGCCCAACGTGAGCTGCTACTTCCCGAACCGAAGCATCGTCGTGTCCGACGGTTCTGGCGACTTCAGCACTTCGGTCGTCGTGGTGTCCTCGTTCACCGGCAACAGCCCGGTGGACGGCGCGCCGGCCGGCGCGGTCGACTGCACGGTCGCGCCGGGCTGCACGCTGCGGTCCGGCAGCATCGCGGACAACTCGGTGTTCGCCGACGCGGTGACGCTGGGCTTCGGCGGCTGACCCGGCGCCGATAGAACACCGATTCCGACCCCTGGCCGGCGCCCCCACCCCGGCCAGGGGTTGCCGCGCGTCCGGACCCGGTCCGCTCGGACAATCGGCTAGGCCACTGCGACCGGCCGTTTGTGGACTCCGACATCCAGCGCTGGCTGGATACGTTCGTCAGGACAACCACGAACCCGCTGGAGCTATTGGGGATGAGGACCATGCACGCCATTGTCATGGTGGGGGGCAAGGGTTCGCGCCTGCTGCCGCACACCAGGGAGCGGCCCAAGGCCCTGGTCAAGCTCGGCCGCTGCGCCATACTCGAGATCATCCTGCGTCGGCTGCGCGCGTTCGGGTTCAGCCGGGTCACGCTGTGCGTGGCCCACCTGGGGGAGCAGATCAGGGCCGCCTACGGCGACGGGTCCCGGCTCGGCCTGTCGATCGACTACACGGTGGACGACCGCCCGCTGGGCACCGCGGCCCCGCTGCGGCTGGTGGCGGACTGGCGGACGCCGGCGGTGGTGCTGAACGGAGACATCCTCAGCACCGTTGACTTCGGGCACCTGCTGCGTACTCACGAACTGAGCCGCAGCCTGCTCACCGTCGCCTACGTGCGCCGCCGGCTGACCGCCACGGTCGGGCTGGTGCAGCTGGCGGACGGTCGGGTCAGCGAGATCCTGGAGAAGCCGACCTTCGGGCTGCGCGTGTCCAGCGGGATCTACGCGGTCAGCCCGGTCGTCCTGGACTACCTGCCCGAGGGTTCGGTGGACATGCCCGGCCTGGTCAACGCCCTGGTGGCGAACGGGAAACCTGTGCACGGCTACGGGTTCGACGGCGCCTGGCACGACATCGGCACGCCCGGGCGGTACCTGGAGGCCAGTCGGGCCTTCGAGTCCGACCCGGACCTGTACCTGAGCCCGGCTCCGGCCGACGGCCGGCAGTGGCGGGTCCCGACGTCGCCGGTTCCCGGGTCGCCGGTGGACGCCCTCGCGGTGGCCGAGGACGGCCTGGACCTGACCGAGTTCGGCGACCACGGCGAGGACGACCTGCGCAGCGAGGCCCGCGCGTGACCGCCGGCGGGGTGGACGTGCTGGCGGTGTTCGGCGGCTACCAGGGAGCCTTCGCCGGGGCGGAGCGGATGGCCTGGCGCACGGCGACCGCCTTGGCCAAGCGGGGAAACCGGGTCGCGACGCTGACCGACAGCACCGAAGTCGCCGACGCGGGACCGCGGTCGCGTTCAGTGGCCGAGTTGTCCGCGGCCCGGCCGGACTGGCGGCCGGACGTGGTGCACGCGTACGACCTGGCCAAGCCGGCACACGTGGAGCTGGCCCGGCAGCTGGCCCGGCGATACCGAGTCGGGCTCGCCCTCACGCCGTGCTCCGTCGCGTCGGTGTGGCCGGAGCCCGAGCGGGCGCGGGAGCTGTGCCGGGCGGCCGACGTCCTGTTCGTCCTGACCGAGGCGGAACGGGCCGAACTGACCGGTATCGGCGTCCCGGCGCGGCGGATCCTGAGCATCCCGCAGGCGCCGGACCTCACCGAGCGAGCGGATCCGTCGGCGTTCCGGCGACGCCACGGCATCACCGGACCGGTCGTGTTGTTCGCTGCCCGGAGGGTCGCGTTCAAGGGCTACCGCGCGCTGCTGGCGGCCACGCGACTGGTGTGGCGGGAGCGGCCGGACACCACGTTCGTGTTCCTCGGCGCCGACGGCGAGCCGGAGGCCGCCGAGGCGTTCCGGGCGCACCGCGACCCGCGCATCCGCGACCTGGGCATGGTGGACGAGCAGACCAAGCACGACGCCTTCGCCGACTGCGCGGTGTTCTGCCTGCCCACCAGCGACGACGTGTTCCCGCTGGCCTTCGTCGAGGCGTGGGCATGCGGCAAGCCGGTGGTGAGCGGGCGGTTCCCCGGAGTGGAGGAGGTGGTGCGACACGGCGTGGACGGCCTGGTGGCCGAGGCCGCGCCCGGACCTGTCGCGGCCGCGCTGCTGACCCTGCTCGGCGATGCCCGCGCTCGCACGGCGATGGGGGAGGCCGGCCGGCTGCGCACGGCCGAGCGGTTCAACTGGGACAGGGTGGCCGCGATCGCCGAGGCCGGATACCGGTCGATCGGCGCGGCCGGCATCGGGAGGCGGGAATGAATGGGCCGGACCACTGGAAGGTGCTCTTCGCCGACAACACCATCGGTGAACCTGAGATCAAGGCGGTGACCGAGGTGCTGCGCTCGCGCTGGCTTTCGGCGGGCGCGGTCACCCGGCAGTTCGAGCAGGAGTTCGCCGCCACGCTCGGCGTCTGCGACGCGGTGGCGGTCAGCAGCGGCACGGCCGCGCTGCACCTGGCGGTGCTGGCCCTGGATCCCCTCTCCGGGGACGAGATCATCCTGCCGGCGCTGACCTTCGTGGCCTCGGCCGCGGTGGCCGCGCTGCACGGCATGACGCCGGTCTTCGCCGACGTCCGGTCCGAACGCGACCTCACCGTCGACCCGGCGGACGTCGCCCGGCTGATCACCCGTCGCACCAGGGCGATCGTCGCCATGCACTACGGCGGCCACCCGGCCGATGTGCTGGCCCTGCGCGACCTGGCCCGCCGCCACGGCCTGGTGCTGATCGAGGACGCGGCGCACGCGCCGGCGGTGCGGGTCGGGCAGCGCATGCTCGGCTCGTACGGCGACATCGGCTGCTTCAGCTTCTTCGCCACCAAGAACGCCACCACCGGCGAGGGCGGCATGGTGGTGGCCGAGGACCCGGCCGTGCTGGACCGGGTCCGGCTGATGCGGGCCCATCACCTGAGTTCGACGACCTGGCAGCGGGCCCAGTCCGGCGGCATCGGCTACGAGGTGGCCGGCATCGGCCTGAACTACCGGCCCACCGAGATCGCCGCCGCGCTGGGTCGGGTCCAGCTGGAGCGGCTGGCCGAGGACCGGACCCGGCGGCGGGCCCTGGTGGCCGCCTATCGCGAGGCGCTGGCCGACATTCCCGGCCTGGTGGTGCCGTTCGCCGAGCGGGCCGGGGACAGCGCGCACCACCTGATGGCCGTGTTGCTGCCGCCCGGCGCGGACCGGGAGCGGACCCGGGCCGCGCTGGCCGAGGGCGGGATCCAGACCTCGGTGCACTACCAGCCCACCAACCAGTTCTCGTTCTACCGCGGGCGGTTCCCCGGCGCCGCCCGGACGCTGCCGGTGACCGAGCGGGTCGCGCTCCGCCTGCTGTCCCTGCCGCTGCACGCCCGTATGTCCACATCGGACGCCGAGCTCGTCGCCACCCTGCTCGGCGAGCACCTGCGCCGTGAAGCAACCGTTACGGAGGAGACATGGCCCTGCTCGACCAGATCTGGCAACGCCTGACCCCGGCCGCGATCCGGCCGGTGCCGGCGTTCATGACGGACTTCCTGTCGGCCTGGGGTTTTCGCGCGGTGTGCGTCGCGTTCAAGTACCGGGTGTTCGACTCGCTGGCCGTCTCGCCCAAGACCCCGGCCGTGCTGGCCGAGGAGACCGGCACCCACGCCGGCGGCATGGCCCTGCTGCTGGACGCCCTCGACTGCCTCGGCTACGTGCGCAAGCGCGACGGCCGGTACGAGAACACGCCCATGGTCGAGCGGCTGCGGGAGACGATCAGCCTCGGCATCCCGTACTTCGAGAAGATCGCCTTCCGGGACTGGGAGCACCTGGAGACGCAGCTCAAGGACGGCCGGGGCGTGCGCCCGGTGTGGTTCGGCGGCGACTGGAAGATCTTCCAGGACGGCATGGTGTCGCTGGCCCGAATGAACATCGACGAGGTGCTGCGCAAGGTGAAGGTGGGCCGCTCGGCCCGCCGGCTGCTGGACCTCGGCGGCGGCCACGGCCTGTACAGCATCGCCTTCTGCCGCCGCTACCGGCGGCTGGACGCGGTGGTGTTCGACGTGCCGCAGGTGGAGAAGATCGTCACCAGGACGGTGGCCGAGCACGGCATGCAGGACCGGGTCAAGTTCCGCGGCGGCGACTTCTTCGTCGACGAGCTGGATCCGTCCGACGTGACCCTGCTGTTCAACCTGATCCACTCCAAGAGCGAGGAGGACAACCTGGAGATGATCCGGCGCGTCGCCGACAGCCTCGCGCCCGGCGGCACCGCGGTGCTGCTGGACCAGTTCCCCTCGCCGAAGCTGGGCAAGGTCGGCTACGCCTACGGCTCGCTGATGGCGCTGTCCATGTTCAGCGCCGCCGGGCAGCGGACCTACCAGCCCGACGAGGTCAGCGGTTGGTTCACCAAGGTGGGGCTGACCGACGTCAAGTTCCTGCCGATCCGCAGCGCCCCCGGCAACGCGCTGGTGGTGGGGCGCAAGGAGGGCTGAGGCACGAAGGCGGCCGGCCGGGCGAGCGAACCGGCCGGCCGCAGCCGCCGTTGCCCCGGGCGGGCCGGCGGCCAGCCGCCGGCCAGCCGCCGGCCAGCCGCCGGCCCGGCCAGCCGTCTCAGCCGTGCGCGTTGGTCACGCGGATCCTGGTGTATTCCAGCAAACCCCAATAGCCGTACTCCACTCCGACGCCGGAGTTGCGGGTGCCGCCGAACGGCACGTCGTGCCGAAGGTCTCCGTGCGCGTTGATCCAGGCGGTGCCGCAGTCCAGCCGCGCCGCGACGGCCGCGGCCTCGTGCGGCTCGCCCCACACCGATCCACCCAGCCCGAACTCGGTGGAGTTGGCCCGATCCACCGCTTCGGCCACGGTGTCGTAGCCCAGGACCGGGATGACCGGCCCGAACTGCTCCTGGGTCTCCAGGCGGGTGTCCGGCGGCAGGTCGGTGACGATGGTGGGCGGGTAGAAGTAGCCGGACCCGGTGGGCCGCCGTCCGCCGGTCACCATCCGGCCGCCGGCAGCGCGGGCGGCGTCGACCAGATCCACCACGTGGTGCCGCTGCGTCGCACTGACCAGCGGCCCCAGGTCGGTCGCGGCGTCCGAGCCGGGGCCGACCACGGTCTTCCGCGCGAGCTCCGCCAGCGCCTCCACCAGCTCCGCACGGTGCGGCTCGGGGACGTACACGCGCTTCACGGCGGCGCAGAACTGGCCGCTGTTCACCATCGCCGCCCGGAACAGCTCGCCGGCCACGTGTTCGATGTCCGCGCCGGCCAGCACCACCGCCGCGTCGTTGCCGCCCAGCTCCAACACGACGTGCTTGAACCCGGCCGCCGCGCGGGCGGCGATGGCCCGGCCGGTCGGGACCGATCCGGTGAAGGAAACCATGCGCACGTCGGGATGTCCGGTCAGGGCCGCGCCCAGCTCGCCGCCGCCGGTGACCACGGTGAGCACGTCCGGCGGCAGCACCTCGGCCAGGAGCTCGCCCATCCGCAGGCTGGACAGCGGGGTCAGCGGCGACGGCTTGACCAGCACGGTGTTGCCGGCCAGCAGCGCCGGCGCGATCTTGGTGACGGACAGGATGATCGGGTAGTTCGCCGGCGCGATGGCCGCGACCACACCGTGCGGCAACCGCTCCAGCACGACTCCCGCGCCCAGTGACTCCGGCGCCAGCCCGAGCTGTGCGGTGCGGGCGAACCACTCGGCCGCGAGTGCGACCTCGCCTTCGGCCTGGCGCAACGGCTTTCCCTGTTCCCGAGTCAGCAGCGCGGACAGTTCCGCGTGGTGCCGCTCGATCCGGGATCCGCAGGCACGCAGGACGTCGGCGCGGTCGGCCACGGATCGCCTCGCCCAGCCCGGAAACGCGGCCGCGGCGGCGTCGACCTTCGCCGCCAGCTCCGCCGCGCCGGTCCGCGCGATTCGCGCGATCACCTCCCCGGTCGCCGGGTCCTCGACTGCCAGCTGTGCGGTCATCGCTGCTCCTTCGCGGTCGGACATCGTAGTTCCAGCCTGTTCCGCTTGCCCAGCAGGAGAAAGAAGACCTTCGGGCATGCCGGATCGAGCAGGTTGTTGGCGCGCGCCTCAGCGGCTTTCGTGGCAGGCGGACCGATTGCGATCGTGGGTACCGGCCGAAGCGGGGCGGATCACTGTGGACGGAGGCGGGCCGTGGTGCTCAAGGCTTACACGGCGGCGGTGATGCGCCGCATGGCCGCCAGCTATCCGGATCTCGGCGGGACCGTCACCGACGCCGTCGAGGCGCGCGAGATCCACGCGCGAGCCACGTTCCCGCCGGGGCCGGAACTGCCGGCGGTGTGGGGCGAGATGGTGCCGGCCGAGCCGGACATCCCGATCCGGATCTACCATCCGCACGCCGACCGGCGCCCCCGCCCGGTGGTGGTGTACTTCCACGGCGGCGGGTTCGTCCTGTGCGATCTGGACACCCACGACGGCGTCTGCCGGCTGTTGGCCCGGGACGCGGACGTCGTGGTCGTGGCGGTGCACTACCGGCGCTCGCCGGAGCACCGGTACCCGGCCGCGGTGCAGGACGCGTACCGTGCCGTGCGCTGGGCCCGGGAACACGCCCACGAGTTCGGCGGCGACCCGGACCGGCTCGCGGTCGCCGGGGACAGCGCCGGCGGCACGCTGGCCACGGTCGCGTGTCTGATGGCGCGGGACAACGGCGGCCCGCCGATCGACTTCCAACTGCTGATCTACCCGGTGACCGACTGCCTGGCGCCGCGGCGCGAGCACGCCGAGGGCTACTACCTGACCAGCCGGCACATGCGGTGGTTCACCGAGCAGTACCTCACCGACCCGGCCGAGGGACTCCAGGCGTACGCGTCACCGCTGCGAGCGCCCGACCTGACTGGCCTGCCCCCGGCGCTGGTGCTCACCGTCGAGCACGACCCGCTGCGCGCGGAGGGTGAGGAGTACGCCGCGCGACTGGCCGGCGCCGGGGTCCCGACCGCCCTGCACCGGGTGGACGGCTTGTTCCACGGTGTCTTCGGGCTGTCCTCGCTGTTGCCCGCGGCCGCGCGACTGGAGCAGATCGCTTGTACGGCACTGCGCGAGGCGTTCGAGAGCAACGGAATGGGGAGCAGATGGACGACGTGTCGACCGACCTGAGCGACAGCATCGGCGAGCTGATGGGCGAGGTCCTGGTCCGCGAGCCGCTGGCCGGCCAGGACGACTTCTTCGAGTGCGGCGGCGACTCGGTGCGGGCGGTCGAGGTGCTGCAGCGGCTGGCCGAGCAGCACGGACCGGCCGAGGAGGACGCCGCCGACGAGTTCCAGGCCACGTTGCTGATGGCGATCTTCGAGGACGCCACGCCGGCCGGGCTCGCGGCGGTGATCGCCGGCCATGCGCGCTGACCGGCTGGAGTTGCGCCACCACCTGCGGGCCAACCGGGAGCGCGATCCGGACGGCCCGGCCGTTCGGAGCGGCTCGGTCGTGACCACGTGGGCGGAGCTGCACGACGCCGCCCTCGCGGTCGCGGCTGGCGCCGCTGCACTGCCGGCCGGCCCGGTGGTGGTCGTGGCCGACGGCAGCGTGGCCGGCGTGGCCACCGTGCTCGGCCTGCTCGTCGCCGGCGTGACCATCGCCCTGGTGGAGGAGCGCAGTTCCTACCTGACCGATGAAAGCTCGGTGTTGCACGGGTTCGGCGCGGTCGCGGTGGTCAGTCCGGACGGCGTGGGCGCGGGCTCGCTGGCCGGCTGGCGGTACCGCGATCTGTCTGCTCAGCAGGCAGATCCGGCCGGCGGTCCCGACGGTGAGCTGCTGCAACTGACCTCGGGCAGCACCGGCGAGCCTCGGCTGGCCCGTCAGACGCTGCGCAGCGCCTTGACCGGTGCGCGCAGCTACCGCACGGCGTTCGCGCTGACCCACGAGGACTCGGTGCTGCTCACCGTCCCGCCGGCACACTCGTTCGGCCTGATCGGCGGTGTGCTGGCGGCGGTAGTCAGCGGCGCGTCGTTGTGGTTGCTGCCCAGGTTCTCCGTGCGCGGCGCGCTGGACGCCATCACCGCGGGCGCAACGGTCATGCTCGGGACACCGTTGGTGTACCGGCTGCTCACGCCGGTGTTGCGGCCCGAGATGTCACGGATGCGGATCGCGTTGTCCTCCGGCGGTCCGCTGGCCGAGGAACTCGCCGCGCGGGCCGCCGACCGGCTGGGCTGCCCGGTCCGGCAGGTCTACGGCAGCACCGAGACCGGGCTGATCGCCTGCCATCCGGCCACCGTGGCGGACTGGCCGGCGGGATCGGTGGGTGTGGCCGCGCCCGGCGTGCGGCTGCGGGTCCGCGAGGGCCGGGTGCAGGTGCGCACCTCGACGCTGTTCCTCGGCTACGCCGGGGAAACCGACCCGGTGTCCACAGAGGACGGCTTCTACGACACCGGTGACACCGGCCTGCTCGGCGCGGCCGGGCACCTGTTCCTCACCGGACGCAAGGAGAGCTTCATCAACGTCGGCGGGCGCAAGGTGAACCCGCAGCGGATCGCCCGCATCCTGGGCGAGTGCCCGGGCGTCCGGGACGTGTACGTGTACGGCCATCCCGCCCGTGGCGGGGAGCAGCAGGTGCACGCCGCGGTGGTGCTGGCCCCGCCGGCCACGGCGGCGGACGTGATGGCGTTCTGCCGGTCCCGGCGGCTGATGCCGTACGAGGTGCCGCACCGCCTGCATCCACTGCCCGAACTGCCGCGGTCGGCGATGGGCAAGGTCAGCCGGCGCGCGGTGGCCGAGGCCGTCGCGGCGCGGTCCAGTGACGAGAGCGAGGGAACTACGTGATGAACCCGGGAAACCGGCCGGACGCGGGCCAGGTCGGCGTGCTCGGCCTCGGCTACGTCGGCCTGCTGCTGGCGCTGTCGCTGGCCCGGCAGGGCCGTTCGGTGGTCGGCGTGGACAGCAGCCCCCACGTGCGGGCCGAACTGCGGGCCGGCCGCCCGCAGTTCTTCGAGCCCGGACTGGACGAGTTGCTGACCGCCGAGTTGGGCCGTCGGTTCACCGTGGCCGACCAGCTGCCGGACACGCCGCTGGACGCGGTGATCATCTGCGTCGGCACCGCCGTGCACCCGGTCACCAAGCGGCCCGACCTCAGGGACCTGACGTCCGCCCTGGAGCACGTGGCCGAGCACGTCGGCGACGACACGCTGGTGGTGGTGCGCAGCACGGTCCCGGTCGGCACGACCCGGGACGTGATCGTCCCGAAGCTGCGGGAGCGGGTGGCGCGGCCGCTGGTGGCGTTCTGTCCCGAGCGGACGATCCAGGGCAAGGCGTTGGCCGAGATCGTGTCGTTGCCGCAGGTCATCGGCGCCGACGACGAGCGGTCCCTGGCCCGGGCCGAGGAGTTGTTCGCCCCGGTCGCGCCCGACCAGGTGACGGTGTCCAGCCTCGGGGCCGCGGAGATGGTCAAGCTGGCCTGCAACTCGCACACCGACCTGATCTACGGGTTCGGCAACGAGATCGCGCTGATGTCCGAGGCGCTGGGCCTGGACGCCGACGAGGTGATCGCCGCCGCCAACCTGCGTTACCCGCGCCCCGACCTGTCCCGTCCCGGCTACGTCGGCGGCAGCTGCCTGATCAAGGATCCCCACCTGCTGCGGTACTCCGCCGAGCAGGCCGGCTACCGGCCACCGATGGTGCTGGCCGCGCGCCACGTCAACGAGCTGGTGCCGAGGGTGGTGGCCGACCACGTGCTGACGGCGCTGGCGGCCAAGGGGTGCTCGCCGGACGAGGCCACGGTTCTGGTGTGCGGCATGGCCTACAAGGGCCGGCCGGAGACCGACGACGTGCGTGGCTCGGCCGCCGTCGAGGTGGCGGCCACGCTGCGGGGGCGGGTGTCCCGGCTGCTGGGCCATGACTTCGTGGTGGCGCCGGAGCGCATCGAGGGCCTGGGCTACCAGCCGGTCGAGCTGCCCGCCGGCCTGGCCGACGCCGACGCGCTGCTGGTGCTGGTCGACCATCCCCGCTACGCCGAGCAGCTGAGGCACGAGGTCGTACGCAAGCAGATGCGCTCGCCCGCGGTCGTGGTGGACATGTGGGGAGTCCTGGCCGACGAGCTGGCCGACGCCCCGGACGTCGAGTACCGGAGGTTCGGCCATGGCATCCGGTGAGCGCGTGCTGATCACCGGCGGGGCCGGTTTCGTCGGGCTGCACCTGGCCCGCCGCCTGCTGGCCGAGGACGCCGAGGTCACCCTGCTGGACGACTTCTCCCGTGGCCGGCGGGACGCCGACCTGAGCGAGCTGGCCCGGTTGGCCGAGCTGGTCGAGCACGACCTGCGCGAGCCCATCCCGAACCACCTGCTCACCGGCCGCTACACCCACGTCTACCACCTGGCCGCCGTCGTCGGCGTGCAGCGGGTGCACGACAACCCGAACCGCACGCTGGACGTCAACCTGCGCGCGGCCCTCAACGTGCTCGACTGGTGCCGCCGCGTGGAGCCGGAGTCGGTGTTCCTCAGCTCCACCAGCGAGGTCGCCGACGGCGCGGCCGAGCTCGGGCTGATCGGCTACCCGACCACCGAGAACGGGCCGTTCGCGCTGCCCGAGCCGGCCCAGCCGCGCGCGTCGTACGCGCTGAGCAAGCAGGTGGCCGAGTTCCTGTTCCGGCACAACGGCGCCGGCCTGCGGGTGCGGATCGGGCGCTACCACAACATCTACGGCCCCCGGATGGGCAACGAGCACGTGGTCCCGCAGTTCATCGCCCGCGCCCTGGCCCGCCAGGACCCGTTCCCGGTGTACGGGACCGACCAGACCCGGGCGTTCTGCTACATCGAGGACGCCGTCACCGCGACCGTGGCGCTGGCCCGGCTGGCCGGCGACGAGGCGGTCGTCGCCAACATCGGCAACGACCAGGAGGAGATCCCGATCGGCCGGCTCGCCGAGCAGGTGACCGCGCTGGCCGGGTACCGGCCCGCGCTGCGGCCGCTCGACGCGCCGCCCAGCTCGCCCCGGCGGCGGCTGCCCGACCTCACCACGCTGCGGGCGACCGTGGACTACCGGCCGGCGGTGGACCTGGCTGAGGGGCTGCGCCGGACATTCCACTGGTACGCGGCACAACCGGTGCCGGCATGACCTTCACCGTGCGGAACGGGCGGTTGTGGCGGGACGGGGCCGAGTTCGTCGCCATCGGCGTGAACTACCACCCGTCCCGGGCCGGCTGTGCCATCTGGACCGACTGGGCGCCGGACGTGCTGGCCGCCGACTTCCGGCGGATGGCCGCGGACGGGCTGAACACGGTGCGGCTGTTCGTGTTCTGGCGCGACTTCGAGCCGGCCGCCGGCCGTTACCGGGCGGAGTCGTTCGCCCGGCTGCGGGAGGCGGTGCGGCTGGCCGGTGCGGCCGGGCTGGCGTGCGTGCTGTCGGTGTGCACGATCTTCATGAACGGCCAGCTGCTCGAACCGGCCTGGCGGCGCGGCGAGAACCTGTGGCGGGACGAGGAAACCCTGCGCCGGCAGGAGGAGTTCGTCCGCAGGGTGGCCCGCGAACTGTCCGAAGTGGACAACATACTGGCGCTCGACCTCGGCGACGAGATCGAGAACGTCGACCCGGTGGCCGCGCGCGGGCTCGGCCCGGCGGAGGTCGCCGCCTGGCGGGCCCGGCTGGCGGCCGCGATCCGGGCCGAACTGCCGTCGGCCCTCGTGGTCCAGGCCACCGGCGCCACCGGGGTGTTCGGCGGCTCGGCGTTCGGCGTCGACAACTCGGCCGCGCTCGACCTCGTTGCCACGCACGGATTCCCGCTGTGGGCACCGGGCTCGGTCGAGTCCACCGACTCGTACAAGGCCACCAACCTGGTGCCGTTCCTGGTGCGGTTCGCCGCCGCGTACGGGGCGCCGTTCGTGGACGAGTTCGGCAGCTACGGCGTGGACGAGCCGACCGCGGCCCGCTACCTCCGGGCCGCCGGCGCGTCCACCATCGCCAACGGCGGCAACGGACTGCTGGCCTGGTGCTGGCAGGACATCACCGCCACCGGGGAGCCCTACCGGGACCGGCCCAACGAGCGAGCGGTGGGGCTGCGCCGGCCCGACGGCCGGGCGAAGCCGGCGCTGGCCGAACTCCGCCGGCTGGCGGCGAGCCGAGAGCTGAGCGGCCGGTCCGACCGGCCGCCGATCGCGATCTACCTGCCGGAACGGGTGCGCGGCGGTGGAGCGTCCTACCTGGACGGTGAGCCGGGAACGATCGGCGCCTTCTACGCCTACCTGCTGCTCAAGCGGGCCCACCTGCCGTTCGACCTGGTGTCGGGCCCGCTGGACGGCTACCGGCTGGTGCTGTGCCCTTCGGTCACCCGGGTGACCATGACCGATCTGGACCGGTTGCGGGCGCACGTGGACTCCGGCGGCGTGCTGTACTACTCGCTTGGGGATCATCTGCACGGCTTTCCCGGCGCGGACCTGGCCGGGGTCGAACTCGTGGACTTCCGGCTGGACCCGGGCGGCGAATCGGTGCTGCGCTGGGACGACGACGAGTGGCCGCTGCACTGGCCGGCGCGGCAGCGGAGCCGGGTCGCCGCGACCACGGCCACCCGACTGGCCGGCGACGACCGGGCGATGGTGCTGGACAACCGGGTAGGCGCCGGCCGGGTGCTGTTCTGTTCGGCCCCGTTCGAACGTCTGCTCGACCGGCCCGGCCTGCTCGCTTCCGGGCGCTGGGAACGGTTCTACCGCCGGATCGCCGAGCTGGCCGGGCTGCGGCCGGCGATCGGCGGCGCCGATCCGGACGTCGAGATCGTGCCGAAGCGAGGGCACGCGGTGGTGATCAATCACGGGGTCGCGCCGACCCGCTGCGAGCTGACCTGGCCGGGCCGGGCCGATCCGGTCACGGTGGAACTGGCCGGCAAGGACTGGTGTGTTGTCCGAGAGGACGTGCGATGAAAGGCGTTGTCTACCACGGGCCCGGCGACGTCCGGGTGCACGACGACCTGCCGATGCCGCAGCTGCGCGGGCCGCGAGACGCCGTGGTCAGGGTGACGATCACCGCGATCTGCGGCACCGATCTCCATCCCTACCGGCACGAACTCCCCGGCCTGCCGGCCGGGACCGTGCTGGGCCACGAGTTCGTGGGCACCGTGGCCGCCGCCGGAACCGAGGTCCCGTTCGCTGTCGGCGACCGCGTCCTCGCCTCCGATCTGGTGGCATGTGGACGGTGCCGGAACTGCGCCCTGGGCTGGCATTACCAGTGTTCGGAGGCGACCTTGTTCGGTTACGGCACGGTGGTGGGGGAGAGCCTGCCCGGCGGCCAGGCCGAGTACGTGCGGGTGCCGTTCGCGGACGTTGTGCTGTCGAGGATCCCGGCCGACGTCGAGGACGAGGAGGCGTTGTTCGCGGGAGACATTCTCACCACCGGTTACGCCGCTGTGGAAGCAGCCGGCCTGCGGCCGGGCGAGACGGTGGCCGTGATCGGCGGCGGTCCGGTCGGAGCGTGCGCGGCGATGTCCGCCGTCACCGCCGGCGCGGCGCGCGTGGTGGTGGTCGACCCGGACGACGGCCGCCGGGCCTGGGCTCGATCGCGGGGATGGCTTGCCGCCCAACCGGATTCGCCGGAGGCCGCGGACGCCGACGTGGTGATCGAAGCGGTCGGCGACGCCGAGGCGCTGCGCTGCGCGGTGCGCACCGCGGCCCGCCGCGGCCGGGTCGTCTCGATCGGCGCGCACCATTCGCCGGACCTGCCCTTCCCGGCCGACATCGCGTTCGCCCGGGAGCTGTCGGTGCGGTTCGTGGTCGGCGACCCGATCCGGTGCCGGGACCGGGTCCTCGACCTGGTGCGCGCCGACCGGCTGGATCCCACGGCGCTCGTGTCGCACCGGCTGCCGCTGTCCGCCGCCGCCAACGGATACCGGCTGTTCGACCGGCGCGAGGCGGTCAAGGTCCTGTTGCACGTAGGTGACCGGTGACCTACCCGTTCGGCGCGGTCACTCGACCGGTCCTTGGCGCCTTACCGGCGCCGCGGTGATCCGCGATCGTAGGACCACGAACTTACCGCACCTGGAGGCGAGATGACGTCGTTGGCCGCCGTGGCCAGCTATCTCCCGGAGCAGGTCACGCCGATCACGCCGTATCTGGCGCGTGTCGGCCTGAGCCCGTCGCAGATCAAGCTGTACCACCGGTTCTACGGATTCGCCGAGGTCCGGCTGGCGCCGGGCAGCTCCGGCGCCGACCTGATGCTGGCGGTGGCCGACCGGCTGCCCGAGCTGCGCGGCCAGCAGCACCGGGTGCGCTACCTGGTGCAGGCCCGGACGATCCAGCTGGCCGCGCCCTATCCGTACAACCCGCTGCACGAGGTGCGGGAGGCCCTGGGGCTGAAGAACGCCACCGCCTTCTCGCTCACCCAGCACGCCTGCGCCTCCGGGCTGCTCGCCGTGGACCTGTGCGGCAAGCTGCTGGCGTCCGACGGCGACCCGGACGCGCTGGCGCTGATCCTGGCCGGGGAGAAGGCGTTCACCCCGTCCGCGCAGGTGATCGCCGACTCGGCGATCATGGGCGAGGGCATGGCCGCGGTGCTGGTGCGGGCCGGCGGCGACCGGGACGTGATGATCGGCTACGCCACCCGCACGCACGGCCGGTTCCACACCGGACCGTTCCTGAGCCCGGAGCTGATGACGGAGTTCGACCAGCTCTACGCGCCCGCGCTGGCCGAGGTGATCACCGCGGCGGTGGCCCGCGCCGGTCTCACCCCGGACGACATAGCGCTGGTGCTGCCGCACAACGTCAACCAGATGTCCTGGTTCCGGGTGGCCAAGCTGGTGGGGCTGCCCCGGGACCGGATCGCGCTGGAGAACCTGCCCAAGCTGGGGCACTGCTTCTGCGCGGACTCGTTCATCAACTACCGCGCCGTCCGCGACGACGGCCGGCTGCGGCCCGGCGACCACTACGTGATGACCTCGGTGGGACTCGGCGCCACGTTCTCGGCCATGGTGTTCCGCCACTAGCGACGACAACAGGTGTGAGGAGACGAAGATGACCGAAGGCAAGACCGGACTGGACCGGCGCCAGGTGGTCGAGACCTCGATCGGCGTGCTGGCCGAGATGGTGCGCCGCCCGGCGGAGACGATCTCCGAGCAGACCCGGCTGTTCGAGGAGCTGGGCCTGGATTCGGTGAACACCCTCGAACTGCTGATGCATCTCGAGGAGCTGCTGCGGTTCCAGTTCGACGCGGACACCCTGGAGCAGCGCTACCTGGAGACGGTGGGCACGTTGGCCAGCTACGTCGTCGACCAGGCGGGCCGCTGACATGTACCTGGCCGGAGCGTTCGCGGAGGCGCCGGCGGGAGCGGGTCACCGCCCCTTCCGGATCAGCATGGCCGCCAGCCGGGTCGCCGGCGCCGGCCGGGCCTACGACCCCGGCCTGATCAGCTACTTCGCCGATCTGGCCGCGCTGTACGGGCTGCGGCACCGGGCCGACTACTTCACCCGGGTGCGTCGCAACACGTTCACCGACCTGGTGGCGGGCACGCTCGGCCGGCTCGACGGCTCGCTCGGGCCGGTGGACATCGCCGTGCTGGCGCACAGCACGCCGGACGCGGAGCCGGGCTGGCCGGCCTGCTACCTGGCCGAGGCGCTGCCCGGCGACCCGCTCGTGATGGCCGTGTCCGACCAGGGCACGGTCGCCCCGTTCAGCGCGCTGCGGATCATCGCGGACTACATGGCGCTGGACGGTATGCGGCGGGCGCTGCTGGTGGTGGCCGACCAGACGACGCTGATGAGCGACGAGCAGCCGCCGTCCGGCGCGGTGATGCCCACCCAGGACGCGGTGGTGGCCCTGGTCCTGGAGCGGCAGGACCAGGGCGCTGAGCTGAGCACGAGTCAGTTCTCCGACATCGGTGTGGAAGAAGCCGTGACGACCGTGGCCGAGTTGGCCCGCGAGGCCGGTCCGGCGGTGGTGGCGGTCGGGCCGGACCTGGCCGCTGTGGCCGAGCTCTGCCCGACGGCGCCGGTGCGGGTGGCCGAGAACGGCCGTCCCTGCACCGGGGCCTGGGACGGGCTCGGCACGAGCTGGCCGGACGAGGGCCGGCTGGCGCTGGTCGCCGACTACGACCGGGCACTGCGCTACCTCGGGCTGTGCCTGGTCGAAGTGGGCGGTCGGCCGTGACCGAGCCGTGGGCCGACTGCCGGCGACTGTCCCATGTGGATGGTCTGGTCGCCGGGCTGTCGGCGCTGTGCGGGATGCTCGGCCCGAAGGTGCTGCCCTTCGGGCCGGGCGGCCACGCCCTGGTGCCGAGGTCGGTGGCCGAGACGGCGACCTCGGCCTGGTTCGGCGGCGTGCTCTCCGAACGCTCCGCCGAACCGGAGCAACCGCTCACCGACGAACTGCTGTCCGCCGCCGGCCTGGTCGCCCTCCGTCGGCCCGTGCCGCCGGGGCCTCGGGTGGTGGAAACCGATCTGTGGTGGGCGACCGGAATCGCCTGGGTACGCCTCGGCGCCTCGGCGGCGCTGGCCGAGGACTGCCTGGCCCACCTGGAAACCCGTTCGCTGTTGGGCAACCTGCTCGTCGCCGGTCAGCTCGCCGACGCGCTGACCGGCCAGCTCACGGTGGACGCGTTGCTGCTGGGCGGTTCCCGGCCGACGCCGGCCCTGCTGCACGAGGCGCACCGACAGATCACCGAGACCGACCGGGCGCTGTCACGGCTGCGCGGGGCCGGCGGCTTCCTGGCCGACGGGCCGGGCGCGGCCGTGCACCTCTCGGAACTGCTCGCCGACGTCTACCTGGGTGGGACGCCATGATCGTGCTGGACGACCGGCTGTGCGCGCTGCGGGCCCGGTCGGCCGAGTGGGCGGCCGACCTGCGGGCCATCGCGCTGGACCTGGACCGTGATCCCGACCTGATCCGCCGCCACCTGAACCTGCCGGTGATCGAGCACATCGGACTGTTCCAGTACCCGCGCCGGTTCCACCCCCGCCCGCTCGTCGTCGACGGGCACCGGTTCCACGGCGACAGCGCCCTGGAACACGTGGTGTGCTTCGAAGAACTGGCGGCCGGCGACATCGGGGCCCTGATTGCCGCGCCCGGCGCGCCGATGGCCGGGCCGCTGGTCGCGCTGCTCGGCGACGACGACCAGCAGGAGGCGTTCTTCGGCCGGCTGCTGGCCGAGCACACGTGGACCTTCCTGGCGCTGACCGAGCCGGGCGGCGGCTCGGCCACCGACCGCCTGGCGACCACCATCGAGGATCTCACGTTGTCCGGGGCCAAACGGTACATCGGCAACGCCACCCGGTCCGGGATCGGCGTGGTGTTCGCCCGGTCCGGCCCCGGGCCGCTGGGCATCCGGGCCGTGCTGGTGCACGGGGACGACCCCGGGTTCAGCGCCACCGCGCTGCCCACCGTCGGCCTGCGGGCCGCGCTGCTGAGCCAGGTCGACCTGCGCGGTGTGCCGCTCGACCGGTCGCGGCTGCTCGGCGAGCACATGTCCGCCGCCCGCCGCGGCACCTGGAGCTGGGTGCGGGTGTTCAACCGCATCCGTCCCGCCGTCGCCGCCATGGCGCTGGGGATCGCCCGTGCCGCCTACGACTACGTCCGCACCAACCGCCATGCGCTTTCCCCGGCCGAACGCGACCGGTTGGCGGCGCTCGGCGTGCGCATTGACGGCGTGCGCCAACTGGTCTGGCGCTCGGCGGTGGCCGTGGACGCCGACCCCGCGGACGGCCACCTGGCCTCCGCCGCCAAGGCGTGCGCCACCAGCCTGGCCGAGGACGCCGCCGCCGCCGCGCTCGGCTTCTTCGGCGCCGGCGCGCGCCTGGACCATCCGCTGCTGGACAAGCTGGCCCGGGACGCCCGTGGGACGGAGTTCATGGAGGGCACGGGGAACGTGCAGAAACTCGCCGTCTACCACCACCTCGCGCGAAGGAGAAGGGATCATGGCTGAACACGACCGCGACTACCTGCCGGCGCCCCCCGGCGGCGCCCCCGCCGGCCCACCCGGCGGCACGATGGGCGCGCCGCCCGGCGGCGGCATGGGCGGTCCGCCCGGGGGTGGCATGGGCGGTCCGCCCGGGGGACCGATGGACGGACCTCCTGGGGGCGGCGGTCCGCCGGACGGGCCGCCGGGAGCGTGGGCGGTGCCGGGACCGGACCGGACCTCGATCCGCCGGGCGCTGATCCGGCTGGTGGTGCCGATGGCGCTGGCCGAGGTGGTGGGGCTGCTGGTGCTGGTCGGCGTGACCGCGCTGCTGGGCCGGATGGGCGGCGACGCGCTGTACATCCGGGCCCTGTACATGCCGGTGGCGAGCCTGTTCCTGGCCCTGTTCATCGCCTTCGACATCAGCAACCAGGTGACGGCGGCGATCAACCGGGGCCGGGGCCGGCCGCAGGACGTGGCGCCGATGGCGGCGAGCTTCGCCCGCGCCTGGCTGATGCTGGGCACGGTGCTGTCGATGGTGCTGCTCTACGGCGCGCCGACGCTGGCGGTGGCGCTGCGGGTGCCGCCGTGGGCGTTCGGGGACTTCATCGAGTTCGTGCAGTGGATGGCGTTGGCGGAGCTGACGTACATCGGCGTGGTCCTGTGCGCGTCGAGCCTGCGCGGCTTCGGGCACACCCGGCACGCGGCGGTGGTGACGCTGCTCGGCGCGGTGATCCAGTTCGGCGGCGTGGCGCTGGTGGGCCTCGGCGGCGGGGTGGGCGTGGAGAGCGTGCCGCTGTTCATCGCGGTGTCCTCGGCGGTGGGCCTGGTCCTCGGCCTGTTCCTGTTGCGCCGCACCGGGTTGTGGCAGCGGGGACAGCGGCTGCCCTGGCAGCCGGAGGTCATCGTCCAGCTCCGCCGGATCGGCCTGCCGGTGGCGACCACCCAGGTGATCCTGTTCGGAGCGAACTTCGTGCTGCTGCGCGTGCTCGGCGAGTTCGACGTGTCGGTGGTGTCGGCGTTCTCCAGCTCCTCCAGCCTGCAGGTGCTCCTGCTGATGCCGGGCATCGTGCTCGGCTCGGCCACCGCGATCGTGCTCAACCAGCAGCGCGGGGCCGGCAGGCTTGCCTGGCTGCCGAACACCCTGCGCACCGGCATGGAGCTCACGTTCGGCGTGTACGTGCTGATCGGCGTCCTGGTGTGGGCGCTGGCCGGCCCGCTGGGCTCGCTGATGACCAGCTCGGCCCCGGTGGCCGGCCAGACGGCGTTGTACCTGGGCACGATCGGCCTGACCTACGTGCTCCAGGGGCCGGTGCTGACCTCGCTGAACGTGATGGAACAGTTGGGCGCCGGGCTGCTCGCGGTGTCGCTTAACCTCTTCTACTACGCGGTGATCGTGGTGGCCAGCGTGCTGGTGGTGGCCGCGTCGCACGACCCGATGGCCTTCTACCGCACGGTGGCGCTGGCCAACCTGGCCGGGATCGCGGTGCTGTTCGCGGTGGCCTTCGTGGTGCGCCGGGCCAGCCGGGGCGGCGGGCGACCGGCGTTCGCGGGCTGATGGCCCGGGTCGAACGCCACCAGATCCGGTTCGACGGCGGGCCGGCGGCCATGGGACCGGCGACCTGGGCCCAGCACGAGATGTGGTCGCTGATGCGGGCGCGCGGGCCGTGCGGCGGGTTCTACAACCTGTCGCGAACCGTGCTCGTGCCGCCCGGCCCGACCGTGGCCGACGTGCTCGACCGCCTGGCCGAACTGGTGGCGCGGCACCAGTCCCTGCGCACGCTGTTCCACCCCGGCCCGGACGGCGATCCGGTGCAGCAGGTGGTGCCGGCGGGGGAGTTCCCGGTCGACGTCCTGCTCACGACCTCGCCCCGGGATCCCGACCCGGTCGGGCTCGCGGTGCGGCACGAACGGGCGATGACCCGCGAGGAGTTCGCGCTGGACTCGGACCTCCCGGTGCGTGCGCTGGTCGGCGTGACCGACGGCGTGCCCCGGGCGGTCACGCTGTGCGTGCCGCACGTGGCCGCCGACCTGGCCGGCATGCGGGTGGCCATGGCCGAGTTGGCCTGGTCGCTGGACGCGAGCGAGGTCCGGCGGCGAGCGCGCCCGCCGGCCCCGCAACCGCTGGACCTGGTGGCGTGGCAGCAATCCCCGGCCGGGCGGGCGGCCGCCGGCCGGGCAGCGGCCCATCTGCGGGCCGAGCTCGCGACCCGGCCGGCCCGGATGTTCCCGTCGGCCCGCCGGGCCGAGTTCGTCGCCTGCGGGATCGAGTCGCCGGCGCTCGACTTCGCCCTGGACCTGCTGGCGTTGCGGCACAACGTGAGCACGTCGGTCGTGCTGATGACGGCGGTCACGACACTGCTCGGCCGGTGGTGCGAGACGAGCCGGTGCGCGGTGCAACTGGTGGCCGGCAACAGGTTCGGGCCGGCCGAGCGGGCGACGGTCGGCAACCTGATCCAGGAAGTGCCGGTCACGATCTCCGTGTCGGGCGCCGAGTTCGCCGACCGCCTGCGCGCGACCTGGACCGCCTCGATGCGGGCCTACCGGGCCGCGCGCTTCCCACCGGGGCTGCTGACCGAGGCGGCCCGGGGCCGGGCGGTGGAGATGGACTGCTTCCTCAACGACGCCCGCGCGTCGGTGCGGGCCGACCCGAACCGGCGGCCGGTCGCCCTGCTGCCGGCCGCCGCGACGTTCCGGCCGACCGACTTCCGGCCGGACCGGCCGTTCACGCTGCTCGCGCTGGACGGCGTCGAGGCGATCCGGCTGCTGCTGGCCGCCGACACGGGGGTGCTGTCGGCCGACCAGGCCGAGCGGTTCCTGCGGCGGCTGGAGCACGAGCTGCTCGAGCTGGCGCGGTCGTGCTGACCTCCTGGCGCGACCGTGCCACGTAAATGTCGTGCTGACACGGAGAAAGGGCGCGGCCGAACCAGGGAAACCGTTGGTATCAATGGCTTACGGCAATGCGGCGGCCGCGAACCGGGCGGCCGGAAGCCACTGAGAGGTCGCAGATGTCAATTCCCGTCTCCATCGACACACAAGAGATCACCGATCTGAGCGTCGCGGTCCTCGCCGCCAACGAGGTGCTGTGCCGCGGCACGGAGTCGGTGCTCGGCTCGCTGCCCGCGGTCCGCGCGGTGCACCGCTGCGACGGCCCGGACGCCCTGGTCCGGTTCGTCGCCGAGCACACCGTCGACTTCCTGCTCGTGGCGGCGGCTGACGCGCACTGGCTGGACGCGGTGCGGGACCGGCTGTCCGGGGTGAAGGTGCTGGTCCTGATCGACGAGTCGGCCGCGCCCGACCAGTTCGGCGACGCCCCGGTGCCCATCGACGGTTTCCTGTCCCAGCACGACCTGTCCGCGCATTCGCTGTGGGACGGCCTGCGCCGGTGCGCCCGGGGCGAGCTGCCCATGCCGTCGGCCTTCGCCCGTGACCTGCTGGCCCGGGCCGAGACCCCGGCCTCGGCCCAGCGGATGCGCACGGCCAAGCTGACCAGCCGCGAGACCGAGGCGCTGACCCTGCTGGTGATGGGTCTGAGCAACAAGCAGATCGCGCGCCGGCTGGCCATCTCCAGCCACGGGGCCAAGCGGCTGGTCGGCAGCATCATGCTCAAGCTCAACTCGCCCAACCGGACCACGGCCGCGGTCAACGCGGTGCGGGCCGGCATCGTCGAGGGTCTGTGAGGACGCCACCCGATGAC
Organism: Kutzneria kofuensis; assembly: GCF_014203355.1. Classification (NCBI taxonomy): domain Bacteria; kingdom Bacillati; phylum Actinomycetota; class Actinomycetes; order Pseudonocardiales; family Pseudonocardiaceae; genus Kutzneria; species Kutzneria kofuensis. The sequence goes on from NZ_JACHIR010000001.1 coordinate 8,173,448, forward strand.
CGCTGACACCTCCCAGCAGCCCGAGATGTTCGCCGAGGTGGCCAAGACCGCGCGCTGGACGGCGGCGGCCCGGGCCCGCGAGAGCCGCCGGCCGGACCGGCTGTTCACCGACCCGTTCGCCGCCGGGCTGGCCGGCGCCGAGGGCGCCGACCTGCTCGCGCACTTCCACCCGGACTACGCCGCCAGCGAGGGAAACCCCTTCCTGCCCATCCGCACCCGCTGGTTCGACGACTTCATCACCGCCTCGGTCGGCCCGCACCGCTGCCAGGTGGTCGGCCTCGGCGCCGGCCTGGACACCCGCGCCCTGCGGCTGGACTGGCCGGACGGCGCCGTGGTGTACGAGGTGGACCAGGAAGACCTGCTGGCGTACAAGGAGAGCCGGCTGCCGGCCGACAGCGCGGCGATCCGCTGCGTGCGGCGGACCGTGCCGGTGAACCTGGCCGAGGACTGGGCCGGCGCGCTGTGCGGGGCCGGTTTCGACCCGGGCCTGCCGACAGTGTGGTTCGCCGAGGGACTGCTGTTCTACCTGCCCGAGGCGATGGCGCACAGCGTGCTCTCGACCGCGGCCGCGCTGTCCGCGCCGGATTCGCGGCTGGCGGCCGACCTGATCGGCACCGGCATCTTCAGTTTCCCGTACCTTCGGCGGTTCCTGGGCCGGCTGGAGGAGGCCGGCAGCCCGTGGCGGTTCGGCACCGACGAACCCGGACGCTTCGTCGAGGGCACCGGTTGGTCGGTCACCGACGTGCGGCAGCCGGGCGAGCCGGGGGCCAACTACGGGCGCTGGCCGGCCGCCGCGGTGGCCGCCTCGATCCGCGGCCTGCCCCGCAGCTATCTGGTCGCGGCCCGGCGGTCGGGCCACCGCACGTCCGAAGATGCCGCCGGCAGCGCCGGTTGAGCACTCTGGACGGGCCCCGTCCCGACCACTCACGAGGAGGACATGGTGCCCACCACCGCTAGCCCGACGCGGGCGGAGCTCGTGCGCCGTGCCGGCGAGCTGATCCCGGTGCTGCGCAAGCACGCCGACTGGGCGGAGGACAACCGCCGCCTGCACGAGGAGACCATCGAGGCGCTGGCGGCGGCCGGGATCTTCCGGATGCGGGTGCCCGCCCGCTACGGCGGCTACGAGTCCGACACCGCCACCCTGGTCGACGTGGCCGCGCAGCTGGCCCGGGCCGACGGCTCGACGGCGTGGACCGCCTCGGTGTACTGGATCCCGGGCTGGATGGTGACCCTGTTCCCGGACGAGGTGCAGGACGAGGTGTTCGGCACGCCGGACGTGCGTGTGTGCGGCACGCTGAGCCCCAGCGCCATCGCCGTCCCGGCCGAGGGCGGCGTGGTGGTGAACGGCAAGTGGGGCTTCATCAGCGGCGGCCTGCACAGCCAGTGGCAGGTGATCATCGCGGTGCTGGCCGCCGACGGCGGCGAGCCGTACCCGGTGATGGCCGTGGTGCCGATGAGCGATCTGCTGATCGTGGACGACTGGCACACCTCGGGCCTGCGGGGCAGCGGCAGCGTCAGCACCGTCGCCAAGGACCTGTTCGTGCCGGCGCACCGGGTGCTGCCGCTACCGGCAGTCCTGAGTGGACAGACGCCGCCCAACGCCAGTTCGGACTCGCCGATCTACCGCAACCCGCTGCTGCCGGTCGCCTCCGCCTCCTCGGTCGGCACCGTGCTGGGCCTGGCCCACAGCGCGCTGGCGGCGTTCCACAAGCGGCTGCCCGACCGGAAGATCACCTACACCGGCTACGACAAGCAGATCGAGGCGCCCCTGACCCACCACCAGGTGGCCGAGGCGACGATGAAGGTCGACCAGGCCGACTTCCACGCCCACCGGCTGGCCGCGCTGGTCGACGGCAAGGGCGAGGACGGCTCGCCGTGGTCGCTGCTGGAGCGGGCGCAGGCCCGCGCCGACATGGGCGCGGTGTGCCGGCTGGCCAAGGAGGCCGTCGACGTGCTGGCCTCGGCCAGCGGCGGCTCCTCCATCTACCGCGACGTGCCGATCCAGCGCATCGCCCGGGACGTCAACGCGGTGAACCTGCACGCGCTGATGCACCCGGACACCAACTTCGAGCTGTACGGCCGGGTCCTGTGTGGACTGCCGCCCAACACGCTCTACATCTGACCGGAAGGGGACCCCAGCATGACCGCCAGCAACTCCGACCTGGCCGCGGTGGTGGCGCTGACCCAGCGCGTCGTCGCGGCCTGGGCCTACCAGGACGCCGACGCGTTCGCCGGCGTGTTCACCGAGGACGGGACGATGATCCTGCCCGGCGTGTACCGCAAGGGGCGCGCCGAGATCGGCTCCTACATGGCCGAGGCGTTCGCCGGGCCGTACCGCGGCACCCAGGTCACCGGCAAGCCGCTGGACACCCGCTTCCTCGGCCCGGACACCGCCCTGCTGATCACCCAGGGCGGCGTGCTGCACGCCGGCGAGTCCGACGTGGCCGACGACCGCGCCATCCGGGCCAGCTGGCTCGCGGTCAAGCAGGACGGCCAGTGGTGGCTGGCGGCGTACCAGAACAGCCCGCGCACCGCGTCATGACCGGCGACCTGGGCGGCGGCCGGGCCGTGGTGCTCGGCGGCAGCATGGCCGGTCTGCTCGCGGCCCGTGTGCTCGCCGACACCTACCAGCGGGTCGTGGTCGTCGACCGCGACCAGCTGGACCAGGTGACCACGGCGCGGCGGGGCGTGCCGCAGGGCGCGCACGTGCACGGCCTGCTGGCCAAGGGACAGCAGGTGATCGAGGAGCTGTTCCCGGGCTTCACCGAGAAGATCGTGGCCGACGGGGCGCCGCTGTCCGACCTGGCCGGCACCGTGCGCTGGTACTTCCACGGGCGGCGGCTGTCAGCCGCCCCGTCGGAGCTGACCTGCGTCGCGGCGAGCCGGCCGGTGCTGGAGAGCCACGTGCGGGCCCGGGTGGCCGCGCGCACCACCGTGGAGATGCTGGAGCAGCACGACATTCTCGGCCTGACCACCACCTCGGGGCGGGAGCGGGTGACCGGCGTGCGGCTGCGCCGTCCCGACGGCAGTGAGCACCGGCTGACCGCCGACCTGGTGGTGGACGCCACCGGGCGGGGCTCGCGGACCCCGGTGTGGCTGGAGGAACTGGGCTACCGGCGGCCGGCCGAGGACCGGGTGAAGATCGACCTCACGTACACCACGCGACGCTATCGGCGGTGCCCGCCGGAGGTGTTCGGCCGGGACGTGTCCATCAACCCGGTGTCCACGCCGTCGCACCCGCGCGGCGCGTTCCTCACCCGGATCGAGAACGACCAGTACGCGGTGTCGCTGACCGGGGTGCTCGGCGACCGCGCGCCCACCGACCCGGACGGCTTCCTCGACTGGGCCCGGTCCCTGCCGGTGCCCGACGTCTACCGGGCGATCCGGGACGCCGAGCCGCTGGACGACCCGGTGGCGTTCCGCTACCCGGCCAGCGTGCGCCGACGCTACGAGCGGCTGGACCGGTTCCCGGACCGGCTGCTGGTGGTCGGGGACGCGGTGTGCAGCTTCAACCCGGTCTACGGGCAGGGCATGACCGTCGCCGCGCTGGAGGCGCTGACGCTGGCCGAGCACCTGCGGCGCGACCGTGTGCCCAACCCGCGCCGGTTCCTGGCCGACGTGGCCAAGGTGATCGACCTGCCGTGGGAGATCTCGGCCGGTGGCGACCTGGCCTTCGCCCAGGTGGCCGGGCCGCGCACGGCCAAGGTGCGGTTCAGCAACGCCTACATCGCCCGGCTGCACGCGGCGGCCGCCTCGGACAGCCAGCTCACCCGGACGTTCATGCGGGTGGCCGGCCTGGTCGAGCCGCCGGAGGCGCTGATGCGGCCGGGCACGGTGCTCCGGGTGCTGCGCAACGAACTGCGCGAACTGGTCGGGCGAAGGGGGTAGCCGGTGAGCAGACGACGTGGGACCGCGGTGGTGCTGGGCGCGAGCATGGCGGGGCTGCTGGCCGCGCGGGTGCTGGCCGAGTCGTTCGACCAGGTCACGGTGCTCGACCGGGACACGGTGCTGGGGGTGCGGGAGTCCCGGCGGGGCGCCCCGCACACCCGGCACGCGCACGGGCTGCACGCCCGGGGCCACCTGATCCTGGAGGAGCTGTTCCCGGACTTCACCGCCGAGCTCAGCGCGGCCGGCGTGCCCACCGGCGACCTGGGCGAGATGCGGTGGTTCTTCAACGCCCGCAAGCTCCGGCCGGCGCACACCGGGCTGGTCTCGGTGACCGCGCCGCGCCCGGTGCTCGAACACCACGTGCGGACCCGGGTGGCGGCGCTGCCGAACGTGCGGATCGGGGAACGCCGCACGGTGCTCGACCTGCTGTCCACTTCGGACCACTCGCGGGTCACCGGCGTCCGGCTCCGGGCGGAGGACGGTGACGCGGTCGAGGAGTTGCCCGCCGATCTGGTGGTGGACTGCACCGGGCGGGGCTCGCGGACCCCGGTGTGGCTGGAGGAACTGGGCTACCGGCGGCCGGACGTGGACCGGGTGAAGATCGGCCTGGCCTACACCACCCGGCACTACCGGATGAAGCCGGAGATGTTCGACGGGGTGCAGTCGATCAACCCGGTGGCCTCGCCCGCACACCCCAGGGGCGCGTTCTTCGGGCAGGTCGGCACCGACACGTGCATCCTGTCGCTGACCGGCATCCTCGGCGACCACCCGCCGACCGATCCGGAGGGCTTCCTGGAGTTCACCCGCTCGCTGCCGGTGCCGGACGTCTACCACGCCGTGCGGGAGGCCGAGGCGCTGGACGAGCCGGCGTCCTTCGCCTTCCCGGCCAGCGTGCGGCGCCGGTACGAGCGGCTGACCCGGTTCCCCGAGGGCCTGCTGGTGCTCGGCGACGCGGTGTGCAGCTTCAATCCCGTGTACGGGCAGGGCATGAGCGTCGCCGCGATCGAGACGATGGCCCTGCGCGAGCACCTGCGCGGCGGCGGCGGGGCCGGCGAGTTCTTCGCCCGGCTGGCCAAGGTGGTCGACGTCGCGTGGGACATCTCCACCGGCGGCGACCTGGACTTCCCCGCGGTGGAGGGCCGGCGGACGGTGAAGGTCCGGGTGGGCAACGCCTATCTGGCCCGGGTGCAGTACGCCGCGACCAAGGACGCCGACGTGACGGCGGCGTTCATGCGGGTCGCCGGGCTGATCGACCCGCCGCAGGCCCTCATGCGGCCGTCGATGATGGTGCGGGTGCTGCGGCACGCGATGCGCCGCCCCGCGCCGGGGCCGTCCTGGCTCGGCGCGAAGTAGCGGCGGACACGAAGAAGGCTCGGCCGGACCGGCCGAGCCTTCTTCGTGTCACTGGACGCTGGCGAGGTACTCCGCGCTGAGCTGGATGATCTGCACGTAGTTGCCGTCCGGGTCGGTGACGGTGCCGAACAGCCCGTCCCGACGCTGTTCCAGCTCGGCCACCCAGCTCGCGCCCAGCTCGGTCAGGTGCCGGGCGGTGGCCTCGGCGTCGTCGACGTGGAAGTTGAGCAGCACCCGGCCCGGCTCCGCCGTGCGGGCGGCGACGTCGTCACGGCCGTCGATGAGGATCGACACCGCGCCGAACTGGAGGAACCCGTACTGGTTCTCCGTGGGGCGCAGCGCGTCGAGGTACCACTGCTTGAGCCGCTCGGGGTCGGAGCTGCCGAGCAGGATGCTGCCAAGGATCGGGGACGACACGGTTTCCTCCTGTGTGGACGGTCGGGTCAGGTCGGTCGGCCCAGCCAGCTGCCCACCCGCCGCGCGGCGGTCAGGCTGCTCCAGGACGCCAGGCCGACCAGTGTGGCGTCTCGCGGGTCGGTGCGGCGGAACTCGGCCACCACCTGCTCGTCGACCTGGTACGGCGCGAGCGCGACCAGCAGCGCGAGCCGACCGGCGGCCCGGTCGGCGTCGGGGCAGTCGAGCAGTGCGGTGTCGACCCAGCCCCGGCTGATCCCGCGCGGCCGGCCGTCCCAGGCGGCCAGCTCCGCCTCCACCAGGGCCCGCACCGACTCGGGCACGGACTGCCGGCCGATCTCGTCGCCGGCGGCGTACACCCGGGAGAAGGCGTCGGTGAGCACCGGGCTCCCCTCCGCCCAGCCCAGGTCGGCCGGCGGCGGCGCGGGCGGCAGCAGGGACAGCGAAGTGCCCGGGGCATGGCGGGCGAGGGCCGCCGGGCGGAGGAACCGGCCGAGCGTCCGCAGCACCAGCGGTCGCACCCGGGCCGGCACCTGGGCCGGCACGGGGCTGTCGTCGAGGAACACGGTGACCATGCGGTTGATGTAGTGGAACACCACCGCCACCGCGGCGTGGTCGGGCAGCGCGGCCGGCCGGGCCAGCTCGCGGCGGCCGGTGTCGTGGGCCCAGCCGGCCAGCCGGCGGACCTCGGCGTCCTGGATCCGCTCCAGCCGTCCGGCGGCCAGCAGCCGGCCGACGCCGTCCGGCGCCAGGCCGTGCAGCGTGGCGCTGTGCACCGCCACGCAGTACGGGCACGCATTGCCCAGCGACACCGCGGCCGCCACGACCTCCTTGTCCCGACGGGACGCGGAGGTCGTGACGACCAGGGACTCGCGCAGCATCACCCAGCCGGCGGCCAGCGCCAGCGGGTGCGGCGAGTGCAGCGTGATCGGCGGCGCGACCAGGCCGAACTCGCGTTCCACCTCGCGGTAGACCGCCTGGTCGGGCACCGGGCTGACGTAGCGGATCCGAGCGGGCCGCCGGCGCAGCACCGCCCGGAGGAGCGCTCCGCTCATCACGGCAGGGACGCGCCGTAGCTGACCGCCACCCCGCGCTGCCTGGCCGCCCGCACGATGCCCGGGACGGCCCGCTCGGCCAGCGCCGCGATGGTCAGCGCCGGGTTCACGGTCAGCGCGCACGGCACGGCGGAGCCGTCGGTGACGAAGATGCCCGGGTGGCCGCGCAGCTCGTGCCGGTCGTCCAGGGCCGAGGTGGCCGGGTCGTCGCCGATCCGGCACGACGCCAGCGGGTGCACCGTGTACGCGCCGACCACGTCGTTGCTCCACGGCAGCACGGTCGCCAGCCCGTCCCGTTCCATGATCTCCTTCACCTGCGCGTCGGACTCGGCCCAGCCGCGCAGCGTGTTCTCGGTCGGCCGGTACCGGATCGGGCCGCGGCCCAGCATCTGCTGGGAGATGCGGAACGCGTTGCCGGTGGGCGGGGGAGCGCCGAACTCGCCCTCGTTGTCGTCCTCGGACATGGTGAACGTGGTCAGCCAGGACTGCCACCGCCGCAGCAGCTCCTTCTTCTCCGGGCCGAACCAGGTCGGCCCGTCCGGGCCGGGCACCTGGGCCAGGATGGTGCCGAAGCCGGGCGGGAAGTACAGCTGCTCCAGGCTGAACCGGGAGTACTCGGGCAGGCTGCCGTCCAGCCGGTCCCAGCTGGCCACGCACGGGCCCTTGCCGACCTGGTTGGCCCGGAAGGCGCTGCCGTCGGGCCGGCTCACGCCGAGCAGGTCCCGGGCCTTGTCCTCGTCGATGACGGCGGTGTTCAGCCGCTCCCCGTTGCCGGAGAAGTAGCGGCCCACCGCGTGCGGCATCGCGCCCAGCTCGGCCTCCGAGCGCTGGAGGATCACCGGGGTGGCGCCGGCGCCGGCGGCGAGCACCACGATCTTGGCGTCGATCGCGCCGGAGCCGTTGGTGAGCCGGTAGTCGTCGTCGTGGATGACGTTGTAGTGCACCCGGTAGCCGCCGTCGTCGGTGCGCGCGATCCGCTGGACCTCGTGCAGCGGCCGGATCTCCGCGCCGTTGGCGATCGCGCCCGGCAGGTAGTTGAGCAGCAGCGACCGCTTGGCGTCGAACCGGCAGCCGGCCATCATCCAGTTGCAGTTGGTGCACAGGGTGTTGTCCACGGCCGCCGGCACCGGGTTGGCGGTGTGCCCGGCCCGCGCGCAGGCGGCGGCGAACAGCCCACCGGCGTAGGTGACCGTGTTCCAGTCGTTCCGGCTGACCGGCAGGGCCTGCTCGACCCGGTCGTACCAGGGGTCGAGGGCGGCGCGGTCGATGGTGGCCGGCCACATGCGGCGGCCGATGCTTCCCTTGCGCTCGAACACGAACGACGGCACGCGCGGCATGGCGGCGAAGTACACGACGCTGCCGCCGCCGACGCAGTTGCCGCCCAGCAGGGCCATTCCGTCGCCGACCACGAAGTCGAAGATCCGCGTGTACGACGAGCCGAGCATGAAGTCGTGCTCGAACTCGTCGCTGCGCAGCCACGGCCCGCGCTCCAGCACGACCACCCGCGCGCCGCCGGCGGCCAGGTGGTAGGCGGTGATCGCACCGCCGAAGCCGCTGCCGACCACCAGGACGTCGGTCTGCTCCACGGCGAATGATTCGCCCGCAGGCTCGGTCATGCCAGGCTCCCGGAGGCGGTGGTGTCGGGGTGCAGGTCGGCCAGCGGGCGGCCGTAGGAGTAGGCCGGGAACCGCCACAGGCCGTCCGGATCCGGGGCGGCGAAGCCCATCGTGGCCAGCCCGACGTGCCCCTCGGCGATGGCCTCGGTGGTGTGCCGGTGCGCGGCGGTGTCGAAGGCCATGTTGCTGAACAGGGCCAGCGCCACCCAGCCGTCGCGCTCCGGGTGGTCCGGCCCGGTCAGGGCGCGGACCAGGGCGCTGCGGTCGTCGAAGGCCAGCGCCACGAACGCCGGCACGTCCCCGTCCAGGTCCCGGCCGTGCTCGCGCGCGTACGCGGTGGCGTGCTCGTTCAGCATCCGGGCCAGGTCGGTCAGGCCGCCGGCCACGCCGGCCGCCGGGGTCTCCAGCAGCTCGATCGCGCCGGCCACCACGGCCCCGCCGCCGGACGCCGCGCCGGCCACCGACCGGTCCGCCGGGAAGCGCTTCTCACCGGGCACGATCGTGTCGGCGAACGCCTCCAGGGTCATCGTCCTGGCCACCTGTTGCTGCGCGGTTCCCGGGTCCACGGCTATCCCTCCGAATTCGGCAATGGCCCGTCCCGCCATCCGTTCCTCGTATCCATCCGTATCGAAACCGTAGGTACGAGTTCTGAAACAGGACTATCGGCCCCAATGATTTAAGGGAGCTTCGGATGTGATCGTTCGGGTCTATCATCAGTGACGGAAACGGCAGGTCGCACCTCCGGGATTGCGCTGGTCGGATCAATGAATGCTCTGTTCGGGTGGTGACACAACGTATGTCAATTACCGCATTTACGTCACCGTGACCGCTGTTCGAACTTCCTTGCACGGCCATGGAGCCACTGGTAATGTCCGAATCCGAGGCATTGGAATCTGCGCCGCACTGTTTTGGACGGCGGTATACGAGCCGCAACACTCACATTGTCGACGCCGTGTCCGATGTGTGCGCGAAAGGGTGATCGCGGTGGGGGAGAATAGCGATGATCGGGTTGGCGCGGAGATGCGGGACGTGGTCGGCCGGGCCGTCGAGGTCATGCGGGAGCAACTCGGCCACCAACTCACGGTGGACGACCTGGCCCGGTCGGCGATGTTCAGCCGATTCCACTTCTCGCGGATATTCCAGCGGGTGACCGGCGTTTCGCCGGGCCGCTTCCTGTCCGCGCTGCGGCTCCATGAGGCCAAGCGGCTGCTGCTGGCCACCTCGGACAGCGTGACCGACATCAGCTACCAGGTCGGGTACCACAGCGTCGGCACGTTCAGCGCGCGCTTCCACAGCAGCGTCGGCCTGTCGCCGAGCGCCTACCGGCAGGCCGGCGGCTTCACCACCATGGTGTCGACCGAGCCGCGCGCCCGCAGGCGGCCCGGCTCGGCGCTGGTGCACGGGCGGCTGCGCAGCACCGAGGCCGACGAGACCGGCGTGATCTTCGTGGGGCTGTTCCCGGAGCCCGTGCCCCAGGGCCAGCCGGTGTGCGGCACGATCATGGCCGAGCCGGACCACTTCCTGCTGACCGACGTGCCGTCCGGAACGTGGTACCTGGTGGCCAGTTCCGTGCGCACCGCCTACGCCGCCGGGACCGAGCCGGAGCCCTTCGTCGCCGTGACCGGGCCGGTCACCGTGCACCCGTGCGCGGTGCTGTCGGTGGACCTGCCACTGCGCCGCCGGCGCGCGGTCGATCCGCCGCTGGTGCTGGGCCGGCTGACCGTGCCCGCGCCGACACCGTGCTACGGGGCCGCCAGCTGAGAACCCGGCGGCGCCCGCGTCACCGCAGCGCATGGACCCGCATCGGCAGCCCGCCGCGGATCCGCAGCGACAGCATGGGTTCCGGCACCACCCGGTGGCCCGGCACCGCGTCCAGGCGCAGTCGCCGGGAGACCATGGCCAGCACCATCGTGGCCTCCATCATCCCCAGGCTGTTGCCCACGCAGAACCGCGGCCCGGCCCCGAACGGGATGTAGGCGTACCGGGGCCGGCCCGCCGACCGGTCCGCGTCGAACCGGTCGGGGTCGAACCGCAGCGGATCGGACCAGAAGCCGGGATGGCGGTGCAGCGTGTACGGGCTGACCAGCACGTCCGCGCCGGCCGGCACGTGGTAGCCGCCGATCTCGTCGTCCCCCTGGGCCAGCCGCGGCAGGATCCAGACCGGCGGGTACAGCCGCATCGCCTCGGACAGCACCGAGCCGGTGTAGCGCAGCCGGGCCAGATCGGTGTACTCGGGCAGCCGGTCGCCCAGCACCTCCACCGCCTCGGCGTGCAGCCGCTCCGCCACCTCGCGGTGCTGGCCGACCAGGTGGAACGTCCAGCCGAGGGTGCTGGCCGTGGTCTCGTGCCCGGCCAGCAGCAGCGTCACCAGCTCGTCCCGCATGCGCTGCTGGCCCACCTCGGGGGCGACGATCAGCCGGGACAGCACGTCGTCCCCGCCCGGCCGCTCGCCGTCGGCGGCGACGCGCTCGGCGACCAGGCTGTCGACCACGTGCTGGAGGTAGCGGCGGGCACGGCGGAACCTGAGCTGCCGGGGCAGCGGCAGCCAGGCCGGGACCATGCCCAGCGTCACCATCTCGAACATGGCCTGGTCCTGCACGGACTCGAAGGCCCGGTCCACCGAGCCGAAGGCGCCGAGCTCGGCGTCCAGCAGGGTGTGGCCGAGCACGCCGAGCGTGAACGCCGTCAGCTCACGCAGCACGTCCACCGGCTCGTCGCGCGGCGCCGCCAGCCGGTCGACCAGGCGGGCCGCCTGCCGCGCGACCGTGCCGGCCTGGGCGGAGATCCGCTTGTGCGCGAACGCCGGCTGGATCATCCGGCGCTGTTCCCGCCACAGCTCGCCCTCGCTGGTCAGCAGGCCGTCGCCGAGGGCCCGGCGGGCCTGGATCAGGCCGATGCCCTTGTGGTAGTTGCCGGCGTTGTCGGCGAGCACGTGCTTGACGTGGTCGGGGTGGTTGAAGAAGTACAGCGCCTTCGGGCCGAGGGCCACGTGCGCCGCGTCGCCGTACGCCATCAGGCCGGTCATCATCGCCAGCCGGTCGCCGGCCAGCTGGCGCAGCAGGCGTGGCGACGCCGACCGCGGCGGACCCGGCGGCCGCCGGTGGGCGGTCACCGCGCGGCCCGCCGCGTTTCGGCGAACCGCCGCGCGACCGCCTGCCGCCAGCGCTCGTAGGCCGGCACCTCGCCGTCCACCACCGGATCGGGCAGCAGCTCCTGGGTGACCGCCGCGGCCAGCTGGGGGGTGGTGCCGCAGAACACCTCGGTGGCCACGGCCGTGTGCGGCACCAGGATGTCGGCCCGCACCCGGGCCTCGGCGGCGAAGGCCGAGCCCTGCGCGAGCTGCGGGCGGTATGCCCCGGCGCGGTCGGCCAGCGCCCGCAGCTCGGCCGCGGTGACCCCGCCGGCGAAGGTGGCGGCCAGCCCGACCCCGGCGTACAGGTCGGCGTGGCGCGCCTCGGGGAACTTCTCCAGCAGCCCGGTCACCACGTCCACATCGGTGCCGCCGACGAACCACAGGGCCCGGCCGATGCCCTGGTCGATGGCGCGGTCGGCATACCAGGCCGGACCGCCGCGCGGCCACGGGAAGTTCGGCTGCCGGTAGTGCTTGCGCACGTACCGGTCGGTGTGGAAGTAGGCCTGGTGGAAGCCGTAGCCGTCGAGCACCAGCCAGCGCAGCAGCGGATCGGTGCGCTCGCTGTCGGGCCAGCGGAACCGGGGCAGCCGGGCCATCGCCCAGCCGACCCCGCACTGCGCGATGTAGTGGTGGTTGCGGGCGGTCGGGCCGGCGAGGAACTCGGCCACGTGCCGGTTGCCGCCGACCGGCAGGCCGTCGCGCACGGCGAAGCCCATCGCCGCGCCCTCGTAGGCGAAGCCGCGCCACTGCGCCGGGAGCTCCTCCAGCCGGTCCTCCACGTCCTGCCCGGTGGACGCCTCGGCGGCCTCGCCGTAGCCGTCCAGGAACACCCGGCCGATCGTCTCCAGCAGCTGCTGGGCGTCCAGGTTCTTGCGGTGGAACCCGCGCACGTCCAGGCGCACCGCCGACACGTTCGGCGTGAGGATGCGGCGTCGCAGCGACCGCAGGATGTTCGGCACGTCAGCTCTCCTCAGTCCTCGGCGATGCGGTCGCGCACCCGGCGCCGCCACGTCTCGTAGTTCGGTGTCGGTCCGCCCTCGGGCTCCGTGACGGCGGTGTCGTCGGCCAGGGCGCACGCGGCCGGCACGGTCAGCCCGGCCAGCACGCCGACTCCCAGCTCGCTCTCGGGCGGCACGGTGCCCGAGAAGTGCCGGGCCTTGGCCGCGAACACCGCGCCCTGGCCCAGTTCCCGCCGGTACTTGCCGGCGGCGGTGCGCAGGGCGGTGAGCCCGTCGGCCGGACAGCCGCCGGCGAAGGTCGCGGCCAGCCCGACGCCGGCCCACAGGTCGGCCCGGCGGTGCTCGGCGAACCGGTCCACCGCCGCCGCCACCCCGGCGGGCTCGGCGCCGTGGATGAACCACAGGGCCCGTCCGATTCCCTGGTCCACGGCGCGAGGGAAGTACTCGGGGCAGCCCAGCCACGGGTAGTTCGGGCCGACCCACTGCTCGTCCACCCAGCGCGGGGTGTCGAAGTAGGCGCGGTCGAACCCGTACCCGTCCACCGCGAGCCAGCTCATGACCGGGTGGTAGGGCGTGCCGGGCAGGTCGGGCAGCACCTTGCGCCACAGCATCCGGGGCAGCCGGGCCATGGCGAACCCGATGCCGATGTAGGCCAGGAAGATGTGCCGCTGTCCCGGCCCCAGCAACAGCTCCTGGGTCCGCCGGCCGCCCGGCCCCATCGCGTCCCGCACCGTGCACGCCATGGTCGCGCCCTCGTAGCCGAAGCCGCGCAGGCCCGGTTCCAGCAGTTCCAGGCGACGTTGCAGCTCCCACTGCGAGCGCACCTCGATGCCCCACTCGAAGCCGCAGATCACCGCCTGCGGCACCGCTTCCAGCGTGGCGGCGGCCGGCGCGGCGGCCCCCGGGAAGCCACGGCGTTCGAACGTCACCTCAGCCAGCGCCGGAGTGAGCAGCCGTCTGCGCACCGAACCCAGCATCGGCATCGTCCCCTCGTCTCACCGCTCCCAGCCGTGGCCCCATCGTCTGGGTCCGCCGGGAGGGTCCGCACCTCGCAGCTTGCCGTGATCGTCCCGCCGGAAACCGGGCCGCAGCGTCGAAGAAGCGTCCGGACGGCCCTGTGCGGCAGGCTCGCTGGAGGCAACCGGCGCAGACTTCACTTCGGGATGTGGGCTGTACCCCGTTCCCAGAATCGGTGGAACATGAGCAACGAGCGGATAGCGATCGTCGGTATCGGACTTCGTTACCCGGACGCCGGTTCTCCGCGCGAACTGTGGGAGAACGTGCTGGCGGGGCGCTGTGCCTTCCGGCGGCTACCCGACGAGCGGATGAACCACGCCGACTACTACTCGGCCGATCCGGCGGCGCCCGACCGGTTCTACTCGCGCAACGCCGCGGTGTTGCGTGACTTCGAATTCGACCGGGTGCGCTACCACATCGCCGGCAGCACCTACCGGTCCACCGACCTCACGCACTGGCTGGCCCTGGACGTGGCCGCGGCGGCGCTGGCCGACGCCGGCTTCCCGGACGGCGTGGGGCTGCCCGGCCGCGGCACCGGCGTGGTCATCGGCAACAGCCTCACCGGTGAGTTCTCCCGCGCCAACAACCTACGGCTGCGCTGGCCGTACGTGCGGCGCGTGGTCGCCGCCGAGCTGGCCGGCCGGGGATGGTCCACAGAGGACACCGGATCGCTGCTGCGGGACATGGAGTCGCGGTTCAAGGCCCCGTTCCCGGCGGTCGACGAGGACACGCTGGCCGGAGCGCTGTCCAACACCATCGCCGGCCGGATCTGCAACTACTTCGACTTCGGCGGCGGCGGGTACACAGTGGACGGAGCCTGCTCGTCCTCGCTGCTGTCGGTGGCCACCGCCGCCAACGCGCTGGCCCAGGGGGACCTGGACGTCGCGCTGGCCGGCGGCGTGGACCTGTCCATCGATCCGCTGGAGGTGATCGGCTTCGCCAAGACCGGCGCGCTGGCCACCGGGCGGATGAAGGTGTACGACCGGGACTCCAACGGGTTCTGGCCCGGTGAGGGCGCCGGCATGCTGGTGCTGATGCGGGAGCGCGACGCGCTGGCCGCCGGCCGCCGGATGTACGCGGTGATCACCGGCTGGGGCGTGTCCTCGGACGGCCGCGGCGGCATCACCCGGCCGGAGGCCGCCGGCCACCGGCTGGCGCTGGAACGCGCCTACCACCGCGCCGGCTACGGCATCCAGACCGTGTCCTACTTCGAGGGCCACGGCACCGGGACCGCGGTCGGCGACCCGACCGAGATCGAGGCGCTGTCCTCGGCCCGCCGCGCCGCCGACCCGAGCGCGCCGCCGGCCGCGCTGGGCACCGTCAAGGGCAACTTCGGGCACACCAAGGCCGCGGCGGGCGTGGCCGGCCTGATCAAGGCCACGCTCGCCGTGCACCACCAGGTGATCCCGCCGGCCACCAGCCACTTCGACCCGCACCCGGTCCTGGGCAAGGAGGCCGCCGCGGTCTACGTGCCCACGAGGGCCGAGCCGTGGCCGGCGGGCGTGGCGCTGCGCGCCGGCGTGTCGGCGATGGGCTTCGGCGGCATCAACACGCACGTCGCTGTCCAGCAGGCGCCCGGGGTGCTGCGGCGGACGGCGCTGGACGAGCGGACCACACAGCTCGTGGCCGGCCGCCAGGACGCGGAGGTGCTGCTGCTGGACGCCACCGACCGCGCCGCGCTGCGCGAGAGGGTGGACGGCCTGCTCGGCTTCGTCGGTCGGCTGGCCTTCGCCGAGCTCACCGACCTCGCCGGCCAGCTGGCCGGCGAGCTGTCCGGCGGACCGCTGCGCGCCGCCGTCGTGGCCACCGATCCGGAGCACGCCGAGCGCGGCCTGGCCCGGCTGCGCGAACACCTCGACGACCCCCAGGCCGAGGTGTTCGCGCCGGACGAGGGCGTGTTCCTGTCCGCCGCGCCGACCCCGCCGCGCATCGCGTACCTGTTTCCCGGCCAGGGTTCCGGTCGCGGCGGGGCCGGTGCCCTGCGCGACCGGTTCCCGGCCGCCGAGGAGATCCTCTCGACGGTGCGGCCGGGCGCCGACCAGGTCGCCACCGAGGTGGCCCAGCCGCGCATCGTCAGCGGTTCGCTGGCCGGGCTGCGCGTGCTGCGGGACCTGGGGCTGACGGCCGACACCGCGGTCGGGCACAGCCTCGGCGAACTCACCGCGCTGCACTGGGCCGGCGCGCTGAACGAGGCTCAGGTGCTGACCCTGGCCGGGCTGCGCGGACGGGTGATGGCCCGGGACAGCCGGGCCGGCGGCACGATGGCGGGCCTGGCCACCGGCCCGGACCGGGCCGAGCAGCTGGCCGAGGGCGAGCCGGTGGTGATCGCGGGCTACAACGGTCCACACCAGACGGTGCTGTCCGGCCCGGCCGACGCGGTGGACCGGGTGTGCGCCAAGGCATCGGCCGCCGGGGTGGGAAGCTCCCGGCTCGCCGTGTCGCACGCTTTCCACTCGCCGCTGGTGGAACCGGCCGCGACCGCGTTCGCCGGCCATCTGTCCGAAGTGGACTTCGCGACGCCGGGTGGCGGGGTTTACTCCACGGTGACCGAGAAGGAGCTCGATCCGGCCACCGATCTGCGTGCGCTCCTGCACGACCAGATCCTGCTGCCGGTGCGGTTCCACCAGGCGGCGGCCGCGGCGGTCGCCGAGGCCGACCTGGTGCTGGAGGTCGGTCCAGGGCGGGTGCTCACCGGGCTGCTGAAGGAGATCGCGCCGGAGCGCCGCGTGCTGCCGCTGGACACCGACCACGCTTCGCTGGCGCCGCTGCTGCGGGTGATCGGCGCCGCCTTCGCGCTGGGCGCGCCGGTCCGCGTCGACGCCCTGTTCGCCGGCCGGCTGCTGCGGCCGCTGCCGGCCGACGGCGCGATGAAGTTCCTGACCAACCCGTGCTCGGCCGCGCCGGAGTTCGACCTGGCGCCGGAACTGCTCGCACCGGCCGAGGACGACGAGGTGGCCGAGTCGGTGGCGCCGGCCGGCGTCTCCACGTTCGCGTTGCTGCGCAACCTGACCGCCGAACGGGTGGAACTGCCGCTGGACACCGTCACCGAGCAGACGCTGCCGCTCGACGACCTGCACCTCAGCTCGATCACCGTCGGACAGATCGTCAACCAGGTCACCAGGGAACTCGGCCTGCCGGCGCTCGCGGCGACGCCCAACTTCGCCACGGTGTCGTTGGGGGAGTTGGCGACCATCATCGACGACCTCGCCGAAACCGCCCATGACACCGACGACAGCACCGTCGTGCCGGGCGTGGCGCCGTGGGTGCGGCCGTTTCGCGTCGACTACGTGCCGACGCCGCTGGAGACCGTGCCTACCAGCGGCCCGCCCGGCGACTGGGCCGTGCACACGCCGGCCGATCACCCCGTGGCCGCCCCGCTGGCCGAGGCGCTGGCCGCGGCCGGCATCGGCGACGGTGTGTTGCTGTGCCTGCCGGCAGAATGCACCGAGCAGCACGCGGGCCTGTTCCTCGACGCCGCCCACGCGGTGCTGGCCGCGCCCGCCGGCACCCGGTTCGTCGTGCTGCAGCAGCGGTTCGGCGCGGCCGGCCTGGCCAAGACGCTGCACCTGGAATCGCCGGGCACGCCGACCACCGTGATCAGCGTGCCGGACGTCATGACGATCGTGATCCCGCAGCTCGTGGCGGATGTCGCCGCCACGACGGCTTTCCAGGAGGTGCGCTACGACGAGTCCGGAGGCCGAACCGTGCCGGCGCTGCGCGTGCAGCCGGTGGCCGACGCCTCGGGCACGCCGCTGACCTCGCAGGACGTGCTGCTGGTGACCGGCGGCGGCAAGGGCATCACCGCCGAGTGCGCGTTCGCCGTGGCCCGGGACTCCGGCGCTCGGCTGGCCCTGCTCGGACGATCGGATCCGGCCGAGGACGCCGAACTGGCCGCCAACCTGGCCCGCATGGACGCGGAAGACGTGCGTTACCGCTACGCGCGGGCCGACGTCACCGATCCGGCTCAGGTGCGGGCCGCCGTGGACCAGTTCCGGGCCGAGCTCGGCGAGGTGACCGCGATCCTGCACGGCGCCGGCCGCAACGAGCCGACCGCGCTGGCCAACCTCACCGAGGAGGCGTTCCGCGCCGCGCTGGCCCCGAAGGTCGGCGGCCTGCGCGCGGTGCTGGCCGCCGTGGACCCGGACCGGATCCGCCTGCTGATCACGTTCGGCAGCATCATCGGCCGGGCGGGCCTGCGCGGCGAGGCGCACTACGCCTGCGCCAACGACTGGCTGACCGAACTGGCCACCGAGTTCCAGCGGGCGCACCCGGCCGCCCGGGTGCTGGCGCTGGAGTGGTCGGTGTGGTCCGGGGCCGGCATGGGGGAGCGGCTGGGCGTGGTGGAAGCGCTGCTGCGCGAGGGGATAACCCCGATCTCCGCCGACAGCGGCATGGCCGTGCTGCGCCGGCTGCTGGCCGACCCTTCGACGGGGCCGGTGCTGGTGGTGGCCGGGCGCTCCGGCGACCTGCCCTCGTTGCCGCTGGACCGCCCGCCGCTGCCGCTGCGCCGGTTCACCGACCGGGTGCTGGTGAACTACCCGGGCGTGGAACTGGTCTGCGAGGCCGACCTCTCCGCCGGCTCCGACCCCTACCTCAGCGATCACCAGCTGGACGGCGACCTGGTGCTCCCGGCGGTGCTGGGCATGGAGGCCATGGCCCAGGTCGCCTCGGCCGTCACCGGCCTGACCGGTTCGCCGGTGCTGTCCGACGTGGAGTTCCCACGGCCGGTGGTCGTCCCGCTCACCGGCACGACCACCATCAGGGTCGCCGCGCTGGTCACCGGCGACGGGGTGGTGCAGGTTGTGCTGCGCAGCGAGGAGACCGGGTTCAGCGCCGACCACTTCCGGGCCACGCTGACCTGGCCGCGGCCGGAGCCGGCCGGCGGCTCGACGCCCGACCGGGCGGCACTGCCGGCCGTCCCGGTCGACCCCCAGGCCGAGCTGTACGGCGAGGTCCTGTTCCAGGGCAAGCGGTTCCAGCGGGTGGTGGCCTATCGGAAGGTCAGCGCCCGGCATGCCGTCGCCGAGCTCTCCACCCAGTCGGTTGCCCCCTGGTTCGCCGCCTTCCTCCCGCAGGAACTGGTGCTGGCCGATCCGGGCAGCCGAGATGCGGCGATGCACGGCCTCCAGGTGTGTGTCCCGGACGCCACCCTGCTGCCGGAGCGGGTGGACCGGCTGTACCTGGCTCCTGACACCGTCGCCGACCGTCTGGTGCTGGATGCCCGGGAACGGGCCCAGGACGGCGACCGCTACACGTACGACGTCGACCTGTACGACCCGGACGGCTCACTGGTCGAGCGGTGGGTGGGCCTGGTCCTGCACGCCGTCCGCAAGCGTCACGGCGCCGGACCGTGGGTGCCGGCCCTGCTGGGCCCGCACCTGGAGCGCACCCTCGAGCACAAGCTCGGCGGCCGGCGGGCCGTGGTCGTCGAACCGGATCCGGTGGACGCGGACCGGCGGGTGCAGACCCGACTGGCGGCCAGCCGGGCCGCCGGTGCACCGCTGCGGGTGCACTACCGGCCGGACGGACGGCCCGAGACCGGCCGTCCCGACCTGCTGATCTCCAGCTCCCACGGCGCCGGCCTGACCATGGTCGTCGCCGGGGCCGAGCGGCTGGCCTGCGACGTCGAGACGGTCGTGGACCGCACCGAGCGGGACTGGGCCGACCTGCTCGGCCCCGACCTGGTCGCCGTGTGGGACCTCGTGAGGGCCGAGGCCGGCGACTCGCCGGCGGTGGCCGGCACACGGGTGTGGAGCGCGATGGAGTGCCTGCGCAAGGCCGGCTCGACCACGCAGGCGGTCACGGTGCGGCGGACGGACGCCGACGGCTGGGTGGTGCTGGCCGCCGGCGACGCCGCCATCGCGACCTGGACGACCACCCTGCGGGACCGCCCCGAGCCGGTGGTGTTCGCCGTGTTGGCCGGAGGGGGAGGCTGAGATGCCCGGGTACTACGAGATCCGACACACCGTCGGCTTCGAGGAGACGAACCTGGTCGGCAACGTCTACTACGTCAACTACCTGCGCTGGCAGGGCCGGTGCCGGGAGATGTTCCTCCGCGACCGGGCCCCCGGCGTGCTGGCCGAGCTGCGCGAGGACCTGAAGCTGTTCACGCTCAAGGTGGAGTGCGAGTTCTACGCCGAGCTGACCGCGTTCGACGAGCTGTCGGTGCGGATGCACCTGGAGGAGCTGACCCAGACCCAGCTCCAGTTCGGCTTCGACTACGTGCGCCTGGACGGGGAGTCGGAACTGCTGGTGGCGCGGGGCCGGCAGCGGATCGCCTGCATGCGCGGGCCGAACACGAACACCGTGCCGACCAGGGTGCCCGAGGAGTTCCGCACCGCGCTCGCGCCGTACGCGGAGACGGCGCGGTGAGCGGCGACGGGGCGTCGCCGCTGCGGGAGGTGATGTCCCGTTTCGCCACCGGCATCACGGTGCTGACGACCGGGGGCGAGCGGTGCCACGGCATGACCGCGAACTCCTTCAACTCCGTGTCGCTGGAACCGCCGCTGGTGCTGTGCTGCGTGGTGCGGACCGCCGTGATGCACGAGGCGATCAGCGTCAGCGGAAGCTTCGGGGTGTCCGTGCTCGCCGCCGACCAGGAGCACCTGGCCCGGTACTTCGCCGACCGGAGCCGGCCGCGCGGCGCTGCCCAGTTCGACTCGGTTCCCTGCCTGCCCGGCCGCTTCACCGGCGCGCCGCTGCTCACCGGGGCGCTGGCCTGGCTGGAGTGCCGGCTGGTCGCTGCCTACGACGGCGGCGACCACTCGATCTTCGTGGGCCAGGTGCTCGGATGCGGGCGGGGTGACGGCGGGGAGGCGCTGCTGTTCTTCGGCGGCGGCTTCCACCAGCTGCTGGCCCGCCCGGCCGAGGCCTGAGTTCGTCCACTGTGGACGGCAAGGGTGAAGAAGACAGCTCCGTCGGCTACGACCATGCTTGGTCCGTCACGACAAAGAGGAGGGCAGTCGCGTGAATCCGACCGAAGTGCTCGCCGATCTCGCCGCGGAGGGCGAGGAGTTCGACCGCCTGCTGACGGCGCTGGCCGAGGACCAGTGGACGCTGCCGACGCCGGCGCCCGGGTGGACCATCGCCCACCAGGTCGCGCACCTGGCCGCGACGTTCCGCATGGCCGGCACCGCGGCCGGCGACCCGGCGGCGTTCATGGCGATGACCGCCGGACTGTCCGCCGACTTCAACGCCAACGTGACGGCCGCCCTGTCCGCTTACCTGCGGGATCCGCACCCGGTGCTGCTGGAGCGGTGGCAGGCCGAACGCGCCGCCGCGATCGCCGCCCTGAGCGCGGTGCCGGCCGGCGAGGTGGTGCCGTGGCTGGTGCGCCCGCTGCCGCCGGGTGTGCTGGCCGGCGCCGGGCTGATGGAGTTGTTCGCACACGGCCAGGATGTCGCCGACGCACTGGGAATCCGGCCCGTGCGCACCGATCGCCTGCGGTTCGTGGTCGAGTTCGCCGTGCGCACCTGGGACTTCGGCTACCAGTCCCGGGGACTGACGCCGCCGGACGTGCAGTTCCGGTTCGAGCTGACCAGTCCGTCCGGCACGCGGTGGGAGTTCGGTCCGGACGGGGCCGAGCAGTGGATCCACGGCCCGGCCGAGGACTTCTGCCTGCTGGTCACGCGGCGCCGGCACCGTGACGACCTGGCGCTCACCGCCGGCGGCGCCGACGCGAACCAGTGGCTGGACCTCGCGCAAGCCTATCGCGGGCCGGCCGGCCCCGGCCGGCAGCCGGGCCAGTTCGCCGCGCGGCACTAGTATCGGCGGTGCCGTAGCCGAGCGACGAGGAGTGCGGATGTTCGCCAACACCAAGGCTTTCAGCGGTTTCGCCGTCGATGACGTGCCCCGTGCCAAGGCCTTCTACCGGGACGTGCTGGGCCTGCCGGTGACCGAGGAGCACGGCATGCTGCACCTGAAGTTGGCCACCGGCGCCGAGATCCTGGTGTACCCGAAGCCCGGTCACGTGCCCGCGTCCTACACGATCCTCAACTTCCCGGTGACGGACATCGAGGCCGCTGTCGACGAACTGGTCGGCCGCGGCGTGGTGTTCCAGCGCTATGCCGGATTCGACCAGGACGATCGAGGGATCTTCCGCGCCGAGGGCCCTTACATCGCTTGGTTCACCGACCCTGCCGGCAATGTGCTGTCGGTGCTCCAGGAACGCTGACCGCCCGTTCGGAGGTGTGGGCACCGCCGGTCGACGTGCCAAGGTTGCGACCACAGGGGGGACGACGACCGTCCTCGTCCGAGAGCTTTCCCGCTGTCGAAAGGGCTTCTGTCGTGCCGATTCCCACCGAACCCATCGGGAGCATCCCTCGACCGGCCGAACTGCTCGCGGTGATGGCCGCGCACGCCGCCGGTCAGGCCGACGACAACGAGCTGGCCCAGGCCCAGGATCAGGCCGTGCGTGACACGATCGGGCGATTCGAGGAGACCGGTTCGCCCGTCGTCTCCGACGGCGAGCAGAGCAAGCCCAGCTTCGCCACCTACCCGATCAGCGGACTGTCGGCGCTGGCGCCGGACGGGGTGGTCATTCCCTTCGCCGACGGGCACCAGCGCCAGCTTCCCGTGCTGACCGGCGGGCCCTTCCGCTACCAGGTCAGCGCCGACACGTTCCTGCGCCGGGCGCGGGAGATCGCGTCGGTTCCGGTGAAGCAGGCCGTGATCGCCCCGTCCGCGCTCAGCCTGCTCTACCCGGCGCAAGGTCTGGACGGGTACTCCCGCGAGGAGTTCGTGCAGGATCTCGTCCGGGAGAGCCAGTCCGAGATCCGCCGCTGCCTCGACGCCGGCGCGGAGAAGGTGCAGCTGGACTTCACCGAGGGCCGGCTGTCGATCAAGCTGGACCCGAGCGGCGAGGTGCTGCGCCAGTTCGTGGAGCTGAACAACCAGGTGCTGGCCGGCTTCTCCGACGAGGAACGAGCCCGCCTCGGCGTGCACACCTGCCCCGGCGGCGACCAGGATTCCACGCACAGCCTCGACGTCGACTACGCCGACCTGCTGCCCACCCTGTTCCAGCTCGAGGTCGGCAACGTGTACGTGCAGCTGGCCAGCGAGGCCGACCCCCGCCGCGTGCTCGAGGTCATCGCCAAGCACATCCGCCCCGACCAGCGCGTCTTCATCGGCGTCATCGATCCGATCGATCCCGTTGCGGAGACGCCCGAGCAGGTTCGCGACCGGGTCCTGCTGGCCGCCGAGCACCTCCCCGTCGACCAGTTCGGCACCTGCGACGACTGCGGCTTCTCGCCCTTCGGCGACGACGTGTCCACCTCCCGCGACCTCGCCTTCGCCAAGATCCGCAGCCGCGTCGAGGGCACGCGCCTCGCCGCCGAGCAGCTCGGCGTCTGAGCCGTGCGGACTCGGCGCGCCTTGCGCCGCGCCGAGTCCGCTGCGGGTCAGCGGTTGGTCGTCGGCCGACGAAGTGGGTCCAGCTCATGTTGCCGGGGTGTTGTGTGTCCCCGTGTAACCGACCGTCCACTGTCGACGCTGTCGGGTGGGCAATGGCAGCGCGCTGCGCTGGCCAGGGCGACCAACCATCTCGACCCCTGGCACCAGATCGACGCCCTGGAGTCGGCGCGGTCGCTCGGTTCACGGTGGTGGCGGCGTTGCATTCGCTGGACCTGCTGCGCGATGTGTGCGGCTTCGACGGATCGGTGGTGGACGATCCCGTGACCGGGGAACCGCGAGTGTTGCTTCGCCCGCGTCGCGATCGGCCCTAGTGGTTCGCTACCTGCGCCGGGTGACCGTCGGCTTGCCCCGGCTGATCGCGTAGCAGAGCTGGCCGAGCAGGATGGGGCCGATGACGACAACCGCCAACGCTCCGTAGCCCGTCATGAGCGGCTCCCTGTCTCGCGGGTTCGGTTTCCCACGAGGGTGTGCCGACTTCGCCCGTTCGGGCTAGCGCCGGCACCAGGTTCCGCGTGGTGATAAGGAGCTTCCGTGGGCTGCGGAGAAGTCGCGCCGAGCCGTCTGCACAACGCGGAGCCGGTTCCGCGATCGTCGGCTGTCGGATCACCGCGGAACGGGTGATCCTTGGGGGGTGTGGGATCGCAGTGATCGGGACTGGGACGGCAGCGCCGCGATCGGGGTCGAGATCGGCGTCGACCGTGTCGCTGCCGTCTCGGTGTCGGACGACTTCACGGTGATCGACACCACCTGCCTGCGTCCTGTCGACGAAATCCACGACATCGCCGGCATCGTCGACCCCGAATCGGTGGTGGACGCGACCTTCGCGGCTGTGCGGCAGGTCGCGCTGGCCTGCGCCGCCCGCGGCTACATGGTCGCGTCCGTCGCCTTCAGCGCGGCAGCGGAGGAAGCGGTCATCGCGGTCGACCCCTGGCTCATGGCGATGACTCCCGCGATCTCCTGCCTGGACAACGCCACCCTCGCCGTGGCGCGCGTGATCGGCGGGACGGCGGGGGACGAGATCCTCGCGTCCACCGGGGTCGCCGTGACGGCGGGGTCCGCCGTCGCCAGGATGGCCTGGTTCGTGGCGCACCACGACGTGCCGGCGTACGCGCGGTGGTGCGGCCTCAAGGACTATGTGGCGTCCCGGTTCTACGGCTCACTGGTCAGCGACGTGTCGACGGCGTCGTCGATGGGCCTGCTCGACCTGGGATCGATGACGTGGTCGGCCGCCGCGCTGCGCCCGGTCGGGCTGCGGCCGGAGCAGTTGCCGCCGCTGGTCGCCTCCGAGCAGATTCTCCCGCTCGACGAGGAGGCCGCGGAGTTGGCCGGTCTCGACCGCAGGACCCCTGTCACGGTCGGGGCCTCGGCCGCCTGCCTGTCCTCGCTCGCCATGGGGCTGTACCGGCCGAGGTCGGTCATGGTCCATCCCGGGCTCGTGGGCCGGCTGTGCTCGCTGCACGGCCGGCCCGGCCGGTCGGTGCCGTCCACGGCGGCGGTCGGCGGCAGTTGGCTGCTGACCGCGGACGGCATCGATTCGCTTCGCGCCGAGGGCGTCGACATCGACGTGATCAGGGTGGCCTCGGACATGCGGCAGTCGCCCGAGGTGGCTGCCGCGATCGCGAACACCCATGGCGTGATCGTGGAGATCTCCGACGTCGCCGAGCCGGCCGCGGTCGGCGCGGCCATGCTCGCCTGGTACGCCCGCGGTGTGCTGCCGGCGTTCGGCGCCACCGCCGACCTGTTCCCGCCCCACACGGTCGTGCGCCCGCGCGGCGGGTGAGGGACTCAGACCTCGAACTCGCCGTTCAGGATCGCCACCGCCAACTCCACCCGGGACCGGTAGCCCGTGCGGGAGAACAGCCGGGACAGCCTGCCCTCGACGCTCTTCTCGCTGGCCCGCAGCACCGTCGCCAACTGCTTGTTGCCCAGGCCCTCGGCCACGAGCACCGCCAGCAGCCGTTCGTTCTCCGCGACCGTGGACTGGCGGCCGGGCACCGCGATGTTGTGTTTGCGCATGAGGGTTCGTGACCACGCGCGCAGCAGCAGGGCGTCGAGACCGCCCAGGATCTCGTAGGCTTCGGTCAGCAGGTGCGGTTCGGCGGCGTCGACCTGGACGACATGCTCGATGGTGGTGACGAGCTGGAGCGGCTCGGAGAGTTCCCGGGCCAGTCGCAGCGCCTCCGCGCCGAACCCGGATCCCGGTTCGAGCGCCGCCCGGATCAGCAGGCGGTAGATCTCCGCCCGGACGGTGCCCAACCCGTCCACCACGGCCTCGGCCCGGTGCAGGCACGAGCGGGCGTCGGCCAGGTCTCCCTCGGCGTGCGCCAGCTTGAACGCGGCGAACCAGAGTTCGTCGGTTCCGGCCAGCACGCCGTCCCGGTCCGCGGTGTCGAGTGCCTCTCGCACCGTGGCGCGAGCGCGCTGGTGCTCGCCCAGCATGGTCGCGATCCACGCCTCGGGGCCGGCCAGCACGTGCGGCAGCACCGGGTGCGTGGACCGGCCGCCGGCCAGCAACTCGCGGGCCCGTGTGATTCGGCCGCGCGCCAGATGGATCACCGCGGCGGCCTGGACCATGGCGACCGCCACCGGCCCGTACCCGAAGGAGGGTCCACGCACGATGCGTGTGCGGGTGAACTCGACGGCGGCGTCGAACCGACCGCGTCGAGCGGCCAGCACCGCCTGCTCGGCCAGCCGCGACCACTCCGGGGGTCGGCTGTCCTCGGCGAGCAGCCGCTCCGCCCCCTGCCGGTCGCCGATGGCCAGCAGCGCCCCCACGTAGTGCGTCATCTGGCGCTGACGACGCCGGTCGTCGGCCCCGCACTCACACAGCGCGGCCAAGCCCCGGTCGAACTGGTCGCGGTCGCCCAGCCACAGGCCCGCCAGCGACCCGAGCACGGTCGCGTGGTGGACGGCCGTGGGACAGCCCCGCCAGACGTGCTCGGTGCCCGCCAGCAGGTCGCGTGCCTGCTGCCACCGTCCCAGCAGGGAGAGCGCCGCGGCCCGGGTGACGACCCGTTCCACCGGACGTCCGGCCCACGGCCACCACTCACCGCACGCGATCTGCTCGGTGGTGGCGAAGTCGCCGGTGGCGTGCAACGCGGTGACGTGCGCCAGGTGCACGTCCTGCAGCAGGTCCGGTGGCAGCTGGTCGGGCAGGTCGTGCAGCAGCGTGTGCGTGGTCTCCAGGCATTCGGCGACCTTGCCCCGGACGGCGCAGACCCCGGCGTGTTCCAGCAGGATCGCGGCCCGCTGCGCGCGGTCCGGGGTCAGGTCGGCGGCCGCCCGCAGCCACGTCTCGACGCGGCCCGCCCCGTTCGTCTCCCGCACCCGGGCGAGCAGTTCGGTCCTGGCTCGCTCGCCGTCGACCATGCGCCCGGCGTTCACCAGTTGGTCCGCCAGGTAGTCCGGGTCCTCGCACCGCGCCCGGCCGTCCCACACCGCCGTCACCGCGGCCTGGGCGAGCCGTCGGCGCTCGTACGGGCCGAGCTGGTCGATCAGCACCGCCTCGACCAGGGGCAGCCGGAAGACCCAGCGTCCCGTCCCGGCCAGGTGCCGCAGGATTCCCTGGGACCGCAACAGATCCAGCGCGGCGTCGACCTCGGACTCGGTCAGCCCGGTCGTCTCGGCGGCCAGCCGCACCGCCGCGTCGCCCAGCGGGTTGAGCACCGCCATCGCCTTGGCCACCGTCCACGCGGCGTTGCCCATCCGCCGCACGTACAACGGCAGCTCATGGTTGTCCGGAAGGGCGGGCGTGACGTCGGGGTGGGCCAGGTACGCGTGTCGGTCCACGACGCGAATGGCGTTGCTGCGCTGGTACGCCTCCAGCGCCGTGGTGAGTGCCTTCGGCCGGTTCCGGGTGAGCCGGCGCAGATGCCGCACGAGTTCCGGGGAGGGCTTCGCGCCGAATCGCTCGCTCATCAGCGCGGCCAGTTCGGCGTCGCCGAGCGGGCGCAGGTGCACGATCTCGGCCAGCCCCTCGTGCACCAGCTGGGACAGCACGGCCTGACCCGCGGACCCCGGCGCCGGGGGAGCGGTCAGCCTGATCGCGCAGACGCAGCGCGCCCGCGTGCCGACGAGCTTGCGGACCAATGACTCCAGCCGACCGAGCGTCTCGCCGTCGACCCATTGCGCGTCGTCCACCAGGAGCGCCGCGTTGTCCTTGGCGAGCAACTCGCTCGCGGCCGGAAGTCGGGGCGCCCCCAGCGGCCCGGGCAGATCGGACGAGTTGCGGGTGAACTGCATCGTCACGACGTGCGCGCCGCGCTCGTGCAGTGCCGCGCGGATCTCGTCCAGAGTGGTGCTCAACCCGATTCCGCAGGGGCCGACCATCGCGATCAGCGGTGGCCCCAGCGGCCGGGTCACCGCGTCGAGAATGCCGTCGACCGTGTGCCCTCGATCGAGTGAACCTTGGCTGTGCACCGTTGCGCTCCAGACGCGTCGAAACAACATGAGATGGCTTCATGTTCGTCCGGCGGGCTCGTCACCTCCTCCGCGGGCGGTCGGCCCATTATGGACTCGTGAGGGATGTCCCTGAAATGTGACGTCATCCGGTCGTGGTTCCGGATCGATCATGCGCCGGCTTCGCCCGGCCGGTCTCAGCGACTTGCGGAATCGTTTCCGTGCATATTGCTTTCCGCACTTGGCACTCCGTTCAATTCGTGGCACACACAGGGAGGTGGCGCGGGCGTGCAGCTCGGCAGGATCGTTCCGCTGGTGGTCGCCGGGCTGCTCGCCTCGGCGTGCACCGGCGGCCCCCAGAACGCCGTCGTGAACCAGGCCGTGACCGAACGGATCGCCTTGGTGCCGCCGGGAATTCACGATGCGCTGGCCGATGCGCGGCGGCGCGTGGCGGACAGCCTCGAAGGTAGGTCCGGGTTCGTGCCGCCCGCGCAGGGACCGCGGGCGCAGCGCAAGGGCGGCACCATCGCCTACGTCGCGGCCGACCTGACCAACGGCGGCGTCACCGCCGTCGGCGCCGCCGTCACCGAAGCCGCCGGCGAGATCGGCTGGCACGTCATGACGCTCGACGGCAAGGGCACCGCCCAGGGGCGTGCCGACGCGCTGGACCGGGCCGTCACGATCCGGCCCGACGGGATCGTGCTCGGCGGGTTCGACGCCACCGAGCAGGCCGCCACCATCAGGCAGGCCGCGGCCCTCGGCATCCCGGTCGTCGGCTGGCACGCGGGTCCGGCCCCGGGGCCCATTCCCGCCGCCGGCGTGTTCGCCAACGTCACCACCGATCCGCTCCAGGTGGCGTGGCTGGCCGCGGCTTACGCGGTGGCCGACTCCAACGGCACTGCCGGCGTGGTGGTGTTGACGGACTCGACGTACCAGGTCGCGGCGCGCAAGGCGGAGGCGATGCGGGCATACCTCGGCCTGTGCTCGGGTTGCGCCGTGCTGTCCGCCGAGGACTCCCCGATCGGGGACGCCGACATCAGTATGACCGGGCTGGTTTCCTCGCTGCTGCGGCGTGACGGCAGCAGGCTCGGTTACCTGCTGGCGGTCAACGGCAACTACTTCGGAGCCGCCAAGCCGGAACTGAACAACGCGGGCAAGCCGGCGGCCGGTCCGCCCGTGGCGGTGGCGGCCGGCGACGGCGACGCGGCGGAGTTCCAGCGCGTCCGGGACGGCGACCACCAGGCCGCGACCGTGGCCGAACCGTTGGTGCTGCAGGGTTGGCAGGTGGTCGACGAGCTCAACCGCGCCCTCGCCGGCCGCCCGTCGTCCGGGTTCGTCGCCACGCCGGCGCTGATCACCCGCCGGAACGTGCCCGCGGGCGACGTCTTCGACCCGCCGTCGGGCTACCGGGACGTCTACCGGAAGATGTGGAACGGCTCATGACCCGATGCTGGAGCCGGTAAGACCGGCTCCAGCACCTCGGGTGGCCGGCTCGGGATCCGTCGGGGGTGGACTCCGAACCGGCGTGTGCGGTCGTCGCACTGCCCGATCGTAGCGTCCCGTTGTCGCCGTCGATCGGCAGATCCGCCTGATGACGAACGGGTTCCGCGTCGTGCTGAGCAATCCTCGGAACAGTCAGTGTAGGAGAACCCCGGATGACCGCCACCGAGGGATTCCCCTGGCTGCACAGGGCTCAGCGAGCACGGCCGTCCACTGTGGGCACGCGGCGACGTGATGGGCACGTGGTCGACGTTCTTCCGCCCACCCGGCAGCCCGGGCCCGATGCGAGCTGTACCTTGCCGGCGCCGGCCTGGCGCGGGGATATGCCGGGCAGCCCGGCCTCACCGCGGGCCGCTTCGTCGCCAATCCGTTCGGCCCGCTCGGTTCCCGGCTGTTCCGCACCGGCGACCGGGTGCGGATGCGGTGGGACGGCCAGCTGGAACGCCTCGGGGTCGACACGAGCGCCAATCCGTTCGACGACGACGCCCGCCACCATCTGGTGCTGGTCAACGACGAGGACCAGCACTCGCTGTGGCCGTGCGTCGCCGAGGCGCCGGCGGGGTGGGCCGTGGTGCACGGGCCGGCCAGCCGTGCGGAGTGCCTCGCCTACGTCGAGCAGAACTGGACGGACATCCGTCCACGCAGCCTGCGCTGAATGCCGTCCGCACAACGCGGACGCCGTTCAGCGTCCCAAGGAAGGCTCACGTGAGGGACATCCCTGAGATGGGCGCCGGCCCGGCTTCGCGGGCCGTGCCGTAGCGCGATCGAGTGATATCGATGCTGTGCCGGAGAACTTCCTCCACATGGCGGGTGAACGGGAGGACGTGCAGTGGTAGCACCAGTGGTCGGCACACCGATGCCACGGCCACCGCAGGGCGGGGGCGAGGGCCTGGTCGTGGAGTGGTGTGGGCCGCACGCTCTGATCCGGCGTTGTGACGAGACGGCGAGCGAGGCTCGGATTCTCGGTTCGCTGCCGCATCTGCCCGGCACCGTCGTGATCATGGCGTCGGCGGTG
The DNA here is from genome assembly GCF_014203355.1 of Kutzneria kofuensis. Classification (NCBI taxonomy): domain Bacteria; kingdom Bacillati; phylum Actinomycetota; class Actinomycetes; order Pseudonocardiales; family Pseudonocardiaceae; genus Kutzneria; species Kutzneria kofuensis. The sequence continues at coordinate 8,203,207 of NZ_JACHIR010000001.1, forward strand.
GCGCAGCCGCATGCCGACCTGTGCGACGCGGTCCGCGCGTGCCTGCTCGCCGTGCGGTCCTGGCCCCGTGAGTCCGTTCCCCGCGCGGCCTGGCTCGCCGTCCCCGGGCTGGGCAACCCGGTGGGACAGGCGGTGAACTGGCTGTGCGGTCTCGCGGCCGAGTTCGGGATGGACATCCTCGCGCCGCACGGCATGTGCGCCGCCGCGTTCGGCGCGGGCATCTACGTCGGCCCGACCAGCGGCGGGCAGGGGTGGCGGCGGTTCGGCCCGGCGGGCGCCGGGGACCTGGTCACCACCCGTTTCCCGATGCCGTCCTGGGAGTACCTGCTGCCCTACGCCCCGGTCCAGGTCGCCGACCTGGTCGCAGACCCCGTGCCGGCCGGGTTGTCGGTCCGCCCGGCCGGCACGGCGCCATCGGGCCCGTCCGACGCCGCCAGCCACGTGCCGATGAGCGGGGCCGTCCCGAAGCTCATCGTGGGCGGCGCGGACGCGCCGCCGCACCCGGCGGCGGTCGCCGAGATCATCATGCGGCTGCCGCTGCAGGTGCGCACGCAGCTGCTCCTCGTGCCGACCACCGTGGCGGCGGCCGGTCACGAGTGGATCGGGGAACTGGTCCGACACATCGGGCACGAGATCGCCGTGTCCGCCGGCACCCAGCTCATGACCAGGGCGGGTCGTGTCCGCACGGTGGTGCTCGGCGACAACGGCGAGGAGCTGCTGGCGCCGTTCGCCACCCTGCTGCGCTACTCGCCGGACGTCGAGCGGCCGGAGGTGCTCGACGTCGTTCCGCCGCCCGGCGGCTGGGTGCAGTGCGGCGGCCGGCACTACCAGCACGTCGAGGACCGCTACCGGCTCCGGCCGGGCGGACCGGAGGTGATCGCGGAGGTCGTTCCCGGCGGGCTGGTCGTCCGTCAGGGCGACGGCCACGGCCCGTCACTGCCGTTCGATCCCACGGGCTGGACCCTTGCGCTCGGCACGCCCGGCGAGGCGGTCGGCGTCTCGCTGCTGCCCGCGCTGCAGAGCCTGCTGGACGGGCTGACCGACCTCCAGCGGCGAACCGTCCGGCTCCGGCTGCTCGGCCTGGCCGGTCCCGCCGTCCGCGACGGGCTGGAGCGGATCGTCCGCGTCGCCGGTGTGCGCCTGGAGGAATCGCTGCCCGCCGCATCTCCTGCCCCCGTGTCCCCGCCCCCACCACCCGAGATGTCGTCTTCGCCTCCCGCCCCGCCGTCGCTACCGGTGCCGCCGACGATGCCTGTGATCACGGTGTCCAGCCCCGACCGCCCGCAGCCGAAGCCGCTCGCACCGCCACCGGCGGAGCCGACATGGCCGCGCGCGGAGGAGGCACCCGAGCCAGCTTCCGCCGCACCGCCGGAACCCGCGCCCAAGCCCGAACCGGCCGTGCCGACGCCCGCACGCCTTCCCTGGAGCGTGCGCGGACGGATACAGCTGGAGGATCGGCCGAGTACACCGGCCGAACAGGCTCGCCTCAGCGCCAGCGGCGGCACGCAGTACACCGAGGCTCTCGCCATGGTGAACGTGGCCCTCTCGGCGTGGCCGATGCTGCGGCCGGAGGCGAAGGCCGACTACATCGCGGTCTGCATGTACCTGGGCTACGGCGAGGGCGGCGCGGTCGCCCTCAACGAAACGCTCGGCACCGGCGGCCCGGCGCCGTTCGACGGCTATCTGCCGTGCCTCACGTCCGGGCTGCGGCGGCTGCCGACGCACCGGCGCGTGGTGCTGCGCCAGGAGAAGCTCGAAGACGGCGACGAATGCCCCTACGCGGCCGGCACCGTGCTCGACGAGCCCGCGTTCCTCAGCGCCAGCGCGGCGCTCGACATCACGACTCCCGAGGCCGGCCTGGACGTGCTGATCTGGCCGCTCTCGGCGCGACGCACGACCGAGCTGGTGATGGGGCGCGCGGTGGACGAGACGGTGTTCCCGGCCGGCCGCCGGTTCAAGGCGCTCGCCGTGCTGACCTCCGACGCCGAACCCGGTGAGGACGTCGACGAGGTGCGGGCGCCGAAAACCGCCGTGCTGGTCCGGGAACTGGTTCCCGGCGAGGAGCCCAAGTCCCCGGAGGCCCTCGCCCGTGACGAAGCCGCGCTGTCGCGGCTGGAACGCGCATGGCAGGCGCGGCAGGAGGCGGAGCTGCGGGTGGTCGAGGACCCCGACCTGGTGGCCCGCCTGACCATCCCGATGACGGTGGCCGCCGACACCGGCGTCACTCCGGGCGCGGAGTTCGGCGGCACGGTCGGAGTGGCGTCGTGAGCCGCTGGTCGCGCGCGGCGCCCGTGCTCGGCGCGGTGGCGTTCCTGGTGGTCGCGCCGCCGCAGGCGTTCGCGGACTCGGTGCCGAACCTGCCGTCCGGCGACAAGTGCCTGCCGCCGCCGGTGGCGAGTGCCGGCACCGTGCCCTGGGCCCAGCAGTTGCTTGCGCCACAACGGGTGTGGCCGCTCACCCGTGGCGCCGGAGTGACCGTGGCGGTGGTGGACACCGGCGTGGACGGCTCCGCCCCCCAACTGGCCGGGCGGGTGCTGCCGGGACGCGACGTGCACAACCCGGGCAACCACCGCGCCGACAACGACTGTTTCGGCCACGGCACCTTCGTCGCGGGCATCATCGCCGCGGCGCCCGCTGCCGGCACGATGTTCGCCGGGGTTGCTCCCGATGCGACCGTCCTGCCGATCCGGGTGATCGAGAACGCCAGCGACACCTCGGCCGACACGCTGGCCACCGGCATCCGCGCCGCGGTCGACGCCGGCGCGCGCGTCATCAACGTGTCGGCCAGCACCCAGGCCCCCGACCCGAACATCGATGCCGCGGTGGCCTATGCGGCTTCGCGGGACGTGCTGATCATCGCTTCAGCCGGCAACGACGCGCAGCAGGGCAACCCCACTCCCTACCCGGCCTCGAACCCGTCGGTACTCGCGGTCGGGGCGATCGACCAGACGGGCAAGCGCGCCTCCTTCTCCCAGACCGGCGGCTACATGGGGTTGACCGCGCCCGGGGTCGACGTGTGCAGCTTGGGGCCCGGCGGACCGGGGCAGTGGCAGGCCAGCGGAACCAGCTACGCGGCGCCGTTCGTGAGCGGGGTCGCCGCGCTCGTGCGCGCCTACCACCCGACGCTGACCGCCCCACAGGTGCTGCACCGGTTGGAGGCCACAGCGGACCGGCCGCCGGCGAACGCGCCCGATCCGGGTTTCGGCTGGGGCACGGTGAATCCGCTCGCGGCCGTGACGGCGATCCTGCCGGAGGAGGGGCCGCTGGGCGCGGTGGCCGCCGCGGCGCCGCCGCCCGCGCCGGCCCCGCGTCCGATCGTGCCGGACGAGATCACCGGCCTGCTGGTGACGCTCAGCGTGCTCGGCACGGCGCTGGTGGCAGCGGCGGTGTGCCTGGCCGTGCGGCTGGTCCCCAGCGGAATGCGCCGTCGGTGGCGGCCGGCCCGCCGCGTGGCGGTGGTCTCGACCGAGGAATTCTGACCTCGTCACCGAACGACAACGGCCGGCCGCCGAGGGAAAACCTCGACGGCCGGCCATTGTGGACGGTCAGTCCCGCACGAGCGGGGTCTGCACCAGGTTCACCGACCGGCGCCGGTTGACGTACTGCGCCCGACCCACCGGTAGCGTCCTCGGCCGCACGTTGCCGATGAACACGCCCTCGTCCTTGGGGCAGGAGAACATCATCACCGCGCTGCCCAGCTCCCACAGCCGGCGCACCACCGGGTTCATCATCGCACGGCCGGCGTTCGCGGTGCTGCGGGCCATGACCAGGTGCAGCCCGACATCGGCGCCCTGCGGCAGCAGCGGCAGCAGCGGCTCCAGCGGATCGTTGTAGCCGCCGGTCTCGGTCAGCTCGAAGTCGTCGATCAGGATGAACAGGCGACCGCCGGTCCACCAGTCGCGCTTGCGCAGCCGGCTCGGGGAGATCTCCGGGCCCGGCACCCGGCTCTGCAGCAGCTCCGCCACCTCCCGGATCGACTCGGTCAACCCTTCGCTGCTGACCGTGTAGTTGATCTGGTTGTCCTGGGGAACGGCGTCGTGCAGCTCACGGCGGAAGTCCACGAACATCACGCGGCCCTCGTCGGGACCGTAGTGGGCGGCCACCGAGGTGGCGATGTGCCGCAACAAGTTCGTCTTCCCGCACTCGGCGTCGCCGAAGACCAGCAGGTGCGGGTTGACGTCGAAGTCGTGCCACTGCGGGTTCAGGCCGACGTCCTCGATGCCCAGCGCCATCGTCAGGTCCAGCTCCGGCGTGGCGGCGGTGGGCGGAGGCAGTTCGCCGACCCGCAGTTCGGCCGGCAGCAGCCGCACCTTCGGCGCGCGGGGCGCCGAGGGCAGGTCGAGCGACTCCGCCAACTCGGCGGTCGCCTCGGCCACGTCGTCGGTGGTGCTCGTCCCGTCGATGCGGGGCAGCGCGGTCAGGAAGTGCATCCGGTCGGTGGTGATGCCCCGGCCCGGGATCGCCGGCACGGTGGCCGCGAGCCTGCTGTTGACCTCCGACTCGAGCGGGTCGCCCAGCCGCAGCTCGAACCGGGTGCCCAGGACGTCGCGCAGCCACGGCCGCATCTCCGACCACCGGTTGGTGCCGACGACCAGGTGGATGCCGAAGCCGAGGCCGCGGGCGGCGAGCTCGCTGAACCGGTCCTCCAGCTCCTCGTAGTCCTGCCGGACCGTGTACCAGCCGTCCACGACGAGGAACACGTCGCCGTACGGGTCGACGTCGGTGAACATGCCCTGACGCCGCGCCCGGCGGTAGCTGCTCATCGAGTCGATGTTGTGCTGCGCGAACAGTTGTTCGCGTCGCTCCAACAGGTTGCACATCTCCAGCACCGTGCGGGTGACCCGGTCGCGGTCCAGCCGGCTGGCCAGACTGCCCATGTGCGGCAGTTTCGCCAGCGCGCTGAGCGTTCCGCCGAAGTCCAGGCAGTAGAACTGGACCTCGGCGGCGGTGTGCGTCAACGCGAGCGCGCTGATCAGTGTGCGCAGCAGCGTGCTCTTGCCGCTCTGCGGACCGCCGGTGATGCCGACGTTGCCCCTGGCCCCGGCCAGTTCGGCGACCAGCAGGTCACGCCGCTGCAGCGCCGGCAGGTCGATCAGGCCGACCGGAACCGACAGCGTCGAGGTGTCGTAGTCGCCGACCGGGCGGGGGCCCAGCTCGGGGTGGTCCACCAGCGGTGGCAGCAGCTGGTCGAGTGTGGCCGGCCGCTTCAGCGGCGGGAGCCACACCTGGTGCGCCACCGGCCCGATGCCGCGCAGCCGTCCGATCAGGACCTCCAGCATGGTCGAGGTTGCCTCGGCCGGCTGTGCGGTCTCCTCCTCCGTTGGTTCCCGCACCGCCTGCGGCGCGACGTACTCGGTGCCGAAGGCGACCAGGGCCTGTTCCACCTCGGCCCGCCGCAGCCGCTTCGCGACGGGCGCCCGGTACGGCCCGGAACTGTAGGCGCCCTTGAACCGGATCAGCGTCTGCGTGTCCGGCCGCAGGAAGCCGTTGCCGGGGCTGTTGGGCAGCTCGTACGCGTCGGGCACGCCGAGCACGCTGCGGCTCTCCATGGCCGAGAAGGTGCGCAGGCCGATCCGGTAGGACAGGTGGCTCTCGATCTTGCTGATCCGCCCCTCGTCGAGCCGCTGGCTGGCCAGCAGCAGGTGCACGCCGAGGCTTCGGCCGAGCCGCCCGATCATGGCGAACACGTCGACGAACTCCGGCTTGCTGGCCAGCATCTCGCTGAACTCGTCCACCACGATGAACAGCGCGGGCATCGGCTCCAGCGGTGCGCCCTGCGCGCGGGCGGCCTCGTAGTCGCGGCGGGACGCGTAGTTCCCGGCCGCGCGCAGCAGCTCCTGCCGGCGGTTGAGCTCGCCGGCCAGCGCGTCCTGCATGCGGTCGACCAGCTCCAGCTCGTCGGCCAGGTTGGTGATGACCGCCGACGTGTGCGGCAGCTCGTCGAAGCCGAGGAACGCCGCACCGCCCTTGAAGTCGACCAGCACCAGGTTGAGTTCCTCGGACGAATGCGTCGCCGCCATGGCCAACACCAGCGTCCGCAGCAGCTCGCTCTTGCCGGACCCGGTAGCCCCGATGAGCAGCCCGTGCGGCCCCATGCCGCCCTCGGCCGACTCCTTGATGTCCAGCTCGATCGGCGTTCCCGTGGACGTCATGCCGATCGGCACCCGCAGCCGCCGGCGGGCGCTGGACCTGGACCGCCGGTAGGAGACCGGGTCGAACGTGCGCAGGTCGCCGAGACCGAGCAGGGTGGGCAGCTCGTAGTCGCTGGCCAGTGGCTCCTCGTTGTCCTGCGCCTCGCCGACGCGATAGCGGGCCAGCAGCCGGGCCAGCGCGTCGGCGCCCTGCAGGCTGAGCGAGTCCGCCCGGCACAGCGGAGTCGGGGACGGCTTGCCGAGCCGGTCGAACGCGACGGTGCTGAGCTGCCCGTCGGCCACCTGCAGGTGCAACGTGTGCGGGCGCTGCTGCCAGGACAACGCGCCGGACAGGTCGATGACGATCGTGTTGCGGTAGGACTCCTCGCCGACACGGTGGTCCGCGGGCAGCGAGACACCGTCGATCACCAGCACCACGAACGGCTCGTTGGCGCTGACCGGGCTGTCCGGTTCGAACGGGGGACGGCCGGTGAACTCGACGCCGCCGAGCAGTTTCTCCAACTCGGTGATGCTGTCGGCGACCAGCCGCCGAGCGCCGGTCGCGTCCCGGCTGTCCAGGTCCTGGGTGTGCGGCAGCCACTTCACCCAGTCCCAGTGCGCACGCGACTCCTCGTTCACGCACACCGCGATGCGCGCCTCACCGGGGCTGTGCGCGGTGGCGAGCTGGGCCAGCATCGCCCGGACCAGGCCGCGCACCTGCTCCGGGTAGCCCTGCAGCTGCAACCGGGCGAAACCGCGCAGGTAGGCCGCGATGGGGGCGTTGTCCAGCGTGGAGTACGCGCGGATGAACCGGCGCAGCGCGTGGGCGCACAGCGGTTCGAGGTCCTCCAGCGGCTTGGAGTCGGGCGGCAGCAGCTTCGTCGAGCCGCGCTGCCGGCCCAGCCCGATCCGGACCTCGCCGAAGTCCTCGTGCATGGGGCGGCGCTCCCACAGCCGGTAACCCATCGCCATCGACCACAGCGACCGCGGGTCGGGGTGCACCCACAGGGCGGCCTTGTGCTGCTGGGACAGGGCGGAGCGCATCCGGGCCCGCAGCTGCCCGAGGTAGCGGACGTAGTCCCGGCGGTCGCCGTGCAGCTTCTCCTTGTGGTCCACCCCCGACCGCAGCAGCTGGGCCACGAGCATGCCGACGGCGGCGACGAGCATCAGCCCGCCGCCCACGTAGGCCAGCGCGCCGGAGCCGGGGCGGACGAACATCAGCACCATCGCCAGCGAGCTCAGGCCCATCGGCGCGTACATCAGGATCGCCGAGACCCCGCCGCCCGTGGTCTCCGGCACCGCGGGCGGCGGCTGCAGCTCGATCTCGTCGTTGGGCGCGGTCGGCCCGGGCCGCCGCGCCTTTCGCGTGAACACCTCGGTGGCCACTCGGACTCTCCTTTGGTGAAGGGTTTCCCTGGACCTGTCCCGCCGGCCGCCGCCGAGCGCTGGGCTCGGGGCGGCCGCGGCCTAGGTTCCGCAGCACGGCTTGTCGCTCGCCAGGAAGAATCCGGTGCACACATGGAAGAACGCACGCAGCATCGCATAAAAGTGCCGACAAGGCTACGGTTCGTGCTCGGTGACAAGGCGGTGGACGTCGCGCTGCCGGACGACGTGCAGCTGGTCGATCTGCTGCCGTCGATCCTGGCCCAGTTCGGAAAGGATCGGATCGAGGAGAGCGTCGATCACGAGGGGTGGGTGGCGCAGCGGCTGGGCGAGCCGCCGTTGGACGAGGATCGCTCGCCTGCCGAGCTGAACCTGGTCGACGGCGACACCGTCTACCTGCGACCCCGGGGCGAGGAGATGGCCCCGCTGGACTACGACGACCTGGTGGACGGAGTGGCCGAGCGCGTCCGGGCCGACGCCGGCCGGTGGTCGCCCGACCGTACCAGGTGGATGCTGCGCGTCGCGGCCGCCGCGGCGTTGCTGACGGCGCCGGTGGTCCTGCTGGTCGGACCGCACGCGGAGCCGTTCTGGCCACTGCCCTTCGTACTGGCGCTGGCGATGGTGGTCGGGGCGGCGGGACTGGCCCGGGCCAAGGGAAAAGTGGTCGATGCCACGCTGCTCGCGGTGATCGCGCTCGGCTACGCCGGCGTGGCCGGCTGGCTCGGGGCTCGGGCGTTGGACTCGGCCGGCCCGGTGGCGATCCGCATCGTCTGCGCGGTCGCCGGCACGATTCTGGTTGTCGTGCTGGCGCTCGTCGCGGTCGCCGACTCCGTCCTCGTCTTCATCCCCGTGCTCGTGTTCGCGGTGTTGCTGCTCGTGCCGGCGGTGATCTGGGCATCGTCCGGCCTTGCCCGCCACGAGGCGGCGGCGATCGGGATCGCGGTGAACCTGGTGCTGAGCCTGTTCGCGCCCGGCACCGCGTTCCGCCTCGGCGGCCTGCGGTTGCCCATGCTGCCCACCGAGTCCCACGAGGTGCGGGAGGACATCGAACCGGTGCCGCACCAGGTGGTGCTCGACCGCAGTGCAGTGGTGTTCGGGTACCTCAAGGCGCTGTACCTCGGTTACGGCGGCGCTCAGGCGGTGTTGCTCGTCGCACTGACCGTCGCGGGTGGACAGTGGCCGCTGATCCTCGCCGGTGTCTGCGCGCTCCTGCTGTTCCTACGGTCCCGCCACCTGAACGGGGTCGTGCCGAGGTCGGCCGTGCTTGCTCCGGCCGCCTGCACCGTGCTGGCCGTCGCGCTGCGACTGGCCTTCGGCGGCGACCCGGTGTACCGCGTGCTGGCGGTGCTCACGCCACTGGTGGCGGTCGGGGCCATGCTGCTCGTGCTCAGCACAGTGTTGCCGGGTAAGCGGTTGCGGCCGTACTGGGGACGCGCCGTCGACATCCTCGAGTACGCCACCGCGATCGCCGTGCTGCCGGTGCTGCTCGCGGTGCTCGACGTGTACGCCTGGGTTCGGGGGTTGAGCGGCTGATGCAGTCCCGGAGGGATCAGGTCCAGGCCTACTTCTTCGTCGTGGGCCGGCTGGTCGCCGGCCTCATGCACGGCAAGCCGGATGTGCCCGAGCACCCGAACAAGCGTTTCAACGGCGGCACCTTCCTCGGCGTCCTGCTCGCCGGCCTGCTGGTGGCCTGCTTCGGCATTTTCGGCATGCTCTTCCCCAGTGGCAACAACTCCTGGCGGACACCGGGCACGGTGGTGCTGGAGAAGGACACCGGCGCGCGTTACCTCTACACCGACGGCCAGTTGCGTCCCGCGCTGAACTTGGCCTCGGCGTTGCTGGCGGCGGGCGACAGCTCGAAGCTCGTCACGGTCGGTCGGGACTCGCTGACCGGGGTGCCGGTCGGTGCGCCGATCGGCATTGCCGGGGCGCCGGACGGGTTGCCAGGGGCGGACCAGCTCAACACGACACCCTGGACCGTGTGCGCGAAGCCGGCGGACCCACAGGCCGTGGCCAGCGCGCCCACCGTGACGCTGCGGCTGGACCAGACCGGCGGGATGCCGACGCCGCCCGACCAGGCTCTGCTGGTGTCCACTCCGGACGGTGCGGACTACCTGGTGTGGCGGGGGAGCCGGCTCCATATCGCGGACCCGACAGCGCTGGAGGCGTTGGGCTACAACGCCGACCCACCCCTGCGGGTGTCTCCCGCCTGGTTGAACGTGCTGCCCGTCGGGCGTGACCTGAAGGCGCCGGCGATCGCCGACATCGGGCAGCCCGGGGCCGTCGTCGCCGGGAAGACCGGCCACATCGGACAGTTGTTCGAACTGCGCAATCCGGCGACCGGTTCGCACGAGCTCTACGTCCTGCAGGGCGGCGGCCTGACGCCGGTCAGCCGGACCGTCGCCGCCATGCTGCTGGCCGATCCCGGCACGAAAAACGCCTACCCCGACGCTTCGGTGCGGCCGATCGAGATCGGACCGGGCGATGTGGCCGGCGTGCCCATGCTCAACGGCGACGCGCTGTCCTCCGGCTTGCCGGGCAGTCCGCCCGCACTGACCGATCCCGGCGCGACGAGCGAACCCTGCCTGCGGTTCAGCCCCCAGCTGGACGCCGGGCGGACCGCCACTCTGCTGATGCTGCCACGCGCCGCCGAGACGGTCGCCATGCCTCCCTCCGGCCGCCACGTCGAGGGCGCGACGGCCGACCAGGTGGTGATCCCGGTGGGCAGCGGGGCCCTCGTGCGGTCGCTGCCGACACCCGACGCGACGCCCGGCACCGAGTATCTGATCACGGATCTGGGCGTGAAGTACCCGTTCGCGGACGACTCGGATGTCGGCGCGCTGGGCTACTCGTCGGTGGCCGCTGTGGGCGTGTCGCCGGCACTGCTCGCCCTGCTCCCGACCGGCCCGGCTCTGACCCAGGCGGCCGCGCTGACCAGCCAGATGGTCGGGCGGTGACCCTCATGAGGGAAATTCCCGGACTTCGCCCCCGGGACGCTCCAGAGGCGAGTGGGGCTCTGTTTCCGCCCTCTAATTGAACCGCGGCCGCTCCGGCTCGACCACGTGACGGCCTTGAAGAGAAACCATCCAGGAGGTACCACCGTCATGGCTGGCAACACCACTCAGCTTACCCCCAACGATGTCACCGACATCGCCAACAAGCACCTCAACCTGGCCAACGAGATCACGAGCGACCAGCGGACCCTGTCGTCCAACATCCAGAACATGACCTCGGTCAACAAGGGCGCGATGATGACCGCCCTGACTCCGGTCTACGAGGACTGGAACGCCAAGATGACCGACATCGTGCAGCAGCTGCACACCATGGCGACGAACCTGCGCACGGTCGCCAACGACCTGCAGGCCCACGACGAGTCGAACGCCGCCGGCGTCGGCCGCTGAGCCGGTCTCGAGTCCACTTCACCATCCGACGTCCCACTCTCAGACAGGAGCTAACAGTGAGCGGTGTCATCAACTACGACTACGGCTCGATCGACACCGGCGTGTCGCAGATGAAGGCATTCAACGCCCAGGTGGAGCAGAAGATCTCTGCTCTCAAGAGCCAGGTGCAGGGCCTGCTCCAGGAGTTCAAGGGCGCGGCGTCCTCGTCGTACGACACCTGCGCCCAGCGGATCTCGCAGGACCTGAACCAGAGCAACGAGCGCCTCAACCACCTGGGCGGCAACGTCTCCAAGGGCGCGAGCAACTTCCAGTCCGCCGACGCCGCGAACGCGCGCCGGTTCGCCTGAGTCGATCGGGTGCCGGGCGGTCCGCGCCCGGCACCCGATCGGCAGTCACGGAAAGGCCGCACTCATGGTCAACAATCGCACGTACATCGACCCGGAGGGCATGCGCGGGAGCGCAACCCACATCGGCGGGCTGGTCGACGATCTCACCCCGTTCCACGCGGTGAGCGCGATCCAGACGAAGTCGGGCAACTTTCCCGCCGCCCACTGGCTGGACGGCGTCATCGCCCAGCGTGGTCAGGGGACGTTCCAGCACGGCCAGGGTCTTCACCTGGTCTGCCACGACATCAACGACGGCCTACACGGTGTCGTCGACACCTTCGAACAGACCGACGACTCCAACGCCGACGGCCTCGACCGCAGCGTCTTCCACGAGGTGAACGCCACCAGGCTGAAGTCGTGGCAGGACACGCAGGAATCGGCCGACGTGAACCGTGACGCCTGACCGGTGAACCGGACGGCGACGACGGGCACGCGGTGCCACGAGACCGACAAGGAGGCGTTCCCGGGCTGATGTGGCTGCCGGTGCGCGAGGCACTGGCAGTCACCTGAGTTCGTGAACGGGCCGGCAACTTTCCACGCTGCGAGGACGATTCCGCATGACAGTCCCCGGTTCCACCCCAGACTTCGTGTTCGCCACGGAGACTGCGGTCGAGGGCGACTTCGACCAGAACTTCTCCGGTTGGAACCAGACACTGTCCGCGCCGGCCAACAAGAGCGTCGACGGCATCTCGTCGGTCGCCGAGTTCGAGCAGCTGGCCGGCGCCGCTCTCGACGAGGAGACGCCCGCGCGTTTCCGGCAGCTCGCCTCGGCCTACCAGGGCGCGGTCGACAAGCTGCGGCAGTTCCAGGACGGTTTCGCCGGCGCGGTGAAGAATCTGGACCGGGAGTTCCAGGGCGCGGCCGGGCGGCAGTTCCAGGACTTCGCGCAGAACCAGATCCTGCGACGCAGCCAGGCGGTGACCGACGTCCTGTCGGCCTACCCGGGAGCGCTGAACGGCATCGCCGACGCCACGGAGACGTTCCAGGTTCACGTGTCCCAGGCGATGTTCGCGGCCGTGATGCGGATCAACATCAAGGAGCAGTTGGTCGACAAGTACATCACCGCGATGGCCTCGGCCGGTCAGAAGGTCGACGGTGCGAAGGTCATGCAGGATGAGATCAAGAAGGACGTCGACAACGTCCTGCTGCCCCAGCTGCGCGCGTCCCTGTCCAACCTTTCCGCCGCCTACACCAGCGGTGGGCACAGCATGGCGGCTTTCGACGCGCGGCCGATGCAGCCGCCGGCGGGTGCGAACAGCTCCGGTGGCCGGAAGGGCGGCGGCAGTCAGCAAGGTGGCAGTCAGCAGGGCGGCGGCAGCCAGCAGGGCGGCAGTCAGCAGGGCGACGGCAACCAACAGGGCGGCAGTCAGCAGGGTGGTGGCAGCCAGCAGGGAGACGGCAGCCGGCAGGGTGGCGATGGGGCGCTGACGCCCGCGCAGCGCCAGGCCATCCGGCAGAAGACCATCGACGATGCGGAGAAGGCGTCGGACAAGGCGATCGACGACCAGATCGCGCAGACGCTGCCCGCGAGCAGTTCGCCGCAGGCGGCGGCCCGCCGTCAGGCGCTCGAGGACGCCAAGCGCGCGATCGACCAGCGCCTCGAGAAGCTCGCGAAGGAGGACCCTACCGGCGACGGCAAGGCCACGACCGCGGCGGACGTCCGGCAACAGGCCCTGGAGCAGGCGAAGCAGGCGTCCGAACAGGCCGTGGACGGGCTCGAACAGCAGAGCGCGCACGACGGCAAGGGCGTTTCGCAGGACACCGGCGAGCAAACCGGCTCGCACGGCGGCACCTCTGCCGACACGGCGGCGACCGGCGCCTACGGATACGGCGGGTCGAGCGTCAGCAGCACCAAGGGTGCCAAGGACAAGAGCAGCAAGGACGGCGGTACCGGCCCCAAGGGCAGCTCCTCGGCGGATGCCGAGCGGCAGCAGGCGCTCGCGCAAGCGAAGAAGGTTTCCGACGACGCCATCGACAACCTGAAGAAGACCAGCACCGGCGATCCCGAGACCGACGCCATCCGGAACGAGGCGTACGACGACGCCAAGGAGACCTCCGACAAGGCGATCGACGACGTTGCCAAGACGGCGGCAGCCGCCAGCGGCGCGTCCGACCCCGAGTCGATCCGCAAGCAGGCCCTCGAACAGGCGAAGAAGGCCAGTGGTGATGCCATCACCAAGCAGATCGACGGCGGTGATGACAAGAAGGCGAACACAGACGGCGACGCGGCCAAGGAGAAGGCCGCGGCCGAGCAGAAGGCCAATCAGTCCAAGCAGCAACTCGCTGCCCTGGACGGTGGTGGCGGCGGTGGCGGCTCCCACGGCGGCGGCTCCACTGGTGATGACGGTGCTGCCGCCCGGCAATCCGCCGCGGAGAAGGCCGCGGCCGCGCGGACGGCCGATCAGAGCAAGGCGCAGCTCGCTGCCCTGGGCGGTGGCGGCGGCGGTGGTGCCGGTGGCGGCGGTGCCGGCGGTGGTGCCGGCGGTGGTGGTGATGCTGGCGGTGGCGGCGGTGCCGGTGGTGGCGGCGGCGACAGCAGCGGTGCCGGCGGTGATGGCGGTTCGTCCAGTGCGGACGCGCGCCAGTCTGCCGCGCAGCAAGCCGCCGCGGAGAAGGCCGCGGCCGCGCGGACGGCCGATCAGAGCAAGGCGCAGCTCGCTGCCCTGGGCGACGGTGGCGGAGGCGACGGTGGCGGAGGCGGCGCTGGCGGAGGCGGCGCTGGCGGAGGTGGTGGCGACAGCGGCGGATTCCACGCTGGCAGCAAGGTCAGCGTGCCCAAGAGCCCTGGCCTGTCTTCCCAAGAACTGGCGAACGAGTTGGCCGGCACGCGACAGGTCGCCGGCGCGGGAATCGACGGGCTGTCATCGCTCGGCAGCCTGTCGGGAACCGTTCCCTCCTACCAGAGTCCGGTGCCCGGCACCACGTCGCCCGAGGACTTCACGGGCGCCCCGCCGGATCTCGGCAAGACGTCCCTGTCGAGCTTTCTCGGTGGCGGTGGTGGCGGCGTCGGGGGTTCGGGGCTCGGCGGAGTCAAGGGCACCGGCGTCCCCGTGTCCCCCGAGGCGCCGGCGGCGCAGGCGCGCCAGCAGGGCTTCGAGCTGCCGGGCAGCGGTGGCGTGCCCACGTCGTCGGTTCCGCCCCGGTCGGTCGGCGGTCCCGGTGAGGAAGGCGTGCCGCCGATGATGCCGCCCGGCGCCGGTGCTGGCATGGGCGGCGGCATGGGGCAGAAACGTGAGCGGGAGCGCACGACCTGGCTGCAGGGTGAGCAAAAGGACTGGTCCGAAGACGAGACCGGCGTGTCGTCTTCAACGCTCGGACGGAGCTGATCGATGACAACCCCAGACGGAACCCAGCCCAGTTTCGACGAGGTCCTCGATCAGGTCATGGCCGCGGACCCGGACACCTTCTACCAGAAGGCGCGGGCGTTCGAGAACGTCGTGACGGTTCTGCAGGACGCCAGGGCGTTCCTGGCCAAGCAGCATCGGATGCTCGAGGAGCTGTGGACCACGCCGGACCCGGGCCGCTTCAACCGGCTGGAGCAGGTGATACGGCACCTCGAGACGCTGTTGAGCCGGTACCGGTACCCCAACTACGTCCAGGTGTTGCGGCGGATCGGCGACGTCATCCGGGACAGCCAGCAACGCCTGCTGTCCATGAAGGACGATCACGGCGACCACGCCGCCCGGGCCGACCGGGACAAGCGGGCCCGCAAGATTCTCGCCGACCTGTCCAGTTCGTACCGTCAGCTCGGCGAATCCCTGCAGGAGCTGCCGGAGCGGACCGCCGACGGCGATATCCTGCCGGCTTCGTTCACCCAGGGCACCACCGGGGCGTACGCGCCTGCGCCGCGCGTCGGCGTCGGCCGCGTCCTCGGAACGGCCGGCACGAAGGCACATGGAGGAACGCGGGCCTTCGGTGCAGCGCAGACACAGCCCGAGCTGACGGGTGGCGCCGCTCTGTCGAACACACCGGCTCCGTTTGCTCGCTTCGCCCACTACGCCACGCGTCCGGCCCCGCCGGGCCACGGCCGGACGGAACCTTCGTTCACCGGCTTCGCCGGCATGGCGGACCCGGGTCCCCAAGCCGCACCCTTCGTGCTCACGCAGCCGGGCGTCGGTTCGTCTCGATCGCCGCGCGATGTGGCGCAGGGCAAGGGCAACGTGCCGGCGGCGGATACCTCGGCGGGGCTCGGCCAGCGGGATCAGCTCGTGACGTTGCCAGCGAAGCTCGAGTCGATCCCGGGCGTAGGCGTGTCCGCCAAGGACGTTCCGGTCACGACCGCCGGCCCCGCGCCGGCTTCGGGCGTGGCGGCGCCCCCGGGACCCGCCCCCGCCGCCCCACAGGTCTCGCTGACCGGCAGCACCGCACGCGTGGCTGCCCCGGCCCCGGCCACCCCGGCGGCGTCCGACGTGCCCGTCGCGCCGCCGCCACCACCGGGACCGCCGGCCGCGGCCGTTGCCACCAACGCCTCGGCCGCGCCGCTGGCCATGTCCGCGGGCTCGAGCCTCACCTCGGGCTCCGCCATGCCGGGCAGCATGATGCGAGCCGGCCTCACTCCGGTCCCCATGGCGAACGTCGTCGGCGCCGCCTCCGTCCCGCGTGGGGCGGAGGTCTGGTTGCGGGCCGACGCCTCGAACTGGAACCCGGGGACAGGGGCACAGGCCCCGCTCGGCCGCGAGCACCTCGCCGGCCATCACCTCACCGCGGACGAGCGGGCGTGCGGTGCCGTGCAAAGAAAGGAAGCGCAATGACGGAGTGGAACCTCGCGAACTTCAGGTCGCTCGACGAGGCCAACGAGGCCGCCCTGGCGGCACTGGAGCGCGAGCAGACCAAGCTTGCCGAGCTGACCAAGGTGATCGAGGAGGAGAACGTCACCGTGCGGTCCAAGGACCGTTCGTTGAGCATGACCTTCGACGGCCGAGGCGAGCTCACCAACATCAGCTTCAACGGCGTCAAGTACCGCTCGATGGCCCCGGCCGAACTGGCGCACCTGCTGGTCGAGACGATCCGGTCCGGCCGCGCGCAGTGCGTGCGGAAGATGGCCGACGTCATGGGCGAGTCGATCGTCCCCGGCATCGACTTCACCGAGCTCGCCACCGGAAAGGTGAATCCCATGGACGTGTTCGAGAAGCTCATCTCGCCGTTCGTGGGTGACGACTTCGGCAGCGGTGTCGTCGGCCGTGCCACCAGGGAACCGCAGGGAGGAAAGTGACATGGGCGGCAAGCCGACCAGGATCGATGTCGACAGCGCGCGGCAGCAGAACTCGCGCCTTCGCGACACGGCGATCAGGTTCCATCAGTCGTACCTGAAGATGAACGCGTCCGCCGAGCAGTACGACGGCTGTTGGGGTGGCGACAAGTTCGGAACGGCCTTCGCCAAGAACTACAAGCCAGCCTCGGACAGCCTGCTGAAGTCGGACGGCAGCGAAGGCCTCAGCGGCACGGCCGACGTGATCGACGAGGGCATCGTCTACATGGAGGACACCGACCAGAACAACGCCAACTCGCTCTGATCGACGCCCGTCGCGGCCCTCCGGTGAGATAGGTGATCGCCCATGACCACGCACTTGTCGCCCAAGCTTCAGCATTTGCTGAAGGCCGTCGTCGGCATGGAGTGGCCCGAGGGCGACGAGCACCAGATGTGGGACCTGGCGGACGCGTGGCGTGAATTCCAAAGTGCCCTGGAGGAATTGAAGTCCGACGTGACGAGTGAGGCGGCGGGATTCGACGAGTCCATCCAGGGCGAGTTCGGGGATTCGCTTCAGGACTACTTCAACAACAAGGTTCTGTCGAAGCTTCCGGATGCGATCGATGCGGCCGGCGGTCTGGCCAAGGCGCTGGACAACGGCGGATCGAGCATCCAGGAAGCCAAGATCATGATCATCGCGGCGCTCTCCATCCTGGCCGCCTCGTTGTTCGCGCTGGCTTTGTCGATCTTCGGGTCGTTGTTCACGGGCGGTGTGATCGCGGCGGCCCGCGTCAGCATCGGCGCGGCGCTGAACAAGTTGCTGTCGGAGCTGATGGAGGTCGGGATCGCCCGGTTGGCACAGCAGTTGGCGACCAGGGTGGCGTGGGGCGCGGGGCTGGGCGCGGGCATCATGGGTGGCCTGGAAGCGGGCATCCAGGGCGGGCAGATCGCGGCGGGCCACCGACACGGGTTTGATCTGAAGTCGTTTGAGGGCGCCGTGATCGGCGGGGCGATCGGTGGTGCGTTCAGTGGCGCGGCGGAGTTCGCGGGCGGGCTGGGGAGGGGTCTGGGCGCGGCGTTGCCGAAGGGGATTCGCCCGTTCGGCAAGCTCGGTTCCAGCGCGCTGCAGATCGGTGTGGTGCCGCTGAGCAACATCGCGATCAACAAGGCGCTGCACCAGAAGGGGAGCCCGGCGGACGGGATGTTCGGCGCGTTCGACCACGGCGGTGGTTCGCATCCGGACGTGCCCAGGGTGGAGGTGCCGGACGTCAAATCGCTGCCGAAGGTGGACTTCTCGGGGTCGTTGCCGAAGCTGGAGTCGCCGGCGCCGCACGCGACCACGCCCATGCGCACCAGCGACGGCAAGCCCGCAGGAACGGCGTTCAGCCAGTCCCCGACGACGACCACCGGTGACACAGCGCGGACTGGTGATGCGGCGCGCACCGGGGACTCGGGTCGGGCGGCCGAGCAGAAGACCGCGACGGGGAGCACTTCCCCGACCACGACCGAGGCGAGCGGCTCCGCTGGTGGCCGGGCGGGCGCGTCGAGCCAGGGCGGGAGTGCCGCGAGTCGGCCGGGTGTGTCGACGGAGTCCGGCGGTGGTCGGCAGGGGGCGTCGGGTCAGAGTGGGAGTTCCGCGAGTCGGCCGAGCGTGTCCACCGAGTCCAGCGGGCGGCAGGGCACGTCCGGCGCGGCGGAGGTCCAGACCGAGTCGGACGGCCGGCACGGTGGCGCCGCCACGGAGTCGGGAAGCACGAGTTCGGGCACCGCGACGGCGCAGGCCGGTCACTCGGGCGGCCGGCCGAGCACCTCGCCGAGCCCCGACCGCAGGGGCGCTCAGGACCGCGGCCCGGACCGGGCGACGTCCGAACCGCGCAGCACCGAGTCGGCCAGTGACGGTTCTCCGCACACGGGCAAGGCTCCGGAGCAGACCGATAACCGCTCCGCACAAGGGGACAATGCCCCGGAACAGACCACGTCGCCGGTCGGCCGGGAGCAGCAGACCTCTCCGTCGCCCGCGTCCACCGCTCGTGGGGCGGCGGCTCGTCCCGACGTCTTCACCACCGGCGACGCGCCCCGCGGCGACACCCAAGCGCCGACGGCGACCGGGGACCGTGGCGCTGCGCCGGCCCGCGGCGTCTCCGACCCGCGCACCGAGACCCCCACGCCCACCCGTGGCAGTGACGACATCCGGACCAGTTCGGGCCCCAACACGCCCGCCGCCGCACCCAGGACCGGATCCGGAGCCGCCGACGGCGGCAACCGGGTCACGACAACGTCCACATCGGACATCCGGCCCGCGGGAGGCGGCGACGCGCAGACACCGAACCGGAACACTGCCGATGCACCGGCGCCGAATCGCGGCGATCAACCGCCCACACCGACCGCCGACCGGTCCAGGCCCCTCGACCCCGCCGTGCCGAACCGCACTTCCGCCGACCCCAGGGCGGCCGACCACACACCAGCCACCACGGACTCCGCGTCGCGGGATCCGGGGCAGCAACGCCCCACCACGACCAGCCCCGATACGAGCAAGGCCGCCGGCCAGACCGATGGCACGGCAGTCGTCAGGCCGGACCTAAGTGCCTCCGGTGACCGCGGCACTGCCGGCGACCGCACGGGAGCCACTGACCCGACCACGGCTCCGAGGGCCACTGACCCGACGGCTATGGCCTCGAGGGCGACGGACTCGGCAACCGCAGACCCGCGGGCTACGGGCCCGACGGCCACGACCGCCCGGCCCGACACTTCCGCCGGCGGGCCCTCCTCGTCCACTGTGGACCGCTCCCCGGTGTCCACCACGTCGGCAGCCACCGACCGGCCCGGCATCACCTCGGCGGATCGTTCGGCAACGCCTTCACGCGACGATCGGCCCGCCGACACGTCCCGTTCCGCGGACACCGACGGCGGCCGCCCGCAGACCGAGTCGGGTCCGGCGGCCGGCGGAGACCGGCCCGACCCGGAGCGAAACGGCGACGGTCCGCCGCCGGACAGCCACGTTCCCGAGGACGAGGAGATCGACCTGCCGGACGTCCCGGCCATGACGCCGTTGGAGCGGTTGACCGGTTTGCCGGATCCGTCGTCGGCTTCGCCGCTCGGCGACGTCGTGTCGGCCCCGGACGAGCGGATTTCCCTGCTGCAGCCTCAGGTGCAGACCCGGGTCAACGAGCTGACCGCCATCGCGCGGGGGGCTGGGCTGCCGGAGAGCCAGTGGCACAATGTGGCCGAGTCGGCCCGTGCGGCGGCCCGACAGGGCGAGTGGGGGCATACCGCCGCACGACTCGACGAACTCCGCGCGGCTGTGGGGAGCGGGGTGCTCGATCGGCGTCTTGAGGATTTCCGGAACCACGCGCGGGGCGGGTTCGAGCGTCTGCGCGATCTGGGGGTCCGTGAAGACACGTGGCAGGCCAAGGTGGACGCCGTCGAGCAGGCCCAGCGGAAGGGCCAGCCGGCGTTGGTGGACAGTGCGCTCCGGGAGTACACCGCGTTCATCGAGCGGCATCTCCCGGCGGAGTTGCTCACCGGGGACGACGCCCCCCGGTCCTACGACGCCCTGGTGGAACAGCTCCGCCGGGAGCTGGTCACGGTCTCCGACCCGCAGGAACGCGAACGTCTGCAGCACGACCTGGACGAGCACCAGCGGTTGCACGAGGCCCTGGACCGGTTGGCACGGTCCGATCCCGAGGCGGCGCACCAGCGGCGACGGTTCATCGAGCAGCAGGAAGAGGCGCGGTCCGCGGAGGAGGCAGCGCAGGCCCGACAGGCGCTGGCCGACGGCGACGGGGACCGCGAGCGGGGGCGCAGCCTCGACGACGTGCGCGCGGGCAAGGCCGAGGCGGACCGGGAACGCAGGTTCGCCGCGTTGCTCAGCTCGATGGCGGACGACCCGCGCGGGACGGAACTGCGGCAGCGGCTCGACGCCGCGGCGACCGAGCAGGAGCGGGCGCAGGCGCTGCGCGAGTGGGCCGAACACAACCGGTTGACGTCGGAGGAGCGGCTGTTCAACGACTTGCTGACGTCGGTTCCACGTTCGGGCGACGCGGAGCTGGAAGCGCAGCGGGCGCACCTGCACCGGCTGTCCGAGAACGCCACAACGCCGGAGGAGGCGCGAGCGGCGGACCAGGCACGCCGGGAACTCGACGACCGGCTGATGCGTCAGCGGGAGGAGCAGCGCGCCGCGAGGCTGCGTGCCGAAGCGGATGCCCATGCGAAGGCGGCGGACGACGACCTGCGCCAACGGATCAACCGGATGAACGGCGGGATCCCGCATGATCCGCATGAGGCCGAGTTGCGGCAGCGGCTCGACGCCGCGACGACCGAGCAGGAGCGGGCGCAGGCGCTGCGCGAGTTGGTCCAGCACAAGCAGGCGGCATTGCAGCATCGGGTCAACAGCGCGACCACGGAACGGGAGCGCGCCGAAGCGTTCGCCGAACAGGCCAAGTTCAACGACTGGACGCCGCTGGAGCGGCGGCTGGCCAAGGCACACATGGGTGATGTGCCCGAGGCGGACCCGCACCGCGCGCGTCTGCAGCACGAGGCCGAAAACGCCAGGACGCCCGAGGAGGAGCGCCGCGCGGTCCAGGCGCTCACCGAGTACCTGAACCGTCAGTCTCTTGATCCGGAGCGGTTGGCGGAGGAGCAGCGGCGGCTGGAGGAGCGGCTGGTTGCCGGGCCGCCGCTCCCCGAGGACCTGCACGAGCGGTTCGAAGCGTTGCGATCGCGTGACGACGGGGCGCACCTGGATCCGCATGAGGCCGAGCTGATGCGCAGGAGCGAGGCCGCCGACAGCCCGGAAGCGGCTCGCGGGCCCGATCAGGCCCTCCGGGACTACCGTCGCGCCAGGGAGCAGCAACAGCAGGCGCGGGAGCAGGAGCGGCTCGCGCAGGTCCACAAGCACGAGCAGGAAGTCGCCGATCTTCGGGACAAGTTGGCGCGGGAGCGGCGGACTGGTGCGGTGGACCACGCCGCGAAGACCCAGCAGCGGTTGGAACGGGCACAGGAGCGCTTGGCCGCAGCCCGCGACACCAACGACAACATGGCCGCGCTGCGACACGAGCTGCGGCAACAGGTCGAAAAGCCGGAATCCGACGGCCGACTCGACCGGCTGGTCCAGCGGGGCCGTTCCTCGCACGTCGAGCAGGAGCTGGAGCGACGACGGGAGGAACAGGAGTTTCTGCGCCTGGATCCGGTCGAGCCGGCGCCGCACGAACGTGGCGACGTGTCGAACGCCGCCGACTCCGAGCCTCACGTCGGCGATCGGCCGTCCGACGAACTCGGCGACAAGATCGCGGCCGGGATCAAGGACGCGCTCGACGCGCACAAGGCCCCGTCGGCACGTCACAGCGATGGGGCCGGTTCGCCACACCGGGAAGCGCCGCCGCACACCGCGGAGCCCGGCTCGGAGGTCGCTCAGCTTCAGGCCGAACGCCCCCGCTCAGCCGAGTCCACTGAGGACATCGACGCCCTGCCGTCCGCCACCGGTCCGCGGGTTGACAAAGCCACGATGCACTTGCGGGTTCCGGATGTCACGGATCTCGACCGGGCGTTGTCCGATCCTGACCACCACGACGCGGTCGTGGATTCCGCCGCTGACTCGCCGGCGCGGCACGACGTGCCCACGGAACTGGTGGGACAGTGGCCGCACGCCGAGACCCACACTCCAGGCCTGTCCGGCGCGAAGCCGGAGGAGCAGGTCGCTGCCGACCTGCCGCACACGCCTGCTTCCCACGTGGCCGCCGAGGCGCTGGGTGGAGACGTGCTACAGCGGTTCGAGGCGTTGCGTGCGGGTGGGGATCAAGAGCGGGCGGAGGTTCGGTCGCCGGAGGAGGTTGCGGCGGATCGGGCCTTCGACGAGGAGATGCATCGGCGGCTGGCGGCGTTGCGTGAGGAGCCGGTCACCGGGGACGAAGCGCCTGCGGAGCATGTCGCGGCGCGCGCGGACGACAACCACGGCTTCGCGCCTGATCCCGAACTCGCCCGGTTCGCGGACCGCGAGTTCGGCAAACTGGACGAGCGGACGGCGGCGGGGTTGTGGGGCGAGGCGACGCAGATCATCGCCCGGCACACCCCCTTCGACCTGACCATCGGCCGGCCCGGCGGCGGCATGCGGGAGCGCAGCCCGGAGCAGTTCTGGGCGACGATGCGGGTGGCGCAGGTGCTGCACCGGCACACAGGCGCGGCGGATCGGTTCGAACAGGCGATCGCCGCGGCCAGGGACGTGGCGCACAAGGGCGGCGCCGACCTGGGGCGGGTGACCGTGCCGCACCCGTCGGAACCCCAGCCGCAGCAGGCCTCCCACGAGCCGGAGGCCGGGCAGCGCGGCCACACGCCGCAGGAGCACCCGCACGGGCCGGAGCACGCGCCCCAGCCCTCGTCCGAGCACCAGCCCCCGTCCGAGCACCGGCCGCCGGACAGTGGGCCGCCTTCCCCCGTGGACTGGGCCGAACGCGCCCGGGCCGAGCGCCCGAAGGTCGACGGCGACATCAACGGCGAGCCGATCCGCCGGGCCATCCTCGACCTGCTCCACCTGCGGGACCGACCGGTGGACGAGGTGCGCGAGTCGATCGTCCGGACGAAGTTCTCCGACGAGAACCTGAAGGCGATGTTCCACCGGGCGGTCGACGGCGGTTTCGTGGTCGATCTGGGTTCGAGCTCCCGGAGCGGGCCGCAGATCCGGCTGGAGGTGAGCAGCCTCGGCACGCCGATCCACGAGACCCGGGCCAAGGGCGACTTCACCGGCGAGCACAGCCCGGAGGAGTCCAGGACAGCGCTCGCCAACACTCGGAGCAGCGTCTTCACCGAGGCCCGGAACCTGCGCGTCCCGGTGCTGTTCGCGGCGGTCAACGCCAAGGTCGCGGGCCTGTTCAACGCCCGCGGCGCCGACCTGAAGTCGACGGTCACGCACAAGTCGACGACGAAGGTCACCGAGACCGGGGTGCCGGGCACGCGGGCCACGCATGACGTGATGTTCCGGGTGAACGTCCGCAAGCCGCGGACGTGGCCGTGGACGAAGGATCGGACCTTCGGCGACGTCGTGCCGGTCGAGACGACGCTGCTGTGGCCGGACACGCACGAGCCGCTGTCGGAGCCGGTCGGGACCGCGCCGCTGGAACGCCCCCAGGACATCGTGCACGCGGAGTTCTCCGGACTGGGCGACGTCTACCGGCGGCTCGAACAGGATCACGGGTTCCCGCCGAGCTCGCAGGGCGCGCGCCGGCTGCGGGACTGGCTGCACAGCCTGCCGGCGACGGCCCCGGAACTGCTGGGCGGCAAACCGGCCCGCGCGTCGTTCAAGTTCCCAGGCATCCGGGACCGGATCGAGGTGATCGTCGCCGTCGCCGACACGCAGGCCACGCACGCCACGGTGGACCACACGGGCACCATCGAGCACGTCCGGGAGAGCACCACCGAACGGGACGCCGGCACGTCCCTGACCCGCCGCTGGGGTGGCGGCGTGGGCGTCGCCTTCGGGGACATCACCCAGACACACGTCGGTGGCGGCATCGGCCCGATCGTCCTCGGGTACGGCATGACCAAGGTCGAGACCCGCAACGTCGAGAAGACCGTGCACCAGGTGACGGACAAGTACCAGGGCCCGGTTCAGCGCCAGCGGGTGCGGTTCGACTTCGTCGTCAAGGTCGGTGAATCGGATCCGGCATTCCGCGTGGGTGGCGCGGCGACCGTCTGGCGCAAGCCGGAGGACGCCGTGAGCCAGGAGCCGCCGGCCACGCCCGACCCCGCCACCCACCCCAGCCACGAGCCGCTCACGCTGCCGTCCACCGTGGACGCTGAGAGGTTGCTGGACCGGGTTGACGCCGTGCGCCGCCTGCCGGAGGAGACGATCAGCCACCTCGTGGGGTCGACGTTGCACCGGCTTTCCCGCGAAGGGCTGGTGAAGGCGAAGCGGTTGCCGAAGATCGAGCAGCGGCTCCGCCGGTTCCTGGCGGACTACGCGGACGAGCTGGCGCGCGGTGGCGACGGTGCGCGGTTCCCGCTGAGTTCCTGGCACAAGAACGCGCCGGACGTGTTCGTGCGGGTACGGCCGGACGTGACCCGGCCGGAGTACCTCGGTGCGACGGGGGAGAGCCGCAGCGCCAAGGTCGGTGGCGGGCACCAGGACGCGGTGCAGATCACCAAGGGCACCGACATCTCGGCCGGCATCACGGCATTCATCTACGACAACGAGTCGGTTCCCGCGCACGACGTGCACGGCAAGCCGACGACGAAGGCCGTCGACTCGGTCGGATCGTCGCCTGGCATCGCGTACAAGGGCAATGTCCGTGAGGTCACGGACATCAAGCACGAAGCGGGCCGCGTGCACGAGCTCGCCGCCGACGGGCCGCTGCACCGGGTGCGATTCCCGGCGGAGTTCGAGGTCAGGGTCGGCGGCCGGTGGGCGCATCCCGGCAAGGCGCTGAACGGCGGCGGCTTGTTCAGCGGCCACGTCGAGGTCGTCGCCCAGGAACGTGCGGCGCCCGTCGCCGGGCACGACGAGATCCGGCCGGAAGGACCGCCGCAGTGGCATGACGGGCCGGCGCCGGAGTTCGCGCACCGGCCGGCCTACCTGCCGCCCGGCTTCCAGATCGACTCGCTGAAGCCGGTTCCCGAACTGTTGCCGACGGTCACGAAGATGATCGACGCGCCGCCGACGTCCCGGTTCGCCGGCTGGTTCCGGCGGCCGCTCGTGGGCAGCAGCCCGGCCCGTTTCGACGAGCACAAGGGCGCGGGCGTGTGGGGTCGTGAGCCGCATGTGCCGGACGAGCGCAACGCCGCCCGCGACGCCCTGGAGACCTTCACGAGCATCCCGGCCCGGCTGGCCCGGTTCGAGCGCTCCGCGCTCTACCAGGACACCGCGATGCTCAGGAGTCACAACCGTGCCGGCCTGGCCGGCAGCCGGGAGCGGGTGGCGCGGGTCGACCTGGCCACCCACCTGGCCAACCCGAAGATCCTCGGTGTCGACGAGACGCACCGGTTCGCCGTCACCGACACGACGGGATCCGATCAGGGCGTCACCCACGCCGACGGCTGGGGCGTGAAGGTCAAGGCCGACGTCTGGGACGCCGTGCCGCTGTCCAAGGTGACGAACCCGCTGTTCAGCATCGGCGGCTCGGCCGGATACGTGCATGCCGAGGAGCACGCGCGGGGCCTGGGGCTGACGGAGTCGGCGACACGGACGCGGACCGAGCGGGGCTATCTCGTCCGCTTCGACGCGACGTACGGCGTGCGGGCCGAGTCGCGGCACGCGGTGAACGTGTTCGGGGCGGAGTTCGACTGGAAGGCGCAGGCGCGTGCCGGTGAGAAGTGGGTGCACGTGCCGGAGGCGGCGACGGTGTGGATCCCGGCGGGGGAGATCCACCGGATCGGTCACCTGCCGGACGATGACCTGAGCAAGCTGGCGCCCGAGGATGCCGCCCGCTACCACCGCGAGCACCCGCACAACAACGGCGAAGACCAACCGGACCGGACCGTGCGAGATGGTGACGACACGGCACACCAGGAACCGGAGCCGGTGCGTGCGCCGGCGGACACCGGGCACGGCACCGGCCGGGTGGAGGTGTACCGGCCCGAGGCCGGCGTCGAACTGCTGACGCAGGTCGGCGCGCGCCTCAAGGAGTGGACCCGGCGGCACGAGGGGTCGCCACGTCCGGACCTTCTCGGCCTGGTCAAGCAAGCGCTGACCCGGACGGCCCAGCCGAGCCGCCGGGAGCTGGAGTTCGGCCCGCTCAACGAGCGGCTGGTCCGCGACGTCCTCGGCCCGAACCTGACGGGCGCCGAGTTCAGCGCGTTCGTGCGGGACATGCTGGGCGGCGGACGGTCGGTCTTCCTCGAGGGCCAGACCGCGTACGGCAAGGTCGAGCAGCTGGTGGTGTTGCGCGCCAAGCTCGGCCTGGGTGAGTACCACCGCACCGTCCGTGGAGCCGAGGACAAGGTCAGTTCCGCGGCCGCCGAGAAGTCGGGCATGAAGGTCACCGACGGTGTCGCCACCGACTTCGCGGTCGGCGTCCTGGCCGCCACCGGTCCGTCGGGCCGGCCCGGCACCACAGAGGCCGGCTATTTCGCCGGCGGTTACGGGTTCAAGGCCGAGGCCGCGCACAGCAGCGAGCGCACGCACAAGTTGGAGTTCAGCGACCAGGCCGACCACGCGGAGTTCCTGCACGACCTGCACATCGAGATGGACGTGTACCCCTACGCGCGGTCCGGGCACTACCGGAAGTACCTGCCGTGGGCGCGGCGGCTGGCGGAGCACGAGCACACCGTGTTCGACCTGCCCGGGGCTGTGCGGTCGTCGGTGCCCCTCCACGAGACGATTCCGGCGGACGGCCGCCCGCAACCGCCGATCGGCCACGCGGACGGTTCCCTGCGCGACTGGCAGCGTGACCAGGACGTGCCCCGCGGGTTCAGCGACGAGGCCACGGTGCACGTGCGTCCGTTCGACGCGCCCCAGCTGTTCGACGCCCTCGGCGATCTGGGTGACGGACGTGGCGGTCGGCCGATGCTGCACCCGCGGGCGATGCTCGAGTTGCGGTCGGCCACCTCGTCGCTGCCGCTGCGGCGGCACCTGCCGGACCTGCTGTCCGACGGCGGCCACGTGGTGCACGTCGCCGGCGACGCCATCGAGAGCGTGAAGATCACCGCGGACGTGGTGAAACGCGAACTCGTCCGGGTCATCGACCAACCGCTGCGGCCCGAGGTGAACGAGAAGGTGGCGGCCAAGGTCGGCGGCACGCACAAGGCGGAGATCGGGCCGGCCGTGTTCGCCAACGTCACCGCGGTGCCGATCGAGGACACGCAGCAGCGCGGCAACACGATGGTCGCCGACGTCTACGACAACTGGCGTGACATCGAGCGGTCGCACGGCAACGAGGTGTCGGGCACCCAGGAGGTTCCGAGGGACGGCGCGGGACAGTCCACTTCGGAGCAGGACAACCGGCACTACGTGGTCCGCCTGACTCCACAGTGGACGATCGAGCCGCGTTACCGGGGCAGTCGCGCGCCGGAGGGCTGGCACGCCCCGGTGCACACCGAGCCCGACCGGCCGATCACCGTCAGGACGGACCGGCGCGGGTTGGCGGACCTGGGCCTGGCCCACCTCCTCGACGAGCCGGCCCCAGCCGAGCATGCTCCCGAGAGCACGCACGACCGGCCGCGGGCCACGACGCTCGGCGACTTCCTGGGGTCCCGGCCGGCCGCGCCCGCGGCGACCGAGCATGTCGAGGTCGAGCGACCGAGTACGGAGCCGGAGCGCGCGGACGGCGAGCCGTCGGCGGCGGCCGGCCAGGCGCTGGCCCAGCACGAGCGGCGGGTTCGAGAGGCGCGACGCCAAGCGCGGGATGCGCGCCGGGCTCTGCCGACCGTTGCGGAGGTCGATGAGAGCCGGCTCGCCGACCAGTCGCGAGCGGACCTGATGGACGCGGAACGGCCGTTCGACTCGGCCGAGCCGCCGCCGGCGGCGGACCATCGGACCGACCTGCTGCCCGCGCTCGATGCGATTCCCGAGGTGGCCCCGGTGCGGGACGTGCCGCTGACCGGGCTGGAGATCGACGGGTTGCGGTTGCGGGAGAGCGCGACCGAGGACTTGCCGGACGGGTCACATTTCGAGGTGGTCGACGAGGGCGGTGTGCCACTGCCCGACGTGACGGTGTCGCCGCGGGAGCATGGTCGATTCGTCGTCACCGGGCTCGGGGTGGGTGCGCTGGACATCGGCCGGAACGGCCGGTTCCTGTTCCGGTCGGTGGAGTTGCCGGGCACGGACCGGGTGGTGCGGTTCGAGACGCCGACGGGGGTTGCGGGCCCGCGGTTGGCGGAGTCGGACGGGCTGCCGACCGGCCAGAGTTCCGCGGAGTTCGTGCCCACCGAGAACGGCGGGCTGGTCGTGCGGATGCCCGGGCTGGACGGGGGCGAGTGGCACTTTGACGCCGAGGGCCGGTTGCGGCGGCACGAGTTGCCGCTGATCGGCGACGATCTCGGTCAGCTGGCCGGGTTGTCGCTCCGGATCGAGCACGATCCGGCCGGCGGCGTGACCCGGTCCGTCGCCGGCGGCGTGGGGGCCGGCTTCGCCTTCCGGGTGGAGCCGTTGCCGGCGGCGCCGGCCGGCGAGCTGGGCGACGGCTTCACGGTGGTCGACCGGCACGACGGCCGGGCCTTCCACTTCGACGCCGACCGGCGGCTGCGGTCGGTCGACCTGCCGCCCGACCAGCAGGTGGAACCCGAGCACTCGACCGAGACCCGTTCCGAGGCACACGACTCCACCGCGCACGACGACTGGGACACCGAGGACGAGGAACTGCTGGCGGCGGAGGCCGAGGACGAGCTGGCGCCGCTTCGCTCCACCCCGGTCGAAGCCCCGCACCCCGACGAGGAACGGCCGACGTTGCCGAACGCGGTCGCCGGCGGCCAGCCGCGGGCGATCTACCGTGACGCGACGTACTTCCCGAAGGCGCAGGAGTTCGAGGCGCGGCTGGGAGCGTTCGCCTTCGATCATCCTCGGGCGCTGCGGGCGGCACGGCACGGCGTGTCCCGGCTGTTCGACGTGCTGGCCGAGGCCTTCCCGGAGCACGGGCGCGAGGAGGTCGCGAAGGTCTTCTTCAAGGACGACCCGAGTTCGGCGGGGCAGGTCGGCGAGCGCGACGCCGGGCCGGCGGACCTTCAGGAGTTGTTGGAGCGGGGCAATGTCCGTGAGTTGATGACCGCGTTCTTCAACGCGGCGTTCTTCAAGGACTCGCCGTTGACGCTGAAGGCGTTGCTGTCGGAGATCGCGGAGCACCGCGACTGGACGAGGGCCGAGCGACTGGGCCTGAACGTCCCGGCGTTGCGGCGGCAGGCCGCGTTCCTGCGGGGCGGCACACGGTCGCGGATCCACGCGGTGCTCGGCCTGGTCGCTCCGGGCCGGGCCGGGGCGTTCGACAAGGACTTCTTCTCCATCGGCAACGTGGTGGCGCAGTCGGGGGCATGGAAGCGCGAGGTGGCCAAGTACTGGGGCCGGGTCCGGCGCTGGCGGCCGGAGGACGAGCGGCTGGCCGGGCACATCGCCCGGACCCCGGGCGAGTGGGCCCGGCTCGGGATCGGGCTCAGCGAGCGGGAGCGGGAGTTCCTGGCCGCCAACCCGGTCGCCTTGCAGGTCATGGGTTTCCGGACGGAGTCGGTGGCGCTGGACGACCTGCGCTTCGACGAGCGGGGCGAGCCGGTGCTGGACGAGTTGCGCCAGGCTCCCGGGGTGCTCGGCGTGGAGGTGCACCGCGACGAGCACCGGCGGATCACCGGGATCACCCGGGTCGTCCAGGAAGCCGCCGTCATCGAAGACCCTCGGGCCGGTGACCTCGGACCGGGTGAGCACGGGCCGGAGTTGCCGCTCGGTGTGGTGTCCGGCAAGACGAACTGGGCGATGGACCCGGGTTCCTCGCTGTACCGGCAGGTGCACGACGAGCGGGGCATGCCGCTGCTCGCCGGTGTGTCGGGCACGGCGGCGAAGCTCGGCAACGCGTTCAAGCTGTTGGGCGCGGCTCACCCGGATCCGGACGGTTTCGCGTTGTCGTTGCTGGGGTGGATGCTGCCGACCGAGGATCATTCGCTGTACGAGATCCTCGCGGGCCTGCAGACGGCCGATGTGGTGCCGTCGTTGGCCGGGCATCCGCTGGACGACGCGGCCGAGATGTACCGGTCCATCCCGGGCGTGCCGCTGGCGGAGCTGCGGCAGCGGGTCGGTGCGGACGGCATGCTGCCACACGAGGCGGCGTACCGGGACAAGTTGTACGCCGAGCTCGCGGACGGCGGCTTCCGTGAGCCCGGAGAGATCGGGCTCGGGCTGGCCGAGCGGCGCCGGGACGCCTTCCAACGCCTCCGGGACGACCCGAGCGACCCGCTGGGCCGGACCGCCGCCGACTGGTTGCGCGACAACGGCATGACCGCCGGCCAGGTGCTGGACCGGCTGAGCCCGGCCCACTTCGCCGCCTTCGTCGCCTACACCGGCCCGGCGTTCCCGCTGATCAACGTGCTGCTCGACTTCAAGTCCGGCGGCGCATGGGTGCGCCGGCAGGCCCTCGGCGTCCAGATCAAGGGCCTGCTCGACAAGTACCTCGACCCCGGTGACGGCGGGCTGCCGATCCTGCCGTCCACGCTGGCGGACGATCCGCTGCTCGGCAATCTGCTGATGAAGCCGACGTCGGCCATGACGCCCAAGCAGTTGGCCGAACACAAGACGGACGTCCACGCCGCTGCCGAGGCGTTGCTGCCGTCCATCGAGAAGGAGATGGCGGCGCACACGGCGATGTTGCTGGACGCGTTGGCGCAGTTGCCGCCGGCTCGTGGCGAGGTGTGGCGCGGCACACGCTCGGTGGGTGATCTGGCGTCCGGGATCGGGCGGTTGATCTCGCCGACCTTCGGCGGCTCGAAGCTCTCCTTCACCGCCTTCGCCAGTTTCAGCCGGGAGGAGAGCGAGGCCCGACGCTTCATGCACAAGCAAGCCCAGCTGCCGCTGACCCACCGAGTGCTGATCCGGGCGAAGCTGTCCGGGAACCGGGCCCGGGACATTTCGGTGTTCGCCGTGCAGCAGAGCGAACGCGAGGTGCTGCTGCTGCCCGGCGCCCGGATGAAGATCACCTCCCGCCGGATCGCCGACGAGGGGAACCGGGCCGATGGTTTCGAGCTGATCGAGGCCGTGGAGGAGTTGCCCGAGTTCCCGGTGCGGGATTCGGACGATCCGGCGGACGCGGTCCGGTTGCGGGATGCGCTGCAGCGGTTGTCGGGGTCCGGTCCGTTGCTGCGACGAGAGGATCTCGAGCCGCTGGCCCGGCGGATCGGTGCGAGGTCCGGTTTGGACGTGTGGCAGCTGGCGGGCTTGGCCGGCGATGTGCACGGCGGGCCGGAACACCTGACCGTCGACGGCCTGACGACGATGCGCCGCACGGCGGATCTGGCCCGGCGCACGGTGAAGCTCGGCACCGACACACAGGTCACCGGCGAGCACCTGGACACGCTGGTGCGCCGGCTGGACGGCGCCGCGACGGACGCTGCCGTGGACCGGGAGGCGCGGCAGCGGTTGGTGGATCTGGTCGCACGGCTGAAGGTGCCGGGCCGGCGGGTCTCGTTCTCGCAGTTGGCCGCCGAATGGAACACCCGGCCGCAACGGGCCATGGCGACGTCGCACGCGCCGGTGGAACGGACCGAAGTCGGCGACGCGCCACCGGAGCTGGTGGAGCCGGTACCGGATCCGGTGCGGCCGGAGCAGTGGTCGCACCGCCGGGAGGGCGCACCGAGCAGCGAGTTGCGGACGGAGCGATTCGATCCGACGCAGGGCGTGCCCGCCGGGGACGGCTTGCTGCCCGGTCGTCACACGCTGATCCGTGCCTGGGTGCGGCGTGTCCAAGCCGATGACGGCCGCTGGGTGCGGAGCCTCACGCTGAACCTGCCCGTGCGGTTCGGCGAGGGCACCACTCCGGACATGCTTCCGGTGCTCGTGCAGCGGTGGCGTGCCGCGGTGGACCGGCAGTTCAACGGCGGCTTGCTGCTGCCGAGGTCGGGCGATCAGTTGCATGTGGACCTGCGGCTGACACCGGCCGCTGACGGTCGGGAAGCCATCGAGCTGAGCATGCCGTCGGTGCCCGAGCGGTCGGACCAGCTGCATTTCCGGTTGTCGCACGAGGGGCCGGAGCTGGGGCCGGAGGCGCTGGCGGAGGTGGCGCGGCGCAATGATCTGCTGGTTCTGCACGAGCTGGGACACTTCGTCGGTCTGCCGGACACGTACCTCGACCCGGACTCGCTGTTCCGCGACACCGCGGCGAAGGCCGCCAGCGACGGGATCATGGCCGACATCACCCGGACGCCCGAGGCCGGGGTGCCACGCCGGTACCTGGAGGCGATCGAGAACGCGATCGACTCGGGTCCGGTGGTGCGTGATCACCCGCTGTCCGCGGACCCGTCCCGCACCGGCCGGCCGGATCCGGTGTCCTCGTTGGACGATTCCGGCCCGCACGGCCCGGCCATGGCGCAGCCGGCCCGGTCCGCGCTCGACCAGGTGTTGCACGGCGACGCTGGTCCCGGCGAGCCGGACCTGGTGCGGATCGAGCGGTTGATCGCACAGGCCAGGAGGCAGGCGGTGCGGGCCGGGGTTCCGCCGCACTCGTTGCACCAGGGCGCGGTGGCGTTGCGGTCGGCGGCGTACGACCGGTTGCTGCACAATGCGCAGGCCGCGCGCCAGGCATACCTGGACAAGGGCTCGCCCGTCCAGGGTGGCTTCACTGTGATGCCGGACGGCGTCTCGGGCTGGCATGTCGGGCTGCACAACGGCACGGGACTGCGGACGGCGTTCGACGCGGACGGTCGTTGGACGCTGCGGGAGTTCCAGCTGGCGGATTCGCCGGCGTCGATGGCGCCGGACCTGCGGGTGGCGGCGTTGCGCTCCTGGGACGATTCCGGTCAGGAGAACCTGTCGTACCAGTTCTCCCGTGACGACGCGACCACGGCCGACCTCGAGGTGGCGGCGGTGCCGTCGGACTCCCCGGAGCATGTGTACGGCCCGCTCGTCGTCACCGATGTCATGAGCGGGCATCGATACCACTTCGGGCAGGAAGGGACGTTCACGGTCCGGGACGTGCCGGTGTACCGCGAGGCGTACCTGCGAACCGACGTGCTGGGGCCGGACGACGTCCCTAGGCTCGTCGACCCGCGCGGCGCGGCGCGCGACGACTGGACGGTGGAACGGGCGCCGGACGGCCGGGTGATCGTGCGGCCCGCGGCGCCCAATGACGCCCCGCGGCAGCGGATGGTGGTCGACCCCGGCAACGGGATCGTGGAGGCGGAGACCGTCCCGCTGCGGGACGAGCACGGCCGGCTGACCGGTTACGCGGACGTGGACCGCCGGCACGCCAGCCGGGGCAACCCGATCGAGGTCGAGGCCGCGCGCCTGGACCTCAACGGCGATCCGGTGGCGGACGCTCGGTTGACGGCGCGGATCTGGCCGGACGGGCGGCTGACGGTGTCCGACGAGGCCGGCCGGCCGCTGGCCGGCCGCGAGACGTGGGGCCGGCCGGTGGTGGAGCCGCCGTCGGTCGCCGGCAGTGAGGCGCTGCGGACGCTGTACGAGGATGTGGCGTACGACCTGAAGGCCCAGGAGTTCGAGGCGAACCTGGGGACGTTCGCCGCCAATCACCCCCGGGCGTTGCGGGCGGCGCGGCTGGGTGTGTCGCGGTTGTTCGACGTGCTGGCCGCCGCCTTCCCCGATCGCGGGGACGAGGTCGCCGCGATGTTCCTGAAGAACAGTTCGACCGACCTGCAGGATCTGCTGGGGCGGGGCGACGTCCGGGAGCTGATGGCGGCGTTCTCCCACGCCGCCTTCGACGACTCGCCGGTGACGTTGACGTCGCTGCTGTCGGAGATCGTCGAGCGGGGTGACTGGGAGCGGGCCGACGGGCTCGGCCTGGACGTCCCGACGCTGCGTCGACAGGCTCCGCCGCTGTCGGAGCCGAACACGGCGACGGCGGAGAAGGTCGGGAACGCGTTCAAGCTGTTGGATGTCGTGCACCCGGACCCGGACGGCGTGGCGCTGTCGGTGCTGGGCTCGATGCTGCCCGATCATGGTCTGAAGGACGTTCTCGCGGGGCTGCGGGCGGCGCACGTGCTGCCGTCGCCGGCCGGGCACACGGCGGCCGACGCGGCCGGAATGTACCGGTCCGTTCCCGGCGTGCGGCTGTCGGAACTGCGGGAACGCGTCGGCTTGGGCGGCATGCTGCCGCACGAGGCCGCGTACTGGGCCAAGCTGCACAGCCCGCTCGAGGACGGCGGTTTCCGCGAGCCGGGCACGGAAGCGCTCGCACTGGCCGAGCATCGCCGCACCACCATCGAACAGCTCGTCGACCAGCGACCTGGCGACGAGGCGACCCTGGTTGCCGCGGAATGGTTGCGGGACAACAACATGACCGCCCGGCAGGTGCTGGAGCGGCTGAGCCCGGCCCACTTCGCCGCCCTCATCGTCTACACCGGCCCGGCCTTCCCGCTGATGAACGTGCTGCTCAGGTTCCGGTCCGCGGGCACAAGGGCGGCGGCGCTGCGGTTCCAGGCCAGGCGCCTGCTCGACATGTATCTCGCCGGCGAACGGACGCTGAAGGACGTGCCGGTCGCGCTGCGCGAGGACGAGACGATCCGCGACCTCCTGGCGAACGCGCCGCGAAAGATGACGGTCGCCCAGGCGGCGAAGCACATCGACGCCTACCTCGACGCCGCCGGCCCGACGCCACTGCCGGCCGAGCTGGGGGACAAGCCACGCATTCGCGAGCTGACGGACATCCCGCACCAGAACATGACGCCGGAGCAGTTGGCGGAGCACAGGGAGTGGCTCCACGCCGCCGCAGAGGCGGTGCTGCCGGACATCGAGAAGGAGGCCGAGGAGAAGGCGGCGGCCCTGAAGGAGCCGCTCGACGCCGCCGTCGAGGCGTTGCTGCCCGCCATGGAGAAGGAGATGTCCGCCCACACCGCGATGGTGTTGGACGCCTTGACGCAGCTGCCGCCGGCACGCGGCGAGGTGTGGCGGGGCACTCGCTCGATCGGCGACCTCACGTCGGGTATCGGCCGCCTGATCTCACCGACCTTCGGCGGCTCGCGGATCTCCCTCGACGACTTCGCCAGCTTCAGCCGCGTCGAGGACAAGGCTCTTGACTTCATGGCCGCAGCGGCCCGGCTCCCGCTGACCCACCCCGTGCTGATCCACGCCCGGCTCACCGGCAACTGGGGCCGGGACATCTCGTTCCTGTCGGCCACGCCGGAGGAGAAGGAGGTGCTGCTGCTGCCCGGCGCCCGGATGGCGATCGCGGACCGCCGGACCGCCGAGAAGACCGTCGGCCGGGAGCCGACGCGGATCAGGTTCGAGCTGATCGAGGCCGTCGAGGAGCTGCCGGAATTCCCGGTGCGGGAGTCGGGCGAGCCGGTGGCGGCGCAGGCGGAGGCGTCCCGGCGCCGGGACGCGTTGCAGCGGTTGGCTGAGTCGGGTCCGCTGCTGCGGCGGGACGACCTCAAGCCGCTGGCCGCCCGGATCGGGGCGAAGACCGGGTTGCAGGTGTGGCAACTGGCCGGCTTGACCAGCGACATCCATGGCGGTCCGGAACACATCAGCGTGGACCGCTTGGCCGCCGTGCGCCGAACGGCGGACTTGGCCCGCCGCACGTTGAAACTCGGCGGCCAAGCACCCGTCACTGCCGAGCATCTGGACGCGCTGGTGCGGCGACTGGATGGCGCGGCGGAGGATGCCGCCGTCGACCGGGCGGCGCGGCAGCGGCTGGTGGATCTGGTGGCCCAGGTGAAGGTGCCGGGTCGGCGAGTCACGTACTCCGAGTTGGCGGCAGCGTGGACGACGCCCGTCGAGCACCACCACGAGGAGGCCGCGGTCGTCGAGCCGTCGGCCGAACCGGACACGAACGACTGGCAGGAGTCGTTGCAGCAGCGGTTCTCGCTGGACGCGGTCGTGGAAGTGACGCATCTGCGGGAGTTGCCGCTCGACGTGGACGGGCTGCGACTGCGGGAGAGCGCCACCGAGGGGTCGCCGGAGGGATCGCACTGGGAAGTCGTGGACGTGGACGGCGCGCCGCTTCCCGGGGTGTTGGTGATCCCTCGTGAGCGGGGCGGGTTCGTCGTGACCGGGCACGGCGTCGGCGCGTCGCACTTCGCTGCGGATGGTCGGTTCCTGTTCCGCACGGTGGCGTTGTCGGGCACAGATCGTGTCGTGCGCCTGGAGGCGCCAACTGGCGTGGCAGGCCCGCGGTTGGCCGAGCGGGACGGGTTGCCGTCCGGCCAGGCGACGGCGGAGTTCTCGCCGGCCGCGGACGGCGGCCTGGTGGTGCGGTTGCCGGACGTCGGCGAGTGGCATTTCGACGCCGACGGCCGGTTGTGGCACTACGAGCTGCCCCTGGCCGGCGAGCGGGCCGTCCATGAAGCGCTTCCGCCGCTGCCGGGGCCGGCCCCGGACGGGTTGTGGCTGCGGTCGGTGCATGGTCCCGACGGCGAGGTGTCCCGTTTGGACGTCGTGGACGCCGACAGGTCGCCGGTGCCGGACCGCGTGGTCGTGCCGCAGCCCGACGGGGGAGTGACCATCACCGCCGCGGCGGGGGATGTCCGGTGGAATCTCGGCCCCGAGCGGCAGCTGGAGTCGTACGAGGTACGGCTGCCGGGGACGGACCGGTTCGCGCTGTTCGACGGCGCCGGGCTGCCGTTGGTGGTGGACCGGGACGGCGAGCCGGTTGTCGACGGGTTCACGGCGGTGCCGGTCCGGGATCGCTCGGGCGAGACCTCCGGTGTGGTGGTCACCCGGCACGCCCCGCTCGCGGCCTGGCGGTTCGACGGAAGCCGGGCGTCACTCACTCCGCTCGCGCAATGGCGGTTCGACCACGACGGGTCGCTGGTCAGCGCCGACCTGCCGTTGACCGGCATCGATGCCGACAGCTCGCTGCGAGGTCTGCGGGTTCGCGTGTCCCACCACTCCGGTGAGGCGGGGCCGCAGGCACACCAGGTGTTCGAACTGGCGGGCACGCCCGCCGCGACACGTGAGTTCCGGGTCGTGCCGCTGGACGGCGACCTCGCCGACCGGCTGCCGGGCGGCTTCTCCGTCGTCCACCTGGGAACCGGGCAGCGGTGGCCCGTCGATGCCGATGGCCACGTCGTTTCCGACGGAATCGAGAACCATCCTCACGCCGAGGAGCCCGCAGCTGACCAGAGCCAGCTGCCGCCGGCACCGGGTGACGGTCATGACGGCTCCGCGAGCCGCCGATCGTCCGAGCCGATGCACGACTCGACGCTGCCGGAGCGAACCGCCGCCGAGCCGTCGATCCGGACCGCGCCGTCCCGTGTGCAAGCCCCCGCGGCCGTCCGCCACGACTCGCAGCCGCTGGACTTCGGTGGTGGCCTGGTGGAGCTGGCGCATCAAGAGGGCGGCTTCTACAAGCTCGACAACCATGACGTGTTCATCAGCGTCGACGCCGTGCACGATCCGGACGAGCATGAGCGCCAGGCGGTGTACGACCAGGTCCGGCAGTACTTCGGGGACGGGCTGACCGTCCACCGCGGCATTTCGTCCTGGCACCCCACGTGGCATCGGGTGCGGGACGGCGAGATTCCGCCGCTGGGCACGAGACCCCACCCCGATTACGACACCCGCAACACGAATTTCGTGCCGTTCACGGCGAACAGGGACATCGCCACGATGGCGGCGATGGGGCACACCGGCATGGGTGCGGGCGACGACCGTCGTTTCGTGCCCGGTTACGACCCGGCCGATCCGACGCACCCGGTCGGAATGGTGCTGTCGAAGCGGGTGTCGGCGGCGACCGGTGAGCCGATCGCGTTCATCAATCCCGGTGAGACCCAGGTCGGTGGGCCGATTCGCGATTTCGACGCGACGACGTACGACATGGGCACACCGCTGTCGGCGGTGTACGGCGGTGACGACGACGGCATGACCCTGGGCGCGGTGATGCCGCCGAAGCCGGAGCCGCACGAAGTCGCCGAGTACGTCGCGAAGTTCGGCGGCCTACGGCACGACCCGAATCTGCCCGCGTGGCAGCCGCCGGCAGCCGTCGAGCACGAGCCGACTCAGGACCCTGGCGCGGCGTCCACGAAGCGGATCCGCCCGTTGCCCGGTGCGGTGACCCGCCGGATCGGGTCGTGGTTCGGCCGCGGCGGCGCCAAGGCCGTGAACCGCGTCGCCGCGACCGGCGTCGACCTGGCCACCGGCAAGGTGATCAAGTTCCGGTCCTCCGAGGTCCGGGCCTATCCGCTGGTGCGGGACGGCCGGACGGTCGGCGTGACCTTCGAGGTGGGTGCGGAGCGCTCAACCCCGTTGGCGTCCAACACCTTCTCCGTCGCCGCCCAGGGCGAGTCGGACCAGGTGCACCTCACGTTGTCCTCGGGCGCCAAGGTCGCCGTGCACGGCTCAACGCTCGCCCACGTGCTGCACGACCTGAAGATGTTCCGCCGCACGTTCGAAATGGAGCACCCGGAGTCGGTGACGCTGCTGGTTGGACACGGCGGCGCCCTGGCACACGAGTTCGAGCAGGCCCTGTCAGAGGCGACCGGGCATGACGAGGAGGTCACCGAGCACGTCGTCACGCCGGGTGTCGCCGCGAAGTGGCCACCCCTGGCATCGTTGCGGCGCGCCCACACGAACTGGCGACAGGGTGTGCGGCCGGCGAAGGTCGTGGAGGGCCTCACCCTGCCCGCGATCGACCATCACACGAACGCGCCCACGACGTTCCACACCTCACAGGTGCCGGTGCGCCACCTGCGGGACAAGGACGGCACCCCGGTCGGCATCACCTTCTCCCGGGGCGAGGAGCTGCATGGCGACCGGGAGCTGGTCCGTTCCGTGTTCGGCGGGGTCACCGACATCTACTCGGCCGAGCACAAGGACGCCAGGGCCGAGAACCGCACGCACGTGATGGAGTCCCCCTGGCCCCGGAACACGCTGTACGTGACCACGCACGGCTACGCGGAGCGTTTCCACCTGCACCTCACCGACGGCCGCGAGGTTCTCCTCAGCGGCGAGACCTTCGGCAAGGTGCTGCACGACCTCGCCTCCTTCCGCCACATCGTGAACCGCAACGCCCCAGAGGCGCTGGCCCTGATCGTGTGCGAGGTCGGCAAGAACGACGCGCCCGGTGGCGCGGGGTATGACCTGCAGCAGACCCTCCAGGAGATGGGTTACCGGCAGCCGGTGGTCGCGGCCACCGAGACCATGTCCTTCAACCGCCGGTATCGCGGGCAGTGGAACACTGCCATCGTCAACGGCGGCACCTGGCGAGTGCTGTCCTCCGGTGACGCCGACGTCATCGGCCACGACCTCTGGAACTGGCGGGCGTTCGACCCACGGACCGCCGAGGCGACCCCGCTGGTCCGCGCGGGCAAGACGGTGGGCGTGTCGTTCCGCACCGACCGGGCGGAGTTGCGTCGCCGGCAGATCTGGGCGGGGCACGGCGCCTCCGCCGGGAGTGCGCCGTGGCCGCACCGCACGTTCCTGGTGGACGCCGAGCCCGCGCCGGGCGGTCGAATGGTCGTGCACACGCCGGCAGGCCCGTTGGTGGTCGACGGCAAGACCTTCGGCCGGGTATTGGCCCACACCCGGGCGTTCCGGGACGCGATGGCCACCGCCCGCCCGCAGGCGCTGGCGCTGCTGACCAGACAGTCCGGGGAGCTGTCCCAGCCGATGCCGGGGCAGCCGCGCGACCACTCCCTCGAGTTCGCCCGTTCCCTGGAACACGAGTTCGGTAGCGTGCCCCCGGTGTTCGCCCCGACCGGCTGGGTCCGGTTGGAGGCGGGTGCCGGCGGCACGCCCGAACTGCGCCTCGACCACGGCCAGTGGGCGCGGCACGACTTGTCGGGCCGCGTGTTCCCGGGCGTCGACGACGCGGGGCTGCGCCACCTGATCCGAACCGAGGACGTGGACGTCGCCCCGCTCTACCACGGCGACCATCAGGTGGGCGTGTCGTTCCACGGCCAGCAGGCCAGTGCCCATGTCCAGGGATGGTTCGACAAGGGCGCCGCCGCACCGCACGCCGGCGCCCCGTGGACCGACCACACCGTGTTCGTCGCCGCCGATGGCAGGCCCGACGGCTGCGGCATCCGGCTCGGGGACGGCGAGCGCGTGTGGGTCGACGGCCGCGTGCTGGCGCAGATCATGACCAAGTCCCGCGCGTTCGTGGACATCATGCACGGCATCGGTCCGGACGGACATCCGGTGCGGGACCGCGTCGACCGGTTCGCGTTGCTCGTGAGCCGCGCCGGCGAGCGGGCGGAACCGGGTGGCGCGGCGCGCGACTTCCGGGTCGAGCTGGCCGGCGACCTCGGTCACCGGCAGCCGGTGATCGCGCCGGGCGGCCCGCTCGATCTGCTGCTCGACCACGAGACGGGCCGTCCCGTCGCAGGCCTGCCCGACAGCGCGCAGTGGCGCACGTTCGTCGCCGATCGCAACGATTCGCGAGTGCTCGCGGACGGGCCGTTGGTGGCGGGCTGGCACGGCGGGACCGGGCTGCGCGACTGGTTCGCCACGCGGGACATCAGGCAGCACACGCTGGAGGCCGACGGCCGGGTCATCGGACTGACGTTCTCGTCGCGCCCGACCCCCGAGCAGACCTGGGCCGCCGGTGGCGGTCGGGACAGCACCGTCCACCTGGCGCCAAGGCAGAAACTCGGCGACGCCATGGCGGCCGGCAACCTGGACGTGCGCCCGGCTCCGTGGTCAGACCGGACCTTCTTCGTCGTCGCGCCGACCCATGTGAACCTGTTCGTCGTCGACATCGGCCGGGGCCATCGTGTCCTCGCGGGCCCGGCCTTCGCGCGTCTCGTCGCCGAGTCGGATGCGTTCCGTCGCGCACTGGCCGACGGCGCGAACGACGTCACCCTGCTCGTCTCGCACACCGGTGAACGCGGTGGCCCGGTGGCGGAACTGTTCCACCGGACGTTGGCCGACGAGTTCGGCTTCTCCGGCCGCGTGCACGCGCCGACCAGCCCGCTCGCCCTCATCCCGGGCGACGAGCACGGGGGTTCCCGGACGGTTCTGCACGGCGGCGAGTGGCGCACGTTCCCGGAGGGTGAGGGCGGCCCCGCTCGCCTGGACGGTGACTCGCCGCGTGGTGGCGACGGGCCGCGGGAGCGTCCGTTCGTTTCCACGGGTGTGCGGTCGAACGCGCTCACCCGTGACGATCGGCCGCTGGGGCCGGGCTTCCGGACCGAGCCTCCGGCCACTGTGGACGCCCGGAGAGCGGGCGCGCAGCTGCACGAGACGCCCAAGCGGCCGCCGATGCCGGTGCGGCAACGCGGCGTCGCGGCCGCGCCGCCGCAGCGGGTGACGCTGGCCGACTTCCTGGGCACACGGCCGTCCGAGCCGGTGGGTTCTCATGGCCGGTCTGGTGAGCATGTCGCTGAGGATCAGGGGCAGTCGGCGTCGCGGTCGCACCAGGAGGCGTCGGCGGTTGCTGGGCATCACTCGGAGTTGTTGGACTTCGGTGGTGGACTTGTGGAGCCGGCGCGTCGTGCGGAGGGTTTCTACAAGCTTGTCAATCATGACGTGTTCGTCAGTGTCGATGCCGTGCACAATCTGGGCGAGCGTGAGCGGCGGGAGGTGTTTGAGCAGGTCAGGCGGTATTTTGGCGAGGGTTTGACGCTGTATCGTGGTATTGGGTCGTGGCATCCGACGTGGCATCGGGTGCAGGATGGCGAGATTCCGCCGTTGGGTGTGATCCCGGTTCCGGATTACGACACTCGTAACACGAGTTTCGTGCCGTTCAGCGCGGACAAGGACATCGCCACGATGGCGGCGCTGAGCATCAGCGGCATGGGTGAGGGTGACAACGGCCGTTTTGTGGTTGGTTACGATCCGGCGGATGCGGCGCATCCGGTGGGGATGGTGCTGTCGAAGACGGTGTCGGCGGCCACGGGTGATCCGATTGCGTTCCTCAATTCGGGTGAGACGCAGCTGGGTGGGCCGATTCGTGGTTTCGACGCGGCGACGTTCACGATGGGCACGCCGTTGTCGGAGGTGTTGGGTGATGCCGACGACGGTATGACGCTGGCATCGATGATGCCGCCGAAGCCGGAGCCGGGTGAGGTCGCTGAGTATGTGGCCGAGTTCGGTGGTTTGCGGCATGATCCGAACCTGCCTTCGTGGCAGCCGGCTCCCGCTGCCGAGCACACCGAGGCCCATCCGAGTGCCACCGAGGTGGGTGCGGATGCGCAGAGCGCGGCCGAGCAGAACCACACCGACACCGAGCGGCGTGCCGGGGTGCCGGTTGCTGAGCGTGGTCCGGTGGTGCGGCCGGGTCGGTGGTCGGCGTTGTCGCGCCCGATCAGTCGTCTTGTCGGTCGTGGTTCTTCGTTTACGGGTGTGGACGCGTCCGGGCAGGTGCGGTCGTTCCGGCGGCGGGACGTCACCGCGCAGCCGTTGATCGTCGATGGTCGGGTCGCGGGGGTGTCGTTCCGCCCTGGTGACCGGCCGGTGGCGTTGCCGGTCACGGCGGATCACGGTCCGGTGTTCCATGTGGACGTGGACGCCACGGCGGACCGGTTCGGAGTCCGGTTGGCTGACGGCACGCCGGTCTCGGTGGATGGGCCGACGTTCGCGAAGCTGGTGGCGAAGTCCTCGCCGTTCCGTTCGCTGACCAAGCACACGGAGTTGGCGGCTGTCGCCCTGCCCGGGTCGCGGGCCGGAGCGCTGACCCACGCCGATGGTGCGGCGCACTCTTTCCAGCGCGGGTTGGCCGAGCTCGGCCGGGACGTGCCGGTGGTGGCTGCGGACGGGGCGCACCGTTGGCGGGTGTTCGGTGACGCGCACAAGGTGGCCTGTACGGGCGAGACCGGTCTGGTGCACGTGTTCGGCGCCGGCGAGGCCGCGGTCAGCCCGGTGACCCGTGGTGGCGAGGTCGTCGGCATGTCCTTCCGTGGCGAGCTGCCCGACGGTCTGCGCGACCCCGGCCCCGGGGACAGCCTCGTCGTGGCCGCGGCGCCGTTCCCGGACCGGATCGGTGTCACGTTGCTTGACGGGCGTCGGTTGTTGGTCTCCGGTGAGGCGTTCGCGACCGTGGTGGCGGATGCCGGTGTGTTCGAGCGGGCGCGGGCCAACCGCCCGGGCGGCATCACGTTGATGGCCTCGCGGACCGGTGAGATGGTCTGGCCGGGCGGTGGAGGCCACGACTTCCAGCGGGCGCTGAGCGAGCGTCTCGGTAGCGAGGTCGCGGTGACCGCGGCGCAGGAGGACCTGGCGCCGGAGATCTTCGAACAGACCGACGGACCGTACGGCCTGGAGACCATCAGGGAGGACGAGGAACTCGGTTCAGGACCTGATCCGGCGCGGTGGCACACGTTCGGGCCCCGGTCGCTCGACGGTCCGAACGAGCCGGGGAGCGACCGCGATTCGCACCCCGACGACGAGGGAGACGACGGTTCGGGCGGCCTGCGCCGCGACGGTGGCCCGACCGACACCGATCCGTTGCCCCCGCCGGATGCCGGGCACTCGCCGGAGCGGGTCGCGATCGTCCCCGCGCACGGCGCGCAGCTGCACGTTCCCGCGGACGGCGCCGAGTTCGCCCTCCTGGAACACAACGGCCGCCTCATCGACGTGACCGTGGTGACCCGGGCCGGGGAGGGTCTCGACCACGGACCGCTGGTGGAACTGCTGGGCGCGCGCCGGTCGGCGTGGTCGGACGGCTTCGCGGTGCTGCGGTGGTCGACCGACGCGCGGTCGCTGGCCGGAGCGCTCGGTGTCGACCGTGCGGCGCTGGAGGACGCGGCGGGGTGGCGGACGCTCGTCGTCGGGCCGCTGCCGCTGCCCGCCATCGACGGCGTCCACCCGGCGCGGCCGTCCGTGCTGGTCGACGGCGAGATCGCGGCCCGCCTGGTGGCCGCGGCGGAGCCGTTCCACCGCCTGCTGGGCGACGGTGCGCCGCACGCCCTCACCCTGCCTGGCGCGCAGGTGTCCCGCCAGGCCCACCATGACGAGGCGGGGCCGAGCGGCACCGCCCACGAGCACACCGGCACCAGCGAGATCGCGCCGGCGGACGACGGCGCCGGGCCGGGGGCGAACGGCACGCCCGCCACCACCGATCTCCTCGGGCCCGGCGATCTGGCCGAGCGGGCGCGGCGCGACCGTCCGACCGTCGAGGGTGACATCGACGGGGCGGCGCTGCGCGACGAGATCGCGAGGCTGATCGGCAAGCAGGCAAGCGGCGAGGACAGCGTGCTGCGGCGGCAGGTCGACTCGGCTTTCTCCGACGAGAGCCTCAAGCAGTACCTCCCGCAGGCGCTCGACGGCGGCATGGTCGTCGACTTCGGCGCGCGCGGCGGCCGCCGGGCCGAGGTCACCCTCGAAGTGGTGTCGGTGGGCAAGCCGAAGCCGGCCACCGAGCACGTGCCCGGCGAAGCGGCGGCCGAGAAGCCCGCCACGTCGGACAAGAAGGCCGAGTCCACGGACTCGAAGTCCGCAAAGGACGGCGAGCAGCCGGAGACCGCCAAGTTCCTGCACGAGCACGTCCAGGGTCCGGTGAAGACGAACATCGCCACGGCCCGCAGCACGGTCTCCACCGACGCCCGCTCCATCCGGGTGCCGCTGCCCTGGGTGGTGATCGGCGCGAAACTGGGCGGCCTGGTCAACGGGCGCGAGTCCGACTTCACCTCCAAGACCTCCCGCGACGCCAAGATCAAGCTGGAGGAGAAGGACGTCTCGGTGACCACCGCCGAGCACGACGTCACCTACCGGATCACCGTCCGCAAGCGGCGCGACTGGTTGGTGTGGCGCAAGGTCGAGCGCGTCGGGCACCACGACGTCGCCGTGAAGCTGTCCTGGCCGAAGTACCCCGAGCCGACCCGTGCCGTACTGCCCAGGATGCGGGT
Source organism: Kutzneria kofuensis (assembly GCF_014203355.1). NCBI lineage: Bacteria > Bacillati > Actinomycetota > Actinomycetes > Pseudonocardiales > Pseudonocardiaceae > Kutzneria > Kutzneria kofuensis. The sequence continues at coordinate 8,248,049 of NZ_JACHIR010000001.1, forward strand.
GGAGGCGCTTGCGCACGCCGAGTTCACCGGCGTCGGCGACCTCTACCGGAAGGTTGCGGCCGAGGCGGGCCTGCGCCAGGGCGACCCCGCGGTCCACGACTTCCGGGCCTGGCTGGAACAACTGCCGACCCGAGCCCACGAGCTGTTCGGCGGTCAGGCGGTGCGGGAGCACTTCGCCTTCAACGGCGGCAAGCCGGTCGAGGTGACCGTGGCCCTGCGGGCCCGTGGCGAGGAGGCCGGGTCCCACGGCAAGGCCGCGCCCGGCTGGAGCGGCGAGGTGAGCACCCTGCCCGGCGGTGTGGCGAGCCGGGCCGAGCGTGCCAGCGGCGAGACCATCTCCGGTCAGTCCTACACCCGCCGGCACGGTTTCAGCCTCACGTTCGCCGTCGGTCTGCTCAGCAAACCCACCGGCGGTTACGCCGGTGTCTTCTACAACCGCTTCGACAACACGATCACCGGCAGCAACATCGCCGAACGCCACGGCAGCGAGCTGAAGTTCAGCTACAAGGACACACTGGAGCGCCTGCAGACCGACCTGACCTACGTCGTCAGGATCGGCGACGACACGCGCAAGGCGTCGGGTACCGACACCGGCATCGCCCGTGACCACGTCCTCAACCAGCCGGACAGCGGCGCCGGTTCGAAGGTGCGGCCCTACCGGCCGGAGCGGGTCAAGGTCGCGCACCGCGAGGCGGAGCACGTGATCACCGCCGACGGCGCCGCGACCGCGTGGTTCCGGCCCGAGGACAAGATGCTCAAGGCGCCGGACGACGCGGCGCAGTCCCCGGAGGCGCCGCGCCCGGCCGACCCGCCGGGCGGCGACCGGTTCGAGGTGCCCGACCGACTCGGCGCCCGCTTCCGGCTGGACCGGGCCACCGCCGACACCATCGTCGGCCCGGTGCTCAACGAGCTGCTGGCCGCCGGCGCGATCCGTGCTGCCGAGGTGCCCCGGCTGGTGGACCGGTTCCGGATGTTCCTGGACGACCACGCCCGGGAGATCGTCAACGGTGACGGCGCCCGCTTCCCGCTCAGCGCCTGGCGCAAACACGCTCCGGACGTCTTCGTCCGCGGCGCCCTGGACCGGGCCGCGGGACGGCATGTCGGCGAGGTGCCCTCGGAGACCGTCGAGGGTTTCGTCTCGCTCAGCCACACCCACTCGGTCGAGGTGACCAGGGAAGCCGAGCGCGGCTTCGGGGTCACCGCCTCCGCCTTCGGCGGTCCGGACACGGCGAGCAAGGCCGGCAGCCACCTTCCGAAGGGGCTGGGTGACGACGCGGAAGCGGCCGGGATCATCGCCGGCGCGGCGCGCGACGGCCACCCGGACATGTTCTCGGCGGCCGGGGCGGTGGCCGGGGCGGCCGACGCCGACCACAAGAAGAAGCCGCGTGCGGTGTCCACCGGTGGCAGCCTGACGCTGAGCCGGGACAACACGAGCCGCGACATCGACAAGGTGGGGCAGCAGGTCGCGATCGAGCGGGACATCGCCGACGGGGACAAGGTGCACCGGTTCACCTACCCTGCCCGCTTCGAGGTCCGCATCGGCGGCCGCTGGTCCCAGCCGGATACGGCCGGGTGGCGGCACGGCCACGAACCCGGCCGCCGGGTCGTGCACAGCCCGGGGACGGTGGAGATCGACGCCCCGCTGCGCGGCGGCGAGGACGTCCCGGTCGACACCGAACCGAGCCGGGCCGACGAGCCGGTCACCTGGCACGAGGGCCCGCTGCCCGCCGACCGGGACCACTCGCTGGGCGAGCTGCCTGCGGGCTTCGAGATCGAGACGCTCAAGCCGGTCCCCGGCCTGCGCAACGCGATCGCGGAGCTCGTCGGTGTCCCACCGAAGAGCGGATGGCGCCACGTCCTCACCATCCCGTTCAGCGGCACGCTGCCGCCCCAGTTCGACGAGCACAAGGGCCGACGGCGCTACGACCGGCAGCTCGGGCAGCTGGACGAGCGCAATGTCGCCCTGGACGCGCTGGAGGAGTTCGCGAGCCCCGTCGCGCGCGCCACTCGGTTCGAGTCGGCTGTCCTGTTCCAGGACACCTTGCGGCTCAAGGCACACAGCCTCCCCGGTCTGCTCGGCACCCGTGAGCACACGGCCCGGGTGGACCTGAGCACCCGGCTCGGCGCCCCGCGGATCGTCGCCAAGGACGACGCCCACACCTTCCACGGCACCCGCCAGATCGACGCGTCCCGGGAGAACGCCGCGGAGACCACCGCCGAGACCAAGGCGCGCCTCAGCGTGTTCCGCACCGAGCCGGTCAGGGGTGTGTTCTCCACCGGCGCCGACCTCGGCCTGGGCATCGGCAAGCAGCACACCGACGGCATACTCGTGGGCGGCAAGGGACCGGTGAAGGCCGAGCACGAGCACACCGAACGCGGCTACCTCGTCAGTTTCGACGCGACCTACGAGGTGCGCGCGGACGTGCGACGCAACTTCGGCGACGTGGTCGGGTTCTGGCGCGAGCACGATTCGCTGCGCGGGCAGCGGTGGGCGGAGGTGCCGGATGCCGTGCGGGTGTGGGTGCCCGCACACGAGATCCACCACATCGGCGCGCTGTCGGACGCCGAGCTGGCCAAGCTCGACCCGGCCGACGCCGAGCACCACCGGACGAACCTGCCCGGCGAGCCCGGGGCCGCGGCGCCGGCCAGGCCGGCGCCGCGCCGTTCGGATGTCGGGCGCATGCCCGACATCGCGGAGGGCTCCGAGCACTCGTCCGCCGAGGGCGAGTCGCCCCACGGGACCGCGTCGCCGCAGGCCCAGTCGGAGCAGGCCGAGCACGAGGAGCGACCCGCCGCCGCACCGCGGCGCGACGAGGACGACCACGAGCCGGTGGGGGCGCCCGCCGAGGTCGGCCGCGGCGTGGGCAAGGTCGAGCTGTACCGGCTGGCCGCCGGCGCCGAACTGGTCCGGCAGGTCGAGGAGCGGCTGCGGCACTGGACCGGGAACAACGGCGGTGCGCTGTCCACGAGCAGGCTGGAACTGGCGGCGAAGACCCTGGTCGGCCCGTACGACCGGCTGCTGCCGCGGCACCCGTTCGAGCCGATCAACGAACGCCTGGTGCAGGACGTGCTGGGGCCGACGCTCGCGGGCAGCGTCGCCGACGCCGCGATCGAGGACATGCTCACCGGCGGCCGGTCGGTCTTCGTCGAGGGCGCGACCCCGTTCGGCAAGGTCGAGCAGCTTGTCGTGCTGCGCGCCGAACTGGGGGAGGGCCGGTACCACCGGACGATCAGCGAGGCCGTGGAGAAGACGAGCATGGAGGCCGAGCACGTCGCCGGCACCAGCGACCTGCGGCGTTGGCGCTGGGACGTGGGCCTGCGGTTGCTCGGCAACGTGAGCAAGTCGGGCCAGCCGGGCAGCCTGATGGCGGGCGGGCCCGGCCTGACGCACCGCGCCGGAACGAAGACCGAGGTGAGCCTGTCCCGGCGGGAGGGCGTGAAGACCGAGCGGACCGGCGAGGCCGTGCAGTTCGTGCACGACCTGCACATCACGATGGACGTGCACCCCTACGCCCGCGCTGGCCACTACAGCAAGGTGCTGCCGGACTGGATGCCGAAGCCCGGGCCTCGGCCGGTCGACGAGGTCTGGACCACCAGCTTCTCGCTCGCCGGTGCGGTCCGCTCGACGGTGCCGGCGGAGGACACCGTCCCGCCGCACCCGGAACCGGAGAAGATCCTCGACCGCGCCGAGGGGTCACTGGCGGACCTCGAGCGCGCGAACGACCAGGCCGTGCTGCCCGACGACGCTGTCCTGGTGGTCCGGCCGTTCGCCGCACCCGAACTCCACCACGCCCTGGACACGATTGTCTCCGGCGGCGACGGCAGGCCCGGCCTGCGCCCGCGGGCGGAGCACCAGGTGCGGGCGGCGGGCAGCACGACCGCGCTGCGGGCGAACCTGCCCACGCTGCTGTCGGACCGCGGCTACATGATCAAGGTCAACGGCGACGCGGTGTCCAGTGTCCGGATCAAGGCCGACCTCGTGGACCGGCAGCTGCTCCGGGTCCTCGACAAGCCCGTCGAACAGGAACTGCGCACCGACCACGAGGTGAAGATCACCGCGGACCGGCGCGGCGAGGTCAACGTCGCGGCCTCTGTGGACCTGCGCGCGGTCAGCGTGGACCACGTGCGCAGCCGTCCGACGATCCCGCTCGCCGACATCACCACGCCGGTCCTGCCGTGGACGGTCAAGGACAGCGCCACGATCAGCAGCACCGACAAGACCCAGGGCGCCGACGGCGGCGACCGGCGCTACCTCGTCAAGGTCCACCCGGTGTGGGAGGTCACGCCCGGCTACCGGTCGAAGCGCGCCCCGGAGGCCTGGAGCCAGCCACTGAAGACCGCGCCGGACAAGCCGATCCTGCTCGAGGTGAATCGCGCGGGCCTGGAGGCGCTCGGCCTGCGCGACCCGGACCCGGAGGCGCCCCTCAAGACCGACGAGAGCACGAGTGCCCCCGGGCACAGCCACTCGGATGTCGACGCTGCGTTCTCGGCCTTCGCGCCCCGGCGGACCCGCAGCCGACTGCGCTCGGACGGCGGCTGGGACTCCTTCGGCGCCGTCGGCGGTTTCTTCCTCGGCTTCCGCAGCCTGGAGCACACCGCACGCGACCTGGGGCCGCTGCCCGGTGCGATCGGAACCGACGGGCTGGCCGGACTCACCGACGGCGGCGAGATCCGCCGGTTCGCCCCCTCGGACGTGCGGACGCATCCGCTGGTCCGGCGCGGGGAAACGATCGGCATGAGCTTCCTGGCCGACCAGGAGCTCCGCTACGACCGCACGTGGGCCAAGGGGTACGTGCCCGCCGACGAGGTCACGCACTACTACGCCCCGGGCGTCCGGCCGACCTTCGACCGGGGTTGGGGCCACGACGTCCGCCGCACCCCGGCGCCCTGGCCGGACAAGCCGTTCTTCATCAGCACCCACGGGCACCCGGACTCGGTGGCGGTGCGGCTGACCGATGGCACCCGCCTGCGCGTGCTCGGTGACACGTTGGCCCGGCTGGTGGCCACTTCCGAGCCTTTCCGCAGCGCCGTCGGCCGCGACGACCCACGCGCGATCGCCCTGCTGGTCTGCTACGCGGGAACGGACGCCCGACCGGGAGGGGTCGGCTTCGACTTCCAGCACACGCTGGAGTCGGAGTTCGGCCACCGGCAGCCGGTCGTCGGCGCCACTCATGTCGTGGACCTCTGGCAGGACCCCAAGTACGCCAAGGGAAACCAGGTCAAGCGGTGGGTGCGCGGGCTGTTCACCGGCGACCTGCCGCGGCCGCGGGTGCCGTCCCGCACCGGGGTGATCGAGGGCGGCCACTGGCGGGTGTTCTCGTCCGGTTCGGCGGGCCTGCTCGGGGCCGATTCCACCGGCCGGACCCGCCATTTCACGCCCGCCGAGGTCCAGGCCACCCCGCTGGTCCGCGACGGCAGGACGGTCGGTGTGTCGTTCCGGCCCGACGCCACCGGGGAGGCCCCCGCGGCACGCGAGGGCTCGTTCCTCGTGGACGCGTCGACCGTGGGCGGCCAGTTCAGGCTCCGGCTGGCCGACGGCCGGACCCTGCTCGCCGAGGCATCCGCACTGGCCAAGGTCGTGACGCAGTCCGAGGCGTTCCGGGCGGCGGCCGAAGCCGGTCCGGTCGACTCGATCACCCTGCTGGCCAAGCCGAGCAACCCGGTGTTGCTGGGTCGCGCGCCGCACCCGATGGGCGACTTCCGGGAGGCACTGACCCACGCGTTCGGCTTCGACCGGCCCGTGCACGTGCCCGAGGAAGGCGGGTGGCGCACGGCACCCGGCCACGAGGCACGTCCCGAGCCGGTCGTGCTCGCGGGCGAGGTGTCCCACGGGCGCGCCCTCGACACCGCGGAACCGTCGTCCCAGGCCGCCGTGCCGGAGCCCGCACCGGTACAGCTGACGGGCAAGAACACGGCCACCGACCAGCCGCACTGGTTCCACCCGGAGGACGTCGGGGACAGCGAGCTGAGCGGGGACCGCGGAGGGCTGCACGGCACCGGCGCGGCCGGCCGGCTGTCGCTGTTCCGGCGCAGCGAGGTGGCGATGAGCCCGCTGGAACGTGGCGACCGAGCCGTCGGCGTGTCGTTCCGAACCGGCGACGACCTGAGCGCGGTCAAGTCGTGGGCCGCCGGCACGGAAGACCCGAGCGTCACTCACACGGTGGACATGAGGGCCTGGCGAGTGCACACGGAGCGGGCGCCGTGGACGGGTCACGCCTTCTATGTCGACACCCGGCACTCCGCCATCCAGCTCCTGGACGGCCGCGAGACGGGGGTCGACGGGGACACGCTGGCGAGGCTCGTGGTCAAGTCGGAGGCGTTCGGCCGGGCCCAGCACGTGGACGGGTTCGTGCTGCTGTCGTCCGCCGCGGGCGAGGGAGCGTTCGCCCACGACTTCGGCCGTGCGCTGGCGGAGCGGTTCGGCCGGGAGGAAACCCTCCACGCCCCGACCGGCGATCTCGACCTGGTGCCGGAGGATGCCGACACGGGCCGTCCGTCGCTGACCGTGGTCTGGGACGGCCGCTGGCGGCGCTTCCCCGCCATCGAGGCAGCAGGTCCGGATGGCGGGCCGATCCTCCGGGCGGGGTCGATCCCAAGCGCCCTGAGCGCGGTGGGCGACGCTGTGTCGGGCCTGCTGCACGGGACCGACGAGTCGGGCCAGATCCGGCACTTCCAGGCCGACGAGGTGGTCGTCGCACCGCTGACCAAGCGGGGGCGGCTCATCGGGGCCACCTTCACGCCCGACGAGGCCGGGCGTGCGCAGGACCTGCGCTGGGCCAGGGGCACGGGCCGTCGCCACACCTTCGTGCTTCCCGGCGGCGCCCGGTCCTATGACGCTGCCCGCGTCGCAGGCCTGACCCGGCAGGAGCGGCCGCCGTGGACGGGCAACGCCCTGTACCTGATGACCCACGGGCTGTCGAACGTGTTCCAGGTCGCCCTCGCCGACGGCACCCAGGTGGCTGTGGACGGCGCGACCTTCGCCAGGGTCGTCACCAGGGCAGGGGTGTTCCAGGACGCGCTGGCCGAGCTGCGGCCGGACTCGATCGCTCTGGTCATCTGCCTGGCGGGAGCGATCGACCGGCCCGGTGGCGCGGCCTTTGACTTCCAGCACACCCTGGCCACCGAGTTCGGGCACCGCCAGCCGGTGGTCGCGGCGACTCAGTCGGTCGAGCTGGTGCTCGACCGCTCAGCCGGTTCGCCGCTCGACCGGCTGACCGGGGCCGAGGTGTCGCGGACCGCGGTGCTGTTCGGAGGACACTGGCGGGTGTTCGCGTCGGGTCCGGCCGCGCTGCTCGGCGCCGACGCCGCCGGCCGCCCGCACCGCTTCGAGCCCGGTGACGTGCGGATCCGGGAGATCGTGGACGGCGGCCGTGTCGTGGGCGTCTCGTTCGGGCGGGGAACCCCGAGGCTGCCGGCGGGCTTCGCGGCTGACGCGTTCCATGTGGACGCTGCCGTGCGCGGGCACGGCTTCGAGGTCAGGCTCGCGAACGGCGCGACGCGCATCGTCGACGGCCGGGCGCTGGCGCGGCTGGTGGCCGAGTCGCGGCCGTTCCACGACGCGGCCCCGCACCGGTCGCCGAGTGCGATCGTGCTGCTCGACGCTGCCCCGGGGAGCGGCGATCGCGGTCCGCTGAACGACTTCCGGAACGCACTGGCCCGGCACTTCGGTCTCGAGCAGCCGGTGACCACAGTGGACGGTGCCCACGCCGCCGGTTTCGTGCGCGAGCCCGTGCCGCCCCGGCCGGTCGACACACCGCCGGGGACGATCTTCCGCGGCAAGGCTTCCCGCGTCGTTCTGACCGGCGTCGACGCCCGGGGGCGGGAACACCGGTTCGGCCCGGAAGCGGTCGAGGTGATCCCGATGCGCCGCGACGGCAAGGTCATCGGCCTGACCTTCGACGCCGCGGACTTCCGGACCGACCTCGAGTGGGCCCGCCGGGACCCGGCCGAGCAGCAGGTGACCTATCAGCTCCTCAGCGGGCGGAGCGCGGAGGACGTGTTCCACGGCCCGGACGCCCGGCGTGTCCCGTCGCCCTGGCCCGACGGCCCGTTCTTCGTCAGCACCCATGGCTTGCCCAAGTTGTTCCAGGTCAACCTGGTCGGCCGGCCCGACATCAGAATGAGCGGGACCGAGTTCGCCCGACTGCTCGGGTCGCTCGACCGTTTCCGGTCGGCGCTCGGACCGACCGACCGGCGTGCGATCGTGCTGCTGGTGTGCAGTGCCGGCACCCTCGTCGGCGAAGGCGGTGCGGCGCACGACTTCCAGCGCACCCTGGCCGCCGAGTTCGGCCACCGGCAGCCGGTCGTCGCCCCCAGCGCGAAGATGTACCAGGACACGGTGGGCGGCTTCACGCTCCTCAGCCCCGGGGACGAGTGGCGCACGTTCACCTCGGAGCGTTCGGATCTGCTGGGCGTGGGTGCGGACGGGCGCACGTACTACTTCCACCCGGGCGAGGTGCGGGCCGCTCGGTTGGTCGACGGTGGCCGGATCGTGGGTGTCTCGTTCGGACGTTCGCCCGGCCGAGAACCGGCCATTGTGGATGGCGCGGCACGGGCTGGGACATTCCACGTCGAGACTGCGCTGAGCGGTGGTGAGTTCCGGGTGTCGCTGCCGGGTGGTCGGGCGGTGCATCTCGATGGGGCGACGTTCGCCCGTGTGGTGGCGGTGTCGGCGCCGTGGCGTGTGGCGGGTCGTGGTGCGGGGTCAGTGGTGCTGCACGTGAGCGAGCCGCGCCGGCTCGACACGCGGCAGGATGAGGGCCCCACGGCGGCGCTTGAGGGGCTCCGGCAGGCGCTGGCGGCCGAGTTCGGGCACCACGGGGCCGTCACCATCGCCGGCGATGCCTGGCAGGGCGCTGCCCGGCCGCAGACCCTGGCTTTCCAGGGCACCATGAGGTCGGGCCACGTCCGCGAGTTCGAGGTCTCCGACGTCGTGGTCGGGCCGCTGGTCAAGCAGGGCAAGACGGTCGGGCTGACGTTCCGCGGCAAGCGGTACGAGCAGGTACTGGACCAGCAGTGGGCCCGCGGCCGGGGCAAGAGCGAGACCGTCGAGCTGCCGCCGGAGGAGAGCCGGTACTTCGAGGCACGGCACCGCGGCCTGGCGCACCCCATCCGCGCCCCGTGGACCGGCAACGCCCTCTACGTGGTGGCCCACGGGCGCCCCCACAGCGTCCTGGTGTCGCTCAACGACGGATCCGACGTGCCGGTGGACGGTGCGACGTTCGCGCGGATCGTGGCCGGCACGCAACTGTTCCAGGACGCGTTGGCCGACCGCCGCCCGGACTCCATCGTGCTGCTCAGCTGCTCCTCGGCGGCTGTGGACGGCCCCGGCGGCGCCGCCTACGAGTTCCAGCGGACGCTGGCGGACGAGTTCGGCCACCCGCTGCCGGTGACCGCTCCGACCACCGACGTGGAACTGGCGCCCGACCAGCCCGCCAGCGAGCTGGTGGAGCGGGTGATCGGGTACCCGTCGCGGACGGCGGTCGCCCGGGGCGGCCGGTGGCTGGTGTTCTCGACCCCGCCGGCCTCGCTGCTGGGCACCGACTGGCTCGGCCGCTACCGGCGGTTCGATGCGGCCGACGTGCAGCGGACCGAGATCGTCGACGGCGACCGGATGGTCGGTGTGTCCTTCGCCGCCGGCGCCGCGCGCCTGCCCGAGGACAGTCCGGCGGGAGTGTTCCATGTGGACATTCGTGCCGGGAGCCGCGGGTTCGAGGTGTCGTTGGCCGACGGCTCCCACCGGGGCGTGGACGGCCGCGCGCTGGCCCGGCTGGTGGCCGAGTCCCAGCCGTTCCTCGACGCCGTCGGCGACGGAGCGGCGCGGGCGGTCGTGCTGCTGACTCCCGGCGCCGGGAACGGCCCCGCACTGGACTTCCGGTCGGTGCTGGCTCGGCATTTCGGGCACGACGTGGCGGTCGTCGCCCCGGAGGGGCCCGTGCCGCAGCGACTCGGCCCGGACTTCGACGTGCTGACGCCGGACACGGGCTGGCAGGTGTTCCACGCTGCGGACGGCCCGGAACCCGTGAATGATTCCCCCGAAACTGTCTCGTCGAGGTCGCCGCGGCCCGCGCTGAGCCTGCGCCAGTTCCTTAATGGAGGGGGCGCCTGATGAACACGAGTAAGAAGGCCGAGGAGGCTGTGATGGCGGAGACCGGCACAATCGAGGAGACCCCCGTCAAGCTGGAGGGCGACCAGTGGGTCTTCCTGATCGACCCCGCGTGGCAGGCCGAGAACGCCGCGAAGGCCGAGGCCGGCGAGGGGGAGCCGACGCGCCCGCCGCTGGAGGTCGTGGTCGGTGGCTGGTTCGTCGCCGAGGACGGCGAGACCGGTCGGTTCCACGCCAACCCCGCCTATGAGCCCTCCTCGCCGGACTCGCCGACCGATCCCGTGGACGCCACCCTCCAGCTCGTGGTGCGCGGTGACGGCGACGCCGACCAGCTGCTGTCGACGATGCGGGAAAGCGCCTTCGGGATTGCCGTGAACGCCGAGAACACGCCGGTGGTGGTGCTGTCGCCCGACGAGGTGCCGTGCGTGCTGGTGGCCACGGCGCCGGCACACAGCCGGCGGATCGCGGAGGTCGAGGGGCTGTCGGACGTCGCGGCCTGGGTGGAGGTCACCCTCGACCAGTTGGTGGGCCTGCTGCCCGAGGAGGGGGTGGACGTGCTGCTCAACCCGGGCGCGCCCGCCTCGATGCGCCTGTTGGCCGCCGCACTGCGGGAAACCGTGGCCGAGGTGGGCGACGCCGCATCGGAGCAGCCGCAGGCGCGGCCGGCGACCGAGTCGGACACGCCGTCCAAGACGTCGGCGAAGCGAACCCGGTCCCCGAAGGCGCAGGTCGACGCCACAGCCGCGGGCTGACGGCCGGCCGCTACGGTCCTTACCGAGGCAGGCTCATCTTGTTCGAGAGGAGGGTAACTGTGTCGGATTTCCCTTCTGACGCCCCAGGTTCCGGTCCGTCCGCGGGTGGACCGCCGCTGTGGACCGGGTGGGTGGCGTTCGGGTCGGGGGCCGTCGTGGCGTTGAGCGTGGCCGGCGCACTCGCCCTGTCCCCGGTCGACCCCCGCTCGCCCGTCGTCGACGGTCGGGCCACCGCCGCGACGACCGCACCGTTGCCGCCCGGCGTCACCCCACTGCCGGCCCCCGGTGGCGGTTCGGCACTGGACAACCTGGTGATTTTGCCCGCCACGCCGGGAGATACGACGGGTGAGGCGCTGCAGCGGCCGGGGATCGGTCAGCGCCGGGCCGTGTCGGTGGTGTCGACCGGCCGACGGCCCCTCGTCGCGAGGCCGGCCCTGCCCCAACCGATCGCGCCGCCGCAGACGCCCACCGACCCGAAGACGAACACACCACCGCACCCGGTGCACAAGGCCAAGGGGCACAAGCCGACCCACCACCGAGCGCCGAGCCGTCACCGTCCAGCGGCCGGCGATCCGTGCCGGCACAAGCCGCAGTGAGGGATGCTCATCCCGTGAACTGGCCGCTGAGCATGGCCGTGGCCAGTTCCACCCGGCAGTGGTAGCCCGTGCGGGCGAACAGCCTCGACAGCCGCCCCTCCACGCTCTTCTCGCTGGCCTGCAGCGCGGTCGCTATCTGTTTGTTGCCGAGCCCCTCGGCCACCAGCACCGCCAGCAACCGCTCGTTCTCGGCGACCGTGGCCTGCCGTCCGGGTATCGATATGCCGTTGCAGCGCATCGTGTTGCGCAGCCACGCCCGGCTCATCAGCGCGTCCAACCCGCCGAGCAGGTCGTACGCCTCGGCCAGCAACGCCGGATCGGCCACTCCGTAGCGCACCAGTCGTTCCAGGAGCGAGGCCAGCTCCATGGGCTGGCCACGCCGCCGCGCCAGGTCGATCCCGGCCTCGGCCGCCTTCGGGTCCTTGTCCACGAGCGCGAGTAGCGCGAGACGGTTCAGCTCGGCCCGCCCGGTACCCATCTGCTTGGCCACCAACTCGACCTCACGCAGGCACTGCGGAACTTCCTCCTGGCACCCGGTGCGGACGGCGAGGTCGGCCAACGCGGTCCACAGCACGTCGGTGTGGACGACCAGGCCGTCGTCCTCGGCCTGGTCCAGGGCCTCCCGCAGCACCGCGCGCGCCTGCGCGGTCCGCCCGAGCGCGACCTCGATCAGCGCCTCCGGCACGGCCAGCAGGTGCCCCAGCGCGGGCCGCCCCGCCCGGCCCGCCGCCAGCAGTTCCCTGGCCCTCGCGAGCTTCCCGCGACTGGCCAGGATGGTCGCCGCCACCTGGTACATGCCCGCCTGGCCCACGTCGCTGCCGAACGGCGGCCCGGTGGCGATGCTCTTGCGGGCCAGTTCCAGGGCCTCGTCGAACCGGCCGCGCTCGGCCGCGACGAGGACGCGTCCGGGCAGGCGGAGGTGCTCGGCCGCGAGCCCGGTCTCGGCGAGCAGCTGCTCGGCCCGTCCCAGCTCGCCGAGGGTCAACAGCGCGCCGGCGTACCAGCAGGCCTGCTGCGGTCGCTGTCGCGGGTCGCCCGCGCCGGCGGCCAGGGCGGCCGCCGAGTTCTCGAACTCGGCCGGCTCACCGAACCAGAGCCGGACGAGCGCGCGCAGGGACGTGAACGCCGGGTCGAGGTCGTCGGCCGCCAGCAGGTCTCGTGCCTGTCGCCAGCGGTTGAGCAGCACCAGGGCGAGCAGCCGGAAGCCGCTGCGGTGCGGCTGCCCTCCCGGTCCGGGCAACCAGCCCTCGTCCGCGATCCGTTCCAGCACGGCGGTCTCGCCCGCCTCGTGCAGGGCGGTCAGGTGCACGAAGTAGACCTCGAGCAGCTGCCCGGGTGTGAGCTGGCCGGCCAGCGACAGCAGCAGGGCCTGCGAGGACTCGAGCGCCAGCAGGGGAGTGCCGCGGGCCAGGCATAGTCGTGCCTGCGTCAACAGGATCTGGGCCCGTTCCTGTGTGTCCGAGCTGAGGTCGGCGGCGGCCCGCAGCCAGCGGACAGCGCGGTCGGTGTCGATGAAGGACCGCCGGCCGGCGATGGCGAGCAGCGTGTCCTTGGCCCGGTCGGCCGGCGCCATCCGGCCGGCGCTCATCAGCAGGTCGGCCAGGTATCTGGCGTCCGGTTCGGGGGCCTCGCCGGCCCAGACCGCGGACACGGCGACCTGCGCCATCCGGTGTCGCTCGTACGGGCCGAGCACCCAGCGCAGCGCGAATCCCAGCAGGGGCGGCCGAAAGCTCCACGTCCGCTGTGCCCGGCGGAAGCGGAGCACGCCGGCGGCCTCCAACCCGGCCAGCAGCCGCCGGGCCTCGCTCTCGGGTACTCCCAGGGCATCGCCCACCAGCCGCGGTGCGGCGTCACCGAGCGGGCCGAACACCGCGGCCGCCTTGGCCGCCGCCCACACGTCCCGGCCCATCCGGCGGATCGGCAGCACCAGGGCGTCGCTGTCGGGCAGGTGCGGCGCACCGTCGACGGGCCCCAGGAAGGCGTGCCGGTCGACGAACCGGACGAGGTCGTGTTCACGCATGATCCGCAAAGCCGCCGTCACCGTGGCCGGCCAGCCCCGGGTGGCCCGCCACAACAGGGCGGCCAGCTCCGGCGCGGGCTTGGCCCCGATCGCGCCCGTGACCAGCGCGTCGAGCCGGCGCGGCGGTAGCGGGCGCAGCCGCACGTGCTCGGCGAGTCCGTCCCGTCGCAGCCGCGCCAGCATGGCGACCATGGCGGGCTCGACGGCCGACGGCAGCGGCAGGGCGACCGTGCACAGGCTCCGCGTGCCCGTGGCGGCGAGTTGCCGCACCAGCCCTTCCAGACCACCCACGGCCGCCGCGGCGACGCGTTGGATTTCCTCGACGACCAGCAGCGTCGGAGTGTTCCGCCGGTCCTCGAAAGAGGGGATCCGATCAGCCAGGTGGAACAAAGGTGTATTTTCGCTGAACGGAAGGTTAACTGTCGTCAGGCCTTGTTCCTCCGCGCAGCTGCGCATTTCGGACAGCGCGCGGGACAGTTCGGCGCCCGCGGGCCCGCTCAGCACCACCAGCGGGCGGCCCGGCATCCGGAGCTTGTCAACGATGTCGACGACGAGATCTCGGAAATCGCCGGCTTCGCCTTCCGGCGTGTGGCCACTGGGCCGGGGCATCGGTCGCGTCATGGCGGCTGGTCACACTCGTCTCACCACCCCTGGATCGGTGTCCGCTCATATGCGTGGAGGAACTTGTGAGGGAAGTCCCCATTGTGAGCGAACTTTCGCTGGGGCGGCCTAGTGCGTCTACGGACCGTGACAGACTATCCCCGCCTGTAGGTGAGCGCTATGCCACCTTTAGTGGTATGCGCCGCTCATCGGGTGAGCGTGTGAACAATTGAGGAGGCGGCCAGTGTCCCGGGAGTGTGGTGCCTTGTCGGGGCGGGACGAGGAGATCGCGAGAGTCGACGAGCTCGCCGGCCGGCCCGTGCTCATGCTCGTTCGAGGTCCGGCCGGAGCAGGCAAAACGTCCGTGCTGGCCGAGGTGCGGCGCGGCTGGGACGGCCGTGGCGTGAAAACAATTCATGTTCGCTTTTCCGATGACGTTCCGAGCTGGGACCAGTTCGGCGCGCTGGCCGTGGTGAGCACATTCCGCGAAAGGTTCAACCAATTCGGTGATTCGCGGATGGCCGCGGCGTTGGCTGCGGTGAGTCGACTCTGTGTGCCCGAGACCTACTGTTCCGGACGTGCGCGTTCCGCGCTGTTCGCCGAGTTGGTGCGACTGTTCGGCAGTCTCCGGCACAACGAGCTCTCGGCCGTGCTGTTCGACGACCTGCACGCCGCGCCCAACCCCGGCCTCGTGGTGACCGCCGCCCGGCACGCCGGGTGCACCGTGGTCGCCGCCTGCCGGGAGGACGGAATCGCGGAGCCGACCTCGCTGGGGATGCTCGCCGACCATGTCCTCGACCTGCGGCCGCTGACGGAGGCGCAGGTGGACGAGCTGATGACGGGGGCCGTCCGGGGCGTGCTCGACCAGTCCGTGGCGCCCGCGGTGCGCACCGCCCTCGGTTCGCTGTGCGGTAATCCGGGCGCCGTGCTGTCCGTTCTCGAATCACTGCGACAGCAGGGGCGGCTCGTGCCGCTCCGGGGCATGGTGTGCCTGGCCGACCCGGACCAGCCGATCGCACTGCCCGCCGATCACGAGCTCGTCCGCCTGGTGGAGCGGCTGACCGACACGGGGCCGCAGTTGGTCGCGCTCGCCGCGACCGCCGACCGGTTCCGGGTGGACGATCTGCTGGCATTCGCCGAGTCCACGGGCCGGGACCTGGGGGCCTGCGGCCGGACCGTCGACCTGCTGGTCGCCGCGGGCATCCTGGCCTGCGACTCGCAGGGCGCGCTGTCCGTGAGCTGCCCGGCGCTGGCCACCACGGTGCTGGCCGGCCTCGGCGAGCACGCGGTGCTCGCTCTGCACGGTGGGATCGCGGAGCACCTGCTGCGCGCCGGCCACCCGCGCCTGCCGCAGCCGGCACTCGTGGCCGACCATGTCGCACTGGCCGGCGCCGCGTTGCCCCCGACCCCGGACGTCGTGCCGCTGCTGTGTGCGGAGGCGACCAGGGTGCTGGCGGCCAAACCCGAACTGGCCGCGCGGTGGTACCGCGCCGCGCTGGCGCACTGTCGGGCGGACGACCCGGCTCGGGCACGGGAGTTGACCGGATCACTGCTGCGCCTGCTGGTGCGGATCGGGCGCTACGACTGGCTGGGCGACTTCGTCGCCGAGGTGGTCGCGGCGGGCGTGCCGGACGGGCAGCGGTACGAGGTTGCTGTCGGCGCGGCGTTGGCGGCCCTGCACACAGGGGCCCCGGTGCCGTCGAAGGTGTGGGATGAGCTGGTGGCAGACCCGGCCGGCCGGGCGCCGCTGGAGTTCACCACCCGCTGGTTCGAAGGCCGCGAGGAGATCCGGCTCGACGAGCTGGCCGCCGCCTTCGCCCCGTTCCGCGTCGGAGACCTGCCCGACGGGCCGCAGCCGACGCCCGACGACTGGGGGATCGCCGCCGGCCGGCACGACCTGGTGGTCCTGTTCGGCTACCTGCTCGGTGACGAGTACGGGCGGCCGCGCGGCGGCCCGCTGGGGCTGTACCACCGGGTCATCACCGGATACCACCGCGGCGAGTGGGCCGAGGTGCTGTCGGCGGCCCGGGCGCTGGAGCTCTGCGGGCCGGCGCACACCCCGGTCCACCAGCTGTCGCGCCTGCTAGCCACCGAGATCCGGGCCTGCGAGGGCGAGCTGAAGCTCGCGGCGGAGTGGCTGGCCGAGGCCCGTGAGGACTGCCCGTTCCCGGCCATGTGGAGCTGGGCCGAGATCGGCCTGCTGTGGCGGGCCGGCGAGGTGCAGCGGGCGATCGACGCGGGCTGGCGGGGATACGAGCGGGCCGCGGCGGCGGCCGAGCGGGGCACGGTGGTGGGGCTGCACTGGCTCCTTGTCCGGCTGGCGATGCTGGAGTCCGAGGCCGGCAACGTGGACAAGCTGCTGGAGCTGAGCGAACTGGCCCGCAAGTGGTACGGGCGCTACGGCGGCCGCCGGCTGCAGATGGCCGAGCTGATGCTCGGCGGCCTCGCCGAACGGGACTTCGCCAGCGCGCACACCGCCGTCGAGGTGCTCCGCAAGCACGACAACCAGAGCGAGCTGATGCGCGCGTGCCTGATCGCCTCGTCCGTCGCCGACGAACCGCGGCCCTGGCTGCACGAGGCGTACGACATCGCCAAACGGCTCGGCGGGGACCGGCTGCGGATGGTGATCAAGGCGAGGATGCGGGAGTGCGGGGTGACCCCGCCCCGACAGCGGGCCGCCAGCCAGGAGCTGTCCGAGGTCGAGATACGCGTCATCGCGCTGATCCAGCGCGGGCTGACCAACCGGCAGATCGCCGCGGCGGAGCGGGTCAGCGAGAAGACGGTGGAGAGCTACCTGACCCGGCTGTTCGCGAAGACCGGCTGCCGTTCGCGGCTGGATCTCGCCACGGCGAGCCTGGAGGGACGTCTCACCCTGCCCGGGTGCGACCGGAGCGGGACGGCGTGACAGGGAAAGGACAGTGCACGTGGCGCACGACGTGATCATGGTGACGCAGACCGCCGCGCCGGGGCACCGCTCCATCACGGACGCGGTCGAGGCGGCCCGCGACGGCTCGGTGATCATCGTGAGCGCCGGCCAGTACTACGAGAACCTGGTGCTGACCAAGGCCGTCACGGTCGCCGCGGAGGACGGCCCCGGCACCGTCCGGGTGGTGGCGCCGTCGGGGCCCACCGTGGTGCTCGCCGCCGACTCCGCGGCCCTGTCCGGGCTGACCGTCGAGGCGCAGGACGAGGAGAGCCCCGCGGTCGTGGTGGCCTCGGGCCAGCTCGGCCTCACCGAGTGCCGGGTCACGGCATCCGGGTGGTCGGCGGTGTACGCGCTGGACCGGGGGGCGGTGCTGATGCGCGGCTGCGACGTGTGGAACCCCGCCGGCGCCGGGATCGTGGTCACCTCCGCCTCGGGCAACATCGTCGACTCCTGCACGGTGCACGACGTGGGCACCTCCGGCGTCGTGGTCGCCGAGCACGGCGAGCTGGTGATGCGCGCGTGCTCGGTGCGCGACGCCGGCGGCAACGGCATCTGCCTGAACGGACACGGGCGGCTGACCGCCACCGACACCACGGTGACCGCGACGGCCAAGCCGGCGGTCGCGATCGAGCAGCACGCCGGCGCCACGGCCACCCGGCTGACCGTCTCCGACGTGCCCGGGATCGGCGTGTACCTCGCGTCCTCCGGCAGCATCCTGCTGGAGGACGGGTCGGTGACCGGTTCGGGCGCCGAGGGTGTGCTCACCACCGAGTCGTGCGCGCCGGTGCTGCGCCGGTTCCGGGTCAACCGGGCCCGCGAGCACGGGTTCCTGTTCAGCGGCCGGGCCGCGGGCAGCGCCGAGGAGTGCGAGGCCAGCGACATCGCGGGCGCCGGCGTGAGCGTCCGGGAACGCAGCACCACCGAGTTCACGCGGATGACCGTGTCGACGTGCACGGCGAGCGCGGTCAGCCTGGACGGCGCCGCGGACCCCTTCTTCCGCCGGCTGCGCGTGGTCGGCTGCGACGGCGCCGCTGTCGAGGTGGCGGACAACTCGCGGGGCCGCTTCGAGAACGTCGAAGTCGACCGATGTGGCCGCAGCGCGTTCGTGGTCAGCGGCGGCGCGCGCACGGAGGTGACGGGTCTGAGCGCACGCGGCGCCGGCGCGGCCGGGGTGCTGGTCGAGCAGGCGGCCGTCGCGTTGACCGACTGCGACATCGCCGAGGTCGGCGGGGACGGGCTGCACTTCGGCGCCGGCGCGGAGGTATCGGTGACCCGGTGCCGGGTGCGCGAGAGCAAGGCCAGCGGGTGCCACGTCGCCGAGGGGGCCAGCGCGACGGTGGAGGAGTCGGAGTTCGCGGCCAACGTCGGCGACGGCATCCACGTGCTCAGCCAGGACATGGTCCGGCTGGTGGCGTGCACGGTGCGCGACAACGGCGGATCCGGCCTGCGGCAGGCGCGGCCGAGCGCCAACCTGACCGTCGACGACCTGCGCAGCGGCACCAACGGGGTGCGCGATGCCTACGGGTCGGCCGCCGCCGCGTCCGCGGTGGCCGAGGCCCCGCGGCCGGCCGAGCAGCTGTCGTTCGCCGGACGTCCGCCGGGCGATCCGCTCAGTGAGATGAACTCGTTGGTGGGCCTGGATGGCGTCAAGCGCGAGGTCAACTCGCTGGTCAACCTGAACCTGATGGCCAAGCGCCGGCAGGAGGCGGGGCTGTCGGCCCCGCCGATGGCCCGCCACCTGGTGTTCGCCGGTGCGCCCGGCACCGGCAAGACCACGGTCGCGCGCCTGTACGGCGCTGTCCTGGCCGATCTGGGGGTGCTGCGGTCGGGGCACCTGGTCGAGGTGGCCCGGGCGGACCTCGTGGCGCAGATCATCGGCGGCACCGCCATCAAGACGACCGAGGTGTTCACCAGCGCGATGGGCGGTGTGTTGTTCATCGACGAGGCGTACACGCTGAGCATGGGGCAGGGCGGCACCGGGCCCGACTTCGGCCGCGAGGCCATCGACACCCTGCTGAAGCTGATGGAGGACCACCGCGAGGACGTGGTGGTGATCGCCGCCGGGTACTCCCTGCAGATGCGGGACTTCCTCCAGGCCAATCCCGGCCTGGAGTCGCGGTTCAGCCGGACGATCGAGTTCGAGAACTACACGCCCGACGAACTGGTGACGATCGTCCGCATGCACTGCAAGCGGCACGACTACCGTATCGAGGACGCCGCGGCGGACGTGCTGCGCGACTATTTCGAGCGAATTCCCAAGGACGGTACGTTCGGCAACGGACGCACCGCGCGCAAGGTGTTCGAGGTGATGGCCGACCGGCAGGCCTCGCGGCTGACCACGGCCGGTACGGTGGCCACGGCGGAGCTCACGCTGCTGACCGCCGAGGATTTCGACGAGTCGATGGTCTGATCGCCGAGTCATCGGGGCCGTGGCACGCGTGACGTGTCGCGGCCCCTTCTCGTGTGGCCGTGTCGTGTATACGACTGCTGAGGGTTTTCCCGCTTCCGGCCGGCCGACAACGCGGCGGCACTCACCGTCGCCAGGGCGTTTTCTAAAATGAATCGGTGAACCGGCGGCGCCGGCAATTCTCGTGCGAATTCACTCATATGTCGTGCGGCTGATGGACGGGACTTCACGATGACGGTGCTAGACGACCGACCTGGCCCGCGGTGGCCGCGCCCGGTGACGGTGCTGGACGAGCTGACCGAACTCGCCGACCGGCTGAGCAAGGGCGTCCTGCCCGTCGAGGCCCGGCCGGCGGCTCGGGTCCTCTACGGCGAGGCGATCCGGATCTACGCGCGGGTCCTCGACGGGGAGCCGGGGGTCGGCCCGGACCAGCGGGCCCGGGTGCGTGCGGCCGGCCGGGCGCTGGTGGCCGCCGGTGGCTCCCCGGACACGGCGGCCGACCATCTCGGCCGGGTGCTGTCGCACCTGGTGGAGGTCGCGGTCGCGGAGCAGCGGCCGCAGCGTCTGTCCACTGTGGTCAGCGTCGGGAACCTCGTGTTGCGCGACCTGCTGACCGGGGCGCGGGACGCCGGTCCGG
This sequence comes from Kutzneria kofuensis, assembly GCF_014203355.1. Classification (NCBI taxonomy): domain Bacteria; kingdom Bacillati; phylum Actinomycetota; class Actinomycetes; order Pseudonocardiales; family Pseudonocardiaceae; genus Kutzneria; species Kutzneria kofuensis. Next base: position 8,268,092 of record NZ_JACHIR010000001.1, read on the forward strand.
AGCGGGGGAGCCGACCGCGGTGGGAGGTCGTCCAGCGGTTGGTCGCCGGCGAGGTCCCGCCCGGCGCCGAGCACGAGCTTGCCGCCGGCTACGACATCGTCCTGCTGCGGCCGTCCGAGGACGTGCCCCGACCGCGGCTGGCCGAACTGCTCGACGAGTTCGAAGGCCTCGGCGTGCTCGGCGCGCCAGTGGACGCGAGTGTCGTGCTGCTCATTCCGGCCACCCTCGACTACTCGCCCCAGCGGGCGGTCGAGCACTGGGCGGCCCGACTGGGCGCGAGCCCGTGGTGCGCGACGGCGCACCGGTCCCGAGACCGGATCGCCTCCGGGTACGAGGAGGCGGCCGACATCCTGACGCTGGCGGTGGCGTCGGGTCGCCCGCCGGGCGTGTTCCGCCTCGACGACTTCCTGATCGAGTACGCCGTGCTGCGCCAGTCCGCGGTCACCGACAGCCTGTTCGCGATCGTCAAGCCGGTGCTGGCCAACGACATGTTGCGCGAGACGCTGTCAGTGCTGATCGAGTCGGACTTCAACCGCAACGCCGCGGCGCAGGCCCTGTACATCCATCGGTCCACTTTGGACTATCGGATCCACCGCATCGAGGAGGCCACCGGCTACAGCCCGATGAGCGGCCGGGGCGCCCAGGTGCTCACCGTGGCGATGACCGCGAGCGCGGTCGCGGACGTCGTGCGCAGGCGCGAAGTCCCCGCCTCACCGACGCGTGATGCCGTAGCCGGTCAGGGTTTCGCGTACGGCAAGCGCTGTAGCCAGTAGGCCGAGTCCGCGCGGGTTGGTCGGTCGGTGTCCGCTGAGCTGTTCGATCCGCCGCAGCCGGTGGTCCAGGACGCCGCGGTCGACCCCGAGATCGGCCGACGCCCTGGCCAGGTCCCCGTCGGCCGAGATCACCGCGCGCAACGTGGCGTGCAGGGTCAGGTCGCCGACCAACCGCCCGGCCATCGCCGACAGCCGGTGGGCAACCGCCGGGTTCCTCGCGGCGGCGTACTCGACGAGCACGTCCTCCACGCGATGCACGCCCGCGGCCTTGCCGGTGAACAGGGCGAGTGCCGCGACATGGCGGGCCTCCTCCTCGGCCGATGCCACGTCCCGCCCCGACCACGCCACACCGAGCCACGTCCCTGATCGCACGCGATCCGGCAGCATGGCGAACGCCTCGCCGCACCGTCGCACGCCGTGCGGCTTGTCCTCCGCCGGCAGCACCAGCGCCCCGTCGGCCGTCCGCCGCACCGACCCCAGCCGGTGCGCAAGCCCGCCGAGCGGGTCGGCGCCGGCCGCCTCGTGACATGTGCGCGCCGCCACGACCACAAACACGTCCGCACCTGATGTCATGGTCGGCACGCTAGTTCCGCGCACCGGGACTGCGTCGGTGACCGACATCTCTTCCGCACGGTGCGGACGTTCTTCCGGCTGCCGAGGAACTCCGGGCCTTGGGCGTCAGTCGCCGTCGGGCAGCGGCAACGGCAGCGGCGGCAGGGGTCGCGCCGCCGCCTCGTACGCGGTGAGCGCGGTGCCGAGCACCTGCAGCCTGCGCGCGGAAGTCGGGTCGTGACCGGTGAGTTGCTCGATGCGGCGCAGCCGGTAGTCGAGCGTGCTGCGGTGGATCATCAGGTCGGTGGCCGCGCGGGACCTGTTGCCGTCGGCGGCCAGCAGCGCCCGCAGCGTGGCGAGCAGCACCGGGATGCGGGTGACGGGCTCGATCTTCGCGGCGAGCAGTCCCGCCACCGACGGGTGGGTGAGCACCGCGTACTCCACGGGCACGTCGCCCAGCAGGTAGCAGCCGGGTCTGCGCCGGGCGGCCAGGGCGGCGGCCACGACGTCGACCGCCTCGATCCGGCCTGCGGGCACCCGATCGACCTGCTGCCAGGAGACGCCGGCCCAACTGTGCTCGGGCAACAGGGCGTGCAGGCCCGTGCATCGTTCGAACCCGGCGTTCTCGTCCTCGGCGGGCACGAGAACGTAGCCGCCCTGGGCACACACGGCGGAGAGCACGTCCGCCCCGAGTTTGCCCATCACGGTGCGCCGTGCCGCCGGCGACGCGACCGTGCGGAACGCCATCACCGCGTACGCGCGGGCGAACCGGCCGTCCGCGGCGTCGACCTCTCCCCGCAGCAGCGCCGCCGCAGCCTCGTCGTGCGACGGCCGCCGGTGCGACCCGGCGGGCTGCACCTCCTGGAAGCCGTGCAGCAGTTCACGCATGAACCGGTTGCTCGCCTCGGCGAGCGCCCTGAGCCGCTCGGTCGACGCGCCGGGCACCTCGGCACGGGCCGCGACGGCTTCCTCGCACACCTTGCCCTGCAGTTCGAGCAGTTGGTCCAGCGGCCACTGCTCGATCGCCCAACTGTGACCCATCGTGCGGACGGCGGCGACCTTCCGAGCGTCCCATTCGTCGCCCATCCCGCGAGCACCGTCCGAGCAAAGCAGTCCGATGGACAGCCGCACCATGTCCGCTGCCTTGGCGCGCTGGGCGGCGGGGAGCCGGTCGAGTTCGCGGAGCACACGGCACCAGACAGTGGCGTGGAGGCCGTTCACCGGCGTTTTCCCCTGCACGGACATCAATAGCGGATCCCCTTCACACACGGGCGCGCGCACTCTCGGCGCGGATTGCCGGGCGGCGATTGTGATCGCAGTGTAAGCGTTGCATCCCTATCCGTCGTCGGCCGACAGTCGAATGTGAGCAATGGTTCAGCCGTTTCCCGAAAGCCGTCCGAAGAATGCGGAACCCGCCGTCTCGGGCCGACTCACGCGCCGCGGTGTGGGCCGGTTGTCGCCCGTCGCACGAGCGTGGTGGGGAAGACGACCTCGGTCGGCGGCCGCTGGTGCCGCAGCTCGTCCAGCAGGAGCTCGGCGGCCCGTGCTCCCTGCGCCGCGACCGGCTGCGCCACCGTGGTGAGGTCCAGCGCCGCGGCGAGCTCATGGTCGTCGAAGCCGACCAGCGAGACCTCCTCAGGTACCGCGACCCCGTTGCGGCGCAGCGCCCGCAAGGCGCCGAAGGCCATCTCGTCGGACATCGCGAACACCGCTGTCGGCTGCCCCGGGCCGGCGAGCAGCCGTGCCATGGCGGCCTCGCCACCGCCCGCGGTGAAACCGCCGGCAACCTGCCAGCCGGGTCCGGGCTCGATCCCGGCTTCGGCGAGCGCCCGCAGGTATCCGAACCGGCGCAGCGCCGGTGTGGTGAAACCGTGCGGGGCTGGATCGGCTTCGCCGATCAGCCCGATGCGGCGGTGTCCCAGGTGGACCAGCAGCCGCACCGCTTCCGCCGCGGCGGACAGGTCGTCGATGCGTACCGAGGAGAAGCCCGGCACGGCCGCGCCGACGAGCACGACGGGCACCCGCAGGCGACGCAGGGCGTCGGCCTCGCGGTCGGTGAGGGGCAGGCACAGCACCAGGACGGCGTCCACCCGCCGGCGCAACGGCATCTGTTCGAAGAAACGGGACCTGCTCGGGGCGTCGGCGACCCCGTACACGACCAGGTCGAGCCCCGCCTCGCGCAGGACCGCCTCGGCCCCGGCGATGACGGTGCCGAAGAACCACCGGGCCACGTAGGGGACCACGATCCCGACCGAGTTCGTGCGGCCCGACGCCAGGCTGGCGGCGTTGAACGGCGCGACGTAGTCCAGCTCGGCGGCCGCGTGCTCGACCCGCGCCCTGGTCGTCGCGGTGACCGAGGGCAAGCCGCGCAGCGCCCGCGAGGCGGTGGCCGTGGAGACCTGTGCGCGCCGGGCGACGTCGCGGATCGTGGGCATCGCCACCTCCCGGAACACCGACGCTACCGATTCGGACGTGGACGACGCCGAGAATTCCGCACAACGCGGAGCAGATTGCGTGGAATGCGGTCGACGGCTGCGGTGGAAACAAGTCCGCACGATGCGGAATCGCGGCCACGTGAAGCGCGCGGACCGTGCCGGCCGGATATTACGGTCGCCGACATCGAGATCGGCCCGTCACTGGTATTCCCGTGCAGAGAAGGCGGCTGTGTGAACGTCAAGGTCCTGCAGGTGCAGCAGTGGGCCAATGCGACCTACGGCGCCGTCATCGGCTACAACCGCTGCCCCGAGGACGGCCGGGTCGGCTGGTCGACGCTGTACTCGCTGACCAGAGCCCTGCAGCATGAGCTGGGCATCACGGCACTGTCGGACAACTTCGGACCGATGACGCTGGGCAAGCTCGCACAGCGCGGCGGCGTTCCCGTCACCGAGCCGAACCAGAACATCGTGCGGATCGTGCAGGGCGGCTGCGTCTGCAAGGGCTACGGTCCGGGCGAGTTCACCGGCTCCTTCGCCGCGGGGCCTCGTGCAGGCCACGATCCTGGCCATCCAGTTCGAACTGGGCATGAGCGACGACGACGCGACCGGCGCGGTCGGTCCGCTCACCAGAGCGGGACTGCGTCAGCATCCCCTCGCCGTCGGATCGACCGGCGTGTGGGTGAACCTGTTCAGCACGGGCATGGTGCTCAACGGACGGGCGTCGTTCACGGACACCTTCGGCGAGGACATGGCCTGCGCGGTGCGGGAGTTCCAGAGCTTGTCGGCGCTGCCCGTCTCGGGGCGGGCCGACCTGGCCACGTGGGCGCAGACGATGGTGTCCACCGGCGACCCCGACCGACCCGGCGCCGCCTGCGACTGCGTCACCACGATCACCCCCGAACGGACAACACGGCGCCCTGACGGTCCTTTGTGGACTGGACAGAATTCGCGCAGACCCGGCGCGCTCAGCCAGGCACGGCTGGGTGCCGGCGAGGTCGCCGAACGTCCACTTCGGACGCCAATGCCGAACGCCGCCAACGGCAGTCGAGTTCCCGTCGGCGGTGCGTGACGCGAGCGAGGCCGGGAGGATTTGCGGGTCCTCCCGGCCTCTGCTCACGAACGATGTTGAGAAAGTCAGTTGTCGTTGCAGGGCGTGATGGGCCCGTCAACCCTTCCGTTCCCGCTGGCGGGGGCGCGGAAGCAGTAGTTCTGGTTGTTGTCGAGGGTGACACCCTTCATCTGCTGGCCGCGGTCGGAGGCCGTGAACCTCGTCTGGGTGGCGTTGGCGGGAACCCGGTACACGTACTTTCCGCCGGCCGCACCGGCCGGCCACGTCGTGCACTTCTGCTTGATGTCCCGCCCCGAGGCGTCCCACGACCTGAAGCAGATCTTGAAGACGACGGACTTGTTGGAGAAGAGAATGAAGTGGTCCCCCGTCGCCGAGGCCGCAGGAGCGCCGACCACCGCGGCCGTGAGCGTGAGAGCGCTCGCCGCGAGACCCACCGCGATCTTCTTCATGGCGTTCACTGGAATCGCCTTTCCTTTGTTGCCTGTAATCGATCGGTAAAGACAAGGCAAACCTTGTCACACTGTCGTGTTTTGGACAATAAGAATAATTCGGGTTGTTGTCCTCAGTCTGCGGAGGCGGCCGCGCGGTGCGAATAGGTATCGCCGTTGCGCGGGGCCGCCTTGCTGCAGAGCTCCCGACTGGCGCTGACGGGTCGTGTCGCCGTAATGGCCGCCGCTGTGGCGGTTGCCCGCTGTGCGAGAGGTGGACGGGCGGTCGAGGGAATGCGGTTTCCCTCGGGAACCTTTGTGGTCGGACGGCGGTCTGTCGACCCGATTGTGTAGTGCTGGAAGCACTTACCTACGTAGTTGACGTGTGGCCGCGTGATTACCGCTGCAGGTGACAGGGGTGATTCTCGATGCGTGTTCTCACGGCGATTTCCCTGGCCGCGCTGTGTTTCGGGGCGGCCGCGTTGATCCCGCTGGCGGTGGCTGGTCAGCCCGGCGCACCGCCGCTGGCAGGTGTAGGTCGCATTCATGCCGATCGGCCGGGACGATGCCCACGGCTGGTCGTCGTGGCAGGAGGATTCGTATCAGGAGGACTGGAGTCTCGTCCGGAACCTGCACCCGATCATTGCGGCGGCCGGGGTGCGGTACCTGATCGACCTGCTCAACGAGGGCATGCCGATGTCGAATGAACCAGTGCTGCGGCAATACGGGACCCGCCTGTGGATCGACTACACGGCGAACTTCGGCGCGAGCGACACCGTGGGCTTCTCGATGACGACCTGGATCGCCGACCGGGCCACTCGGATGACCGCGGTGTACGGCACGAACCCGCCCGCCGTCTTCGACGTGCACCTGTATGGCGACAGCTGGAACGGTGACGAGTACTCGCAGTTCGTCGACGCCGACAGGAAGATGACCGAACTCGGCTACCACCAGGACTGGATCATCGGTAAGACCTATTTCGACGACGCTACGGCCGCCGACGGGATCAGGCGCGCCACCGGTGAGGCGGGCCGCGTCATCCGGTTTCTCACCCGGTGGCCGCTGACGAGTATGCCGGGGCACAGATCTCCGTGGTGGTGCTCGCCCCACGCTGACGTCGAGTGACAGCACGCCCACCCACTGGGCTGCCGCTACGACGAAGGCAAGTCCAGCGCCGCGCCCGTGTCATCATGCGCGGGCGCGGCGCTGGATCCGTTGTGACGCCTCAATGAGTGAACAGGGTGTACGGCAGGGCATCGGCGAGAGCCAGGTACCCGGCCGGGTTGAGGTGCAGATGGTCGCCGGTGTCGTAGCTCGACCGAAGGTGGCTGGGGTTGGCGGGGTCTCGCACGACCTGGTCGAAGTCGGCCACCGCGTCGAACTGGTTGCTGGTGCGGATCCACGAGTTGACCGTCTGGCGGGCGGCCTCGTGGGTTCCGGCCGGGTCGTCGTAGCTGTTGCCACCGAACGGTGTGATGGTCGCGCCGTACACCTTGATGCCGGCGGCGTGGGCTTTGGTGATGAATTGCTGGTACGCGGCGATGAGGCCGTCGGCGGTCTTGGGGGAGCCGTTGCCGCCGAGATCGTTGACGCCCTCGAAGACGATCAACCATTTGACGCCGCTCTGGCCGAGGACGTCGCGGTCGAAGCGGGACACCGCGGTGGGGCCGAGTCCGCCGCTGAGCACCGCGTTGCCGCCCGCGGCTTCGTTCACGACGGCGACGTCCGCGGTGGCGCCGCGCTTCTGGAGCCGGGCGAACAGGTCGTCGGGCCAGCGGTCGTTGCCGTTGGTGGTGGAGCCGCGGCCGTCGGTCAGCGAGTCGCCGAGCATCACCGCCGCACCGGTGTGCGGCGGCGCCCACACGTCCAGGCCGCTGAGGAAGTACCAGTGGTCCACCGGCGTCGTGCCGGTCAGGGTGGTGTCGGTGAGGTGGTTGCCCTTGGTCAGGTACGAGGTGGTGCGCGAGCCGGGGTGTGAGGTGATGTGGCTCGATGCCTGGCCTTGGGCGAGATAGAGCGTCACGGTGAGGTTGGATCCGCTCGGCACGGTGACGTTCAGCGGGTCGGAGATCGTTTCCTTGCCGACCGCGACGGTGACCGATTTCTGGCCGCCGAAGGTGACTGTCTTGGCGGTGCCGGCCTGGATTCCGCTCACCCCGGCGGCGCCGCCGGTCGGCGTCGCCACGGACGCAGCGGTGATCGGCAGTGGCGCACCTCCGAAGATGTTGTTCAGGTGCAGCCGGAACCGGGAACCGCCGACCGAGACGTGAATGGTCTGGCGCAGCGTGGCGTCCACCATGACCTGGTTGCCCTGCGTGTACGGGGCGGGCGGCATGTTGGACGCCTCGGTCAGCTGCGGCATCGACGTCCAGGTCGCCACCCAGTGGTCGCCGCCCGCACCGGTCGGCGGTTTCATCGGCGCCGCGGCGGCGACCCCACCGGTCGCGCCGACGGCGAGGACGGTCACCGCCGCGAGCCAGAGCCTTCTGCGAGCGAGCTTCATGGATCCTCCGATGGGACAAGGTTTCACGCGTGGCGGGAGCAACTGCGGTTGGCTACCCGACGGAGCAGGTTGCGGGTCGTGCCCGACGCGGACTAGCCACCGGACGTCGTCGGGCCACCGGTCAGGACGGGGGTGGTCCAGTCCCGCCAGCTCGGCAGGTTGCCGGCCTTCAGGCTGGAGATGCGAAACACGCCGGGAGGGTTGCCCTTCTTCAGCAGGAACGCCTGCAGGCTCTGCTGCAGCGGCGCCTTCCACTCCGGCCGGACCGAGCAGTGCGTACCGTTCTGCACGTCCGACCAGTAGCTGATGTCGGGTCCGGCGCCGAGCGCCTTGTACACCTCGGCGCCGCCCAGAGCGGCCACGCTGCCGGACCGGGCCGCCAGATGGTTGATGTGCGGGTTCTCCATGACGAACAACCCACGCGGGGCGACCATGGCGACCATCTCGTGAGTGTCGACCGGCAGCCGGGTCGGGTCGCCGGTGAAGGAGCCGAACGCGTCACCGAGCCACGGCTGCTCGCCGTAGGCGCTGCTCAACGACTGGGCGCCGGACTCACCGGGGACCCCGCGGAAGATCGGCACGCCGGCGGTGCCCGACTCGATCGGCATCGTCAGCGCGATGCGCTGGTCGAACGCGCCGGCGACGAACGCGCCCTTGCCGAACCGCGAGCATCCGGTCACGCCGGTCGCGTCGGCCTTCAGGATGCTGCCGCCGGACTGGGCGATGACATCGATGATCCGGCTCACGCCCCACGCCCAGGCCATCTCCAGCCCGGTGCTGCTGCCGGAGCCGTAGATGCTGTAGAACGCGCCCTGCTTGTTGTTGCGGGGCGTGCCTTCCTTGCCCACCTGGTACGGGTCGTAGTACGACAACGACAGGTTGTAATCTAGGTCCGGACTCTGGTAGTTGATCTTGTTGTGTTGGCGGAGATGGTGGCGGACTGGTCGGCGAGCTTCGAGGCGTTTCTGGGCCGGTTCGCCGGCAGGTTCCCCCGAGTGGAGTCGCGGCGCCGGATGCGCTGGTATGTCAAGGGATTGCTCGCCGAGATCGAGCGGAAGAACGGGTGGACGCTGGCCGAGGCCGCCGGGGATGCGGGGCCGGAAGGCATGCAGCGGTTGCTGAACTTCTACGCGTGGGACACCGATGGCTTGCGTGACGACGTGCGTGCCGCGGTTGTGGAACGCATCGGTGACGGTGAGCAGGGGGTGCTCATCGTCGACGAGACCGGCTTTCTGAAGAAGGGTGCCCACTCCGCAGGAGTCGCACGGCAGTACTCGGGCACTGCCGGCCGGATCGAGAACTCGCAGATCGGGGTATTTCTGGCGTATGCCTCACCACGCGGTCGTGCGCTGATTGATCGGGAGTTGTATCTGCCCAAGGACTGGACCGATGATCGTGACCGGTGCCGGGCGGCTGGCATTGATGACGAGGTGGAGTTCGCGACCAAACAGGTGCTGGCCCGCCGGATGATCGAGCGTGCGCTCGCGACGGAGGTGCCGTTCGGATGGGTGACCGCCGACGAGTTGTACGGGCAGGACACGAAGTTCCGGCTGTGGTTGGAGACCGTGGACGTCCCGCATGTGGTGGCGGTGCCCAAGTCGGCGATGGTGGTGTCGATGCACTTGGCCAAGGTCCGGGTTGCGCGGATGATTGCGGACGTCGCGGACGCAGATTGGCAGCGGCTCAGCTGCGGGGACGGAGTTCGTGGCCCTCGGGTGTCGGACTGGACGGCGGTGGAGATCCGGCCGTTGCGCCGGCGGGGTTGGGGGCACTGGCTGCTGGCTCGGCGTTCGGTCAGCGATCCGACCGACATCGCCTACTACGTGTGTTTCGGGCCTGCCGATACCAGCTTGGCGGAGCTGGTTCGTGTCGCGGGCAGCCGCTGGGCGATCGAGGAGTGTTTCCAGACGGCGAAGAACGAGACCGGTCTGGATCACTACCAGGCGCGGGGTTACCAGGCGTGGTACCGGCACGTCACGCTGTCGATGACGGCGTTGGCGTTCCTGGTGATCACACGGCCAACCGTTGAAAAGGGGGCTCCGTTGCTGGCGATGGTCAGACCGTGATCCCGTTGTCGGTCAACGAGGTTCGCCGGTTATGGAACCGGGTCGTGGTCCGTTCCGCCCACACCGTCGATCACATCCTGCACTGGTCACGGTGGCGGTTGGTTAGCCAGGCCCGTGCCCGAGCTAGCCACCACCGGAGACAACATCACGACCTGTCGTTGTCGTAGTAGTTGATGGTCGCGACACCGGCGGCGTGAATGGTGGCCGTGTCCGCCCCCAGGCCGCCGTACACCAGCACCGCCGGGAACGGCCCGGTGCCGCTGGGCAGGCTGACACTCGCCGAGAAGCTTGAGCTCTTGCCGCCGTCCGACACGTTGACCGTGATGCTTGTCCGCGTCACGGTCCCGGTCACGGCGGCCGGCTTGGCCGGCTTGGTGCCGTAGACATAGCGCTGCGCCAGCTTGCTGATCTCCTCCCGCCGGCACCGCCAGTCCGACCTCGTGGCGATCCGGCCGCCGTCGATCCGCTTGAACGGATCGGGCAGCTTCGGATTCGCGGTCGGGGAGCCGGGCAGCGACACCGGGCAGTCGGCGCCCTCGTCCTCGACGCCCGCAGTCAGGGTGGCGTTCGCGGTCGAAGGTCCCGCTACCGCCACGGTGGCCTCGGAAACCATCAGTGTCGCCGCGCCGAGCAGACATGCCGCGGCGACCGGAGCGAACCGGCCACGTCCGGGGGAACGGATCATCGTGCTCCTCCTTGGTTGTCGCGTGCCCTGTCTTTCGAAGAAGTGCGCTCAGGGGATCCGGTAGGTGACGAGGGACCGGGCGGGCACGGTCGCGGTGAACGCGTCCGCGCTGAGCCCGATGGCGGCCTGAGCGGCGGTGCTGTTGCTGGCGTTGGTCAGATACGGGGTGACGGCGCCGGTCGACTTGCCGCTGACGGTGTAGGTGGCGGACACACTGCTCTGTGCGGTGTTCAGGACCGCGATCACCGTGGAGCCGTCGCTGTTGCGGTAGGCCGAGACGGTCAGGTTGCTGTCGCCGCTGGTGGCGCCGATCCGGGTCGCCCCGGGGCGGATGAAGCGACTGAAGTTGGCAAGCGCGTAGTACCGCTTGGACGCCGTCAGGGTCGAGCCGGACAGACTGACCAGGGCGCTGTCGTGGCCGGTCGAGCTGATCCCCCACCAGTACAGGAAGGCGTTGAGGTTGGCTCGGGTCATGCCGGTCTGGATGCGCTGCGCCCAGGTGAAGCCGGCGCTCGTGCTGCCGTCGTCCCACGAGGTGTCCCAGCTGCTTCCGTTCACTCCCCACTCGGACTCCCAGACGCTGTGGCCGCCGGAGTTGATGGTGGAGCTCGGGGCGCTCGAGTAGCCGTGGCTGGTCCACAGCCCGACGTCGGCGTTGCCGACGGCGCTGACGTAGCTGGGCAGCAGGTTGAAGCCGAGAGTGTCGCAGCACGCGGCCTTGGTCGCCAGGCCCGACGCCTTCATAGCGGCGGAGAAAGTCGGCATGAAGCTGGCGGCCTGCGACGGGCTCACGAGCATGCTGGCGTAGCTGGTCGTCAGGGAGGGCTCGTTCACGAAACCCACCGCCGATGGGGTGAGCCCGACCGACGCCCAGTACTTGGCGTGCTGCACCAGATAGTTGGCGTAGGCCTTCCGCCAGTCGCCGGAGGAGCACGACGCACCCGAAGTGCCGCACAACGAGCCGCCGTTCGAGTCGCTGCCGTTGGTTTTCATGAACCCGGGAGCGCTCCACGCGACGTTGTAGAAGTTGGTCACTCCGTAGGTCTTGGCCTGGCGGGCCAGCCACAGTTGCCCCTGGTCGGTGGCGTCGCTGTTGCCGTTCCAGACGTAGGTGGGGGTGGCCGAGGGGCTGCCCGGCGACTTCGGCTCGATGGAGTCGCTGCCCGAGGGGATGATGCTGCGCAGGATGCTGAACCCGGCGCCGTTGGCGGTGCCGAACAACATGTTCAGCGCCTGCTGGCGGGTCGCGCTGCTCGCGTTGCGGATGGAGTTGGCCTGGCCGAACGCTTCGGAGACGCCGAATCCGTCGATGCGCTGGAACGTGGTGCCGGGGTCGATCGCCACCGTCGTCGCGGCATTGGCGGTCAGTTGACTCGCCCCGAGACAGACGAGCGCGGTGGCCGCGACGACGACCACTCGAATGCGGCGTGCAGTTCGAGACATACAAGCCCTCCAGCCTCGGTAATAGACGAGTCTTCCTCATATGTCGGGCGACGGCGACCGGTCCGCGGCCGCCATCGTCCTCACGCGACTGTCAGCAGGTCGAGTCGGTTTGAGTGAGCATGCCCAGTCGCCATGGCAGCGTGTTGTAGGACCCGGTCGCCGACGGGACCATGCCCTGGTAGACGTACCGCATGGCGCAGGGGTTGATGGTGGCGGTCTGGTCGTAGCCGGCGCGGATCATCTCGCCACTGCTGATGTCCTTCGTCCACGGCGTGCCGTTGAAGGTGACGTTGGCCTGGCCGGCGAACGGGTTGGTCTCGCTGGCGGTCAGCGGCGTCCAGGCGCCGTTGATGGCGGGCGAGGTGTAGGAACGGAAGTAGCGCCGCCCGTCGGAGCCGATGGCTTCCATGATCAGCAGGTACTGGTTGCTCCCCTGCACCTTGTACACGTTGTCGAGCCGGCCTTCGACCAGTCGGTGAAGTTCAGGTAGACCATACTGTAGTTGCCCGATTTGTCCACAGTGGACGCGAACACGTGCCAGCGGCCGTTGCAGTGGACGACCGACGGGTCCTTGATCGCCACGAGGTCGTGCGCTGCGTGCGACTTCGGGCTGACGACCATGCCGGTGGAACTCCACCGGAAACTGCTGGGCAGCAATCCAGTGCCGTGGACTTCAGTCGACGCGGCGGCCTGGGTGGGAACCGCCTGGACCACTCCGGCGCCGCCGAAGAGTAGGACGAGTGCGACGGCCAGCCCCGCCCGGCGCTGAATGAATCTCACGAGACCTCCTGGATTTCACGACTGCGACGCCAGGTTGTGACCACTCACATCCTGGGCGTGGGGCGGATCGGGTATCGATGGCTCGGCAGGAGGAATGCCAATCCCGGTCAGCGTGGCAAGCGGCATCACGGGGTCACAAGCATCGGCCGTGGCATCTGCATGTTTGCCGCAGTTCGGGCTATCTTTGGGTGGCGATGTGTTGTGAAAGTTTCAGCGGCGCACATGGCTGCGGCCACGGTCGGCGTCACGGACACCAACCGGGCGAGCCGCCGTCGAAACGACCGTTGTGTCGGGGCAGGCACATCGTCGGGCCTCGCATCCTCGTCGCAGCGGCAGGACGACTAACCGTCCTCGGCGAAGCTTTCGGGCGCCGCCGATGTCGTACAAGGCCGCCAAACGGCACGATTTTGTCGACGGTGAAGAAAGTCGAACCGAAAGAGTGTTCAGTGCTTCGGACTGTAGGGGCGGCCGGGAAGTGCTGTCAACGGAGCTGGCCGGGTGAACAAAGTATCGAAAAATGTTTCGAAGGAACCGAGCTTGACTCGGCTGGTCGGTGACTCCTATCGTCAAAAGTCGTTCGTCGGCGCTGGTCGGGAAAACATTTGGATGACGATGTCTCCCGCGGAGGTGGGCTGTGTCAGTCCTTCGTATGCTCGACGCTCATCAATGCGCCGCGTCGGAAGCGTCTGGAGATGCTCACAGGACGACGGGTCGTTCTGCTCACCGCCCTGGCTCGAACTGAAGCGGACCCAATACCTTCGTCCTGTCGGGCAAGCCGGCCCGGGTCATCGATCTGTTCGGGTCCGTGCTGCGGGAACTGCCACCCACCTACGCCGTGATCGAGGAGCCGCCTTCAGTCGGCTTGCTCAGGCTCACGTCGCGATGAACCACCCGGATCAATCGGCCATGCTCGGGGGAAGACCTTGTCAGCGGGCGAGCCTCGCGCGGGCCTCGTCGGTAAGCGGGGTGAAGAAGTTGACCAGGTTGCCGTCGGGGTCGCGGAACAGCAGGGAGCGGTTTCCCCACGGCATCGTGGTCGGCTTCTGCACGATCTCGGCGGCGACAGCCAGGCTCGCCAGCCGTTCGTATTCCCGGTCGACGTCGTCGACGAGGAACTCGAGGATCGCGGTCCGGTTCGACTCGGGCACGGCCGCCCCGGGACTGAACAGCGCCATCGTCTCGGCGCTGCCGATTGCCAGGGTGCACGACGGGCCGACGAGTTCGGCGAACTGCTCGGCGGGCCGCCGAGCATCGAGGCCGGTGACCTGTTCGTAGAACTCGACAAGGCGGGCGACGTCGCCGGTGATGACGCGGACGGAGACAAGCTGCACGGTGGATCCTTTCTGCGCTGGAGGACGGTTCTGACCCGTCCTCCGGGGACACCGGGCACGCTAGAGGCAATAGTGGACAGGATCCGCCCGGTATTGGGAGGATCTTCTGGTGACTCGGCCGATCGCCCGTGTACTGGCCTTGCTGGAGATCCTCCAGAGTGGAGGCATCAGGACCGTCGCCGAGCTCGCCGAGCGACTCGACGTGGACGAGCGCACCGTCCGCCGTTATGTGGAACACCTACTCGACCTGGACATCCCGGTCCGTTCGGTGCGCGGACGCCACGGCGGGTACCGCCTGTCCCCGGGCTACCGGATGCCCCCGCTGATGCTCACCGACGAGGAGGCCCTCGCTGTCCTGCTCGGTCTGGTCGCAGGCCGACGCGCTGGACTGATCAGCACCTCGGTCGCGGCCGCCGAGAGCGCGGTCGCGAAAGTCCGACGAGTGCTGCCCGAAGCCCTGGGGCGCCGGCTCGACGCGCTGCTGGAGGTCGCCGACTTCACCGCGCCCACACGACCGACACTCACGGCGGAGGCCGAGGTGCTGCTCACCGTCGCGGAGGCGGCGCGGGAACGTCGTCCGGTCGAGATCGCCTACATCGCCGGCCATGGCGGCGCCAGCGAACGCGTCGTCCACCCGTACGGGGTCGTGGCGCACTCCGGTCGGTGGTACCTGACCGGCTTCGACTCCACCAGCGGGCAAGTGCGCACGTTCCGCGTCGACCGCATCACGACCGTCGAGATGCGCGTCGGAACGTTCGACGTACCAGTCGGTTTCGACCCCGCCCAGCAGGTGCTGACCGCGATCGCCGAGGCGCCGTACCAGCACGAGGTGTCGGTGCGCATTCGATCGACGCCCGAACGGATCCGCTCCGTCTTCCCGCCGTCCGTCGCCACACTGGAGGAGATCGGGCCCGGTACTTCCTGGGTACGGGCGCGGGTGCGGGCACAGCGACTCGAATGGATACCACCGCTGCTTGCCGCGCTCGATCGACCGTTCGTCGTCGAACAACCCGACACCCTCCGCGACCTGGTGCGGGCGCTGGCCGGTCGACTGGCCAGCCACGCCGACGCACGACAGGGAGACTGATCGCGTCCTCGGCGTCGGCCACTGTCCCCAGCAGGCGGTAGGCCCGAAGACCGCCGGCCGATGCGTCTCCCACTCGGCGTTGAGCGCGTCCTCCCGCTCGGGCGACCGAGGCACATGCCCGTCACTCATGCGGCCGCATCCTCTCTCGAGTTCGTGGCTCCAGGATGGGGCGGGTTCGGTGGCCGACCCCTCAGGCTGTCGGACGTGAGTTCGCCGACGCCTGGAAACATCGCCCGCGCGCGACGAACGGCTACCTGTGGTGGGCAACTGCCCCTGCTGATCGTGGACGGCCCAGGACATCGGTGAGGTTGGCCAGGCCCGGTCAGCGTGGCCAACCGCACACCGCACCAGCCGTACGGACACTCACGCTGGAGGCCGCGTGGACTCGACCGCCTGCCGGCTGTTCAACCCCGAACTGGCGTCCCCGGAGACCGGCGCAGCAGAATCCGGCACGTGGCCGACCCGCTGGGGCTGGCCGATGTGGAGCCGGCGGCAGGGGAGACGTTGCCGGGCCTGATGGATCGGCTTACCGAGACCCGCCGCACGCCACATGTGCGGGGGTCCAGTGAGGACGAGGCGTTGGACGACGAGTTTGTGGCAAGGCTGGCCGAAGTCGCACGCGGGGACGTCATCTACCTCACCCCTGCGGTCGAACCGAAGCCGGCCGTCTTCGATCGGTCACGCGGCGGTGCGAGAACGGCTTCCCGGGTCGTCGGGTCCGCAGTCGAACAGGCCGGCCTCGGCATTGCCCGGTGTGTCCTGCGCAGGGTTGGGCAGGAGTGATGGCGACGATCGCGGTTGTCGGAACGGGCTACGTCGGTCTCGCGGCCGGCGCCTGCCTTGCCGAGCTTGGTCACCGGGTGTCCTGTTCCGATGTGGACGGTGACAAGGTGCGGCTCCTGCGCGCCGGCAAGGTGGACATCATCGAACCTGGTCTGGGAGAGCTGGTCCGCTCCGGCCTTGCCAACGGCCGGTTGAGGTTCCTGACCACACCGACCGTTACGGACGCCGACTTCGTCTTCCTCTGCGTGCCAACGCCGATGGCGGCGGACGGAGGCGCCGACCTGAGCGCCGTCACCTCGGTGATGCGCCAGATCGGAGACCAGCTGCCGCCCGGCTGCGTCGTGGTGAACAAGTCGACGGTGCCGGTCGGCACCGCGACAATGTTGTCGGAGTCGCTGAACGGCCGGGTGCCCGTGGTGTCCAACCCGGAGTTCCTTCGTGAAGGCTCGGCGGTGCACGACTTCCTGCACCCGGACCGGATCGTGGTGGGCTCCGATGACCTGACCGCCGCGCGGCGGGTGGCCGAGCTGTACGCCGCGCTGCCCGCTCCCGTCCTGGTGACGAGCACCGCGAGCGCAGAGTTGATCAAGTATGCGGCCAACAGCTTCTTGGCGGTGAAACTGTCGTACGCGAATGCGATCGCCGAGCTGTGCGAGCGGCTGGGCGCTGATGTCGCCGATGTGGTCAAGGGCGTCGGCCAGGATCACCGCATCGGGGAGTCGTTCCTTCGCGCCGGACCTGGCTGGGGTGGCTCGTGTCTGCCCAAGGACACCAGCGCGTTGCTGCGTACGGCAAGTGCCGCGGGACAACATTTCTCCTTGCTGGAAGCGGCGATCGCCACCAACGTGCGTCAACACTCGCGGGTCGTGGCCAAGATTCGCGGAGCGCTCGGAGGTGAGCTCCGAGGAGCGCGGATCTGCCTGCTGGGCCTGGCTTTCAAGGCCGGAACGAACGACATGCGCGACTCCCCGGCGCTGGCCGTCGCCGCCACGTTGGCGGCGGAAGGGGCCGAGCTGACCGGGTACGATCCGGTCGTCACGGCGGACGTGCCCGGTCTGCGGGTCGTTGATGACCCGTACGAGGCGGTCAAGGACGCCGGTGTCATCGTGCTGCTTACCGAGTGGCCGGAATTCCGCGGTCTGGAGTGGACTGCCATCCGAGCGCTCGCGGCCGGTGATGTGGTCGTCGACGCCCGCAACCATCTCGATCCGACCGTCGTGACCGCGGCCGGCATGCGATGGTGGGGAATCGGCTGTTCGAGGGGGGTTGACACGCGAGACACGTAGCGACTCCGCCTTCGGGAAGGCTGTTCAGGTCACCGAGGACCGGCTTGTTCGCTGTGTGTTCGAGGGAAGTCGAGCCTTCTCCCTTTTCTTGCTGTGTCAGGGAAGAAGGTAGGTACGGAAAACGAGTTCGGCTCGGGGATGGGGCTGAGTCCTCGTGTCGGTATGAATTCGGACTTGTCGACGGCTCAGCCGGCGACCGCGTGCAGGGGGAGAGATGAGCGGTAGTTCCGCGCTGGCAAGTGCGCAGCCCTTCGGGTTCGGTCCCGCGGCGAAGCTCGTGGCCGTTGTCGACCACCTCGGCGCCGCGCGGGCGAGCTTCTACGGCAACGGCATCGCACTGCGCTACGCCCAGGTCAACGGCGACCACTTCGACGCTGTCGAGGAGTTCGACTTCTCCGACCTCGACGCCGCGATGCACTTGGTCGGCTCGTTCGACTACGCCCTGAGCGTGATGGAACCCCGACTGGTGCTCGCGTGCGTGCGCCGTGGCGTGCCAGTGATGTTCTTCGACAGCCTCTTCGGATTCTGGCGCCTCGACCACGACCTCGCTGACCTCGCGGACGTGGCGCGCACCATCCGAGCCGGCGACGACGCGCAGGCCGCGGCGGCTTTCGCCGGGCTGTCCGTGCACGAGTCGATGGTCGTTTCGCACATGATCGCGACCAGGTCGTACGCCCAGATGTTCCCGGGGGTGGCACGCCGCCGCGATCAGCTCGCCGAGCTGGGATTCGACACCGTCACCGCGACCGGCTCGATGGCCAACCTGGCCGAGATCGAGCACCTGCGCGGCCTGGAGCCGCGCCTGTCCCGCACCCTCGTGCTGAACCTCGGCGGCTTCACCAACGCCTTCCTGGACTACGACCGGCGCGGCGGCTATGTCGACATTCTGATGGCCTGGACGGAGCACGTCGCCCGCACCCGGGACGACTTCGACGAGATCGTCATCTGCACGGGGGCGTTCGGTGACTCCTTCGAACGCCGGATCGGCGACGTGGTGCTCCGGTGCGGTCTCGTCCCGCACGCCGAATTCCTGCGGCTGGTCGCACGCCGGCCGGTGTACCTCACGCCACCCGGGTTGACGTCGTTGCATGAGGCAGTTGTCATTGGCACGCCGGCAATGCTGCTGCCCAGCCAGCACTACGGTCACGAGTTCAACCGTCGCAGCCTCGACGGCACGTCGGTGGCGCGGTGGAGCGCGTCCTTCGACGGCCTCGGCATCCCGGTCGAGCTACCGGACGACGATCTGCAGGGCACCCTCGCACTCGCTGAACTGGCCGACCGCATCCGCGCCGACGAGGCACTGCTCGCGGCGTTCGTCGCGAACATGGATCGCGAGCTGGACGCCTTCGTCTCCCGTACCGACCGGGACAGCGAACAGTGGATCACTGATCTGGGTGCCGTCTTCGCGGGCGAGCCGATCGCTCGCGTGATGGCGACGATCGAGGAGGAGGTCGGCCGTGTCCACGCCAGCAAGCCGCTCTGAGCGGCAGGTCGACGAGCAGGCGGTCCGCCTGCTCTCGGCGGCGTTCGACGGAACGGGGGCGGCCGTGAGTTTCAGGTCATGGACTCCCGTGGGAGCGCGCAAGATCAGGAAGCGTCGGTTCACCATGCTCGTCGCGGACGGCACCCCGGCGCTGGTCTGCAAGACCGCACTCGACATCGACGACGCCAAGGTCGGTGCCGAGGCGACCAAGCTGGACACGCTGGACCTGCCGGCGTCCCTCACCCGCGCCCGTGTGCTGAGCAGGCACGAGGGCGGGTTCGTCATGACGTACGTACCCGCGCTGGATCTGCCGGACGCGTTGGCCGGTCGGTCCCAGGAGTCGTTCGCCACGCTGCTCGGCCGCGCCGTCGAACTGGTTGCCGCCCTCCACCGACACTCCCGTGTGGACGGAGATGTGACCCGCCGGCGTGCCGTCGCCGGACAGTACGTGGCCGAGGAGTTGCTGCACCGACCGGAACTGCGAGCAGCGGTCGACGTTGCCGTCCTGGCCGCGACCCATGGCGACCTCGCGCCTTGGAACGTCCGGCACGATCCGGAGACCGACCGCTTGAGCCTGATCGACTGGGAGGACTACCGGCACTGCGGCATCGCCGGCATCGACATCGTCAACCTGCTCACGACGCTGGGGCTCGTGGTGTTCCCGGAGTACCGTACGCGCGGCCTCGACTGGCTGTACGACCAGATCTTCGGCGGCAGCCACTGGTACTCGCGGCTGGTCCATG
Organism: Kutzneria kofuensis; assembly: GCF_014203355.1. Taxonomy (NCBI): domain Bacteria; kingdom Bacillati; phylum Actinomycetota; class Actinomycetes; order Pseudonocardiales; family Pseudonocardiaceae; genus Kutzneria; species Kutzneria kofuensis. Next base: position 8,287,539 of record NZ_JACHIR010000001.1, read on the forward strand.
ACCTGATCGTTCGGTATGCGACCGCGACCGGCCAGGCGCCCGGCGCGGTTCTCGACCTGCTGCCCTTCCACTGCGCGTGGATGACCACACGGATCACCGCCGAGGGCCGCGATCCCAGTCAGCTCTACTACGCCACCTTCCTTCGCCGCTACGTCTCCCAACCGCCGGGGTGGTTCGATGCTTCCGCCGCCTGACACTTATGACGCCGTCGTGGTCGGCGGTGGCCCGTCCGGGATCTTCGCGGCCCATGGCGCGGCGCTCGCGGGCGCGCGCGTCCTGTTGCTCGAAGCCGGGGCGCCGATGGCGGACAGCCTGTGCCCGCGGGTCAAGCTCGACACATCCGGGCGGCTGGTGCGCGCGAGCGAGCGGTTCAGGATGCAGTGCCCTCGCTGCACCTGCCTGACCGGGCTGGGCGGCGCGGCCTTCCACTTCGACACCAACCTGGGCTACTCGCACGCCCTGACCAGGTCCAAGATCGAGGTGGACGAGACCGGAGAGATCCGCCCGTACAGCACCCTCGAGCGTGCCCTGCCGCCGTTCACCCGAGCGCAGGACGCGGTGCGTGAGGTCTTCGACCTGTTGCGGCAGCACGGACTTCCCGCATCGGACGATTCGGGGCCGGCCGCGGATCCGCCCGGCGCGGTGTCGGAGCTGTTCGAGGGAGTCGACCTGAGCACGTCGCAGGAGATCACGGTCGACCGTGCGCTCACGGTGGTCGACTCCGTGATGACCGCGTTCGTCGAGGCGGGCGGCGAGGTGGCGTTCCGGTCCAGGGTCACCTCGATCCGCGCCGGCGACGTCTTCCGGGTCACCGCCGCGACCCCGGCCGGGGAGCGCGAGGTCACGGCGCGGTCGGTGGTCGTCGCGGGCGGCAAACTGGGCATGTCCTGGATCCGGACGGTCGTGGCCGGCCTGGGAGTGGCCCACGAGCCGACCCGCAAGGTCGACATCGGCGTGCGCGTGGAGGGGGCACGGGAACAGTTCGGACCGCTGTCGGCATGGTGTGACAACCCGAAGCTGTCCTTCGTGAACGACCGAGGCGAATCGGTCCGCACGTTCTGCGTGTGTGCGGGTGGCCGCATCATGCAGTACGACTTCGAGGACACCGTGGTGCTGGACGGCCAGCACTGCATGACCAAGCCCACGCGACGGTCGAACTTCGGCGTCGTGACGACCGTTGCCGTACCGCCGGGCACCGACGGCACGGAGCACGCGTTGGACCTGGCGCGTGCCGTCTCCAAGCGGGGCGGCGGGAAGCCGGTCGCGTGTACCGTCGCCGAGCTCCGGCGGGAGCGTGTCGAGGACGTCGCGCTCGACACGAGCCTGATCGACTTCACGCACGCTCCGCTGTCCGAGTGCCTGCCCACCGGTCTGGTCAGCGACGTGCTGGCCATGGTCGACCGGCTCAACACGGCGTTCCCGGATCTGGTCGCCGACTCCGCGGTGGTGGCCGCCCCGGTGGTGGAACGGATTTATCCCCGGCTGGTGCTCAGCGAGCACATGGAATCCAGCGTGCCCGGCTTGTATTTCGTCGGGGACGCCTCCTCGAAGGTCATCGGGGTGACCTACGGTGCGGCGACGGGCCTGGCCGCGGCGCGCCATCTGGCGGGGAGCCGCCGGTCATGAGCATCGGATTCACCCTTCCCGCGCTGGACGCGACCTCCGACCCGCTGCGGATCGTCGCCGCCGCGGCCGGGCTGGTCACCGGCCGCTACGGCATTTCGGGCCGGATCGACCTCGCGCTGGACGACGGGACACGGCAACCGCTGGCCGCGGTGGCCGACCCCGAGGCGCAGCGCCTCGGCGACCTGCTCGCCCCGACCGAGGCGGCACCGGTGAGCCAGGTGCACCTCGACCAGTTCTGTGTGCTCACGCTCTCGGGGGTGCGAGTGGAGATCTCCACTGGCACGGTCGATCTACCGTGCGGCGCGGAGTCGTTCGCGGCGCATCTGCGAGGCGTGATCGAGGCCGCCGTGCGGCATCCGGACCGAGTGTTCGGTGACCACGACATCGTCACGGCCGACGAGCGTCGGCTGTTGCTGGGGGAATGGAACGGGTCGGACGTCACGTACCCGGCGACGACGTTGCACGGGATGTTCGCCGATCAGGCGCGCCGGACACCGGATGCTGTTGCGCTGGTGGACGAAGAGCGGTCGCTGACCTATCGGGAAGTCGATCTGATGTCCAACCGCGTCGCGCGGGGACTGCGCGGTCACGTCCCGGCGGCGGGCGTTGTCATCGCGGTGTCCGGGGCGCGATCGATCGACGTCCTGGTGGCCAAGATCGGCGTGATGAAGGCGGGCGCCGCCTTCCTCTACCTGGATCCGGCGACCCCGGCGACGCGGGTGGCGCAGATCTGTGCGATCGCCCGGCCCGTGGCGGTCGTCCGGTCCCGACAGGCGCCGTTGCCGCCGCTGGACTCGCCGCAGGTACTGCTCGACGACCTGCTCGCGGACGAGTCGGTGCCGACGGAGCCGGTCCCGGAGATCGCGGACGAGTCGACGGCGGCGTACGTCCTGTTCACCTCCGGCTCGACCGGGGAACCGAAGGGCGTGGTCCGTCCGCATCGGATGAACACGACGCGGGTCTTCCTCGAGCAGAAGATGTACGGTCTCGGCCCGGGCGACCGTCACCTGATGAAGTCGGTTCCGTTCTTTCGGGAGTTCTTCTGGGGACTGGCGACCGGCGGCGCCATCGTGGTCGCCCGTCCCGGCGGTGAGCGCGACGACCGCTACCTGGTCGAGCTGATCCGGCGGATGGGCATCACGGTCTGCTCGTTCGTGCCGTCGATGCTGCGGGTTCTGCTGGCGCACGACGACTTCCGGACCCCGTACCTGCCGGTCCGACACGTGTTCACCGCGGGCGAGGCGTTCGACCGCGACCTGGAGGACCGGCTGCGCGATCGCGGCTTCCCGGTGCATGTCACGTACACGTTGGCCGAGGCCGACTACGTCACGCATCGGGGCGCGGCACTACCGCCGGGACCGGGGACGACCGCCGGCCGGCCGCTGGACATGCGCGTCTACCTGTGCGATCCGCGAGGTCGGCTGGTGCCGCCGGGCGTCACGGGGGAGGTCTACACCGGTGGGCCCGGACTCGCCGACGGATACGTCAACAGACCGGAGCTGACGGCCGAGCGGTTCCTGGCCAACCCGTTCGAGCCGGATCGGGTCCCGACGGTCTTCCGGACCGGCGACCTCGGCCGGCACACCGCCGACGGGCAGTTCGAGTTCGTCGGCCGGGCCGACTCCCAGGTCAAGATCCGTGGCCAGCGGGTGGAGCCGACCGAGGTCGAGCATGTGCTGCGCCGGCATCCGGCCGTCGAGAACGCCGTGGTGGCCGCACTGCCCGACCCCGACCAGGGCAACGTGCTGGTGGCCTACCTCCAACCGGCGGTGGGAGACGTGGACACCCGCGAGGTCCGCGCGTTCGCGCATGAGCAGCTGCCCGGGCACATGGTGCCGACCTATCTGGTCGCGGTCGCCGAGCTGCCCATGCTGGTCAGCGGCAAGATCGACCGGGCAGCGCTCCGGACCGTCGTCGGGACCCGCGCGCCCGAGCTGGGGCCGCCGCTGCCGCCTCGGGGCGACCGGGAACGTCGCGTGGCGCGGGTGTGGGCCACTGTGCTCGGGATGCGCGAAGTCGGTGTCGAGGACTCGTTCACCGACCTCGGCGGCGACTCGCTCAAGGCGATGCTGCTGCGGAGCGCACTGGAGACGGAGCTGGGGACGCCGGTGGACTTCGCTTCCGTGCTGTCGGCGCCGACCGTGCGTGACTTCGTCGAGGCGACCTCGTGAGCGCCGCGTTCGACCAGCCGATCGCCGTCGTGGGCGCCGCGCTGCGGCTGCCCGGGGCGCGGAATCTCGGCGAGTACTGGGATCTGCTCACCGGAGCGCGGGACACTGTCACCCGCCGCACGGATGCCGTCCCGGACCCGGCGGCCAGCTCCCTCGGCGTGCCGCCCGACGCCCGGTTCGTCGGCGCCTACGGCGGGATCGACGACCCCATGGCATTCGACCCGGCGCGGTTCGGCATGTCCGCGGCCGAGGCCCTGCAGACCGATCCGCAGCAGCGGGTTCTGCTGGAACTCGTCGACGAGGCGCTCCACGTGGCGTCGGTGCCGGCGGCGGCCCATGCCCGCACCGGTGTGTTCGCCGGCGCCGGTCTCAACTCGTACGCCGACTCGGTCCGCACGGCCCTGCGTGGCGCGATCGGCGTGGACGACTTCGCCGTGGAGCTGGGCACCGCGCGTGACTACCTCGCCGGCAAGATCGCCTACCGGCTCAACCTGCGTGGGCCCGTGGTGAACGTGCTGGCCGCCTGCTCGACCGGCCTGGTCGCGGTGCACCTCGCCAGCCGGGCGCTGCTCGACGACGAAGTGGACGTGGCGGTTGCCGGAGTTTCGGCCATCAGGTACCCGCTGTGGACCGGCTACTGGGCGGTCCCCGGCAGCATCGCGTCGGCGGACGGCGTGTGCCGGCCGTTCGACGTGAGGGCCACGGGCACCGTTCCCGCCGACGGCGCCGGCGCCGTTGTGCTCAAGCGGCTCGCGGACGCGGTGAGCGACGGCGACGACGTGCTTGCGGTCGTTCGTGGTTCGGCGGTGGGCAACGACGGCCGCAAACCGGGCTTCGGACACGTCCGGGCCGACGCGCAGGAGGACGTCATCCGCGCTGCCCTTCGTGCGGCGGGCGTCGAGCCCGGTGATGTGTCCTATGTGGAGGCGCACGGCACGGGCACCCGCCTCGGCGACGCGGTGGAGTGGTCCACCCTGCACAGGGTGTTCGGCGCGAACGCCGGTTCGGTGGCAGTGGGGACCAGCAAGGGCAGCCTCGGGCACACCAGGGAGGCCGCCGGCATGGCCGGCCTGCTCAAGGCCATCCTGTGCTTGAGCAACGGTGTCGTGCCGCCGTCGGCGAACTTCGGGGCACTGCCGCACGATCTTCGCCTGGAGTCCGCGCTGCTGCCGGTCACCGACCCGATCGCGGTGGAGCGCGGGCTCGGCGGCGTCAGTGCGTTCGGCCTGGGCGGCACGAACTGTCACGTGGTGCTGGAACGCGCGCCTCGGCCGGCGGCACGGCCGGCCGCCCGGCGTTCGGTCGCCCTGGTGTCCAGCCACAGCGTCGCCGGGCTGGATGAGGAGACCAGGCTGCTGCGCGACGCCGGTGCAGCACAGGACGATCTGGCCGCCGGCTCCCAGGTTCGGGCACACCACCACCAGTTCCGGCGGTTCGTGGAACTGAGCGCGGACCTCGGCCCGAAGGCGTTGGCCCGCCGCACCCGCAAGGCGCCGCGCCGTGCGACGGCGGCTGCGTTCGCGTTCCCCGGCGTCGGTAGTGACCACATCGGCATGGTTGCCGATCTGGCGGCGGCGTCCGAGCTGTTTCGCGCGAGCCTGCGGGACACCGCGGAACTGGCCCGTGCGGTCGGCGTCCCTGGTCTGTTCGCCGAGCTGCCGGCGGAGTCGCCTGTGGACAGTCCCCCGACGCGCGCTGGCGCCTTGGTGAACCTGAGGATGGTGCTCGGACGGGGCGCGCCGCCGCAGAGTTGCGGATTCACCTCCTTGCCGGTGCGGCATCTGAGTTTGTTCGCGGTGCAGCTGGCGTTCGTGGACCTGTTGGCATCGGCCGGCGTGCGCCCGGCGGCCGTGGTCGGGCACTCGCTGGGCGAGTGGACGGCCGCGACCGTGGTGGGAGCGATCAGTCGGGCCGACGCGGTGCGGATGGTCGCTCGTCGCGCCGAACTCATCCAGAGCGCGCCGCAGGGCATGACCGTGTCCGTCGCCGCCGGTGCCGAGGAGATCCGGCCTCTGCTGGACGACGGACTGGAGATCGCCGCCGAGAACAGTCCGGTCGCATGCGTGGTGTCCGGCATCGACGCGACCGCGTTCGAGGAACGGCTCCGAGCACGGGGTGTGGTGCACCGTCGGCTGGACGACCGGTTCGCCTTCCACAACCGGCTGCTCGCCGAGGCCGCCGACACCCTGGCCGGCCTTGTCGAGGAGGTCGAGTTCACCGAGCCGGCGATCCCGATGGCCTCGGCCGTCACGGGGGAGTGGGTGAAGCAGTTCGACGCCGCGTACTGGCGGGCACAGCTGATCGGCACGGTGCGGTTCAAGGACGCGCTGGCCACCCTCGCCCGTGATCACGGCCTGCTGGTCGAGATCGGCCCCGGCAACGTCCGTCCCTGGGCGACGCACGCGGCGCCGGATCTTGACACTGTTCGAACGGCGAAGTCCTCCTTCGAGGGAGCACGCGACCGGGACGTGTATGAACAGGCGCTCGCTGAGCTGTGGCTGCACGGCCATGAGCCGGTCTGGCCCGTGCCGGCGGCCGACCGACCGCACCGGGCGCCGCGGGCCCTGCCGCCCGTGTTGACGCGGCGCGGCTTCGATCCCGGCCGCGAGCACGAGGCCGTCCCCGCGGCGCCGGCGGCCGAGTTCCCGCTCCGAGCGGCATCGGAGTTGTCGCAGCGGTTGGCCGAGCTGTGGTGCGCGTTGCTCGGTCTGGACCACGTCGACGAGGACGACCACTTCTTCGATCTCGGCGGCGATTCGCTGCTGGGCCGGCACCTGATCGCGCTGGTCCGGCAGCACACCGGCCGTGAGGTCCCGGGCGAGGTGGTGTTCGCGTCCGGCACGGTGCGCGGCATGGCCGATTCGATCCAACGCCACCTGTCGGAGGGAACGCGATGACGGAACGGATCGCGGTCATCGGCGCCGGGGTGATCGGCACCAGCGTCGCACACGCCCTGCTGCGCGCCGGTCGTCCCGTCACGCTGATAGACCGTCCCGGCCACGACTGGTCGACCGTACGCACGGCGATCCGGCACCACGAGCGGCTGGCCCGCTTCGCCGACCGGGGGTCGAAGCCGGCCGATCTGGACCGCCTCGCGCTGTCCACCGATCTCGCGGACGCGGCCGGCGCCGGGTTCGTGATCGAGAACGTCACCGAGGACCTCGAGGTCAAGACCGAGGTGTACCACCGGCTGCGCGAACTCGGCACCTCCGCGCACATCGCGGCCAACACCTCGGCGATTCCCATCGACACGCTCGCGGCAGCCGCCCCCGACCCGGCCAGGGTCGTCGGTGCGCACTTCATGAACCCGGTGTCCGCCACGGCGATGGTGGAGGTGGTGCGGGGTCCGCGCACCTCGCCGCGGACCTTGGACGCGATGCGATCGCTGCTGGACGACCTGGGCAAGCAGGCCGTGGTGGTCAACGACGCGCCGGGCTTCGTGATCAACCGGGTGCTGATGGCCATGGTGAACCAGGCGGCGGTGCTGGTCGAACAGGGCGTCGCCGAGCCGCACGCGGTCGACGCGCTGTTCAAGGGCTGTCTCGGTCACGCGATGGGGCCGCTGCGCACCGCGGACCTGATCGGCCTGGACACCATCGTCAAGACGCTGGACGTGCTCGGCGACGCGTTCCCCGACCCGGTGTTCACGCCGGCGGGCAGCCTCGTCGAGATGGTGGCGTCGGGGCGGCTGGGGATGAAGTCCGGGCAAGGCTTCTACGACTACCGCACGGGGGCGACGGATGATTGAGGCGACGGACGTACGGGCGACCGTGGCGGCGTTCGTGACCAGGCTGGCGGGCCGGCCGGTGGACGACGACGAGCCGATCGTCTCGTCCCGGCTGCTGGAGTCCATCGCCGTGGTCCAGCTGGTGGAGTTCCTCGAGCGGACCCTGGCCATCACCGTCGACGACGACGACCTGGAGATCGGCAACTTCGACTCGGTGTCCGCGATCGTCGCGCTCGCCCGGGCCAAACGGGCGGTGCGATGAGCCCGGTCGATGAGCTCCTCGCTTGCGGCGAGCTGCGGGCGCAGCTGGCCAAGGCCGAGGACGTCGGGGTGATCCCGGACGAGGTCTACCGGAAATGCGGCCGGCACGGGCTGTTCGGGCTCGCCGTGCCCGCGAAGTACGGCGGCACGACCCGCCCGCTGTCCGAGCGCGTCCGCGTGCATGAGGCCGTGGCGCGGCTGTCCGCCAGCCTGCACAGCGTCCTGGTGGTCCATGAGATGGTCGTGCACGCGATCGCGCGGTTCGGCCGGCCGGAGGTGCAGACCCGGTGGCTGCCGGCCCTGGCGACCGGCGACGCGCCGGCGGCGTTCGCGCTCACCGAACCCACGGGCGGAAGCACGTTCGACGCCCTGGGCACGACGGCCACCCCCGCCGCCGGCGGCTTCGTGCTCACCGGGTCCAAGCGCTGGGCCAGTTCCGGTCTGCGGGCACGTGTTGTGCTGGTCGTCGCCGCGACGCCGGGCGGACCGGTGGCATTGCTGGTCGACGGCGACAGCACGGGGCTGACCAGGCGACCGGCGGAGCCGCTCGCGGCGTTCCGCGCCACGTCCATGGCCGACCTGCGGTTCCACGAGTGTGTGGTGGCCAAGGGAAACCAGTTGAGCGCGACCGGATTCGGTCTGCATCGGGTGGCGACCGGATGCCTCACCCTGGGCCGGATCCTCGTCGCGGCGGGCGCTTGCGGGATCGCGGCCGCGGCCCTGGAGACGGCCGTCGATCACGTGCGGACCCGGAAGCCCGCTGCGAAAGCGTTGGCCGATCACGAGATCGTCCGGGCGGCGATCGCGAAGGAGCACGTCGACGTCCGCGCCGGCGTTGCCCTCACCTCGGCCGCCGCGGCCGCCTTCGACGCCGACGAGCCGGATGTGGTGCGAGAGGCGATGATCGCCAAGCTCGGCGCCACCGCGGCCGCGCGTGGGGCGACGAGCACCGCGCTGCGCCTGTACGGAGCCAGTGGCATGACGCAGGCGGCGCCGGTGCGCCGGTACGCGGCGGAGGCACAGGTCTACGACCTGATCGAGGGCGGGACCGACGTCCTGCTGTCGGCGCTGGGCGGCGACCTCGTGCGCGCAGAAGTGAGTTGGGGGTGGCGATGACGACGCTGAAGTGCGTGATCTGGGACCTGGACGACACTCTCTGGCGAGGCACGCTGGCCGAGGGCGACGACGTGGTGCCGGACGCCGCCGCCATCGACCTCGTCGACCGCTTGGAGCGGGCCGGCGTCGTGCAGTCCGTCGCCAGCCGCAACGACCACGACCAGGCCGAACGCCGGCTCGCCGAGATCGGCCTCGCCGACCGGTTCGTCTACCCGGAGATCTCCTGGTCGGCGAAGTCGGCCGCCGTGCGGCGCATCGTGTCGGCGTTGAACATCGGCTCGGACACCGTGGTGTTCCTCGACGACTCGGAGTTCGAGCGCGCGGAGGTCAGCGTCGGCAACCCGGGCGTGCGGTGCCACACCCTGGCCGAGTTCCTCGAACTCGACGGCGCGCACGGCCTGGTGCCCAGCGGCGTGACACCCGACGCGGCCCGCCGGCCGGCCATGTACCGCGACGAGCAGCGCCGCCGGGCGGCCGAGGCCGAGTTCCACGGTCCGCCGGGCGAGTTCCTGGCATCGCTGGAAATGACGCTCACCGTTCGCGCCGCCGACCGGGCGGACCTGGACCGCGCGGCCGAGCTGACCGAGCGCACCAACCAGCTGAACACGACCGGCACGACGTACTCGGTCGAGGAACTGGCCGCGCTCGGCGCCCGAACCGACCGCGAGGTGCTGATCGCCGAGCTGACCGACCGGTTCGGCGACTACGGCCGCGTCGGCCTGGCCGTGCTGCGGCGAGAACCGGGCGTGTGGACCGTCGACCTCCTGCTGGTGTCCTGCCGGGTGATGGGCCGCAACATCGGCAGCGCGCTGTTCGGTGTGATCGCGCAGCGGGCGAGCCACCAGGGGGTCGCGCTCCGCGTGCGGTACGTGCCCAACGGCCGCAACCGCCAGATGCGGATCGTCTGTTCGATGCTCGGTTTCCAGCCGGTTCCCGGCGACGGCCCGGACGTGATCCTCGAACACCAAGCACCCGGTTCGGTGACCGTTCCGGACTATCTCAAGCTGGGAGAAGCCTCGTGAGCCACGCCTTCATCGACCGCTGGGTCGACCGATTCGACACCGTCTACGACGAGACCGCGCTCGGCCGGATTCCCTGGTTCACCGCGTCCCCGGGCATCAAGGTCATCGAGGCGGTGATCACCGGCCTGATCAAGCGCGGCGACCGGGTGGTCGACCTCGGCTGCGGCCCCGGCTGCGACGCGGTGTTCCTGGCCTCGGCCGGAGTCGACACGGTTGCCTTCGACCGGGACGAGACGGCGCTGCGCAAGGCGCGGCAGCTGGCCGACTGGGCCGGCGTGACCGTGGAGCTGGTGCAGGGCGACATCCTGGCCACCGGCCTGCCGGCCGAGTCGTTCGACGTCGTGAACGACTCCTTCGTCTTCCACAACGTGCGCGCCGAGGCCCGCGCCGCCTACGCCGGCGAGGCCGCGCGCATCCTCAAACCGGGCGGGACGCTGCTGGTCAGCGCGTTCTCGGACCGGATGGTGGACGGCACCGGCCCGCTGCGGATCTCCGCGGCCGAGCTGTTCGACACGTTCCGGCCGGCGGTGTGGGAGTGCCTGTCCCTGGAGAACTACCGCAACCTGCCGACCGAGGCCCGGCCCGGCCAGTTCCACTGGTTCGGGGTGTTCCGCAAGCGAGAGGAACCGACCGCATGACTCACGCACCTGGCGGTGACCACCTGTGGCGGTCGGGCCGGATCGTGCCCTCGGCCGAGGCCACCGTGCACGTCCGCTCCGTCGGCCACGCGTCCGTGTCCGCGGTGTTCGAGGGCGTGAACGCCTACCGGGACGACAGCGGCGGGCTGAACGTGTTCCGGCTGGAGGAGCACCTGACGCGACTGGCGGACTCGGTGCGGCTGTCGCACCTGACGATGTCGTACACAGTGGACGAACTCTGTGCGGCGACGGTCGAGCTGCTGCGCCGCAACGAGGTCCGCGACGACGTGCACATCCGGCCGTGGGCGTTCGTCGAGGGCAATCCGATCGAGCAGATGGTGCCGGCCGGCGCCGGCTGCGAAGTGGTGATCGACTGTTGGCCGTTCCGCAGCCGGCTGGCCGAACCGGTCAGCCGCATCGCCGCCGTCACGTCGTGGCGGCGGGTGGCGTCCGAGTCCATGCCGCCCCGGATCAAGGCGTTCGCGAACTACCACAACGGGCGGCTCGGCAACATCGACGCGCAGAGCCGGGGCGCGGACTGGCCGATCTTCCTGGACGACCGGGGCCGGGTCACCGAGAGCTCCGGCGCGACGATCGGCCTCGTCCGCGACGGTGTGTTCCACACTCCCGGCCTGGACTGCGGAATCCTGGAGGGCGTCACCAGGGACACCGTGCTCCGGCTGCTGCGCGACGAGCTGGACGTGCCGGTGCGGGAACACGACCTGACCCGTGCCGACCTGCACCTCGCCGACGAGGTGATGTTCATCGGCACCTCGGCGGAGGTCCTGCCGATCACCGTGCTGGACGGCACGCGGGCGGCCGACGGCGTGATCGGGCCGGTCACCACCGCGTTGCGTGAGGAGTACGCCGCGGTGCTGCGGGGCCGCCGGCCCCGGTACAAGCACTGGCTCACGCCGGTCTGGGTGGCGGAACCGGCCGGCCGATGACCTCTCGCGTCGTGGCCGGGGCGGGCGTGCCGCACGTCCCGGTCTTCCCCCAACTCGTGCGCGACGGCGACCAGGACGTCGCCGGCCGTTACGGGGCGGTCGAGGCGGTGCTGGCCGCCGCCGAACCGGACCTGCTGGTCGTCGTCGCCAACGATCACCTCAACGCCTATTTCCTCGACCGGCTGCCGACGTTCGCGATCTCGCTGGGCGAGGCGGCGTCGGGGCCGCTGGACGCCGTGCCGTCGGTGGCCGCCCATGACGTGCCGGTCGACGCGGGCAGCGCGGCGGCGCTGGCCGCCCGGCTGGTCGACGCCGGATTCGACCTGACGTTGTGTCGGGACGCGGTGCTCGACCACAGCGTCGTCGTGCCGCTGCACTTCCTCAACGGCCGCCACCTGCCGGTGGTGGTGCTGCATGTCAACGGTCTCGTCGCGCCGCTGCCCTCCGCCCGGCGCTGTCACGAGCTGGGCTGCGCGCTGCGCCAAGCGGTGTCGACGTTGCCAGGGGACCGCCGGATCGCCGTGGTGGCCAGTGGCAGCTTCTCCCAGGACGTCGGTGGGTCGCGGGTGGATCCGGGCCGGTCGTGGTCGGTGCCTCGGCCGGACTGGGCGGAGCAGGTCGCCGCCATGCTGACCGTCGGCGATGTCGACCAGCTGGTCCGCCGCGCCACCCCGCAGATGCTGGCCGAGGCCGGGTCGGTGGCCGGCGAGCTGCTGAGCTGGATCACGGTCGCGGGCGCGGTGGGACGCGATCTGGCGCCACGGGTGGACTACCGGGCGGGCGAGGCGTTCGCGTTCGTCGCGTGGACGAAGGAGTAGCCGTGTCCGTTGCCGAAGTGGAGAAGTTCTGTCATCGGCTGAACGCCGACCCGGACCTGCTCGCACTGGCCCGGTCCGACCTGGACGGAGCGCTGTCGCGGTTCGGCCTGACCGAGCGCGAGCGGCAAGCCGTGCGGACCGGCGACGTCGGGCTTCTGCTTGCGGACGGGGTGCACCCGGTGCTGCTGGTGCGGTTGCACGTCCATGGCATCGCCGGGCTGACCGAGGCCGAGTACTCCCGCCGCGTGCGTGCCGTCCGGGACGTCACAGTCGACCGCCGTGATGAGCCGGCACGTCCGTACTGCCTGGTGACCGGTGCGACCGGAGGACTCGGCAGGGAGCTGGCAGCCGCCTTCTGCCGGGCCGGCTACCACCCGGTTCTCACCGCCCGGGACACAGACGCCCTCGACGCCCTCGTCGCCGACCTGCGGCCGCTGGGGCCTGCCACCGCCATCCCCGCCGACATCACCGATCCGGTGAGCGTGGTGGAGCTCGGCGAGCGCGTCCGTGCGGTGACCGACGAGTTGGCCGCCGCGGTGGCCAACGCCGGCATCGCCCTCGACCAGAGTTTCCTGCAGCCACGGGAACCGCTGGCGCGGTGGCGGGAAATGGTCCTGCTCAACGTGTTCGGCACGGCTGCGACCGCCAGGTTGGCGTTGCCGATGCTGGTGCCGGCCCGGGGCCGGCTCGTGCTGGTCGGCTCCGTCGTCGGCCGCACGGTGGTGCCGGGTGACCTGTACTCGGTGACCAAGAACGCCGTGACGGCGCTGGCAGCGGCCGTGCGCGCCGAGGCCGAGCCCGTGGGCGTCGGCGTCAGCGTGGTGCAGCCCGGCCTCATGGACACCGCGATGGTCAGTCCGGACCGCAGATCGCGGCCGATGCTCGCACCGCGCGAGGTCGCCAGGCAGATCGTCCGTCTCGTGGTCGAACGAGGCATTCAGGCGGACGAGGTGGTGCTGCGGCCGGTCGCCGGCCGCGACGTGGTCACCGAATCGATCGGAGGGTAGCGGTGCCGGTGCGAATTCTCGGTCGGGAGGGCGAGATCCTGGTCGTCGAGCCGACCAGGATCGGGGTCGTCGGCTGTGGCGGGCACGCCTATCGGAACGTGTTGCCGTCGGTGCGCCAGATCCCCGAGGCGATCATGGTTGCCTTCTGCGACCTGCATCGCGACAAGGCCGAGCTCTACGCTCGCTCGCTCGGCACGGACGCGGTGGCCCACGAGGACGTCGACGAGATGCTCGACCAGGGCGGTCTCGACGCCGTGGTGGTGGTCGTCGGATTCGACGACGAGACGGGCGAGCCGCTGTACCCGCCCGTCGTGGAGCGCATCCTGCGTCGCGGCGTGCCGGTGTGGCTGGAGAAGCCGCCCGCGGCCGACGTGAGCGGGGTGCGCCGGATGGCGGCGGCAGCGGCCGAGGGCGGCACGTTCGCTCAGGTCGGCTTCAAGAAGGTGTTCTCCCCCGCGGTGCACAGGCTGGGACAGCTGATCGCGCAACCCGAGTTCGGGCCGGTCACCCAGTACAGCTACAGCTACGACGTGGACATGCCGGCGCAGATCGGCAACCTGCGCTCACCGTCCGGCCGTCGGTTCCTCGACGACTTCGTGCACGTCGCCTCGGTGATCGACCAGCTGTTCGGCTCGCCCGCCCGGGTGCAGACGGTGCGCTCGCCGTCCGGCGCCGGCGTCGTGCTGAACGTGCACGCCGACGGCATCGTCGGCACGGTGAACCTGGCCAACTCCCGGTCCGGGCTGGCGCCGGTGGAGCGGCTGGAGATCGTCGGCACCGGCGCCAGCGCATCCCTGGAGAACGGGGCGTACCTGCGGTACTACCCGCCCGGCACGCGTGGCCCGTACGGCACGAGCACGAGCTATCTGCCTCCGGTGACCGACCAGGCGCCTGCCGACCTGGGACCGCGCGTCTGGGAGCCGGAGTTCTCGCTGGGCAACCTGCACGGCGGCTCCCTGTTCGTGCAGGGCTACTTCCACCAGATGCGCGCATTCGTGGACGCGGTCCGCGCGGGCACGCCGCCCGAGCGCTGCGGACTGGACGCCGCCGCCCGGGTCATGGCCTACCTCGACGCTCTCGTCGGCGACTTCGACAGCTGGCGGCCCGTCGCCGGCCAGCCGGACGTGGCGCACACCCACGAGGTCGACGAGCCGCAGGAGTTCAGCTGCCCGGACAGCGGCCGCGCGATGGTGCTCAAGGACGGGTGGAACTATGTCTGCCGGGACTGCGGGCGGACCCGGTCCGGCCAGTCGGCGGACGCGATCACCTGCGGCGCCGGGGTGCGGACGTGACCGGGCCGGACCGCCGCCGGCTGGTCCGCGGCGCCCTGCTCGTGCGGCGGGTCGAGGAGCGGCTGCTCGAGCTGTACGCCCGGGGCGAGGTGCCCGGCACCGTGCACACCGCGATCGGGCAGGAGTTCAGCGCGGTCGCCGTCGCCGATCATCTGGTCGCCTCGGACAAGGTCCTGTCCAACCACCGCTGCCACGGGCACTACCTGGCCGTGACGGGCGACGTGCCCGGATTGGTCGGTGAGGTGCTGGGCCGGGCCAACGGGGTCAACCAGGGCCGGGGCGGCAGCCAGCACCTGCACACCGACCGGTTCGTGTCGACCGGGGTGCAGGGCGGCTGCGTGCCGATCGCCGCGGGCCTCGCGATGGCGAACCGGGACGACGGGATCGCGGTGTGCTTCATCGGGGACGGCACGCTCGGCGAGGGCGTCGTGTACGAGGTGTTCAACCTCGCCTCCCTGTGGCGCCTGCCGGTCCTGTTCGTCGTGGAGGCGAACGGATACGCCCAGTCGACCCGGACCGAGGACGCGCTCGCCGGCACCATCGCCGGCCGGGCCGAGGCGTTCGGCATCCGCCACGGCCAGGCCGACACCTGGCACTGGGAGGAGCTGTGGGCCACGGCACGAGACGCGGTGCGCGCTGTGCGCTCGGGCGCCGGGCCGTTCGTCCTCGAGGTGCGCACCGCCCGGCTGGGTGCCCATTCGAAGGGCGACGACGACCGCGACCCGGCGGAGATCGCTCGGCTGCGGTCCCGTGATCCGTTGACCACGCTGATCGACGCCGACGACCCCGATGTGCTCGCCGTCCGCGACGAGGTCGAGCGCGTGGTGGACAACGCCACGGCGGCGGCCCTCGCCGCCGGTCCGGGCACCGTCCCGGTGCCGGCCGAGCCACGGCGGGACATCACGTGGTCGAAGGCGGACGCACCGCGCGCCCGGTTCGTCGACGGACTGCGGTCCGCGCTGGCGGACCTGATGCGTTCCCGGCCCGACGCGTACCTGATCGGCGAGGACGTCCGCGCCCCGTACGGCGGCGCGTTCAAGGTGACCGGCGGACTGTCGACGCTGCACCCGGACCGGGTCCGGAACACGCCGATCTCGGAGGCGGCCATCGTCGGTGTGGCCACCGGCCTCGCCCTGGGCGGCGCGCTCAGCCTGGTCGAGGTCATGTTCGGCGACTTCGTCACGCTCGCGGCCGACCAGTTGGTCAACCAGGCGGCCAAACTGGGCTTCCTCGCCGGGCAGGGGCCGGACGTGGTGCTGCGGACGCCGATGGGAGGCGGCCGCGGGTACGGCCCGACGCACAGCCAGTCGCTCGAGCGGATGTTCCTCGGTGTGCCCGGGCTGCGTGTGCTGGCGCACAACGGCCTGGCCGCGCCGGAACTCGTCGTCGGCGAGGTCGCGCGGGGCGGCACCGGACCTACGCTGCTGGTCGAGAACAAGCAGTTGTACGGGCGTGTGCCGGCGGAGTCGCTGCCCGCCGGGTTCACGCTGCTGAGGTCGGACGAGCGGTTTCCGACGATGTGGTTGCGGCCCGCCCGGCCGGCGACTGTCACGCTGCTCGGGCACGGTGGCATCTGCCACGAGCTGGTGCTCGCGTGCGAGCGGTTGTTCACCGAGCACGATGTGATCGCCCAGGTGATCAGCCCGACCCAGTTGTACCCGCTCGACTTCGCCGGCCTGCGCGAGGCCGTCGGCTCCGCGCCGGTCCTGGTGATCGCCGAGGAGGGGCAGGGCTTCGCCGGCTTCGGGGCCGAAGTCGGCGCGCGGGTGGCCGAACGGGGACTGCCGACGGTGGTGCGGCGGGTCGCGGCGGCGCCGCACGGAATTCCCGCCGGCCGGGTCGCCGAGCAGCACGCGCTGCCGGGGGTCGACGACGTCGTGGACGCGGCGCTGGACGGAATCAAGGCGGTGAGCACCGATGCCCGTTGAGATCAGGTTGGAGCAGCTGAGCGCGAACGATCCCACCGCGCGGATCACGGAGTGGCTGGTCGAGGACGGGGCTGCCGTCGCGGTGGGCGACGCGATCGCCGCCGTGGAGACGGCCAAGGTCAGCGTCGACGTGGTCAGTCCGCACGCCGGCATCGTGGTGCGCAGCGCCGCCGTCGCGGACGTGATCGGGGTGGGGGACCTGCTCGCGTACGTCTGCGCCGACCAGGCCGAGGTCGACGCCATGGTCCGTGATCGCGCCGAGCCGGTCGAACCGGAGGCGCGCACCGGGCGGTACTCCGCCGCGGCGGCCCGCTACATGACCGAGCACGGCATTCCGGACAGCGCCTTCGCCGACTACGACCTGGTCACGCTCGCCGACGCACAGGAGGTTCACGGCCGGCTGACCCGGCCGACCGCGACCAAGTCGCTGGAGGTCGCGCGGCTGACGGAGGCCAACGTGCTCAATGCCTCCTTGTCGGTCCAGTTCGCCGGCGAACGGATCCGGGCCGACGCGGACACCGCGGATCTGCCCACCGTTCGGCTGCTCGGCCGCGTGGTCGCCGCGACGGCCCGGGCGCTGGCCGACTTCCCGCAACTCAACGGCTACTACGACGACGGCGTCCGGCTTCGGTCGACCATCGACATCGGGGTGGCCATCGATCTCGGCGACGGGCTCAAGGTCGGTGTCGTGCGCCAGGACGAGCCGGTCGAGGACCGGTTGATGGAGCTGGTGTCCCGCTACGTCGACGGCACCCTCACACCGGCCGACGTGGCCGAGTCGAGCCTGACCATCAGCGACTTGTCCATGGAGAACGTGCTGTTCTTCCAACCACTGCTCAACCACAGGCAGGCCCTGGCCCTCGGCGTCGGCGGCGACCTGGAGCTGCCCGGGCAGCCTTTGACGCTGACCGCCACGTTCGACCACCGGGTGACCAGTGGTCGTGAGGTCAGCGCGTTCCTGGCGACGATCCGTCGTCATCTGGCCGTAGGAGGGACATCGTGACGGCTGAGGCATCGCCGGACCTGGTCGCGGACTGCGTCGCGCTGTGGCGCGAACTGCTGGGCCGGGACGACGTGGACGCGGACTCGAACTTCTTCACCGAGGGCGGCCGTTCGCTGCTGGGCGCCCGGCTGGTGAGCAGGGCTCGCACCCTCACCGGGGTGCGGGTCGGGCTCAGGGTGCTGATCGAGGCGCCGACGCCGCGCCGGTTCGCCGCGGAACTCGCCGCGGCCGCGGTCGACTGACGCGGCCGCGGCCTCGCGCTCAGCCGACCGACCGCATCAGCTCCTGTGCCACCGCCAGATACCGGGCGCCGAGTGCCTCGGTCGTCTCGATCCGGTCGGCGTCGGCCGAGCAGTGCATCAGGGCGACGGACGGATCCTGGTCCGCGAGCACGCGGACGAGCAGGCTCGCGCCCATCCCGGACTCCGACCGGAACGCGGTCGGCTCGGCGCGCACTCCGGTCAGGGGAAAGGGAATGTCCAGCGCGGCGGTCGCCAGGATGAGCAGGCCCTGCCGGTAGAGATCGGCGTCCGGCCACACCGTCCTGGTCAACAGCCGCGGCGGGCAGTTCGCGTGGTCCAGGCAGTCGAACAGCGACTCCATGAAGTTCTCGGCCAGCTCGGCCACGTCGCCGTGCAGGGCGGTCCGAACGTAGATCTCGGTGGTGCACATGCCCACCACCGAGTCGTCCTCGTCGAGATCGCGGTTGGCGCAGTTCATGGTGATCACGCAGCTGTCCGCACCGCTGAGGGACCGCGTCGCCGCCAGCAGGATGCCGGCGTACACGGCGAAGGGCGTGACGCAGTGGTCGGCGGCGAACTTGCCGGCCGATGCGGCGAAGCCGGGCGGCAGTTCCACTCGCGTGGTGTGCAGGCGGTTGCTCGTCGCGTCCTGCCCGAACGCGGGTAGGGGATTGCGGGCCGGCTCCGGGGTGGGGCCGATGTGCGACCGCCAGTACGAGACCAGCCGGTCCATCTCCGCCGCGTCCAGGGTTTCCCGCTGCTCGACCGACCACGCGGAGAACTGCTTGGCCCGTACGACCGGCGGTTCGGCGGCACCGCGGACATGGCAGTCGTACCGCTCGCACAGGTCCTGCAGCAGCCGGGTGGCCGACCGGCCGTCGGCCACCCGGTGGTCGACGGCGAGCACGAACACGTGGTCGGCGGGGCCGAGCCGGATCAGGCCCGCACGGGCCATGGGCGCCACCGCCGGGTGAACGGCCTCGACGACGGCCTCGTGCAGGCGATCCATCGCCGCGTCCAGGTCCGAGCCGTCTTCGACGAGCAGCGGGATCCGCGCCGACTCGGCGATGGTGGCGGTGAGACGACTACCATCCACCTGGAACGACCACCTCAGCGCGTCGTGCAGCACGGGCAGGTCGGCGAGTGCGCCGCGCAGTGCGTCGACCGAGAGGTCACCGGTGATCCGGTAGGACAGGCACACCGGACGGCAGGGGCGGTCCCAGACGTGCCCGTGGGAGTCGAAGTACTGCTCCTGCATGATCGCCGGTCGGATCGCCTCGGTGGCCACGTCGGTCGCCTTTCCACAGTGGTCGGTGCGGGGCCGGTCGCCGGATGGCGCAGGTGGCCCGGGATAATGGGTGTCATCGGTGTTCGTGAAGGGATGTGTGCGGCAAGTGGTTCAGTCGGTGGAGGCGGATTGGGTCTCGCGGTTCGCGGACGAGGTTGTCGCGGCGGCCGATCGCAGGGCCCCGGGAGAACCGATCGTGTGCGCGTCGGGACTGAGCCCGTCGGGTCCGATCCACCTGGGCAACCTGCGTGAGGTGATGACGCCGCACCTGGTCGCGGACGAGATCGCCCGCCGCGGCCGCGACTGCGAGCACATCATCTCGTGGGACGACTACGACCGGTTCCGACGCGTGCCCGCTGGCATCGACCCGTCCTGGGCCGAGCACATCGGCAAGCCGCTGACCTCGGTGCCCGCCCCGCCCGGCAGCGAGTACCCGAACTGGGCCGAGCACTTCAAGGCGGCCATGATGACGGCGCTCGACCAGCTCGGCGTGCGCTACCGGGGCATCAGCCAGACCGAGATGTACACCAGCGGCGCCTACCGCGACCAGGTGCTGCTGGCCATGAGCAAGCGCGCCGAGATCGACGCCATCCTCGCCCGGTACCGCACCAAGAAGCCGGTGGAGGACCCGGACGCCTCCGGCGACGAGCGCACCGGCGCGGCGTACTACCCGTTCAAGCCGTACTGCACGAGCTGTGGCCGCGACCTGACCACGATCACCCGGTACGACGACGAGACGACCGAGATGACCTACACCTGCGAGTGCGGGCACAGCGAGACGGTGCTGCTCTCGGAGTTCACCAGCGGCAAGCTGGTGTGGAAGGTCGACTGGCCGATGCGGTGGGCGTACGAGGGCGTGCTGTTCGAGCCCTCGGGGGTCGACCACTCGTCGCCGGGCTCCTCGTACGAGGTCGGCGGCCAGATCGTGGGCCAGGTCTTCGGCGGCACCCAGCCGATCGGCCCGATGTACGCGTTCGTCGGCATCACCGGCATGGCGAAGATGAGCAGTTCGGCCGGCGCCGTGCCGACGCCGGGGGACGCCCTCAGGATCATGGAGCCCGCGGTGCTGCGGTGGCTGTACGCCCGGCGCCGGCCGAACCAGTCCTTCAAGATCGCGTTCGACCAGGAGATCTACCGGTTGTACGACGAGTGGGACGCGCTCACCAACCGGATCGGGCAGGGTACGGCGTCGCCGGGTGACGCGGCGGCGTACGACCGCTCGGTCCGCACCGCGGCCGTCGAGCTGCCGGAGACCCCGCGCCGGATCGCCTATCGCACGCTGGCGTCGATCGTCGACATCACCACCGGCGACGAGCAGCAGACCCTGCGGATCCTGGGCGGGGTGGACACCCAGGATCCGATCACCGACCTCGAGCAGGTCCGGCCGCGGATCGACTGCGCGCAGCACTGGGTCGACACGTACATGCCGGCCGAGCAGCACACCCGGGTGCTGGCCGAGCCGGACACCGATCGGCTGTCCCGGCTGGACGAGACCGAGCAGCAGATGATCAAGACACTGCTGGCCCGGCTCACCGACGAGTGGTCGCTGGACGGGCTGACCACGCTGGTCTACGGCGTGCCCAAGCTGATGGCCGGCCTGCCCATGGACACGCCGCCGACGCCGGAGCTGAAGGTGGCCCAGCGCGCCTTCTTCGTCCTGCTCTACCAGCTGCTGGTCGGTAGCGAGACCGGGCCGCGGTTGCCCACGCTGCTGCTCGCCGTCGGCGCCGACCGGGTGCGCACCCTCGTGGGCGGCTGAGCCCGTCATGTGATCCGGGCCCTGGCATCGGCCAGCTTGGTCGCCACCGCGTCCGCGTCCGGGCCGGTGGCGATCACCCAGCCGACCCGGCCCCAGGGATCCTCAGGCGGAGGCGCCACCACCTCGCCGACCGCACGGGTCTCCCGGACCTCGACGACGTCGAGGTCCGGAGGCACGGTGAGCCCCCGGAACGGACCGGCTGCCCGGGGGTACAGGAAGGCGATGCCCGCCGCCCGTCGCGGGGACGGAGGCGCGGCCGGTTCGCGCCCGGCGACCACCTCGGCCAGCGCCGTGCCGACCCGCAGCCCCGAGGACATGCCGGCGAGGCGGGGGAGCGCCTCGCCCGCTGGCCGGCCGTTCACCTCGAGCACGCGCGGCTCGCCGTCGACCCAGCGGAGGTCGACGTTGGCGATCGTCCGGTTCAGGCCGCACTCCACCGCCGCGAGGCACCCGGCGTGTTCGACGGCCCGGAGCGCCTCCGGGGCGGCGATGCCACGGCCCACCACGCAGCCGGTGTTGATCGCCTGCGGCGCGAAGCCCTTGGTGATCCGACCGGTGAACAGCGCGCCGGCGCGGCCGTCGAGCACCCAGCAGTCGACGCTGAACTCGACTCCGTCGAGGAACTCCTCGACGATGGCATCGCCGATCGGGTCCATGCCGCCGCCCCTCGCATCCAGCCCGAACGCGACCGCGGCCGCGAGCTCCGCCTCGTCGGCCACGACGGTCACGCCCAGGCTGCCCGACATGTTGCGGGGCTTGACCACGACCGGATAGCCGATGGCGGCCGCCGCGGCAGCCGCGGCCTCGACGTCGCGGACGACCACGGACCGGACCGGGCGCAGGCCGGCGGCCTCGTTCAGCCGGCTGCGCTGGGCGTGCTTGTCCCGGACGACCAGGCTGGCTGGGTACGGCAGGCCCGGCACGCCGGTGTGTCGGGTCACCTCGCCGACCAACGGCAGCAGGATCTCCTCGTAGCTGAGCACGCCATCGACACCGGGGGCCAGCTCGGCCACTGTTCGCACCACGGACGGCAGATCCGTGGGGTCGATCGACATCGCCCGGGCCACGAACGGCAGCTGCCACCCGATCTCGCCGGGCTGCAGCAGGGTGACGGCGGCGGCCTCGCCCAGCTCCGCCAGCAGTTCACGGTGCCGTTGCTCGGATCCTGAGCCGATCAGGATGACGGCGGGCCGGCGGCTCACCCCTGGATCCCTTCGCGACCCGGCTGCGTGACACGGGAGCGGTCCGTCAGCCGGTCCAGGGACAGCCGAAAGCCGCCGTGCGGAGGGGCCTGGTCGAGGTGGGCGATGAACGAGTCGTACCGCTGCGCGGGCAACCCGGCCAGCGCCACCTGCTTGCGTAGCTCATGGGAATCGGTCTCGTGCAGGCCGCCGTCACCGACCCGGTGCCCGTCCAGGACGACGTCGAAGGTGGCGGTCCGTCCCACCGCACTGCCCCGGGCTGCGGCGAACCGCTGCCGGGACGCCGGGTGGTTGGTGACCACGAACACCCGCTCCCCGATCAGGTCGCCGAGCAGGCGGCGGTGCGCGAACGACAGCTCGATCCCGTAGTCGACGTCATGCCCGGCCCGGTTGAGCCGGTCGAGCGCCTCGCCGTAGTCCAGGGTGGACGCCGGCCCGTCCGCCATCGGAACGGCCAACCGGACCAGGTCCACAGCGCGCCGCGCCAGATCGCTCAGGTCCACCGGTGCACGCATCTCCACCTGGAGCATCGTCGTTTCCTCGCCGTCCCAGACGGGACCGATCTCGTAGACCTTGTCCATGCCGCCGACCACGGCGAGCTGGTGGTGCAGCTGCGCGGACCGCCGGCGGGCCAGCCCCTCCGTGACGAGGTCGGCGGGCACCAGGCACGGTGTCTGGATCTCGGCGAACCCCTCCGCCGCCAGCTGGTCTCGCCAGTGCGTCAGGACACGTGCGCGGTGCGCCAGCAGCCCGGGGTCGTCTGGTGGTCGCCAGCTGACGACGGGTGGTGGTGCGGTCAGCGCCGTGATGACCTCCTCGGTCCACTCGCCGACGATCCGGCGCGCCTTGTTCACCGACTGCTTGCGTGCGGACAGGTTGCTGGCGGCGTCCTCGGACAGGTGGTCGATGCCGACGACCTCTGCGGTCGTCGTGGCGTCGAGCTGCCGGGTGATCGACGGCGAGGACATGTCGATCAGCAGGTGCCGCTCGGTCAGGTGGCCGAACAGCTTGCCCGCGTACGCCACCGTCTCCGGAGTGTTGGTCAGGCACAGCACGATCACGTCCGCCTCGGCGATGCGGTCGAGATCGCCCCAGTCGACCTCGCGCGCGGCCCCGGCCTTGCCGGGCGTCCGGTTGCACGCGAACACCTCGTGGGCGGTCTCCTTGCCGAGGATCTCGGCGATCAGCCGACCCGTGCGGCCGAGCCCGACCACGGCGACGGACCGGGCCGACGTGACCCGGGCGATGCGTGAGCAGGCGACCCGCTCCAGGGAGACGTTGCCCTGTTGCAGCGAGGTGGTGGTGCGGACCGCGTGCAGCAGCGGACGCAGCCGGCGCGCGAGGAGGGTGAACGCGGAGTCCTGTCGTCCGGCCGTGCGGGCCTCGGCGAGGCCGGCGACGACCTGGGCGTAGACCTGGGAATCGCCCAGCACCACGCTGTGCAGGCCGACCGCGACCTCGCCGAGGAACTCGACGGCCTTGGCCCCGCAGTGGTGTTCGACCCGCGGCAGGTGCGGGCCGAGTCCGGGCGCGAGATCGAGCCACCGTCGCAGCAGCAGATCGCGGGCGAAATGCCGGTCGGTCGGCACGGCGAAGGTCGCCGCCACCATGATCGCGTTGCACTTGTCGATCACCGCGAGGTCGTCGACTGGGGCGCCGAGTCCACGGCGGAACAGTTCCGAACGGGACGTCTCGTTCCCGGCCGAGATGTGCGCGGCGGCCAGCTGGTCGAGCGCGTCCCGGTTCAGCTTGCGATGTTCCAGGGCCACGACCTGGAAGCGCGTGCCCGACTCCCCCATAAACCGCCCCCCGGCAACTCCCGCCGCATGGGCGGGCGACATCCTCGAATCAGGAAAGATGTTGGCGGACAACCAGCCTGCCCGCATGGCCCCTCGGCGAGTCTAACGCAGACCGTTCCGCCGTCAAGGCCGCGCAATCCGTTGCTCGGCCAGGGATCTAGACCCGCGCGGCGAGCCGGTTGCGGACGTGCAACGTGGTCGGCGAGCCGCCGCCGTCGAAGCCGCCGAACACCACGAAACCCGAGTGGTAGGCGAACCTGTGATCGTCCAGCTGGCGCAGCGGCGCGGGCGCCTGCACCGGCTCCTCGAGGTGATAGACGTTGTCGGCCAACAACTTCAGGCCGTCCGTCCCATGTGGCTCGACCCGGTACGAGTGGTAGAGGTCGTGGGTGTACGTCCCGGCGTACTTGGCGATGTCCCGGTCTCCGGACGGCCCCGGCTCGGCGTGGCCGGGGACCGTGAGCCCGTAGAGCCGGTCGAGCATCGCCTGGGACAGGTCGATGCAGACGTGTTCGCCCGCCTCGGAGTTGACCAGTGCCGCGTAGCCGACACCGGTGTCCACGTCCATGGCGATACTGCCGCTGGTGCCGCGGCCGAACGACTGGTGGAGCAGTAGGTCACGCCCACCCCATGTGGCTAGTTGCCAGCCGAGCCCCTGACTCATGCCGGGCGCGAACGCCGCGTGGATGGGACGCTGGGCGCGGGTGGCCTGCACGCGGCTGGTCTCGCTGAACACGGGCTGGGTGGCGTCGACCGCTCCCCGTCGGGTGTACAGGGCCGCGAGTCGCACAAGATCCGTTGTGCTGGCGAACATCCCGGCCGTCGCGGCGAGCCCGACCGGGCACGGGTCGGTGACCGGCACGACCGTGGCACTGTCCTCATCGAACCGATGCCCGATGCCGACGTGCCGGGCCAGCGCGCGTTCCGTGGTGGTGCACGCGCCGGTCATGCCCAGCGGGTCGAGAACACCGTACTGTACGGCGGTCTCCCACGGCATGCCCGTGACATGTTCGATCACCGCGCCCAGCACGATGAAGGCCGTGGTGCTGTAGCTGTGTTGCGTGCCCGGCCGGAACAGCAGCGGCGCGCGCAGGATGTGCCCGGTCAGCTCGGCCGCCGGCCGGTGCAGGTTGTCGTTCGCCTCGGGCGGCAGGTCGGCCAGGCCGCTCTGGTGCGACAGCAGGTGCCGCACCGTCAACCCGGCCGGCGCCGCGC
The DNA here is from genome assembly GCF_014203355.1 of Kutzneria kofuensis. NCBI lineage: Bacteria > Bacillati > Actinomycetota > Actinomycetes > Pseudonocardiales > Pseudonocardiaceae > Kutzneria > Kutzneria kofuensis. Next base: position 8,312,600 of record NZ_JACHIR010000001.1, read on the forward strand.
AGTCGGCGGGCAGGTGGTCACGGATCTCGTCGTCGAGACCGAGCCGGCCCAGGTCGCACAGCTGGAGCACCAGAGCGGTGGTCACCAGCTTGGTGTGCGACTCGATCCGGAACACGGTCTCCGGCCCGACCGGCACCGGCGCGACGACCGAGGTGACCCCGGTGGTCCAGGTGGTGATCCCGTGTTCGTCGAGAACACTCAGCGAGCCGCCGACCGCCTGGCGGTCGGTCACCATCTCGACGAAAAGTGCCTCGATTTCGGCCTGTTCCTGCGGTGATGGCATCGGTTTCCCTTTGTTGCCAGAGAGGTTTCGGGCAGTGTACGCTCGCCCGAACCTGGCCACCGGCACTTTGGGAAAGCCGACCCGGTCGAGACGCTGCCACAAGGGGGGAACCATGTGGAGTAGTTCTGTTCGTGCTGCTCGAAGATTGTTCGGGGGCGATTCGTCCGCATCGGGCGGTGGACCGATCGCGCTCTGGGAGGCGCCCCTGTGAGCGGGGCTCGCATTCTGCCGAGTTCGCTCGCGCAGCAGCGTTTGTGGGTACTGAACCGGCTTGAGCCTCGCGATGCCGCCGACGTCGTGGTCTCGGTCTGGGAGACCGACGCCCCGCTCGACGTCGACGGGCTGGCCGCTGCGGCCCGTGACCTCGCCCGTGACCACGAGGTGTTGCGTACGGTGCTGCGGTCGGTGGACGGTCATGTCCGGCAGCTCGTGCTGGACCCGGCGCCGGACGTGGTGATCATCTCCCGCCCGGCGCGGTCGGTCGACGACGCCGTCGCCGTCGAGCTCGACGACGGATTCGATGTCGAATCGGGCCCGCTGTGGCGAATCTCCCTGGCACGGTTGGACGGTGATCGTCTGCTGTTCGTCGTGGCGATGCACGCGGCGATCGCCGACCAGCGGTCGGCCGACCTCGTCGCACGGCAGCTGATCGAGCCGAGGTCTTTGTCCGGTGTGGAAACCTCGACGTCACAGTCGATCTCCCCGGCCGAGTTCCTGGACCTCGTCCGGCGGCAGGGCGATGCCGACGAGGCGGCCGTCGAACTCCTCGAACACTGGCGATCACTTGTCACGAGCCGGCCGCCGGTGATCGACCTGCCGAGTGACCTGCCTCGGCCCAAGCTGCCGGTGCACCGCACGCGGCGAATTCCCTTGGCAGTGGACGAGGCCCGGCTGGCGCAGCTCGACGCGCTCGCGACCTCGTGCGACACGACCGTCGACGTCGTCCTGCTCACCGCCTGTGCTCTGACCATCCGGGCGTTCAGCCAGCGGGACGAGTTCGTGCTCGGAGTCTGGCACGATCACCGGCGCGACGGCGCCGGGCGCGCCCTGGGCCCGTTCACCGACATCCGGCCGGTCGCTGTGGACCTGTCCGATGTGCCGTGCGTCCGGGACCACGTCACGCAGCTGCGAGATCAGACCAGGGACCAGATGACCGTCCCCTTCGGACGCTTGGTGGAGGAGCTCGGCGTCGCCCGTGACCCGGGGCGGCATCCGCTGGTGCAGGTGGCGTTTTCCTATCTGGACAGAACCGCCGCGCAGCGGTGCGCGCCGGTGTCGACAAAGGTCGGTGCGAGCCGGCTCGACCTCGAGTTCCTCGTCGAACGCTGCGCCGACGGTCCGCGGGCCCTGTTGTCGTACGCGACCGATGTCTTCGACGCCGGCACCATGACCGCGATGGCGCGGACCTTCGACCTTCTAACAGCCGCTCTTGCCGGCTCGGCCGAGTCCGAATTGTCCTACGTGGACGATGAACACTCCGCGGCCGGTGCCGCTGCCACTCCGAGCGCCGCGGCCGGACACACGACCGTCGTGCACCTGGTGGACGAACAGGCACGGAATGCCCCCGACACGGTGGCTTTCGTGCACGGCACGGTCACCTGGACCTACCGTCAGCTCGTCGAACGATCCGAAGCGCTGGCTGACGCCCTGATCGACGCCGGTGTCGGCGACGGGGACATGGTCGTCGTGCACGGCCACCGGCGGCCGGACCTCATCGCCGGCTACCTGGCTGTGCTCCGGATCGGTGCGGCGTACGTGCCGATCGGGCCGGACATGCCGAGCGCCCGGCTGGCCGGGATCCTGGCCGACGCCGGGCCCAAGGTGGTGCTCACCGACCAGCCGGACGTCCCCGACGGTGCGTGGCGCTGCCTGCCGCTGGACGCCGAGGCCGCGACCCCGGCGCCCGGGAACCGGTCACGCCCGGGTGAGGTGGCCTATGTGTGCTACACCTCGGGGTCCACCGGCAAGCCCAAGGGCGTGGCGATCGAGCACGCGGCCCTCAGCCATTTCGTCGCCTGGTACCTGGACGAGTACCGGCTCGGCCCGTCCGATGTGGTCAGCTGGGCGACCGGCATCGGGTTCGACGCCTCCGTCGGCGACATCTGGCCGTCACTGGTCGCCGGGGCGACCATCGTGCTGCCCGAGGACGAGTTGCTGCGGTTGCAGCCGGAGGCGTTCGCCCGCTGGCTGGACGACGCCGGCGTGACGGTGTGCTTCCTGCCCTCCCCGCTGGCCGAGGCGTTCCTGGACAACACCGACCCGGAGCAGGTGCCGCGGCTGCGCTTCTTGCTGACCGGCGGTGACAGGTTCAACCGCCGGCCCTCGCCCGCGGCCTCGTACCGCGTGGTCAACCAGTACGGACCGACCGAGAGCACGGTCTGGTCGACCTTCAGCGTGGTGTCCGCCTCCGGTGACGGCGCGCCGACGATCGGAACGCCGATCCCGAACGTCACGGCCTACGTGCTCGACGGGCGGCGGCGGGTGCTGCCACGAGGCGCCTTCGGCGAGCTCTACCTCGGCGGGCCGCAGGTCGCGCGGGGGTACCTGAACCGGCCGGAACTCTCGGCCGAACGCTTCGTGCCGGACCCGTTCGCCGCGCAGCCGGACGCGCGCATGTACCGCACCGGGGACATCGTGCGCTGGACGGCGGCCGGCGAGCTGCAGTTCCTCGGTCGGTCGGACGGGCAGGTCAAGATTCGGGGCGTGCGGATCGAGCCGGCCGAGATCGAGGCCGTGCTGCTGAGTCATCCCGCGGTACGGGAGGCGGCCGTGGTCGCGCGCCCGGGTCGGACCGGGCAGCTCGAACTCGTGGCCCACTTGGTCCCGGGCGTGCACGGGGTGGCAACCGCCGACCTGGCAGCGCTGGTCAAGCAGTGTCTTCCCCAGGCGTTCTGGCCATCGGCGTACCTGCTCACCGACCGCTTCCCGCTCAGCGCCAACGGCAAGCTCGACCGAACCGCGCTTGCTGCTCGACCTCTGCCGGATGAGGCGCTACCCGGTTCGACACGTCCACCCGAGGGGCCGGTCGAGGAACTCGTCGCTCGCGTGTGGACGAAGGTGCTCAACCGGGACCGGATCGGCGCCGAGGACAACTTCTTCGCCCTCGGCGGCGATTCGCTGCTGGCGATCCAGGTGGTGTCCCAACTGGCTGCCGACGGCATGCGCGTGCGGCTGATCGACGTGTTCGACCAGCCGACGGTCGCCGAACTCGCCGCTGTGGTCGGCCGCGATGAGGCCGTCGCGGTGACACCGGTGATGCGTGCTACGGGCGCGGCGCTCGCCGTGGGCGCGCCGGTGGGCGGTCGGGTGCACGTCGTCCAGGTGCCTGACGGCATCGACACGAACGAGATCGTGAACGAGGCGCGGCGAGTGGCTTCCCGGCATGACGGGTTGCGTCTCCGGTTCGACCCCGACGGGCCGTCCGCGACTCTGTGCGGCGATGGCGTCGTGCACGTCGAGGCGTGCGACGACGAGACGACCACAGTGGACGAGCACGCCGCCCGGCTCGGGGCCATGACAACCCGTTTCGACGGCCCGGTGCTGGCGATCGTGCACATGCGTGCCGCGAGCCAACTGGTCATCGCCGCTCATCCGCTGTGCGTCGATCCGGAGTCCTGGCCCGTGTTGCTCGCGGAGCTCGCGGGTGGAACTCCTGGTGCCGGCACGGGAAAACCGTGGTTGGCCGCTGCCAACGAGGCCTACCGCACCACCACGGTCGAGCTGCTCGTCGCCGCCGCGGTGCTGGCGGTCGGCGAACGTCATGGCTGGTCCGACATCACGGTGGAGGTCGACAGCGACGGCCGCACGGATGGGGTCCCAGCGGTCGGACTGCACACCGCACGACGGCGTGTCGCGCTCAGCGTGGCCTCCGATGTCGCCGGCGTGATCACGGAGGCCAAGAACGCACTGCGGTCGCCCGAGAGTGGGGAACGCGCGGCCGGCGCACATACCCTGCGCCTGACCTACCACGATCCGCAGTGGGCGGACCTGCCGGCCGGGTGGCGGCGCATCCGGGAGATACGCCTGCCCACAGCGCAGGCCCACGACCTGGAGGTCGAGGTGACACCCGGTGAACCGAGTCCGGGTGTCGTGGCCTCGGATCGCTTCGAGGACGCCTTTCGGACGGCGTTGACGGCCGTGCTGGACCACTGCTCGAGTGTCCGCCCTGGTCAGTTCACCGCATCGGACTTCCCGCTTTTCAGCCTGGTCAAGCCGAAGGTGGCGGAACCGCGTCGATCACGCTGATCGGTTCGGGTCACCGGCTGTACGAATTGTCCCGTTCGGCGCATGGTTGATCGTTTCCGGCGGATCGAATCGCTGGTTTTCCACTGGTTCGCGGCCCGCCGGAGGCATCGGCGCGCGCGGCAAGATCATAACTGCGCACGTCGGTGGTGTCGTGCGCGCATCGATGTGAGCTGGGTGTTCGGCCACGGAGCTGAGCACTGCTCGTGATCATGCTCGCCGCCGGCGGTCACGGTTCGATCGGCGGAAATCGCTTCACCACCGAGACAGCAACGGGTCGGCCTGTTATGGTCGAGCCATCGCTGTCACGGATTTTCGGGGGGCAACAATGAACGCGGTTGGTTTGATCTGTTCGTCGCGCATGATCGTGACAGGTTCCGCCTTGCTGGGCGTCGCTGAATAGCCGGCTCAGCGCTCAGCTAATTCCCGACCGGGTCAGTTAATTCCCGACCGTCGTCGGTGTACAACGTGAAACCTGTCGTGCCCGGTGCGACAACGCCCGGGGCGACGTCGAATCCTGAGCGCCGGCCCGGTGGGCTCGGCGCGGGTGTTGCCGTGATCGCCTTTTCGTGTGAGGGAACTGTGGTTCGTCCTGGCTCTGGTGCCGTTGGTGATGTGACGGCGGAAATTCGTTGTGGTGATGAGGAAACCGCAATGCCCACGTTGCGGGTGGTGCCCGATCCCGTCGTCACGACGGTGCCGATCGACACGTTGCGGCCGGGGGAGCAGGTCCGGTCGGACGGTGAGGACGAGCACCATGTCGCGATGCTGGCCGAGTGCGGCCAGCGACTGCCGCCGGTGCTGGTCGATCCGGCCACCATGAGGGTCATCGACGGGATGCATCGGCTGAGCGCGGCGAGGCTGCGCGGTGAGAGCCACGTGGACGTCGAGTTCTTCCACGGCACCAGCACGGACGCCTTCATCGCCGCGGTGGAGCGCAACACCGTGCAGGGGCTCCCGCTGAGCCGCAAGGACCGGTTGAGCGCGGCCGCCAGGATCGTCGCTTCGCGTCCACAGTGGTCGAATCGGGTCATTGCCGCTAAGGTCGGCCTGTCGGACAAGACGGTGGCCGCAGTGCGACAGCGTTCGTCCTCGGACATTCCGCAGACGAACGTCCGGCTCGGCCGGGACGGCCGGGCCCGACCCGCCGACATCAGCGCCGGCCGAAAGCGCGCCGCCGAGTTCATCATGGACAACCCGCAGGCATCGCTGCGCGAGATCGCCGCGGCCGCGGGCATCGCGGTCGCCACCGCGCGGGATGTGCGGATCAAGGTCCAGGACGGCGTCGATCCGGTCGGCCGGCGGTGCGGTGGGCGACCGGCCGGCGGCGACACGCGCCGGCGAACCGACGACGCCCCGCCCGATGTCGCCGAGCTGGCAAGGGTCTTGTCCCAGCTGCGCACCGATCCGACCCTCCGCTTCACGGACGCGGGACGCATGGTTCTGCGCCTGCTGGACGCCCACCAGGTCGAGGCGCGCAACTGGCGCAGCCTGCTGGACCGGCTGCCGGCGCACTGCGTCACCAGGCTCGCGGACGCCGCCCGAAACTGCGCGCAGACCTGGCAGTTCGTCGAGTCGTACCTGCGTGACCGCACGGTCGAGGGTTGAACATCCCTTGGCACGCTGGAAATATCCGCCGCCGCGCAGTTGAATGGCGCTGCCGCAGGCGGTTGCCCGTAAGACTCCTGGGGTGACCTGTGAGGGGGCGTGTTGCCTAACCACCACACCGTGCTGACCCGCTTCGAGCAGCGCGTCCGTACCCATCCCGATCGGATCGCCGTCGTCGACGGTGATCAGCGAATCAGCTATCTGGGCCTGGCCCGGGAAGCTGCCCGGGTCGGGGCGGTCCTGGACGATGCGGGAGTGGCGCCCGGCGGGTTGCTGGGTCTGCGGATGGCGCGGTCCTGGCGGACGATCGCGGCGGTGCTCGGCATCTGGTCGCGTGGCCGCGGATACGTTCCTGTCGACCCGGACGCCCCGGAAGCGCGGCGTGCCCAGATCCTGGCCCAGGCGGGTCTGCGGCACGTGGTGGTGGAAACGCCCGAGGGTTACGCGGTGGACAGCCAAGCCACGACGGATGATGTCGCGACAGTCCCGGACGGCACTGCGTACGTCATCTTCACTTCCGGTAGCTCCGGCACGCCGAAGGGCGTGATCGTGAGCGACCGCAGCGTGTGCGCGCTGGTGGACGCGGCCAGCGCGACCGGCGTGCACGAGGCCGGGACGTGGTCGCAGGCGCATACCCACAACTTCGACTTCAGCGTCTGGGAAATGTGGGTGCCGCTGCTGGCGGGCGGAACCTGCGTCGTCGTGCCCGGCGACGTCGTCGCCGACCCGGAACGCTTCGTGGAGCTGTTGGGGCGGCACAAGGTGACTGTGCTCAACATCGTCCCGTCCGTCTTCCGAGGTGTGGCCGAGTTCGCGGCGAGTCGGGGGGTGACGCTCCCGGACCTGCGCGATGTCGTGTTCGGCGGCGAGGCGATCGACGTGGCGTCGGTGCGGCAGTGGTGGTCGGCCGGCGTGGCCGATCGCGCGGTGCTCCACAACATGTACGGCATCACCGAATGCACGGTGCACGTCACCACACACGCCCTCACACCGCAGAGCATCGCCGACGCCACCCCGGGCACGCCGATCGGCAGCGCGTTGCCGCATCTGCGAGTCATGCTGATGGCCGACGGAAAAACGGTGCCGGAAGGTGAGATCGGCGAGATCCACGTCTCCGGCGACGGTGTGGCCGACGGATACCTGAACCGACCGGACCTGACGGGGCAGCGGTTTGTCCGCGTCGAGGAGGACGGGTTCGCCCGGATCTGGTACCGCAGCGGAGACCTGGCCCGTCTGCTTCCCGACGGATCGCTCGTGTACCTCGGCCGGTCGGACGACCAGGTCAAGATCCGGGGAATCAGGGTCGAGCCGGGGGAGACCGAGACGGCGCTCCGATCACACCCCGAGGTGGACCGCGCGGTTGTCGTCGCCGTCTCCGCCGTGGACGGCGCACTGGAACTGGCCGCCGCGATCACACCGTCCGATGTGGACGGACCGAGGCCGGACGAGGCGGCGCTGCGCGACCATCTCCTGGCCCGGCTGCCGGCCGCCTTCGTTCCGGTCACGCTCAAGTGGTTCGACCGGTTACCCGTCACCGAGAGCGGAAAGATCGACCGGGCGCGACTGTCCGCCGAGTTGGTGTCGGCACGGCCCGCGCGTGTTGCGGCTTACGCGGACGGGCTCGACCGGCTATGGCACGACGCGGTCGGGGAGTGGCAGGACGCGGATGCCGGGTTTCTCAGCCTCGGTGGCCATTCCCTGACGGCCGCGCGCCTGGTCTCCGTACTCGACGACCAGTTCGGCGTGCGCCTTCCACTACGCAAGCTGTTGCAGGACAACATGTCGCTCAACGACCTGCGCGGCGAAGTCGGACACCTGCGGGAGCGGCCACGTGCCACCGTCACGGCGAGTTCGGGGCGGACCCGATGGAGGTTGACTTCCACTCAGCGGCGGATGTGGGTGCAGGACCGCATCGACCCGGATCCCGCTGCCTACAATGTTGTCGCGGCACTGCTGTGCCCGTCCGCCACGGATGTGGACGGGATCGTCGGCGCGTTGACCGACACGGCGGATCGACATGCCGCGCTGTGCGCCCGGGTCGAGCTCGACGCGGACAACACGCCCGTGTGGGTGCGGGATGACAGCCCGCTGTCGGTGCAACGCCGGACGGTCGAGCACGACGTCGACGACGAGGCTGTGGCCGAACACGCGCGGGCCCTCGGTGCGCAGTCGATCGACCTGGTGGGCGAGAGGCCGTTGCGTCTCGGGATCGTCCATCGCCCCGGCACCCCCGGCGTGGGCATTGTGTTGTCCCTGCACCACATCGTCGCCGACCAGCGTTCCGTCGAAGTGTTCTTCGACGACTTCGCGCGGGTGCACCGGGCACGCTCGACCGGAGTTCAACCGGATCCGCCGCCGGCCGCACCCGACACCGAGACCGAGCTTCGCGCGCCCGACTCCGAGAAGCTCACGCACTGGGTGCGGATGCTGGCGGACGCGCCTGACGGCATCGCGCTGCCATTCCGTGCGGGCGACGGCACGTCGGCCGGACATCGCGGCCATGTCAGCCGGACGTCCCTCGGCGCGGAGGTCAGCGCGAGCGTCGACCGGACCGCGGCCGGTGTTCCCTCGACGGCCTTCATGGTGATGTTCGCCGCGCTGAGCGTGGTACTGGCCCGGTGGTCGGGACAACGGACCCTCGTGTTCGGTGTGCCGGCGTCGCACCGCGGCTCGGCGGAGGACCACGACCTGGTCGGCTTCATGCTGGACACGCTGGCGGTACGGCTGGATCCAGCCGACGACATGTCCGTGGTGGACCTGGTCCGCCACGTCCGCGACCGCTTCGTCGAGGCGCTGGAGCACCGCGAGGTTCCTTTCGACGACGTGGTGGCGGCCCTTGGCCGGCGGGCCACCCCTGGGCGGACGCCGGTGTTCAACGTCTGGCTCAACGATCTCACCCGGGCCGCCGCACCACCCGTGATCGCGGGCGAGCGGGTGCGGTTCGTCGACCCGGTGCGGCCGGTGGCCCTGTTCGAACTCAATCTCTATGTCCGACGCGACGACGACGGCTATCTGGTCGAGTTCGTCGGCGAGGCCGCCAGGTTGCCGGCCGAGCTGGTGGACGAACTGGGCCGTCAGTTCGCCCATGTGCTCGACGAGATGATCGCGGCGCCAGATGCGACGGTGTCGGACCTGACGCTTGCGTCCGCGCGGCCGGCCGGACGTCTCGAATCGGTGGCCCACGCGGCCACTGAGATCGCCGACATGATCCAGGATCTGCTCGCCGAGGCGACAAGCCGTGGCGCCGCGATCGCCATCGAGGCGGCCGGGCGTCACCTGTCGTACGGCGAACTCGCCGACGAGGTCTCTGCTTTCGGCGCACGGCTGCACCGCGCCGGGATCGGGCCGGGTGCGGCGGTCGAGCTGCTGGTCCGGCGCGAGGTCGGCTTCCCCGTCGCGCTGCTTGCGCTGTGGTCGATCGGCGCGGTGCCCTGCCTAGTGGATGCCGAGTGGCCGGACAAGCAGCTTTCCGCCGCCAGCAGGATCGTCAACGCCAGCCACGTCGTCGGCACCGACCTGCACGTCGAGCCGACCGGAAGGGTCGTGCGTCTGCTGCCGGGAACGGGCCACGTCCTGTTCACTTCCGGCACGGCGAGTGAACCCGCCGCCGTGTTGGTTCCCGCGACGGCGCTGCCGGCAGCCATGACGTGGTACCTGAACAGGTTCCAACCGACCAGCACGGATCGAGTGCCGGTGTTCAGCGGTGTGGCGCATGACCCGGTGCTGCGCGACATCCTGGTGCCGCTGCTGTGCGGAGGGACCTGCGTCCTGCCCGGCGGCGAGGTCCTACGCTCGCCGGCCCGCATGGTGGATTTCCTCGACCATAACCGCGTGACGACACTGCACGCGACGCCGCCGCTGCTCAGGTTGCTGGTGGCGGCACTCGCCGACCACGACCGACGGCTGGACGCGCTGCGACTGATCATCTCCGGCGGTGCGCCGTTGGTCGCCGGGACCGTGCGCGCACTGCGGGAGCGGACGGCGGCGACGGTGGTGAACGCCTACGGGATGACCGAGTCGCCACAGATCGCCGCGTGCGCTGAGGCGCCGAACCCGCTGCCCGTCGATGATTTCGCGCAACTGCCCATCGGCTCGGGGGTGAACGGCACCACGCTGGCCGTTCTCGACGGTCGAGGGCGACCGACAGCGGTCGGTGAGCGCGGCGAAGTCGTGCTTGTCGGACGCAATCTTGCCTCCGGCTACCTCCCGGGCTCCGGGCGGCCGGGCGTCTTCACCACGGACGGCGGTGGCCACGTGTGCTCACTGCGGACCGGCGATCTCGCCCGGACCGACGCCCAGGGCTCGGTGCATCTGGACGGTCGGTCCGACCGGCAGGTCCAGATCCGGGGATTCCGGTTGGAGCTGTCGGCCGTCGAGGAGGCGGCACTCGACGATCCCGATGTGGACCAGGCCCTGGCCGCCGCGGTGCCGGACGGTGAGCACGATCGGTTGGCGCTCCAGGTCGTCCCCGCGGCCGGCGCCGCGCTGCGCGCCGACGAGTTGCGCGACCGGTTGCGTCAGCTGCTCCCCGCGTACGCCGTGCCGTCCGTGGTCGACATCGTCGACCAGATCCGGTTGAACGGCAACAACAAGGTCGTCTGGGACGAGCGGCCGCCGGCGGCGGTCGAGGCCGACACCGGCGACGACGACGTCACCGAGGCGATCCTGGGGTCCATCGAGCAGACCCTGGGCCGTCGGATCGGCCTCGACGTGAACTTCTTCGACGCGGGCCTGACGTCGATGGGCCTGCTGCGACTGCAGGCCCGGTTGGCGGACCGCCTCGACCAACCCGTGTCGGTGACCGGAATGTTCGACCACACCACCGTTCGCGCACTGTCCCGGTACCTGTCCGCCGACCCGGCCTCGGCACGGCATCGCCGGTCGTCGGCGGTGGACCGGGCGGCGTTGGCCGCCGCCGGCCGGGCCAGGAGAGACATCCGCAGGCGGATCATCGCCGCCCAGCGGACGGCAGAGGAGACGGAATGAACGTGGGGCTGCCGCCTTCCCCGACCGCGCGTGCCGGCGAGTCGGTCACGACCAGGGAGAACTCGCTCTGGCTGTTGAACCACCTCGTGCCGGACAGCGGCGTCAGCAACATCGCGCTCGCGTTCGGCGTCGACAGCCGGTTGCGCTGGTGGCCGCTTCAGGCCGCGGTCAGCCAGTTGCTGCGGCGTCACGAGGTGCTGCGCACGACGTACCACGACCGCGCCGGCACTTTGACGCGCACGGTGTTGCCCGCCGACGAAGCTGTGGTGGACGTGGACATCGTGCAGGTCGACTCGCAACGACTGGACGACGAGCTGACGGCGTTCGCCGCCGTTCCCTTCGAGCCGGACGGCGGGCTGCTGGTTCGGGCGGCGCTGTTCCTGTGCCCGGCCGGGGATGTGTTCTGCCTGGTCGCCCACCACCTGGTGTTCGACGGCCGGTCGGTGTCGATCGCCACCCGTGAGCTGGTCGAACTCGTGACAGCCGCTGCCGCCGAGCAGCCGGTGCCGCCGGCGCTGACCGGTGAGGTGCCGGCCCCGGTGCACCGGGAACCGGCGCGCTCAACCGTGGAGTACTGGCGGCAGGCCCTCGACGGCGTCGACGGCGCCAGCACCGCGCTGTCCGTCGGCGACGAACCGTCCGTGCAGTCGGATCTGCGTGGCGGCAGGATCCTTCACCACTTCGGCGAGCGGGCGCACGCCGCGGTGGCGGAACTGCGGGCCGGCCTCCGCGCCTCCGACCACGTCATCCTGCTCGCCGTCTTCCAGGCGCTGCTGGTCCGGCACGGCGCCGGCCCGGACGTGGTCGTCGGCTGTCCCGTCGACATCCGCGGCCCGGCCGACGCGGACACCATCGGGTACCTGATCAACACGATCGCGGTGCGCCAGCAGGTCACGGCCGACACGCCGTTCGCGGAGTTGGTGCGCCGGACCCGGGCCACGTTCCTGGAGGCGATCAGCCACGCCGACGCCTCGATCGACGCGGTGCTGGCCGAACTGCCCCGCCAGGTGGCCGGCTGGAAGTCGACGGTGTTCCGGCACATGTTCAACTTCATGGACGTGGGCGACCGGACGTCCGGGCCGCTGGATCGCATCGGTGCGCGCGGCGTCGACGTGCACAACGGCTTCAGCCGCTTCGACTTCGAGTTCTTCGTTCAGCGGGGTGCCAAGGGAACGACGGTGCGAGCGCTGTACGGCGCGGACGCCTTCACCGCCGCCGAGATCGAGTTGCTGCTGCAGCGTTACGAGGCGCTGCTCACGGCCGCCACCGCGGCGCCGGATTCGCCGATCGGCCTGCTCGACGTGTTCGGCGAGCTTGACCGCCAACTGATCGACGCGGCCAACGACACCGAGGCGCCGGTTCCGGTCGACACGGTGCCGGGGATGATCGCCCGCTGGGTGCTGGAGCGGCCGGACGCGGCGGCGGTGGTCGAAGCGGGACGGACCGTGTCCTACCGGCAGTTGTGGAGCCGGGTGCAGGATGTCGCGACGCGGCTGCGGGCGTGTGGAGTCGGCCCGGGCAGCATCGTCGGCGTTGCCGGTGAGCGCAGCGCGGATCTGGTCGCGGCGGTGCTCGGCGTGCTGCTGTGCGGAGCCGCCTACCTGCCGCTGGACCCGGAACACCCGCATCGCCGGTTCGGCCAGGTGATCGAGAACTCGGGCGTCGACGTGGTGATCGGCGATGCCACGGCCCTCGGCGCCCAAGGCGACGCGCTCGCCGACCTGACGACCGTGCCCTTGACCGACGACGGCTCGGCGGACCCGGCGCCCGTGGCGGTGGAAGACGCCTCGCTGATGGACGGGCCGGCATACGTGATCTACACGTCCGGCACGACGGGCGTGCCGAAGGGCGTGCGCATCAGCCACCGCAGCCTGGCCAACACAGTGGTCCACTTCGGACGGTTGCTCGGCGCGGACGGACCGCTGTCGACGGTGTGGCAGACGAGCTTCACGTTCGACATCTCGGCGCTGGAGCTGTTCCTGCCGCTGGCTCACGGCGCTGCCCTGGTAGTGGCCGACGACGTGACCCGGTCCGACGGCGCGGCCTTCCTCGACCTGGTCGGCCGGCACGACGTACGGGTGGTGCAGGCGACTCCGACGAGCTGGCACCAGTTGCTCGGCGACCAGGACGTCCAACTGGCCGGCCGCGTGCTGCTCTGTGGCGGCGAGCCGCTGACACCCGCCCTGGCCCGGCGACTGACGGCCACCGGCGCGCGCGTGTTCAACGTCTACGGTCCGACCGAGACGACGATCTGGTCGACGTGCGCGGAGCTGGACCGGACCGGCGTGGACGACGTGCACGTGGGCCGGCCGATCGCCAACACCACGGTGTTCATCGCCGACGAGTCGGGCCGCGAACTGCCCGTCGGACCCGTGGGCGAGCTCTGCATCGCCGGTGCCGGTGTGGCCGAGGGGTACCACCGCGCCGACGAGCTCACCGCCGACCGGTTCGGCTCGCACGGCACCCATGGCCGCTTCTACCGGACCGGCGACCTCGCGCGTTGGGACGTCGCCGGCCGGATCCGGCTGGTTGGCCGGGCCGACCGCCAGGTGAAGATCCGTGGCAACCGGATCGAGCTGGACGAGATCGAGTCGGTGCTCCAGGAGCATCCGGAGGTGACGGCGGCGGCCGTCGTACTCGAACGCGCCGGCGAGCCCGACGCGCGGCTCGTGGCGGTGGTGCAGGCGCAGGATCGTCCCGGGCTGGCCGCCGACCTGTGGGCGCATGCCCGGGCGGCGCTGGCGCCCGCCGCCGTCCCACAGGAGTTCCGTGTGGCGGCACGGCTGCCGGTCACTGCCAACGGAAAGCTGGATCGCAAGGCGGCACTGGTGGCGCTACCGGCGCTCACGGAGGCGGTCCAGCGGCCCGAGCCGACGGACGAGCGGCTGCGGAACCGCCTGGAGCTGTTGGTGCGGCTGTGGGGGCGAGTACTGGGCCGGGACGACACGACCGCGGACACCAACTTCTTCCTGCACGGCGGGCATTCGTTGCTCGGCATCTCGCTGCTGCGTCGCCTTCGGGAGGCGACATCGGTGCGGGTACGGCTCGCGGAACTGTTCGCGAACCCCACGCCCCGGGACATGTTGACCAGGTTGTCCGGATCTGACGCCGGTAAGCAGTGGCCGGCGGAAGCGCCCGGCGCGACATCACCTCGTGGGGGGACACGGTGACCGAACTTCTCGAACCCATCGCGGTCATCGGCATGGCCGGGCGGTTTCCCGGCGCACGCGACGTGACGGAGTTCTGGGACGTCCTCGCGGGCGGCGTCGAGTGCGTCAGGTCGGCCTCGGCCGACGAGCTGCTGGCCGTCGGCGTGCCGCCGTCGGCCCTCGATCACCCGGACTACGTTCCCGCGATCGCCCTGCCCGACGGCCTCACCGACTTCGACGCCGGCCTGTTCGGCTTCACGCCCCGCGAAGCGACCCTGTGCGATCCGCAGATCCGGCTGTTCCTGGAGACCGCCCACGCCGCGCTCGAGAACGCCGGCTACGCACCCGATCGGCTGGACTCGGTCGGCGTCTTCGGCTCTGCGGGCGTGAACCGCTACCACGAGGTGTACGGCCGATCGGCGGCCGATGAGCTGCGCAGCGCGTCCGGCATGTCGATCGGCACTCTCAACAACCCGGACTACGTCGGCACCCTCGTGTCGTACAAGTTCGGCTTCCGTGGTCCGAGCATGACCGTGCAGACGGCGTGCTCCAGCAGCCTGGTCGCCGCGCACCTGGCCGCGCAGGCGCTGCGTTCCGGCGAGTGCGACATCGCCGTTGCCGGCGGCGCGGATGTGGAGCTGCCGCTGGGACACGGGCACTGGTGGGCACCGGGCAGTCCGCTCAGCAGGGACGGTCACTGCCGGCCGTTCGACGCCGGGGCGACTGGCACCGTCTTCGGCAGCGGCGCCGGCGTCGTGGTGCTCAAGCTGCTCTCCGACGCGCTGGCGGACGGTGACGAGATCCATGCCGTCATCCGGTCCTCGGCGATCAACAACGACGGCTCGGACAAGGTCGGGTTCAGCGCGCCGAGCGTGCGCGGCCAGGCCGCCGCGGTGGTGGAGGCCATGGAGATGGGCGGCTTCGTGCCGTCGGACATCTCCTATCTGGAGGCGCACGCCACCGGCACCGAACTCGGCGACCCGGTGGAGCTGGAGGCCCTCAACCAGGCATACCGGCAGTTGGCCGGCGACGACTTGACGCCGGGGCTTGTCCCGATCGCCTCGGTGAAGGGCAACGTCGGCCACCTCGGCCACGCGTCCGGGGTCACGTCGCTGATCAAGGTCGCGCTGGCGCTGCGCAACGAGCTGATCCCGGCCAGCGTGAACTTCACCGCGCCGAACCCGAAGCTCCCCCTGGACGGATCGCCGTTCGTGGTCAACGACCGGGCTCGGCCCTGGCCCACCGCGGCCCATCGACCGCGGCTGGCCGGCGTCAACTCGCTCGGCATCGGCGGCACGAACGTGCACATGATCGTCGGGGAGGCGCCCGCCGTCACGCCGACGTCGACCGATGACCGACCCCGTCTGGTCGTCTGGTCGGCGAGGACCCGAGAGGCGCTCGACGCCTACCGACCGGCGCTGGCCGATCACTTCCGCACCATGGACACGGACCGGTTCGACGACGCTGTCGCGACGCTGCAACGGGGCCGCACCGAACACGCCGAGCGGGCCGCGGTCGTGGTGACCGACGCGGCAGATGCCGAGCGGGCGGTGCGGTCGTGGTCCGCGCCCGCTCGGACCACTGTGGACACCGTCGGCTTCCTGTTGCCGGGCCAGGGGACACAGTATGCGGGGATGGCGCGCGAGCTGTACGACCGCGACCAGACCTTCCGCGCGACCTTCGACGAGTGCCTGGACAACCTGCGGACCCACGGCGCCGACGTCCGCGAGCACTGGATCGCCGCGGACGACGCCGAACTGGCCGACACCCGCCTCGCCCAACCTCTGCTGTTCGCCGTGGAGTACGCACTGGCCACCATGTGGCAGGCGTGGGGGGTACGCCCGAACTGGTTGCTCGGCCACAGCATCGGTGAGCTCACGGCGGCGGCGGTGGCCGGTGTCGTCGATCTGCCGGACGCCGCGGCGCTGGTCGCCGGACGGGCAAGGTCGATGGCCGCGGCGGAGCCGGGGGCGATGCTCGCCGTACGTGCCAGCGAGGACGAGATCGCCGCGCACCTGTCCGACGGCGAGCTGAGCATCGCAGTGGTCAACGGGCCGCGTCAGGTCGTGCTGGCCGGTGCCGAGGACCGCATCGACGCCTGCGCTGGGCGGCTGCGCGACGCCGGCATCGCGGTGCGTCGGCTCAGGACGTCACACGCATTCCACAGCGGCCGCATGCGCGCGGCGGAACCCTCGTTCCTCGCCGCGTTCGCCGGAGTCGCGCTGCGCGCGCCTCGGATCCCGATCGTGTCCGCGGCCACCGGTGCCCCGATCAGTGACGAGCAGGCGACCGACCCGATGTTCTGGGTGGGCCAGTTGAGCCGGCCCGTGCTGTTCGGACAGGCGTTGGACACCGCGTTGGCCGACCGCTCCGCGCTGGTGGTCGAAGTCGGTCCCGGTCGCGTGCTCACCGAACTGGTGGGCGACCGAGCGGTGGCTGTGCCGTCGTTGCCGTCCGAAGCCGGCAGCGACTGGCAGGCCGTGTTGGACGCCGTGGGCACGGTATGGCGCCATGGCACGAGCGTCGACTGGTCGGCGATCGACCAGGACCGGCCGCTGCGTCGCACCGTTGTGCCCGGCTACCGGTACGAGCGCCAGCGCTACTGGCTGGACCCGGTGGCGGCGCCGACCGAGGCGGAGCCGCAGGAGGTCGTGGCCGAGGGACCGGCGGCAGGACCCGGACCCGTGGTGACGGGCGTGGCCAGTGAATTCACCGTGCCCACCTGGGTTGTCGTCGATCCCGTGCAGGGCAACGACTTCGAGCACGGCGACACGGCCGTGGCGCTGCTGCCGTCCGACCGGGACAGCGCGGTGGAGCTCATGGTGGCGATGCAGCGCGCCGGGTTGCGGGTGGTGCCGCTCTACGAGTCGACGGAGTTCCGCGCGCTGCCGGACGGCTACGAACTCGGCGCCGATGTCGACGCCGGGGTTGAGCGTGCACTCACCGACCTGGCCGCGCGTGGCGTCGCCGTGCGGCTCCTCGTGCACGCGCTCGGCGCGGCCGGGTGGGAGGCGCCGAGCACCCGGTCGGTCGACCGGCAACTAGCCCAGTCCTTCCACAGCCTGCTGTCCCTGGTCCGGCACGGTCACCGGCATGCCCTCGGTGCTCTGCCCGGCGTCGTCGTGGTGACACGGAACTCGGTGGACGTTTCCGGCGACGAGGGCACGGAGCCGGTCAAGGCGACGATGCACGGGGCGATGCTCAGCCTCGCCGAGGAGGAGCCGCGCGCCAGCTACAAGCTCGTCGACCTCGGACGTTCCGTGGACGAGGACCTGCTGGTGGCCGAACTGTGCGCGAGTGGGCGCACCGAGTTCGTCGCACTGCGCGGGGCACGCCGGTGGCTGCGCGGACTCCGGCCGTTCGAGGCTTCGCCCGGCGGTGACCGCACCTTGCGTCGCAACGGCGTCTACCTGATCACCGGCGGTCTCGGCGGCCTCGGTCGGGCCGTCGCGAGGGAGCTGGCGGGTACCGGGCTGCGCCCGACTCTGTTGCTGCTCGGGCGGTCCGCCGAGGCCGATGACACCCGGTATCGGGCCGAGATCGAAGCCTGGGAACGGATGGGCAGCCGCGTCGCGGTGCTGCAGGCGGACGTGACCGACGTCCGCGGGCTGCGCCGGGCCCTGGACATCGCGGCCAGCAGGTACGGCGCGGTGAACGGCGTGTTCCACCTCGCCGGCGTGCCGGGCGACGGGATGCTGCACGTGCGCTCCGTCGCCGATGCCGAGCGGGTGCTGGCCCCCAAGGTGAAAGGCACCCTCGTGCTGGCCGAGGTGCTGGCCACCCGGCCGGCGCTCGACTTCTTCGTCGCTTTCTCCAGTCGAGCGGCCCTGGCCGGGCATCGCGGCAGCGGCGACTACGCCGCGGCCAATGCCTTCCTGGACGCGTTCGTCGTGACCGACGCGTTGCCCGGGTGCAGGAAGATCAGCATCAACTGGCCGGCGTGGCACACCGTCGGTATGGCGGTGCCCGCGCCGCCGGCCGGAGTGGTCCGTTGGCGGACCACCCTGCGCCCGGACGCGTGCCCGGTTCTCGACGAACATCGGATCAACGGCCGGGCGCTGCTGCCCGGCACCGGTCACCTGGACCTGATCGTCCGTGCGTACCGGGAAACCGTCGCCACCGACGAGGAGATGGCCGTCCGGGTCGAAGACGTCGTCTTCCAGCGGCCCTTCGTGGTCCTCGCCGCGCTCGACTGGGAGATCGACTTCGAGCCTCACGCGGCGGGCGGACACCTGTTCCGAGTGTGTTCGCAACTACCGGGCGAGGACCGCGTGGTGCACGTCCAGGGGCGGATCGGCGCGTGCGCCTCCGATCCCGAGCCGTGCGACCTCGACGCGCTGCGCGACCGGATGCCGGACACGCAGCCGCCGCCGCGACGGCTGCCGGGACGGCGGATGTTTCTGCTCGGCCCGCGCTGGTCGAACGTGACCGCGATCCGGACGGGCGGGGGATCGGCGTCGGAAAAGCTCGTGTCGCTCGCCCTGCCCGAGGTCTTCGCCGCGGAGGCCGGGGACCACTGGCTGCACCCCACCCTGCTCGACTCGGCCACCGCACACGCGAGGGACACGACCGACGGCTTCTTCCTGCCGTTCGGCTACGAGTCGGTGACCGTGCACGGCCGGCTCGGGCCGGAGTTGGTCAGCCACATCCGCCGTCAACCCGGCGGCGACGAGCTGATCCGGGCGGACGTCGACGTGCTGGATCCGCACGGTCGCCTGGTCGTGGCCGTCACCGGCTTCACCATGCGCCGCGTCACCGACACCGCGTTCGCCGACCAGGAGCCGGTGGCGACGGTGGCGGCGGATGAGGAGCCGGCCGGCATCGATCCCGACACCGGCACCAGGATGCTGCTGCGGCTGCTGGACTCGCGCCCGCCCCGGCAAGTTGCCGTGAGCAGGCACCGCGGCGGTCGGCCCGTTCCGGAGGACCTCGCGCTGTCCGTGACCCACGTGGCACCACCCGCCGTGGCCGAGCCCGTGCACACCGCCCGACCCGTGGTCGCCGAGGCGACTGCGCCCGAGACGATGGCGCTCCGGCCGACGCCGGACACCAGCGCGACAACCACTGCGGAACCGGCGGCGCCGGACGGCTCCCTCGTCGGGCGGGTGACCGCGGTGTTCGCCCGGTCGCTGGGCATCCCGGGCGTCGACGCCGGTGACGACTTCTTCGAGCTCGGCGGCAATTCGCTCACCGCGGTCGAGGTCATGAGCCAGATCCGCAAGGAGTTCGCGGTCGACCTGAGCATCGCGGCGCTGTTCGACTACCCGACGATCGGACAGCTCGCCGAGGAACTCCAACGGCGGGGCGTCGCGTGACATGACCGCGATCATCGACGTGAAACCGGAGGCGGCGGGGCATCTCGTCGACCTGACCGAGGGCTGGTCGTTGTGGCGGCAGGCCGTGCTGCGCTCCGCCGGCATGCCGTTCGAATGGCTGTCCTGCCTGTCGGACGAGACGTTGTCGGCGCGGGACCGGATCGCCCGGCTGCTCGGGCACGAACGGTTCCTGGAGGCGTTGACCTGGCAGAGCCCGGCCGTCGTCGCCAACTGGGTGGGCGACTACCTGGCGACGGGCCGGCTGGCCCGGGCCGGGCAGCGGGAGGCGCTGCTGGCCCGGTACGCGCAGCGCTACTGCGCGAAGAACGACACCATCGGCTTTTTCGGTCCCGTGGCCTGGGCGGAACTCGACGAGGCCGGCGACCCGCTCGAACTCCATGGCACGGTCGAGACCAGGCGCCATAGCGTGCATCTGGAAAGCTGGGCGGTCGCGCTCGTCGCCAACTCATGGCCGCGGGAGCAGCAGCCGGTGCGCGTGCACCCGGCAGTGTCGTGGCGAGACTCGTGGGCCTGGCGTCCGCGACGACGACCGCACCAACTTTCGCCGCTGGCGGCGGAACTCTTGGCCCGAGCTCGTGACCAGTCGCTGCGTGCGCTGGTCGCCGAGGTCACGGCGGGCACAGGTGTCGAGCCAGCGTCGGTGGCAGCCGAGATCGACCGGTTGGTCGAGGCGGACGTGCTGGTCGTGGGCTACCGCGTGCCCCTCGACGGTGAACCCGAGAGGCACCTGCGCGCCGACGTCAGCCGGGTCGCCGACGAGCCGGACCGCCAAGGAATGCTCGCAACCCTCGACCGGCTGAGCGGGTTGCGTGAGCGGCTCGGTGAAACGGTGGGCCGGCCGGCGGAGGTGTACGAGGCCCTGACCGAGCTGACCGCCGGCGTTGCCTCCGCCAGCGGCCTGGACCGGGTCGACGCCGCCCGAAGCGGACAGGGTGGCCGCGCTGTGGCCTATCTGGACAGTCGGCGGGACCTCGACGTGGTGATCGGCGGGGAACTGATCGACAAACTGCGCGAGCCGCTGGGAATCGCGCTCGACGCCGCTCGTTGGCTCGCCGCGGAGGTGGGCGACGCGGTGGAGGAGCTCCTCTGGCAGCGGTACACGGAGCTCGCCGCGAGCGCCGACCCGGTGCGGCTGTGTGACCTGCAGTTCGCGGCGGCGGACGTGCTTTCCGGCGCTCCGGGTACCGTCGTCCACGACGTCGCCGAGGACTTCCTGCTGCGGTGGAAGGAAATCCTGGCGGCGGGCGAGCATACGGACGACGGCCGGGAGATCCGGCTCGACCTCGCGGCTGTCGCCCCTCTCGCGGCCGTCCTGTTCCCGCGTCGCGAGCCCCGGTGGCAAGCCGCCCGGTGCCACAGCCCGGACCTCATGCTCGATCACCACGGCGGGACCTGGCGTTGGGTACTCGGCGAGTTGCACGTCGGCCTGAACACCATGGAGAACCGGGTGTTCCACAACCAGGCCGACGATCCGGCCCGCCTCGCCGCGGCCGTCGCCGCCGACATGTCGGCCGGGCGGATGGTCGCGTTGCAGCCGTGGAACTCGCCCGAGGTCAGCTCGCGCACGTATCCGCCGCTGGCGGTGCACGTGCCCGACAGGTACGTGTACTGGTCGTTCGGCAACGACGTGGGCTCGCCGGCCGGTGCCGCGCTGCCCGGCACCGAACTGCTGGTCATGGCCGACGGCGACAGGTTGGCGGTGCGCCCGGAACGCGGCGGCTGGCAGGCGTCGCTGCTGGAAGCGTTCGGCGAGTTCCTGTCCGCGCTCGTGGCCGACCGGTTCGCGATCCTCGCCGCCGACCAGCACCAGCCGCGCGTCTGTCTCGGCGACCTGGTGCTGCGGCGGGAATCCTGGACGATCGCCGCCGCGGACATCGTGGCGTGCGCGGGCCCGGGCCGGCTGCGCGCGCGGCTGACCGAACTCGGCGTGCCGGTCCACTTCTTCGCCCGCACGCCGGCCGAACGCAAGCCGTTCTACGTGGACATGCGGTCGACAGCGCTGTTGGCCAACGTGACGAGGGCAGCGCGGTTGTGCGAAGGGGCTCAGGTGGTGATGAGCGAGATGCTGCCCGGTCCCGAGGGACTGTGGTTGCGCGACGACGCCGGCAACGGCCACACCGCGGAGTTCCGGGTGGTGGCGGTCGACGAGGCCGCGGCGCCGCCGGTCGTATTCGAGCGCGACGGGGGACGGTGACGGCAGTGTCCGCCATGATTGGAGCGATGAGATGAGCGGTGCCCCCGTCGAGGTGGTCGACCTTCGGCGCGAGTACATCGCGAAGGGCAGGCGCCGGGACACCCGGCGCGTGGTCGCCCTCGACGGTGTGTCCCTGACTGTGGAGCAGGGCACGGTACATGGTCTGCTCGGCCCGAACGGCGCCGGCAAGACGACACTGGTGAAGATCCTCTCCACCATCCTGCTGCCGACCTCGGGCACGGCGACGGTGTTCGGCCACGACGTCAGCACCGAGCCGATGGCGGTGCGGCGGTCCATCGGGCTGGTGCTGGGCGGCGACCGCGGCCTGTACGGCAGCCTGACCGGGCGGCGCAACCTCGAGTACTGGGCCGCGCTGTACGGCCTCGACGCCGGGCAGGGCCGGCGGCGGGCGGGCGAGCTGTTGGAACGGCTGGGGTTGGCCGATCGGGCGGACACCCGCGTCGAAACGTACTCACGGGGGATGAAGCAGCGCCTGCACCTGGCCCGCGGGCTGATGGGCGACTCGCGGCTGTTGATCTTCGACGAGCCGACCGTCGGCATGGATCCGGTTGCCGCCAGGGCCTTTCGCGAGCTGGTCCGAGACCTCCTTGCCGACGGCCGGTCGATGCTGCTGACCACCCACGACATGGCCGAGGCCGAACAGCTGTGCCACCAGGTGACGCTGATCGCCGACGGCGCGGTGCTCGCGACCGAGTCGCCGCGCACGCTGTCCGGCTGGATCGACGCCTACGAGTACGTCGACGTCGACCAGGTGCCCGGCGCGGTGGTGGACGAGATCGCGTTGCTGGACGGGGTGGCGGAGGTGACATCCCGGCCGGACGGCGGCGCGCGGATCTCCACCGTCGCCGCCGGAACCACCGCCGTCGTGCTCCGCAGGCTGCTCGACGCGGGCGTGACCGGGATCCGGACCGGACGGCCCAGCCTGGACGAGGTCTACGTGCGACTCATCGGCGACCGCGGACTGGAGGTCTCCTGATGCACGCCCTGCGCGCGGCCTTCGTGCTCCAGTTGGGTCTGCTACGGGCCAAGCTCGGACATGCCGGTGTCCTGGTCGCGATCCCGTTCTACGTGCTGATCTTCTTCTCCATCGTGCGGTCGAACGGCCGGGCCGACCTCGACTCGGCCGCCCTGCTTGCGCCCGCACTGGCCGGCATGTGGACGCTCGGACTGCACTTCGCCGGTGACATCGTCGACGGCGACCGTTGGGACGGCGTGCTGGAGGCGGTGCTCGCCGCACCGACCTCGTTGGTGCGAGTGGTGCTGGGCCGGTCGGCGGCGATCGGCCTGGTCAGCCTGCTCGGCTTCGTCGAGGCCCTGCTGTTCGGCCTGCTGTTCTTCCGCTCGGCGCTGGCGGTCGGCCACCCGTGGTGGTTCACCGCCGCGCTGCTGGCGACCACCTTCGCGTCGGTGTGCACGTGCTCGCTGATCGCCGTGGTGTGCGTGCTCGGGAAGTCGGCGCTGTCGTTCAAGAACTCGCTCATCTACCCGATCTACGTGCTGGGCGGCGTTTTCCTTCCGGTGGTCTACCTGCCCGGCTGGCTCGGCGTGCCCGCCAGAGCCGTGTACCTGTCGTGGAGCTCGGATCTGTTGCGGGCGGCGGCGTCCGGCGCTCCGCTCGTGGATCCGGCGCCGGCACTGGCCGCGATCGTCGGCCTGGGCGTCGCCGCGCTCGTGATCGGCGCGGTGGTGTCGGAACTCGTCGTCCACAAGGTGCGCAGGAGCGGAAGGGTCCTGGTGTCATGACATCACCCGTCGCCGCGGCCGCCCGGGTCGGCCGCCGGGCGTTGCTGATCGGTTTCGCCGACTTCCGCAGCAACCACACCGCGGCCGAGTGGCTCGGCGGCTGGGCGCTGCGCCTGGTGTTCCAGGTGGTCTTCTTCGCCAGCGCCGGCCTGCTCGTCGGCGGCGACGAGACGGTCCGGTACATGGCCGTGGGCAACGCGCTCGCGGTCGGTGTGATCGAATCGGCCACGTCGGTGCTCGCGCTCGGCTGGGAGCGCGCCAGCGGGCGGTTGGCCCTGATGATGGCGACTCCCGGCAACCACGTCGCCGCGCTGCTGGCCAGGCAGGGCAGTGCCCCGTTCCAGGGACTGCTCAGCTCGACCGTGGTGTTTCTCGTGGTGTGGGGGCTGTTCCGGCTGCCCGTGCCCGGACCGTCGGCGCTGCTGCTGCTCCCGGTGGCGCTGCTGACGTTCGTGTCGGTGTACTGCTACGGCCTGCTCATCGGCGTGGTGGTGATTCGCCGGCCCAGTGCCGGCTGGGCCGCCCTGAACGTCTCCTACCTGCTGCTCATGACGTTCTGCGGGGTGAATGTCGCTCCCGGGTTCTGGCCGGGACCGATCACCACGGTGGCGCAGGTGTTGCCGGTGACGCACGGAATCGAGGCGTTCCGCGGTCTCCTGGCCGGGCGGCCGCTCCCGTGGGTCGCGGCTCAGTCGGGACTCGAGCTGCTGGTCGCCATGGGCTGGCTCGCCGCCGCCGTGCTGGTCCTGCGGGCGAAGCTGGTGGCCGACCGGCGGGCCGGAACTCTGGATTTCGGGGGATGAGCGATGGACTTCAGCCTGTTCTACTTCGCCGACGACGCCGACCGTGACGGCGCCGAGTCCCGCTACCGGCTGCTGCTGGAGGGCGCGCAACTCGCGGACCGGTCCGGACTGGCCGCCGTGTGGACGCCGGAACGGCACTTCCACCGGTTCGGCGGCGTGTACCCGGACCCGGCGGTCACCGGCGCGGCGCTGGCGACCGTCACCGAGCGGATCCAGATCCGGGCCGGCAGCGTCGTGTCGCCGCTGCACGACCCGCTCGAGGTGGTGGAACGGTGGGCGGTGGTGGACAACCTGTCGCACGGCAGGGTCGGCCTGTCGCTGGCATCCGGTTGGCACGCCACCGACTTCGCCACCCGGCCCGAGGCGTTCGAGCGCCGGCGCGAACTCGTGGTCGAGTCCGTCGAGCAGATCAGGCAGCTGTGGGCAGGCGTTCCGGTCAAGCGCACGGACGGCGGCGGTCGTACGGTCGAGGTGCGCGCCTTCCCGCCGCCGGTGCGCGGGGCGTTGCCGCTGTGGCTGACCAGCGCGGGGTCGATCGAGACCTTCCAAGCCGCGGGACGACTGGGCGTCGGCGTGCTGACCTATCTGGTCGGACACACGCTGGCGGAACTGGCGGACAAGATCGCCGCTTACCGGGCAGCGGCCAGGGCAGCGTCGGGTGACAGCTGGGCGGGGCACGTCGTGCTGATGGTCCACGTGTACCTGGACCGGACGATGGAGGACGCCAAGGAGGCGGTGCGCGGGCCGCTGCGCAACTACCTGCGCAGTTCGCTGGACCTCAATGCGCGCTCGACTCGGCGCGGCGCGGGAGAGGGGACCGAACAGATGAGCCCCGCCGACGCGGAGGCTCTGGTCGACCGGTCGCTTGCGGGCTACTTCTCCCATCACGGCGTCTTCGGCACGGTCGACTACGCCGCGACCCGAGCCGACGAGCTCGCCGGGATCGGGGTCGACGAGATGGCATGCCTGATCGACTTCGGCGTCGCGGACGAGGTGGCGCTGGCATCGGTGCGGCGGATCGCCGAGCTGAACCGGGAGTTCAACGGTGAGCCCAGCTGAGCAGACGAGCCTGGGCGTCCGGCAGTTTCGGGAGCGCGTGGCCGCTCAGCGCGCCGAGCACTACCGGCGACTCTTCGGTCCCGTCACGGCGTCCGTCCTGCCGGCGTTGGCCGCTGCTGCCGGACTCGGCGCCGGCGGTAGGGCACTCGACCTGGGATGCGGGGACGGCCGGCTGTCGGCGATGCTGACGGGGCTCGGCTGGTGCTGCCTGCCGGCGGACCTGTCGATGTCGGCGATGCGGTCTGAGACCGGTCGTATTCCGGTCAACGCCATCGTCGCCGACGCGATGGCGCTGCCGGTGGCCGATGGCGCCGTCGAACTCGTGGCCGCTGCCTTCCTGACGCCGCATCTGCCCGACCTGCACCGCGGTCTGGCCGAGATGCGGCGGGTCCTGTGCCGGGACGGACGTGTGGTTCTCGCCGGTTGGAGCCGTCCGGCTCGATCGCCGTTCAACGGCCTGCTCGTCGAACTCATCCGGGACGGCGCGGGCCCGGCGGACCGCTCGGCGTTGGACGAGTCCGTCAGGCGGGCCGATCCGGAGTGTGTGGGCACTGAGCTCACGCGGGCCGGATTCACCGATGTCCGTGTCGACGCCGTGCCGACGACGGCACGGATCGCATCGCCGGAGGTCTGGTGGGACGGGCTCACGCGGGGCTCCGGCGGAATCGCGTTTCTGCTGCAGCAGCGCACGCCGTCCGATCGCGAGGACATCCGTCGGAGGTTTCTCGCCGAGGCGGCGAAGTTCGTGCAGGGTGCGGTCGTGTCCGTGGCCGCCGAGGCGTTCGTCATCGCCGCGACGGCGGCGTGAGCCGATCACATCGCTGTCGTTTCCGCAGTTGTCACACGAGTAAGGGAATTGGTCATGAGTAGTCGTCCGTTGTTCTCCTCCTTGGCGGTGGCCGCAGTCATCGGCGCCGGCATCAGCGCATCCGTGGCACCCGCGTCCGCGACCCCAGCAGACGCGACCTGTGACAGTGGGTACTGTGTGTGGTCCGGTGCGAACTACACCGGGACGAAGGTCGTGCTGGACATCCACAGCGTCAACAGCTGCATCACGCCCTCGGCACCTGGGTTCGACGCCACCAGGTCCGCCGCGTCCACAGGGGACGTCTACGCGCTGGAGTTCTTCGCCACCCCGGACTGCACCGGTCCCGAACAGACGGTCATGTATCGGACTGTGCCGACATTCGACACGCCGATGCGGGGCATCAAGGCCTTCATCATCCGGTTCTGAAGCCCGTCATGAGCCGCTCCCTGTCTCGTGGGTTCGGTTCCCCACGAGGATGTGACGACCTCGTCCGCTCGGGCTAGCGTCGTCACCAGCTCGGTAGCGCCGCGATCGGCGTCGAGATCGGCGTCGATCGCGGGCGCGGTTCGACGAGGCCGAGTTCGCCGATGAGGCCTGGGCCGCCGTGGTGCTGCACTCCTACCGCCACCGCTGGGGCTTCGTCGCCGGCGACCCTCGCTACGACGAGGACGCGCGCCGGGTGCTGCTGCACGGCGTCAGCCACCTAGCCACGGCTGCCACTGAGCGGCAGTTCGCGGCGAGCCGCTCGGCTGTTCTCCCGATACAGTCGGCAAACCTGAGTGGCGGGGCGTCACTCAGCGGCAGACGGGAGTGATGATGGCCGGCAACACCAGCAGCCCGGGGGCGAGCGTCGTCGAACGCGTGCTGGCCATCCTCGCCTGCTTCGACCTGTCCCGGACCGAGCTCACCCTGACCGAGATCGCCCGCCAGTCCGACCTGCCGCTGTCCACCGCCCGTCGGCTGCTCGCGCAACTGGTCGACTGGGGCGCGCTGGAGCGCATGGCCGGCAACCGCTACCGCGTGGGCATGCGCCTGTGGCACATCGGGATCCTGGCCCCACGGCAGCGCGGCCTGCGGGACGCGGCCATGCCGATGCTGTCCGACCTGTACGCGGCGACCGACGAAACCGTGCAACTCGTTGTCCTACAAGGACATGAGGCGCTGTGCGTGGAGAAGGTGTTCGGCCCGAAATCGGCGCCGACCGCGACCGAGGTGGGCGGCCGGCTGCCGTTGCACACCACGGCCGTCGGCAAGTGCCTGCTGGCCCACTCCCCGCGCAGCCTGGTCGACGAGGTCATCGCCGACGGGCTCACGCGGCGCACGGCGTACTCCATCCAACAGCCGGCGCGGCTGATAGAGGAGCTCCGGCGGGCCCGTCAGGACGGCGTCGCCTACTCGCACGAGGAGATGACCATCGGCGCGGCCTCGGTGGCCGCGCCGATCCTGGCCGGTAACGGCCTGCTGCTGGGTGCCGTGGGCATTGTCGTGCGGTCGACCACCCGCGTCGACACCCTCGCCGCCGCGGTGCGGACCGCGGCCCGCACCATCGCCCGCTTCGCCGAGTAGCCCGCTGCCGCCCCCGTTGCCGCTCAGCGGCCGCCAGGAAACCGACAGGCCGCCAGCCCCGACCCCGGCGGGTTCCGCTGCTAGCGTCGTTGTTGTTCAACATTCAACTAAGTGGGGAACAGTAACGATGGCAACGACTTCACCCTGGTACGGCGTCACCACGGCGGCGCTGCTGGTGGTCGGCACGGCCGTGGCGCTGGATCTCGGGCTCTCCGCGCCGGACACGTCGCCGGTCACCGCGCCCGTCGTCGTCGCGACGGAGCCGGCCGGCGAGCTGCACGGCCACAACCATTCGCATCACCGCGGCGGCAACCATGTCTGACCGGGCGACGCGCATTCTGCTGGTGATCGGTGCGGGGGCGGCGGCGACGGTGGCGTTGGCCGCGCCCGGCACGCTGGCCGCGCTGGCCGCGCCGTCGAGCCTGGCTCCCGTGATCGCGCACAACGCGGGCATGCTCGCCGGCTACGGCGCGGCGGTCATGCTGGTGATGATGTCGCGGTGGCCGCTGCTCGAGAACGCGGTCGGCGCGGACCGTCTCGCCCGCTGGCACGCCACCGGCGGGCGCACTTTCCTTGTGCTCGCACTGATGCACGCCATCGCGGCCGTGCAGGGCTGGGCCCAGGTCCGGCGCATCGCCGTGCTGCCGGCGCTGGCCGAGGTGCTCGGCATGCCCGGGTTGATCGCGGCCACCGTGGCCACCGCGCTGTTCCTGTTCGTCGCGGCCATGTCGATCCGGGCGGCGCGGCGGCGGATGTCCTACGAGCGCTGGCATCTGACTCATCTCAGCGTGTACGCGGCGGTCGGGCTGTCGTTCGGCCACGAACTGGCCGGGCCCGACGTCGCCGGCAACCGGGCGGCGCAGATCACCTTGAGCCTGCTCTACGTCTACGCTTACGTGCTGGTGTTGCGCTACCGCGTGATCAGCCCGGTGTGGCAGGCTTTCCGGCACCGGATGCGGGTCGTCCGGGTCAGCCGGGAGGCGGACGGCGTGGTCAGCATCGTGGTGCGCGGACGGCGTCTGGGCGAGCTTTCCCCACGGCCGGGCCAGTTCTTCCGCTGGCGGTTCCTGACCGCCCGCACCTGGCAGTCGGCCCATCCGTTCTCGCTGTCCGCGCCGCCGATCGGCGAGTTCCTCCGGCTCACGGTCAAGGAGCTCGGGCCGGGAAGCGCTTGCCTGCAACGGATCCGGCCCGGCGTCCGGGTGGTCACCGAAGGCCCGTACGGGGCGATGACCGCTGAGCGGCGGACCAGGCCGGGCGTGGTGCTGATCGCCGGCGGCATCGGGATCACGCCGATGCGGGCGCTGTTCGAGACGATCGGCGCCGCGCCCGGCCGGCTCACCCTCATCTACCGCGCGACCTCGGTGCGGGACATCGTCTTCCGGGCGGAGCTCGACGAGATCGCCCGCCGCCGCGGTGCCCGCGTCCACTACCTCGTCGGTCCCTCCTCGGCGTCGGCCAACCGCATGGACGCCGCCAACCTGACCCGCCTCGTGTCCGATCTGCGGGACCGTGACGTGTACCTGTGCGCTTCGCCGCGACTGGCCGAGGCCGTTCGTGAAGCAGTGCGCGAGGCCGGCGTGCCGCGCGCACAGTTCCATGAGGAAGTCTTTGCCTTCTAACGGAACAACGTCAGCGTCACGACGGCGACCACGATGCCGAGCACCACGGCCGCGACGCCGTACCGGACGCGATGGGCGCGTAGCACCGGCACGAAGCGATCGGCGGCGAAGCGGCCCGGGCCGGCGATCGCGACGGCCGCGGCGGAGACGGCCATCAGGAGCTCGTACTCGATGCCGCGCGGGGCGAAGAAGCCGCCGGACCACTTGACCGCCATGGCATTGACCATGGTGCCGACGATCGCGGCGGCGGCCAGCGGCGTGAGCAGGCCGGCGGCCAGGCCGAGGCCGCCGAGGGTCTCGGACAGGCCGGCGACGACGGCCATGAGGTCGGCGCTGCGATAGCCGCTGCGGGCGAAGAAGGCGGCGGCGCCGGACAACCCGCCGCCGCCGAACCAGCCGAACAGGTACTGCGTCCCGTGCGCGGCCATGGTGAGTCCGGCGACAAGGCGCACCATCAACAGGCCGGTATCGGTACTACGCATGGGTTTCCTCCGACAAGTTCGAATTGGAACGAGCCGAAGCTAACGGTCGCCGAGCCGTGGGCCAACGGTGAAGCGCCACTCAGTGGCAGTCGCCGGTTGACCCGAGCGGCGTCCGTGACCACCCTGTCGGGACCTCGGAAAGTCGAACCCCTCAGAGTCGAGGAGTCCTCGCATGAGCAGACCCGTGATGACCCGTGGTGAGATCGCCGCCAACGCCGGCCGCGAACTCGTGCTCACCACGGCGTTGATCTTCACCGTGGTGACTATCGTCCGCTGGCTCGGCGGACCGGGCTCACCGCTGGCCATCGGCACGCCGGCGGTGCTGTTCGCGGTGGCGGGTGCGCTCGTGGCCGTCCTGATCGCCGGACTGATGTACAGCCCGCTCGGCCGCCGCTCGGGCGGGCACATGCATGCCGGTGTAAGTCTGTTCATCTGGCTCAACGGCGGCTTACCCGGCGTGGCCGTGCTGCCGTACATTGCCGCGCAGCTCATCGGTTCCGTCGCCGGCGCGGGCCTGGCGCGGCTGGTGTGGGGGAGTGCGGTGACGCAGGTCGGGTACGCGGCCGTGCAGCCGGAGCCGGGCCTCGGTGCGGTCGGGCTGGTGTTGGCCGAGGCGATCCCACTGCTGGTGATCTTCACCGTCGTCACGCCGTTTCTGGCCACGCCGGGGCGGCGGAGGTGGATTCCGGTCGTCATCGGGGTCGGCGTCGGCCTGACCATCGCCCTGCTGGCCGGCGTCAGCGGCGCCTCGCTGAGCCCGGCCCGCCAGCTCGGCCCGGCGCTGTTGTCCGGCCAGACCGCCTACCTGTGGATCTACCTGCTCGTGCCGGCCGCGGCACCGCCGCTGGTCGCGTTGACCCGCCGGGCCGTGCGGACCTCCGCCTGAACTCCGAGGAGAACACCATGCCCATCACCCGCGACCTGATCATCGACGGCAAGGATGTGCCCGCCGCCGACGGCCGCACCACCGACGACGTCAATCCCTTCACCGGCAAGGTTTTCGCCACGGTGGCCGCCTCCGGCCCCGAGGACGTGACCCGCGCGGTCGACGCCGCCGACCGCGCGCTGCCCGCATGGTCGGCCACACCACCCTCGGCCCGGCGGGCGATCTTCCTCCGGGCGGCCGAGCTGTTCGAGTCCCGTGTGGACGAAGCCGTGGCGATCACGGCCGCCGAAGTCGGCGGGGCCGCGCCCTGGGCCCGGTTCAATGCCGTGCTGGCGGCCAACATGCTGCGCGAGGCCGCCGCCGCGATCACCCAGCCGCTCGGCGAGGTGCTGGCCACCGACACGCCGGGCCAGCTGTCCTACGCGGTGCGCGAACCGATGGGCGTGGTCGCCGCCTTCGCACCGTGGAACGCACCGCTGATCCTCGGCATCCGCGCCGTCGCCGTGCCGATGGCCGTCGGCAACACCGCCGTGCTCAAGCCCAGCGAGGATGCCCCGATCGGCGGCGGCCTGTTCCTGGCCGACATCTTCCGCGACGCCGGGCTGCCCGCCGGCGTGCTCAACGTGATCACCAACGACCGGGCCGACGCCGCCGCCGTCGCGCAGACCCTGATCGCCGACGACCGCGTGCGGGTCGTCAACTTCACCGGGTCGACCGAGGTCGGCCGGATCATCGGCGCCACCGCCGCCCAGCATCTCAAGCCGGCCGTGCTGGAGCTCGGCGGCA
Organism: Kutzneria kofuensis; assembly: GCF_014203355.1. Lineage (NCBI taxonomy): Bacteria > Bacillati > Actinomycetota > Actinomycetes > Pseudonocardiales > Pseudonocardiaceae > Kutzneria > Kutzneria kofuensis. Next base: position 8,344,174 of record NZ_JACHIR010000001.1, read on the forward strand.
AGAACTCCCTGCTCGTGCTGGACGACGCCGACATCGACTACGCCGTGGACGCGGCGGCGTTCGGCTCGTTCCACAATGCCGGCCAGGTCTGCATGTCCACCGACCGGGTGCTGGTGCACCGGTCCGTCGTCGAGGAGTTCACCGCCAAGCTGGCCGCCAAGATCGAGTCGTTGCCGCACGGCGACCCGGCCGACCCCGCCACGGTCGTCGGCCCGCTGATCAACGCCCGCGGCGCCGCCCATGTCGCCGAGCTCGTCGCCGAGGCCGTGGCGGCCGGCGCCCGGGTCCGCACCGGCGGCCGGCCCGCCGACGGCACCCGTTACACCGCCACCGTGCTCGACAAGGTCACCCCGCAGATGCGCATCTACCGTGAGGAGATCTTCGGCCCCGCGGTCACGGTCATCGCCGTCGACAGCGATGACGAGGCCGTGGCCGTCGCCAACGACACCCCGTACGGCCTGTCCGCCGGCATCATCACTGAGGACACGCGCCGCGGTCTCGCCCTGGCCCGCCGCCTGCGCACCGGCATCGTGCACGTCGGCAACCAGACCATCGACGACGAGGCCCAAGCGCCCTTCGGCGGCGTCAAGTCCTCCGGCTACGGCCGTTTCGGCGGCCGTTGGGGCATCGACGCCTTCACCGACGTCCGCTGGGTGACCGTCGCCGACCGGCACAACCATTTCCCGTTCTGAGGGCGGGCCCGGCCGACCAGGACTGCCCGTTCGCGGGCCGGATCGCGATCGGCACGCTGCTGCCGGTATCCGCGCCTGCGGGGGTCAGCGGACTAACACGGGGCGTCAGTCGCGATTTCGTGAGCCACTGCGGTGATGTTGACGTCCATCAGGGTTGGCAGTGACGCCACGTTGGGGTAGTCCGGGTACTTCGCCTCCACCTGAGCCTTGACCGTGGCCAGCTCCTCCGGCGTGACGGTCGTGCCACCGGGTGACGACGGCGCGACCGCCGGCGCGACGAGCGCGCGGAAGTCCTTGATATAGCGCTTCTGGTGGGCGATCAGGCTCGGTGAGCCAGGGGCACCGTGTCCCGGGTACAGCGTCGCCGCGTAGGGAAAGCGGTCGCGCAGCCGGTCCAGGTCGGTCAGCCAGCCGCACGTGTGGGCCTCCAGCAGTGCCGGAGTCATGTGGTTCGACACGATGTCGCCCGGGAACAGCTTGTGGGTCAGCGGCTCGTAGAACACTGTCTCCGCGTCGGTCTCGCCCGGGCCGAACTCGGCGGTCTCCAGGCGGAGACCGCCCACGAACAGGGGCTGGTTCGGCTGGATCACGTGATCCGGCACCGTCATGGTCTTCGGGTAGTTGTCGTGCTCGATTTCGCGGGTCAGTTCGTAGAAGCCTTTCGAGTCGGTCCGGATTTCCTCGGCGGTCGCGGCCGTCGCGTACATCGGCGCGGTCGGGAACGCCTCGTGCAGCACGCCCAGTCCGCCGACGTGGTCGGGATGGGCGTGGGTGATCAGGATTGCGGCCACCGGGCGCCGGGCAGCGCGGATCGCCTTGAGCGCATTGCTGGCCTCGGACAGGGTGCGGCCCGAGTCGATCACGATGAGGCCGCGTGGTGCGGAGATCCACAGGACGTTGACCGAGCCGGGGTTCGGCGACGCGTACCGGCCGACGTCGAGCGGCCGGGCGGCGGCCGGCGCGGCGGTCAGGACCAGCAGCAGGACCGTGATGACGAGCTTTCTCACTGGAGTCGCTCCACGTTGGCTCGGGCCCAGTCCGCGAAGGTGCGGGGCGGACGGCCGGTGACTTGCTCGACGGACGGGAACACTGTCGCCTCGTCCAGCTTTCCTTCGGAGTAGAAGCTGAAGAATGCGTCAACGTACGGCTCGGGCATCTGGGTGAGCATCTCCGCACGGGCCTCGTCGTCGGGCTGGGCCTCGTAGCGAATCTCGCGGCCGAGTACCTCGCCGAGGATGCGGACCCGGTCCGCCGGACGCAGTGCCTCCGGTCCGGTCACCGGGTACTCGCGGCCCTCGTGTTCCGCCGAGACCAACGCTTTCGCGGCCACAGCGGCAATGTCGGCCGGGTCGATGACGGCGGAGGGAACATCCGGCCACGGTGCCCGCACCACACCGGCCCTGAGCTGCGGCAGCCACTGGAACGCGTTCGTCATGAACATTCGTGGCCGGACCATGGTCCACGCGAGCCCGGACGCACGCAGCGCGTCCTCGGTGTCGATCATGTAGCGGGCGACGGCGTTGGACCGGTCGCCGGTCTCGGCCGAACCGCCGGACAGTAGGACGACGCGACGCACGCCGGCCTTCTCCGCCTCGGCGAAGATCTCTGGTGCGTAGCCGCTGAGCAGGAACAACGCCTCCGCGCCGGCCAATGCCGGGGCCAGCGACGACGGGTCGGTCAGGTCCCCGGCCACAGCCTCGGCCCCGGCCGGCATCGTCGCCATGGCCGGGTCCCTGCTCAGGGCCCTCACCCGCGCACCGCTCCCGGCCAGCAGGCGGACGACTTCCCGCCCGACGTTTCCGGTCGCCCCGGTCACAACGATCATGCTTCCCCCCGGAATGTTAGGGATCGTTCCCTAACATGTAGACTACGTGATCATGAGGCGCATGGCCAGGGAGACGCGGGAACACATCCTGGCGGTGGCGCATGACCTCTTCTACTGGCACAGCATCAAAGGCACCGGCGTCGACACCATCGCCGCGGCGGCCGGTGTCGCGCCGACGACCCTCTATCGCCTGTTCGCGTCGAAGGACGATCTCGTCGCGGCGTACGTCGAGCGCGCCAGTGGGCTCTACAAGCAATGGTTCCTCGACGCGACCGCCGAAGGCGAGCCCGCTGACCGGATCCTGTCACTGTTCGACGCGCTCATCGAGCAGGTGCAGCCCGAACACTGCCGGGGTTGCCCGTTCCTGATGGCGATGGCCGAGCTGCCGGACGCGTCGACGAAGGCGCACACGCTGGCCGTCGAGACCAAGGCGTGGGTCCGCGCGCGGATCGGCGAACTGACCCCGTCGGACGTTCTCGCGGACCAGATCTTCCTTGTCATGGAAGGGATTTACGCGTCGGTGCAGTCACACGGCGCCGACGGGCCCGCGCGGCAGGCCCGCGGGCTGGTCGAGTCGCTGCTCAGGGCAGCCCGTTGAGGAACCGCCGTGGTCCTGCCCGCCGCGTCCGTTCGTGCGCTTACGGCTGCTTGAGCCGCTCCAGCACTGTCCGCGCCTGCGACTGCGCGATCGCGGAAAGATCGTCCAGCTTCAGCGGGCCCTCGCCACGCGCACGGTGGACCGCGACCTGGACCTCCACCGACACGTTGCTGTCCTGCACCCCGACGACGTAGCTCGCGCCCGGGGCCGGGTCCGTGACGGCGATCCCGCGCCAGTAGTTGCGGGCGCCGAGTCCGGGGATCGTGCCGGTGCTCCACCCCTGCTGCGCGGCTCCGGCGTTGTTCCACCTGTCGTATCCCGGTGGCTCGCCGGCAGAGGTGAACTCGACGCGGACGCCGATTCCGGCTTCGTCGGTGGTGACACCATCGATGGGGGATGTGCTGGTGTATTTCAGATCGCACGTCAGGCCGCCGCCGTAGCCGCCGCTGGGCGGGTCTTCCCGGTGTGTCGGCGGGGTCGGCGTGGAGGACCACTTCGTCAACGGCGTGGAGTCGAGCAGATCGCAGGCATTGGCGATCGCCGTCATCGAGTACTTTCCCGGCGCCGCGGAGGGCGGGGCGGTGGTCGCGGACGGAACCAGGCTCGGTGAAGCCGGAGTCGGCGCGGGCACGGCCCCGGTGGACGAGCCGCCGCTCACGGAGAGTCCGATCGCGACTCCGACGCCGAGTACCGTGACCAGCCCGACCGCGGCGACCACCATCGGCCCGGCCTTGGACCCGCCGGCCCGGCTGGGCGGGGCTGCGGGCGGCGGATAGCCGGACCCGGGACCGTAGCCCGGGCCGTACCCGTACCCGGGGGAACTGGATGTGGGCGGGCCCGCGACGAAGCTGGGCGTTGCTGGGGCGGGACCGGGCACCGGCGGAGCAGAGCCAGGCGGCACGTGGCCGGATGCGCCACAGACCGAGCCGTGCGGATCCACCGGGGTCGGGTGCGGCGGCCCGGCACCGGGATCGAGGTGGTTCGCGCCGCGCCGGTCGTCAGCTTCGCCCGGGAAATCGGTCATCGGTGCCGTACCTCGGTGTGCCGCATCGCGTCCCCTTAGTTCTGCTTCAGCCCGTTCAGCGTCTTGCGGATCTCAGCCTCGGCGATCGACTGCAGTTCGGCGCTGTCTACCTGCGAACTGTCCTTGCTGCGGCTGACGTTGAGCCGGACGCGCACCGAGACGTTGCCGTCCAGCACGGCCAGCACGTACCGCGTGTTGGTGACCAGGTTGCCGAAAACCTCGGAGTGCCAGTAGCCCTGGGTCCCGATTCCGGTGATCGGGCCGGACTCCATGCCCGCATCGGTCTTGGCCGTGTCACCGCGTTTCCAGTTGTCGTAGGAAGGCGGGGCGTCGCCGGTGGTGAAGTCCGCGTCGACGAGGATTTCGGCCGTGCCCAAGGCGTCGCCGCTGGAGTAGCCGATCTGGCAGCTCAGGCTGCCGGCGCCGTTGACACCCGGGCGGACCTCCCGGTGCTGGCGCGGGCCCGCGGGGGTGGGCGACCATTTCGTCAGCGGAGCGGGGTCGACGAGATCACAGGCGTTGGAGACCGCGTTCATCGAGTAGACCGGGGCTGCGGTCGGTTTCGGCGGCTGGCCGGAGGACTGTCTGACGACGACGCCGATCGCCACCCCGGCGCCCAGCACGATCACCAGCGCGACGACTCCGGCCACGATCCAGCCCGTCCGGCGCGGCCTGGCCGGTGGCGGATAGCCGTAGCCGGGATGGGGGTACGGAGGCCGGGGCCGGCTGAGATGGGGCGGCGGAGCGTTCCCTGCTGGCGCGAAGGGAGCCGGGGTGGACCCGACACTGCCCGGAGCCCGCTGATCATCACGCCCGTGGTCGGATTCGCTCATCCCCCGGCAGCCCTCCTCCCGGCCGCCTGGCCATCCTCGGATGCACTCACCGGGGACGCCGGTCGTGGCGGCGAGTCGATCGTAGTAGATCCGGTACGGGCGTTTGCCCCTTGATCACCGTGCGCTTCCGTCTGACGGCCTGCGTCGAGGTACCGATACCGCAGGCGTCAGTTGCGGCACTGGCGGCAGCGGCGACGGCGCGGGTGAGGCTTGGAACGCCTGGATCATGAGGGCGGCGAAGCGCCGGGAGGCCGCGATCCCTGCTGCCGGTGTGCTCGCGTTGATGCCGGCGTTGGCCATGATCATGAGGATGAGATCCTCCAGGACGGCGTCGGGGCGCAGGCGGCCGGCGTCCTTGGCCCGGCGGATCAGTTCGGCTGCGGAGGTCAGCGAGGAAGAGCGGTTCGCGGCGAAATCCATCGCGCGCGGGAAGGCGGACTTGAAGGCCGCGATGAAGCCGCGGTCACGTGCTTGCAGCTCACACAGCTTCTCGACCGTGACGCAGAAGCCGTGCCAGGGATCGGGGTCGGCGAGCCCTTCGTCCAGGATGGATCGCCATGCCAGCATCTGGTCGGTGAACGCCGCGGCGACCAGCATCTCCTTGGTCGGGAAATGACGGTAGACGGTCGCGGGCCCGACCTCGGCGCGTCGGGCGATCTCGCGGATCGGCACGTCCAAGCCGCCGGTGAGGAACGCCGAGCGCGTCGCGTCGAGGATGCGGTCGCGGTTGTCCCGGGCGTCGGAACGCAGGTTGCGAGGCAAACGAGCGGTCACCGCTATCACTTTAGTTAGACGGACGGGGGTGTCCCGCTACGGTCTGCTGATCAGTCCTGATCGAACAGATCACGCCACCACGGGACCCAAGTCCTGGGAAAGACCGGGCCGAGCATGACTTCCACCAGGCACGACGGGGACACCTGGGACCTGGCGTCCAGCGTCGGCGCGACCGCCACCGCGGCCGCGGCGGCCCGGGCGATAGCGACCCGCGCGGATCCTCGGCTCATCAACGACCCGTTCGCCGAACCGCTCGTCCGGGCGGTCGGCATCGACCTGCTCACCCGGCTGGCGACCGGCGAACTGCCTCCCGGCGACCTGGTCGAGCAAACAGCGATCGACGTGGCCAAGGTACGGACCAAGTTCTACGACGAGTTCTTCCTCGATGCGACGAGCGCGGGCATCACGCAGGTCGTGATCCTGGCCTCGGGGCTGGATTCCCGCGCGTACCGACTGCCCTGGCCGGCCGGGACCGTGGTGTACGAGGTCGACCAGCCGCAGGTCGTCGAATTCAAGACCCGCACACTGGCCGAGTTGGGCGCCGAACCCACCGCCGACCGGAAAGTGGTCGCGGTCGACCTGCGCGACGATTGGCCCACCGCACTGCGCACCGCCGGATTCGACCCGGCCCGGCCGACCGCGTGGAGCGCCGAAGGCCTGCTGGGCTACCTGCCGCCCGAGGCGCAGGACCGCCTGCTGGACACCATCACCGAGCTCAGCGCGCCGGGCAGCCGGGTGGCCACCGAGAGCAGGCCCAACCCGAAACCGGGCGAGGACGACACGACGAAGGCCAGCCTGAACCGCGTCTCCGAACGCTGGCGTGCCCAGGGTTTCGATCCCGACATGGCGAAGCTGCGCTATTTCGGCGAGCGCAACGAAGCCGCTCCCTACCTGACCGACCGCGGCTGGGCCCTGAACACGATCACCATCCGGGACCTGCTCGCCGCCAACGACCTTCCGCCCCTGAAGACGGACGACTTGCGCATGGGCGACGTGCTCTACGTCAGCGGCGCCCTCGACAAGGCCACGGAGTAGCAGCCACCTGCATGACGGCCGACTCCGCACGCGGGACGGTGGGCGCAGATGTCCGCTACTGCCGATGTGCGGGGATCCCGGTGATCGTCCGGGATCCCCTCCGCCCGTGTCGATCAGCGGTTCATCAGCGCGAAGACGCCCCAGCCGAGGTATTCGCGTTGGTTCCGGGCGTAGCGTGCCGGCGCGGTGGCCAGATCCGTGCGCATCTTCTCCGCCAGCTCGTCGTCGGGATGTGCGTCCAGCCAGCGGCGGGTGTTGAGCCACTGGGCCGCGACATAGCGGTCCCAGCTGTCCTGGTCGGCGAGGACCATCTCGACGACGTCGCAGCCGAGATCCCCGAACTGTTCCAGTAGGGCTGGAAGTGCGTGGAAATCGTCTTTCCTGGTGGCGTGACAGGCTTCGACCGTGGCTTGGTCCGGAGGTTCCCGGCGCCAGTACGGTTCACCGATCAGCATGGTGCCGCCGGGACGCAGGCTGCGCCGCAGCAGTTCCACCGTGCCGGCGACGCCACCACCGATCCAGGTGGCGCCGACGCATGACCCGATGTCCACCGGGTCGTCGGCAACGTGGTTCGACGCGTCGCCGTGGATGAAGGTGACCCGCTCGGCTACGTCCAACTCGATCGCTCGTGCTTCGGCCGAGGCCAGGAACACCGTGCTGATGTCCACACCGGTTCCAGTGATGTGGTGATCGCGGGCCCAGGTGCACAGCATCTCGCCCGAGCCGCAGGCCAGGTCGAGCATTCGAGCGCCGGGTGGCGGGTTCAACGCCTGGCCGAGGACAGCCAGTTTCTCGCTGGTGAGAGGGTTATGGATGCGATGACTGCTCTCGCGGATGGTGAAGCCGCGGGGAAGATCCACTTCTGGAATTCCTTACGTCCAAGGGTGAGATCACGGTGGTCAGCACGAGGTCGGTCGTCATGGACCGGGCTGCTCGGACCCGCATGAGATTCCCCCTTCGGACGAAAGGCCGGGTGGTTCGACGGGAAGGCTAGGCACGTCGCGCGTGCCTGTCGACCGGTTATCGCATCGGCAGCGGATGCGCTCACGCACGGGACACCTGGTCGATGGCGCTCACGCTGTCGCTGCCAGTACGCACCGCAGCTGCTACCTCGTGCCGGCCGGCAGTGACGGTCGTCCCGCGCTGCTGGAACGGAAACCTGCCCCGTAGCGCGGGTCGGCCGTTGAGGTCGTCAGCTGACGTTGGTGGCGTCCACTGCCACGCGCAGTGCGTTGGCCAGGGTGACGCCGTCGTCGACGGCCCAGAAGTGGGTGTAGAACAGCCGGGGCTGCTCGGTGAAACTGTGGTTGTGCAGCTCGACGACGTCGATGTTGCCCTTGCGGAGCGCCTGGAGCACTTTCTGCACCTCCGGGACGGTCATGGCGAAGTCGCCGTTGATCGCGGCCCGGCCACCGCCGACCGGCTGGAAGTTGATCCCCGTCGTCACGCCGAACGTCGGCGGGAGCACGTGGCCGTTGTCGACGATGGTGTCGTTGCGGGCGATGGTGACCTTGTAGATCCCGCCGTCGGCGGTTCCCTTGTGTCCCAATGCCTTGTCGATGCCGGCGGTGTCCAGGTCCAGGGGCGGCTGCGGCCCGGGCGGCGCGGCGGGTGGGATCGTGGTGGCGTCCAGCGCGGCCTTGATGCCTCGGGCGAGTTCGGCCGGGTTGGTGTTCATGGCGTGGATGTGCGTCCACCAGACCGGCGGCGTCTGCTCAAGCAAGTGCTTGTGTAGCGCGGTCTGTTCGATCCCGTGCGCCTGCAACGCGTCGGTGACCATGGGCAACTCGTCCTCCGTGACCACCAGGTCACCCATCACCATGACGCCGTCGCGGTATTCGGCGAACGCGGCATAGCCGCCGAAGGACAGACCGGGCTTGATCGCCACGCCGTAGGAGCTGACGTGCAGGTCGGTGCGGGGCAGCGGGATGCGGTAGACCGTGGAGTGGTCGCCGAACTTCCCGGTCCGGCCCAACAGGGCGGTGACGGGCTTCCAGTCCGCCTCGGCGGTGGGGATCGGTTGGTGCCGGCAGTGGTTCGCGTCGTAGTCGGAGTCCGTGCCCGCGGGGGCGTCAAATGCGTTCGGGCTGCCGGCGAGCAGCAGCGCGGGCAGTGGCAACACCGCGCGCCGGGCCATTCTCGCGGGGGTGAAGGGCATGCCTGTCCTTTCTTCGAGGATGTGTCGGCGGTCGCGCGGCCGGACGATGTCGCCCAGAACCACCAGAAACGTTCACGAGTCCGTTCACGCGGCCGGCTTCAGGAAGCCCGGGAAGAGGTACTCCGCGGCCGGCTTGGCGTTCCCGTACACCCAGGCGTCGAAGAAGCACTTCAGGTTCCGGTGCGCACTCAGCTCGGTCAGCAGCTGGAACTGCCGCATGGTCGCGTTGCTGTTGCGGTGGAGCGACGGCCATGTCCGCAGCACCCGGTCGAACGCCTGCTGCCCGATATAGTTCCGCAGCGCGTGCAGCATCATCGGGCCCTTCAGATACACGGCCGCCGTGAACTCGTTCCCCGGGCCCATGTCGTAGAGCTTGCCCGTCCAGAACGCCGTCGGCGCCGACTCGACCCACGCGAGGTACCGGGCGTTGAGGTCCTTGCCCTCCTTGGCCTCGTCCCACAGCCACTCGGCATACGACGCGAAGCATTCGTTGAGGCAGATGTCCTTCCAGTGCTCGACGGCCACCGAGTCGCCGTACCACTGGTGGGCATTCTCGTGCACGATCACGGCTATCCTGCCTCCCCAGCGGCCGGAGTAGATCGGTCGGCTCATCGTCTCCAGCGAGAAGCGGATCCCCTTGTCGAGGAAGATGCCGCCTGCCGCGTCGATCGGGTATGGACCGAATTTTGATTCGAGGAAATCCAGGATCTCCGGCAGTCGCGCCTCGGCCTGCTTCGCTGAATCCGGCGTGCCCGGGGCGAACGCGCTCACGATCGGCGCGCCGTCCTTACGCTTCTGCCGATCGAAGGTCCATTTGTCGACCGCCACCGTCGTCATGTACGGCACGATCGGCGTTTCTTCCGCCCACACGTGGGTGGTGCCGCCCGGGGCCGTGAACGTTCCGCGCTCGCGGCCGTTCGCGATCACGCCCCACCCATCCGGCACGGTGATCGCCAGGTGGAAGACGGCCTTGTCGAGCGGAGTGTCGTTGACCGGGTACCAGGTCGTCGCCGAGTGCGGCTCGCCGGCCACGAACGCGCCGCCGTCCTCGCTGAACTGCCAGCCGTTGTCGCCCAGCTTCGGGTCGTGGATCGGCGCCGGCACGCCGTGGTAGGCGAGTTTGGTCCGAAACGGCTGCCCGCGCCACAGCGGGAACGCCGGCGTGATCACCAACTCGTGCTCGCCGGTGCGGCTGAACTTCGCGGCCCGGCCGTCGACCTTGACCGAATCGACGGTCAACCCGCGCAGGTCGAGGTCGAACGAGCTGAGCGACTGCGTCGCCCGCGCGGTGATCGTCTGCAGGCCGCTGAGCTGATGCGACACGGGATCGTAGCGGACGTTCAGGTCGTAGTCCGAGACGTCATAGCCCCCGTTACCGTCCTGCGGATAGTAACTGTCCCCCGCACCGTCGCTGCCGGGTTTCGGAGCGCCCCTGTCCCCGGCCGACGCGACGCCGCCGCTCAGGCCGATCGCGGTGACCACGGCGGCCGCCATGAGCGCCCAGCGCTGGTTTCCCTTCATGTGCGCTCCTGTTCGTAGGTCCAGATCCGCAACGCGTCGCGGACGACGCATAACCCCTGAGATGCATCGTCGAAGTCACATTCGCACTCACCCATGTCGAGTGCGACCGACTCGGGTGAAAGTGACTGAGACAAACTCAACTATGGGGTGGAAAACAGTTCACGCGACACCGCGCACTTTCCGTCTTGGACACGCGTCAGACCTACTCTCGTAGCTTCGACGGCGCAATGTCGAAGTGGGGCGACATGCCGACTCTGACGCGGTATGGACATGTCATAGGTGCCGCGTCCACGCGGGTGGCGCTACGTGATGCGCATCCAGGTGAATATCGGGGCGACCTATTCGGGCTACCGGTGATAGCCGAAATGCCTCGAATCGTCGGAATCGCGCGAACCCCCTACGGGTACCGTGACAGTGGAGTAAGGAGGCGTCATGGGCCACTCCGCCACGACGACCTGGAAGGCGGCGGCGCAGGCCACACTGCACTGCCTGACCGGCTGCGCCATCGGCGAAGTCCTGGGCATGGTGATCGGCACGATGCTGGGCCTGCACAACGCCGGCACCGTGCTGTTGTCGATCGCGCTGGCGTTCGTGTTCGGCTACGCGCTGACCATGCGCGGCGTGCTGCGCGCCGGAGTCGCGTTCACGGCGGCGGTGAAGGTGGCGCTGGCCGCCGACACCGTGTCCATCCTGGTCATGGAGATCCTGGACAACGCGATCATGGTCGCGGTCCCGGGCGCGATGGACGCGGGCCTGGACAGCCTGCTGTTCTGGGGCTCGCTCGCCGCATCGCTGCTGGTGGCGTTCGTGCTGACCGTCCCGGTCAATCGGTGGATGATCTCCCGCGGCCGGGGCCACGCTGTGGCGGCGGCCTACCACGCCCACCACTGAACACCCGCTCACCACCGCCGACTCGGCCTGCGGGCAGCGGTCCTTCAAGGCCACCAGGACCGGTGACGCCCCGAAGGCGCGGGGTCGACGGTTGGCTCGCCGGGCCGCTGGCGGTTGTGGGAACGGATGGAGTAGCCTCACACGACCTGAAGACTTGCAAAGTTGTGCAATTGCTGATTTTGTGAAGGGTGGGTGTGTTCGATCCTCCGACGGCAGAGGCAGGGGAGAGCACGGCGCATGACGACGAGGGCGGGGTGGTCGGCGTGAGCAGGCCGCTGTACCAGCTGAAGGCCGAGTTCTTCAAGACGTTGGGGCATCCGGCGCGGATCAGGGTGCTGGAGCTGCTCAGCCAGCGCGAGCACGCGGTGGCCGAGATGCTGCCCGAGGTCGGCATCGAGGCCGCCAACCTGTCACAGCAGCTGGCGGTGCTGCGCCGGGCCGGCCTGGTGACCAGCCGCAAGGAAGGCTCGAACGTCTACTACTCGCTGACCAGTCCGCAGGTGGCCGAGTTGCTCGCGGTGGCCCGGTCGATCCTGACCGGGGTGCTGGCGGGGCAGATCGAGCTGCTGGAAGACCTCCGCACCGCCGTGCCCAGCACGACAGCGGAACTACCCGGGTCGGGGACGCGGGCGGCTGAGCCCGCGGTCACCCCCGTTGCACACCTCCACGCCGGCGGGGCGACCGCCGGCGGACGTGACAGAAATGGAGCAGGGGAGTGCTGAGGTTGTGGCGCAGGATCCGGAGCGTCGGGCGGGCGGCGGAGCCGGCGCCGCCAGAACCGGCCGGCGACCGGCCGGCCGCCGCCGCGCGGATGCGGGGCTCGGTGCAGGTGCGCCACGTCGACGCGGGTTCCTGCAACGGCTGCGAGATCGAGATCGCGGCGGCGTTCGGACCGGTGCACGACGCCGAGCGCTACGGCGCCCGGCTGGTGGCCTCGCCCCGCCATGCGGACGCGCTGCTGGTGACCGGACCGGTGACCCGCAACATGGTCGAGCCGCTGCGCCGCACCCACGACGCGGTCCCCGCACCCGGTGTTGTCCTCGCGGTCGGCGACTGTGCCCGTGACTGCGGCGTGTTCGCCGGCGCATACGGTGTGGTGGGCCGGGTCCGCGACGTGATTCCGGTCGACCTGGAGGTCGCCGGCTGCCCACCCCGCCCGGAGGCGATCACCGAGGCGCTGCGAAAGCTGACCGGCCGGTGAATCCCACCGGGCTGGGGCTCGACGTCGCGCTGGCGCTGGGCGTGCTCGCCGCCGCTCTCGGTGCCGTTGCCCCGCAACGAATCCGTCCTTACGCGAGCGGCACCGCCACGGCGCTGTGCGGGGCAGCCGGCGCGGCGGCCGGCGTCAGCGCGATGGCCGGGGTGGTGTACACGGCCGCCTTCCCGGCGCTGCTGCCGCTGTCCGGCGTGACGATCACCGTCGACTCGATGAGCGGCTTGTTCCTGGCCGTGACGGGGGCGGTCGCGCTCGTGTCGGCGGTCTACGGCGTCGGCTACGCTCGCGCCGACGCGAACGGCCGGTTGCCGCAGGCGGTGTTGCCGCTGTTCGTGGTCGCGATGATGCTCGTCGTCTCGGCCGGCAACGTAGCGGCGCTGTTGATGTGCTGGGAACTGATGGCGTTGTGCTCGCTGGTGTTGGTGCTCACCGAGCATCGGCGCCGGCCGGAGGTCGCCGGGGCGGGGCGTTGGTACGCTGCGATGACCCACTTCGGCTTCGTGGCGATTCTGGCCGGCTTGCTGGTGTTCACGGCCGCTGCCGGCGACGACTCGTTCTCGGCGCTGCGTGCCGCCGCGCACCACCTGTCGCCGACGGCCGCATCGGTGGTGTTCCTGGCAACGCTGGCAGGATTCGGGTCGAAGGCCGGCGTCGTGCCGCTGCACGTGTGGTTGCCGCGGGCGCATCCGGAAGCGCCCAGCCATGTTTCGGCGTTGATGTCGGCGGCGATGGTCAACCTCGGCGTGTACGGCATCGTACGGGTCGGGTTCGACCTGCTCGGCGGCGGACAGCGCTGGTGGTGGCTGCTGACCTTGGCAGTGGGGGCCGTCTCCGCGGTCTACGGCATCCTGCAGGCGGCGATGAGCACGGATCTCAAACGGCTGCTGGGCTACTCGACCACGGAGAACATGGGCCTGGTGCTGGTGGGGCTCGGCGCCGCCGGCATGGTCGCCGACGACCCGGTCCTTGCCGGCCTCGCGGTTGCCGCGGCGTTGCTGCACATGGTCAACCACGCGGCGTTCAAGACCGTGCTGTTCCTGGCCGCGGGTTCGGTGCAGCACGGAGCCGGAAGCCGAGACCTGGACGCGCTCGGCGGTCTGCAGAAGTCGATGCCGTTCACCGCCGGCGCGTTCGGGCTTGGCGCACTGGCCGCGTCGGCATTGCCGCCGGGCACGGCGTTCGTCTCGGAGTGGCTGTTGCTGCAGGCGTTGATCCACGGTCGGCCGAGTTCCGGGACCGCAGCCGCGATCATGATGCCGGTCGCGGTCGCGGCGGTGGCGTTGACCGCCGGGCTTGCGGTCGCCACCTTTGTCAAGGCGTTCGGCGTCGGGTTCCTGGCGCGCCCGCGAAGCGACGGCGCCGCTGCGGCGCGGGAGAGCCCGGCGTCGATGGTGGTCGCGATGGCGATCGCCGTGGCGGCCTGTGTCGTGCTCGCTGTGCTGCCGACCGCACTGCTGCCGGCGTTGGGCACACTGTCCGGTCGCCTGGTCGGCGCTGGCGAACCGGCGGTGGTCGACGGGATCACCATCCGACTGTCCGGCGTGTCCGGGGTGCTGTCGCCGCTGATGCTCGCGCTCGCGCTGGCGGCCGCGGTGCTGGTGCTGGTGGCGTTGGTGCGGCTGGTGGTGACGCGACGGGCCCGCCGTGCCGCGCGGTTGTGGGACTGCGGGGCCGGTCCGCTGTCCCCGCGCATGGAGTACACCGCGACCTCGTTCGCTGAGCCCCTGCAGCGGGTCTTCGACGACGTGGTGCGGCCGGAGACCGATGTGGACATCACTCATGTACGCGAGTCCAGCTACCTGGTGAAAGCCGTCCAGTACCGCAGCCAGGTGCCGGACCGGATCGAACGGCGGCTCTACGCCCCACTGCTGAAAGCCGTCGGTGTGTGGGGCACGGCGGCGCGCCGGCTGGCCACCGGCAGCGTGCACCGCTACCTCGGCTACGGCTTCTACGCCGTGTGCGGCCTGCTGATCCTCTTGGTGGTGACGAGATGAGCGACCCTATACCCGATCTCCGTTCCAGCCCGCCATGCGCCCGAGCCGCGGCGGCCGCGCTGTTGGCGGCGGCCGCACACGCCGAGCACGGAGAGACCACCTGATGAGTCTGTTGGGTGTGGTCGGTGGCGTGGTGCAACCGCTGGCGGTAGTGGCCGGATCCCCGGTCCTGGTCGGGATGATGCGGCAGACGCGGGCGCGCCTGGAGGGCCGGGCCGGCGCCGGGATCGGCCAGCCGTGGCGCGACCTACGTAAGCTGTTCGGCAAGGAGCCGGTCGCTCCCCGTGGCACCGGCTTGGTGTTCCGGGCCGCGCCATACGTGCTGGTGGCCACCACGCTCGTGGTCTCGCTCGTCGCCCCACTGGTGACCACCGACTCCGCGCTGGACCCGGTCGCCGACCTGTTCGCCGTGGTCGCCCTGCTGGCCGCGGGCACCGTCGCGCTCGCCCTCGCCGGGCTGGACACCGGGACCGCGTTCGGCGGGATGGGCGCCAGCCGCGAGATGACCATCATCGCGCTGGTCGAGCCGACCCTGCTGGTGGCCGTCTTCGCCCTCTCGGTGCCGGTCGGGTCGACCAACCTGGCCGCGATCGTGTCCTCGACACTGCGCGAACCGGCCCGAGTGATGTCGCCGGTGAGCCTGCTCGCGGCAGTGGCGTTGGTCATCGTGATCGTCGCCGAGACCGGGCGGCTGCCGGTGGACAACCCGTCCACGCACCTGGAGCTGACGATGGTGCACGAGGCGATGGTGTTGGAGTACGCCGGCCCGGACCTGGCGCTGGTGGAGTTGGCCTCGGCGATGCGGCTGAGCGTGTTCCTCGGGCTGTTGTCGAACCTGTTCGTCCCCTGGGGAATCGCCACGACGCCCGGGCCGCTCGCGGTGCTCGGCGGCGTCCTGGCGGTTGCGCTGAAAGTCGGGATCCTCGGATTCGCGCTCGCTGTCGGCGAGGTGTTCCTGGCGAAGTTGCGTCTGTTCCGGGTGCCGGAGCTGCTGGCCGGCTCGTTCCTGTTGGCGCTGCTCGCGGTCGCCGCGTCGTTCTTCCTGGCCTGACAAGGAGGTTTGCCGCGATCGTGAGTGACACAACCTACGTGCAGGTGCTGGATCTGGCCTGCGGCGGACTGTTGCTGACTTCGGTGCTGATGCTGTGGCGGCGAGAGCTCGCCGTGCTCATTCGTGTGTTCGTCGTGCAGGGGCTCGCCCTGGCCGTGGTGGCCGGTGTCGGCGCGGCCCACACCGGCAGCGTCGAGCTCGGAGGCGTTGCGGTGGGGATTCTCGCGCTCCGGGCTGGAGTTCTGCCCTGGGTGCTGCGCCGTGCGGTGGCCGCGGTAGGTCCGGCCAGCCGGGAAACGCGGCCGCTGGTCAACGTCGCCACGTCGCTGCTGGTCGCCGCGCTGCTCACGCTGGTGGCCTACGCGGTGTCCCGGCCGTTGGTCGCGCTCGCCCCCTCGGCCGCGACCAGCGCCATTCCGGTCGGCGTGGCGGTGGTGCTCATCGGATTCTTCGTGCTGGTCACCAGACGCAGGGCGCCGTCGCAACTGGTCGGATTCTTGTTGATGGACAACGGCATCACCGCCGTCGGCCTGTTGACCACGGCCGGCGTCGGGGTGACCGTCGAGCTGGGCGTGTCGCTCGACGTGCTGCTCGCCGTGCTGGTGCTGCAGATCCTGACCGGACGGATGCGCGAGACGTTCGGCGACACCGACGTCGCCGAGCTGCGGGAGTTGCACGACTGATGATCACGGTGCTGATACTCACCCCGGTCGGCCTGCCGGTGTTGGGCGCGCTGACCTACCTCGTGGTCGGATGGCGTCCGGTCACCGCCTTGATCGCGACCGGGACGGCGGCGGGCGAACTGGCGGCGGCCGTCGGCATCGCCGCGGTTGTCGGCGCGAGCGGTCCGCAGGTCGCGTTGAGCGGACTGGTTCGCGTCGACGCGCTTTCGGCGTTCATGTTGCTGGTGATCGGAGCGGTTGGGCTGCTGGCCACCGCCACCACTCCGTCCCACCTGACGACCGAGATCCGCGCCGGCCGCGCAAGCAGCCGGACCGCGGCCCGGCACAGCCTGCTCGCACAGGCGTTCCTGGCCGCGATGACGGCCGCCGTGCTGGCCGCCGACCTCGGCGTGCTGTGGATCGCGATCGAGGCGACCACGATCATCACGGCCTTCCTGGTCGGACAGCGCCGCACCCGCGAGGCAGTCGAGGCGGCGTGGAAGTACGTGGTGATCTGCTCGACCGGCATCGCCCTGGCCCTGCTGGGCGCATTGCTGCTCAACTACGCCGCACAGCACACACCGACCAAGCCCGGCCTGGACCTGGTCGGTCTGCTCGGTGCGGCGCACTCGCTCGACCCCGCGGTGACCAGGATCGCGGTGGCGTTGTTGGTGATCGGCTTCGGCTGCAAGGCCGGGCTCGCGCCGCTGCACGCCTGGCTGCCCGACGCGCACAGCCAGGCCCCGGCGCCGGTATCGGCCCTGATGTCCGGAGTGCTGCTGGCCGTGGCCTTCTACGCGATCCTGCGCGTGAAGCTCGTCTCCGACGCAGTGCTCGGCGCCGGCTTCGTGCGAGCGCTGCTGGTGGTGATGGCGCTGGCGTCGCTCGCGCTGGCGGCCTCATTGCTGATCGCGCAGCGCGACTACAAGCGGATGCTCGCGTACTCCAGCGTCGAACACCTGGGGTTGATCGCCATCGGCGCCGCGGTCGGCAGCCCGGTGGCGATGGCTGCGGTGCTGCTGCACGTGTTGGGCCACGGGCTGGCCAAGGGCGTGCTGTTCCTCGGCCTCGGGCGGTTGTCCCAGACGGCCGGCACCAGCCGCATCGAGCAGATCCGGGGCGTGGCCGCGCGACAGCCCGTGCTGGCAGGGTGCCTGGGCTTCGGTGTGCTGGCGCTCATCGGGCTGCCGCCGTTCAGCATCTTCGCCAGTGAACTGGGCATTGCGCGGGCCGGGTTCTCTGCCGGCCTGGGGTGGGCCATCGCGGCCGCACTGCTGCTGGCGGCGATCGCCGGAGCGGCTCTGGTGATCCACATGAGCCGCATGCTGCTGGGTGCCCCGGCCGAAGGGCCTGGCACCGCCACGGCGGCGCCCCGCCTGCCGGGCATGACCGCTGCCGTCCTGCTCGCCGGGCTCGCGTTGAGCGCGGCGCTCGGCGTGTCCGCCGGGCCACTGACCGACCTGCTGCACTCGGCAGCAGCCATAGCCACGGGGACGCCATGACACACGCCTTCGGTGAACTTGTCGGTCACCGCCGCACCGCCCGGGCCGTCGCCGC
Source organism: Kutzneria kofuensis (assembly GCF_014203355.1). NCBI lineage: Bacteria > Bacillati > Actinomycetota > Actinomycetes > Pseudonocardiales > Pseudonocardiaceae > Kutzneria > Kutzneria kofuensis. The sequence goes on from NZ_JACHIR010000001.1 coordinate 8,362,005, forward strand.
CGGTGAACTCCCGGACCACGTCCACGGGTTGCTCACCGCCGGATACCGCCCGGCACTGGTGGCCGGCCACGACGACACCACCCGGTTGCGCGCGGTGTACCTGTTCACCCATGCCGGCAGCGACCATCGCGTCGAACTGCACGTCCTGCTCGACCGCGACGCCCCGCAGGTGCCGAGCCTGGCCGACCTGTCGTTCCCGATCGGCCGTTTCGAACGAGAGATGCGCGACCTGTTCGGCATCGTGCCGGCAGACCATCCCCTGCCGCGCCGCCTGGTCCGGCACTTCCACTGGCCACAGGGCTGGTACCCGATGCGCGTCGACGCCGGCGACCCACCCGAGTTCGGCGACCTCGACGGCCCGTACCCGTTCCGGACCGTCGAGGGGCCCGGCGTCTACGAGATCCCCGTCGGGCCCGTGCACGCCGGCATGATCGAACCCGGCCACTTCCGGTTCTCCGTGGTGGGGGAGACCATCCTCAACCTCAAGGCCCGGCTTTGGTTCGTCCACAAGGGACTCGAGAAGTTGTTCCAGGGACGGCGACCGGGCGAGGGCGTCGAACTGGCCGAGTGCATCAGCGGCGACACCGCTGTCGGCCACGCGTTGGCGTACTGCATGGCCGTGGAGGACGCGCTCGGCATCCCGGTGCCGATCGCCGCGCGGCGGGATCGGGCGCTGCTGCTGGAGTTGGAGCGGCTGCACAACCACGTCGCCGACATCGGTGCGCTGTGCAACGACGTCGGGCACGGCATCCTCCACGCGCATGCCGGCCGCATCCGGGAACGGCTCTTGCGTGTCAACGAGGAGGTCACCGGGCACCGACTTCTCCGCGGTGCCATCCGGCCGGGGACAACCGCGCTGCGCGCGGTACCCGACGCCGAATTGTTGACGGCCACCGCCTTGGATGTCGTGGAGATCGTCGAGCTGGCGGTCGGCCACAGCGTCGTTCGTGACCGATTCGCCGGGACCGCCCGCCTGACCGCCGATCAGGCGGCCGATCTCGGCGTGCTCGGCTACGTGGCCCGCGCGAGCGGCCTGACCTTCGACGCACGCCACGACCATCCGTTCATCAAACCCCCGCTGCCGCGGTCCGAGCCGTCGCACGCCGAAGGCGACGTGCTGTCCCGTTTCCTCGTCCGCGTCGGAGAGATCCAGGAATCCGTGGCCTGGATCTCGGCCCTGCTCGACGCGGACGACGACCCTGAACAGGGTGAGACGGCTGGTGCGGCACTGTCCGGGGTGGGCATCGTCGAGGGCTGGCGGGGCACCATCGTGCACCGGGTCGAGCTCGCCGGCGACGGCACGCTCGCGCGGGTGAAGATCGTCGATCCGAGCTTCTTCAACTGGCCGGCCCTGCCGGTCGCGCTCGCGGACACCATCGTCCCGGACTTCCCGCTGGTCAACAAGAGCTTCAACCTCTCGTACGCCGGAAACGACCTGTAGGCCGAGGGAGAGAGGGGCGGCGGTGCCGTTGATCAGCGGCGCTGTCGAGCGGCAAGTCGAGGCCGTGGTCCCGCCGGTCCCCGAGGACAGCGGGTTTTGTTGCCTGGTTACGTTTTCCCGCCGCGGGCGATCTATTGCTCCGGGATGTGTGGAGCGGAACCGGAGAAGAGGGGGGCGCGTGACCGAGAGCTGCGATGCGGACAGGGACGGCACCCAGCACGGTGCGGCGCGATGACGTCGGGGCCGGAGCCGGCGGACGAGACGAACAACGTCATCATCGGCGGCATCGCGGGCAACGTGGTCCAGGCCGGCCACATCGACGTGGTGCACTTCGCGACGCCCGTGCCGGTGGCGCTGGCGGGCCTGCCGGCCGAGGTGGGCTTCACGGACCGTGTCGACGAACAGGCCGGGTTGGCCGCACTGCTCGATCCCGAGGCGAAGGGGCTGCCGAGCGTCGCGACGATCACCGGGCTGCCCGGGATCGGCAAGACCGCTCTGGCGGTGCGCGCGGCGCACGAGGCGGTGGCGGCCGGGTGGTTCCCGGGCGGTGTGCTGTTCATCGACCTGCACGGTTACGATCCGGCCGGTGGTGTCTCGGTGAACGCGGCGCTGCTGGCGATGTTGGGCGAACTGGGCACCGAACGGGCCCCGGCCACGCAGGGGGAGCGGGAGAACCGCTACCGCTCGATACTGGCCGAGATGGCCGACCGGGGCCGCCGCGTGCTCGTGCTGGCGGACAACGTCTCGGATGTGGCGCAGGCCAACGCGTTGCGGCCGGGCAGCCCCGTGCATCGAATGCTGATCACCAGCCGGGACAACCTGCCGGTGCCCGGGGCGCGCCGCGTCGAGTTGGGCGTGCTGCGGGATGTGGATGCGGTCGGTGTGATGGCCCAGGCGCTGGAGGCGGCGATGCCCGGCGACACGCGTGTGGCTGACGAACCACAGGAAGCCATCAGGCTCGCACAGTTGTGTGAGGGCCTGCCGTTGGCGTTGCGGATCGTCGCCGAGTTGCTCGCGGACCGACCCAGGCACGGCATCGGCCGGCTGGTGCGGACCGTCGGCGCGGCCACGGACCGGCTCGACATGCTCTCCTACGGCGAATCGGTCGCGGTCCGGGCTGCTTTCGACACGTCCTACCTGCGATTACCGCGGACCCTGGCGCGACTGTTCCGGCTGCTGTCCCTGCATCCCGGCCCACACATCGGCGTCGGGGCGGTCGCGGCGCTCGCCAACGTGTCGGAGAACGAGGCATGCCGGCTCGCAGAGGGCCTGTGCCGGGCCCACCTGATCGAGCCGTCGATCGTGCCCGACTGCTACCGATTCCACGACCTGGTCCGCCTCTACTCCGGACAGTGCTGCGAAACCGACGAACAACCGGCCGACCGTGCGGCGGCGGTCAGTCGGCTCCTGGGGTACTACCGAGCCGCGACCCAGGCCGTGCGCACGCACCTCGACTCCCGTACGCCCCCTGAGCACAAGTCATGGCTGTTCGGCGGACGGAGCGACGCGGTGGCGTGGTCGGAGGGCGAACGCCCGAACCTGATCCCGGTGGTGAGCCTGTCGGCGCGTTGCGGACTCGACGATCTGACCTGCGAGGTCGTGTCGGCGCTGCACCCGTTCTTCGAGCTGCGCAACCACCCGGACGAGTGGATCACCATCGCCAAGTTCGGCCTCGCGGCGGCACTGCGGCTCGGCGATCAGTTCGCCGAAGGGCAGAGCCTCACCGCGCTGGGCCTGGCCCACCAGGAACTTCAGTGGTACGACGAGGCACGCGACTACCACGGGCAGGCGCTGGCCGTGTGCCGGCGGACCGGCGACCGGCTCGGACAGGCCAAGGCCCTGATCAACGTTGGCGGGGTCAGCTACCAGCTCGGGCAGTTCGAGGACGCCGAGAGCAGGTGGGAGGAGGCCCTGACCATCGCGTGGGAGCGGGAGGACCGCTACCTGGCGGCAAGGACCTTGAACAACCTCGGCTTCCTCTCGGCGCTGCACCGCCGCTACGGCCTGGCCGAGTCCCGCTACCGACAGGCCCTCGCCTGCGCACGGGAACTGGGCGATCCGCAGGCCGAAGGCGGGGTGCTGACCAATCTCGGCGCCGTGTTGCAGCGTACGGGCCGCCACACCGACGCCGTCGAGTGCCACCGGCAGGCCCTCGATGTGCTGGCACAGAGCGGGGACCGGCTGCGTGCCGGCCGGGCGTTGCACAACATGGCGTTGGTGTACCAGGATCTCGGACAGTGGGGCGACGCGTCAGCCTGTCACCGGCGCGCGCTGGCGCTCCGCCGGGAGATCGGGGACCGGCACGGTGAAGGTCTGACCCTGACCCAGCTCGGCCGGATCCACGCCAGGCAGGGGCAGCGGGAAGAAGCCCTTACGTGCCAACGGCAAGCGCTCGCCGCCTTCGTGCAGACCGGTGCCACCGGCGACGCCGACGAGGTCCGGGGCCTGATCGACGAGCTGACGGCCTGAGGCACGGCCCCGTTCGCGGAACCCTGTCCGCCATGCGGTGGGATTCCAGATGTCGACCCCCGCATTCAAGCTGCGCCGACAGGCACGGTCAACGAGCACGGCATGATCGCCAGCGGTGTGATGGCGGCAGCCCATCAGACGCGCGGGCGGGCTGGGGCGTCGTCTTCATCGGTCGGCCGCCGCCAGATGAGCACGGTGACGGCCCCGGCGAGGATTGCCGCCGTGAGGGCGAAGGGGACCGGGATGAGGGGGTCGACGAGGGTGAGGAACCCGGCCACGGGCAGGGCGGTGTTGACGACGTGGTCGGCGTGGGGCCTGATCGCGAGGGCCCAGATGCCGAGGACGAAGACGGCGAGGGGGACTGTGTAGGCGAAGGACGCGTAGGGCTGGTGCAGTGTGGTGTGCCCGGTGAGGACGTCGATCGCGACCTCGGTGCCGGCGGAGAACGCGCCTGCGGCGGCGAAGATGAGGAAGTGCCCGTACACGTAGGCCAGGGAGCTCTTGACGTCCTTGATGGCGTGGTGGTGCGGCGGCCAGAAGTAGACCCACCACATGGCCGCCGTGGCGACGAGCGTGAGCGCGGCGATACCGATGAGCTGGCCGGACGACCCGACGTCCCGCTGGGCCTCGATGATCGCGTTGGCGGAGGCGAGCAGGCTCTCACCGAGGAGGATGAGGGTGAACAGGCCGTAGCGCTCGGTGATGTGGTGTGGGTGCCAGGGCGTGGTCCCGGTGCGCTCGGCGACGATCGGTACGACGAGTTCCGCGGCGATGAGCACGATCAGCGCGACGGTGAACACCCCGGAGGGAAGCAGCAGGCAGGCGAGCCACAAGGCTTGGACCAGTGCGATGCCCGCCGCGTAGATGAGTGTGGCTCGGCGCGTGGGGCCTGATGACCGCGACGCGCGGAGCCACTGCGCGACGAGTGCCACGCGCATGACGACGTAGGCGATGATGAGCACCGCGTAGTCGTGTTCCTCGAAGGCGGGGCCGATGCCGGAGGCGAAGACGAGCACGCCGCCCATCTGCACGATGGTGAGCACCCGGTACAGCCAGTCGTCGGTGTCGAAGGAGGTGGCGAACCAGGTGAAGTTCATCCAGGCCCACCAGATCCCGAAGAACACGAAGCCGTAGTTGACGATCCCGTCGAGCACATGCCCCTCGATGAGCGCGTGGTGCAGTTGCGCGGCGGCGATGCTCACGGCGACGACGAAGACGAGGTCGAAGAACAGCTCCAGCGTGGACGCGGCCCGCCCGGCCTCGTCCGGGTCGCGCGGCGTCATCGGGACGAGTCGGAGTCCCGCCGGCCGTCGAGAACTGACCATGTCGTGTGGTCAGATGGCCAAGCCGGAGCCCCCGGAGACCACGATCTCCTGCCCGGTGATGTACGCGGCATCGTCCGAAGCCAGGAACGCGACGGCCCCGGCGATGTCCTCCGGCACGGCGAGGCGGCCGAACGGGTTCTTCTCCGCCATCGCCGTCATCGTCGCCTCGACGTCATCGGACTGTGCGCGGAGCGAGGTCCGCGTCATGGGGGTGTCGGTGAATCCCGGGCTGACCGCGTTGACTCGGATGCGACGGGGGGCGAGCTCGAGGGCGAGTGTTGGGATCATCGCCAGCAACGCGCCGTGTGACCCGGCCGTGACGCTGTTGCCGGTCAGGCTACGCGTCGCTCCGATACCCACGGTGACAATGACCGAAGCGCCGTCGGACAGCAACGGCAGCGCCTTGACCAGCGTGAAGAACTGCCCTTTGGTGTTGACGGCGAACACCTCGTCGTACGCGGCTTCGTCGCTGGTGTCCAGCGTCATCGGACGGCTGACGCCGGCGTTCAGGAACAGCGTCGTCAGGCTCCCGAACCGTGCTCCGACTTCGGACACGACCTCGTCGGTGTCAGCGAGCGAGCGCGCGTCGGCCAGCAAGACCAGGACATCTTCGGGCAGTTCCGCCCGCGCCCGCGCGACGCTCTCCGGACGTTGTCCGGTGACGGCGACGCGGTAACCGCGGTTGTGCAGAATCTCGGCGGTCGCCTTCCCGATCCCGCTGGTACCGCCGGTGATCAGGGCTGTACGTGCCGACATGGTGATCACTCCACTGTGGTCATTGCCTTGGTTGGACAGCTCGATGGCGTCGCGCCGATGCCTGGCCGGTGGCAAAGGCGCAAGGGGAACGTGCCGGCAGTCGCTGAGCTCGCCGGTCGAAGTCACGTCGGACTCCCTGGACGCGGTAGTCCAGTTGGTTGACGCTAACCCGGTTCCGGCCCGGATTCTGGGTCCACTTGGCATCAGGGAACGGGAACCACTGTGAAGTCCCTGGGAATCGCCAGAGTCGAACACCAGCAGGCCTGATCACTCCCCGGGGTGGTAGTCGTTCGCCACCCGCTCGTCCTTCAGCACTTTCGTCCAGTCCACTGTGGCTTGGGCGGGCCGAGGTGCCGCCCTGATCATGTGTCGGTGCCGCTCGGACACCAGATCCCACAGCTCGTCGTGCCGTGCAAGGAAATCCTGGACGAACGGGCAGCGCGGGACAACCGAACGACCTGCCGCGCGGAGGAGGTCGAGCGCTGCAACGGTCATGGCCGTCGCCACGCCCCGTCCCCGCCAGGCCGGCTCGGTCACGGTGTGCACCAGGAACGTCTCGCTTCCGTTGTGTCGGTAGCTGGTGTACCCGACAAGCTCGCCGTCGCCGTTACGTGCCTCGAACAGCCCCGATGCCGGAACGTCTGCGACCACCAGTGCCACGCCGTCCGCGGTCACCCCGGCGCTCTTCCCCGACGACTCGCACGGTCCGTGCATGCTCACGATCGACCTCCGCTGATCAATCGGGACTAATTAGTCCAAACACTATCAGCTGGCCGGGCGATCATTGCCTATAGTGGACCTCGTGGACCGTTATGGCCAGGACGGCGGCGGCCGTGCCGACGAGCGTCCGACAGGGGAGACCGTCAAAACCAGGCTCGGTAGGCTGCTCGCGATTCAGGAACAGTTGCTGACCAACCTGCACTCGCTGCGGGACCTCGTCCAATGGCTGGACGAGGTGGTCCGCCTGGAGCGGGGGCGCGACGACGAGATCTGCCCGCTGGCCGACCTGGCCGAGCTGCTCGCCGATGGCGACGAAGCTGGACGGTCGGCGGTTCGCGCGTGCTTCGCGGCATGGGAGTCGCTGCTGGCGGTCGGAATCACCGGGGTTCGGGACAACGGCGAACTCGCCGCGGATGTCGATCCGGAAAGGCTTGCGACCGGCCTGATGGCCGCGCTACAGGGTGGTCTGCTGCTTGCCCGCACCACCCGCGACGTGCGGCGGTTGGAGGTGGCCCTCGACATCGCGCTCGGCTACGTCCGGACCCACGCCGTCACGCCGTGAGGAACGACTTCACGTGGTCAAGCGCCATGTCGAGGGCGATTTCCATGGGCTTGACGTCATGCGCGGTCTCAGCGAGGAGGTATCCGCCCTGCAAGGCCGCCATCAGACCCGTGGCGAGCTTCTCCGGATCGGCGTCCGGCCTGAGCGTCCCGCTCTCGCGCATCCGCTGCAGGCCGGCGGCGAGCAGCCCTTCCCATTCCATGAACGACTCGGCGAGCGTGGCGCGGGCCTGGTCGTCCTGGTCGGCCAGTTCGCTGGCCATCGAGCCCAGCGCACAGCCGTAGGCGCCGTTCTGCAACGCGTTTCGCTGCACCAGCGCGTCGCGCCAGCGGACCAGACCGCGGAACGACTTCAAGCGCTGAAGGTAGCCGCGTTCGCGCTCGAGGACCTGCGCGGCACGCGCCGCGACGACGGCGCGGACCAGTTCCTCCTTGTCCGGGAAGTGGTTGTAGAGCTGGGACTTGCTGGTACTGCTCGCGGCCCGGACGTCGTCCAGTGTGGTCGCGTTCACGCCCTTCACGTACATCAGCTCGGCAGCGGCCGCCACGATGCGCGCGCGGGTGGCGGCGCCACGTGGCGTCAGCCTCCGCCCCGGCTGTGCGTTCTCCGGCGTGCTCACGGGTCTCAGGCTACCTCATTTGATCACAGCCGCCGCCGCATTGGACTACACGGTCCTGCTCGTGCGCGCTGGTTCGCGCTCTTCGGTGAACGCGCACACGAGTGGCTCCCGTTCCCGGATGCCAAGTGGACCCAGGCCCCGAGTCGAAAACGGGCTAGTTTCGGAGCCGTGTTGGCAGTCGACCGAGTCGACCCGGCACGGACCGTAACGCGCCCGTTCGAGGGTGTTGATCAAGCGTAGACCAGGGAGATCTGATGGTTGTGCAGGCCAGCGGCCGACGGGGGAAGGGGGGACGTTCGAGGGAGTTGTCCTTGAAGGCTGTCGCCCGGCGGGAGCGCGTGTGGCCGGTCGCGACCGTGCTCACGCGCCTGGCGTTGGCCGCTGGGTTCCTCTCGGCCGTTGCCGATCGGTTCGGCTGGTGGGGCCCGCCGCACACCGCGTCGGTCGGGTGGGGCGATTTCGCCGCCTACACCGCCTATACGCACACCCTCTCGCCGTACGTGCCCGACGGGCTCCAAGACGCCGCCGCGTGGGCCGCGACCACTGCGGAATCGGTGCTGGGCCTGACGTTGCTGGCCGGCATCCTCGTGCGCTGGTCCGCATGGGCCGCCGCGGCGCTGCTGCTCGGGTTCGCGCTGTCGATGGGCCTGTTCCTGGACTGGGAAGCACCGCTGAGCAACTCCGTCTTCGCCGCCGCGGCCGCCGCCCTGCTGCTGGCCCTCGCGCCCGTGGACACGTTCGCCCTCAGCGTCGACCGCATTTTCACATACCGCTAGTGGGAGCACTCATGGTTCCATCGCAGATCGTCGGCCGTCTTCTGGCCATTGCCGCGCTGGCCGGCGCAACAGCCTGCGGCTCTGCCAACGAGAGCACGCCCGCGGCAGCCTCGGCGACGAGCACGGCCACCTCGTCGCCGCCCCAGGTGAGTGTCCTGCTCCAGCAGGCCCTTCCCAACGCTGAGGGCAAGACGTTCACGTCGCAGATCGTGGACTTCCCGCCAGGTGCGGCTGCGCCGCCGCACCGGCACGGTCAGGCTTTCGTGTACGCCTACGTACTGCAAGGTGCTGTGCGAAGCCAGGTCGACGACCAGTCCGCGACCACGTACCACCAAGGCGAGAACTGGTTCGAACAGCCAGGTGCCCACCACGTCGTCGCCGCGAATCCCAGCACGACAGAACGGGCCAAGCTGCTGGTCGTCTACGTCTCCGACACCGGAGACCCGCTCCAGGCCAACGATCCGCACTCGTGAGTCCTGATGCCGACGGCGCGGTTGCGCCAGCCTGGTCCGTATCGTTGTCCGACATGACCGAGCAAGCGGCCAGCGGTACCCGGACATCCGGCCTCGACCTGCATCTGGGCCATATCGGCCGCAATGTGCGCGCGGGGCTCATGGATGCCTTCCGGGAGGCGATCCGCAGCGGGCGGTTGGCGCCGGGGACGCGGCTGCCCTCGAGCCGGGTGCTGGCCGCCGACCTCGGGCTCGGCCGGAACACCGTGGTTCGCGTCTACTCGGAGCTGATCAACGAAGGATGGCTCACCGGGGTGCACGGCTCTGGCACCGAAGTGGCGCAGCGTTCGGCGGAGCCGGCGGGCGAACGGGAACGGCCGCGCCCGCCCGCGGCACGCCCGCAGTTGGTGCACAACCTCCGGCCGGGGCAGCCGGATCTGTCGTCGTTCCCGCGGGACGAGTGGATTCGGGCGGTGAAGCGGACGGTGAGCACGGCGCCGTTCGAAGCGTTCGGGTACACCGATCCACACGGCCGCAGTGAACTGCGTGATGCCGTCGCCCGGTATCTGGCCCGTGCCCGGGGCCTGCGTGCGCGAGCGGACAACGTCGTGGCGTGCAGCGGGGCCGCGGAAGGCCTGCGGCTCGTCGCCGCCGCGCTGGCGAAGGCCGGAGTCACGACGGTGGCGGTCGAAGAGTTCGGCCTGCAGACCCAGCGCGAGACCTTGGTGAAGGCCGGGCTCGACACCGTCCCGATCCCGGTGGACGCGGACGGAGCCGACCTGTCGACGCTCGATCAGGCGCCGTACCCGGGAGCGGTGCTGCTCACGCCGTCACACCAGTTCCCCCTGGGCGTGGCATTGCACTCCGACCGGCGGGCGGCGGTCGTGGACTGGGCGCGGCGGCGGGGCACGCTGATCATCGAGGACGACTACGACGGCGAGTTTCGCTACGACCGGTCGCCCGTGGGCGCGTTGCAGGGGCTGGACCACGACCACGTGGTCTACCTGGGCACCGCGAGCAAGTCCCTGGCACCGGGGCTGCGCCTCGGCTGGCTCGTGCTGCCGGACCACCTGGTCGGCTCGATCGTCGCGCAGAAGGGGGAAACCGAGGAGACGGTCGGCTTCGTCAACCAGTTGGCGATGACCGAATTCATCGAGTCGGGGGCGTACGACCGGCACATCCGCGCGATGCGCTCGCAGTACCGCCGCCGACGCCAGCAGCTGGTCGAGACGATCGGCCGACACGCGCCCACCGCGCGGGTGACCGGGATGTCCGCCGGACTGCACATCGTTCTCGAACAGCTCGGTCGAACCGGCGCCGACATCGTGCGCCGTGCGGCCCGCGAACAGGTGACGGTCGAGCCCCTCGACTTCTTCCGGCACCCCGGCTCCACATCGGACCGGGACGGTGTGGTGATCGGGTTCGCCGCGCCGTCCCCCAGCGCCTGGTCGGGCGTGCTGGACGCGCTGGTTCGTGCCCTTCGGTGAGCGCTGTACTGGTTCCCGTTCGCGGAGGCCAAGTGGACCCAGGTTCCGAGCCGAAACCGGGTTAGCGTCAACCAACTGGACTACCACGTCCAGGGGAGTTTGGCGTGACATCGATCGGCAACCTCACTCGACTGTCTGTGGTCCTTCGCAGCACCACGTCTGACGGTCGCGGCGGTACGTCCTCGTGTGGCGGGGACGTCATAATGGACTATATAGTCCATGTAGCCGTCCGGAGCGTGGCCGCGTGGACTGAATACAGGGAGGTGCCGGATGAAGGCGATCGTGGTGACGGACCAGGCCGCGGGAACGGCCGGGATGACGCTGGCGGAACGTCCCCAGCCCGCGGCGGCGGGGAACGATGTGCTGGTCGAGGTTCACGCGTCCGGGTTCACGACGGGGGAGCTGGAGTGGAACACGACCTGGACCGACCGTCTCGACCGTGATCGGACGCCGTCTATTCCCGGTCACGAGCTGGCCGGGGTGGTCAGCGCTCTCGGCTATGGCACCACCGGTCTGTCGGTAGGTCAGCGGGTGTTCGGACTCACGGACTGGACCCGCGACGGCACCCTGGCCGAGTACGTAGCCGTCGAGGCGCGCAACCTCGCGCCGCTGCCGGGCGATGTCGACTTCACGGTAGGCGCCAGCCTTCCGATCTCGGGCCTGACCGCGTGGCAGGGATTGTTCGTGCACGGCCGCGTCCAGGTGGGGCAGAGCGTCCTCGTGCACGGCGCGGCCGGTGGAGTCGGTTCAGTGGTGACGCAGCTCGCCCGTGAGGCCGGCGCTCACGTCATTGGCACCGGACGTGCCGCCGACCGGCAGACCGCGCTCGACTTCGGCGCGCACGAGTTCGTCGACCTGCAGGACGACTCGTTGGAAGACGTCGGTGGCGTCGATCTGGTGTTCGACATTTTCGGCGGAGAAGTCCAGAAGCGGTCCGCGGGCCTGATCCGAGCCGGGGGAACACTGGTGACCATCGCCGGCCCGCCCGAGGCGCGGCCCGCCGACGGCTTGGCGATCGACTTCGTCGTCGAGGCCGACCGTGCCCAACTGGGTGAGATCGCCCAGCGGGTGCGGGACGGACGACTGCGGACACTCATCGGAAACGTCGCGACCCTGGACGATGCCGTCGCCGCCTTCAACCCGACCGAGCGGGTCAAGGGGAAGACGATCATCCGCGTTCGTCCGTGAGGACTCCCCGAACAACACGATACGGCCGGCTGGTCGAGCCGGCATGGAACGCAAGCCAGCCCAAGAGCCGGGTAGGCACGGACTGATACAGCGAGGGATCCACATGAAGGCGATCGTGGTGACGGACCAGGCCGCCGGGACAGCCGGGATGGCGCTGGTGGAGCGGCCAGATCCGGATGCGGCGAGGCTCGCCGGCCTCTCGGGCGCAAGCTACGGCGATGTCGTCGTTGCCGTTCACGCGTCGGGATTCACCGGGAACGAGCTGGAGTGGCCCTCGACCTGGATCGACCGCCTCGGCCGTGACCGGACGCCGTCGATTCCCGGGCACGAGTTGGCGGGTGTGGTCACTGCGCTCAGCTACGGCACGACGGGGCTGTCGGTGGGCCAACGGGTGTTCGGCCTCACCGACTGGACCCGCGACGGCACGCTGGCGGAGTACGTGGTCGTCGAGGCGCGTAACCTCGCGCCATTGCCGGGCGACGTCGACTTCGCGACAGGCGCCGGCCTCGTGATGTCGGGTCTGACCGCGTGGCAAGGTCTGTTCGAACACGGCCGCCTTCAGACGGGGCAGAGCGTCCTCGTGCACGGCGCGGCCGGCGTAGTCGGATCAATGGCAACCCAGCTCGCCCGTGAGGCCGGCGCGCACGTCATCGGCACCGGACGCGCTGCCAGTCGGCAAGCCGCGCTCGACTTCGGCGCGCACGAGTTCGTCGACCTTCAGAACGACTCGCTGGAAGACGTCGGCAGCGTAGATCTGGTGTTCGACGTCCTCGGCGGAGAAATCCAGAAGCGGTCCGCGGGCCTGATCCGGGCCGGAGGAACCCTGGTGACCGTCACCGGCCCGCCGGAGGCGCGGCCCGCCGACGGCCTGGCGGTCGACTTCGTCGTCGTGCCCGATCGCGCCCAACTGGGTGAGATCGCCCAGTGGGTGCGGGACGGACGACTGCGGGCGAACATCGGCACCATCGCGACTCTCGACGATGCCGTCGCCGCCTTCAACCCGACCGAGCGGGTCAAGGGGAAGACGATCATCCGTGTTCGCCCGTGAGAACGGCGACATGATCGCCGGGCGGTAGCTCGTCATAGCGCCTGGCCTGCGATGCTACGCACTGAGTTCATGCTTACGACGGCCTCGACGAAGTAAATCGTCGAGGCCGAGTTGGAGGCTGAGCGAGAGGTCCGCCAGAGATTGGCGGACAGTGTGGTGCCGTCTCGGGGTTTCTGGCTGCGGTGAAGGCCGAACTGCTCAAAGAGATATCAGGAGAAACCGAGTGAACTCCGAGATGTACGTACAGAAGAACGGCGATCGCGGATCGTACGAAGCCATGGTCGACGGGCACGTTGTCGGCATGATCGTCTACCATTCGCCGCGAGGCGGTCAACGCGTGACGCTCAGCCACACGATCGTCGAGCCTGAGTATCGCGGCCAAGGGATCGCAACCCGGCTTGTCAAACACGCCCTGGACGACCTGCGAGCTCAGGACCTGAAACTCACCAACTACTGCCCCTTCGTGGCTGACTACATTGCCGATCACCCTGAATACAAGGAACTCGTCGACAGCCGCTTCCCGGGCCGCGCGACGGTACCCGACCGCGCACCACGCGAACAGGCCAACTGACGAACACCCGGACCGCACCGGAACATCAGCAGTCGTGGATTTGCGCGGATACGCCCTGGACGTACCGGCGGTCGCGGCGGCGCCGGGAGCCGCAAGCTCACAGCACTCTGGAAGGGGCATGGCCATGCGCGGAACCCTGCCTGATCGATGCGGCACCTTCACGATCGGAGGCCACCCGGTTACTCGACTCGGACTCGGGACCGCTCAGATGAGTGCGTCCGGTGTGTGGAGCCATCCGACGGACGCCGCTGAAGCGGCACGCGTGCTCCGGCAAGCGGTCGATCTCGGCGTGAACCTCATTGACATCGCCGAGTCGTCGGGCCCGTTCAACTACGAAGAACTCATTGCGCAGGCGCTGAATCCGTACCCCGAAAACCTGCTGCTGATGATCAAAGGTGGGCTGCTTCGATCGCCGGACGGGCAGTGGGAGCCCGTGCCGCGGCCCTCGTTCCTCCGTAAACAGATTGACACGCGACTGTGGTATCTGAAGCTCAATCGCATACCGTTGTTTCAATTGCACGGATTCAGTCCTCATGCTCCTGTCGCTGATCAGATCGGACTGCTCACCGATATGCAGCGAGAAGGAAAGATCGGGCAGATCGGGTTGGCGGAAGTGACGGTAGCCGAACTGGAGGAAGCGCGAAAATTTGCGGAGATCGCGACGGTTCAAGCTGAATACAATCTCATCAATCGGGCTGCCGAACCGTTGCTGAACTATGCGGAAGAGGCAAACATCGGGTTCATACCATGGCTTCCGCTGGCCACTGGAGCGCTGGCCAGTCAGGACGGCCCTCTGGCGGAGTTGGCGCGACGGCGCAGTGTCACACCTGCACAGCTCGCTCTTGCGTGGCTCCTGAAACGCTCGCCCGCGATGCTCCCCACCCCTGGGACGCTGAGTATGCAACACCTGAACGACAACGTGTCCGCGGTGGACATCGCGTTGACGGCAACCGAAGTCGATGATCTCGATCGGTCGATCCCACGGATCGACCGCCTGGCCCGGTCGGCGCAGTACTGGCGGTAGATCACCTCGACGTCTGACGACCTTCGCCGAGGGCGGCGTGGATGTGCTCTACGCCCCTTGCCCGTCCGGCCTCGACGCACTCGTCGCGATCGGCACCGCCGTCGCGCCGACACCGGTCAGCGTCCTCATCTCGCCCCGCGGCCCGCACTAGCCCAAACCCTGCGAACCACCGCTCCTCACTCACCCATCGTAAGAAGAAGGCAGATCGACGTGGATCTCGACAAGCTCATGAACAAGCACCTCACCAGGTACTTTGATCCCGACAGGACCATTCCGGAGGAAACCCTTCAGCAGCTGCTGAGGTTCCTGCGCTCCACCCCGTCGTCGGTGAACGTGCAGCCCAACCACTTCTACGTCCTCGCCACGCCCGAAGGCAAAGAGCGGCTGGCCAACAACCTGGGCGAACGATTCCAGGACAACGGCGAGAAGATCCTGAACGCGTCGCACACCATCATCCTCACCACCCGGGCAGACGTGCCTGACAGCCACATCGAGGCGGTGTTCGCGAAGGAGAAGGCCGACGGCCGGTTCCCTGACCCGTCGAAGCAAGAGCTGTGGGAGTCGATGACCCGAGACTTCCTCAACCTGCGGAACTACGGCTACAAGGACCTGAACCACTGGATGGAGAAGCAGACCTACATGGCGGTGGGCCTGACCATGATGGCGGCCGCTGAACTCGGCGTCGAGGCCACCCCGCTGGAGGGTTTCGACCCGACCAGCGTCGACAAGGCGTTCAAGATCCGCGAGGCCGGCCACAGCACCACGGTGCTGCTGGCCCTCGGCTACCCCGACCCGGAGAGGGTCTACACCAACCCGATCTCCCGATTCGACGCCGACCAGCTGTTCACCTTCATCTGAACGCCCACCCGGGAAGCAAAATCCACGACACAGAGCTCGTAACACGATCTTGCCGCGGTTGCCGGCGTGCAGCCGCCGCCGTTCGTGGCAGCCACCTCAGGCCTTGGCCGGATGGTCGGTGAACCCGGATCGAAAAAGGAGTTGATCACCTTGGACGGACAGGAGCTGCAGAAGGTCGCGGGCGACTGCGCCGCGGAACTGCCCGGCGTCGACCTGGAGCATCGTGTCGGGCCTGACTGGACGGTCTACAAGGTGCGCGGCAAGGTCTTCATGCTCATGACCGACATGCCGGGGCGCCCCGTCGTGATCCTGAAAGCTGCTCCGGACGACGCCGCGGCCCTGCGTGAGCAGTACGCGGACATCACCCCCGGCTATCACATGAACAAGAAGCACTGGATCACGGCGGAAGGCGGGGGCGCCATCGACGAGAAGCTGGTGAAGGAGCTCGTGATCGACTCCTACCGTCTCGTGGTCGGCGGGCTTCCCAAGGCCGAGCAGCCGGTGGATCCTCGCACCTACGACCGCCGCGCCTGACTTCGTCATGCGGTACCGCGCCAGTACCTGATCGCGGTGCGCTGGCCTGTGGTTTGGCCGGCCGATCCGGGTCGTGCTTCGGCTAGGCCGGGAGAATCCCCGGTGAGGCTATCGCCGGGTGCGTGGCGAGCTGGTACGGCTGGGCTGTCGACTCGGCGAACTGTTCGGCGGGTCCCGCGAACCCGCCAAGTAGGTCCCGCGCCGCGGGAGGCCGGGTGCACATTCTCGGTGTCGCTTCGGGCGGGTCTTGAAGGCGGACGGGCTGAATGCCGACGAGTGGACGCCACGCGAGCTGCGGCACAGCGTGCCTGTGGCCGTGGTCGGGACTCCGGGCAGCGGCCTGGTGGCGCTTCCAGGTTGGCTGCTGCCTCGCCCGCGCCGAAGGTGTGGCGCCGCCGGCGTCGATCGACTCTGTGAGTCCACGGCGGTTCATGAAGGTGGCACGGGCGGTACATTTCGTCCGGCTTCCGTGTTCCGCGCATAATATAGCCAATCAGAACCTCCTGGTGACAATTCGGGCATGAATTCGTGCACTTTCTGTCGACGGCGGGCATGCGGTGTCCTGCGTTGTTGTCTGGACCATTGCGTGTAGACGAGCGCGGGAGGTAGGGTCGGAACAGAGCGTCGAAAGTGTGCGTTTCGGTCGAGTTTTCGTTCGGGAAATTGCGGGCGACGTTGCCTGTAGGTCATTGACGGCAATCCTTCCCGTTTGTCTGTGCGGGCGGGTGGGCGGCGCGTGGAATGCGAGGTCGGTCGTGGCAGGACGGGTGATCTACACCGGATACGAGGTCGACGTCCCGGTCGGCGGCAACCGCATCATCACCGAACACGTCGCGCTGCTGCACGCGGCCGGCATCGAGGCGTATCGCTGGTCGCCCACGCCCGGCTTCCGCTACACCTGGTTCGACGACACCGTGCCGACGCTGTCCGGCGCCGAGATCGACCTCGGTGCGGACGACATGGTGGTGGTGCCCGAGTTGACGGTGCTGCCGGGACGCGACCCGGCGCCGGGCGGGCGCAAGGTGATTCTGTCGCAGGCCCATTTCATGACGTTCGTGACGTGTCCGGACCTGAATCCGTATCCGGGCTGGAGCGTCGATCCGGCGCTGTGGACCATTTCGCGCAACGGTGTCGAAGTGCTCGGACGGGCGATTCCGAATCTGCCGGCGCCGACGCTCGTGCCCAATCCGGTGGCCATCGACCTGTTTCGCCCGGCCCCGCGCCGTACGCGCAGCATCGCGTGGATGTCACGCAAGCGGCCCTCGGAGAGCGCCCTGCTCAAGCAGCTGCTCCGTGCCGACCCGCGAAGTGCTGGCGTGGAACTGCGCGACATCCGCGGTGTCCCGTACGAGCGGGTCGCGGAGATCATGGCGGACACATCGGTGTTCATCGCCCTGGGCTCACCCGAGGGCGAGGGATTCGGGCTGCCGATCGCCGAGGCACTGTCCGCGGGCTGCTTGGTCACCGGCTACGGACTCGGCGGCGGCGACGAACTGTTCGAGGCGCCGTCCGCGTGGCAGGTCCCCGACCTCCAGACGGTGCGACTGGTCGACCGCGCGCTGGAACTGCTCGACCTGCCCGACGCCGACCGCGTGCGCGAGCAGGGGCGGCAGTGGGTCGTCGAGCGGTACAGCCCCAAGGTCACCACGGACGCGCTGGTCGCGGCGGTCGAGGCCGCGCGACGGTTGCCGGGGCAGGCGTGCCGCGCCGTGCACCCCGACGCCTGGCAGGCCGAGCTGATGGCCGTCCTCGCGCCGTACGCGGCCCCGTTCGAGCAGCAGGCCCAGGCATCGCAGGAGTGAGCTGACAACCGCGGTCACCGTGACTTTCGGGGAGCACTGGTGAGTGTCGTACCTCTGCCATCGAGCGCTGCCCATCCGGTGGCCGTGGTGGGAATGACGTGCCGGGTACCTGGCGCGGAGAACGTCGCACAGCTGTGGCAGCTGCTGCTCGACGGAACGGAAGCGCTGACCGCGCCGCCCGAGGACCGCCGCGCCGATCTGGGCACCGCGGTCCGCGACGGCGTCATGGCGCGGGCGGGCTATCTGGCCGATGTGGCGGGTTTCGACGCGGCGCTGTTCGGCCTGTCGCCCAGTGAGGCGCGCGAGACCGATCCGCAGCAGCGGCTGCTGCTCGAACTGTGTTGGGAGGCGCTGGAGGACGCCGGCATCGTCACCGCCCCGGGCGCCGGGGTGTTCGTGGGTGTCACGTCGTCGGACTACGCCCTGCTCGCCGCGCGTGCCGGCCGGCCGGGACCACACGCGTTGACCGGCAGCAACCGCAGCTTCCTGGCCAACCGGCTCTCGCAGTTCTTCGGTTTCGAAGGGCCGAGTCTGGTCATCGACACGGCCCAGTCGGCCGGTCTCGTCGCCGTGCACGCGGCGTGCGAGAGCATCCGCAGCGGCGAGTCGAACCTGGCGATCGCCGGTGGGGTGCAGCTCAACCTCGCCGGTGAGGTGCCGGAGCAGTTCGCCGGCCTCGGTGCGCTGTCGGCCAGCGGGCGGTGCCAGACCTTCTCGGCCACCGCCGACGGATTCGCCCGAGGCGAGGGCGGCGCGCTGTTCGTGCTCAAGCCGCTGGACCGCGCGCTCGCCGACAACGACCGGATCCACGCCGTGCTGCGCGGCAGCGCCGTCAACCACGACGGCCAGGCCGCCGGCCTCACCGAGCCCAGCCCGGAAGCGCAGGCCCGGGTGTTGCGGGCCGCCTACCGCCGGGCCGGGGTCGCGGCCGAGGACATCGGTTACGTCGAGCTGCACGGCACCGGCACTCCGGTCGGCGACCCGGTGGAGGCGCGGGCACTGGGCGCCGTGCACGGTCACCGCGACAATGCCTTGCTGGTCGGCTCGGTGAAGACCAACATCGGGCACCTCGAAGCCGCGGCCGGCGCCGTGGGCCTGGTCAAAACGGTGCTCGCGACCCGGCATCGGGTGCTGCCGGCCAGCCTGAACTTCGTCGAGCCCAACCCGGCCATCCGGTTCGACGAGTGGAAGCTGCGAGTGGTGACCGCGCCGGAGCCGTGGCCCGGACCGGCCGAGGATCCGGTGCTGGCCGGGGTGTCGGCCATGGGCCTCGGCGGCACGAACGTGCACATGGTCGTGCAGTCCTGGCCCGATCCGGCGCCGCGCCACACGGAGGCCGACGGGCCGGTGGTCTGGTCGCTGTCCGGGCACACCGAGGCCGCGCTGCTGGCCCAGGCGCAACGCCTCGCCGCTCACGTCGACAGCGGGCCGGTGGAGATCGCCCGGTCCCTGGCCCTGCGGGCCCCGCTCGCGCACCGGGCCGCCGTCGTCGGACGCAGCCGCGAGGAACTGATCGACGGAATCCGGGCGCTCGCCACCGGAACGCAGCACCCGGCCCTCGTCCGGGGCACTGCCCGCCCGGTCGGCGAGCAGGTGGTGTTCGTCTTCCCCGGCCAGGGCTCGCAGTGGGAGGGCATGGCGCGCGAACTGCTCGACACCTCGGCGGTGTTCGCCGCGACGATCGCCGAGTGCGACGAGGCCCTGGCCCCATGGGTCGACTTCCGGGTCGCCGACGTGCTGCGCGGCACCGGGCCGTCGATGGCGCGTATCGACGTGAATCAGCCGGTGCTGTGGGCGGTGATGGTGGCGCTGGCCGCCGTGTGGCGCGACCAGGGGATCAGCCCGACGGCGGTGGCGGGCCAGTCGCAGGGCGAGGTGGCCGCCGCGTGTGTGGCCGGAGCGCTGTCCCTGGCGGACGGGGCGCGGCTGATCGCGACCCGGGCCCAGGCGGTCGCCCGGCACCTGACCGGCGTCGGCGCCATGGTGTGGGTCGGGCAGCCCGAAACCGTGGTGCGCGAGCGAATCGCGCCGTGGGGCGAGCGGCTGTCGGTCGCGGTGATCTCCGGGCCGGAGTCGGTCGTGGTCGCGGGCACGCGGGACGCGCTCGACGAACTGGCCGCGTCCTGGGACGTGGACATGCGGCAGGTCGGGGCCGACTACGCGTCGCACTCGCCGCTGGTCGAACCGGTGCGCGAGGAACTGGCCGCCGTGCTCGCTCCGCTGCGTCCAGGCCCGTCCCGGATCCCGTTCCACTCGACCGTGACCGGCGGCGTCATGTCCGGCGAGCAGTTGGACGCCGACTACTGGTACCGCAACCTGCGCGAACCGGTGGACCTGCATGCGACCGTGCGGGGGCTGCTCGGGGCCGGGGCCGCGGTGTTCGTCGAGGTCAGCCCGCACCCGATCCTGCTGGCCTCGGTCCGCGACTGCGCCCTCGCCGAGGACCGGCCCGCGGTCACGATCCCGACGCTGCGCCGTGACGAGGACGGCCTGGAGCGGATCACGAGGTCGCTGGCCGAGCTGTCGACGCAGGGCGGCCCGGTCGACTGGGCGGCGCGGTACGTCCACGCCGACCGGATTTCGTTGCCGCACTACGCGTTCCAGCGCCGCCGCTACTGGCTGGGCGAACAGGTCGCGCCCGTCGCGGACGGCCGGCCGGACGATCTCGGCGCACTCGTGCGGCGTGAGGCCGCCGCCGTGCTCGGTGTCTCCGATCCGTCCGAAGTGGACACCGCGCGGCCGTTCCGTGAGCAGGGGTTCGACTCGGCGATGCTCACGCATTTGACGAGTCGGATCGAGATGGCCACCGGCACCCGGCTGGCCACGTCGACCCTGTTCGCGCACCCGACCCCCGAACGCCTCGCCGCCCACCTCGGCGCATCGACACCCGAGCCGGAACCGGCAGCCCCGTCCCAAGAACTGGACGACGACCCCATCGTGGTGGTGGGCATCGGCTGCCGGTTCCCCGGCGGCATCGACTCGCCCGAGACGTTCTGGGCCGCGCTGGCCGCCGGCGCCGACCTCATCACCGAGGCGCCCGATGATCGCGGCTGGCACCCCGACACCCTGAGCCACCACGGCGGTTTCGTCACCGGCGCCACCGACTTCGACCCGGCATTCTTCGGCATCTCCGGCCGCGAGGCGCTGGTCATGGACCCGCAGCAGCGACTGGCGCTGGAGACGTCGTGGGAGGCGCTGGAGCGGGCCGGGCTGGACCCGACCTCGTTGCGTGGCAGCGACACCGGCGTCTTTCTCGGCGCGATGGCCCAGGACTACGGCGACCGGATGCACGAGACCACCGGGACGACCGAGGGCTACACGCTCACCGGCACGGCGCCGAGCGTCCTGTCCGGACGCATAGCCTATGTGCTGGGCACCGAAGGCCCGGCCCTCACCGTCGACACCGCGTGCTCGTCCTCGCTGGTCGCCCTGCATCTGGCCGCACGGGCGCTGCGCGCGGGGGAGTGCGGCCTGGCGCTGGCCGGTGGCGTGACCGTGCTGGCCACCCCGGGGATCTTCGTCGAGTTCTCCCGCCAGGGCGGCCTGTCCCCGGACGGCCGCTGCCGCTCGTTCTCCGACGACGCCGACGGCACCGGCTGGGCCGAAGGCGCCGGAGTCCTGGTGCTGCAACGCCTTTCCGACGCGCTCGCACAGGGCCGCGAGATGCTGGCGGTGCTGCGCGGTAGCGCGATCAACAACGACGGCGCCTCCAACGGGCTGACCGCGCCCAGCGGAACCGCGCAACAGAAGGTCATCCGCCATGCGCTGGCCGAGGCGGGTCTCCGACCGTCCGATGTGGACGCGGTGGAGGCGCATGGCACCGGCACCCGGCTCGGCGACCCGATCGAGGCCGAGGCGCTGCTGGCCACCTACGGCCGGGACCGGGACGTGCCGCTGCTCCTGGGTTCGGTGAAGTCGAACTTCGGCCACACCCAGGCCGCCGCCGGAGTCGCGGGCGTGATCAAGCTGATCCTCGCTCTCCGGCACGAACTGCTGCCCCGCACCCTGCACGCCGACCGGCCGTCCACACAGGTCGACTGGTCGGCCGGGTCGGTGGCGCTGCTGACCGAGGAGGTGCCGTGGCCACGGGCCGAGCGGCCCCGGCGGGCGGCGGTGTCGTCGTTCGGCATCTCCGGCACCAACGCGCATGTGATCCTCGAACAGCCGCCGCTGCCCGCGACCGACCCGGTGCCCGCCGCCTGGCCGCTGGTCGTGTCGGCCCGGTCCTCGGCCGCGCTGACGGCCCAGGTCGACCGGCTGGCCGCGCACGTCGCCGAACACGGCCTGGACGGCGTCGCTTCGGCGCTGGTCACCAGCCGCCCGCTGCGCAGCCACCGAGCGGTGGTGTTGGACGCGGCCGGACTGACCGACCTGGCTTCGCTGGATGTGGTGACCGGCGTTGCGCGGGATGTGGGCCGGACGGTGCTGGTGTTCCCCGGCCAGGGTGCGCAGTGGGTGGGCATGGGACGGGAGCTGATGTCGCATCCGGTGTTTGCCGCGCGGATGGCCGAGTGTGCGGATGCGCTGGGGTGGCGGCTGGACGATCTGTTCGGTGAGCTGGACCGGGTTGATGTGGTGCAGCCGGTGTCGTTCGCGGTGATGGTGTCGTTGGCGGCGGTGTGGGAATCGGTTGGTGTGCGGCCGGATGCGGTGATCGGGCATTCGCAGGGGGAGATCGCGGCGGCATGTGTTGCCGGGGCGTTGTCGTTGGAAGACGCCGCGCGGGTCGTGTCGTTGCGGAGCCGGGTGATCGCCGAGGAGTTGGCCGGGCGGGGCGGGATGCTCTCGGTCGCGCTCGCGCCGGACGAGATCGAGTTGCCGGCCGGTGTGGAGATCGCCGCGATCAACGGGCCCCGCGCGGTGGTGCTGGCCGGTGCGCCCGACGCGCTGGACGAGTTGGAGCGGCACCATCGCGAACGCGAGGTCCGGGTGCGCCGGGTCCCGGTGGACTACGCGTCGCACACCGCCCACGTCGACCCGGCGGCCGGGCGCATCGCGGCGGAGCTGGCCGGCATCTCCCCACAGCGGCCCAGGATTCCCTGGCTGTCCACTGTGGACCTGGAGTGGGTCGATGACGCGCCCGGGCCGGACTACTGGGTGCGGAACTTGCGGCAGCCGGTGCGGTTTGCCGAAGCCGTCGCCGCGCTGGCGGCGGCAGGCCACGGCCTGTTCGTCGAGTCCAGCGCGCACCCGGTGCTGACGGCGGCGATCGCGGACAGCGCGGGCCGGGACGTGGCCGTGGCCGGCACGTTGCGCCGCGACGACGGCGGCCCGGATCGGCTGCTCCGCGCGTTCGCCGAGGTCTTCACGGCCGGTGGACCGCTGGACTGGACGGCCGTGCTGCCCAAGTCCCGGCCGGTCGCGCTGCCCACTTCGGTGTTCGAACGACGCCGTTGCTGGCTCGGCGACCCACCCCGGGCCGTGGACCCGGCCCCGGCGGCCGACAACGCCGACCTGCTCGACCTGGTCCGCCGCCAGGCCGCGCTGGTGCTGGGCGAGCGCGAGCCCATCCCGGCCCGGATGCCGTTCCGCGACGCCGGGTTCGACTCGCTGACCTCGGTCGACCTCCGCACCCGCCTGGCCGACGCCACCGGCGTGACGCTGGCCGTGACGGCGGCGTTCGACCATCCGGACGCGACCGCGCTGGCCGAGCACCTGCGCGAACGCCTCGCCGGTGACGCGCGCGACGAGACGCCGACGGCCGCCGCGGCGAGTTCCGAACCGATCGCGGTGGTCGGGATGGCGGTCCGGCTGCCCGGCGGCGTGCACACCCCGGAGGACTTCTGGCGGCTGCTGGCCAACGGCACCGACGCCATCTCCGGATTCCCCACCGACCGTGGCTGGGACACCGACCGGCTGCCGCCCGGCACCACCCGCCAGGGCGGTTTCCTCGGTGACGCGGCCGAGTTCGACGCCGCGTTCTTCGGCATCTCGCCGCGCGAGGCGCAGGCGATGGACCCGCAGCAGCGGGTGTTCCTGGAATCGGCGTGGGAAGCCCTCGAGGACGCGGGCATCGACCCCACCTCGGTCCGCGGCAGCGCGACCGGCGTGTTCGTCGGTGCGACCCCGCAGCCCTACGGTCCTGATCCGCTGCTGGCCGGGCAGGCCGGGGGGTTGCTGCTCACCGGCACCCTGCCCGCCGTCATCTCCGGCCGCGTCGCCTACCTTCTGGGCACGCAGGGGCCCGCGGTCACCGTGGACACGGCATGCTCGTCGTCGCTGGTCGCGTTGCACCTGGCCGCCCAGTCGCTGCGGTCCGGCGAGTGCGCGACGGCGGTCGCCGGTGGCGTGACGGTGATCGCGGGGCCCGGTGTGTTCGCCGAGTTCGCCCGGCAGGGCGGGCTGGCGGCCGACGGCCGCTGTCGCGCGTTCGGCGCCGACGCGGACGGCACCGGCTGGGCCGAGGGCGCGGGCGTGCTGGTGCTCAAGCGGCTGTCCGACGCGGTCCGGGAGGGCCGCCGGGTGCTGGCCGTGATCAAGGGCTCGGCGGTGAACTCCGACGGCGCCTCCAACGGCCTGACCGCGCCCAACGGCAGCGCGCAGCAGCGGGTGATCCGCC
Source organism: Kutzneria kofuensis (assembly GCF_014203355.1). NCBI lineage: Bacteria > Bacillati > Actinomycetota > Actinomycetes > Pseudonocardiales > Pseudonocardiaceae > Kutzneria > Kutzneria kofuensis. The sequence continues at coordinate 8,386,196 of NZ_JACHIR010000001.1, forward strand.
AGGCCCTGGCCAACGCGGGACTGCGACCGTCCGATGTGGACGCGGTCGAGGCGCATGGCACCGGCACCCGGCTCGGCGACCCGATCGAGGCCGAGGCGCTGCTCGCCACCTACGGCCGGGACCGGGAAACGCCGCTGTGGCTGGGATCGGTGAAGTCCAACGTCGGGCACACCCAGGCGGCGGCGGGCGTGACCGGCGTGCTGAAGATGATCCTCGCCCTGCGCCACGGCCAACTTCCGCGCACACTGCACGCCGAGCGCCGCAGCGAGCTGGTCGACTGGTCCCAGGGCGCGGTAGAACTGCTCACCGAGCCACGCCCATGGCTGGCTGGCGGACGGCCACGGCGAGCCGGCGTGTCGGCGTTCGGGGTGTCCGGCACCAACGCGCACCTCGTCCTGGAGGAGGCGCCCCCCGCGCGCGAGGACGCGCCACCGGCCACGGCCGTGGTGCCGTTGGTGGTCAGCGCCCGCACCGCGAGCGCGTTGGACGCGCAGCTGACCCGGCTGGCCGAGCGCGGCGGTCGCCCGGTCGACCTGGCCCGACCGCTGCTGACCGGCCGCACGACGTCCTGGGAGCACCGGGCCGTCGTGATCGCCGAGACCGAGGACGAGGCCGTCGCCGGACTGCGCGAGCCCGCGATCCGCGGCGTCGCCGGCCACGTCCGCCTGGGGTTCCTGTTTGCCGGCCAAGGCGCGCAACGGGCCGGCGCCGGGCGCGAGCTGCACGAGGCGTTCCCGGTCTTCGCGAAGGCGTTCGACGCGGCATGCGCCGAACTGGACCGGCATCTCGCCGGGCATGTGCCGCATCCGGTGCGTCAGGCCGTGTTCGACGGCGACGGCCTTGGCGACACCGTGTACACCCAGGCCGGGTTGTTCGCGATCGAGGTGGCGACGGCGGAACTGCTCGGGTCGCTCGGCGTTGCGCCGCGCGCCGTCGCCGGGCATTCGCTCGGTGAGATCAGCGCCGCCCACGTCGCCGGCGTGCTCTCCCTGGCCGACGCCGCCGCGCTGGTGGCCGCGCGGGGCCGGCTGATGCAGGCGCTGCCGCCGGGCGGCGTGATGACGGCCGTCGCGGCCAGCGAGGCCGACGCCCGCGCGGCGCTGGTCGAGGGCGTGTCGCTCGCCGCCGTCAACGGCCCGGACACGGTGGTGCTGTCCGGGGCCGCCGACGGAGTGGACGAGGTCGTCCGTGCGCTCGGGGTGGACGGCCGGCGGCTCCGGGTCGGTCACGCGTTCCACTCGCCGCTGATGGAGCCGATGCTGGACGCCTTCCGCGAGGTCGTGGCCGGGCTTGCCTTGCGTGCGCCCAGGATCCCGCTCGTCTCCGGCGTGACCGGCGCGGTGGCCGGGGACGAGGTGTGCGACCCCGAGTACTGGGTGCGGCAGGTGCGCGAGACGGTCCGCTTCGCCGACGCCGTCAACACCATGGCCGACGAGCTGAACGTGTCCGCCGTGGTCGAGGTCGGGCCGGGTGGCACGTTGACCGGGATGGCGCCGGGGATGGCGCCGGCGGTCGCGTTGCTGCGGCGCGGCAAGCCCGAGGTGCGCGGGCTGCTCGACGGGCTCGGGCGGCTGTTCGTGGCCGGCCAGGACGTCCGATGGACCGAACTGACGCCGCCCGCCGCCGCTCCCGAACTGCCCAAGACCGTGTTCGAGCGCCGGCGGTTCTGGCTGACCGGCTCCGGCCACCCGGTCATCGACACCGTGGTGGACACGCCCGGCGGCGTGGTGCTGGCCGGTGCCTTCCGCGGGCCGGTGACGGCGGGCGCACTGGTCGAGCTGGCGCTGCGCGCCGCCGACGAAGCCGAATGCCCGGCACTGGCCGAGTTCACCGTGGCGGAGGTGCCCGCGCCGGGGCCGGTCCGGGTCACGGTCGGGCCGCAGCGAACGCTGGCCGTGCACGCCCGGGTCGCCGACGAATGGGTCGAGATCGCCGCCGGCCGGGTGGCCGACGAGGCCGCGATCCCCGAGGTCGACGAGGCGTTCGACGAGCTGGCGGTCGAGCCGTCGGCGCACGTCATCCATCCGGCGCTGCTCGACGACGTGGCGCCGGGCGAGGTCGCGTTCGAGTGGCGGGGCGTGCGGCTGCACGCAGCCGACGCGACCACTGTCCGGGTCCGGCGCGGCCCGGCCGAGAACGGCTTCGGGCTGGTGCTCTCGGACGGCGCGGGCCTCCCGGTGCTGACCGCTGAGCTGGTCCGCACCCGCCCCGCGGAGCGAACGGCGCCCGTGCTGCACCGGGTCGAGCTGGTGCCGAGCAAGCTCGTGCCCGGCCGGCCGGGCACGACCTGGCCGGTGCTCAGGGTCGGCGGCGGCGAACTCCACGACGTGCTCGCCGATGTCCTCGGCACGCTGCAGGCGTGCCTCGCCGGCGAAGGGCGGATGCTCGTCGTCGTCCCGCCCACGGCACAGGATCCGGTCGCGGCCGGCGTCGCCGGACTGGTCCGGACCGCGGCCACCGAGAACCCCGGCCGGATCGTGCTGGCGCGTACCGCCGACGACGACCTGGCCCCGCTGCTCGCGGTCGTGGACGCGGGCGAGCCCGAACTGGTGCTGACCGGCGGCGACGTCTTGGTGCCACGGCTGCGCCGCGCGGAGGCCGGGGCGCCATGGCGCCCACGCGGCACGGTCCTCGTCACTGGTGGCACCGGCGCCCTCGGCTCGCTGGTGGCCCGGCACCTGGTCGAACAGCACGGCGTCCGCGACCTGGTGATCGCCTCCCGCAGTGGTGAGGGCCCGATCTCCGAAGGTGTTCGGTTCGCCGCCGTCGACCTGGCCCGGCGCGACCAGGTGCGGGAGCTGATCGACGGCATCTCCGACCTGCGGGCCGTTGTGCACTGCGCGGGCATCGTCGACGACGGCGTGCTGTCCTCAGTGGATCGAAGCCGACTCGATGCCGTGCTGGGGCCGAAGATCGACGCTGCCCAGCACCTCGACGAGTTGACCCGCGATCGGGACCTCGACGCGTTCGTGCTGTTCTCCTCGGTCAGCGGCATCCTCGGCAGCGCCGGCCAGGCCGCCTACGCCGCCGCCAACGCAGCCCTCGACGCGCTCGCCGCCCGCCGCCGCGCCGCGGGCCTGCCGGCGACCTCGATCGCCTGGGGCCCTTGGGAACCGTCGGGCGGCATGACCGCAAGCCTGTCCGAGGTGGACATGCGACGGCTCGCCCGGCTCGGGCTGCGGCCGTTGCCGTCGGCCGAGGGCCTGCGGCTGCTCGACGCCGCCGTGCACGCTCCGGACCCGGTCGTGATCGCCGCCGACCTCGACCCGGCCGCGCTGCGCGGTCCCCGAACCCGGCGCCGGGCCGCGACCGAACCGCTCGCCGAGAACGACCTGCACGATCTCGTCCGCCGCGAGGCGGCGGCCGTGCTGGGCCTGGCCCCGTCGGCCGTGATCGAGACACGGTCGTTCCGCGACGCCGGATTCGACTCCCTGATGGCGGTCGAACTGCGCAACCGCCTGTCCGCCGCGACCGGCCTGACCCTCCCCGCCACCATCGTGTTCGACTGGCCGACCCCGGCCGACCTGGCCGCGCACCTCACCGCCGGCACGGCCGTCGAGGAGGCCACGACCCGGGCTCGGGCCGACGATGATCCGATCGCCCTGGTCGGCATGGCCATGCGGCTGCCCGGCGGCGTCGACACGCCCGAGGACTACTGGCGGCTGCTGGCCGACGGCACCGACGCGATCAGCGGCTTCCCCACCGATCGTGGCTGGCCCTCCGACCTCGACTCGATCACCCGCGAAGGCGGGTTCCTGCGGGGCGCCGACCGGTTCGACGCCGAGTTCTTCGGCATCTCGCCGCGCGAGGCGATCGCGATGGATCCGCAGCAGCGGCTGTTGCTGGAGACCTCGTGGGAGGCGCTGGAACGCGCCGGCTTCGACCCCGTCACGTTGCGCGGCCACGAACTCGGCGTGTTCGCGGGCGCGTCGGCCCAGCCCTACGGCACCGGCGGGCCGCTGGACGGCTACCAGCTCACCGGCACCGCATCGAGCGTCCTTTCCGGACGGATAGCGTACGTGCTCGGCACGCGCGGGCCCGCCGTCACCGTGGACACGGCCTGCTCGTCCGCGCTGGTCGCGCTGCACCTGGCCGTGCGCTCGTTGCGCGCCGGGGAGTGCGGCATCGCGCTGGCCGGCGGAGTGACGGTGCTGTCCACGCCCGATGTGTTCGTGGAGTTCTCGCGCCAGCGCGGCCTCGCCCCGGACGGCCGGTGCAAACCGTTCGCGGCGGCAGCCGACGGCACCGCCTGGGCCGAGGGCGTCGGGGTGCTGGTGCTGCAACGGTTGTCCGACGCCGTGGCCCAAGGACGCGAAGTGCTGGCCCTGGTGCGCGGCACGGCCGTCAACTCCGACGGCGCGTCCAACGGACTGACCGCGCCCAACGGCCCCGCCCAGGAACGGGTGATCCGGCAGGCGCTCGCGGACGCCGGCCTCGATCCGTCCGATGTGGATGCTGTGGAGGCGCACGGCACCGGCACCCGGCTCGGCGACCCGATCGAGGCCCAGGCCATCATCGCCACCTACGGCCGGGACCGCGACCGGCCACTGTGGCTGGGCTCGGTGAAGTCGAACGTCGGCCACACGCAGGCCGCGGCCGGCGCGGTCGGCCTGATGAAGATGGTGTTGGCCCTCCGGCACGAGACGCTGCCCCGGACCCTGCACGTCGACCGCCCGACCGACGAGGTCGACTGGGCGGCGGGCCCGGTGCGGCTGCTCACCGAGCCGGTCGCCTGGCCGTCGGGCTCCGTGCGCCGAGCGGCGGTGTCGGCGTTCGGGGTGTCCGGCACCAACGCGCACGTCGTGCTCGAAGCCCCGCCCGTGCGGGAGTCGATCCCGGCCGATCCGGGCTCGGCGCCGCTCGTCCTCTCGGGCCGCACTCCGACCGCGCTCGCGGCCCAGGCGGCGCGCCTGGCCGACGAGTTCCCGGACGCGCCGGTGGCCGCCGTCGCCCGCTCGTTGGTCACCACCCGAGCACTGCGGGAGCACCGCGCGGTCGTGTTCAGCAAGGCTGGCTTGCGCGACCTCGCCTCGCCGGACGTGGTGCTGGGCGCGGCACGGGATGCCGGCCGGACGGTGTTCGTCTTCCCCGGCCAGGGCGCGCAATGGGCCGGGATGGGCCGAGACCTGATGTCGCATCCGGTGTTTGCCGCGCGGATGGCCGAGTGTGCGGATGCGCTGGGGTGGCGGCTGGACGACTTGTTCGGTGACCTGGACCGGGTTGATGTGGTGCAGCCGGTGTCGTTCGCGGTGATGGTGTCGTTGGCGGCGGTGTGGGAATCGGTTGGTGTGCGGCCTGATGCGGTGATCGGGCATTCGCAGGGGGAGATCGCGGCGGCGTGTGTGGCGGGTGCGTTGTCGTTGGCGGACGCGGCGAAGATCGTGTCGTTGCGGAGCCGGGTGATCGCCGAGGAGTTGGCCGGGCGGGGCGGGATGCTGTCGATCGCGCTGGATCCGGGCGAGATCGATCTGCCGGCCGGAGTCGAGGTGGCCGTGGTGAACAGCCCCGGTGCGACCGTCGTGGCCGGAGCTCCGGACCTGCTGGAGGAACTGGAAAGCCGCTGTCGCGCGTCGGATGTGCGGGTACGGCGGCTGCCGGTGGACTACGCCTCGCACACCGCGCACGTGGACGCGGTCGCGGACCGGATCGCCGAGGAGTTGACGGGCATCACGACCGCGCCGCCCAGGGTCCCCTGGATGTCCACTGTGGACGTGACGTGGATCGACGGCGAACTCGGCCCCGATTACTGGGTGCGGAACCTGCGGCAGCCGGTGCGGTTCGCCGATGCCGTCACCGAACTGGGGACCCAGGGGTACGGCACCTTCGTGGAGGTCAGTTCGCATCCGGTGCTGACCACGGCCATCGAAGCCACCGTCGAGGACGCCCTGGTGGTCGGCACGCTCCGGCGCGACGACGGCGGGCCGGAGCGGCTGCTGCGCTCCTTCGCCGAGCTCCATGTCGGCGGTGGCGCCCTTGACTGGACGGCGATTCTGCCCGCAGCGCCACTCGTTCCGGTGCCGCCGACCGTCTTCGAGCACGAGCGCTTCTGGCGGCTGCCCACGCGCGGCGGAGGCGGCCAGGACGCTCTCGCGCACCCGGTGTTGTCGGCCGCCCATGAGATCCCGGACGGGGGTGGCTGGCTGCTGACCGGCCGGCTCTCCGTCGCCGACCAGCCCTGGCTCGCCGACCACGCCGTTGCCGGCATGCTGCTCGTTCCCGGCGCCGCGCTGGTGGAACTGGCGCTCCAGGCCGGCAAACGCGTCGGCCTGCCGGTGCTCGACGAGTTGGTGATCGAGACTCCGTTGGTCCTGACCGGCGAACGCGAGGTGCGGGTGGTGGTCGCCGCCGAGCAGGACGGCGGCCGACCGGTGTTCGTGCACTCCCGCGACGGCGACCGGTGGACCCGCCATGCCGCCGGCCGCCTCGACTCCGGGCCGGCCGCACCGCCCGCCGTGGAGTGGCCGGCGGAGGGCGAGGACATCTCCGGCGCCGAGCTGTACACGTCGATCGTCGAGGCCGGTTACGAGTACGGGCCGTCGTTCCAGGGCGTGCGGACGATCCGCCGACGCGGCGCCGACCTGTACGCGGAGATCGTGCCGCAGGACCCCACCGAAGGCTTCCTGGTGCACCCGGCCCTGCTCGACGCCGCGCTGCACCCGGCCGCGTTGACCGTGCGCGGAACGGCCGAGCTGCCCTTTGCCTGGCGCGGAATGACCGTGCACGGACCGGCGACCGGAACGGTGCGTGTGCACCTCGCTCCCGGCCCGGACGGCATCCGTGTGCAGGCCGTCGACGAGACCGGCGCCCCGGTCTTCACGGTGCGGGGCCTGGTCAGCCGGCCGGCCGTGATGACCGCCGAGGACGTGTTCGTGGTCGACAGCGTCGTGCTCCCGGTACCGGCCTCCGGTGATCCGCTGCCGGCGGAGTGGCGCGTGCACCGGGTGGCGCCGGGCGCGGGCACGGACGGCGAACGGGCCCGCCGGGCGGTGCTGGCCGCCGCCGAGGCGATCCGGGCGGACGAGTCGAAGCTGGTCGTGCTGACCGACGACCCGGCCGATCCGGCGGTGGCCGCGGTGCACGGCCTGATCCGGTGCGCCCAGGCCGAGCATCCCGGCCGAATCCTGCTCGTCGACGGCGATCTTCCCGCCCGCCAGACCGTCGAGAACCTGACCGGGGAGTGGCAGATCTCGATCCGGGACGGCGAGGTGCGCGCACCCCGGCTGGTGCGCCCGGTGGAACGCGTCGAGCCCAAACCGTGGCGTGGCCCGGTGCTGATCACCGGAGGCACCGGCACGCTCGGCGCACACACCGCGCGGCACCTCGTGCGCGCTCACGGCATTCGCGATCTCGTGCTGGTGTCTCGGCAGGGGCCGTCCGCCGAAGGGGCCGACGAACTGCGGGCGGAGCTGACCCGAGCGGGGGCGTCGGTCCGGATCCTGGCGGTCGACATCACCGACGAGGCGAGTGTGCGTGCGCTGCTGACCGAGCCGTTCGCCGCGGTCGTGCACACGGCCGGCGCGCTGGCCGACACCGCGCTGGCCAACCTCGACGCGTCGGACCTGGAGCGGACGATGCGGCCCAAGGCCGACGCGGCGGCGCTGCTCGACGAGTTGACCAGGGGCACCGGGACCGCGCTCGTCCTGTACTCGTCCGCCGCCGGAGTGCTCGGAAATCCGGGACAGGGCGCGTATGCCGCCGCCAACGCGTTCCTCGACGCCCTGGCCCGTCGACGGGCCGAGGCGGGCGACCCGGCGCTCTCGCTGGCGTGGGGCTTGTGGTCCGAGACCAGCGGACTGACCGGCGGTGCCGACACCGGTCGGATGGCCCGCGCGGGCGTGGTCGGCATCGCCACCGAGCAGGGGCTGCGGATGTTCGACGCGGCGCTCGGCTCGGGGCGCGCGGTGACCGTGCCGGTGGCGATCGACCGGACCGCGTTCGGCGCCCAACCGCCCGCGCTGTGGCGCGAGCTGGTCCGGCCCCGGCCCATCGCTGCCGGCCGCGGCGTGCTCGACCGGATCACGGCGGCCGATCCCGATCGCCGCGAAGGGCTGCTCGTCGACCTGGTGCGCCGGGAGGCGGCCGTCGTGCTCGGGCGGACCGGGACCGGCGGCATCGGGGCGAAAGCGGCCTTCCGCGACCTCGGGTTCGACTCGCTGACCTCGGTGGAGCTGCGCAACCGGCTCTTGGCGGCCACCGGCGTGAAGCTGCCGGTGACCGCGGTCTTCGACCATCCGAACGCGACCGAACTGGCCACCCGGCTGCACGAGGGCCTGTTCCCGCCGGCCGCCGTCGAACCGGAGCAGGAACGGCCGGCGGGCGACGAATCCGCGCTCATCGCGGAGATGAGCGCCGAGGAGCTCATCCGGCGGGCACTGGGCGAGGTGGGCTGACGATGGAGAAGGACGGGAGCGCCATGGCTGACGACCGCCTGGTGGCCGCGCTGCGCGCCGCGCTGCTGGAGCAGGAGCGGCTCAAGCAGGAGAACGCCCGCCTCGCCGATCGGACCGCCGAGCCGATCGCCGTGGTCGGCATGGGCCTGCGGTTGCCCGGCGGTGTCGTGACTCCGGAGCAGTTCTGGGAGTTGTTGGACGAGGGTCGGGATGTGGTCACCGGTTTCCCGACCGATCGGGGTTGGGATCTCGCCGCGCTCTACGACCCCGACCCCGCGACGCCCGGCACCACCCACACCCGGCACGGCGGATTCCTCGCTGACGCCGGTGCGTTCGACGCCGGGTTCTTCGGGATCTCGCCGCGTGAGGCGTTGGCGATGGATCCGCAGCAGCGGTTGTTGTTGGAGACGTCGTGGGAGGCGTTGGAGCGGGCGGGTATCGCGCCGGATTCGTTGCGTGGCAGTGATGTCGGCGTGTTCACCGGGCTGATGTACCACGACTACGCGCAGGGCGCGCAGTCCCGTGAGGTCGAGGGTTTCCTCGGTACCGGCACCTCCGGCAGCGTCGCCGCCGGTCGGGTGTCGTACGTGCTCGGTGTGCAGGGCCCGGCGGTCACGGTGGACACCGCTTGTTCGTCGTCGTTGGTGTCGTTGCATCTTGCGGCGCAGGCGTTGCGGGCGGGGGAGTGTTCGTTGGCGTTGGCGGGTGGCGCGACGGTGTTGTCGACGCCGGCGGTGTTCATCGAGTTCTCCCGGCAGCGGGGGCTCTCGGTGGATGGGCGCTGCAAGTCCTTTGCCGAGGCCGCGGACGGCACTGGTTGGGCCGAGGGCGTCGGTGTGCTGGCGCTGATGCGGCTGTCCGACGCGCTGGCCGAAGGCCGCGAGGTGCTGGCGGTGTTGCGGGGCTCGGCGGTCAACCAGGACGGCGCATCCAACGGCCTCACCGCGCCCAACGGCCCTGCCCAGCAGGAGGTGATCCGCCGGGCGCTGGCGTCGGCCGGCCTGCGACCGTCCGATGTGGACGCGGTCGAGGCGCACGGCACCGGCACGACCCTGGGCGACCCTATCGAGGCCGAGGCGCTGCTGGCGACGTACGGGCAGAATCGCGAGACGCCGTTGTGGCTCGGCTCGGCCAAGTCGAATCTCGGCCACACCCAGGCGGCGGCCGGCGTGACCGGTGTGATCAAGATGATCCTCGCGTTGCGGCACGGTCGATTGCCGCGGACGCTGCACGTGGACGCGCCGAGCAGCAAGGTGGATTGGTCGTCCGGTTCGGTGGAGCTGTTGACGCAGGCGCGGGAGTGGCCGCGTGGGGAGCGGCCGCGTCGGGCCGGCGTGTCGTCGTTCGGAGTGTCGGGCACCAACGCCCACGTGATCGTCGAGGAAGCCGCGCCCGCCGCCGTGGCCCCGACGGTTGACGCTCCGGCGCCGCTGGTGGTGTCCGCGCGCACGGCGACCGGGCTCGCGGCGCAGGCGGCCGCACTGGCCGATCAGCTCGGGAACGTGGCCGGGACGGCTCGGGCGCTGGTGGAGACGCGGGCGTTGCGCGAGCACCGCGCCGTGGTGCTGGGCGAACCGCTGGCCGGTTTGCGGGCGCTCGCGGTGAACCGGCCGCACCCGGAGGTCGTCACCGGTGACGCGGGCGAGCCGGCCCGGTCGGTTCTGGTGCTCTCGGGGCAGGGCGCGCAGTGGGCCGGCATGGGCCGGGAGTTGATGGCCCATCCGGTGTTCGCCGCGCGGATGGCCGAGTGCGCGACGGCGTTGGAGTGGCAGCCGGACGACCTGCTCGCGGACACGAACCGGGTCGAGCTCATGCAGCCGATCGCGTTCTCGGTGATGGTGTCGCTGGCGGCGGTGTGGGAGTCGGTGGGCTTCCGGCCGGACGCGGTGGTGGGGCATTCGCTGGGTGAGGTCGCGGCGGCCTGCGTGTCCGGCGCGTTGTCGCTGGCTGACGCGGCGAAGCTGGTGAAGCTGCGCGGCCGGGCCGTTGCCGAGAAGGCGACCGGGCGGGGCGGCATGCTCTCGGTGGCGTTGGCTCCCGGCGACATCGACCCGCCCGACGGGGTGGAGGTCGCCGCCGTCAACAGCCCCGAGTCCACCGTCCTGGCCGGCGACCCGGATGTCCTTGCCCGGTTGGAGCGAGACTTTCGCGCGCGTGGTGTGCGGGTGCGGATGTTGTCGGTCGACTACGCGTACCACACCGCCCAGGTTGATGCGGCGGCCGGCGAACTCGCCGCAGCGCTGGACGGGCTCACCACGGCCGAGCCGCGGATTCCATGGATGTCCACTGTGGACGCGGAGTGGGTGGAAGGCCCGCTCGGGCCGGACTATTGGGCGCGCAACCTGCGTCAGCAAGTGCGGTTCGCCGACGCCGTGGCCGCGCTCGGCGCGGAGGGGTACGGCCTGTTCGTGGAGGCCAGCGCCCACCCGCTGCTGACCGGCGCGATCACCGACACGCTGCCGGAGGCCGCCGCGGTTGGCACGCTCCGCCGCGACGACGCCGGGCCGGACCGGCTGCTGCGGTCGATCGCCGAGTTGTTCGTACGCGGCGGCGTCGTGGACTGGTCCCAGCTGCTGCCCGAGGCCCGGCCGGTGCCGATTCCGACGACGGTGTTCGAGCACCGCCACTACTGGCTCCCGGCCGGCGCGACGGGTCTCGCGCCGGAACTGCCCGCCGAAGCTCCGGAACCGGTGGCCGCGGCGGACGACCTGGTCGAGTTGGTGCGGGCCCAGGTCGCGGCGGTGCTGCGGCTGGACGAGACGGTGAGCCCCGGCCGGGCCTTCCGGGACAGCGGCCTCGACTCGCTCACCGCGGTCGAGCTGCGCGACCGCCTGCGCACCGCCACCGGCATCGCGCTGCCCGCCACCGTCGCCTTCGACCATCCGACCCCGATCGCGCTCGCCCGCCACCTCGGCGAGCTGATGCAAGGCACGCCCGAGGTCGCTTCGACCCGGGGCGCGACGGCGTCGGCCGAGCCGCTGGCGATCGTCGGCATGGCCATCCGGCTGCCGGGCGGAGTCGAGGACACCGAGGCGTTCTGGCGGTTGCTGGACCTCGGCGGCGACACCGTCGGCGACTTCCCGACCGACCGGGGCTGGGATCTCGACAACCTCTACGACCCCGAGCCCGGGGCGCCCGGCAGGACGTACACCCGTCACGGCGGCTTTCTGGCTGACGCGGCCGGGTTCGACGCGGCGTTCTTCGGCATCTCGCCGCGCGAGGCGCTGGCCATGGACCCGCAGCAGCGGGTGCTGTTGGAGACCGCGTGGGAGGCGCTGGAACACTCGGGCATCGACCCGACCTCGCTGTCCGGCCGCCAGGTCGGGGTGTTCATGGGCGCCTCGGCGCAGCCGTACGGCATCGGCGCGCGCGACGCCGAGGGCTACACGCTCACCGGCACCTCGGCCGGGGTCCTCTCCGGGCGGCTGGCCTACGTGCTCGGCCTGACCGGGCCCGCGCTCACCGTGGACACCGCGTGCTCGTCGTCCCTGGTGGCGTTGCACCTGGCCCGGCAGGCACTGCGCGCGGGCGAGTGCGAATCGGCGCTGGTCGGCGGGGTGACGGTGATGCCGACGCCGGACGCGTTCATCGAGTTCTCCCGCCAGCGTGGCCTGTCGCCCGACGGCCGGTGCCGCTCGTTCGGCAGCGGCGCCGACGGGACCGGCTGGAGCGAGGGCGTCGGCGTGCTCGTCGTGCAGCGGTTGTCCACCGCGCTGCGCCAGGGGCGCCGGGTGCACGCGCTCGTGCGCGGCTCGGCCATCAACTCCGACGGCACCTCCAACGGCCTCACCGCGCCCAATGGCCCCGCGCAGCAGCGCGTGATCCGCGCCGCCCTGGCCGACGCGGGCCTGGAACCGTCCGATGTGGACGTCGTGGAGGGCCACGGCACCGGCACCCGGCTCGGCGACCCGATGGAGGCCCAGGCCATCATCGCCACCTACGGCCAGGACCGTGACCGGCCACTGTGGCTCGGCTCGGTCAAGTCCAACGTGGGGCACACCGCCGCCGCCGCGGGCGTGACCGGCGTGGTCAAGATGGCGCTCGCCCTGAGCAAGGGGACGCTGCCGCGCACGCTCCACGTCGAACAGCCGTCGACCGAGGTCGACTGGGCGGCCGGCGCCGTGTCGTTGCTCGACGAACCCCAGGCCTGGCCACGTTCGGACCGTCCGCGCCGGGCCGGTGTGTCGTCGTTCGGAGTGTCCGGCACCAACGCGCACGTCATCATCGAGGAGCCGCCGGTTGCCGCCGAACCGCCCGCGGTCCCCGACACCGTGGTGCCGCTGGTGCTGTCCGCACGGAGCCCGGAAGCGCTGAGGGAGCAAGGAAAGCGGCTGGCCGACGGCCTGGCCGCCGGCCGGCTGGTGTCGGTGGCGCGGTCGCTGGTCACGACCCGTGCCACCTGGGAACACCGCGCGGTCGTGGTGGCCGGCGACGTGGCCGAGGCGGCCGCGGGGCTGCGCGACTTGGACCTGATCCCGCTCGGGGCGGGACGGGTGGCGTTTGTCTTCGCCGGTCAGGGCGCGCAGCGGCTGCGGATGGGCATGCGGCTCCACGATGCGTTCCCGGTCTACGCGCGGGCTTTCGACGAGGTCTGCGCCGCGTTCGAGCTGCCGGTGAGGCAGATCCTGAGCACGGACGACGGCGCGCTGGATCAGACCGTCAACACCCAGGCCGCGTTGTTCGCGGTCGAGGTGGCGATGCACACGCTGGTCACGTCCTGGGGCGTGCGGCCGCAGGCGCTCGCCGGTCATTCCATCGGGGAGTTGGCCGCCGCTCACGTGGCCGGCGTGTTCGACCTGGCCGACGCCGCGCGACTCGTGACGGCGCGGGGCCGGTTGCTGCAGGCGTTGCCCGAAGGCGGCGCGATGGTCGCGGTGGAGGCGAGCGAAGCCGAAGTCGCCGCGTACGACCACCTGATCGCCGCCGTGAACGGCCCGAACTCGGTGGTGCTGTCCGGCGACCGGGAGGAACTGACCGCCGCGGTCGAGGCGATCGGCCGGCGGACACGGTGGCTGAGGGTCAGCCATGCCTTCCACTCGGCGCTGGTCGAGCCGATGCTCGACGAGTTCCGCGCGGTGGCCGAGACGGTGTCGTTCGCGCCGCCCCGGATCCCGATCGTGTCCACGGTGACCGGTCGCGGGCTGACCGACGAAGAAGCCTGCTCGGCCGAGTACTGGGTCCAGCAGGTCCGCCGACCGGTCCGCTTCGCCGACGCCGTGGCGACGATGGACGCGGACGTCGTGCTCGAACTCGGTCCCGGCGGTGTGCTCGCCGGCCTGGTGCCGGGCGCGGTGGCGCTGACGCGGCGCGACCGCGACGAGGTCCGCACGGCCTACCTCGCGTTGGGCCGGATCTTCGCGCGCGGCGGGCACGTCGACTGGACGGCGGTCGTGCCCGACGCGCCTTTCGTGCCGT